>NZ_JBIVVC010000003.1:0-704793 GCF_044757485.1 Streptomyces sp. NPDC091272
GGGCCGTTCCGACGAGTGAGACATTAGCGGAGTCCGGGGCCCCGATGCCAATCGGGGTGCGCCCTCTCGAACGCGGATTCCTCATTTCGCAAAAGTGCACACCGAAGCAATGCGACGGAGAGTCGTCTGCTCGAAGTGGTTGATGCGGAATGACTGTCCGGGGACCGGCCGGAGCCGGTACTCACAGTCGGACAGCTCGGAGAACATTACGTATCGGCTAATCGCGTGTCAACCCCGGGCGTGGGGCGGCCCGGCACACCATGGATGAGGCGTGCCGGGCCAGGCGGGGCGCTGCCCGTGCGGTGAGGGTGCTGGAGGTCAGCCGTTGCCGGAGGCCAGTTCCTTGCTGCGGTCCCTGGCGGCTTCCAGGGCAGCGATGAGTGCGGCCCGTACCCCGTGGTTCTCCAGCTCGCGGATGGCACTGATGGTGGTGCCGGCCGGGGAGGTGACGGCCTCCCGCAGCTTCACGGGGTGCTCGCCGCTGTCGCGGAGCATCACCGCGGCGCCGATGGCGGCCTGCACGATCAGGTCGTGTGCCTGGGCGCGGGGCAGGCCCAGGAGGATGCCGGCGTCGGTCATCGCCTCGACGAGGAAGTAGAAGTAGGCCGGGCCCGAGCCGGAGAGAGCGGTGGCCGCGTCCTGCTGGGACTCGGGGACGCGGAGCGTCTTGCCGACCCCGCCGAAGATCTCCTCGGCGTGGGCGAGGTGGGCGGGGGTCGCGTGGCTGCCCGCCGAGATGACGGACATGGCCTCGTCCACGAGGGCGGGCGTGTTCGTCATGACGCGGACCACGGGGGTGCCGGCGGCGAGGCGCTCCTCGAAGAACGAGGTGGGGATGCCGGCGGCGCCGCTGATCACCAGGCGGTCGGCCGGGACGTGCGGGGCGAGTTCGTCGAGGAGCTTGCCCATGTCCTGGGGCTTCACGGTCAGGATGAGGGTGTCGGCGCGCTTGGCGGCCTCGGCGTTGGTGACGGACTCGACGCCGTAGCGGGTGCGGAGTTCCTCGGCGCGTTCGCTGCGGCGGGCCGTGACGAGGAGGTCGGCCGGGCGGCGGCCACCGCGGATCATCCCGCTGAGGAGGGCTTCGCCGATCTTGCCGGTGCCGAGGACCGCGACGGTCTTGGGCCTCGGCGCGGGCGCGTCAGGGGTGGCGCTGTGCGTTGCGTCTGTCTGCTGGGTCATGCGGGAAACCCTCCGGGGAGGTGGAGCTCGGGTATCTGGACATCCTTGCACCGGGTCGGCGGGGGACGGCGGAGTGTCCGAGGGGTGGAGGGGGCCAGGACGGGGTGAGGGGCGGGGAGGGGCGCAGACGGGTGGCGGGTCAGGGGGTGCGGCGGCGGAGGGTGGCGGCGCCCAGGCAGAGGACCAGGAGGGCGACCGCGGCGACGACCGTGATGCTGCGGACGAAAGCGGCCGTGATCTCGGCGTGGGTACGGATCTCGTTCATGGCGTCCACCGCGTACGACATGGGCAGGACCGTGGAGATCGCTTCCAGCACGGGGTGCATGGAGGCGCGCGGGGTGAGCAGACCGCAGAGGAGCAGCTGCGGGAAGATCACCACCGGCATGAACTGCACCGCCTGGAACTCCGACGCCGCGAACGCCGACACGAAGAGGCCCAGTGCCGTGCCCAGCAAGGCGTCGAGAAGGGCCACCAGGAGCAGCAGCCAGGGGGAGCCCACGACGTCCAGGCCCAGCACCCAGACCGCCAGCGCGGTGGTGAGAGCGGCTTGGAGCAGGGCGAGTACGGAGAAGGCGAGTGCGTAGCCGCCGATGAGTTCCGCCTTGGCGAGGGGCAGGGCGAGGAGGCGTTCGAGAGTTCCGCCGGTGCGTTCGCGCAGGGTGGCGATGGAGGTCACCAGGAACATGGTGACCAGCGGAAAGATCCCGAGGAGCGAGGCTCCCACCGCGTCGAAGGGGCTGGAGCCGGCCCCCGTACCTGCTCCTCCGCCTCCGCCACCTCCTCCGTCCGCCGTCGCCGACGTGTCGAAGACGAAGCGCAGGAGCGTGATCATCACTGCTGGTACCAGCAGCATCAGGGCCGTGGCGCGGGGGTCGTGGCGCAGTTGGCGCAGGACGCGGGCCGCAGTGGTGAGGGTGCGGTGCGCGGACGGCGATGGCAGCGGGGACATGACGGTCCCTTCCGGGGGCGGGCGGGTCAGGCGGCCGGGGTGTCGACCATGCGGAGGAAGGCTTCTTCGACTGTTGGGGCGCCGGTACGGGCGCGAAGGGCGTCCGGGGTGTCCTGGGCGAGGATCTCGCCGTCGCGCATGAGCAGGAGGTGGTCGCAGCGTTCGGCCTCGTCCATGACGTGCGACGAGATCAGCAGGGTGGTGCCGCGGTCGGCGGCGAGGGCGTGGAAGAGGTCCCATAGGTCGCGGCGCAGGACCGGGTCCAGGCCGACCGTCGGTTCGTCGAGCACGAGCAGCTCCGGGGTACCGAGGAGCGCCACGGCGAGGGAGACACGGCTGCGCTGGCCGCCGGAGAGGTTTCCGGTGAGGGCGTCGGCGTGGGTGGTGAGGTCGACGTCCGCCAGCGCGCGGGCGACGAACTCGGCACGGCGGTCGGCGGCGGCCCGGCCGGGGGCGAGGATCGCGGCGAAGTAGGCCAGGTTCTGGCGAACGGTCAGGTCGGCGTAGACGGACGGGGCCTGCGTGACGTAACCGATGCGGGGGCGGAGGGCCGGGTGCCCGGCGGGCCGGCCCAGAACCGTGAGGGTGCCGGTGACCTTGGCCTGCGTCCCGACCACCGCGCGCAGCAAGGTGGACTTGCCGCAGCCGGAGGGGCCGAGAAGGCCGGTGATCCGAGCGGGCGGGAGCTGGAAGGTGAGGTCACGGACGACGGGTCGGGAGCCACGGGTGACGGTGACGGACCGGGCGGCAAGCGCGGGGGTGTCGGCAGGGGGCTGGGGGCGGTTGTCATGGCGGCTCCCTGACTTATTCATCGTGTGATGAATTGTGCTGCGCACGGGCCGGACGCGTCAAGGGCGGGGAGGGGGGGTGGGTTGGCCGCGGGGGCGCGGGGACGCGGGGACGCGGGGACGCGGGGACGCGGGGACGCGGGGACGCGGGGACGCGGGGACGCGGGGACGCGGGGACGCGGGGACGCGGGGGCCGGGCACGCGGGGGCCGGGCACGCGGAGCCGCGGAGACGCGGGAAATGACGCCGGCATTCGTCGCCGACGTTTGGGGAGGTTTGCCGACAGTGGGGGCGGTTCGCCGACGCCGGCATTCGTCGCCGACGTTGAGGGCGGTTCGCCGACAGTGGGGGCGTTCGTCAACCCTTGGCTTCGTTCGTCAACCCCTGGCTTCGTTCGTAAGCCCTTGGGGGTGGGGTTCCTCGGCTGTCCTCGGGGTTCCGCTACTTGCGCTTCGGCTTCTTCTTGCGTGCGGCGGGGTTGCCGGTGCGGGTGCCGCGCCTGCGTTCGTACTGGGTGAGGGCCGTCTCGTACTCCTGGCGGTGGAGTTTCTCGCCGGGCGCCTCGGTCAGGGAGCGGAAGAAGTAGGCGAGGAGCGAGCCCACGAAGCCGATGGCCTTCAGGCTGCGGAGGGACTGCTCGCGCGCCGGATCCGCAGGGCGGGCCGAGAATCCTTCCCAGGTCTTGCGGAAGGCAATGGCGCTGCAGATCGCGAACATCACGACGACGAGCATCCCTACGATGCCGCCGACGTCGGCGATCTGGAGGCCTTGGTAGGCGAAACGGAGCAGGAGGCAGCCGGCGACCGCCGCCACGATCGAACCGCCCGCCGCGCCGACGCGGCGCAGTGCGTAGCCGTTGTCGTGGTGCACCCAGGTGGTGCCGAAGAAGCGGAGGGGCTCGGGCCGGGGCCCTGCCGGGGTGGTGGGGGCGTCGGAGTCGGCGTTCTGGGGGTTCTCGCTCACGGGGTCGATTATCCCTGGGGTTCGGTGCGGGAGGGGCGGGGCCGGACGCGGAGCCGGGTGAAAGGCCGCGCGGTGGTACGAGTGCGGTTCGTGCGCGCGGTTTGCGGCCGGCCGACCCGGCTCACGGAGCGCCTCCCTGCGCAGGGGGCCCGGGGGCATCCAACCGCTCCCGTCCCGGCTTACGGCCCGCCTCCCCGTCCCGAGGCCCGGGGGGCATCCAACCGCTCCCGTCCCGGCTCACGGCCCGCCTCCCCGTCCCGCACCCCCCTGGGGCCGACCCCCGTCCCGGTTCCCGCCTCCCCGTCCCGCCCCCCCCCGGGGCCGACCCCCGCCCCGCACCCCCAAAGACCGACCCCCGTCACGCCCCCCGGCACCCGCCCGCCCCGCGGGTGGTGCATTTCCGTTTTGGGGGTTCGGGGGGCTCGTGCGTTCTAGGGTGAGGGGACCACGCACTTCTCCCGGTCAGGGAGTCGAAGGGAGCTGAGCCGTGTCGCTCGCGGCGGACGATCCTCGGGTCATCGGGGACTACCGGCTTCTCGGCCGGCTCGGAACCGGCGGCATGGGCACCGTCTATCTCGGCGCCTCCCCCTCCGGTCGTGAGGTCGCCGTCAAGGTGATCCACGAGCAGTACTCCGCCGACCCCGACTTCCGGACCCGCTTCCGGCAGGAGATCGCCGCCGCGCGCAGGGTCAGCGGTGCCTTCACCGCGGCCGTCCTGGACGCCGATCCGGACGCCGTACGGCCGTGGATGGCGACCCAGTACGTACCCGGCCCCACCCTCGCGGAGCTGCTGGACGCACAAGGGCCGCTCGCAGAGGCCGAGTTACGGCTGCTCGCGCTCGGTCTCGTCGAGGCGTTACGGGACATCCACCGCGTCGGCGTCGTCCACCGCGACCTCAAGCCCGCCAACGTACTCATGGCCCATGACGGGCCCCGGGTCATCGACTTCGGCGTCTCGCGGGCCGTCGGCAACCGCGCGCTGACCGTCACCGGGCATGTGATGGGCACCCCGCCCTTCATGTCGCCCGAGCAGTTGAACAGCCCCCGCACCATCGGCCCCGCCTCCGACGTCTTCTCGCTCGCCACACTGCTCGTGTACGCGGCCGTGGGGCGTGGCCCGTTCGACGCGGACAGCCCGTACATGACGGCGTATCAAGTGGTGCACGAGCCTCCCGTCCTCGACGGCCTGCGCGAGCCGCTGCGCGGCATTCTGGAGTACTGCCTGCTCAAGGAGGCCCAGGACCGGCCCGAAACGGACGAGCTGGCCGCGCTGTTACGGAAGTGGAAGCCCGGGAGCGCTTCCGGGGCCGGGCCCGGTGCCCCGACCCCGGGGACCGGTACAGAGGGCGAAGGCGCGGCCCTCCGCGTCCGCATGCATGAGGGCGACGGCGCGAGCAAGCGTGAGGGCGACGGCGTCAGCGTGGGCAGGGGCGACCGCGTCGGCGCGGGTGGTGGGGGTGTCCGCGCCGACACCGACACCGGCACCGTCGTCGTGCGCCGTCAAGTTCCCGTCGGTGACCGGCCCACCCCGCCGCCCCGGCGCCGTTCCCTGTCCCGCCGTGCCCGGTTCGGGTCCGCCGCGCTGGTGGCCGTCCTCGGGGCCGGTGGGCTCGTCCTCTTCCTCAACTCTCCCGGTGACCAGGGACCGGGCTCCCCGGGCAGGAGTGAATCCGACGGGAAGGAGCCGCCCGCCGTCCAGCGGTCCTGGCAGACCGCGCTGCCCACCGCCACGGGCGCGTTCGGGCCGTTCGCCGAGGTCCGCTGCACCCTGTCGGGCAACGCCGTCCACTGCGGGGGCGGCAGCCTCAGGGCCGTACGGCTGGACGTCGCCACCGGGTCCACCCGCTGGCGCGCGCCCGAGCCACCCACCGTCCCCGGCACCCAGGAGGGCAACGACTCCTCCCCCTCCGCTGCCGCCGCCAAGGGCGCGGTGGTCTTCGTCGTCGAGACCGTCTCGGACTCGTCCCGCCGGCTGGCCGCCCTCGACACCCGGGACGGGCACCGCCTCTGGCACCGGCCCGTCGGCGGCTACGACTCCCCCGCCGTCCTGGACGACCTCGTCGTCACCCCCGACGCGGCCCGGCGCGCCGTCGTGGCCCGCGACCCCCGCTCCGGCGCGACCCGCTGGTCCGTGCCGAATCCCGCCGGGCAGTTCTGCTCGCCGTTCGTACTCGAAGGGCAGTTGTACGGGTCGTGCGCGCGCCCCGACGACGGCGCCGCGCCCAGGAGTTACGTCCGCTACGCGAAGACCGACGGCCGGCGGGCCGCGCTGGTGACGCGTGGCCGGGACCACGACGTCGTGGGGGCCGGCCGGGGTCTGCTGGTCCTCGCCAGGTGGGGCCGCCCCGGCGACGCCGCCGAGCACGCCAACCACGAGGGCAGTTACTCCTCGCTCCTGCTGGTCGACCCCACCGGCGCCCGCGCCCCGCGCACCCTCGCCCTGCCCGGCGCCCCCAAGGGCCGTCCGGTGCTGCTGGGCGACACGGTCTACTTCGTGCACCACTGGGGCACCGTCTCCGCGTACGACGTCAGGACCGGCGCCCCGCGCTGGAGCAGGGACCCGGGAGTGCGGGGCCTGGGCGTACCGGGGACCGACGCCGCGGGCGCCACCCTGTTCGTGCCGAGCCTCAGCGGCCAGGTGCTCGCGCTCAACTCCCGTACCGGCAAGGAGGTGTGGCGCTCCGCGCACCGCGGCGCGCCCCCGGCCGCGTACCACGACACCGCGGTCCTGCGGGCGGGTGGCCTGCTGGTGGTCACCGGTACGAGCGGCGAGGTCTTCGCCCTCGACCCGAAGGATCCGGGCCTGCGTCCCGGCAACGGCGCGGACGACGTCCGCAGGCCCGGCGGCGACGCGCCACCGCCCCCTCCGCCACCCCGGAGCGGGAGTGTCGGAGAGGGCGGAAGCGGGGGCCGAGGATAGGGGCGGGGCGGGGCGGCAGCTGTACCGATCGGCCCCCCCTGGGGGGTCAGCCCAGCTTCGAGACGTCGCGCACCGCGCCCCGGTCCGCGCTCGTCGCCATCGCGGCGTACGCGCGCAGCGCGGCGGACACCTTGCGCTCGCGGTTCTTCGGGGCGTAGACCCCGCCGAGTGCCTCGCTGCGCTCCGCCAGTTCCTGGTCGGACACGAGGAGTTCGATCGTACGGTTCGGGATGTCGATGCGGATGCGGTCGCCGTCCTCGACGAGCGCGATCGTGCCGCCCGACGCGGCCTCCGGCGACGCGTGGCCGATCGAGAGGCCCGAGGTGCCGCCGGAGAAGCGGCCGTCGGTGATCAGCGCGCACTCCTTGCCGAGGCCGGTGCCCTTCAGGTACGAGGTCGGGTAGAGCATCTCCTGCATGCCGGGGCCGCCCTTGGGGCCCTCGTAACGGATGACGACGACGTCGCCCGCCTTGACCTCCTTGAGGAGGATCTTCTCGACGGCCTGCTCCTGCGACTCGCAGACGACGGCCGGGCCCTCGAAGGTCCAGATCGACTCGTCCACGCCCGCCGTCTTCACGACGCAGCCGTCGACGGCGAGGTTGCCCTTGAGGACGGCCAGTCCGCCGTCCTTGGAGTAGGCGTGCTCGACGGAGCGGATGCAGCCTTCCTCGGCGTCGGTGTCCAGGGTGTCCCAGCGCTCGGACTGGGAGAAGGCGGTGGCGGAGCGGACGCAGCCGGGGCCCGCGTGCCACAGCTCGACGGCGTCGGGGGCCGGGGAGCCGCCGCGCACGTCCCAGTTCTTGAGCCAGTCGGCGAGGGAGGGCGAGTGCACCGAGTGCACGTCCTCGTTGAGGAGTCCGCCCCGGTAGAGCTCGCCGAGGATGGCGGGGATGCCGCCGGCCCGGTGCACGTCCTCCATGTAGTACGTACGGTTCTTGGCGACGTTCGGCGCGACCTTGGCGAGGCAGGGGACGCGGCGCGAGATCTCGTCCATCTCCGGCAGGCCGAAGTCCAGCTCGGCCTCCTGGGCGGCGGCGAGGAGGTGCAGGATCGTGTTGGTGGAGCCGCCCATGGCGATGTCCAGGGCCATGGCGTTCTCGAACGCGGCGCGGCTCGCGACGGCGCGGGGCAGGACGCTCGCGTCGTCCTGCTCGTAGTGGCGCTTGGTGATCTCGACGATCGTGCGGCCGGCGTCCTCGTACAGGGCGCGGCGTGCGGTGTGCGTCGCGAGGGTCGAGCCGTTGCCCGGCAGGGCGAGGCCGATGGCCTCGGCCAGGCAGTTCATCGAGTTGGCCGTGAACATGCCGGAACAGGAGCCGCAGGTCGGACAGGCGTTCTCCTCGATCCGGAGCATGTCCTCGTCGGAGATCTTGTCGTTGACCGCGTCGGACATCGCGTCGACCAGGTCGAGGGTACGGACCGTGCCGTCGACGAGAGTGGCGCGTCCGGACTCCATCGGGCCGCCGGAGACGAAGATCGTGGGGATGTTGAGGCGGAGCGCCGCGTTCAGCATGCCCGGGGTGATCTTGTCGCAGTTCGAGATGCAGATCAGGGCGTCGGCGCAGTGGGCCTCCACCATGTACTCCACGCTGTCCGCGATGAGGTCGCGGGACGGCAGCGAGTACAGCATTCCGCCGTGGCCCATCGCGATGCCGTCGTCGACCGCGATGGTGTTGAACTCGCGGGGCACCGCGCCCGCCGCCAGGATCGCGTCCGAGACGATCCGGCCGACCGGGGCGAGGTGGGTGTGGCCGGGGACGAACTCGGTGAAGGAGTTGGCGACCGCGATGATCGGCTTGCCGATGTCCTCGCTCGCTACACCGGAGGCGCGCATGAGCGCGCGGGCGCCTGCCATGTTGCGGCCGTGGGTGACGGTGCGGGACCTCAGCTCGGGCATCGGGTTCACTTCCCAGGAGTACGGATTCGTAGCGCCGGCCGACGGTACGACTGGCACCGAGCGTACGCCCCGGATCCAGGATCCGGACAGCTTGTCCGGATGACGGAACGACTGTTCAGATTTCGGTCAGATAGCGCTGGAGGGTGGGCGCGACCATCGCCACGATGTCCTCGACCTCCGCGGAGGCCAGCGGCTCGACCTCCAGCGCGTACCGCACGATCGCGATGCCGATCATGTGCGAGAGCGCCAGCTCGGCCCGGAACGTCGGTTCCGGTACGTCCAGGTCCGCCGCGACCCGCTCCAGGACGCGGCGCAGCACGAAGCCCCGCAGCACCTTCGCCGCCGCCTCGTGCGTCAGCGCGGACCGTACGACGGCGAGGAGCGGCCCCCGGGTCGCCGGGTTCTCCCACACCCCGAAGAAGAAGCGGGCGATGCGCTCGCCGATGTCGTCGACGCCCTGGCCCAGCAGGGACTCCAGGGCGAGGGCCGGCTCGAAGGACACCTCGACGGCCGCCGCGAAGATCTCGTCCTTCGTACCGAAGTAGTGGTGGACGAGCGCCGGGTCGACCCCCGCGGCCCTGGCGATCGAGCGCACGGAGGTCTTGTCGTAACCGCGCTCGGCGAACTCGGTGCGGGCGGCGGCCAGGATCCGGTCCCGGGCGGCCGGGACGGTCTCCCCGGCGGCGGCCCGGGGAGGGCGGCCGCGGCGGCGCCGGGTGGGGGGCGGGGTCGTCGGGGTCGTCGGGGCCGGGGTGGGAGTGGGAGTGGGCTCCGGGTCGGGTCCCGGGTCGGGGGCAGGGTCGGAGCGCGTGTTGGGTCCCGGGTCGGGGGCTGGGTCCGGGCCCCGGTCGGGTCCGGGGTCGGCGCCCGGGGGCTGCGGGGGTGGGGGCTTCGTCATGGGCCCTGGAGGCGGGCCTGGGGCCTCGCCGACGCCAGGTGCAGGCGGGTGAAGGCGAGGGCCTCGGCGAGGTCGGCCTCGCGTTCGGCGGACGACATGGCCCGGCGGGTGTTGACCTCGACGACGACGTGACCGTCGAAGCCGGTGGCGGCCAGCCGTTCCAGGAGTTCCGCGCAGGGCTGGGTGCCGCGGCCCGGCACCAGGTGCTCGTCCTTGGCGGAGCCCTTGCCGTCCGCGAGGTGTACGTGGCCGAGCCGCTCACCCATCCGGTCGATCATGGCCATGGCGTCGGTGCGGGCGGTCGCGGTGTGCGAGAGGTCGACCGTGAAGTGCCGGTAGTCGTCCTTGGTGACGTCCCACTCAGGGGCGTACGCCAGCATCTCGCGGTCCTTGTAGCGCCACGGATACATGTTCTCGACGGCGAAGCGGACGTCGGTCTCCTCGGCCATCCGCCAGATCCCGCTCACGAAGTCACGGGCGTAGTTGCGCTGCCACCTGAAGGGCGGGTGGACGACGACCGTCGACGCGCCCAGCCTCTCGGCCGCGGCCTGCGCGCGCTGCAGTTTGACCCACGGGTCCGTCGACCACACCCGCTGGGTGATCAGCAGGCAGGGCGCGTGCACGGCGAGGACCGGGACGCCGTGATGGTCGGAGAGTCTGCGCAGCGCCTCGATGTCCTGGCTGACGGGATCCGTCCACACCATGACCTCGACACCGTCGTAGCCGAGGCGTGCGGCGATCTCGAAGGCCGTCGCCGTCGACTCCGGGTAGACGGAGGCGGTGGACAGCGCGACCTTCGCATCGGGGATGCGTACCACTGGTTTCGCCACTTCTGCCACGAGGGACAGCGTACGGTCCCCTTCCGGTCCGGCGGCGCGCGGAGGTCTCCGTACGGTCATGCGGAGGGGAGGCGATCCAGCCGTCGCAGGATGACTCCCTCGCGCAGCGCCCACGGGCAGATCTCCAGGGTCGTCGCCTCGAAGAGGTCCATCGCACCCTCCGCGACCAGGGCTCCTGCCAGGAGTTGGGGAGCGCGGTCGGCGGAGACCCCGGGGAGCTGGGCGCGCTGCTCGACCGTCATCCCGGCCAGTTTCGGCACCCATTCCCGCAGCGAACTGCGACTGAGCTCACGTTGGACGTACAGACCCTCGGCCGAGCGGGCGGCGCCCCCGATCCGGGCGAGCTGACGGAACGTCTTGGAGCTGGCCACCACATGGTCCGGCGGCCCGAACCGGGCAAATTCCCCCACCGTACGGGCGATTTGTGCGCGTACGTCCTTTCGTAGGGCCCGTACGTCCTGGGCATCGGGCGGATCCCCCGGGAGGTGCCCCGCCGTGAGCCGGCCGGCGCCGAGCGGGAGGCTGACGGCGATGTCCGGGTTCTCGTCGAGCCCGTACGCGATTTCCAGCGAGCCGCCGCCGATGTCGAGCAGCAGCAGCTTGCCCGCCGACCAGCCGAACCAGCGGCGGGCGGCCAGGAAGGTCAGCCGGGCCTCGTCCTCGCCGGACAGGACCTGGAGGTCGGCGCCGGTCTCCTCGCGCACCCGGGCCAGCACGTGGTCCGCGTTGCTCGCCTCGCGGACCGCCGACGTCGCGAACGCCATCACGTCCTCGCAGCCCTTGTCCTCGGCCGCCTCCATGGCTTCGCCCACGGTGCTGACCAGCCGGGTTATCCCGACGGAGTCGATCGCACCCTCCTCGTCCAGCAGCTCCGCGAGGCGCAGTTCCGCCTTGAAGGAGTGCGCGGGCAGCGGGCGCGCGCCGCGGTGGGCGTCCACCACCAGCAGGTGCACCGTGTTCGAACCGACGTCGAGGACTCCGAGTCTCATGTACGGAACGCTACTGCGGCGCGCCGCGGCCGCTGCTGCGCCTACCCTTGCCCCGTGCCAAAGACGAAAAAGGCGAAGCCGGAGAAAGCCGCGAAGCAGCCGAAGCCGGATGCGGTGGCGGAGAGCGACGAGCAGGGGCTCGACTTCGCCCGCGCGTGGGTGGAGTTCCCCGACCCGGAGGACGAGGAGCAGGTCTTCCGGTGCGACCTGACCTGGCTCACCTCGAAGTGGACGTGCATCTTCGGCAGCGGCTGCCAGGGCATCAAGCTCGGCCGGGCGGACGACGGTTGCTGCACGCTCGGTGCGCACTTCTCCGACGAGGACGACGAGCAGCGGGTCGCCGGTCACGTGGCGCGGCTGACGCCGGACATCTGGCAGTTCCACGACGTGGCGAAGACCACGAAGGGCTCCAAGGGGCCGCACGGCGGCTGGGTCCAGGAGGACGAGGACGGGGACCGGCAGACGCGGCGCTGGGAGGGCTCGTGCATCTTCCAGAACCGGCCGGGGTTCGCGGGCGGCATGGGCTGCTCGCTGCACATCCTCGCGCTCAGGGAGGGCAAGGAGCCGCTGGAGACCAAGCCGGACGTGTGCTGGCAGCTGCCGGTGCGGCGGACGTACGACTGGATCGAGCGGCCGGACGACACGAAGATCCTCCAGGTCACGATCGGTGAGTACGACCGCCGCGGGTGGGGCCCCGGCGGCCACGACCTGCACTGGTGGTGCACGTCGGCGACGTCCGCGCACGGGGCGGGGGAGCCGGTGTACGTGTCGTACCGGCCGGAGCTGACGGAGCTGATGGGGGCGGGGGGGTATGCGCGGCTCGCCGCCCTGTGCGAGGCGAGACTCGCCTCGCAGCTGCCACTGGTGGCTCCGCATCCGGCGGATCCGGGGCGGTGAACTTGCCCCTTGCGGGGCGGGGGGGCTTGCCCCTTCCGGGGCGGGGAGGGTGTTGTGCGGGTGCGTCGTGGCTGGTCGCGCAGTTCCCCGCGCCCCTAAATGCCTGCCCTCGGGCCCCTCGGTCCTCGGAGAGGCCCTGCCCCCACTCCCCCCTCAGCCCCCTTGGGCAGCGGGGCCGCCCCCCGGGGGCGGGACGGGTGGGCAAGGGGGCGGCCCCTCGCGCGGAGCGGGGGCCTTGGCGACCGGCCCGCCTCGCGACCGTGCCCTCAGCCCTGGCCGCCCTGCGAGCCATCCGTCGGCGGCGGGGTGCTCGGGGGCGGCTCGCTCCCGGGCGGTGACGTGCTCGGCGGCGTCGTGGGCGGGCTCGTCGGCGGGGACGTCGGCGGAGAAGTGGGCGGCGACGTCGGCGGAGAAGTCGGCGGCGAGGTGGGCGGCGACGTGGGCGGATGCGTCGGCGGATGCGTCGGCGGATGCGTCGGCGGATGCGTCGGCGGATGTGTGGGCGGAAGCGTGGGCGGGGGTGTCGGGCCCGGGCCCGGCGGTGGAGGTGGGGGCGGAGGGGACGGGACTGCGGATCCCCGGCCCGTCACCGATATCACCGCACCCGAGGGCGACACCCCGAGCCTGGCCGTCCAAGGCTCGGCGGGCTCCCTAGCACGGTCCACCGTGATGTAGACCGTGAACGACTCGCCCGGTGCGAGAGTTCCCGAGGTCCGACTCAGGTGCAGCCACCCCGCGTTGGCCCACATCGACCACGCGACCGGCCCGCCGCCCGACACCGTCAGCCGTACCACCGTCGTATGGCCCGAGGTCTCCGCGGTCACCGCGAGCCGTCCCGCGCCCGGCGGCGCCGAGACCCGGCCTGGGGTGAGGACCTTCACCGACACGTCCTGCCCGCCCCCGCCCCCGCCTCCACCGCGGCCGGGCTCACCGTGCGCGTTGCCCGTGTTCTCGTACGCGTCGCCGCCGCCCTCGTACGGTGTGCCGTCGGGCCCCGGTACCCCGTCCTCCTCGCTCGCCGTCACCGATGCCCCCCGGGGCCCCTCCCCCGTGACGGGCGCCCCGCGGTACGCCGCCCACAGGGCGATCACCGGCGCAGCGACGACGGTCGCGACCACCGTCGTCGTCAGCGCCCTCGTACGGAGGCGTTCGCGGCGGGCCGCCCGGTCCTTGGGGTCGAGCGGGAACCCCTCCCGGTCGAAGCGCGGTGTGCCGCTCCTCGGCACCCGCGGCGCGTGCAGCATCGCCACGTAAGCCGCCGCCCGCGGTGCCTCCACCAGCGGCAGCCGGCCGGGGGACGCGCCCGTTCCCGGCCACGGCCCGCCCGCGCCCACGCGTTCGGCCGCCTTGCGGCAGACCGGGCAGTCGTCGACGTGCCGCACGAGCTCACCGCGCAGGGCCGTACTGAGCAGGACCTGGTCGTCGTCGGTGAGGCGGGTGACGGTCGGACAGTTGCCGCTCTCCACGACGATCAGGGCCGCCCGGGTGCGCTCCACCTCGCACGCCGCCGCGGCGAGCAGTTCGCGGGCGGCCGGCCGGTCCAGCCCCAGGACCGCCGCGACCTGCCCGGCACCGAGCGTGTGCCGCACCGCCAGCTCCAGGGCCTCGCGCTGCTCCGGTGTGGTGCCGGCCGCCTCGGGCCAGGCGAGCAGGGCGAGATCGGCGTGCCGCCTGCGCGCCACGCTCTGCTCGACCGGGAGTTCCGGTTCCGGTACGGCCGCCGGCGGGCGGTGGGTCCGGTGTCCGCCGTGCGCGCCCTGGCGGCGGCGCTTCTCCTCGGTGAGGCGGCGCAGACAGGACCAGCGGGTGAGGGCGTAGAGCCAGGCCCTGCGTTCCGGTTCGGCGCCGGGACAGCGTCCGTAACTGCGTTCGGCGAGTGCCAGGACGTCGCCGAGCACGGCGGTGGCCACGTCGTGGTCGCGCAGCACCGAGAGGGCGTAGGTGAACAGGCCGTCCAGGTACGGCTCGTAGCGCGACGGGGGCCGCTGGGCGAGCGTGCGGGGCGCACGCCGGCGCGCCCGGTGCGCCCCGGTGATCCCGGCGCCTTCCGTGCCGCCGGTGTCTCCGGAGCTGTCGATGCCCCCGAGACCCTCGGTGGTGCCGGTGTTCCCGGTGCTCTGCGTGGGGTGCTCCCGCCTGCTGGTCGTCACCCGGCAGACCGTAGGGGCGCCGTGCCCGCCCCCTGGCTCTCCTTGAGTCCTTTTAATCCGTACGGGTGAACAGATCCCTCGAAAGAGTTCAGGAATCCCATGTTCCGCCCTCTTCCGCCCCATACCGGTGGCCTATGCCCTCACGCACCGCGACCGCCCGGCGGGGGTTGTCGGTGGTCGTCTGTACGGTGACGGCATGGCTGCCCGTACGAAATCCGCGAAGGACCGGCCGTCCTACCGCTGCACCGAGTGCGGCTGGACGACCGCCAAGTGGCTCGGCCGCTGCCCCGAGTGCCAGGCCTGGGGGACGGTCGAGGAGTTCGGCGCGCCCGCGGTCCGCACCACCGCCGCCGGCCGGGTCTCCAGCGCGGCCCTGCCCATCGGCGAGGTGGACGTCCGTACCGCCACCGCCCGTTCCACCGGCGTGCCCGAGCTGGACCGGGTGCTGGGCGGCGGTCTGGTGCCCGGCGCCGTGGTCCTCGTCGCGGGCGAGCCGGGCGTGGGCAAGTCGACGCTGCTGCTGGACGCCGCGGCGAAGGCCGCCGACGAGGAGCACCGCACGCTGTACGTCACGGCGGAGGAGTCGGCGAGTCAGGTCCGGCTGCGCGCCGACCGCATCCATGCGCTCAGCGACCACCTCTACCTCGCGGCCGAGACCGACCTCGCCGCCGTCCTCGGCCACCTGGACGCCGTCAAGCCCACCCTGCTGATCCTGGACTCCGTGCAGACCGTCGCGTCCGCCGAGCTCGACGGCGCACCGGGCGGCGTGGCCCAGATCAGGGAGGTGACGGCGGCCCTCATCCGGGCGTCCAAGGAACGCGGCATGGCCACCCTCCTGGTCGGCCACGTCACCAAGGACGGCAACATCGCGGGTCCGCGCCTGCTGGAGCACCTCGTGGACGTCGTCCTCTCCTTCGAGGGCGACCGGCACGCCCGGCTCCGGCTGGTGCGCGGGGTGAAGAACAGGTACGGGGCCACGGACGAGGTCGGCTGCTTCGAGCTGCACGACGAGGGCATCACCGGCCTCACCGACCCCTCGGGGCTCTTTCTCACCCGCCGTGACATCGCCGTCCCCGGCACCTGTCTGACCGTGACCCTCGAAGGCCGCCGTCCGCTGGTCGCCGAGGTCCAGGCGCTCACCGTCGACTCGCAGATCCCCTCCCCGCGGCGCACCACCTCCGGTCTGGAGACCTCCCGCGTCTCGATGATGCTGGCGGTGCTCGAACAGCGCGGGCGCATCACCGCGCTCGGCAAGCGCGACATCTACTGCGCGACGGTCGGCGGCGTGAAGCTGACCGAGCCCGCGTCCGACCTCGCCGTCGCGCTCGCCCTCGCGTCGGCGGCCAGCGACACCCCGCTGCCCAAGAATCTGGTCGCGATCGGCGAGGTGGGGCTCGCCGGAGAGGTCCGCCGGGTCACGGGCGTACAACGAAGACTGGCCGAGGCGCACCGGCTCGGCTTCACCCACGCACTGGTCCCGACCGACCCCGGCCGTGTCCCTGCCGGGATGAAGGTGACCGAGGTGGCCGACATGGGGGCCGCCCTGAGCGTCCTTCCGCGCCGGTCTCGCGCACAGGCCCCACGGAGTGAGGAGTAGCGCCGGTAGACTTTGCCCTGGTCTCGCCTGTCCACCGCGTCCGCGAGGCGAAGTTGACCGCCCCGGGCAGGGGCGGACCCGACCCGTGACCCCCGTGACCGGAGGAGTGCAGTGGCAGCAGGCGACCGGGCCTCATCACCCGGAAAGTCCGGCGGAGGCTCCAGCAACTCCGGCAACGAGGCCCAGATCCGTGCCTCGCTGAGCGCCGTCGCCCCCGGCATGGCGCTGCGCGACGGCCTGGAGCGGATCCTGCGCGGCAACACCGGCGGGCTGATCGTCCTCGGTATGGACAAGACCGTCGAGTCGATGTGTACGGGCGGCTTCGTCCTGGACGTCGAGTTCACCGCCACCCGGCTGCGTGAGCTCTGCAAGCTCGACGGCGCGCTCATCCTCGACAAGGACATGACGAAGATCCTGCGGGCGGGCGTCCAGCTCGTCCCCGACGCCTCGATCCACACCGAGGAGACGGGCACCCGGCACCGGACCGCGGACCGTGTCTCCAAGCAGTGCCACTTCCCCGTGGTGTCGGTGTCGCAGTCGATGCGGCTGATCGCGCTGTACGTGAACGGGGAGCGGCGGGTCCTTGAGGAGTCCGCGGCGATCCTCTCCCGCGCGAACCAGGCGCTCGCCACCCTTGAGCGGTACAAGCTCCGCCTGGACGAGGTGGCCGGCACGCTCTCCGCGCTGGAGATCGAGGACCTGGTGACGGTCCGCGACGTCACGGCGGTCGCCCAGCGGCTGGAGATGGTGCGCCGGATCGCGACGGAGATCGCGGAGTACGTGGTGGAGTTGGGCACCGACGGGCGCCTCCTCTCCCTCCAGCTCGACGAGTTGATCGCGGGTGTGGAGCCGGAGCGGGAGCTCGTCGTACGGGACTACGTGCCGGAGCCGACGGCGAAGCGGTCGCGGACGGTGGCGGAGGCGCTGACGGAACTGGACGCGCTGACCCACAGCGAGCTGCTGGAACTGCCGACGGTGGCGCGTGCCTTGGGCTACAGCGGGTCGCCCGAGACCCTCGACTCGGCGGTGTCGCCGCGGGGCTACCGGCTGCTCGCCAAGGTACCGAGGCTGCCGGGGGCCATCATCGAGCGCCTGGTCGAGCACTTCGGAGGCCTGCAGAAGCTCCTCGCGGCGAGCGTGGACGACCTCCAGACGGTCGACGGCGTCGGCGAGGCAAGGGCCCGCTCGGTACGCGAGGGCCTCTCCCGCCTGGCGGAGTCCTCGATCCTGGAGCGGTACGTGTAGCTCGGGCGCGTGCCGGGGGAAACATCCCTGGGGCGCGGGGAACTGCGCGCCCAGCCCCCACCCACCCGCACGTTCCGCTCCTCGCCAGGGGGCACCTCCTAGGGGCGCGGGGAACTGCGCGACCAGCCACGACGCGCCCGCACGTTCCGCTCCCTCGCCCAGGGGGCGCCCTTCAGGGGCGCGGGGAACTGCGCGATCAGCCACGACGCGCCCGCGCGAAGGAATCGCACCCCGCAAGGTCGGTCCGCCGCAAGAGGGGTGCGCTCCGCGCGAGGGGCCGCCCCCTTGCCCACCCGTCCCGCCCCCGGGGGGCGGCCCCGCTGCCCAAGGCGGCTGGGGGTGGGGAGGGTAGAGGGAAGGGGCGGCCCGCGGCCCAAGAGGGCTGGGGGCGGGGAGGGTAGAGGGAAGGGGCGGCCCGCGGCCCAAGAGGGCTGGGGGTGGGGAGGGTAGAGGGAAGGGGCGGCCCGCGGCCCAAGCGGGCTGGGCGAGGCCGAGGGTCAGTCCTTGGCGAGGGAGATGGAGGCGGGGGTCTTCGCCCCGGCGAGTTCCACGAGGTAGGTGCCGGGAGCGACCTCCGGCCCCGCCGGCCCGTCGCACTTCTGCGCGTCGCTGCGCGTACGGTCCCACTCCAGCGCGTGCGTCACCGTCGTCCTGGCCGGCACCCGCAGCAGGAGCGACCTCGCGCCCCTGGGGCAGTCCTTCGACGACCAGACCGTCTCGTTCGCCGCGTTCTTGATGTCCACGGTCGCCTCCTGCGGGCCGAAGTCCATCTTGCAGTCCGCAGCCGTCGTGTTCTTCGCGACCAGCTCGAACTTCGGCTTCTCGTCGACGGGGACCTGGACCTTGATCGCGCGGATCGTCAACTCCACCGAGCCCGGCAGGCAGTTCGGGAGCGGTGAGTCGGCCGGAACCTGCTGCCCCGCGCCGCCCGTACCGCTGCCACCGCCCGTGCCCGCCCCGGCGCCGCCGATGCCGGTGCCGGTGCCGCCAGTACCGCCCGTACCGGCAGCGCCCCCCGCGCCGTCCGCCCCGCCCGAGTCGCCGCCTGCCGAGTCCGCGCCGTCGGTGCCCCCGGTGCCGGGGTCCGTACCGCCGGTGTCCGTACTGCCGCCGCCCGTAGCGCCGTTGCCGCCGGTGTCACGGCCGCCCGGTTCGCCCGGGACCACGGGGCCCGAGCTCGACGGGCCGGGGGTGATCGAGGCGGCGGGCGAGGGGGCGCCGCCTCCCCTGCCGTTCCTGTCGTCGTCGCCCCCGCCGGAGAGCGTGATCCAGAGCACCAGCACCACCACCAACGCCAGCAAGGACAGCCCGACGGCCCTCCGTCGCCAGTAAATGGAGGAGGGGAGCGGCCCGACTGGATTACGCAGAGATCCCACGGCCCGAACTCTACGAGAGAAGAGGCCTCAACTCCTGCCCCACCCGCCGCTGTCGTGGCAACTTTTGCCGATCATCATTCCGGATGAGGAGGACCGACCCCTACTTTCGTCGTGCCCGGTCACGCACCGGAGTCGACGATCGGCGATTGTGAACGGCACCCGTCCATTCCGTAACGTCTGTGGCCATGGAAAGCAGCAGCGCGCTCTACCGCGCCATCCTCAACTTCGCGCACTCCACTCCCGGCTGGTTCCAGTACCTCGCCGAGATATGGACGGAGCTGGGGCTGCTGGTCTCCGCGGCCCTGTTCGTGGTCGTCTGGTGGCGGGCCCGCGGCGACAGCGCGGCGTCCGTGGCGGTCGCGGTGCTCGCACCGCTGGCGACGGGAGTGATGTACGTCGCCAGCGAGCTCGCCAAGTCGTTCATCCACGAGGACCGGCCCTGCCGGGCCGTCGCCAGGGCCGCCAGGCCGCTGGTGGAGTGCCCGCCCGTCGGGGACTGGTCGTTCCCCAGCAACCACTCCGTCATCGCGGGCGCCGCCGCCATGGGGCTGATCCTGGCCTGGCCGCGGCTCGCCGTGTGGATGGTGCCGATGGCCGTGCTGATGGCGTTCTCCCGGGTGTTCGTCGGCGTGCACTACCCGCACGACGTGCTGGTGGGCCTGCTGGTGGGTGCGATCGGCGCGGGAGTGCTGGTGTGGGGCGGCGCGCGGCTCGCCCAGAGCACGGTCATGTGGATGCGGGCGAGCAGCCTCGGGCTGCTGGTCTGGTTCGCGGGTCCGGGCGGCGGCCGTCGCACACGCAGCCTGACATGAGCTTGTCGTACGGCGGTCCGCACTCCGTTTCGTGCCAGGATCGGAGGTGCCATGACTGCGACCACTGAGTTCAAGCCCGAGTTCACGCCCGAGTCCGCCTCCGAGACCGCGCCCGTGACCGTGCCCGACCAGCACGGCGGCGCGCTGCCCGTCCTCCACCCCGACGTCAACCTCTGGTTCGAGGGCAACGCCCGCGATCTCCCCTGGCGGCGCCCCGAAGCGGGTCCGTGGGGTGTGATGGTGAGCGAGTTCATGCTCCAGCAGACGCCCGTCAGCCGGGTCCTGCCGGTCTACGAGCAGTGGCTGGCCCGCTGGCCGCGCCCCGCCGACCTGGCCGCCGAGCCCTCCGGTGAGGCCGTCCGCGCCTGGGGCAGGCTCGGCTACCCGCGCAGGGCCCTGCGTCTGCACGGCGCGGCCACCGCCATAACGGAGCGGCACGGCGGGGACGTACCGTCCGAGCACAGCCAGCTGCTCTCGCTGCCCGGCATCGGCGAGTACACGGCTGCCGCCGTCGCCTCGTTCGCGTACGGACAGCGGCACGCGGTGCTCGACACGAACGTACGGCGCGTGATCGCGCGCGCGGTGACCGGCGTCGAGTACCCGCCGAACGCGACCACCGCCGCCGAGCGCAAGCTCGCCCGTGCGCTGCTGCCCGACGACACGGCGACGGCAGCCCGCTGGGCGGCGTCCTCGATGGAGCTCGGGGCGTTGGTGTGCACCGCGAAGAGTCCGGAGTGCGGGCGCTGTCCGATCGCGGCGAAGTGTACGTGGCTGCAGGCCGGAAAGCCCCCGCACGTGGGTCCCGCGCGGCGCACCCAGACGTACGCCGGAACGGACCGGCAGGTGCGCGGGCGGCTCCTCGCCGTACTGCGCGAGGCCGTGACTCCCGTACCGCAGCGGTCCCTTGACGCGGTGTGGCACGAGCCGGTGCAGCGGGCGCGCGCGCTGGACGGGTTGGTGGCGGACGGCCTGGTGGAACCGCTGGCGGGCGGCGTCTACCGGCTTCCGCAGAGCTGAGCCGCGTCCGGGCCACTCGTCGTTACACAACCGATGGGCAGCCGTGCGCCGTCCGAGCGCTCACCCGCACAACCCCGTGACAACGCCTCCGTAATTTCAGGTCCACAGGGGAAACGCAGCCGGGAACCGGCTGGAACGGGACGGACGGAGGCGGTTCGAATGGCGCACGGCGGCGAGGTGCTCGGATTCGAGGAGTACGTACGCACGCGGCAGGAGGCCCTGCTGCGCAGTGCCCGGCGTCTCGTTCCGGACCCGGTCGACGCGCAGGACCTCCTCCAGACCGCGCTGGCCAGGACGTACGGCCGCTGGGACGGCATCGAGGACAAGTCCCTCGCGGACGCCTACCTCCGCCGCGTCATGATCAACACGCGTACCGAGTGGTGGCGGGCGCGCAAGCTGGACGAGGTGCCCACCGAGCAGCTGCCCGACGCCCGTGTCGAGGACGGCACGGAGCAGCGCGCCGACCGCGCCCTGCTGATGGACATCCTCGGGGTGCTGGCGCCCAAGCAGCGCAGCGTGGTCGTATTGCGCCACTGGGAGCAGATGAGCACCGAGGAGACCGCTGCCGCGCTCGGCATGTCTGCGGGTACGGTCAAGAGCACCCTGCACCGGGCGCTGGCCCGGCTGCGTCAGGAGCTGGAGAACCGCGACCTGGACGCCAGGGCTCTGGAGCGCGGCGACGAACGGGGGCAGGAGCGGTGCGCGGCCTAGGCGGCGGTAACGACAGCGGCTACAGCGGCACGGACGACGACGGACCAGGCAGCGGCGCCGCCGACGGGCGCGACCCGGACGACGGGCGCGACCCGGAAAGCGGACGCGGCCCGGACACCGGACGCGGCCCGGACACCGGACGCGGTCCTGAGCGGTCCCACCGGGGCGTACTGGCGGTGAGCGGAACGGCGATGGCCGGGCTCGCCGCCGTCGGTCTGTTCGCGGTCTCCTGCAGCGGGGGCGGCACGGGCACCAGGGACGAGGGCCCGGCCCGCTCCGATCCCGTGGTCGCGAAGAGCCTCCCGACCCCGAAGGCCACCGAGTCGGTGCCGGCCGCGGCCCCCGCCAGGCGGACGGACCCCGTCGAGCTCCTCAAGAACGACCCGAAGGTCAGCGAGACCGTGAAACGCGACCTGAAGCCGTGCGTGAAGGACATCTACCCGGTCGACGCCTCGTACGGCCGAGTCACCGCCAACAACACCGATGACGTCGTGGTCAACGTGATGACCTGCAACGACGCGGTCGGAATCGGCTCCTACGTGTTCCGCGAGGAGAATGGGCGGTATGTGAACGTCTTCGTGGCGGAGGAGCCTGCCGTGTACGCGGAGATCGACCGGGGCGACCTGGTGGTGACCCGTCCGGAGTACAAGGAGCGTGACCCGGTGGCGTTCCCGTCCGGCGAGGTGGTCGTGACGTACCGCTGGGCCGGGCAGAAGTTCACTGAGCACGACAGGGTGGAGAACAGCTACAGCAAGGCGGTCGGCGACGGCGACCGGAGCGACGAGGAGCGCACCGCGCAGGAGGAGCAGGCCGCGAAGGAGCGGGCGGCGAAGGAGCAAGAGGTGGAGCAGCAGGAGCAGGACGCGAGGAGGAAGGCCGGGAGCGGGCGGTCTACGGACCAGGGCGCGTCGCCGCAACCCGCCGCTCCGTCCCCCGCCCCCTCCACCGCGTCGCCGTCCCGGGACTGAACGACCGACCGACAGACTGACCGGCGGCAAGACCGATCGAGAGAGCAGAGAGCAGCCGATGGCCGACACCCACGTCCTGTTCGTCGAGGATGACGACGTGATCCGCGAGGCGACCCAGCTGGCGCTGGAGCGGGACGGGTTCACCGTCACCGCGATGCCGGACGGCCTCTCGGGTCTTGAGGCGTTCCGCGCCGAGCAGCCGGACATCGCGCTGCTCGACGTGATGCTGCCGGGGATGGACGGGGTCAGCCTGTGCCGCCGCATCCGGGACGAGTCGACCGTGCCGGTGATCATGCTCTCCGCGCGGGCCGACTCGATCGACGTGGTGCTCGGTCTCGAAGCGGGCGCCGACGACTACGTGACGAAGCCGTTCGACGGTTCGGTGCTGGTCGCGCGCATCCGTGCGGTGCTGCGCCGCTTCGGCCACGCGTCGGGCGGCGGCGCGCCCGAGCCGGTGCAGGACGGCGAGGGCGGGATGCTGACCTTCGGCGAGCTGGAGGTGGACACCGAGGGCATGGAGGTCCGCAGGAACGGCGAGCCGGTGGCGCTGACGCCGACCGAGATGCGGCTGCTCCTGGAGTTCTCGTCGGCGCCCGGCACGGTGCTCTCCCGCGACAAGCTGCTGGAGCGGGTCTGGGACTACGGCTGGGGCGGCGACACCCGGGTCGTGGACGTCCATGTGCAGCGGTTGCGCACGAAGATCGGCCAGGACCGGATCGAGACGGTCCGCGGCTTCGGTTACAAACTGAAGGCCTGAGCCCGCACCTGACTGCCGACCCGGCCACGCGAGGGGCCACGCCGCGCGAGGCACCACGCACCACCGCACCAACGCCCCGCACACGAGACACCGCACCGTACGAGCCACCCGGCATGAGGCATTCCGCATGAAGCGTTTCTCCCTGCGCACCGGCATCCGCTGGAAGATCAGCTGTGCCATCGCCGCCGTCAGCGCCCTCATCGCCGTCGCTCTCAGTCTGGTCGTGCACAACTCCGCCCGCGTCTCGATGCTCGACAACGCCCGTGACCTGCAACTGGAGCGGCTGCAGTTCGCGCAGCGGCTGTACGAGTCGTCCCGCGACCCGAAGGTCGGCTCCAAGCTCAACGACCCCGAGCTGCCCGCCGAGCTGCGTGCCAAGCTCGCGCACGGCCGGCGCGCGACGCACGTCCAGGAGGACACCGACGGGGTGCCCGAGGTGTGGGCGGCGGTCCCCTACCCGGGCGGCGACATCCTCTCCCTGCACACCCGTTTCCCCGGCAACGCCGCCGTCGTCGAGGACCTGGACCGGTCCCTGGTGATCGGTTCGGTCGCCGTCGTCATCGGGGGCTGCGCGCTGGGCATCCTCATCGGCGGTTCCATCTCGCGCCGGCTGCGCAAGGCCGCGTCCGCGGCGACCGAGGTGGCGCACGGCAATTCGCAGGTACGGGTGCGGGACGCGATCGGCGGTGTCGTACGCGACGAGACCGATGAGCTGGCCCGCGCGGTCGACGCGCTGACCGACGCACTCCAGGAGCGCGTCGAGGCCGAGCGCCGGGTGACCGCCGACATCGCGCACGAGCTGCGCACGCCGGTGACCGGGCTGCTGACCGCCGCGGAGCTGCTGCCTCCCGGCCGCCCCACCGAACTGGTGCGGGACCGGGCGCAGGCGCTGCGGACCCTGGTCGAGGACGTACTCGAAGTGGCGCGGCTGGACAGCGCGGCCGAGCGTGCGGAGATGCAGGAGATCGCGCTGGGCGAGTTCGTCTCGCGCCGGGTCGCCTCGCTCTACCCCGACGCGGCCGTCACCGTCCTGCACGGGAGTTACGTGAACACCGATCCGCGCCGGCTCGAACGGATCATCGGCAATCTCCTCGGCAACGCGGCCAAGCACGGGAAGCCCCCGTTCGAGGTGACGGTCGAGGGCCGGGTCGTCCGGGTGCGCGACCACGGCAAGGGCTTCCCGGCGGATCTGCTGCGTGAGGGGCCGAGCCGGTTCCGTACCGGCTCCAGCGACAGGGCCGGTCAGGGGCACGGCCTCGGACTGACCATCGCCGCAGGTCAGGCCAGGGTGCTCGGGGCGAGGCTGACGTTCCGCAACGCGCAGCCGGCCGGCGGGGCGATCGCCGTGCTGTGGCTGCCCGAGCACTCGCCGACGGCGACGGGCAGCTTCCCGATCGTCAATCTGGCGGATCTGCCACCCCGCCGGAGATAGCCGGAGATAGCCGGAGATAGCCGGGGACAGCGCGCTCCGGGCCCGGCACGGGGAAGGCCCGGCACGGGGAAGGCCCGGCACGGGGAAGGCCCAGCGGCGGAAAGGCCAGGTCGGGAAAGGCCCGGTACGGCAAAGGCCCGGCACCGGAAAGGGGGCCCGCGGCGCTGTGCCGCGAGCCCCCCATGTCCGTCCGTGTCGCTCACACCGAGGCCGGGACCGCGTCCTTGGTCTGGTCGGGCTCGGCCGTCTTCTGCGGGCCCGCGCCCTTGAGCACGACCTCCTTGACGAAGAACGCCGCCACGAACGCGATCACCGCGATGCCCGCACCCAGCAGGAACGCCCCGTGCGTACCGGACGCCACCGCGACCTGGTACATCTCGCGCATCGCCGCCGGCAGCTTCTCCAGGCTGTTCGCGTCCAGCGCGGCGCCCTGCGGCAGCCCGCCGGACGAGGCGCCCTGGGAGACCATCGAGTCGGTCACCCGGGCGGTGAACAGCGCGCCCATCACCGAGACGCCGAACGAGCTGCCGAGCGTACGGAAGAGGGTCGTGGACGAGGACGCGACGCCCATGTCCTTCGGCTCGACGCTGTTCTGCGCGACGAGCATCGTGATCTGCATCAGGAAGCCCATGCCCGCGCCGAGGACCGCCATGTAGACGCCGGAGACGAGGCGGGTGGTGTCCGTGTCCATCGTGGAGAGGAGGAACAGGCCGACGGTGACCAGGGCGCCGCCCATGATCGGGAACATCTTGTACTTGCCGGTGCTGGTGGTGATCCGGCCGACGACCAGCGAGACGACCATCATGGACATCAGCATGGGCAGCAGGAGCAGCCCGGAGTTGGTGGCCGACGCGCCCTGCACGGACTGCTGGAACAGCGGCAGGTAGAGGACCGCGCCGAACATCACGAAGCCGACGATGAAGCCGATCACCGACATGAGGGTGAAGTTCCGGTTGCGGAAGATGTGCAGCGGAATGATCGGTTCGGCGGCCTTGGTCTCCACGTACAGGAAGCCCGCGATCGAGAGGATGCCGACGGCGCCGAGACCCAGGATCTGCGCGGAGCCCCAGGCGTACTCGCTGCCGCCCCAGGTGGTGAGCAGCACGATCGAGGTGATGCCCACGGTCAGCAGCGCGGTGCCGAGGTAGTCGATCCGCGGCTTGCCGCGCTCCTTCTTCGGGAGGTGCAGCACGACGGTGATCATGACGAGGGCGAGCGCGCCGAGCGGCACGTTGATGTAGAAGGACCAGCGCCAGCCGAGGTGGTCGGTGATCGCGCCGCCGACCAGCGGGCCGCCGATCATGGCCAGCGCCATCACGCCGGCCATCATGCCCTGGTACTTGCCGCGCTCACGCGGCGGAATCAGGTCGCCGATGATGGCCATGACGCCGACCATCAGACCGCCCGCGCCCAGGCCCTGGACGGCCCGGAAGCCGATCAGCTGGCTCATGTCCTGGGCCACCCCGCTGAGCACGGAGCCGAGGACGAAGATGACTATGGAGGTGAGGAAGATGCCCTTGCGTCCGTAGAGGTCGCCGAGCTTTCCCCAGATGGGGGTGGAGGCGGCGGTGGCGAGCGTGTAGGCGGTGACCACCCACGACAGGTGCTCCAGCCCGCCGAGCTCACCGACGATGGTCGGCATCGCGGTGCCGATGATCATGTTGTCCAGCATCGCCAGCAACATGGCGATCATGAGCGCGAGAAGGACGACGCGCACACTGCGCGGCTGTTTCCCGGTCTGCTCGGTCGTCGGCGTCTCTGGCGCCGCTTGCCCCGTGGTCTTCATATCCGCTCCCCATTGCTACTTACTTGCCGCCCGGCAAGCTGGCTACACTTGAGGAAGTTAGACCCCTAACTAGCCGGGCGTCAAGTAAGTTCTGGCGAGTTGAACAAGCCTTGGGAGTACGCGAATGAGCAGCAGTGTGGGTGGGACCGGTCGACCGCGCCGCGGTGACACGCGTCAGCGCATCCAGGACGTGGCTCTGGCGCTGTTCGCGGAGCAGGGATACGAGAAGACCTCCCTGCGGGAGATCGCCGAGAAGCTCGATGTCACCAAGGCCGCGCTGTACTACCACTTCAAGACCAAGGAAGACATCCTGATCAGCCTCTTCCAGGACCTGACCCGTCCGATGGACGAGCTGATCGAGTGGGGGCAGGGCAGGCCGCGCACGCTGGAGACCAAGAAGGAACTGCTGACCCGCTACAGCGCGACGCTGAACCACGCGGGCCCGCTCTTCCGGTTCATGCAGGAGAACCAGGCGGCCGTGCGTGAACTGAGCATCGGCGACAGCTTCAAGAGCCGGATGATGAGCATGATGAGCCTGATGAAGGAGCCGGACGGCCCGCTGCTCGACCAGGTCAGGTGCATGAGCGCGCTGTTCACGATGCACGCGGGGATGTTCGCGCTCAAAGACGTCGAAGGCGACTTCGAGGACAAGCAGAAGGCTGTCCTCGAAGTCGCCATCGAGCTGATCTCGTCGACCGGCTCGGCCTGACGGATCGCGTCACGGGGTTACCGCGACCAGGGTCAGACGGTCACGCCCACCGAGCGCAGGAAGGCGACCGGGTTGACCGCGGAGCCGTAGTTGGGGCTGGTGCGGATCTCGAAGTGCAGGTGCGGGCCGGAGGAGTTTCCGGTGTTGCCGGACAGGGCGATCTTCTGGCCGGCCGCGACCTTCTGGCCGACGTGCGCCTGGACCTTCGAGAGGTGGGCGTACTGGGAGTACGTGTGGTTGGCGTGCCGCACGACGATCGCGTTGCCGTACGCGGGACCGTCACCGGCGCCGTTCGGGCCCGCCTTGACGACGGTGCCGGCCGCGGCGGCCGTGACCTGGGTGCCGATCGGCACGGCGAAGTCCTGGCCGGAGTGCTTGTGGGCCCACATGCCGCCGCCCTTGCCGTACGTGGCGGAGAGCGCGTAGCGCTTGACGGGCTTGGACCAGGACTTGGCCTTCTTCTTCGCAACAGCCTTCGCAGGGATCTCCGCCGCGGCCTTCGACGGCACGGCGGCCTTCGCGGGCTCCGCAGCGAAGGCGCCCGCCCCGGCTCCGGCCACGCACGCCGCACCGACGGTGGTGGCTACGACGGCGTTGCGGATTCGGCGGGAATTGGCGCGCTTCGTCATACGGTCAGTACCTCCGGAAGTGGATGCGCCCGGCAGGTCCGCCGGGCTTGCTCCACATTGGTAACCCGCGGGGCACGGGTACCCAAAACCACCCATCTACTACCTAATGCCGTAGCGGAAGCGGTGGAATTCCGTCCCTTGACGTCGTTCGGGAGCGCCCGCCGACCTCCAGAAGATCTTCGCGGAATCGGGTTTAGCGCCTAACCAGAACGTCCCGTTTCCGACATGTACGGCTGTTCCGGCCGATCCCGAGGACGGGGCCGAAGGTCCCCGCGCGGCCCTCCCCCAAAGTCCCGCCGAAGGTCCGCGGCGCACGACTATTCCTGCTAGTAGGCCGGGAAACCCCTGTGCGCCTTGTCACGGGCAGACCGCTCCCGCACTCTCCGACGGGCTCTTCGGCGGGGTCGGCCGGCCACGTTCCCCGCCGCACATCACCCCGCCCGGACGGGAACCGGAAGCCCTGCAAACGCCGTTCTAGGGGAGAGCAGTTCACGTCGCTCCGCACAGTCACTCTGCCCAGGGGGTCCGTCATGGCCAGCTCCTCGCACGAATTCGACGGCATCGAGCTTGCCGACGCGGTCGAGTCGGTCCGCAACCAGCTGATGCGGGCCGCGGCACGCTCGGCGGGCATGGAGATCACCTTCGCCGTCGGCGACATCCAGATGGAGTTCACGGTGGAGCTCCGCAAGGAGGTCAAGGGCGGGGCGAAGGTCAAGGCATGGGTGGTGGAGGCGGGGGCCGACGCCGCGCGCACCACGGGGCGTACGCACAAGGTGTCGCTGACGCTGAAGCCGAGGGTGCGCTCGACGGGCGCCTCGGTGGACGTGGGGAACGACGCCCCGGCGGATCTGAGCGGCTCCGGCGAGGTGGACTAGACAGGGCGGTTCGCCATCGGCCGGGGGCACCCACGGGCCGTACGAGCGCCGTACTCACACGCTCACGGCAACCGGCCTCCGCCCCCGGCAACGGACAAGGGGCCCCGGGAACCAATTGGTTCCCGGGGCCCCTTTCACACGCTCACCTCGGCGCAGCCGCCAAGCGTCACGCGTCCTTCGTCATGTTCGGCCCGTTGCCACCGGCCGCGGACTCGACGGGAGGGGCGTCCGGCAGGGCCGCCTTCTCCTCGCCGCGGAAGGTGAACTCCTTGGCGTCACCCTCACCCTCGGTGCCGACGACCACGATGTGACCGGGGCGCAGCTCACCGAAGAGGATCTTCTCGGAGAGGATGTCCTCGATCGAGCGCTGGATCGTCCGGCGCAGCGGCCGGGCGCCCATCACGGGGTCGTAGCCCTTCTTGGCGAGGAGCGACTTGGCGTCCGGGCTCAGCTCGATGCCCATGTCGCGGTCCTTGAGCCGCTCGTCCACCTTGTGGATCATGAGGTCGACGATCTGGATGATGTCTTCCTCGGTCAGCTGGTGGAAGACCACCGTGTCGTCGACACGGTTGAGGAACTCGGGCCTGAAGTGCTGCTTGAGCTCCTCGTTGACCTTGACCTTCATCCGCTCGTAGTTCGTCTTGACGTCGCCCTGGGCGGCGAAGCCCAGGTTGAAGCCCTTCGAGATGTCCCTCGTACCCAGGTTGGTCGTCATGATGATGACCGTGTTCTTGAAGTCCACGACGCGGCCCTGGGAGTCGGTCAGGCGACCGTCCTCCAGGATCTGCAGCAGGGAGTTGAAGATGTCCGGGTGGGCCTTCTCGACCTCGTCGAAGAGGACGACGGAGAACGGCTTGCGCCGCACCTTCTCCGTCAGCTGGCCGCCCTCTTCGTACCCCACGTAGCCGGGGGGCGAGCCGAAGAGCCGCGAGACGGTGTGCTTCTCGCTGAACTCCGACATGTCGAGGGAGATCAGTGCGTCCTCGTCGCCGAAGAGGAACTCGGCGAGCGTCTTGGACAGCTCGGTCTTACCGACACCGGAGGGACCGGCGAAGATGAACGAGCCACCGGGACGCTTCGGGTCCTTCAGGCCGGCCCGCGTACGGCGGATGGCCTGCGAGAGGGCCTTGATGGCGTCCTTCTGACCGATGACGCGCTTGTGGAGTTCGTCCTCCATGCGCAGCAGGCGGCTCGACTCCTCCTCGGTCAGCTTGAAGACCGGGATGCCGGTCGCGGTCGCCAGGACCTCGGCGATGAGCTCGCCGTCGACCTCGGCGACGACGTCCATGTCGCCGGCCTTCCACTCCTTCTCCCGCTTGGCCTTCGCGGCGAGGAGCTGCTTCTCCTTGTCGCGCAGGGAGGCGGCCTTCTCGAAGTCCTGCGAGTCGATCGCCGACTCCTTGTCCCTGCGGACATTGGCGATCTTCTCGTCGAACTCGCGGAGGTCCGGCGGCGCGGTCATCCGGCGGATGCGCATGCGCGACCCCGCCTCGTCGATCAGGTCGATCGCCTTGTCCGGGAGGAAGCGGTCCGAGATGTACCGGTCCGCCAGCGTCGCCGCCTGGACGAGGGCCTCGTCCGTGATGGAGACGCGGTGGTGGGCCTCGTACCGGTCGCGCAGACCCTTAAGAATCTCGATGGTGTGCGGGAGCGAGGGCTCCGCCACCTGGATCGGCTGGAAGCGGCGCTCAAGGGCCGCGTCCTTCTCCAGGTGCTTGCGGTACTCGTCGAGCGTGGTGGCACCGATGGTCTGGAGCTCACCGCGGGCCAGCATCGGCTTCAGGATCGAAGCCGCGTCGATCGCGCCCTCTGCGGCACCCGCGCCGACGAGCGTGTGCAGCTCGTCGATGAACAGGATGATGTCGCCGCGGGTGCGGATCTCCTTGAGGACCTTCTTCAGCCGCTCCTCGAAGTCACCGCGGTAGCGGGAACCGGCGACGAGCGCACCCAGGTCCAGGGTGTAGAGGTGCTTGTCCTTGAGGGTCTCGGGCACCTCGCCCTTGACGATGGCCTGCGCCAGTCCCTCGACGACGGCGGTCTTGCCGACGCCGGGCTCGCCGATGAGGACCGGGTTGTTCTTGGTCCGGCGGGACAGCACCTGCATGACCCGCTCGATCTCCTTCTCGCGCCCGATGACCGGGTCGAGCTTGGATTCACGAGCGGCCTGGGTGAGGTTCCGGCCGAACTGGTCGAGCACCAGGGACGTCGAGGGCGTGCCCTCGGCAGGTCCGCCGGCTGCGGCGGTCTCCTTGCCCTGGTAGCCGGAGAGCAGCTGGATGACCTGCTGCCGCACCCGGTTGAGATCGGCGCCCAGCTTCACCAGGACCTGGGCGGCGACGCCCTCGCCCTCGCGAATCAGGCCGAGCAGGATGTGCTCGGTGCCGATGTAGTTGTGGCCGAGCTGGAGGGCCTCGCGGAGCGACAGCTCCAGGACCTTCTTCGCACGCGGGGTGAAGGGAATGTGACCGGACGGAGCCTGCTGCCCCTGACCGATGATCTCCTCGACCTGCTGGCGAACCGCCTCAAGCGAAATGCCGAGGCTCTCCAGGGCCTTAGCGGCGACACCTTCACCCTCGTGGATCAGACCCAGGAGGATGTGCTCGGTGCCGATGTAGTTGTGGTTGAGCATCCGGGCTTCTTCCTGAGCCAGGACGACAACCCGCCGCGCGCGGTCGGTGAACCTCTCGAACATCGTTATTCGCTCCTCAGAGCGGTCGGGCAGTTAAGGGGTCGGTCCCCTCCCTGTCCTTCCGCATGCTAGTCCCGCGGGGCGGGACAGCTCATTCCAACTGCCGACACCCGTTCTTGCCTCCCGGCCTGAACAGCCGACAACTACTTCAACTCGATGGTGCGAGACGATGTTCCCGCAGGCCAAGCAGTTACCCCTATCGCCACTACGCCGATGGCGAACGTGAGACCGCTTCGCACGCGTGTCGCCCCTTCCCACTAGGACTGTCTTACCCGCAAGCAGTGACACTCCATGCGGCGCACGCCGGTTCCCTCAGCTACGGGCGAACATCCTTGCGCCGCCGGGCGCGCCCGTACGCCCCCATTTCGCCCACGGAGCGCATCCGTCAACAGACACAGCGTAACCACCGCTCGTTTCGGGAGTTGCTCCGGGCATGGCCCCCACCGTTCCGCACGCCCGGCTGGCACTGCCCGAGGGCGGCATCGCCCAGTGGTACGAGGACGAGCTCGGCTGGGCGACGGTCAGCCCACCCGGAGAACCGGTTCTGCTGCGCACCGGGCTGCGGTTCGACGTACTGGAGCTGCCGGCCGACGCGGGCCACGCCGTACTGCGCAGGGCCGGGCCCACGGGGCCGGTGGCACTGCTCGGCGGGCGGATGCGGCTGTTCGTCGCCGCGGGCAGCGCCGACGAGGTGCCCGCGCTCCTGGAGTGGCTGGAGTGGGGCGCCGTGCCGCTGGATCTGCGGGCGATCGGCACGGGCGGACTGACCGCCGCCCCCGCCCCGCCCGGAACGGCGCCTTCCGCCGTGGTCGGGACCGCCAGGTGGCTGCGGCCCCCACTACCGGGGCGCCAGTGGGAACAGACGCTTCCGGTATTCGCCGGCATCGGGGGCCGCGGGGCCGCCCCCGATCTCGTGCGCCTTGTGGCCGCGGCGGCGACAGAATGCCACCGGGCCCGTTTGACCGACGTGAAGACCAACGTGAATACGGGACCGCCAAAAGAAGGGCGGACTCAGCCGTTCGCCTTCTCGTAGGCCTCGCGCACGTGGCCCGGGACACGGCCGCGGTCGTTCACGTCGTAGTCGTTGTCCTTGGCCCACTTGCGGATCTCGGCCGTGTTCTGGCTGCCACCGGAAACAGCGCGCGCCTTGCCACGGCCCGCGGCGCGGCCACCCGTGCGGCGGCCGTTCTTGGTGTACGGGTCGAGCAGCCCGCGGAGCTTCTCCGCGTTCGCGGTGGTGAGGTCGATCTCATAGGTCTTGCCGTCCAGAGCGAACGTCACCGTCTCGTTCGCCTCGACGCCGTCGAGGTCGTCAACAAGAAGGACCTGAACCTTCTGCGCCACCGGATTTCCTTTCATCGAAAATGCAGTACGCGGAAAGGAAACCGCTTTTCTTGGGAAAACACAAACCCCTGTCCGATGTTCAGTGCCCCGAGAACACGGGAAACGTACGCGTTTCGGACATAGGGTTACGGGCTTCACCGGGAGCTTCAGAGACCGTTCAGAGGTGCAGAAGCATGCGGCTGTTGCCCAAGGTGTTGGGCTTCACCCGTTCGAGACCGAGGAACTCGGCCACGCCCTCGTCATTGGAGCGCAGCAGCTCACTGTAGACATCTCCGTCGACCGGGGCCTCGCCGATCTCCACGAAGCCGTGCTTCTCGAAGAACTCGACTTCGAAGGTCAGGCAGAATACCCGGCGCACCCCGATCCAGCGGGCGGTCCGCAGAAGTTTGTCCAGCACCTGGTGGCCGACTCCGGCGCCCTTCAAGCCGGGGTGGACGGCGAGAGTGCGTACTTCCGCGAGGTCTTCCCACATGACGTGCAGCGCGCCGCAGCCGATCACCTCGGCGTCGTCGTCGCGTTCCGCGACCCAGAACTCCTGGATGTCCTCGTAAAGCGTGACGTTCGCTTTGTCGAGGAGGATGCTCTGGCGCGCGTAGGCGTCCACAAGGGCGCGGACGGATGGCACATCACTGGTGCGTGCCCGCCGGACGGTGATGGCTTTTGCCGACGCAATACGATCTGGGGCCATGACCGGACGCTATCTCCCGGCGTCGCTCTCGGGCGCACCGGGGAGTTGCACGACGCGCATCGCGTCCTGAAGCGCTTCGCGCTGCTCGGCCGACATCATGCCGAAGAACGCGACAAGGGCCGCCGCGGGGTTGTCACTGGTCGACCAGGCTTCGTTCATCAGTGCGGCCGAGTAGGCGGCCCGCGTGGAGACCGAGGTATATCGATAGGCCCGGCCGTCTACTTCCCTGCGCACCCAGCCCTTCTGATGGAGATTGTCCATTACGGTCATGACGGTGGTGTAGGCGATGGACCGGTCCTTCTGGAGATCTTCGAGGACTTCCCGCACGGTGACGGGACGGTTCCACTGCCATACGCGCGTCATGACGGCGTCTTCCAGCTCTCCCAATCGGCGTGGCACAGCGCCACCCTAGTGGGAGATATCCGGAAATTCCTGGCTATTTGCGCGGGGGCACGAGAAAGAGGGGCGTGCGGCCCGGTGCGATCCCGGGCCGCAGGCCCCTCCTCGTCAGTGCTTCAGTGCTTCACCGCTGCGCCGGTCTGCGCGGCCTCGGCAGCGTCGGCGGCGGCGTCTTCCTTGGTCTTGTTGGAACCGCCCTGCGTCTTGACGATCGTCACGACGAGGCCGATGAAGAAGGCGGCCATCACCACCGGGGGCACGAGCGCGGAGACATAGTCCATGGCTCCAGAGTAGCTAGCTCGCCTCGCGCCGTTCCCCTGGGGGCACGGGCCGCTTGCGGGGCGGGAACGCCTCGGCAGGGGTGGGTACCGGACGGTCCTTGGCCGGGTCGTCCGCGGGGGCCGGCTTGCCGGGGACGGCCGGGCGGGCCGGTTTGATGTCGGCGCGACCGCCCGGGAGCGCCGTCAGCCGGGTGCGTGGGGCGGGGGCGGCGGGCACGGCGGCGCCGGACGGGCCGGCGGTGGACCGGGCGAGTCTGGCCCGTACCGAGCGCTCCGCGATCCCCTGGCAGCGGGCCAGCAGCGCCGCCGCGAGCGGGAGGTGCCGCAGGGAGCGCAGCGAGGCGAGATCGTCGGGCTGGGGGCGGTAGCCGGCCGCGAGGGCGTCCTGGAGGAGTTCCAGGTAGCCGGTGGCGGAGCCGGGCAGCGCGGTCCGGTAGCGGGCGAGGTCCGCGAGGAGGAAGGCGCGCAGCCGTCCCGCCTCACGGATCGCTTCGTCCACCGAACCGGCCAGCTGGAGGCACTCCCGTACCTCGTCGGCGGGGAGGGGGGCGGGGTGCAGGGCGAGGGCGAGGGCGCGTCGGAGCACACGCAGTTCGTCTGCGCTGAACGCCATGCCGCCGCGGGAACCGTATGGCGTGGGCATGTGGTGACTTTAAGTGCTAAGCGGACAATTTTCGTTTATTACCGAAAAGGTGGCGAGTTTCCGCGTTGCGGGGCGGTGCCGGGAAGGGTGACCGGGCACTCGCCGCCGAATTCCGTATTCCGTCCGCCGTCACATTCGGGCGATGTTGCGCTCGTACACCAGGCGCAGACCGATCAGGGTCAGCCAGGGTTCGTGCTCGTCGATGACCGAGGACTCGCCCAGGATGATCGGGGCGAGGCCGCCCGTCGCGATGACGGTGACGTCGTCCGGGTCGTCGGGGGAGAGTTCGCGCACCATCCGGGCGACGACTCCGTCGACCTGGCCCGCGAAGCCGTACACGATGCCCGACTGCATGGCCTCGACGGTGTTCTTGCCGATGACGCTGCGCGGGCGGGCCAGCTCGATCTTGCGGAGCTGGGCGCCCTTGACGCCGAGGGCGTCGACGGAGATCTCGATGCCGGGGGCGATGACGCCGCCCGCGTACTCGCCGCGGGCCGTGACCGCGTCGAAGGTGGTCGCCGTGCCGAAGTCGACGACGACCGCGGGGCCGCCGTACAGCTCGACGGCCGCGACGGAGTTGATGATGCGGTCCGCGCCGACCTCCTTGGGGTTGTCGACGAGGATCGGCACGCCGGTCTTGATGCCGGGCTCGACCAGGACGGCGGGCACGTCGCCGTAGTAGCGGCGGGTGACCTCGCGCAGCTCGTGCAGCACGGAGGGAACGGTGGCGCAGATCGCGATGCCCTCGATGCCGTCGCCGAGCTCGTTGCCGAGCATGGGGTGCATGCCCATCAAGCCCTGCAGCAGGACGGCGAGTTCGTCGGCGGTGCGGCGGGCGTCGGTGGAGATCCGCCAGTGCTCGACGATCTCCTCGCCGTCGAACAGGCCGAGGACGGTGTGCGTGTTGCCGACGTCGATGGTGAGCAGCATCAGGCGCGGACCTCGGCTGCGGTGTCGGCCTCGCGCAGGTCCAGGCCGATGTCGAGGATCGGGGACGAGTGCGTCAGGGCCCCGACGGCGAGATAGTCGACGCCCGTGCCGGCGTACGCGCGGGCGGTGGCGAGGGTGAGCCTGCCGGAGGACTCAAGGGCGGCGCGCCCGGCGACCAGGGCGACCGCCTCCGCGGTCTGCTCGGGGGTGAAGTTGTCGAGGAGGATCAGGTCGGCGCCCGCCGACAGGACCTCGGTGACCTGGGCGAGCGTGTCGACCTCGACCTCGATCGGGACCTCGGGGAAGGCATCCCGTACGAGCTTGAAGGCTTGGGCCACTCCCCCGGCGGCGACCACGTGGTTGTCCTTGACCAGGGCCGCGTCGGAGAGCGACATCCGGTGGTTGACGCCACCGCCGCAGCGGACCGCGAACTTCTCCAGCGAACGCAGCCCGGGAGTGGTCTTGCGGGTGTCGCGGACCTTGGCCCGCGTGCCCTCCAGCGCGTCCGCCCACGCGCGCGTGGCGGTGGCGATGCCGGAGAGGCGGCACAGCAGGTTCAGCGCGCTGCGCTCGCCGGTGAGGAGGTCGCGGGTGCGGGTGGTGACGGTGAGGAGCTTCTGGCCGGCCTCGACGCGGTCGCCGTCCTCGACGTGCCGCTCGACCTCGAACTCCTCGGTGCAGACGATGGACAGGACCGTCTCGGCGACCCGCAGGCCCGCGACCGTACCGGCCTCGCGGGCGGTGAAGTCGCCGGTGGCGACGGCCTCCTCGGGGACGGTCGCCACCGTCGTCACGTCGACCCCGTGGGCGAGGTCCTCGGCGAGAGCGACGTTGGCGACGTCCTCGACCTCGATCGGGTCGAGGCCGCAGTCCAGGAGGAGTTGGGCGAGGTCGGGGTCCAGGCCGCAGTCGGAGAGGTCGTAGCTGCCGTCCTCCTGGGGTGCCGCGCCGCCCGAGCAGCCGCAGGCGTCGCCGCAGCCGCCCGCCTGCGGGAGGAGCTGGGGGTTCTCGGGGGTGCTCACTGGTGCTGCTCCTTCTTCGGGGGTGCTTGTACGGGCGGGAACGCGGCCGTCGCGGTGCGGCGCACCTCCAGGGTGCGGTCCGGGGCCAGCGTGACGACGAGGTGACGCTGCCAGTGGGCGTCGTCGCGGTCGGGGCGGTCCTCGCGCCAGTGGCAGCCGCGGGTCTCCTCGCGCTGCCGGGCGGCGGCGACCAGCACCCGGGCGACGCAGAGGAGGTTCGTGGTCTCCCAGGCGTCGACGCCGGGCACGGCGGGCTTGCCGGAACCCGGCGCGGGGTCGGCGGCTTCGCGCTGCACGGCCGCCAGGGCCCGCGCGGCGACGTCGAGGCTGTCGGCCGAGCGCAGGACCCCGGCGCCCAGCGACATCGTGCGCTGGATGCCCGGGCGGGCGTCCGGGGCGACGAGCGGGAGGACCGTACCGGGGGCGGTGGGGGCAGCGGGCGCGGGTCGGTCATCGGCGACGGCGTCGTCGTCCACATCGGCGGCGGCGGTGATGTCGTCCGCGATGCGTTCGGCGAAGACGAGCCCCTCCAGGAGGGAGTTGGAGGCGAGCCGGTTCGCGCCGTGCACGCCCGTGCAGGCGACCTCGCCGCACGCGTAGAGGCCGGGGACCGTGGTGCGCCCGTGCAGGTCGGTGCGCACACCGCCCGAGGCGTAGTGCGCGGCGGGCGCCACCGGGATCGGCTCGCTCACCGGGTCGATGCCGTGGCTGCGGCAGGCCGCCAGGATGGTCGGGAAGCGGTTCTCCCACATCGTCGCGCCGAAGTGCCGGGCGTCCAGGTACATGTGGGTGGCGCCCTGCTCCCGCATCCTGCGCATGATCGCCTTGGCGACGATGTCGCGGGGCGCCAGTTCGGCGAGTTCGTGCTGCCCGAGCATGAAGCGCACACCGTCGCCGTCGACGAGGTGCGCTCCCTCGCCCCGTACCGCTTCGGAGACCAGCGGCTGCTGGCCCTCCGAGCCCTCGCCCAGGAACAGCACCGTCGGGTGGAACTGGACGAATTCCAGGTCCGACACCTCCGCGCCCGCGCGCAGGGCGAGGGCGACGCCGTCGCCCGTGGAGACGGCCGGGTTGGTGGTGGCGGCGAAGACCTGGCCCATGCCGCCGGTCGCGAGGACGACGGCGGGGGCGTTGACCGCGCCGACACCGTCGTGCTGGCCCTCGCCCATGACGTGCAGGGTGACGCCCGCCGTGTGTCCTCGCGCGTCGACGAGCAGGTCGAGGACGAGTGCGTTCTCGACCGTACGGACGGCCCTCTCACGGACCGCCTCGACGAGGGCGCGGGAGATCTCGGCGCCGGTCGCGTCACCGCCCGCGTGCGCGATGCGACGGCGGTGGTGGCCGCCCTCGCGGGTGAGCTCGATGGCGCCGCTGTCGGGGTCGGTGTCGAAGTGGGCGCCGGTGGCGATCAACCGCCGTACGGCGTCCGGGCCTTCGGTGACCAGGGTGCGTACGGCCGCCTCGTCGCACAGGCCCGCGCCCGCCACGAGGGTGTCGTCGAGGTGCTGCTCGGGGGTGTCGCCCTCGCCGAGCGCCGCGGCGATGCCGCCCTGCGCCCAGCGGGTGGACCCGTCGTCGAGCCGCGCCTTGGTGACGACGACCGTGCGCAGTCCCGCGGCGGTGCACCGCAGGGCCGTGGTGAGGCCGGCGACGCCGGAGCCGACCACCACCACGTCGGCGTCGATCGCCCAGCCGGGCGCGGGGGCGGTCAGGCGTATGCCGGTCACGGGGCTGCTCCTGGGGTGTGCTGGGGCCGCGGTACGTCGCCGAGGACCAGCGGCAGGTTGTCGATGAGCCGGGTCGTGCCGACCCGGGCGGCCACCGCGAGGACCGCGTCCCCCCGGTGGTCCTCGGGGACCTCGGTGAAGTCGGCGGGGTCGACGAGCGCCAGGTAGTCGAGGTCGACTCCGGACGCCTCCTTGAGGAGGTGGTGCGCTGCGCCGCGCACCGCCGCGGGGGACGTCTCGGCGGCGCCCGCGAACAGGGCGGCGGACAGCGCGAGGGCGCTGCGGCGCTCCTCGGGCGTAAGGAAGCGGTTGCGGCTGGAGAGGGCCAGCCCGTCGTCCTCCCGGACGGTCGGGACGCCGACGATCTCCACGGGGAAGTTGAGGTCCAGCACCATCCGCCGGATCAGCGCCAGTTGCTGCGCGTCCTTCTGGCCGTAGAGGGCGAGGTCGGGCGCGGTGAGGTGCAGGAGCTTGGCGACGACGGTGAGCATGCCGTCGAAGTGGCCCGGCCGGGTGGCGCCTTCGAGCACCTCGCCCATCGGGCCAGCGGAGAGGCGGACCTGTACGGAGCCCCCGGGGTAGACCTCGTCGACGGCGGGCGCGAACACGGCGTCCGCCCCGGCCTCCTCGGCGACGCGCAGGTCCTCCCGGAGCGTGCGGGGATAGCGGTCGAGGTCCTCGTTCGCCCCGAACTGGAGGGGGTTGACGAAGACGGTGACGAGCACCGTGCCGGCCGCTCCCACCCGCTCGCGCGCGGCACGGACCAGGGTGGCGTGCCCGTCGTGCAGCGCGCCCATCGTCATGACCACACCGAGCCGTCCCGCACGCGGGTACGCGGCGAGCTCGGCGGCAGTGCTCAGCAGTCGCACGCTCATCGCAGGTCCCCCTCCGCCAGAACGCCCAGCAGGTCCTCGGCGAGTTCGGGCTTGAGCAGGCCGTGTGCGAGTGCGCGGTCCGCGGTGGCGCGGGCCATGGCGAGGTAGCCGGCCACCGTCTGCGGGGCGTGCTCGCGCAGCTCCGAGACATGGGCGGCGACCGTGCCCGCGTCACCTCGTGCGACGGGTCCTGTCAGGGCGCCGTCGCCGGAGCGCAGGGCGTTGTCGAGGGCCGCCCCCAGGAGCGGGCCGAGCATCCGGTCGGGGGCCTCGACGCCCGCGGTGCGCAGCAGTTCCATCGACTGCGCCACGAGGGTGACCAGGTGGTTCGCGCCGAGGGCGAGGGCCGCGTGGTAGAGCGGACGGGCCTCCTCCGCGATCCACTCGGGTTCGCCGCCCATCTCGATGACGAGTGCCTCCGCGGCCAGCCGCAGCTCCTCGGGCGCGGTGATCCCGAAGGAGCAGCCGGCGAGGCGCTGGACGTCCACCGATGTGCCGGTGAACGTCATCACCGGGTGGAGGGCCAGCGGGAGCGCCCCGGCACGCAGCGCGGGGGCCAGGACGCCCGTCCCGTACCGCCCCGAGGTGTGCACGAGGAGCTGTCCCGGGCGGATCGCGCCGGTCCCGGCGAGGCCGTCGACGAGTTCCGGCAGGGCGTCGTCGGGGACGGTGAGCAGTACGAGGTCGGCACGGGCCAGCACCTCGGCCGGGGTGACCAGCGGGACGTCGGGCAGCAGGGCGGCGGCCCGGCGCACGGAGGCGTCGGAGACACCGGAGGCGGCGACCGGCCGGTGTCCGGCCTGGCGCAGCGCCGCCGCCAGGGTGGCACCGACGCGGCCGGCTCCGACCACGCCCACGGTGAGGCGGGCCGGGCGGTCGGTGGGGTCGGGGAGCTGGGATGAGTTCACGCGGAAACGGCCTTCCGTTCCAGTCCGCAGGGGGTACCGGACGACTGCCCGTCATGCTACGCCAGCGTTTCCGGGGCTTCCCGGGACGGCGGACGGGGGCAGCCGTGCCACGGGCGGCGGGCAGTGCGCGGGACGGGTCGGCTGCGCCGCGCACACCGTCCACAGCCTGTGGAAACTCCGGCGCCGCCCGCCCCGTACGCGATCATCGGCGGATGACCGACAACCACAGCGAGGACGAGGACCCCACCGACCGCAGGCTCGCCGCCTGGCGCGGCGCCACGAGGACGCTCGCCAGGAACGCCACCGAGCACCGGATCGGCGACCGGCTGACCGCCCTCGCCGCGGACGCGGGCACCGTCTACGACCTGGCGGACGGGACCGACGTCTACGGCGACGGCGTCGTGGCGGAGCTGGAGCGGCGCACCGCGCGCACCCTCGGCATGGAGGACGCCGCGTTCTTCCCCTCCGGCACCATGGCGCAGCAGGTCGCCCTGCGCTGCTGGGCGGGCCGCACCGGCAACCGCACGGTCGCCCTGCACCCCCGTGCACACCCGGAACAGCACGAGCGGGGCGCCCTGTACGAAGTGAGCGGGCTGCGTACCGTGCACCCGACCTCCGAGCCCCGGCTGCCGTCCGCCGACGAGGTGTCCGGCTTCGAGGAGCCCTTCGGGACGCTGATGCTGGAACTGCCGCTGCGCGAGCCGGGTTTCGTACTGCCGACGTGGGACGAGCTGACCGCGGTCGTGGCGGCGGCCCGGGAGCGGGACGCGGTCGTGCACTTCGACGGGGCGCGGCTGTGGGAGTGCACCGAGCACCTCGGGCGTCCTCTTGAGGAGATCGCGGGGCTCGCCGACAGCGTGTACGTGTCGTACTACAAGTCGCTGGGCGGGATGTCGGGGGCGGCGCTGGCCGGACCGCGCACGCTGATCGACGAGGCGAGGACATGGCGCCACCGCTACGGGGGACAGCTTTTCCAGCAGTATCCGGCGGCGCTGAGCGCGCTGCTGGGACTTGAGCGGGAGCTGCCCAGGCTGCCGGAGTACGTGGCGCACGCGCGCGTGGTGGCGCGGGCGCTGGGCGACGGGTTCGCGGCGGCGCGGACCCCGTGGTTCCGGGTGCATCCGGAGGTCCCGCACACGCATCAGTTCCAGGTGTGGCTGCCGTACGCCGCCGATGTGCTGACGGAGGCGGCGGTACGGCAGGCGGAGGAGACGGGGGTGTGCCTGTTCCGGCGGTGGTCCGCGGGAGACGCCCCGGGCCTCTCGGTCACCGAGGTGACGGTGGCGGCCGAGGGCCTTGAGTGGTCGGCGCGGGAAGTGCACGCCGCGGTGGCCGAGTTCACCGGCCGACTGCCCTAACGGCGGCCCACCGTCGCGGCGCCCCCGCGGGATGTGCGGGGCACCGGGGAGGTACGGGGCGCCTGGGAGGTACGGGATCCCTGAGAGGTACGGGGTGCCTGAGAGGTACGGGACGCCTGGGAGGTGCGGGTCGGGCGCAGCCGGGTCACCAGGCGGGTGAGTGCGGCGCGCAGGAAGGTACGGGCCGGCTGCTCGGCCACCGCCGCGCGGAAGCGGAGGTCGTCGCGGACCGCGTCGCGCAGTTCGCGGACGGTCCGCCAGTCGTGCGTGCCGGGGGCCGGCGGGGTGGGGCCGCCCTGCTGGGCGGCGCGGTAGACGTCGAACATGTGCTGCTGGGATGCGTTCATGTGCTGAACGCTGCGGCCGGTGCGGGCGCCCCGCCCAGCCGATTGACGGGGCCCGTCAATCGGACCGCCGTCGATTGACGGGCCCCGTCAATCGACGGCCCGGTTGTCAGTGCGAGGGGGCACCATGAGGCCATGAGTGTCTCCGTGGACATCGCAGGCCTGCCGCCCGAGCGGATCGAGTTCGCCATCTCGCCGCTGGGTGAGCTGGGCATGGCGCTGCACGCCCTGTCCGAACCCGGCCACCATCCCGGGCTGCACGGCTGGGCCACCGCGACCGCCTCCTGCCTCAAGCCGGACCTCGCGGACCGGCTGACGGAGGCCGACTTCCTGTGGCGCACGACGTTCTCCGACGTGTTCCTGCCGTTCGCCGGGGTCAGGAACGGGCCCGGCAGGCCCGGTGCGACGCTCGGCGAGGACCTGGACCTGCTGGACCGGCTGGACGACGAGGAGTTCGTGTCGGCCGCACTGGAGTTCACCTGCTCCAGCATGTACTCCGAGGGCAGCCCCTCGCCGCTGGTCGACGCCTCGCTGCGGGCCCGCGCACTGGAGCTGGCGGCGGCCCGCGGCCCCAAGCAGATGGACTTCACCCACCGGCTGCTGACCGACCCGGGTTCGGTCAGGCTCTGGCTGCGCCGGTTGTTCGAGGACTGCGACGAGGCGTTCTTCGCGGACACCTGGAACCGGGTCAGGGTCCAGCTCGCCTCCGACGCCCGCCACAAGCACGACCTGCTGCAACGCCGGGGGCTCGCCGAGGCGTTGCACGCCGTCTCGCCCTCCCTCACCGTGGACGAGGACAACCGCCGGATACGGGCGGACAAGCTCGCCGAGGGCCAGACCACCGCGACGGACCCGGCGGTGGGCGCCGGCCTGACCGCCGTGCCGTCCACCTTCGGCTGGCCGCACCTGCTGGTGTTGCACGCCCCCGGCTGGCGCCCGGTGATCCACTACCCGGTGGGTGCGCCGGAGTTGCCCTCGCCGGCCTCGGTGCAGCTGCTGCAACTGCGGCTGGAGGCGCTGGCGCACCCGATGCGGATGCGACTGTGCCGGTTCCTGGCCCGTACGCCGTACACGACGGGTGAGCTGGCGGACACCCTCGCCATCACCGCGCCCGAGGTGTCCCGGCACCTGGGCGTGCTGAAGAAGGCCGGCCTGATCTCCACGCGCCGCCGCGGCCGTTATGTGCTGCACCAGCTGGACACGACGGTGGTGGCACGACTGGGCAGCGACTTCCTGGAGGGGGTGCTGCGCTAGCGGGGCCGCCCGCGCCACGGGTTGCCCCTGGTGCCCGCTGCCCGCCGACCACTGCCCGCCGCCCGCTGCCCGCGCTACAGGTTTCCGGGCGAGCCCCCGGCCCGTACCAGGCCCGACTCGTACGCGAGGACGACCACCTGCACCCGGTCGCGCAGACCGAGCTTGGTCAGGATGCGGCCGACGTGCGTCTTCACCGTGGCCTCGGAGAGGACCAGACGGGCCGCGATCTCACCGTTCGACAGGCCCTGCGCGACGAGCAGCATGACCTCGCGCTCGCGCTCGGTGAGCTTCTCGACCTCCTTGTGCCGCGGCTCCTTGCTGCTGCTCGGCAGCATCGGCGAGAAGCGGTCCAGCAGCCGGCGGGTGGTCGAGGGGGCGACGACCGCGTCCCCGCTGTGCACCGAGCGGATCGCGTCCAGCAGGTCGGTCGGCGGCACGTCCTTCAGCATGAAACCGCTGGCGCCCGCCTTGAGCCCGGAGAAGGCGTACTCGTCGAGGTCGAAGGTGGTCAGGATGAGCACCCGCGGCGGGTCCTGCTGTGCGCAGATCCGCCGGGTCGCCTCCACCCCGTCCAGCCTCGGCATGCGGACGTCCATCAGGACGACGTCGACCGCGGTGGTGCGCAGGACGTCGATCGCCTCCTGTCCGTCACCCGCCTCGGCGACGACCTCCATGTCCGGCTGGGCGGCCAGGACCATCCGGAAGCCGGTGCGCAGCAGCATCTGGTCGTCGACGAGCATGACGCGGATCGGCGGCATTGGGGGACCTTCCGGAGAGCGGGTTCAGCAGGGCGGGTTCAGCAGGGCGGGTTCAGCAGGGCGGGTTCAGCAGGGCGGGTTCGGTGCGCCGGGGCCGGTGGGCCGGGGCCGGTGGGCCCGCGTTTCAGTGGGCCGGGTGCGGGGCGCCGGGGTCAGTTGGGGGCAGGTTCAGTGGGCCGGCTTGAGCGGGAGCAGGGCGCTGATCCGGAAGCCACCTCCCGGGCGCGGTCCCGCGTCCAGCGTGCCGCCGACCATACCGACCCGCTCGCGCATCCCGATGAGGCCGTGCCCCTGGCCGTCGGCGCCGCCGTCCTCGTACATCTCGTGGGCGGCGCCCCGGCCGTCGTCCTCCACGAGCAGCCCGAGGCCGTCGTCGAAGTACACCAGCCGCACGCTCGCGCCCACCTCGGGGCCGCCGTGCTTGCGGGTGTTGGTGAGGGCCTCCTGCACGATGCGGTACGCGGTGAGCTCGACGCCGCTGGGCAGCGGGCGGGCGGTGCCCTCGATCTTGAAGTCGACGGTGAGGCCCGCCGTGCGGACCTGTTCCACCAGGTCCTCGATCTGCTGCACGTCGGGCTGCGGCACGTACTCGCCGGCCTCCTGCTGCTCTCCCGTACGCAGTACGCCGAGCAGTCTGCGCATCTCGGCGAGCGCCTGCCTGCCGGTCGTCGAGATGGTCTCCAGGGCCTGCTTGGCCTGGTCGGGCGAGGCATCCATGACGTACGCGGCGCCGTCGGCCTGCACCACCATCACGGACACGTTGTGCGCGACGACGTCGTGCAGCTCACGGGCGATCCTGGCGCGCTCGGCCGCCACCGCCACCTTCGACTGCGCCTCGCGCTCCTTCTCCAGCCGGGTGGCCCGCTCCTCCAGCTGGGCGAAGTAGGCGCGGCGGGTGCGCAGCGAGTCACCGAGCACCCAGGCGAGGAGGAAGGGGATGGTCAGGAACACCGCGTACGCGATCGGGGCCGCGGCTCCCGGGGCCTTGTCCACCGGCCATCTGAGCTGCGAGATCGTCGCGGCCAGCAGCGAGCCGCCGAGCGCCAGCCGGGAGGCCCAGCGGGCCCCGTTGGCCGCCACCGTGTAGACGATGACGAGCATCGCGAAGTCCGCGAGGTTCGGCTGGATGTCCAGCGCGACCTGGACCAGCCCGACCGCGATCGCGGTCAGCAGCATCCACTCGGGGAAGCGGCGGCGCAGCGCGACCACCAGGGACAGCACGAAGATGCAGATGCCCGCCGAGACGCCGTGTCCGTCGAAGGCGCCGGCCGCCGACGCCGCGGACATCCCGAGGAGCATCACAGCCCAGAAGCTGTCGACGCTCGTCGGGTGTCTGCGGATGAAGTCGTAGAGGCGCTGCACGAGTCCAGCGTAGGGAAACCCCAGAGGTCAATGGGTCAACCGGAGGGGCGATCCGGTGGACGGGCCACTACTCCCCAAGGTGGAGACGCAGTGGAGACTTGGCGCCGTGAGAGACGAGAGGGACCCCCGGGACGAGCTGCACGGCGAGGGAACCGAGGGGCGCGGCAGGCCACGCGAAGGGGCGGCTTCCGGGTGGAGCGGGTGGCGCACGGCGACGGAGCGCGCGCTCTACGGGCCGGGCGGTTTCTATCAGCGTCCCGAGGGGCCGGCGGGCCATTTCCGTACGTCCGTGCACGTGTCGGCGCTGTTCGCGCGGGCGGTGGCGCGGCTGCTGCTGCGTACGTACGGGGAACCGGGTGTCGGGCACGGCACGCCGGGCGGCCCGGAACGCTCCGGCGGGATCGACCTGGTCGACATCGGGGCCGGGCGCGGTGAGCTCCTGACGGGGGTGCTCGCCGCGCTCCCCGAGGGCTTCGAGGTGCGGGCGTACGGGGTGGAACGGGCCGCCCGGCCGGACGGGCTCGACCACCGCATCGAGTGGTGCGCCGAGCCGCCGTCGGGCGTCACGGGACTGGTCTTCGCGAACGAGTGGCTGGACAACGTTCCGGTGGACGTCGCGGAGGTGGACGCGAAAGGGGTGCCGCGGTACGTGGAGGTGCGGGCGTCCGACGGGGCGGAGCGGCTCGGCGCCCCGGTGGGCGGCGCGGACGCCGCGTGGCTGGCGCGGTGGTGGCCGCTGGAGGGCCTGCCCGCCGGACACCGGGCGGAGATCGGCCGCCCTCGGGACGAGGCGTGGGCACGGGCGGTCTCGACGCTCGACGCGGGCCTCGCGGTGGCGGTGGACTACGCGCACGAGCGGGGGTCGCGGCCGCCGTTCGCAACCCTGAGCGGTTTCGCGGCAGGCCGCGAGGTGCGGGCGGTGCCGGACGGCAGCTGCGACGTGACGGCACACGTGGCACTGGACGCGTGCGCGGCGGCGGCCGAGGCCCCCCGGACCGAGCTGCTCACTCAGCGAGAGGCGCTGCACAGGCTCGGCGTGACCGGCGAACGCCCACCGCTGCCCCTGGCGTCGAAGGACCCGGCAGCCTACGTCCGCGCCCTGTCCGCGGCGGGCGAGGCGGCAGAACTCACGGCAAGGGGCGGCCTGGGGGACTTCGGCTGGCTGCTGCAGGGGACCACGGGCCTCTGACATCCAGCATCCAGGCGCTGGTCTGCGCGAGGGCGCGAGGGCGCGAGGAGCACGGGCGCGAGGAGCGCGGGCGGGGCGAGGGCGGGGGCTCTCCGGCCGCCCGCTCGGGACCGCGAGGGATACTGTCCCGCATGACGCAGACGACGACGGTCGGCATCGGCGGCGCGGCCGAGTCCACCGACATGGTGCTCAACATCGGCCCCCAGCATCCCTCGACCCACGGCGTCCTGCGCCTGAAGCTCGTCCTCGACGGTGAGCGCGTCCAGCACGCCGAGCCCGTCATCGGTTACATGCACCGCGGGGCCGAGAAGCTCTTCGAGGCACGTGACTACCGCCAGATCGTCATGCTGGCCAACCGCCACGACTGGCTCTCCGCGTTCTCCAACGAGCTCGGTGTCGTCATGGCCGTCGAGCGGATGCTCGGCATGGAGGTCCCCGAGCGCGCCGTGTGGACCCGTACGCTCCTCGCCGAGCTGAACCGGGTGCTCAACCACCTGATGTTCCTCGGCTCCTACCCCCTGGAGCTCGGCGGCATCACCCCCGTCTTCCACGCGTTCCGCGAGCGCGAGGAGCTCCAGGCGGTGATGGAGGAGGTGTCAGGCGGGCGCATGCACTACATGTTCAACCGGGTCGGCGGCCTCAAGGAGGACGTGCCGGCGGGCTGGCTGGGGCGGGTGCGCGACGCCGTCGCCTCCGTCCGCTCCCGCATGGACGTCTACGACGGCCTCGTCCTCGGCAACGAGATCTTCCGCGGCCGTACGCGCGACGTGGGCGTGCTGTCGGCGAAGGCCGTCCACGCGTACGGCGTCTCCGGGCCGATCGCCCGCGCCTCCGGTGTCGACTTCGACCTGCGGCGCGACGAGCCGTACCTCGCGTACGGGGAACTCCAGGACACCCTCAAGGTGGTGACCAGGCAGGAGGGCGACTGCCTGGCGCGCTTCGAGTGCCTCCTGGAACAGACGCACAACGCGCTGGACCTCGCCGACGCCTGCCTCGACCGGACGGCCGACCTGGCGCCCGGCCCGATCAACCAGCGGCTGCCGAAGGTCCTCAAGGCCCCCGAGGGCCACACCTACGCGTGGACCGAGAACCCGCTCGGCATCAACGGCTACTACCTGGTCTCCAAGGGCGAGAAGACGCCGTACCGGCTGAAACTGCGCTCGGCGTCGTTCAACAACATCCAGGCGCTGACGGAGCTGCTGCCGGGGACGCTGGTCGCGGACATGGTCGCGATCCTCGGCTCACTCTTCTTCGTCGTCGGCGACATCGACAAGTAGTACTTCGGCGACCGCCCAGCTGCCCAACTGGTCGCATCTTGGCGGCCGCCCAGCTGATCGCGCCTCGGCGACCGCCTAGCTGATCGCGCTGCGGAGGTCCGCGACGTCCAGCTGCTCGGTCTCGTCGTGCGCCGTCAGGTCGATGACCTCACCCACCGCGTCACGGTCGGCGGCACGCAGCGTCCGGTGATCGGCCAGCGCCTCCTCGCCGACGACGTCCGCCAGGTCCTCGTTCTGCACGGCGGCGTGCTGCTGGACGGTGTGCTGCTCGGCGACGTGCTCCGCGGACTGCTGCTGGACGGCGGGCTGTTGCTGGTCGGGCTGCCGCGGTGCGGGCCGGTGCTGTCCCGGCCCGCGGACCGGTTCCAGCGCGGAGGCCGCGGTGTCCGTGGCCGCCGCGTCCACACCCACACCCGCGGCCTCGGCCGCGGCCGTGCCGAAGAAGTCGAAGCCGCCCTGCTTGCGCACGGCGGGGAGGTTCCGCGGTGCGTACGGGGTGACGGCCGTGGCCGGACGGGTGTGTTCCCGCAGTTCGGCGGCCGAAGCCGCGGTCTGCGCGGCCCCGTTCCGCCCCAGGTTCTGCAGTGCCGCCGCCGCCCGCATGTACGCGGCCGGGGTCGGCGTGGAGCCCGCCGCGGGCAGTTCGCGAGGCGCTTTCCTCGCCGCCTCCAGCGCGAGCTGCCGGCGGCGTTCCAGCGCCGTGGCCCGCTCGGTCTCGGCGGTCGCGTACCGGCGCAGCAGCGCGGCGTGCTCGTTGCGCAGAGCGGCCAGTTCCACGCGCTTGGAGCGCAGCTTCTCCTCCAGCCTACTGCGCAGCGCGCGCGACTCGTCGAGGTCTCCCTCGACGTCGGCGACACGCTCCTCCGCCTTCCAGACGTCGGCCTCACGTGCCCGGGTCAGTTCGGCGACCCTGCGGCCGGCCGTACGGTCCCAACCGCGCATCAGCGCCGCCCCGGTGACGGCGGAAGCCGCCGTGGCGGCGACGAGGACGCGGAGTACCACCGGCTCCGCCACGAACCAGGCGCCGACGGCGCACACGAGCGAGACGCCCGCGACCGCCGAGGGGGGCAGCAGTTTGTGCAGGGGTGGGGAATGGCGGTGGCGTCCACGTGGCATGGCTGGAAATTTACCGCGTGCGGGACACGTATGGGGCACCGCTCGGCAATCTGTTCCCTTGCGGTTACCAGGACCGCTGGAGAAACACCGCCGAACGGCTGCCCCCACCACCCCCGATGCCCTGAGTGCCGTTCCCCGTTCCCCGTTCCCCGTTCCCCGTTCCCCTTTCGCCGCTGCCGTTACTTCTTGATCAAGTTCTTCTCCTCCAGGTAGGCCTTCGCCACATCGCCCGGCTTGGCCCGCTCGATGTCGACCTTCCGGTTGAGTTCGCCGAGGTCCGCCGTGGTCAGCGCCTTGGTGAGTTTGCCGAGGGCCTCAGCGACGGCGGGGTCGCCCGCGTCCTTGGCGTTGACGACGGGCAGCAGGTTGTCGGCGTTCTGCAGCTTCTTGTCGTCGGCCAGGAAGACGAGACCGAAGCTGTCGATCGTGGCGTCCGTGGTCGTGGTGAGGACGAGCTGGTCCGCACCGTCCTTGACGGCCTGCTTGGACTGCGGGGTACCGACGCCCTTGGGGTCGATGCCGGTGACGTCGATGCCGTACTTCGACTTCAACCCGGGGGCGCAGAACGGCCGGATCTCACATTCGTCGCCCGCCGCGATCTTGACCTTGAGCTTGGACCTCCCCAGGTCGGAGAGGCTCTTGAGATTGTTCTTCGCGGCGAATTCCTTGGTCACCGCGAACGCGTTCTGATCGACGGCCTGCCCCGCGGGCAGAACCTTCAGTCCGAGCGGCTGTGCCAGCTTCTCCAGCGCGGCGACGGTGGCGGCGACGTCACTGGACGCCAGCGGCTTCTGCTGGGCCTTCTGCGCGCCGTTGACCTTGGCGTTGAGGAATTCCGTGATCGTCGCCGCGTATTCCGGTACGACGTCGATCTCGCCCTTCTCCAACGAGGGTTCGTACAGCTCGCGGTTCTTGACGACGGTCACCGAGGTGGCGAACCCGGCGTCCTTGAGTATCTGCGCGTACAGCTCCGCCAGCACCTTGGACTCGGTGAACGCGGCGGCGCCCACCACCAGGGAGCCCTTCTTGCCGCCGCCCGCGGGGGCTTCGGCGCCCGGCTTGTCCTTCTCCAGGCTGTCGCCGCCGCACGCGGCGAGCGAACCGGTCAGTGCCACCAGGCCGACCACCGCACCCGCGAGGCGTGAGGTCTTGGAGGTCTTACTCATGAGGGATCACCATTCATGAAGTGCACGGAGTGCAGGGACGCACGAGGTGCAGGGATGCACGAGGTGCGGGAACGAGGGACGTGAGCGAAACAGCAGGAGAACGGAGCAGCAAGGGAATCAGGAGGGCCACCGCACCGTCAGGCCGTTTTCCTGAGCGGCGAGAACAGTCGGCCGAGCACCACCAGAGCGCCCTCCACCAGCAGTGCGAGCAGCGCCACCAGCAGCGCCCCCGCGACCACCTGCGCGGTGTCGTACGTGTTGAAGCCGGCGGTGATGATCCGTCCGAGCCCGCCCTGGCCGACCATCGCGGCGATTGACGCGGTGGCCACCACCTGGACGGCCGCGGACCGCAGCCCGGTCATGACCAGCGGGTACGCGAGGGGGAGCTCGACCCGCAGAAAGAGCTGCACACCCGACATGCCCATGCCGCGTGCGGCCTCCACCACCGCCCGGTCCACCTCCCGCATCCCGACGTACGCGTTGGTGAGCAGCGGCGGCACCGCGAACAGGATCAGCGCGATGATCGTCGGCAGGTATCCGGCGGAGCGCAGCGGCGAGACCATGAACAGCGCCAGCACCGCGAACACCGGCACGGCCCGCCCCACGTTGGAGATGTTGACCGCGAGCGCACCGCCCCTGCCGAGGTGTCCGAGCAGGAAGGCCGTCGGCAGCGCGAGCAGACAGGCCAGCGCGAGCGCCACCCCGCTGACGTACAGATGCTCGGAGAGGCGGGCCAGTACCCCGCCGTCCCCCGACCAGTTCGAGCCCGTGACCAGCCAGGTCCAGGCGCCCGAGAGCACACCCATCGAGATCAGCCCGCCTCAACAGCCGCAGAAGTCTTCCGTATTCGAGCCGTACGCGGCTCGGGCCTCGCCCGGGTCACCCGTGTCCACGGGGTGAGCAACCGCTGCAGCCCGAGCAGCAGCAGGTCCGCGACGAGGGCGAGCAGCACGCACAGCACGGACGCGGCCAGCACCTGCGCCTTGAAGAAGGTGGGCAGCGCGTCCTCGATGAGGTTGCCGAGGCCGCCGCGGCCGACGATGGAGCCGACCGTGGTCAACGCGACCGTCGAGACGGTGGCGATCCGCACCCCGGCCATCAGCGCGGGCAGCGAGAGCGGCAGTTCGACCTCCCAGAGCATCCGCCACGACCCGTACCCCATCCCGCGGGCGGCCTCCCGGGCCTCTTCCGGCACCGCTTCGAGACCGGCCAGGATGTTGCGTACGAGGATCGTCAGGGAGTACAGCACCAGGCCGGTGACGACCAGCGCGGCCGAGAGCCCGAAGAGCGGCAGCAGCAGCGAGAACATCGCCAGCGAGGGCACCGTGTAGAGCACGGTGGTCAGCCCGAGCACCGGCCCCGCGAACCGCTTGTGCCGACGCGCCAGCAGCGCCAGCGGGAAGGCCACGGCCAACCCGATCAGCACCGAGGCCACCGTGATCCAGATGTGCTGGACGGTCGCGTCGGTCAGTTCCTGGCTGCGGGAACGCAGGTACTCACCGCAGATCCAGTCGTTCGTCGCCAGACAGCTCTGCTCGCTCACCCGTTCCCCCTCCCCCGTTCCGGCAAATCCATACGGCTGAGAACGTATGTTCAAAGACCTTATCGCCGACCACCGACAACGGGCCCGGCCCGGTTCGGGCTGCCACATCCCGGCAACACGCCCTTCACACAAGACCTGTCACCAGCCGTCACAATGGGGACCCATGATCCGGTTCGAGCACGTCACCAAGCGCTACGCCGACGGAACGACCGCCGTCGACGACCTGTCCTTCGAGGTCGCCGCGGGTGAACTGGTCACGCTCGTCGGCCCGTCGGGCTGCGGCAAGACCACCACCATGAAGATGGTCAACCGGCTCATCGAACCGACCGGGGGCCGCATACTCATCGACGGCGAGGACATAGCCGCGGGCGATCCCGTCGAACTCCGGCGCAGGATCGGCTACGTGATCCAGCAGGTGGGCCTCTTCCCGCACCGGACCGTCCTCGACAACACGGCGACGGTGCCGCACCTGCTCGGGGTGCGGCGTGCGGAGGCCCGCGCCCGCGCCGCGGAACTCCTCGACCTGGTGGGACTCGATCCCAAGGTCTACGGTCCCCGCTATCCGGAACAGCTCTCCGGCGGTCAGCGGCAGCGCGTCGGGGTGGCCCGCGCACTGGCCGCCGACCCGCCGATCCTGCTCATGGACGAACCGTTCGGCGCGGTCGACCCGGTGGTCCGCGAGCACCTGCAGAACGAGTTCCTGAAGCTCCAGTCGCAGGTCCGCAAGACGGTGCTGTTCGTCACGCACGACATCGAGGAAGCGGTCCGCCTCGGCGACCGGATCGCCGTCTACGGACAGGGCACCATCGAGCAGTTCGCCGCCCCGGCCGCCGTGCTCGGCGCGCCCGCCACCCCGTACGTCGCGGACTTCGTCGGCGCCGACCGGGGCCTCAAGAGGCTGTCGGTCACCCCCATCGAGGAGAGCGACCTGGACCAGCCGCCGGTGGTCCACCTCGACGACTCCCTCAAGAGCGCCACCGCACGGCTGTCGGCGGAGGGCGCGCGCTGGGGCGTCGTACTGGACGGGGACGACAATCTGCACGGCTGGATTCCGGCCACGTCCACGGCGCAGGGCGGGACCGTGCGCGAGCACGCGCGCCGGATGGAGGCCTGGCTCCCGGTGGGGGCCTCGCTGAAGCAGGCGTTCGCGACGATGCTCCAGCACGACGCGGGGTGGATCGCCGTCATCGACGGGCGGAGCGAGGGCCGGTTCCTGGGCGTGCTCACCCCGGCCCGGCTGCATGAGGCGCTGCGCCGGTCCATCGACGCGGACGACCGCAAGGTGCCCCGCACCGAGGTGCAGGTGGAGACGATCGGCTGACCGCCGCCGGCCGGAGACGCAGCCGGACCCGGGCGACCCTCCCCGCCCGGCAGCCTCAGGCCCCGCCCGCAAGGCGTCAGGCCGTGAGCTTCTTGCTCATCCACTCGACGACGGCGGGGATCTCGCGCTTCCAGGTGTTGAAGTTGTGGCCGCCGCTGTTCAGCGTGATCGAGGAGATGTGCGTCGGCGGCTTCACCTTGCTGATGAACTCCGCCGTCGGCTTCTTGTTGTCCTCGCCCTTCTTGCTGGTCGTGACCAGCAGGGAGGTCCTGGGCGCGGGCAGGTGGTCCAGCGACCACAGCAGGTCCGCACGCTTCTTGAGGTCCGCGTTCCCGCCGAAGAGGTCTCCGGTCGTCGGGTCGTCGGCCGCCTTGTAGTACGGGGAGAGCCCCGCGCCCGCGGCGAACTTGTCCGGGTGGCCCATGGCTATCTTCACGGCGCAGTAGCCACCCGTGGAGTTCCCCATGAAGCCCCAGTTCTTCCCCTTCGTACCCACGCGGTACGCGGAGGAGACCGCGCGCGGCAGGTCCTCGGCGAAGAACGTCTCGGTCTGCGGGCCGCCGGGGATGTCCACGCACTCGGTGTCGCGCGGCGGTGCGACGGTCGGCCGCATCATCACCATGACCATCGGCTGCGCCTTGCCCGCGCGGGCCTGCAGCAGGGCGGTCTGCGGGTAGCGGAGCCCCTTGATCAGGTTCATCGCGGTGCCGGGGTAGCCGGTGAGCACGACCGTCGCCGGGAAGTTCTTCTTCGCGTACTGCGGCTGGAAGTACTCCGGTGGCAGGTACACGTACGCCGGGCTGACGATCTTCGACTTCGCGCCCTCGATCCGTACTTCCTGTATCTGCCCGCCCACGGACGGCTTGCCGCCGCCGGGGACGTCCAGCGCGCGGGTGCCGATCAGCTGCGCCTGCTTGCCTGCGCCCGCTGCGTGGTCGACGACCACGCCCATCTCCTCCTCCTGGCCGAAGAGGTCGGCCCAGGAGCCGTAGAAGAGGAAGGACTTGTTCGCGGCGAGGCCGACGGCGGCGAACAGTGCCAACTGGGTCACCAGCAGCAGTCCGATCCGGCCGAGAACGGCCCTGAGGGAGCGGCGGGACAGCCGCGGCCAGAGCCAGATCGTGGCGGCGAAGAGCAGGACCGCGATCACCAGGGTGAGCGCGAGGACCTTGGTACTGGTGAGACCCATGTCGAGATCGTTACTTCCTGGATGAGAATTTCCTGAGAGCCGAGTGAACCCACCCCCCGGAAGCGCCGTCCTAGTGGACGCACATTGCCCGGACGGACCTTCTCCAAGTTCCGCGGGCACAAAACCCCTCGCGGAAACCTCGGGAAGCGATGTCAATCAGAATAGATGGGGATAAGTCCGGAGCGGTTCCGGATCGGGTCCGGCGGATCCTGCGCGGTCCGCGGCCCGAGAAGGTCCCCGCGCTGGTGGGCGCGGCGGTCACCCTGGTGGCACTGCTCGACATCGCGGCCGCGGTCTTCCCCCGCTTCCGGCACAGCCGGATGCACAGCGTGGCCGAGGTACTGCCCGGTACGTTCGGGCCGTTCGCCGCCGCCTTCTCACTGACCGTGGGGGTGCTGCTGCTCCTGCTGGCGCACGGCATCAAGAGGCGCAAGCGGCGCGCCTGGCGCGCCGCGGTGGTCCTGCTGCCGGTGGGCGCCGCCGCCCAGTACTCCTACCGGCATTCCTGGGTCGGGGTGCTGATCGCGCTCGCACTTCTCGCCCTGCTGATCGTCCATCGGAGTGAGTTCGCCGCGCTGCCCGACCCGCGCAGCCGCTGGAAGGCGGTGGCGAACTTCGTACTGACCGGCGTCGGCTCGGTCGGGCTCGGTCTGCTGATCGTCAGCTCGCACCCGAGGACGATCGTCGGCAACCCCGGCTTCGGCGACCGCCTGACCCATGTCCTGTACGGCCTGGTCGGCTTCGAGGGCCCGGTCGACTACGCCAGGCAGGCGTCCTGGACGGTCGGCTACTCGCTCGGCGCGCTCGGCTGGGTCGTCGCGCTCACCACCGTCTACCTGGCCTTCCGCCCCGAGCACCCGGCCGCACGGCTGACCGCCGACGACGAGACGCGGCTGCGCGCCCTGCTGGCCAAGCACGGCGCCCGCGACTCGCTGGGCCACTTCGCGCTGCGGCACGACAAGGCCGCCGTGTTCTCCCCCAGCGGCAAGGCCGCCGTCACCTACCGCGTCGTCTCCGGCGTGATGCTGGCCAGCGGGGACCCGATCGGCGACGTCGAGGCCTGGCCGGGCGCCATCGAGCGGTTCATGGAGGAGGCCAAGGCGCACTCGTGGACCCCGGCGGTGATGGGCTGCTCGGAGACCGGCGGCGAGGTCTGGACCCGCGAGAGCGGCCTGGACGCACTCGAACTGGGCGACGAGGCGGTCGTCGACGTCCCCGACTTCTCCCTCTCGGGGCGCGCGATGCGCAACGTGCGGCAGATGGTCAAACGCATCGAGCGGGGTGGCTACGAGACCCGGGTGCGCCGCGTCGGCGACCTGTCGGGCGAGGAGCTGGACCGCATCCGCCGGGCCGCCGCCGACTGGCGCGGCACGGAGACCGAGCGCGGGTTCTCGATGGCGCTGGGCCGGGTCGGTGAACCGGGCGACGAGGACTGCTTCGTCGCGACCGCCCACAAGGCCGACGAGGAGGGCGCCGCTCCCGGCCCGTACGGCGACATCAAGGCGGTACTGCACTTCGTGCCGTGGGGCGAGGACGGCATGTCCCTCGACCTGATGCGGCGCGACCGGGCGGCCGACCCCGGCATGAACGAACTCCTGATCGTGGCCTCCCTGACGGCCGCCCCCGGCCTCGGCATCAAGAAGGTCTCGCTCAACTTCGCGATGTTCCGCTCGGCGCTGGCCCGTGGCGAGAAGCTGGGCGCGGGGCCGGTGCTGCGGGGCTGGCGCGGGCTGCTGGTGTTCCTGTCCCGGTGGTTCCAGATCGAGTCGCTGTACAAGTTCAACGCGAAGTTCCAGCCGCGCTGGGAGCCGCGCTTCGTGGTCTTCCGGACCACCCGGGACCTGCCGCGGATCGGTTTCGCGGCGATGCAGGCGGAGGGCTTCGTGACGCTGGGCCTGCCGAGGCCGTTCGCCCGGCTGACCCGCGGGAGGGCCGCGAAGAGGGGCCCTCAGCCGTGTGCACACGCCCCTGCGCCGGTCCCCGAGGTGGAACCGGCGGCCTGACCGGGACGGGACGTTCCAGGGGGCGGGGTCGACCGCGCCGGGGGGCGGGCAGGGCGGCCTGACCGGACGGGACGTTCCCGTGGCGCGGGCAACCGCGCCGGGCAAGGGCGGCAGGGGGCCGGCGCCGCGGGCAGCCCCACCCCGCACATACCCGCGCCGCCCCCGCCGACGGCCCCCATCTCCCCGCACCGTCCCGCAGTCGGCCCCCACCGCCCCGCACCGTCCCGCAGCCGGCCATCACCGCCCCGCACCGTCCCCCGCCTGCGCGTCCCCCACGCCCCGCACCCGCGGGTCACGCCTACGCCACGCTGATCACGATCTTGCCCCGCGTGTGCCCCCCGATGCTCTCGCGGAAGGCGTCCGCGGCCTTCTCCAGCGGGTGGACGGCCGCGACCTCGATCTTCAGCTCACCCCGCTCCACGAGCACCGAGAGCGCCGTCAGGTCAGCGGTGTCCGGCCGTACGAAGAGGTAGTCGCCGCCCAGCTCCTTCACCGCGCCGTCCGCGACGGAGGCCAGCCTGCCGTCCTTGGCCAGCAGCTCGGGCGAGCCCTGGAGCGCTTCGCCGCCCACCAGGTCGAGCACGGCGTCCACCCCGCCCGGCGCGATCGCCCGCACCCGGTCCGCGAGGCCTTCGCCGTACGCGACGGGCGTCGCCCCGAGCGACCGCAGGTAGTCGTGGTTGCGCTCGCTCGCGGTGCCGATGACCTCGGCGCCCAGCGAGCGCGCGATCTGCACGGCGAGCGAGCCGACGCCGCCGGCCGCCGCGTGCACGAGGACCTTGTCGCCAGGACGGACCGCCAGGTGCCTGGTCAGCGCCTGGTAGGCGGTCAGCCCGGCCAGCGGCAGCCCCGCCGCCTCCTCGAAGCCGACGTTGGCGGGCTTGCGGGCCAGGGTGCGGACGGGCGCCGCCACGTACTCCGCGAAGGTGCCCCGCGAGACGAGGTCCTCCCGTACGTAACCGATCACCTCGTCCCCCGGCACGTACTCGGTCACCGCGGCGCCCGCCTTCTCCACGACGCCCGCCACGTCCCACCCCGGCACCACAGGGAAGACGGCGTCCAGCACCGGATCCAGATGGCCGCCGAGGATCTTCCAGTCGACCGGGTTGACCGAGGCGGCCCGGACCTTGACGAGCACGGAGTCAGGACCGAGCTTGGGCTCGGGCCGCTCGCCGTACTCCAGGGCGTCGGGGCTGCCGTATGCGCTGTACGTGATGGCCTTCATGGAGGTGCTCCAAACTCAGTGACTTCGCGTCGCCACTCGACGGACGACAGATGGTTGACATCCTCAAGTAACCGTTTCCGACGGTACCTCAATCGTTGAGATGGTCAAGTTTTCCGGCGTACACTGCGTGTCATGGCAGCCCACCCGCCGAACCCGGCCCACCCCCCGACCAAGGCCGAACTGGTCGACCGGCTGGCCGCGTCCTTCGGTGTCTACTACGCCGACTTCACGCTCGCCGCCGCCACCGCGGGGCTCACCCCCAGCCAGGCCAAGGCGCTCAGCGTGCTGCGCTCCTCTCCTGCCCCGATGCGTGCCCTCGCCACCACCCTGGCCTGTGACGCCTCCAACATCACCGGCATCGTGGACCGGCTGGAGAAGCGCGAACTGGTGCGCCGGGAGCCGAGCCCCACCGACCGCCGCGTCAAGAACGTCGTCCTCACCCCGCACGGCGAGCAGACCATCGACACGATCCGGGCCAGGATGCACGCCACGCTCGCGGCACTGGACACCCTGGACGGCACGGAACGCACCACCCTGTTCACCCTCCTCGCCCGGGTCTTCGGCGCCGGCGCGCAAGATCCCGGCGATCCGGACGGTTCACCCGTTCCCGACGGTCCGGAGATCGGGACCTGACGCCTAGGCTGGACGTATGAGTACGTTGCTGCACACCCACCCCGCCGAAGGACTCCCGGAGTGGGACCGCTGTGCGGTCATGGGCGTCGTGAACGTGACGCCCGACTCCTTCTCCGACGGCGGCCGCTGGTTCGACACCGCGTCCGCGGTGAAGCGGGGCCTCGCCCTGGTCGCGGAGGGGGCGGACCTGGTCGACGTGGGCGGCGAGTCCACCCGCCCCGGCGCCAGCCGCGTCGACGCCGACGAGGAGCTCAAGAGGGTCGTGCCGGTCGTCCGCGCCCTCGCGTCGGAGGGCGTCACCGTCTCCGTGGACACCATGCGCGCCGCCGTCGCGGAACAGGCCGTCGCGGCCGGCGCCGTGCTGGTCAACGACGTCAGCGGCGGTCTCGCGGACCCCGCCATGGTCCCCGCCGTGGCGGCGGCGGGCGTCCCCTTCGTGGTGATGCACTGGCGCGGCTTCAGCGCGGACATGAACAGCCTGGCGGTGTACGACGACGTCGTCGCCGAGGTCCTCGCCGAGCTCCACGCGCGCGTGGACGCGGTCGTCGCGGGCGGCGTCGACCCCCGGCGCATCGTCGTCGACCCCGGCCTCGGCTTCGCCAAGCGCGCCGAGCACGACCTCACCCTCCTCGCCCACCTCGGCGACCTGCGCTCGCTGGGCCGTCCCCTGCTGGTCGCCGCCTCCCGCAAACGCTTCCTGGGCCACGTCCTGGCGGGCGAGGGCGCCGCTCCGCCGCCCGCCCGTGAGCGCGACGCCGCCACCGCCGCCGTCTCCGCGATCGCCGCCCACGAGGGCGCCTGGGCGGTCCGGGTGCACGAGGTACGGGCCACCGCCGACGCGGTACGGGTCGCCCGCGCCGTGGCGGGCGCCAGGTGACGCCCCGCGCCTCCGACGCCGAGCGGGTCGAACTGGCCAACACGGCGTTCTACGAATGTCTGGAGCGCGGCGACTTCGAGGAGCTGTCCGCGCTCTGGCTCGACGACGAGATCTCCTGTGTGCACCCGGGCTGGCCGGTGCTCTCCGGGCGCGGCGAGGTGCTGCGCTCGTACGCGCTGATCATGGCGCACACCGACTACATCCAGTTCTTCCTCACCGATGTGCGGGTCTCCGTGATGGGCGACACCGCCCTGGCGACCTGCACGGAGAACATCCTCAGCGGCGGCCCCGCCGAGGAGAGCGGCGAACTGGGACCCCTGGTCGGCCAGCTGGTCGTCGCCACCAATGTGTTCCGGCGCACCCCGGACGGCTGGCGGCTGTGGGCCCACCACGGCTCGCCGGTCCTGGCGGACTCCGACGACGACGAGGACGAGGATTCCTCCTGACGGACGACGCAACCGCGCCCCGAGTGGGTAGGGGCCTGGGAGGAAAACCCGGAAGGGGCCCTTCCGGGCGCCCGGCGCGGCCCCCGCGGACCGGGCCTGTCGGTGCCCGCAGGTAGATTCGGTTCTCAGGTGACGTGCCGACCGCACTCGGCACGGGCCCCGATGACTACGAACAGCAGGAGTGATTCGCGTGGATCGTGTCGCGCTGCGCGGCCTCAAGGCCCGTGGACACCACGGCGTGTTCCCCAAGGAACGCGAGGAGGGCCAGACCTTCATCGTGGACCTCGTCCTCGGCCTGGACACCCGTCCCGCCGCCGCCGACGACGACCTGACGAAGACCGTCCACTACGGCGTGGTCGCCGAGGAGGTCGTGGAGGTCGTGCAGGGCGAACCGGTCAATCTGATCGAGACGCTCGCCGAGCGGATCGCCCAGCAGTGCCTCAAGCACGACGGGGTCGACGAGGTCGAGGTCACCGTCCACAAGCCGGACGCCCCGATCACCGTGCCCTTCGACGACGTGACCATCACCATCACCCGGAGCCGTGTATGAACCAGACGCAGAGCGACCCCACCGTCCAGCCGGTTCCCACCTCCGTGACGGAGCAGGTGGACGCGGCCGACATGACCCTGTCCAACCCGAAATGGGCCGTCATCGGTCTCGGCAGCAACCTCGGCAACCGCCTGGAGACCCTCCAGGGCGCCGTGGACCTCCTGGAAGACACCCCGGGCGTCCGGGTCAAGGGCGTCTCCCCGGTGTACGAGACGGAGCCGTGGGGCGTCGAGGCCGGCTCCCAGCCGTCGTACTTCAACGCGGTGATCCTGGTGAAGACCACCCTCCCGCCGGCCTCGCTGCTGGAGCGCGGCCAGGCCATCGAGGAGGGCTTCGACCGGGTCCGCGAGGAGCGCTGGGGCCCCCGCACGATCGACGTCGACATCCTCTCGTACGCCAACGTCGTCTCGGACGACCCGCTGCTCACGCTCCCCCACCCGCGTGCCCACGAGCGCGGCTTCGTGCTGGCCCCCTGGCACGACGTGGAGCCCGAGGGCCAGGTCCCGGGCCGGGGCGCGGTCGCCGACCTCCTGGGCACCGTCTCCACCGAGGGCGTGCACCCGCGCACCGACCTGGAACTCCATCTGCCCGAGTAAGCGTTCACGTCGTACGACACTGGTGTCAGGCGTGGTGCGGTCGAGCACCACGCCCCTTAGGTGACGGAGAGCGGAGCTTCGTGAAGCAACTACGGCTCGGGGTACTGACCGGCGTGTTCGCGGTGGCCGGGGTGCTGTCCTGGGCGGGCGCCCGGCTGTGGGCGTCGGTCGCCACCCTGCCCGGCGTACCGGTCGCTGCGCCCGTCGTGCTGGCACTGATCGCCGTCGTGCTGCTGGCGACCGCGCTGGCCCTGCGCGCCCGGCTGCGCGCCCAGCGCGAGCGCCGCCCCGGCGCCAAGGGCGTCGACCCGCTGCTGGCCGCCCGCGCGGTGGTCTTCGGCCAGGCGAGCGCGCTGGTCGCCGCCCTCGTCGCCGGGATGTACGGCGGCGTGGGCGTCCACCTGCTCACCCAGTTCTCCGACCTGCCCTCCCGCCACACCCAGGCCCTCTACGCGGGCTTCTCGGTCCTGGCGGGCGCGGCCATCGTCGCCGCCGCCTTCTTCCTGGAGCGCGTCCTACGCCTCCCCGACGACGACGACCAGGCCCCGGCGGCGGACCCGGCCTGACCCGCCCCAGGACCTTCGCGCGGCCCGGCGCATACCAGCGGGCCATGATCAGCGTTCACCAGCGGGCCGGCCCGGCGTTTGCCGGCGGGCCGGCCCGGACTAGCGGGCCATGATCAGGCTCATCGCCTCGGCGCGGGTCGCCGGGTCGCGGAGCTGTCCGCGCACCGCGGAGGTGATCGTCTTCGCGCCCGGCTTGCGCACCCCGCGCATCGTCATGCACATGTGCTCGCACTCCACGACGACGATCACCCCGCGCGGTTCCAGGATCTCCATGAGCGAGTCGGCCGTCTGCGTGGTCAGCCGCTCCTGGACCTGCGGCCGGCGCGCGAAGACGTCGACCAGCCGGGCCAGCTTCGACAGACCGGTGATCTTGCCGTCGGTGGACGGGATGTAGCCGACGTGCGCCACACCGTGGAACGGGACCAGGTGATGTTCGCAGCTGGACATCACCTCGATGTCCTTGACCAGCACCATCTCGTCGTGCCCCAGGTCGAAGGTCGTCGTCAGGACGTCCTCGGGCTTCTGCCGCAGCCCGGCGAATATCTCCCGGTACGCCCGCGCCACCCGCGCCGGAGTCTCCCGCAGGCCCTCGCGGTCGGGGTCCTCGCCGACGGCGATGAGGAGCTCGCGCACCGCGCTCTCGGCCCGCTTCTCGTCGAACTCGCCGACGGAGAACTCGCCGTCCAGCGTCACGGGGTCGGTCATCACTGCCTCGTTCCTGTGGTTCATCCGTGCGGCACGCAGAAAAGCCGCGGCCCCCAGGCTAAAACCTGGGGGTCGCGGCATCCATTCCGGGCCCGGGGCGAACCGGGCCGGCGATGGGGTCTCCCCTGCTCGAAGAAGCTGAGCGTCCGGGGAGGGTTCAGCTGTTCTCCGGTCGCTCCTCGGGAGCCGGGGCCGGGGCCCCGTCCCCCGGTGTCGCGTCCTTGGTCACCGAGGTGATCGCGGGCGTGGCACCCGCGGAGCCGTTGGTGAGGGCGAGCTCCCTGGGCGAGAGCACCGGCGGCCGGGTCGACGGCGTACGCCGGGAGGAGCCGGTCCACGCGGGGCGGGCCGGGCGCTTCACGAGAGGCTGGAAGACCTCCGCGATCTGCTCCTTGTTCAGCGTCTCCTTCTCCAGGAGGGCCAGCACGAGGTTGTCCAGGACGTCGCGGTTCTCGACCAGGATCTCCCACGCCTCGTTGTGCGCGGTCTCGATGAGCTTCTTGACCTCTTCGTCGACGAGCGCGGCGACCTCTTCCGAGTAGTCGCGCTGGTGCGTCATGTCCCGGCCCAGGAAGGGCTCGGTGTTGTCGCCGCCGAACTTGATCGCGCCGAGACGCTCGGTCATGCCGTACTGCGTGACCATCGCGCGGGCCGTACCGGTGGCCTTCTCGATGTCGTTCGCAGCGCCGGTCGTCGGGTCGTGGAAGACCAGTTCCTCGGCCGCGCGCCCGCCCATCATGTAGGCGAGCTGGTCGAGCATCTCGTTGCGCGTGGTCGAGTACTTGTCCTCGTCCGGCAGGACCATGGTGTAACCCAGGGCCCGGCCGCGCGACAGGATCGTGATCTTGTGGACCGGGTCCGAGTTCGGCAGAGCCGCCGCGACCAGGGCGTGACCGCCCTCGTGGTACGCGGTGATCTTCTTTTCCTTGTCGGACATGATCCGGGTCCGCTTCTGCGGGCCCGCCACGACACGGTCGATCGCCTCGTCGAGCATGTGGTTGTCGATCAGCTTCATGTTGCTGCGCGCGGTGAGCAGCGCGGCCTCGTTCAGCACGTTCGACAGGTCCGCGCCCGTGAAGCCGGGCGTACGACGGGCGACCGCGCCCAGGTCGACGTCCTGGGCGACCGGCTTGCCCTTCTGGTGAACCTTGAGGATCTCCAGCCGGCCCTGCATGTCCGGGCGGTCGACCGCGATCTGCCGGTCGAAGCGTCCCGGGCGCAGCAGCGCCGGGTCCAGGATGTCCGGCCGGTTCGTGGCGGCGATCAGGATGACGCCGCCCTTCACGTCGAAGCCGTCCATCTCGACGAGCAGCTGGTTGAGCGTCTGCTCGCGCTCGTCGTGACCGCCGCCCATGCCGGCGCCGCGGTGGCGGCCGACGGCGTCGATCTCGTCGACGAAGACGATCGCCGGGGCGTTCGCCTTGGCCTGCTCGAAGAGGTCACGGACACGCGAGGCGCCGACACCCACGAACATCTCGACGAAGTCGGAACCCGAGATGGAGTAGAACGGCACGCCCGCCTCGCCCGCGACAGCACGCGCGAGCAGGGTCTTGCCCGTGCCCGGCGGACCGTACAGCAGTACGCCCTTGGGGATCTTGGCCCCGACGGCCTGGAACTTCGCCGGCTCCTGGAGGAACTCCTTGATCTCGTGGAGCTCCTCGACCGCCTCGTCGGACCCCGCCACGTCGGAGAAGGTCGTCTTCGGGGTGTCCTTGGTGATGAGCTTCGCCTTGGACTTCCCGAACTGCATGACCCGGGAGCCGCCGCCCTGCATCTGATTCATCAGGAACAGGAAGACGACGACGATGAGGACGAAGGGCAGCAGGGTGAGCAGGATCCCGACGAAGGCGTTCTGCTTCGTCGGTGAGACGGTGTAACCGTTCTTGATCTTGCCGCTCTCGAACTTCTGGTCGAGCTTCGCGGCGAGCTTGGAACCCTGGTCCCCGATGTAGCTCGCCTGGATCTTGGAGCTGTCGTCGACCCTCTGGTCGCCCTTCAGCTGCACCTTGATGATCTGTTCTTCACCGGTGGTCAGTTTGACCTGGTCGACCTGATCCTTGTCGATCGCCTGGATGACCTTGCCGGTGTCGACCGTCTTGTAGCCGCCAGACGAGCCGACGACCTGCATCAGCACGACCACGGCGAGGACGGCCAGCACGATCCACATGACCGGCCCACGGAAGTATCGCTTCACGTCCATCCATACGGGGCGAACTGCGCCCCGTCCCTCCTGCCCGTAGGTAAATGCCGCTGAATAAAAGACTGTTCTTCGGACGGTACCCCAGCATTGTCACCCGCGACCGCAGGGGACGGCTGACAAACCTGCCTTCCCCTCCTCCAACGGCGGGAATTGCGCGGGGGTTCCCCGATATGGACCCGGGAACGGACCGGGGCCGCCGGGCGGCCGTCCGGCGGAGCCGTCAGCCCCCGTAGACGTGGGGCGCGAGGGTCCCGACGAAGGGGAGGTTGCGGTACTTCTCGGCGTAATCCAGGCCATATCCGATGACGAACTCATTCGGAATGTCGAATCCGACCCACTTCACGTCGATGGCCACCTTGGCGGCCTCCGGCTTGCGCAGCAGCGTGCACACGTTCAGTGAGGCCGGCTCGCGCGAGCCGAGGTTCGACAGCAGCCAGGACAGCGTCAGTCCGGAGTCGATGATGTCCTCGACGATCAGGACGTCCTTGCCCTTGATGTCGGTGTCCAGGTCCTTGAGGATCCGGACCACACCCGAGGACTGGGTGCCCGCGCCGTACGACGACACCGCCATCCAGTCCATGGTGAGCGGGGTGGACAGCGCACGCGCCAGGTCCGCCATCACCATCACGGCGCCCTTCAGCACCCCGACGATGAGCAGTTCCTTGCCCGCGTACTCCGCATCGATCTTGGCGGCCAGCTCGGCCAGCTTCGCGTCGATCTCTTCCTTGGTGATGAGCACCGACTTGAGGTCGGTGCCCATGTCGTTCGCGTCCACCCGCATCACTTTCGTAGAACTTTCAGCCCTGCCGAATGACCAGTCTGCCACCCTGCCGCTGAGCCTCCACCCGGCCGGGGAGGTTGATGGCTCCCTGCCCGCGCCATCCGGTGATCAGCCGGTCCACCTCCTCGATGTGCCGGGCGAAGAGTGAACCGGCGGGCGAACCCACCTCGATGACCGCCCTGCGCAGCACCCGGCGGCGCACCGCGGGCGGCAGCGCGTACAGCTTGGCGCACTCCAGCCGGCCGGTCTCGTCCCGCACGGAGCGGCCGGCCTCGGCGGCCCAGTCGTCGAGGGCGTCGGCGTCGTCCCGGGAGAGCTGCGCCGTACGGGCGAGGGCCTCGACGACGCCCTTGCCGAGCGCCTTCTCCAGGGCCGGCAGGCCCTCCTGGCGCAGCCGTGAGCGGGTGTAGGCGGGGTCGGCGTTGTGCGGGTCGTCCCAGACGGGCAGGGACTGGACCATGCAGGCCTTGCGGGCGGTCTGCCGGTCGAGCTGGAGGAAGGGACGGCGGTAGCGCCCGGCCGCCCCCGAGACGGCCGCCATTCCGGACAGCGAGCGGGTGCCGGAGCCGCGGGCGAGGCCGAGGAGGACGGTCTCGGCCTGGTCGTCGCGGGTGTGGCCGAGCAGGATCGCGGCGGCGCCGTGCCGCAGGGCCGCGCCGTCCAGCGCCGCGTACCTCGCGTCGCGGGCGGCGGCCTCCGGGCCGCCGGCCCGGCCGACGGTGACGGCGACGGCCTCGGCGGGGGCCAGGCCCAGGGCGGTCATCCGGACCACGACCTCGGCGGCGCGCGTGCCGGAGCCTGCCTGGAGGTTGTGGTCGACGGTGATCCCGCCCGCCCGGACGCCCAGCTTGGGCGCCTCGAAGGCCAGCGCGGAGGCGAGCGCCATGGAGTCCGCGCCGCCGGAGCACGCCACGAGCACGAGCGGGGCGGGCTGCTCCTGCGGGGTCGCACGGTGCGCCCGGTCGTCGCTTGCGGGCCGGCCGGCGCCGTCGTGCCGGTCGGTGCGGTGATGGTCGTTCAGGACGTCGTGGAGTACGCGGCGGACCGCCAGGCGTATCGCTGCGACCGCTGGATGGGGACCCATGTCCGGTGCCCTTCGGTGGAGTTGGGGTGCCTCGGGAGGAGGAAGCCTCTGTCACTGAGAGTGCGTAGATGGTGACAGAAACGAGCGGATACCCGAGCATTGCACGCCTACCCAGCGCTTACGGTCCCTCAGATGGGTGATTTCCAGGGCGTTTCCCTTACCGTTCCTGCCGTCGCACACACCGGCTTCACGCTTCTCCCTTACGGTGCACCCTCGCGACCCAGTCCGCAGGCGCGGCGATCTCCGATTTGGTGGGCAGCGTGTTCGGCGAGGTCCAGACCCGGTTGAAGCCGTCCATGCCGACCTCCTCGACCACGGCGCGTACGAAGCGCTCGCCGTCCTTGTACTGACGCAGCTTGGCGTCCATGCCGAGCAGCCTGCGCAGCGCGAGGTCGAGCCGGCTCGCGCCCTTGGCGCGCCGCTGCTGGAACTTCTCCCTGATCTCGGCGACGGACGGGACGACCTGGGGCCCCACGCCGTCCATGACGTAGTCCGCGTGCCCTTCGAGCAGGGACATCACGGCGGTGAGGCGGCCGAGGATCTCGCGCTGCGCGGGGGTCTGGACCAGCTCGACGAGACTGCGGCCGCCCTCGTCCTCCTCGCCGTCGGGGCGGCCTCCGGCGAACGACTGGGCGGCTTCGCGCAGCCGTTCCAGGACCGTCATCGGGTCGACCTCGGTCTCGCCGAGGAACGCCTGGATCTCGCCCTCCAGGTGGTCGCGCAGCCAGGGCACCGCGGTGAACTGGGTGCGGTGGGTCTCCTCGTGCAGGCACACCCAGAGGCGGAAGTCGTGAGGGTCCACCTCCAGCTCGCGCTCGACGTGCACGATGTTCGGCGCGACCAGCAGCAGCCGGCCGCCGCCGTTCTCACCCGCGGGAAGGTCCCTGCTGCCCGGGGCGAAGGTCTCGTACTGGCCCAGGACGCGGGAGGACAGGAACGACAGCAGCATCCCCACCTCCACGCCGGTGACCTTGCCGCCGACCGCGCCGAGCACGGCGCCGCCGGGGGTGGAGCCGCGCCGCTCCTGCATCTTGCCCAGCAGCGGCCTGAGCAGTTCGCGGAAGCCCGCGACGTTCGCCTTCACCCAGCCGGTGCGGTCGACGACCAGTACCGGGGTGTCCTGCAGTTCCGTTCCTTCGGGGATCATCCGCGTGTACGCGCGGACGTGTTCCTCGGACGCCTTGGCGTGCTTGCGCAGCTCCGCGACGACGGCTCGGGCCTCGTCCCGACTGATGTCGGGACCCGGCCTCACGAGTCGGGTCGCGGTCGCCACCGCGAGCTTCCAGTCGACCATCTCCGCACCACCGAGGCTCGTCATGCGTCAACCGTACGTTGTCGAGGGCGTACGGGGAGGGGGGTCGGGGCGGGTGGGTTACGGGACGCCGTTGCTCAGTGCGCGCCCGCCAGCGCGGACGCCATCGCGTCCAGCGCCTTCTGCGCCGGGTCCGGCGCCGGGGTGCCCGACGCCAGGAACGCGAACGCCAGCAGCCGTCCGTCCTCGGTGACGACGGTCCCGGCGAGGGTGTTGATGCCGGTGAGGGTGCCCGTCTTGGCGCGGACGAGACCCGTGCCGGGGGCCGAGCCGGCGTAGCGGGACTGGAGGGTGCCGCTGAATCCGGCGACCGGCAGACCGGTGAGGACCGAGCGGAGTTCCGGGTGGTCCGGGTCCGCCGACCGGGCGAGCAGCGCGGTCAGCAGCCCCGCCGAGACCCGGTCGTTGCGGTCCAGGCCGCTGCCGTCGGCGAAGTGCGCGCCGCTCAGCAGGCCGTCCGCGGGCAGGTCGAGCCCGGCGAGGCGCTCGCGCACCGCCTTGCCCGCCCCCGCGAAGCTCGCCTCCTTGCCCGCGGCCAGCGCCGTCTGGCGGGCGAGCGCCTCGGCGAGGTCGTTGTCACTGTTGGTGAGGGTGCGCTCGACGAGCGCGGAGAGCGGCGCGGAGAGGGTCCTGGCAACCGGCTGCGCGCCTTCGGGTGCCTTGCCCGCGGACGGGACGCCCGTCACCTGCACGCCCAGGGCGCGCAGTTCGCCCGCGAAGGCGCGCGCGGCGTCCGCGGCCGGATCGGGGGAGCGGTCGCCGATTCCGCTGCGGGTGCCGTCGGTACGGCCCTCCTCCACCATCAGCGGGGTCACCCGGGCGATGTTCTCGTTGCCCGCGCCGATGGGGTGCACCTCGGGACCGCTGTAGAGGGTCGTGTCGTACGTGAGGGACACCTTGCCCGCGCCCTTGTCGCGCAGCGCGCGGGCCGTGTCGGCGGCCAGGGCGCGCAGCCCCGCCTTCGCCAGGGTGGGGTCGCCACCGCCCTTGAGGGTGATCCGCTTGTTGTCGGGGGCGGCCAGGACCGTGGTGGCGATGCGGTGGTCGGGGCCGAGGGCGGAGAGCGCGGCGACCGTCGTGGCGATCTTGACGGTGGAGGCGGGCGTCATCGCGTCCCGCTGCCCGCGCCCGTACAGCTGCTTGCCGGTGGCCGCGTCGACGACCGAAGCGGTACGGAACGCGCCGAGCGCGGCCTTCTCCATGAGCGGCGTCAGCACCTCTTTGAGGTGGTTCGGGCGCGCGGCGGGCGCGGCGGGGGCGCCGAGGGCACTGAGCACGCCCCGCGCGCTGGGCGCGGGAGCCGGTTCGGCCGGGTCGGGGCCCGGTGTCGCGTGATGTGCGCCACCCGTACGGTCCTGGGCGGCCGACAGGTCCCGCTCGGCCTTACGCTGACCGGAGTCCCAGGGCCCCGCCACGGCCACGGCGCCGGCGGCGAGTGCCAGTCCGGCGACTGCGGAGCCCGCCGTGAGCTGCCAGGTCTTGAGCTTGGGCACTGCGGACCAGCCCCTTTCGCGATCACACGTCTGCGTGAGGGACACTTAACCACTGCGTCTTGCGCGAGCACGGCACCCCGCGGGGCACATCCGGCCCATTCGGCCGGGGCTCCGGGGGTCGGTTTCCTCCGGGAGGACGCACCACCCTTGAAAACTGTGTTGATCATGGAGGAGCCACCCGTGGAGTTCGACGTCACCATCGAGATTCCGAAGGGTTCGCGGAACAAGTACGAGGTGGACCACGAGACCGGTCGGATCCGTCTGGACCGTCGACTCTTCACCTCGACCAGCTACCCCGCGGACTACGGATTCGTCGAGAACACCCTCGGCGAGGACGGCGACCCGCTGGACGCGCTGGTCATCCTGGACGAGCCCACCTTCCCCGGCTGTGTCATCAAGTGCCGCGCCATCGGCATGTTCCGCATGACGGACGAGGCCGGCGGCGACGACAAGCTGCTGTGCGTCCCGGCCTCGGACCCGCGGGTGGAGCACCTGCGCGACATCCACCACGTGTCCGAGTTCGACCGCCTGGAGATCCAGCACTTCTTCGAGGTCTACAAGGACCTGGAGCCCGGCAAGTCGGTCGAGGGCGCGGACTGGGTCGGCCGCACCGAGGCGGAGGCCGAGATCGAGGCCTCGTACAAGCGCCTTGAGGCGCAGGGCGGGGCGCACTGACCCGCACCGCGATCGTCCGTGTGAGCGGGCGGCACACCCTCTTCGCCGAGGGGTGCCGCCCGCTCGTACGTTGCGGGCCGGGCGGGCGGCGGGGCGGGTGGATCCGTGAACATACTGGGCAGGTGGGGTATCACCGAGGCTGGAGTGACGAGAGCGAGGCGAGTGGTGGCGGAGGCGCAGGGCGGCGGCGAGGGCGGTGCCGAGGCCGATGAGGTCGAGGACCGCAAGCCGCAGTCGGACGAGGCGCGCGGCGCGTCCATGACTCCGTCGGGCGCGAAGCCTGACGCGGGTCCTGCGACGAGGTCCGGCAAGCCGTCCGACGCGAGGCCCGGCAAGCCGTCCGACGCGAGATCCGGCAAGCGGCCGTCCGATGCGGAATCCGGCGCGAGGGGTGACGCGCGGGCCGGCTCGGGAACCGGGGCAACGTCCGGCGCGAAGCCCGGCGCGCGGCCCGGCGCGGGGGGCGGGGTGAGGTCTGGGGCGGCGTCCGCGGCGAAGCCCGGGGTCGCGTCCGACGCGAAGCCCGGTGCGCCGTCCGACGCGAAGCCCGGTGCGCCGTCCGACGCGAAGCCTGGCGCACCGTCCGACGCCAGGCCCGGTGCGGGGGGCCGCGCGAGGTCCCGCACGGAGGGCGACGCGCCGTCCGACGCCAAGCCCGGTGCGGGAGGCCGCGTGAGGTCCCCCACGGAGGGCGGCGCGCCGTCCGACGCCAGGCCCGGTGCGGGGGGCGGTGGGCCCGTGGGGTCCCAGGCCGTTCCGGCTGTCGGTGGGTGGTCCGGGTCCGTCGCCGCGTCCGGTGCGGGCGCCGGGCGCAACTCCTCCAGCGCCACGTCCGGTGTCGGGGCGACCCAGGCCATTCCGGTGGTGACCCTGGACGAGGACCAGTCGGTGACCTCGGAGTTCGCGCTGCCCGAGGGGTTCAGGGCCGCTCCCGCGGTCGAGGAGGAGCAGGCGACCTCGGAGTTCGCGCTGCCGCAAGGGCTGACGCCCGAGAGCCCGCAGGTGCAGGAGGGCTCCGCCTTCGACGCGCCCAGGACCGCCGCGCAGAAGCGGAACGGCTTCGAGCCCCCCAGGACCTACAGCGCGCGGAACTCCCCGCCCGCCTTCACCCCCGCCCACGGCATACCTGTCGTACGGCTCACCAAGGAGGCGCCCTGGCAGGACCGGATGCGCACCCTGCTGCGCATGCCCGTCGGCGACCGGCCGGTACCAGACAGCGTGCAGCGGCACGGCGACGAGGAGGACTCGGGGCCCGCGGTCCCGCGCGTGCTCGACCTGACGCTGCGTATCGGCGAGCTGCTGCTGGCCGGCGGTGAGGGCGCCGAGGATGTCGAGGCGGCCATGTTCGCGGTGTGCCGGGCCTACGGGCTCGACCGATGCGAGCCGACCGTCACCTTCACGCTGCTGTCCATCTCGTACCAGCCCTCGCTCGTCGACGACCCGGTCACGGCCAGCCGTACGGTACGGCGCCGGGGCACCGACTACACCCGGCTGGCGGGCGTCTACCGGCTGATCGCGGACATCACGGCGCCGGACATCGACGTCACCCTGGAGGAGGCGTACCGACGGCTCGCCGAGATCCGGCGAAACCGGCACCCGTACCCGGGCTGGGCGCTGTCCGGCGCCAGCGGGCTGCTCGCCGGCTCGGCGTCGGTGCTGGTCGGCGGTGGGGTCATCGTGTTCGTCGCGGCGGCGCTCGGGGCGATCCTGGGCGACCGGCTGGCATGGCTGTGCGCGGGGCGCGGGCTGCCGGAGTTCTACCAGTTCGTGGCCGCGGCGATGCCGCCCGCCGCGATGGGGGTCGGCCTGGCCTTCGTACCGGAGAACGTGGTCGGCGGAATCCTGCCGTCCGCCGTGGTCACCGGTGGACTCTTCGCGCTGCTGCCGGGGCGGGCGCTGGTGGCAGGCGTGCAGGACGGCCTGACCGGCTACTACATCACCGCGTCCGCGCGACTGCTCGAAGTCATGTACTTCTTCATCGCGATCGTGCTGGGCGTACTGATCGTGCTGTACGCGGGCGCGGGGCTGAACCCGAACCTGCACCCGGACGCCACCATGCAGGTCCAGTCCCGGCCGGTGATCCAGATCCTGGCGTCCATCGCACTGTGCTTCGCCTTCGCGATCCTGCTCCAGCAGGAGCGCAACACGGTGATCATGGTGGCCCTGAACGGCGGCGTCGCCTGGATCGTGTTCGGCGCGATGAACACCACGGGGAACATCTCCGCCGTCCCCTCCACCGCCGTCGCCGCCGGGCTCGTCGGCCTCTTCGGCCAGCTTTTCTCGCGCTACCAGTACGCGTCGGCGCTGCCGTACGTCACGGCGGCCATCGGGCCGCTGCTGCCGGGTTCGGCCACGTACTACGGCCTGCTGGGCATCGCGCAGAACGATGTGAACGCCGGTATCGCCTCGCTCTCCAAGGCGGCGGCGATCGCGCTCGCGATCGCGATCGGGGTGAACCTCGGTGGCGAGATCTCGCGGCTGTTCCTGCGGATGCCGGGCGGCGGACGCGAGGGCGGCAGCCGCCGGGCGGCCAAGCGGACGCGAGGCTTCTAGCGCACCGCGAAGGAGTACGAAGAAGTACGAAGGAGGGGCGGCCAGGACCGAAATCCTGGCCGCCCCTCCTTCGTCGCGCGGGCCGGGAGATCAGCGCTTGGCGTGCCTGCCGCGCTGCGGCGGTGTCGGGGGCTGCTGGGGCGGCAGACCGGAGGCGGGTCCGGCCGTGGTGTCACCCGCCGGGCCCTGCGCCGGGTCCTTCGGGGCCTTCTTGGACTGGCTGCGGGCCCGCAGCACCTCGATGACGATCGGGACCACCGAGATCAGGACGATGCCGACCAGGATGAGCTCGATGTTCTTGTGGACGAACTCGACGTTGCCGAGGGCCGCTCCGAGGAGCGTCACGCCCGCGCCCCAGAGCAGACCGCCGATGACGTTGTACGTGATGAAGGTGCGGTAGTTCATCTTGCTGACGCCGACGATGATCGGCGTGAAGGTGCGCACGATGGGCACGAAACGGGCCAGGATCAGGGCCTTCGGTCCGTGCTTCTCGAAGAACTCGTGTGCTTTCTGGACGTTCTCCTGCTTGAAGATCTTCGAGTCGGGCCGGCGGAACAGCGCGGGGCCGACCTTCCGGCCGAAGAGGTAGCCGACCTGGTCGCCGATGACCGCCGCAAGCACGATCAGCAGGCACAGCAGCCACAGCGGCGTGTCCAGCTTGTTGGTGGTGACCAGCAGGCCCGCGGTGAACAGCAGGGAGTCGCCGGGCAGGAAGAATCCGATCAGCAGGCCGGACTCGGCGAAGACGATGGCGAGCAGGCCCCACAGGCCGAAGGTGTTCAGCAGGTAGTCCGGGTCCAGCCAGGCCGGTCCTAGCGCAAGCGTATTCACGGGTTCCGGGCTCCTGGGGGGGGGATCGTCTGCGATGGGCTCGCCAAAACTATCAACGCGCGCGTGCGCTTCCGGGTTCCCCCGGCTCTCCCAGGGTGCACTCCGCGCAGACCGGTGCAAAGCTCCCGGCCGGGAACCGGCGGGAAGACGACCCTCACGACCCTCCCCGCGGCGTGCCAGGGAGCTCGGGGGTGGGTACGGGCCGGGCGGCGGGCACCCGCTCCGTACGCACCCCCGTCCCCTACCGGTTCAGAGGTGGCGCAGCGCGTTGGCCAGCATCGCGTCGCGCATGTAGACGGCGAGTCCGGGCCTGATCGCCTCGTAGGTGGCGGTGAAGCGCGCGTCCGCGACGTACATCTCCCCAAGGCTGCTGTGCATCTCGTGGCCGCACTCGTAGTGGTTGCCCGAGATGAACCCGCGGTGCTCCTCGGCCACGTCCATGGCCTGTTCGGAGTCGGCCGCGACCCCGGCGTCGAGCAGGCCGGCCATCCTGCGGTGCAGCGCGTCGAAGCCCTCGGTGAGCCGTTTCCAGTCCTCCTTGGTCCAGGTGACCGCGTTGTGCTGCGACTCGCGGTAGGCCTCGGTGCCGCCCCAGCGCTCCCGGACCTCGTCGGCGTACTGGTCGGGGTCGAAGTCCCCGAAGACCTCGAACTTCTCCTCGGGGGTGAGGTTGATGCCCATCTTCCGTGCCTCCATGGCGGTTTCGACGGCGGCGGCCATCTCCTGGAGCCTGGCGATACGCCCGGTCAGCAGCGCGTGCTGACGCCGCAGGTGTTCCCACGGGTCGGATTCCGGGTCGTCCAGGAGGGCCGCCACCTGGTCGAGAGGGAAGCCGAGCTCCCGGTAGAACAGGATCTGCTGCAGCCGGTCCAGGTCGCCGTCGTCGTAACGGCGGTGCCCCGCGTGGCTGCGGCCGCTCGGGGAGAGCAGACCGATCGCGTCGTAGTGGTGCAGGGTGCGCACGGTGACTCCGGCGAGTTCGGCGACCTTGCCCACGGGGTGGCTCATGGCTGTCCGCTGCCCTCTCTGCGGGTGTCCCCCGCGCGGGCCCGTGCTGCGAGGCCCGCGGGGGCGGTGGGGTGTTCCTTCGGTACGTCCCCCAGCCTGTGTCCTCACGCGGCGTGAGGTGCAACCCCGCCGGGCCGCGCGCCTCGCGCACCGCGCGCGGGCGCCCGGCCGGGCCGCATACCCGGCTCACCCCGCGCGCACGGGCGCCCTCAGAAGGGGAACTCGGAGCGGCCGTGCTGGACCGAGATCCACTTCTGGGTGGTGAAGACGTCGACGGTCGACTCGCCGTTCATCCGGCCGATGCCGGACGCCTTCTCGCCGCCGAAGGCGACCAGCGGGTCGTCCTGGATGGTCGAGTCGTTGATGTGGATCATGCCGGTCTCGATGCGCCGGGCGAAGCGGACGCCCCGCTCGACGTTCTCGGTCATGACGGCGCCGCTCAGTCCGTACGGGCTGTCGTTGGCGATGCGGACGGCCTCGTCCTCGCCGTCGAAGGGCAGCAGGAGCGCGACGGGTCCGAAGACCTCCTGCTTCAGGATGGGCGAGTCGTCGGGAAGACCGGCGAGGACCGTCGGCTCCACGAGGTTGCCGCGCGTAGAACCCCGTACGAGAGCGGTGGCGCCCTCGGCGAGGGCCTGGTCGACCAGGCCGGACAGGGCCTCGGCGTGGAAGTTGTTGATGACCGGGCCGAGCTGGGTGGCGGGGTCGGTGGGGTCGCCGGTGCGCAGCGCCCGCACCTTGGCGACGAACTTCTCGGTGAACTCCGGCTGGACGGACCGGTCGACGAGGATCCGGTTGGCGGCCATGCAGACCTGCCCCTGGGAGACGAACCGGCTGAAGACGGCCGCGGACGCCGCGTAGTCCAGGTCCGCGTCGTCCAGGACCACCAGCGCGCTGTTGCCGCTCAGGGACAGGATGGTGCGCTTGAAGCGGGCCCCTGCGACGGCCGCGACGTGCCTGCCGGTGCGGTCGGAGCCGGTGAAGGAGATCACCTTGGGCACGGGGTGCTCTATGAGCGCGTCACCGATCTCGGCTATGTCGGTGATGAGGACGTTCAGGAGGCCCGCGGGCAGCCCCGCCTCCTCGAAGAGGTGGGCCAGCAGCCCGCCGCCCATGACGGGGGTGTTCTGGTTCGGCTTGATCACCACGGCGTTGCCCAGGGCGAGGGCGGGGGCGGCCGCCTTGATGCCGGTGAGGAAGGGGAAGTTGAACGGGCTGACCACACCGACGACGCCGACCGGCAGCCGGTGCACCCGGTTCTCCTTGCCCGGCACGGGCGAGGAGAGGATGCGGCCCTCGGGCATGGTCGCCAACTGCGTTGCCTCGCGCAGGAATTCCCTGGCCAGGCGTACTTCGTACAGCGCCTTCGTGCGCGTACCGCCAACCTCTTCGGTGATCGCGGCGACGATCTCCTCGTGCCGCTCCTCGACGAGGCGCAGCACCCGGTCCACGACGTCTCGGCGGCTGTACGGGCTCACGGCGGCCCAGTCGCGCTGTGCGCGCTCGGCGGCCCGGTAGGCGTCGTCGACCTCGGCGACCGAGGCGACGGTGATCGCGGCGAGCTTCTCCCCGTTGTACGGGTTGAAGTCGATGATGTCCCACGAGCCGCTGCCGGTGCGCCACTCGCCGTCGATGTACTGGTGCGCCAGGTCGGTGAAGAAGGACATGCGATCCCTTACTGCTGCTGTCGCGCGACTGCCGCTGCCGCGCACTCGCCGAGTTGTTCCCCGTGGTGTTGCCGTTGGTGCCGTCCGCGCCGGCGCCCGTGGTGCCGTTGTTGATCGCCGTTGTTGATCCCCGTGACTACTGATGCTCACGTGCAGTCCGAGGTTCCGTCAACGTACATATGGATCAGATCAGTTGGAGCAGTCCACGCAGGACGTCCCGGGTGGCGGTCGGGGTCGGGCAGTCCTGTTGGAGGCGTCCCATGACGCGCTCGTACTGACCGACCTCCTCGCGCTTGTCCAGGTAGAGCGCGCTGGTCAGCTGTTCCAGATAGACGAGGTCGGAGAGGTCGGACTCCGGGAACCGCAGCAGGGTGAAGGCGCCGCTCTCGCCCGCGTGCCCGCCGAAGTTGAACGGCATCACCTGGAGCGTGACGTTCGGCCGCTCGGAGACGTCGATCAGGTGCTGCAACTGCCCCCGCATGACGTCCCGGTCACCGTACGGGCGGCGCAGGGCCGCCTCGTCGAGCACGGCGTGGAAGTGCGGGGCGCGCTCGGACACCAGGATCTTCTGCCGCTCCAGGCGCAGCGCGACCCGGCGGTCCACCTCGGCGCCGGTGGCGTGCGGCATGCCGCGGGAGATGACGGCCTGCGCGTACGCCTCGGTCTGCAACAGCCCGTGCACGAACTGGACTTCGTAGATCCGGATCAACGACGCCGCACCCTCCAGGCCGACGTACGTCTGGAACCAGCCGGGCAGCACGTCGCCGAAGCTGTGCCACCAGCCCGCGAGGTTGGCCTCGCGGGCCAGCGCGAGCAGCGAGTCGCGCTCCGCCCCGTCGCTCACGCCGTACAGCGTGAGCAGATCCTCCACGTCCCTGGCCTTGAAGCTCACCCGTCCCAACTCCATGCGGCTGATCTTCGACTCGGATGCACGGATCGAGTAGCCGGCTGCCTCGCGGGTGATGCCGCGCGACTCGCGCAGGCGCCTGAGCTGTGACCCCAGCAGGATGCGGCGCACCACCGACCCGCTCGACTCCCCTGCGGTCACTTCTCCGGCCCTCCCTCTCGTTCATCTGTGCGCGAGGCCCTCCCCCAAGGGTCCCGAGAGCCGAAGTCTGCCACCAAAACGCTTCAGCCTGTACGCATTCGGTTACGGAAATGGCAGGCCCGCGAAAGTGGTCGAAGGAAGAAATGAGCAAGAAACGGCACTCTGTTGTTCAAGTCCGGCGCGTGCACGTGCATCTGCCCTTGCATCTGCCGTACGCATTCGGGAACCTTGGTCCGCGCGCACGTATGACCAACGTTCGCACCGCCGTCGCATTGCTTGACGCGTCGCCGTTGCAGCGCTGCTGCTTCACCGCCGTATCGCCATGACCGCGAACCCGGGAGCGCCTCGCATGGGGACGAATGGATCGACCGTGCTCGTGCCGTTACGGCAGGGGCTGCCCCCCATCGACCCCTCGGCCGTGTCCTCCTCCGCGTCCTGCGCGCTGCCCGCACGGTACGAAGCGGTGGGCGGGGCGCGGAAGTTCACCCGCAGCACGCTCTGCCAGTGGGAGCTGGAGAACAGGTTCGACGACGTCGCACTGGTGGTCTCCGAGCTCGTCACCAACGCCCTGCGGCACGCCCTGCCCTCCGACACCCCGCGCGAGAACGACCCGCCGGTACGACTGCACCTGATGCGCTGGAGCTCGCGGCTGGTGTGTGCCGTGCGCGATCCCAGCCACCAGGGTCCTGCGGCGCGCGAGAGCGACGACTTCTCCGCGGAGTCCGGGCGCGGGCTCTTCCTGGTGGACTCCTTCAGCGACAGCTGGGGATGGCACCCGCTGGCCGGGACGCTGGACGGCAAGGTCGTGTGGGCGCTGTTCCGGCTGCGGCCCGAGAGCTGAGCCCGCGCAGGTGGGCCACTGACCGGCGGTGAGTCGCCGCCCGTAGATCAGGAACGGGCGGCGGCTCCCCGCCCGCGGGCACGGACGCACGGCACGGTTCCCCGCCCGCGGACGCACGAGGGCTTCCCGCCCGCGGACCGGGACGGTGCGTACGGCGGGTCAGCCGCCTGCCGTCAGGTGGTCGAACTCGCCGTCCTTGATGCCGAGCAGCATCGCCTCTATCTCCGCCCGCGTGTAGACGAGCGCGGGCCCTTCCGGGTGCCGTGAGTTCCGTACGGCAACGTTTCCCCCGGGCAGTTTCGCGAACTCCACGCAGGAGCCCTGCGAATTGCTGTGTCTGCTCTTCTGCCAGACCACCCCGTGGAGCTCTGTGGCAGCCATGCCGTTGTATGCGTGGTGCACAGGACGCTCCCGGAAGTACTGGTGTCAACTGACCCGGATCATAGCTTCGTTCACCTGCCGTTGCATGGGCAGATGCACGTGCACGCGGGGTTGCCCCTTGACTACAGAACCGGATGGCTCTATTGGCGTCCCCTGCGCCCTTGCGTCCCGCCACCCCTTCGTACGGACTTCTTCAGTAGACGCCCTGGTAGCTTGACGCGTTCCTTCCACCTGCCAATTGACGTAATGGCAAAAGCACATGGGGAGTCTGGAGTGCACAGTCACATGCGTACCGGTGCCGGGGTGGCCGCGCTCGCGGCGCTCCTCCTGCTGACCGGCTGCAGCAGCGACGGCGGCGGCGAGGGCAAGGACGCCGGCGGCCCGCCGACGGCGGCCGGCTCCGGGCCGGGCGCCACGGAGAGCCCCGAGGGCGACGCGAGCACCGCGCCGCCCGCCGGGGACGCCGGGACGGCCGACATCGAGGGCTCCTGGACGGCGAACACCGCAGGCAAGCTCGTCGTGCTGACCGTGCAGGACGACATGGCGGGCGTCGCCGGCGAGCACCTGTGCACCGGGCGGGCGATCCGCCAGGGGAGCATCACGCTGGACCTCAAGTGCGCGAACGGCGACACCGACCGTGCGAAGGGGCAGGTGAGCCCGGGCGCGGACGGCAGGACCCTCACGGTGAAGTGGGAGGGCAGCGGTATCGAGGACAAGTTCTCCAAGGCACCGTCGGACGCGATTCCGTCGGAGATGCCGTCCGGGATGCCGTCGGACCTGCCGTCCGGGATGCCGTCGGACCTGCCTTCGATGCCGAAGCTGCCGGAGTCCTGACGCGTTGACGCGCTGGTGCCTGGTGGCTGGTACCTGGTGTCTTTTGCTTGGTGCTTGGTGCGCTACGAGGCGACGGCGGCCGCGCTCCCCTTGGGGCGGGGCCCCTCGCCCGCGAGGGACTCGGTGAGTTCGTCCAGCGCCTCCAGGAGGAGCCCGGCGCCCTTGCGCACCACCTTGTCGTCGCCCTCGGCATCCTCGGCGTCCCAGGCGCCGAGGGCGGAGCGGAAGGCCTCCCAGCGAGGCGCGCGCCTCTCCCGTACGGCACGGGCCGCGTCCTCCACGTCGCGGCGCAGCGCGTCCGCGAGCAAGGCGGCGGCCGGGACGGGTTTGGTGTCACGCGCCGGGAGGTGCGCCTCCATCAGCATGGCCACCCGGGCGAGCTGGGCGAGCGCGTCCGGGGCGTCCGCCGCGGCGGACCTGGACAGTCCGCGGTGCCGTACGGGTTCGTTGGCCGCCCGCTCCAGGGCGTCCTTCCAGTTGACCCGCGCCTCCCGGGTGCCGAGCAGGGCCTCCCGTACGGCCTCGCGCGGGGCGCCCGCGGGGTCCGCGTACCGCTGGAGGACGGCGGATGCGTACCGGCCGTCCGCCACCAGCCAGTCGGCGAGGCGGGTGCGCAGCCGCGGGGTCTCCCAGGCCGGGTAGACGGCGTACGCGAGCATCGCGAGGAGTCCGCCGGCCAGGGTCAGCACGACCCGCTCGGGGACGGTCTGGGTCCACTGGAGGCCGCCCATGCCGAGCAGGAAGACCACGTAGGCGGCGACGAAGACCTGGGTGACGGCGTACCCGGTGCGCAGCAGCAGGAACATCAAGAAGGCGCACCCGACGGCGAGCGCAGCCGAGAGCCGGGTGTCCGGGTGGGTGAGCTGGACGAGCCCGGTGGCGAGGGCGACGCCGAGCAGGGTGCCGCCGAACCGGGCGACGGCGCGGGAGTACGTCTGCGAGAAGTCGGGCCGCATGATCATGACGGCGGCCATCGGCGCCCAGTAGCTGTGGCCGAGCGGGAGCGCCGAAGCGACCGCGTACCCGGTGGCGCTGACCGCCGCGACGCGCAGTGCGTGCCGCAGTACCGGGGAGTCCCTGCGCAGCTCGCCGCGCATGGCCCGCAGGGCGACCGGGAACAGCTCGAACACCGTGGGCCGGTGCAGATGGTCGTCGGGGTCGGCGCGGTGCTCGGGCCGGCGGGCGACCCGGCGGGCGGCGCCCCGGGCGAGGCGGGCGGCGGTGCGGTAGGCGGTGTCGTCGTCGGGGCTGCGGTCGGGTTCCTTGCGCCTGGCGTTGGTGGTGCCGCTGCCCTGGGCGGTCTCGATCACGTCGCGCAACAGGGTGATCAGCCGGGACTCCGCGCGGCGGGCGGGCCCGGAGAGGACGGCACCCTCCTTGGGGACGGCGAGCACCGCGCGGGCGGCCGGGGACATGGTGACCGGCTCGCCCTTGCGGACCGCGCGGGCGGCGGCGTCCAGGGTGGAACCGGCGGCGGCGAGCAGTTCGCGGACCCGCGCGCGTGCGTCGCCCTCCGCGGGGACGCCGAGGGCCGGGTCGGCGAGGGAGGCCAGGACGGGGCGGATACGTTCCGCCAGGCCGCGGGTGCCGTGCAGTTCCGCGGGGCGGCGGCGGGCCTGGCGGGGCGTGATGGCGGCGGCGTTGCGCGCGGTCATCAGCGGCTCGGGGTCGAACGGGGCAACGGGGTCGTGCCGCAGCCGTCGCGCGTAGTCGGCCTCGGCGGCGAGGGCGTCGGCGAGGGCGTCCCGCTGGGCGCCCCAGCGGCGTACCGGGAAGAGCACGATCAGCGCGGCCTGCACCACCCCGCCCACCATGATCATCGCAGCGTGCCCCGCGGCGGTGGCGACGGAGGTGGGGAGGGTGACGGTCACCAGCATGATCGCCACGTTCGAGCTGGCGATCATGCCGGCGGTGGGCCCGACCGCCCAGGTCATGCCCGCGAGGAACGTCCAGACGGCCAGCAGGCTGATGAACAGCACCTGGTGAGAGCCGGTCAGGTAGCCGACGAAGGTCGTCACCGCGAGGCTCGCGCCCGAGGCGAGCGCGAGTACGGGGCGGGTGCGCCAGCTGCGCTGGAACGTCGCCAGGGCGGCCTGGAAGGCACCGAATGCGGAACTGGCGGCCACGGCGGGGCCGAAAACATACAGAGAGACACCGACGAGAAGGGCAAGCCCGACCGCGGCCCGGACCGCGATCAACGGATCGAGCCGCTGGCGCTCGACCGTGAGTCCGGAGCGGGCGGTGTGCTTCAGGGCTTTCAGCCAGCTCATGCAACGACCCTAATCGCTGAGTGAGGGATGGGGCGGAGCGGGCGAGGGAGGCGGGAGTGGGGGATGGGAGTGGCGGGGCGTGCGGGGTGCGGGGTGTGGTGGGGGCGTCTGTCCGGGGGCGTCTGTCCGGGGCGGTGAGCGTGGTCGCCCTGGGGCGGTGAGCGCGCCAGCACCCGGCACAGTGCGCCCGTCCGCCCGGCACGGTGAGCGCGACAGCACCCGGCACAGTGCGCCCGTTCGCCCGGCACGGAGAGCGCGACAGCACCCGGCACGGTGAGCGCGTCCGTCCGGCAGAGCTGCGCCGTCGCGCGGGGGATGGCCCCCGGGGGGCGCCAGGCCCCTGTCGCTGCCACGAAGCTCGGAGGCCCCGCGCCCCCTCCCAAAGGCCCCCGTCCCGCGCGCGCGGCGCCGCGGGCTGTCTCAGCGGGTGATGCGGTCCTGGGAGTCGCGCGGTCCTCGCGGGTCGTGCACCGATGCGCGGTTTGCCGCCGCGGTGCCGTGTTCCCAGCCGGCCAGGTCGTTCACGCCGCGTACCCGGGTGGACGTCGTGCGCGGGAACATCTGCTCCGCGCGGTCCGTCACCGCCACGTCCCGCGCCGAGAGCACCGGCAGCAGCGAGCCGCCCGCCTCCTCCACCACGTGCTCCGTGGCCTCCGCCAGCCGGGCGCCCAGCCTGCTCGCGTACGCCGTCAGGAAGGACTGCCGGAAGGATTTCGTCCGTTTGCGGCCCCCGGCCCGCTGGGCCGCCTCCGCGCGCGTCATCGCCGCCGTCCCCTGCACCAGCAGCGAGGTGTGCAGCAGCTCGACGGCCTCCAGGTCCGCCTCGAAACCGACCACCGTGGAGAACCCGAACTCGCTGTTCCACACGGCCTGGCAACGGTTCGCCCGCGCCACCGCGTCGAGCAGGATCGCCTTCGCCGTCTCGTACGGTGCGTCGACGCCGACGCGGCAGGCGCCGGGACCGCCCGCCGAGCGCCCGTCCCCCTTCGCCGCGAGCACGGCCTCGTCGATGCTGTGCCGTGCCATCAGCTCCTGCGCCTTGCCGGTGAGCGCCTCCGCCTCCTCCGGGTAGTCCGTGGCCTCCGCCTTGGCGAGCAGGGCCCGGATCCGGGTCAGCATCCGCGGCTCGCCAGGTACCGCCTGCTGCTGCTGCACGAGCGCGGAGGCGCCGGGAGCCGGGCCCACCGGCTCGATCGTGGGCAGCCTGATCAGCAGCCGCAGCAGTTCCAGCACCGCGGTCGCCAGCGAGAAACGGTCGGTCCTCTCGCGGCGGGCGAGCGCCTCGGCGTACCGCTCGTCGCTCCGCCACCACACCTCTCCCGCGGCCCCCAGTTCCTCCAGCTGTGCCTGCCAGCGCGGCGGCACGTACGCGCGCGCGGGCGCGTGCCGCCTCTGCTCGGCGGCGATCAGGTCGGCGAGGAGGCGTACGTGCACCTCCTTGAGGTCGCGGCCGACGAGGCGGGCGACGTCGGCGGGCTGCCAGCCCCGGTCCCAGGCGCGCCGCACGAACTCCTCGCCCCTGCGCAGCACTTCCCGGCCCGCGTCGGCCCAGGGGGCGGCGGCGAGCAGCGAGGCCCCGAGGTCGAGATCGTCGTCACCGGTTCCGTACAGGGCGGAGAACGCCTGCTCTGCGCCAGGAAAGGCAGCGGTGTCGGTCAACGGATCTCCTCGGTCGGGCTCACCCTTCTGGTATACCGCGCCCGGCCCGGCAGTCGTGAGCCGGCCGCCACCTACCTCCCCGTCCCCCTCACCCGGCTCCGACCGGCGGGAGCCCCCCGCCCGGCCCAGCCTTGTGTCCTCGCCCGGCCCCCCTCAGCTGTCCCCGCCCTCGTCGATCAGGCGGCCCACCTCGCGCGACACCAGTCCGAGTCTGGCCTCCGCGACGAGCGGCACCGAGCGGCGCTGGCGGCGTGCCTCGTGCACCGAGATGTCGGCGGTGACCAGGGCGGCCTCCCACTTGGGCGCCTGCGCGACGACCATGCCGCGCGGGTCGACGACACGGGAGCCGCCCCAGAAGGACGCGCCGTTCTCGCTGCCGACCCGGTTCACGAAGACCACCCAGCACTGCAGCATCCGGGCCGTGTACGACAGCAGGCTGTCCCAGTACAGGCCGGTGTCCATGGCCTCCGGGTCCAGGGACGCGGCGCTGTTCGCGGGCACGACGACGACCTCGGCCCCGTCCTGCACGGCGATCCACGGCAGGACCGGCTGCCAGGCGTCGTTGCAGATGAGCGTGGCCGCCCGGCCCCGTCCGCCGGGCAGGTCGTACGCCTTCAGCGACTGGCCGGGACTGACGTGCTTGCGCTCCTCCCAGGCCAGGTAGTTGGGCAGGTACAGCTTGCGGTGGGCGTGCAGCAGGGCGCCCGCGCTGTAGTAGCCCGAGGTGTTGTACGCCCGCATGGACGTGTACTCGTGGAAGCCGACGACGACGTCCGCGCCGAGCGTGCTCAGCTCCGCCAGCCGGGGGTCGCGGGCCTCCACCGAGGTGTCCTGCTTGAGCGCCCCCAGGTGGTAGCCGTGCAGGCTGAGCTCGGGGAAGACGACGAGGTCCGCCCCCTGGGCGACGGCCTGCCTGATCCCGTCCCTGGCCGCGGCCAGGTTGGCTTCGACGTCACCGAGGACGCAGTCGGTCTGTGCCAGTGCCACTCGCATGCCGTCGACCCTGCCAGCGGCCCGCCGGGTCGGCATCCCGGGCGGGCTGTGCGGACGTACCCCGAGGCACACCGGGGCTCCGGGGACTCTGGGGGGCCGGGGGCTTCCGGGGGGCCGGGGGCTTCCGGGCGTTCCAGGGGCTTCCGGGGGCTTCCGGGGGCTTCCGGCGGGGCCGGCCGTTGTCAGACCCCCCTGCCAGACTCGCTGCCATGAACGAGAGGTGGGCCGTCGCCCCGGCGGAGGGCGGCGGGGCGCTGCTGGTCCCACTGACCCGGGCCGGCCGCCCCGCCTCCGGGGTGCGCCACGAACCCGACCTCGCGGAGGCGGTCAGGTCCCGCCCCGAGGTGACCCGGTGGGTGTGGCGCTCCACCGCCGAGATCTACCCGCGGCTCCTCGCCGCCGGCGTCCGCGTACCGCGGTGTTACGACATCGAGGACGCCGAGATCCTGCTCCTCGGCCACGCGGGCCGCTCGGGCGAGCCCCGTTCCGCCGCCGCGGGGTACGCCCGCCTGCACCACCTGCCCGTCCCGCCCGACCCGCCGCAGCGCGCCGCCGAGCCGGGCTCCCAGTCCTCCCTGTTCGAACCGCAGCCGGTGCACCTGCCCTTCGACGCGCTCCTCCAGGTGTACGAGGACCAGGTCCGCCGGCACGACGAGGCCGAGCACCCGGGCCGGATGCGGCTGCTGACCGGGGCCGAGTCCGCCGGCATGCTCGTCGCCGCCGAGATGAACCGCGCGGGCCTGCCCTGGCGCGCCGACGTCCACCGGTCCGTCCTGGACGAGCTCCTCGGCGAACGGTACGCGGGCGGCGGTGACCCCCGCCGGATGGCCGAGCTGGCGGACCAGGTGTCCGAGGCGTTCGGCCGCAGGGTCAGGCCCGAGCTGCCCGCGGACGTCATCAAGGCGTTCGCCTCGGCCGGGATCAGGATCAGGTCGACCCGGCGCTGGGAGCTGGAGGGGATCGACCACCCGGCCGTGGCGCCCCTCGTCGCGTACAAGAAGCTCTACCGGATCCTGACCGCGCACGGCTGGAGCTGGCTCCAGGACTGGGTGCGCGACGGCCGCTTCCGGCCCGAGTACCTGCCGGGCGGCACGGTCACCGGCCGGTGGGTGACCAACGGCGGCGGGGCGCTGCAGATCCCCAAGGTCATCCGACGGGCGGTCGTCGCCGACGAGGGCTGGCGGCTGGTGGTCGCCGACGCGGACCAGATGGAGCCCCGCGTACTTGCCGCGATCTCGCGCGACCCCGGGCTGATGGAGGTCGCCGGGCAGCCGGGCGACCTCTACAAGGCGGTTTCCGACCGGGCGTTCGCCGGCGACCGGGAGGCCGCGAAGCTCGCCGTACTGGGCGCGGTGTACGGGCAGACGTCCGGCGACGGCCTGAAGAACCTCGCCGCGATGCGCCGGAGGTTCCCGCGCGCCGTGAGTTACGTGGACGACGCGGCGCAGGCGGGCGAGGAGGGCCGCCTCGTCCGCACCTGGCTGGGCCGGACGTGCCCACCGGCGGCAGGCGCTGACGACGACTTCGGGGAGGCCGGAATACCGCAGGAGCCCGACGAAGGCCCCCGGGGCGAGGGAGAGTCCGCCCCCGGCCGCCAGGGGCGCGCGGGCCACCCGGGTCAGGCCTCGCGCGACGACCGCGCCCGGGGCCGCTTCACCCGTAACTTCGTCGTCCAGGGCAGCGCGGCGGACTGGGCGCTGCTGATGCTGGCCGCACTGCGCCAGGCCCTGCACGCCTCCGGGGCCAGGGCCGAACTGGTCTTCTTCCAGCACGACGAGGTGATCGTGCACTGCCCGGTGGATGAGACGGAGGCGGTCACGGACGCGATCCGCGAGGCCGGTGAGCTGGCCGGGCGGATCGCCTTCGGGGAGAGCCCGGTACGGTTCCCGTTCACGGTGGCGGCGGTGCGGTGCTATGCGGACGCGAAGTAGGCGCACAGGCCGGTGGTGCGCCCGTGCGCCTCTCGCGGGCCCGCGCGCCGCGAGCCCGCGAGCCCGCGAGCCCGCACCCCGCTCCTAAGCCCTTGCCCCTGCCCCTGCCCCTGCCCCTGCGTCCGGTTACCGCGCCCCGGCGGTCACTTCCACCAGCGGGGGCTGAGGGCGATCGACTTGAGCTGCTCGGCCGTGAGGACCGGGTGTGGGCGGGTCGGTGCGGTGTGCTGGGTGTCGGAGTTGAAGGCCGAGAGCACCACGCGGCGTCCGTCGGGGCGCAGCGTGTCGACCGTGCGCATCACGACTCCCTCGACCCCCTTCTCCCCCGCCGAGTCGGCGACCACGACCTTGGTGCCGTCCGGGAGCACGGTGGCCCGGCCGGGCGTCATCTCACTCATGCCGCGCTGGGCGTTGACCTGGACGAGGCCGCCGCCCTGCCCGTCGTTCACGACCAGGCTGGTGAAGCCCGGTTGGCTGAAGCGGTCCCGGGTCTTCAGCCCCGCGGGCAGCAGCGCGCCCAGGATGGCGGACATCTTGGCCGCGCCGGGCTCGCCCGGCACCCCGTCGTCGGCCGGCGCCGGGGCGGCCAGCCGGCCCGCAGCCGTACGCCACCGCGCGTCGGTGACCAGGGCCTTCAACGCGGCAGGGTCGAGCGGCGGGTTGAGCCTGCTGTCCGGCGCGCCCTTCTGCGCGGGGGCGTTCCACTCACTCGCGTCGACGAGGTATCCCTCACGGCTGAGCAGCACCGCCCGCCAGGACTTGGTGTTCACCTTGCCGGTCGCGTACTCGTACCCCTGAAGGATCATGAGCCTGGCGCCGTCCGGAAGCCTCTCGCTGGTGCACGCGTCGAAGCGGACGTACGCCTTCGACGGGCAGGCGACCTGGTCGGAGGCCGCGTCGCTCGCGGGGTCCACGCGGCCCAGGCTGATCCCCATGGCCGCCTTCCCCTTGCCGTCGTCGTAGACGGCCGACGCGGAGGGAGGCGACTGCTTGGGCCCCTCGGCGCTCCCGGACCCCCCCGCCTGCACGTCGGTGAGTGTGCCTCCCGGCAGCAGCTCCCTGAAGGTGTCCGCCATGAAGGCCGCGGTCACCTTCTCCCCCGCGGTCCCCCCGCCGGCCGCCGCGGTCGCCCGTGGTGGCGCGGTCGCCGGCCCGGAGGCGGCCACCTGCCCGGTCGCCCCGCCGCCGGCTCCGAGCAGACCCCCGGCCCAGGCTCCGCCCACCCCCACCAGGGCGAGGGCGGCCACGCCGCCGGTCACCGCACCGGCCCGGCGGCGGCGCAGGGCCCGCAGACCCCTGGTCCGCCCGAGGTCGGCGAGCTGTTGCTGGTCGGTGGAGAAGCCGTCACCGGCGCGCCGCAGCGCCTGACCGAGCTCGTCCTCGAAGGAAGGCATGGCAAACCCCTGTCGTGGGCGTCGCGTGGACGCGTGGTCGTGTGTGTGCGGGTGGTCGTCGTCGGGAGGGGGTTGGTGCGGTCACTCGGTGGTGCGTGCGCCCCGTTCGGTGCGTCCGCGCAGTGGTGCGGTCCTGCGGGGCCCCCTCAATGGGAGGCGAACTCCGTCAGGCTGCCGCCCAGTTGCTCGCGCAGCCGCGCCAACGCCCGTACGGACCGGGTACGTACGGCCGCGGAGCTCACGTTCATCGCGTCGGCGGTCTCCTCGACGCTGCGGTCCTCCCAGTACCGCAGCACGACGACCGCCCGGTCCTTCGGAGCGAGCCGCCCCAACGCCTGGAGCAAGGTCACCCGCAGTTCGAAGTCGGCCCCGGGAACGCCCGCGCCGTCCGGGAGTTCGCCGACCGGCCGTTCCGAGGCCGAACGTCGCCGCTGCTGGCTCAGGAAGGTCCGCACGAGCACGGTCTGGGCGTACGCGGCCGGGTTGTCGATCCGTGAGACGCGCCCCCACAGCGCGTACATCCGCCCCAGCGTCTCCTGCACCAGATCCTCGGCCAGATGGGTGTCTCCGCTGGTCAGCAGACAGGCGGACCGGAACAGATGACCTCCTCTGACGGTGGCGAACTCCAGATACGCCTCGTCCCGCCGCGCTCCCCGCATGCGTCCCCCACTCGTCCCGTCCGCTGCCTACACCTCACTGACGCGGTGGCCCCTCCCGAATGTTTCACCCCGCATCCACCCGTACCCGCGGGGTACGCGGCAGGCATGCACACACACGACATCGGACCCGCAGAAACGGAACTGGCCTCGTCGCTGGCCGCCTCCCGCGACCTGATGGTGGGCATCGCCCCGTTCGTGATCGGGCTGGCCCTGGTGGCGGTACTCATAGGCGCCGTGTGGCTCGGCATCCGGGTGAAGAAGCGTGAGCCCGCTCCCCCGCGTCCCGAGGAACAGCCCCGCGCGCCGAAGCGGGACCACCCGCCGGGCGAGGTACAGGAAGTCAGGGAGCCGGCCGAGGTCCCGCAGGACGGGGTCCGCCGCACCCCCCATCAGCTGGGCGGGTACGGCAACTCGGGCACCTGCCCGGCCGGTGCCGACGCACGGCCGCCCACCTGGAGCGAGAACTCCGGCGGAGCGTTCGGCAGCGGCGGGCCCGGCGCCTGACCCGCACCGAGGCGCGACCCCGCACGACGGACCGCGCACACCGCACCGCACCCCGCACCCCTCACCCCGCACACGAGCCGCGGACCACGTATCACGCCCCGCGCACCACACGCACCACACGTGCCACACGCCACACGCACCACGCACCACGCACCACGCACCAGAACGCACAGGAGGAACCCGACATGACCGCCCCCACCATCCAGAGCACCCTCCCCGAGGCCTCCCGCCAGATAACCGGCGAAGCGCTCCAGGGCGCCCTGGTCGACCTCCTCGACCTTTCGCTGCTCGCCAAGCAGGCGCACTGGACGATCGTCGGGCCGCGGTTCCGTTCGCTGCACCTTCAGCTCGACGAGATCGTCGACACGGCCCGCGCCTACGCGGACACGGTCGCCGAGCGCGCCTCCGCGATCGGGGTCGCACCCGACGGGCGGGCGGCGACCGTCGCCAGGACCACCGAGCTCCCGCAGCCCGCGAGCGGCTGGACCGCCGACGACGACGTGGTGTCACTGCTCGTCGAGGCACTGGGCGGCGCGATCCTGCGGATGCGTGAGCGCATCGAAGCGACCGACCGGCCGGACCCGGTGACCCAGGACATCTTCATCGGGATGACCGCGGAGCTGGAGAAGCAGCGCTGGATGTTCCAGGCCGAGAACCACTGAGGGAGCCGCTGAGGAGCACCACAGGGGCGCACCGCGGAGGCATACCCCGGACAGGCGCAGGTGCCCACGGCCGCCGACCGCCCGCTGGAGATGCGGCGCCCGGCCCCCTGTGCGTACCTGGGAAGGACGAGAAGGAGTCCGGCCCATGCCGCAGCAGTCCGCGCCGCCCCAGCCCCCGCAGTCGTCGCAGCCGCCCCGAAGGCCCGCCCACACCACGGGCGGGTCCGGGCTCGTCGTCCCGTACGGAAGGGCCGGCGAGCTGCCGGTCCTCTCCGTGTACGAGGACTTCCGCTGCCCGTACTGCGCGAGCCTGGAAGGCAGCGCGGGAGCCGCGATCCGCCGCTTCGCCGACGAGGGGCGACTGCGCCTGGAGTACCACTTCGCGGCGTTCATCGACGGGATGGCCGGCGGCCGGGGGTCGGTGACGGCGGTGGCCGCGGCGGGCGCCGCGGTCAACGAGGACCAGGCGGCCTTCAAGACCCTGCACGAGGCCCTCTTCGCCCAGCAGCCCGACGAGAGCGTCGACTCCTACGGTGACCCCTCGGTCGTGCTGCGGGTCGGCGAGTCCGTGGGCCTGGTCGCACCGGGTTTCCGCGAGGCGACCGCTGCCGGCACGTACCTCCCGTGGGCGCAGGCCGTCACGGAGGAGTTCGGCCGCAACGACGTGCGCAGCACCCCCACGGTCCGCCTGGGCGGAACGCCGATCCGCGGCCTCGACCGCGCCGGCCGCCCGCTGTCGGCCGCGGAGATCACCGCCCAGATAGAGGCGGCGCTGGGACGGTCGGCGTGACGGCCGGGAACACCAGGTCGTACGTCTTGTTCCACATCCCGCTCCCCGCTGTCACGCTGTGGGCATGGCAGCAGTGGCAGCAGAGGTGTTCTTCCGTCGGCTGAGCAGGTGGCAGGCCGACCAGCAGCGAGAATCCATCGCGGATCTCTACGAACTGACGTACCGGGAAAGCAGCTTGACCCCTCGGCGGAGCAATCCGTACGAACCCGTGCCGGCGCCGGACTCATCCTTCCACGACCGCGCCGCCTTCCTGGCCCGGTTCGCGGCGGCCGTGCAGCGCCCGGGTTTCGACCTCCTGATCGCGAGCACCCCCACCACCCTGGTCGGCTGCGTCTACGGCTACCTCCCCGACCGGCAGGGCTCCTGGTGGTACGGACGCCACGACATCGCGCCGCCCGAGATCGGGCAACTGGCCGACTCGGGCCGGGTCTTCAACATCGCCGATCTCATGGTCGCGCCCACCCACCGCCGGCAGAAGGTCGCCGAACGCCTCCAGGAACGGCTGCTGGTACGGGTGGACGCCGAACTCGTCACCACGCTCATCGAGCCGGCCAACTCGGCGGCCAAGGCGGCGTACGAGGCCTGGCACTGGAGCCGTACGGGCCGCATCGCCGCCGCCAACGGCCGCCCCGAGCTTGAGGTTTGGACCCGTATACCACCCGGGTGAGGACCCGTCCCTGCGACAAAAGGCCAGGCCAGAGCGGGCGTACGAGCCTGGCGTACGGGCCTGGCGTACGGGCCTCGGCGACCATTGACAGCAGCCCGCGGGCCCTGCTTGGTTCTCCCCATGCCTACCTCTTCTGCTCCACCTCAGCTGCGTGTGAAGGATTTCGACCACCTGGTCCTCAACGTCCAGGACGTGGAGCGTTCGCTCGCCTTCTACACGGGCCCGCTCGGCCTGGAACCGGTGCGCGTGGAGGAGTGGCGCGCGGGCAAGGTCCCCTTCCCCTCCGTACGCGTGAACCAGGCGACGATCATCGACCTGTTCAGCCGCCCCCGCGGCGAGTCCAACGTCGACCACATCTGCCTGACCGTCGACCCGCTCGACTGGCAGGCGGTCATCGACTCCGGCACCTTCACCGTCCTGGAGGGCCCGGTCCCCCGCTTCGGCGCCCGCGGCGACGCCCAGTCGCTCTACGTCTCGGACCCGGACGGCAACACGGTCGAGCTCCGCTGGTACCCGCAGGACGTCGACTAGCCCCGTATACGCGGTACATGGGCGACCGCCACGAGCGGCCACGTCACACGGAAGGGCCCCAGGCCCGCACTTCGGGACCTGGGGCCGCTCGTCGGACCCGGCCACGCAGGCCGGGTCCCGTCGCTACGCCGAACGCGTGTGGCGCGCCGTGTTGATGCGACGCGCCGTGGCGACCACCGGCAGCAGCGCGGCCAGCGCGACCTGGAGCGCGCACCCGGTCACCATCAGACCCTCGGCCCGCGGGACACCGGCGGCCCAGGCCACCAGGCAGCCGATGTTGAAGGCCGCCCACACGACCGTGGCGACCGCCATCCGGCCGGTGGGCTTCGGGTACTCGACCCGGCTGACCATGAGCCACGCCACGCCGGCCAGGGCAACGAGGGTGATCAGGAAGGGGAGTTCGAGCAGGACGACCGAGACGACGGTGAGCGCGGCGAACGGGATCGGCATCCCCTGGAACATGCCGTCCTGCATCGCGGTGACGGAGAACCGCGCCAGCCGCAGCAGCCCCGCGAGCAGCACGGCGACCGCGCCGAACACGGCGAGTCCCAGGTACGAGACGTCGCTGACGATGCCCCAGACCACCACGAAGTACGCGGGCGCCAGGCCGAAGCTGATCAGGTCCGAGAGGTTGTCGAGCTCAGCTCCCATGTCGGAGCTGCGGAACCTCCGGGCGACCAGCCCGTCGCACAGATCGAAGAGCGACGCCAGGAGGATGAGCATGACCGCGGTGGCGGCCCCGTGCCGTACGGAGCCGGCGCCCTCCCCGTCGGTCAGGTAGGGCACCAGGACCGCCGTGGTGATGAAGTAGATGGAGAGGAATCCACAGACCGCGTTGCCCAGTGTCAGCACGTCGGCCGCCGAAAGCCTCGAAGGAGACGGCTTGCGCGCCGCCTCCTCGGACATCTCCTCGGCCCACAGCACTGACATTTCAGTATCGGTCGTGGTCAAAACACTCTCTCCTACGCGCGAATGGTCGACTGCCGGTCACCGGTGGCGAGCATCATCCCAGTACCGTGCGGGAATCGACAGCCAGGGTGGACGCCCCGCCCGGGTGCGCCCGGGACCGGCCGGCGCCGAACAGGAAGGCGTCCGGATCGAGGGCCGGCCCGAGGAAGTCCCGGTCAACCAGTGTGCACCGTGCGGGGGTTCATCAATTTCGCTGCGGGGGATCCACGGCGTCCGGCAGCTCGCCCGGACACCGGGGTCAGTCGTCCAGCGGGTTGCCGGTCGTGCCGTCGAGCAACTCGCGCAGGATGTCCAGGTGGCCGTTGTGGCGGGCCGTCTCCTCGGTGAGATGGAGGAGGATCCAGCGCAGGTCGACATGGAGGCCGTCGCGAATGGTCTCCTTGGCCCGCGCGGCCAGGTCGGTGCCGGCGGCCAGTTCACGGTAGCGGGCGCTCTGTTCCTCGTACTCGTCGAGCAACTGCGTGAGCGGGAAGTCGACGGCGATGCGCATCTCGCCGTCGGGGTCCTCGTCCGTCATGGGGGCCCGGTCCTCCTCGCCGAGGAAGATCACTTGGAACCAGTAGTACTCGACCCAGCGGAGGTGGTTGATGATGCCGCTCATGGTCATCAGGGGCGAGCCCGGCAGCAGCGCCTTGCGGGCGTTCTCCGCGGAGACCCCGGCGCACTTGGCGCGGGCGGTGTTACGTGCGTAGTCGAGGAACGTGGTGAGCTGGGTGCGGTCGTCCCATGCGGGCGGTGTGTCGTCGATTTTGGTCATCGCCTGAAGCGTCCCCGATCACCGAGCCCGATGTCGAGCGCTTTGGCGACGGACCCTACCCGTCGGGTCACCCGGACCGGCGTACGGACCCGGCCCGCCGGGTCGCCCGGACCGGCGTGCGGACCCGGCCACGAGCCGCGACGCCGTACCGGGTCCGTCACGCGGAACCGGCCACAAACCGTGGCGCCGTACCGTCGTCCCTACGCGGGCTCCCGGCTGTCGTCGATGCTCACGTCGTCGTCCTCGACCTCGGTCTCCCCCACGACACCCAGGTCGGAGTGGTCCAGCAGGTCGGTCTGGGCTATGAGGTAGGCGAGCTGTGCGCGGCTGCGGCTGCCCAGGACCTCCGAGGTCTTCTGGACGTGGGTGCCCACCGTGCGCCTGCTGATGCCCAGGCGCCCCGCGATCGCCTCGTCGGTGTAGCCCTCGACCATGAGCCGCAGCACGGCCCTCCTGGTCTCGTTGGTGAGGGGCGGCGGGCGCAGCCGGGAGGGCGCCTCCCCCACCGGTGCCGCCCGGCTCCACGCCTGCTCGAAGCCCTTCACCAGGTACTCGATGATGCTGGGGTGCCGGATGACCAGCGCGGACTGGCGGCGGTCGCGCGGGCCGGGCATGAAGGCCGTCCTGCTGTCACACACGATGAGCCGCTCGAAGACCTCGTCGATCGTCCTGACCTCCGCGCCCGCGGACACCACTCGCTCGATGTAGGAGAGCGTGGGGCCGTGTCCCCGCACCGTGTGCTGGTACAGCGTGCGCTGTTTGACACCGCGGGCGGCCAGGGCGAGATCCCGTGGCAGCGCCTCGGCGAGGAGCTCGGGCGAACGGCCGCCGTTGGGCTGGGCGGTCAGCAGCTCCTCGCGGCACGACTGCACCGCCTCTTCGAGGGCGGCGGCGATCACGCTCTCGCCGGAGAGCACCTGGACCGAGGTGCCGCCGTCCTGCTGGGCCTCCGCGTAGACGGTCTCCGCCCGGGCCATCGTGGTGCGGATCGCCATCAGGGTGTCCTGGTACTCCGTGATGGCCCGTTTGATCGGGCGGGAGAGCGAGGCAGCGGCAAGGTCCGGGGGGACCGGAGTGAGAGCGTCCGGGTTGTCCGGCAGGAACCGGAGCAGCCCCAGGTCGACCAGGCAGTCAGGGACCCGGTCAGTCGTGACGCCGCCCGCCTCCAGCACGTCGCGATAGCGCTCCAGGCCGACCTCGCACAGCTCAGGGAGCTTCATTACCCCCACCTGCTCATGCTCTGTACACATCTGTCCACCCTTCACGTTCTTGCACTGCCCACTCATGATGTCATTCGAACCTTCACCCGCGACGAACGGCGGTGGATGATTCTGAAACACCGCAAAGGTGAACTCAGTTTCTGAATCGTGGGGGAATCATGATTGACCGCATTCGCACCGTTTCTGTCGCACTCGGAACGGCCGCCCTGCTGGCCTTCGGCACCGTCAGTCTTGTTGCGGGCGGCCCGACGCCGGCGAACACCGAATACGCGGCCGCTGCTTCCCAGGGTTCCGGGTCCGCCACGTCGGACGACTCCGCCTGGGGATAATTCCCACTGTGCTCCCGCAGCCGTCAAAGCGGGACGCGAGCCTGGTGGACGGGGATCCGACGGCCGGTTCGGCCACGGATACTTCGCCCAGGTGACCTGGTACGAGAAACGCTGATGCGCACGCCTCGCGAGAACCGACGTGACTCGTATCCGGCAGCCGCCGGAGTTTCACAGAACATTGCGAATTCCGGATCACCCTGGACGGCGGTCCGAAATGCTGCCCGGCGGTGAGAATGTGCGCCCTGCCGCGCGTGCCGGTTCGCGCGGGAGGGCCGACCGGTCACGGCGCCGGGTCCCCCGGGGCAGGCGTTCTCGTGAAGGCGTGCCCGAAGGACCGCCCTCCCGGTGCGCGACCCCGTGCGCCGACGGCACGGCGCACCACGGCGAGCAGTCCGAATGAGATGCACGTTCGTCACCAACTGGGGTGCGAGGAACGGTATTTGAGAGCGTGACAGGTGTCCCGGCCGATCGTGGTCCGGGCGCTCACGACGAGGCGAGCCGTATCGCTCAGCACGGCTCCACGTCGCGGAATTCGCCTTCGCGACTCTCATTCGACGCCGCCCCGTGGGCAGAAACGCAAGCGGCGCACGCTACTGGGACCGGGCTCCTCCGTGAGTCGACGACAGACGCGGCAGTGCCCTGATGACATACCTGGTGCAAAGGAGGAGGAGTCAGAATGACCGATCGGCCCGTGGTGGCCCTGGTCGATGCTTACTCCAGTGCGCGACTGCTCGTTCCCCCGATCCGGGACCGAGGTTATGAAATCGTCCACGTGCAGAGCACCGCAGCGATACCAGAACGGTTTGCGTCGTCCTTTCGCTGCGACGACTTTCGTGACGTCGTGGTGCATCGCGCCCGATTCACGGACACGCTGGACCGCGTATCCTCCTTTCAGCCGGTAGCCGTTCTGCCGGGGCTCGGCACGGGGGTCGGACTCGCCGCGGCTCTGGGCGCGGGACTGGGTCTGCGAAGCAGTGGTATGCGACGGAACGTGGCTCGGCGGAATTCTGCTGAAAAAGCCGGGCCGTCGGGATTCAAGGTGCATTCCGTGAGTCTGGACGGGGTCCACTACATCTGCGATATCTGGGAGACGCGGCAGACCGGGCCGCGGCAGGCGGACGGACGGCCGGGCGGTGCGAGGCTGCTCGCCCGCCGGGGCGAGCGGCAGGACCGCTTGGCGGACCTGACACTGACCGGACTCGACGCGGCGGGGCTGCGCAACGGTCCGGCCTGCACGGTGTTCGAGCACACCGTGCACGGCCCGGCCCCGGTCACCACGACCGCGGGCATCTGCGCCACCGACGAGCCGCTGCTCACACGCGCGGCGCTCGGCGAAGGACAGGCCGACTGGACCGTGTTCGCCTATCTCGCCCCGGAATGGTTCCGGTTGCGTGCCGCCAGGCCCTACCGGCGGCTACGGCACGCGGCCTGGGTCGCCCTGCCCGTTCCGGCCTCCGGTTCCGCGAGTTCCCGGGGCCTCATGCGGGAGTTGAAGGCGCTGGAGAGTTACCAGGGCGCAGTGACCGGCGGGTCTGTGCCCGTCACCCGGGTTCAGTTCCTCCACGCCGATGAACCGACCGTGGAGCACGACTACGCCGCGGCCCTGTCCTCGGTGGAACGGTACGGGGAAGGGCCATGGACGCCGGCCGGCTGAACGTCATTTTGACCGTGGCTCATCCCTTACGGACGGCGCCGGGAGCAGGGCAGCACGGACGCCCCCGCCCGGACCGACATCGCTCCCGGGGGACGCGGCGACGGTGTGCGACCCGAATCAACTTGCTGTCCACAGCACGAGACACAGTGGCGAGGATGCTTTGAATTCGACTCAGAACCGCGACGAGCGCACGGTGCCGCCGGACCATCAGGACTCTTCGAGCCTCGGGGCCGTACTCAAGGCGGCACGCAGACGCATCGGCGTCACCCAGACCCAGCTCGCCGACCTGTCGTCCGTCAGTGTCCGGACGATTCGGGATCTCGAACTCGGTCTCACCCAGAACCCCCGGCGGGAGACCCTCCGACTGCTGCTGGACGGTCTGCGGCTGACCGGGGTCCAGCGGGCACGGGTCGAGGAGGCAGCCGCCGGGCCCGCCTCCGGCGGCATCCCGGCCGACTCCTTCGCCCCGCCGCCCGCCGTGCTCGAACCGACCGTCGGCCGCGAGCGCGACATCGAAGCTCTCCTGGGTCTCGTCAACCTCGGCGGACACCGTCTGATCCGGGTGGTCGGCATGGCCGGGGTCGGCAAGACCCGGCTGCTCCAGGAGGTCGCCGGGGCGATGGACGCCTCGTCCCGGATGCGGGTCCTCTGGGCAGGGCCGGAGGGCGGGGCCACCGACAGTTCCGCGGACCGTTCGCAGGCCCAGGTCGCCGAACTGCTCGGCGGTGACGGTGAGATCGACCAGCTGGCCACCGCCGTCGGCGCCGACGACATCCTGCTGGTACTGCCCGACGTGACCATGAACCCCGACTCGCTGGCGGCGCTCCGCCGTCTGCTGGTGCGGCGGCGGGGACTGCGCGTCCTGTACGAGGCCAGGGAGAGCTCGGAGTGGGGCGCGGGCACCGACTACCCGGTCTTCCCGCTGTCCGTGGCGGACCGTTCGGCCGGTTCCGCAGGCCGTGAGGCGTCCGTCAGCCCTGCTCTGCGGCTGATGCTGTCGCGCTGTGGCTCGCTCGAACGCGAGGCGTCGGCCGACAGCCGGACCATGGCCGCGCTCGCCGGCATCTGCCGAAGCCTCGACGGCATCCCCCGGGCGATCGAAGCTGCCGCCGCCTGGCTCCTTCTCTACAGTCCGGACCAGCTCCTGAGCCTGGCCGGGCGCGATCCGTTCAAGCTCGCCACCCCGCCCGGCAACGACACCGCCGATCTGCGGGCGGTGCTGCAGGCGGCCGTCGAGTCACTGCACCCGCGCGACGCCGACGTCCTGCGTCGGCTCACCACCCACTCGCTCCCCTGGACCATGGCCCAGGCCTTCGCCTCGCCGGAGCAGATCGGCGACCCGGCGCTCAGCTCCATCCACCTGCTGTGCACCCTGGGCCTGGTGCGGCCGGCCAACTGGGACGCGGGCGGCACCCCCAGGTTCACCGTGCTGAACCTGGTCCGCCATCTGCTGGCCGAGGACGCCGCACCAGCTGCCCCCGCACCCGAACCCAGAGTGGCGCTGCGCTGGCAGTCCCCGGCCGGCGTGGAGTCCCGGTCCTATGCGGCGTGAGCGGGCCGCAGGGGGCAGAGGAGGGCGTCAGTACCAGTCGTCGTCGGGCTTCGTGACGTCGTGACGGTCGTGGCGTCCGTAGGAATCGCCGTCCTCGGGCAACGGCGGCAGCACCAGGGGGCCTGGCGGCGGGCCTTGGTCCGTCTGACGTGCGTAGCGGTGCTCACGGAACCTCAGATGCAGCTTCCGTTCCCGCACCTTCAGCCGACGCCGCTCGCGCCGTCCCGCTTCGTCGTCGTCCTGTTCCTGGGTGAGCCGCCGGTTGTCCCAGTACGCACGCTCCTGGTCCGCCACCTCCTCCCCGGGAGAGGAAGGGCCCTCAAGATCACCGTAATCGTTGTCGTCCAGGCGGGCTGTCATGCGGCTCAGATTACTTGCAGGCCGAGCCGTCGGGTGTGGCGTGCACCACTCCTGAGCAGGCGACTCGACGTCCTGGTTCCCGCCGCAGGAACCGGCGCGGAGCCGACCGGCGATACCGGGCGGAAGTCGCCGCCTGATCGCCTCCGTTGCTGCCGGTCCCGGGGGGCCGGCGCTCCTAAGGTCTGGATCCATCGCGTAGTTGGCGGATCGGCGAGCGTCCTTCTCCGAAGGCGCACCAGGCCTGTGACCGCTGCTTCCTACCATGCGCAGCACATCGCGCGAGTCTTCGGCGCGGCAGCCACCGGTACGGGCCGACCCGCGGGGTGAGCGCGCCCCTCAGTACACGGACACTCCTTTCCAATCTGGGCAGAGGACCAATGATGTCAAGCACTCTCGTGGAACGGCCCGCCTCCGTGGCCACCACCTCCCTGACCGGCACCTCCCGTACCGGCGCCTCCCTGACCGGCAGCGTCCAGCAGCCGAGCGGTATGCCAGTGCACCGCTACAAGCCCTTCGAAGGGCCGGACCTGCCGGACCGCCGGTGGCCGGCGCGCAAGCTCCGCAAGGCTCCGCTGTGGTGTTCGGTGGACCTCCGCGACGGCAACCAGGCGCTGCCCGAGCCCATGGACCTGGCACGCAAGCACCGGCTGTTCCGGCAGCTCGTCGCCATGGGCTTCAAGGAGATCGAGGTCGGCTTCCCGTCGGCGAGCCAGGTCGACTTCGACTTCGTGCGCGAGCTGATCGAGCAGGACCTGATCCCGCACGACGTGACGATCCAGGTCATCATGCAGGCGCGTACCGAACTGATCGAGCGCACCTTCGAGGCGCTGCGGGGCGCCCCGCGCGCCGTGGTCCACCTGTACAACTCCGTCTCGCCGCTCCAGCGCCGGGTGGTGTTCGGCGCGGACCGTGAGGACATCCTCCACATGACGGTGCAGGCGGTCCGGCTGATCACCAAGCTCGCGGCGCAGCACGTCGGCGGAGAGATCCTTTTCGAGTACTCGCCGGAGTCGTTCACCGCGACCGAGCCCGACTACGCGCTGGAGATCTGCGAGGCCGTCATGGACGTCTGGCAGCCGGCTGCGGGGCGTCCGATCATCATCAACCTGCCCGCGACCGTCGAGTGCACCCTGCCCAACGAGTTCGCCGACCAGGTCGAGTGGATGGACCGCAACCTGAGCCGCCGCGAGCACATCAGCCTGTCCGTGCACCCGCACAACGACCGGGGCACGGGAGTGGCGGCGGCCGAACTCGCTGTCCTGGCAGGCGCCGACCGGGTGGAGGGCTGCCTGTTCGGCAACGGCGAGCGCACCGGCAACGTGGACCTGCTGACACTCGGCATGAACCTCTTCTCCCACGGCGTCGACCCGATGATCGACTTCTCGGACATCGCCACGATCCGGCAGGTCGCCGAGGAGTGCACGCAGCTGCCGACCCACCCGCGCCACCCGTACGCCGGCGACCTGGTCTACACGGCGTTCTCCGGTTCCCATCAGGACGCGATCAAGAAGGGGTTCGACTCGATGGAGCGCACGGCGCAGGGCGCCGGTTCCCCCGTCGGTGAGACCCCCTGGGGCGTTCCCTACCTGCCGATCGACCCGAAGGACGTCGGCCGTTCGTACGAGGCGATCATTCGCGTCAACAGCCAGTCCGGCAAGGGCGGGGTCGCCTACCTGCTCAAGACGGGGCACGGCTTCGACCTTCCGCGCCGCCTCCAGGTGGAGGTCTCCCGCCTGGTCCAGCGGCACAGCGAGGAGTGCGCCACCGAGGTCGGGTCCGCGCAGGTGTGGGAGCTCTTCACCCGGGAGTTCCTGGCCGAGGGTCAGCCGCTGCGGGTGACCGGCACGACGGACGGCGTCGTCGAGACGGAACTCGACGGAGCCACCCGCTACTTCAGGGCAAAGAGCGGTGCGGCGTTCGCCGACGCGCTGCGGGACGCCGGGACGGACGTGACCGTGCGGTCCCTCACCGTCCAGCCGCCCGACGCCGAGAACTCCTCGGTGGTCGTCTACGCCGAGTGCACGGTCGGCGGGGAGAGCGTCTGGGGTGTCGGCCTCCACGGCGACGAGACCGGCGCGGCCGTGCGCGCCATAGCCTCCGCGGTCAACCGGGCCGCCAGGTAGCTCCGCGGCGGCCGCTCCGGACCGGGACGTCAGACAGCACCGCAGCACACCGCTCCGGACCGGGGCGCCAGACAGCACCGCGGCACACCGCTCCGGACCGGGGCGCCCCGCCTCTGCGCCGCCGGCCCGGTGGCCGGGCCCATGAGATAGGCGAAACAACGATGTTCAGAGATCTCCGGAAGCGTCCCGGGACGTCCTCCAACGGGCCGACCGAGGAGCTGACCTGCTACTTCCTTCACCATGCGGGCGGCTCAGCCGCCGGCTTCATGGCGCTGGCCCAGGCCTTCCCGCCCGGCTGGCGACTGCGCGCCGTCGACCTCCCGGGCCGCGGCGCTGCCTCCCACCTGCCGCACTGCCGTGACGCGGCGGAGGCCGTGGAGCTGCTCAAGCCCGCCTTCCTGGCCGAGGCGGACGGCCCGTACGCCGTGTTCGGGCACAGCATGGGCGCCCTGATCGGGTACGAGCTCGTCCGGGAGCTGGAGCGGGCCGGCCGGCCGCCGGCCTGGCTCGGGGTGTCCGCGATGCCCGCGCCCGCGCTGGCGTGCGCCCGCTTCTCCGAGCGCCGTGACCTGTGGTCGCCGGAGCGGTTGATCGGCTTCATGCGGAGCCTGGGCGGCACTCCGGAGGAGATGCTGTCCGACCCCGAGACGGCGGACTGGATGGTCGGCGTCCTGCGGGGCGACCTGCACCTGGTGGACACCTACGAGTACGCGCAGGGACCGCCCGTCACCGTGCCGATGTCGGTCTTCATGGGCGTCGACGACGAGATGTCCACGCCCGAGCTGATCGACGACTGGCAGTCGTACTGCACCCGGCCCGTGCGGTTCCACTACCTGCCCGGGGGCCACTTCTACCTGTTCGAGCAGGCCGAGGGCCTGGCCCGGTGCATGGCCGAGGACATGGCGAAGGTCAGGGAGACGGCGCCGCTGTGAGCAAGGCCCGCCCGAAGTACGAGATCGACACCGACCGACAAGGACAAAGACAGGCAATGGAATCGTCACCGAGCGCCGTCCGTCAGCACGCCGAACAGGGCGAGAAATCGCAGCAGCCGAACACATCCCAAGCCCCCTCCAATGCACCTGTGCAGGAAATGGCGGAGCTGTGGGCGTCACTTCTCGACCGCGAGGTCGCGCCGGACGACAACTTTTTCGAAATCGGCGGCAATTCGCTGATCGGCATCCAGATTCTCGAACGGATTTCGCAGACGTACGGGGTCCGGCTGTCCGTACGTGACTTCTACCTGGCGCAGTCCCCCGCCCGGGTGGCCGAGCTGATCGAACCGGGCAGGTCCCGGACATGAGGCTGACACCGGGCGCAGGCCACGACGTCGACCTCGACGATGTCGATCTGCTCGACCTGGACCTCTACACGTCGGGCGATCCGCACCGGATCTGGGACGCAATGCGGGCGAGGGCGCCGCTGCACCACCAAACACTGGCGGAGGGCCGGGAGTTCTGGTCATTGACCCGCTACGACGACGTCTGCCGGGTACTGGGCGACCACCGGGAGTTCACCTCCGAACGCGGCACGGTGATCACTCATCTCGGGGAGGACGACGTCGCCGCCGGCGTGCTGCTGACGTCCACCGACCCGCCCCGGCACACCGAGGTCCGCAGGCCGATCGCCCCCAAGCTCACCGCACGCGCGGTGAGGTCCTGGGAGGACGGCATCCGGCGGGCGATCGTACGGTTCCTCGAACCGGCCGTCGAGAGCGGCACCTTCGACCTGGGCGAGCAGGTGCAACGCCTGCCCGCGATCGTCACGGGCCCGCTCCTGGGCATCCCGGAGCAGGACTGGGACGGACTCGTACAGCTGACCTCGATGGTGATGGCCCCCTCGGACCCGCACTTCAAGCTCGGCAGCGAAGCGGCGACCCTGGCCATCGCCCACCACGAGCTCGTCGACTACGTGACCCAGTGGGTCAAACGGCGGCGGTCGGACGGCGGCGAGGACGAGAGCCTGCTCGACCACCTGATGAGCGTCCGCGCGGGGGGCGCGCCGCTGACCGACGAGGAGATCGCCCTCGACGGCTACAGCATCCTCCTGGGCGCCAACATCACCACTCCGTGGACCATTTCGGGCACGGTGCAGGCGCTCGTGGAACACCCCGAGCAGTACGCGCGGGCCGCCGCCGACCTGTCCCTGGTGCCCAACCTCGTCGAGGAGGGGCTGCGCTGGACGTCGTCCGCGTGCAACTTCATGCGGTACGCGGTGCACGACGTCGAGATCGGCGGGGGCACGATCCCCGCCGGTGGAGCGGTCGTCGCGTGGATCGGGTCGGCCAACAGGGACGGGACCCAGTTCCCCGACCCGCACAGGTTCGACATCACGCGCGACAACGCGAAGCGCCAGGTCGCCTTCGGCTTCGGACCGCACTTCTGCATCGGGGCGCCGCTGGCCAGGATGACCCTGCGGATCTTCTTCGAGGAGCTGCTGGGGCGGTGCGAGTCGATCGAATTCGCCGGAGAGCCGCAGCACCTGCGGTCGATCTTCATCGCGGGGATGACCCAGCTGCCCGTCACCGTCCGCAGGAGGCGACCCGACGGTCGTCACCGCGGTGGACAGCGGGTCGCCGGTCCGGCGACGGCCGGGGCCGACGCCGCCGCGCGGCCTGCCGGGACAACGGATTCCGGGTGCCCGGCAATTGCCGCTGTTCTGCCTCAACAGGTGCCGGTGAAGGCCAATTCCGGGTTCTAGCCTGGTTTTCGGAGCTTCATCCGGCAGGGCCACCGTCTTTTAGCTCACCCACCCACATTTCGACCGGAGCGATGATGAGCAATACCTCATTGGAAGCAGCGGAGAGTGCCGTATGGCTGGCCGTGCGCAACGAGGAAGGCCGGCACAGCATTTGGCCTGACGGCCTTTCCATACCCCCCGGATGGAGCGAGGCCGGGCACCGCGGTGACAAGTCCGGTTGCCTGGAGTACATCTCGGAGAACTGGACCGACCCGCGCCCGGCCGGTGTGGGGCGGGTGCGGTCTTGAGCAGCCGAGAGGGCGGCCGGCAGTGGCTCGTCCGCGACACCGACCCCGACGCCCGAGCCCGGTTGTTCTGCTTCCCGGTGGCCGGCGCAGGTGCTTCCTCCTACCGCGACTGGCCCACGCGGACGGGCGACATCGAGATCTGCCCCGTCCAGCTCCCGGGCCGTGAGAACCGGTTCAGGTCCCCCGCCCACACGTCCATGGACGTGTTCGCCAAGGAGGCGGCCGACGCACTCCTGCCCTACCTGGACAAGCCGTTCGGCTTCTTCGGCCACTGCTACGGGGCGCGCCTGAGCTACGGCCTCTCGGTCGAGCTCGCCGCCCGTGGCGGCCCGACGCCCCAGCAGATCTTCGCCTCCTCCTGCCTGGCCCCCCACCGCGGTGGCTACTTCGGCGGCGGCCGCTCCGGCCCCTTCACACCGGAGACCACGGACGAGGAGTACATGGAGGAGCTGCGCCACGGCTGCGAGCAGCGCGGCGAGCCCACGCCCCCGGACGAGCTGCTCGCCATGGCCATCCAGGTGCTGCGCGCCGACATCGCACTGACCTGCGGCTACCAGCCGTCGGGCGCGGGCAGCACCCCGTTGGACGTCACCACCATCTCCTGGACCGGGGACACCCACATGCGTCCCGAGGAGATGGACGAGTGGTCGGCCTACGGAAACGTGCGGCAGATCCTGCTGCCCGGAAACGACCACACCCACCGATCGGCACCGGCGGACCTGCTCCAGGTCATCGCGGACGGTCTCCCGGAACGAACAGGAGTGCTCACACCGTGAACACGGACGACCGCCGCACCGCCCCGGGCGTGCCCCCCACCCTCACCGAGCTGTTCACCAGGTCGGCCGCAGCGCACGGCGACTCCCCGGCGGTGTCGGACGACTCCGGCCGCCGGCTCACCTACGCCGAGCTCGACCGCGCGTCGGCCGAGCTGGCCCAGCGCCTCATCGACGAGGGCGTACGCCGCGAGGACCGGGTGGGCATCCACCGCGAGCGCGACGTCGACCTCGTGATCAGCATTCTCGGCGTGCTGCGGGCCGGCGCGGCCTACGTGGCTGTGGACCTGCGCTACCCGAAGGCCCGGCGCGAGCTCATGCTCAGCGCGGCCGACGGCCGGCTGACCCTGGTCGGCCCCGGCGAGCGGGAACAGCTCGGTGCCCAGGTGCGCACCCTGGTCTGGGAGTACGACGCCGAACGCGCCCGGGCCGACGCGCCGGGGGCCGGCCTGCCCGACAGTGCCCCGCAGGACGCGGCGTGCGTGCTGTTCACCTCCGGCTCCACCGGCACCCCCAAGGGCGTCGTGGTCGAGCACCACAACCTCGTGCACTTCGCGGTCAATCCGCTGCTGCCGACGCTCAGCCCCGCCGACCGGGTGGCCCAGATCGCGAACATCTCCTTCGACACCTTCCACTGGGAGCTGTGGAGTTCGTTCTGGGCAGGCGCCGAGATCGTCATGATGCCCTCGGTGCCCGACCTGGTGAAGGGCGACCCGGGACGCGAGCTGCGCCGCCGCCGGATCACCGCGCTGCTCTCGCCGACCATGGCCTTCAACCACATCGCGGCCGAGGACGCCGACGTGTTCTCCTCGCTCCGCGTGCTGCAGACCGGTGGCGACGTGGTCCGTCCCGCCGCCTGCCGCGACGTGCTCGCGAGCAAGTTCTCGGGTCAGCTGGTCAACCTGTACGGGCCCACCGAGGGAACCACCGCGGCCACCGCGTTCACCATCACCGACGTCGCGCCGGACGCGACGAGCGTGCCCATCGGCGCCGGTCTCGCGGGTGTGCAGCTGCACGTCCTCGACGAGCGGCTGCGCCCGGTCCCCAAGGGAACACCCGGCGAGCTCCACATCGGCGGGGCGGGCGTGACCCGCGGCTATCTGCGTGACCCCGCGCGGACGGCGGAGCGGTTCCTGCCCGACCCGTTCGGCACCCCCGGGTCCGTGATGTACGCGACCGGCGACCTCGTCAGCGAGCGCCCCGACGGCGTACTGGACTACCTCGGCCGCAACGACGACCAGGTGAAGATCCGCGGCTACCGGGTCGAGCCGCGCGAGGTGGAGCGTTCGCTGCTCGCCTGTTCCGGCGTTCTCGACGTCGCCGTGCTGCCGCAGGGCGAGGGCCAGGACAAGCGGCTCGTCGCGTTCGTCGTGCCCCAGGGCCGGACCACCATGCCCGAGGTGCGTGCGTACGCCGAGGCGACCGTCCCGGACTTCCAGGTGCCCTCCGAGTTCCTCCAGGTGCCGGAGATCCAGTCCACCCCGCACGGCAAACGCGACACCGCTGCGCTGCTCGATCTCCTGGGCGACCGGGACCGGCGCCGCAGCGACTACGTGGCTGCGCGTACGGACAGCGAGCGCTACCTCACCACGGTCTGGGAGGAGCTGCTCGGCACCGAGCGGATCAGCGTCAACGACGACTTCTTCGAGCTCGGCGGCAACTCGATGCTGGCCTTCCGCATGAGCCGCCGGATCAACCGGGACCAGGAGGCGGGCATCGGTCTGGAGGACGTGCTCGGCAACACCGTGCTGTCCGACATGGCGCTCGCCCTCGACGCGTCGCGGAGCAAGGGAGAGGACGAATGACCCAGCTTCTGATGTCGGCCGCCGACATCGACCTCAACGACACCGAGGCCTTCGTCACCGGCGACCCCCACGAGTTGTGGGCGCGGCTGCGTGCGGAGGACCCGGTCCACTGGAACCCCACGCCCGAGGGCGGGTTCTGGGCCCTGACCAAGTTCGACGACGTGCTGATGGCCTTCCGGGACACCGAGACGTTCAGCTCGGAGCACGGAACCGTCATCGGCGGCTCGTTCCGCAACGAGGCCGACACCGCCTCCGGGCGCATGCTCGTCACCTCCGACGCCCAGCGCCACCGGCAGCTGCGCCGCCGGATGCACCGGGTGTTCTCCGCGAAGATGATCGAGCGGGTGACCGAGACGGTCCGCGGGCGGGTCGCCGTCGTGCTGGACAGGATGTGGGCCGACGGCGGCGGCGACTTCGCCACCGACGTGGCCCGCGAGCTGCCGGCCGGTGGCCTGATGGCCCAGCTGAACATCGGGCACGCCGACGCGCTGCACCTGCTGCGCCTCACCCAGACGATGATCGGGTACCGGGACGAGGACCACACCCTCGGCATCGCGCACGAGGGGCTGCGGCTCGCGACCGCCCAGGCGGACGTCTTCGACTTCTTCCTGGACCTGATCGCCGAGCGCCGGGCCCGGCCGGGCGACGACGCGGTGAGCATCCTGCTCCGGCCCGAGCCGGGCGAGCGCGACCTCGACGAGGACACGCTCCTGTTCAACCTCATGAACCTGGCCATCGGCGGCAACGAGACGACCCAGCACAGCGCCAGCGGTGGTCTGCTCGCCCTGATGGACGACCCGGCGCAGTGGGAGAGGCTGCGGGCGGACCAGAAGCTGATCGGCACCGGTCTGGAGGAGTTCGTCCGCTGGACGTCCACCGCCTCGTACGTGCAGCGGCAGGTCACCAGGCCCGTGGAGGTGCGCGGTGTGCAGCTGGCCGAGGGCGACTCGGTCACGCTGTGGACGGCGTCCGCCAACCGCGACGAGGACCAGTTCCCCGACCCGAACCGGTTCGACCTCGGCCGCACCCCCAACCGCCATGTCGGCTTCGCCAGCGGTCCGCACCACTGCATCGGCGCCGCGATGGGCCGCACCGCGCTCGCCGCCCTGCTCCAGGGCCTGCGCGAGCGGCCCGGCCGACTGGTCCCGGCCGGCCCGACGACCCGGCTCCGGTCGAACTTCATGCTCGAGTACAAGAGCGTGCCGGTCGAGGTGACCGCGGTATGACCGTCTGGACCCTGCGGCCGGTGCCTGCCGACGGCGACTACCTGGTCCTCGGCGTGCCGTACGCGGGCACCGGGGCGGCCTCGTTCAAGACGTGGCCGCGAGAGCTCGGGGCGGGCCGGTTCTGCGCCGTGCAGCCGCCCGGCCGCGAGAACCGGTTCGGCGAGGCGCACGTCAGCAGCCACCAGGAGTTCGCGGAGGGCCTGGTGGCGGAGATCGCCGAGCACCTGGACCGCCCGTACGCGCTGATCGGCCACTGCGGCGCGGTGCCGTTCCTGCTGCAGATCGCGGCGCACCTGGAGAAGCAGGGCCTGCCGACCCCCCGGCGGCTGTTCGCCTCCGGGTGGGGCGCCCCGCACAAGGGGCTCTACGGAAGGCTGAACTTCGTCGACCTCGACGAGGTCGACATGGTCGCCGAGATCGAGGAGCGGTGCGCGGCCCTCGGCTACCGAATGCCGCCCGATTTCCTTGAGGTGGCCGCGGAGACCCTGCTCGCCGACGTGCGGCTGCAGCGCGGCTACCGGGCCGAGGCGCTGCCCAGCCGGAGGGTCCCCGTCTCGGTGATCGGCTGGACCGAGGACGCCGTCGTCCCCCAGGCCGAGGTGTGGCCCGGCTGGGACGAGTGCGCCTCGGCCACGTACCACGTTCTTGAGGGCGATCACTGGGAGTTCCTCCGCTTCCCCCAGGAGCTGCGCGACCTCATCGAGCGCGAAATGACCGCCGCGACCAGCACGTAGACGCCCGACGCGGCTCGTGACTGCCCGATTCCACGCGACCGACCGCTGCGCGACCTTCAGCATCAGGCCCGCGTGATCGCCCAAAGGACCAGACATGCCCACTCATATGTTGAGCCACCGCATTCCCGAGGACCTCGACCGGACGAGCGTGACGCTGACCGACCGGGAGCGCGCCGACGTGCGCGCACTGGCGGAGGAACTGCACCGGTCCCCGGCCGCCGGGCAGATCGACGACCCCCGCTGGCTGGCGCAGGCGCGGCGGCACAGCTGCCGGCTGCCGGTACGGCTGCTCGAAGCCCTGCGTGACTTCCGCTCCGCGCCGGGTCCCGGAGGAACCCTGCTGGTCGGGAACCTCCCCGTCGACGCAGGGACGCTGCCCGACACCCCGACGGTGCCGGACTCCGTGGAGCGCAGGGCCACGGTGCCCGCCGCGACGGCGATGCTTCTCGGCCAGCAGCTCGGCGACGTGTTCGCCTTCCGCAACGAGAAGCACGGCGCGCTGGTGCACAACGTCGTGCCGGTCCCGGCACTGGCCACCTCGCAGAGCAACGCCGGTTCCGTCGAGCTCGAACTGCACAACGAGAACGCCTTCCACCCGCACCGCCCGGACCTCATCGGGCTGCTGTGCCTGCGCAGCGATCACGAGGGCACGGCGGGCACCCTGTTCTCCTCCGTACGGCGGGCGCGGGTACTGCTCGACGACAGCGACGTGGCGATCCTGCGCCTGCCCCGCTTCGTCACCGAGGCGCCGCCGTCGTTCCGTGCGGGCGACGCGACCACCGCGCACGCCGTCCTGAACGGTTCGTTCGACGACCCGGACATCCAGGTCGACCTCAACGCGACCAAGGCACTCGACGACGAGGCCGGCGCGGCGCTGCGCCGGCTCGGCGCGGCCCTGGCCGAGACGGCGTCGGAACTGGTGCTGCGGCCCGGCGACATGGCGTTCCTGGACAACCGCCTCGTGGTGCACGGCCGTACCGAGTTCACCCCCCGCTACGACGGCAACGACCGCTGGCTGCACCGGGTCTACGTCCACATGGACGGGCGGCCCAGTCTGTCGCACCGGATCGGCCCGGGGCCCGTTCTGGCCTAGGGGCAGCACCGAGCCCAGGCCGGGCCGGGCCCACGCCGGACCGAGCCCAGGCCGGACCGGGCCCACGGCCTGATCCGCCGGACCGCCCCCAGCCGTTCGCCCTTGAGATTCCCGTAAAGGACAAAGCATATGAACGCAGCTCAGACGGCTGTCATCCCGTCGGCCGAACCGGCGGCGCCGAGCCTGGTGCGACAGATCCTCCTGGACATCTGGAGCACCACGCTCCAGCACGACGTGAGCGTGCACGACAACTTCTTCCAAGCCGGCGGCGACTCACTGACCGCCCTGGTCACCATCGAGCAGATCAACCAGCGCCTCGGCTGGCGGATCAACATGGGCGACCTGATGCGGTTCCAGACCATCGCCGAATTGAGCGCGCAGAAGGCGCAGCCACAGGCCGCCAACACCGAGATCGCGCTGCTGCGGATGAGCAACCAGGGCTCGCGCACGCCGATCGTCTTCGTCCACGCCGGGCACGGCATGGTCGACGGTTACGGCCGGCTCGTCCGGGAGCTGGGTACGGACCGGGCCTGCTACGGGCTGCAGTCCCCCCTGCTGGTCGAAGGCGTCGAGAGCGTGCCGGACGACATCCAGGGGCTCGCCGGGCTCTACGCGGACGCGCTGCAGGACGAGTTCGGTGAGGACGAGTTCCACCTCTTCGGCTCCTGCGCGGGCGGCGCGCTCTGCCTGGAACTCAACCGCATCGCCGCGGACCGCGGGCTCACCGTCGGCCGGACGATCGTGGTCGACGGCTACATCGAACGGGGCACCGACGGTGTGATGTCCGAGGACGAGCTGATCGTGGACTTCTACGAGGGCCTCCTGCGCATGTCGGGCACCACGAAGCAGTTTCCGCCGATGAGCCCGCAGGACGCCGACCTCGAACTGGCGCTGCGCAACTCCGCCGCCGCCATGTTCGGCACGGGTCTGGGCTTCGACGACCGGGCCGAGGCATTCTGCCGCCGCCTCTACACCTCCTTCGTCAGCACCGCGCGCGCCTGGGAGTCCTACCGCCCCGAGCCCGCAGACGTCGATCTGCTGCTGCTCCTCGCGCAGGACAACGACACGCTCGACGACTGGAGTTCGGCCGTCACCGGCGAGCTGACCGCGGAGGTGCTGGACTCCGAGTTCTACGGCCAGCGGCTCTGCATCGAAGAGGCCCCGTACCTCGTGGCCCGCACCCTCAACTACCTGGGCGAGAGCTGATCAGCATGGACAGCACAGCTACCAACCCGTTCGAGGACGCCACCGGCGTTTACCTCGTGCTGCGCAACACCGCCGGTCAGTACTCCCTGTGGCCGGGATCCGTGGACGTGCCCGCCGGATGGCACACCGAGTTCGGCCCAGGACCGCGGGCGGCCTGCGCCGAGCACATCGAGAAGAACTGGACGGACCTGGGCCCCGTGCGCCCGGGTGCCGCGGCGGGAGAACTGGTCTCATGACCGAGCAACTTGAACGCTTCGCCACCCTCGCCCGGCCGGCGCAGCCGGCGACCGGCCTCGTCGGCCGCTTCGCGGAGCAGGTCGCCCGTGCCCCCCGGGCACCGGCACTGATCGCCGGGGACACCGTCGTGTCGTACGGCGAACTCGACGACCGGGCCAACAGGGTGGCGCGTCGGCTGGCCGACCGGGGCATCACGGCGGAGGACGTCGTCGCCATCCTCCTGCCCCCTTCCCCCGACCTGGTCGCCGCGCTCCTCGGCACCCTCAAGGCCGGGGCGATGTACCTGCCGCTGGACCCCCACTACCCGCCGGACCGGCTCGCCTACATGGTGGCCGACGCGGCGCCCCGCGCGCTGATCACCACCCGGGAGGCGGAGGCGGGATTCGACGGCCTCGGCGAGGTCGACACGGGCGCGGTGCTGTACCTGGACCAGCACGAGGACGACCAGCGGGACCCGGCTCCGGCCGGCCCTGCCGGTCCCTTCCTCGACCCTGTCTTCGACCCGGCCTCCGATGCGAGCTTCGACTCCGTCCTCGACCCCGCCTTCGATCCCGGCTTCGACCCGGACCGCGGCGCCTACACCATCTACACCTCGGGCTCGACCGGCCGCCCCAAGGGGGTCGTCGTCACACACCGCTCGCTCGCGAACTTCCTGGACTGCCTGACCGACCGGTTCCAGGTGCAGCCGGGTGACATCGCCCTGTCCACCACCTCGATCTCCTTCGACATCGCCGGGCTTGAGCTGTACCTGCCGCTGGTGAACGGCGCCGTGGTGCACCTGGTGCCGCGGGAGACCATCGTGGACGGCGTGTCGCTGCGCCGGTACCTGGCCAAGGCCGCGCCCACGCTGGTGCAGGGGACCCCGGCGCTGTGGCAGCTGCTGCGGGAGGCCGACTGGAGTCCGGCCGAACTCCGCGCCACGGCGCGCCTGTTGTGCGGTGGCGAGGCGCTGCCGCAGGATCTCGCCGACTTCCTCGCCGCGGGCACGGCCTCGGTCTGGAACCTCTACGGCCCGACCGAGACCACCATCTGGTCGCTCCTGGCACCGGTGGTCGCCGGGGAGCCCGTCACCATCGGACACCCGATGTGGAACACCGGGGTCCACGTCCTGGACGACTGCCTGGCACCGGTGCCACAGGGCGGGACGGGTGAGCTCTACCTCTCCGGGGACGGCCTGGCCCGCGGCTACCGCGGGCGCGGCGCGCTCACCGCCGAGCGCTTCGTGGCCTGCCCGTTCGGCGCCCCCGGAAGCCGTATGTACCGCACCGGCGACCTGGTGCGCCAACGCCCGGACGGCGCACTGGACTTCGTCGGCCGGGTCGACGAACAGGTGAAGATCCGCGGCTACCGCGTCGAACTCGGCGAGATCGAAGCGGCACTGCGCCGGCTTCCCCAGGTGGCCCAGGCGCGGGTCATCATGCGTGAGGACGTCTCGGGCGTCGCCCAGCTGACCGGGTACGTCGTACCGGCAAGCGGCCACAGCCCCACGGCCGACGAACTGCGCCGCGCCCTCGGCGCGTGGCTCCCGGCGCACATGGTGCCCTCCGGCATCGGCATCCTCGACCGCTTCCCGCTGACTCCCGCGGGCAAGATCGACCGCAAGGCGCTGCCTTCGGCGGTCCGCACCGGCACCGAGGCGGGCCGGGCTCCGAGCACCCCGCACGAGCGGGTGCTGGCCGAGCTGTTCGGTGAGGTGCTGGGGCTCAGCGACGTCAGCGCCGACGACAGCTTCTTCGACCGCGGCGGCAACTCGCTCGCCGCCAACCGCCTCGTCTCGCGCGTGCGCGGCGAACTCGGCGTCGAGATACCCATCCGCGCCGTCTTCGACGAGCCCACCCCGGCCGCCCTCGCACTGCGGCTCACCGAGGCCGACCAGGCCCGCCCCGCCCTGCGCCCGATGGAGCGCGGAGCCTCGCTGCCGCTGTCGTACGCCCAGCAGCGTCTGTACTTCCTGCACCGGCTGGAGGGCCCCAGCTCCACGTACAACATGCCCGTCGCGGTGCGGCTGACCGGGGAGCTGGACCTGGCGGCGTTGCGCGCGGCCGTCGTCCACCTCCTGCAGCGGCACGAGAGCCTGCGTACCCGGTTCGCGGAGGGGCCGCTCGGCGCCGAGCAGGTGGTGGTGGCCGGCTCCGACGCCGCCGTGGCCGCCGCGGCCGACATCACCGTGCACGAGGTCACGGACCAGGAGCTGCCCGCCGCCGTCGACGTCGCGGTGGGCCACCTCTTCGACCTCACCACCGACATCCCGGTACGCGTCGACCTGTTCCGCACCGGCGACCGCGAGCACGTGCTGGTGCTGTGCATCCACCACATCGCCAGCGACGGCTGGTCGCTGGTCCCGCTGGTGCGCGACCTGTGCGACGCGTACACCGCCCACCGTGCGGCCACCGGCCCCACGACGCCGCCGCTGGAGGTCCAGTACGCCGACTACACGCTGTGGCAGCGCGAACTCCTCGGCTCGGCCGACGACGCGGACAGCCTCATGGCACGGCAGCTCACCTACTGGCGCGAGCAGCTCACCGGCGCGCCCGAGCTGCTGGAGCTGCCCGTCGACCGCCCGCGCCCCGTCACGGCGACCTTCCAGGGCGACGTGGTGCCCTTCGAGGTGCCGGCCTCGCTCGCGGACAGGCTGACGAAGCTGGCCAAGCGAGAGGGCGTCAGCCTGTTCATGGTGCTCCAAGCGGCCACGGCGACACTGCTGACCAAGCTGGGCGCAGGCACCGACATCCCCCTGGGCAGCGTCCTCGCCGGGCGCGCCGACCGCGCCGTCGACGACAACGTCGGCTTCTTCGTCAACACCCTGGTGCTGCGCACCGACACCTCGGGCGACCCCACCTTCACCGACCTGCTGGCCCGGGTCAGGACCGCCAACCTGGCCGCGTACGAGAACCAGGACCTGCCGTTCGAGTACCTCGTCGAGGTGCTGAACCCGTCCCGCGGCACCAGCCACCACCCGCTGTTCCAGGTCATGCTGGTGCTGCAGAACAACGAGACGCCGCAGTGGCGCCTCGGCGAGCTCGCGGCGACGCACGAGGTGGTGCCCACCCGTACCTCGAAGTTCGACCTGACCTTCGAGCTGACCGAGCGGTTCACCGCCGGTGGCAGGCCGGACGGGCTCAGCGGTGAGATCGAGTACGCGACCGACCTGTTCGACCGGTCCACGGCCGAGACCCTGGTCGAGCGGCTGCTGCGGGTGCTGGGGTCGGTGGCCGACGACCCGGCGCGTCCGCTGGCGTCCGTCGACGTCCTCGGCGCGGCCGAGCGGCGCACGATCGTGCAGGAGTGGAACGACACCGGACTTCAACTCTCCGGTGCGACCTACCCGCAGCTGCTGGCCGACCAGGTGGCCCGTACCCCTGACGCCGTCGCCCTCGTCCACGAGGACACCGAGCTGACCTTCGCCGAACTCGACCGCCGGTCGAACCGGATCGCGCACTGGCTGATCTCCCGTGGCGCCGGCCGTGACGACGTGGTCGGACTCGCGATGCGGCGCAGTCCCGAGCTGCTGTGCGCGCTGCTCGGAATCCTCAAGGCCGGCGCCGTCTATCTGCCGCTCGACCCGGACTATCCGCCGGACCGCCTTGCCTTCATGATCGCGGACAGTGCTCCCGCGATGCTCCTGACCACGAGCGACGTCGTCGCGAAGCTGACCGACGAGGCGCGCCGGCTGCCCCGCCTGGAGTTCGACGACCCGCACACGCCTCACGAGTTGGCGCGCCATCGCGCCGACGCGCCGACGGACGCGGACCGCCGCGCGCCGCTGCGCCTGGACGACCTGGCGTACGTCATCTACACCTCCGGCTCCACCGGGCGCCCCAAGGGCGTCGCCGTCACGCACCGGGGCATCCCCAACCTCGCCCACAGCTACCTGGAGCGGTTCCGGCTCGAACAGGGCTCGCGGTTCCTGCAGTTCTCCTCGATCAACTTCGACCCGACCTTCTGCGAGCTGTGCTGCACCCTGCTCGCCGGCGCGACCGTCGTACTCACGTCGCCCGACGAACTGCTCTCCGCGGACCGTCAGCGTGAGGTGATGGCCCGCCACCGGCCGACGCACATCACCTTCTCGCCCACCATTCTCAGCGGGATGTCCCAGGACGCGCTCGCGGACTGCGGCAATGTGATGGTCGCCGGCGAGGCGTGCCTGCCCGCACTGGCCGCCACCTGGGCGCCGGGCCGCCGGATGATCAACGCTTACGGGCCGACCGAGGCCACCGTGGACACCCTGTACTGGGAGTGCGGCAGCGGCCCGGACGGCTTCGAGGACGCGTCGGTTCCGGTGGGCCGTCCGCTGAGCAACACCAGGGTGTACATCCTCGACGCCGCGCTGCGCCCGGTGCCGCCCGGTGTCACCGGTGAGCTGTACATCAGCGGTGACGGTCTGGCCCGCGGCTATCTCGGCAGGCCGGCCCTGACCGCCGAGCGGTTCGTGGCCTGCCCGTTCGGTGCCCCCGGCGGCCGTATGTACCGCACCGGGGACCTGGCGCGGTGGCGCGCGACCGGTGTGGTGGACTTCGTCGGCCGCGCCGACGACCAGGTCAAGATCCGCGGGATGCGCATCGAGCTCGGCGAGATCGACGCGGTGCTGAAGGGCCACCAGGAGGTGGCGCAGTCCGCCGTCGTCGTCCGCGAGGACACCCCCGGCCATCAGCAGCTCATCGGCTATGTGGTCCCCCGGGCACACGGCGGGGCCCACGACATCGAGCACGTCGACAAGTGGCACCAGATCCACGAGCAGGGCTACAGCGAGCAGCGCGACCTCGGCACCGAACAGGACTTCACCGGCTGGAACTCCAGCTACGACAACGAGCCGCTGCCCCTGGAGTACATGACCGAGTGGCAGGCTGCCACGGTCCGCCGCATTCTCGACCTGCGCCCGGCCAGGGTGCTGGAGGTCGGGGTCGGTTCCGGTCTGATCCTGCGGCCGGTCGCACCGCACTGCACCGCGTACACCGGGGTGGACTTCTCCGGCGCCCTGATCCGCACACTCGGCAGGTCGATCGAGGGCAGCGACCTGCACGACCGGGTCGACCTGCACACCATGGCGGCCCACGAGATCGGGGCGCTGGCGCCCGCCCGCTTCGACACCGTGGTGATCAACTCGGTGGCGCAGTACTTCCCCAGCGTCGACTACCTGACCGACGTCGTGCGCCAGAGCATGGAGATGCTCGCTCCCGGCGGTCGGCTCGTGCTGGGTGACATCCGCAATCTGCGGCTGCTGCGGGCCTTCGTCACCGCCATCGTCCTGCACGACGGCGCGCACGCCGACGAGTCCCTCGCCACGGTGCGGGACATCGTCGCCCACCAGCAGGAGCTGGAGAGCGAGTTGCTGCTCGACCCGGCCTTCTTCGCCCGGATCGGCGACCTGGTCCCGGACGTCGCCGGTGTGGACGTACAGCTCAAGCGCGGTGCCTTCCACAACGAGCTGACGGACTTCCGCTACGACGTGGTCCTGCACAAGCAGGGAGCGGACCTGGTCTCCCTCGCCGACGTGCCCGCGCACGGGTGGACCAGCGCCGAGGACGTCGAGACCCACCTGGGTACGGCCCGGCCGCAGGCGCTGCGGGTCACCGGGGTGCCCAACGGCCGGGTGACGGCGAAGGTGGCGACCGCGCGGCGGGTGGCCGCCGGGACCGACACTCTCGTACGCAGCCTGTCCGAGGCGGGCGACCCCACGTCCGGGGTCGACCCCGAGACCCTGTGCGAGATCGGCGCCAGGCTCGGCTACACCGTGCACCCGACCTGGACGGACACCGAGGAGGGCGACCGGTTCGACGTGGTCTTCCTCGCCGCCGGGCGGGCGGGGCAGGCGCTGACCGATGTGTTCCTGGCCCCGGACGGGGACGAGCGTCCGCTGTGGCAGCTCGCCAACGACCCGCAGGCCGCCGACCGCGGCCGCAGCCTCGCCACCGAACTGCGCCGCCACGCGGCACGGCGGCTGCCGGACCACATGGTGCCCGCCGCCGTCGTCGTACTGGACGCGTTGCCCTTGACGCCCAACGGCAAGCTGGACACCCGGCAGTTGCCCGCCCCCGAGTTCGGCTCCCGGGCGGGACGGCCGCCGGCCACGCCGCAGGAAGCTGCGATGGCGGCGCTGTTCGCCGACGTGCTCGGCCTGGCGGCGGTCGGCGCCGACGACCGCTTCTTCGACCTCGGCGGCGACAGCATCCGGTCCATCCAACTCGTCAGCAGGGCGCGCGCGGAGGGTTTCCGGATCACCCCGCGCGACGTCTTCCACGAGCAGACGGTCGAGGCCCTGGTGATCCGGGCCGCCCAGCACGCCGAGGCCCACCCGGCGGACGACGGCGCGGTCGTGGACGTCGAGGCCTGGGAGAAGATCCTGCGGACCCCCGACCCGGCCTACCCGGTCTCCGAACCCTCGCCCGCCGAGGAACGGGGGCGCCTGACCCGGCGCGTCGTCGGCGAGGCGGCCGAGCGGCTGCTGACCGCCGTGCCGCGCCTGTACCACTGCGGCCCCGAACACATCGCGGTGGCCGCGCTCGCTCCGGTGCTCGTCGAGTGGCGCCGTACGCAGCTGCCGGGGGCCGGAGCCTGGCTGCGACTGGACCTGGCCACGGCGGGCTCGCCGACCGCGCACCCGGTGCGTCTCAATCCGGGCACGCCGGACCTGGCCAGGGCGCTGGCCGAACCGCGGGAGCTGGCGCGGGTACTGAAGCGGGTCAAGGAACAGGTACGCGCGGTACCGGAAGCCGGCCATCACTACGCAGCGCTGCTCGCCGACCCCACGGCCGCACAGCGACTGTCCTCGTACGAGGCCTCGCAGGTGCGCCTGCGGGTGACACCTGCCGGTACGGGCCACGCCGACAGTGCGGCGGGTACGGCCCACGCCGACAGTGCCGCGGGTACGGCCATTGCCGGCAGCAACGCCGGTACGACGCACGCCGGCAGCTCCGCCGGTGCGGACCGAGCCGCCAACGACGTGCGCATCGGGCACGAAGGTACGGAGCCCGCTCTCAGCATCGATGTCCGGCCGGCCGGGGACGGCAAGGCTCTGGAGACCAGCTGGTCCTGGGACGCCACGCGGTTCACCGAGACCGCCGTGGCGGCGCTCGCCGACCGGTGGGCCGACTTCCTGGTCGCGCTGGCAGACCTCGCGGACCACCCGGAGCTCGGCGGGCTGACTCCTTCGGACGTCGCCCTGGTCGATGCCAAGCAGTCGACCATCAACCAGTTGGAGGCCGACTACCCCGGCCTCTGCGACATCCTGCCGCTCACCCCGCTCCAGCAGGGCTTCCTGCTGTACGCATCCGCCGACCACCACGGCCGTGACCCCTATCAGCGACAGAGCCTGTTCGAGCTGGACGGGCCGCTGGACACCGATCGGCTGCGCCGGGCGGCGCAGGCACTCCTGACCAGGCACCCCAACCTGCGCGCCGGCTTCACCCACCGAGGCCTGCAGACCCCCGTGCAGGTGGTGCAGGAACAGGTGGAGGTGGAGTGGACCGTGCAGGACCTGTCCCACCTCGCACCGGCGGAGCAGGAGCGCCGGGAGGCGGAGATCCTCGCTGCGGACCAGGGGCGCGGGTTCGACCTGTCGGTGCCCGTGCTGATGCGCTTCACCCTGCTGCGCCTCGGGCCGGAGCGGCATCGGCTGCTCGTCGGAGACCACCACATCCTGCTCGACGGCTGGTCGAACTCGCTGGTGTGGCACGAGCTGTTCGCGCTGTACCGCGGCGATCGGCTGCCGGCGGCGCCGGCTTTCCGTGACTACCTGGCGTGGCTCGCGTCGGGCGACCGCGAGGCCGCGGTGTCGGCATGGCGAAGCTATCTGGCGGACGTCGACGGCCCCACCAGGGTCCATGCGGCCAAGCCGGCGCCGGGCGTCCCGCTACGGGCCCTGAAGGCCGAGCTGACACCGGAGTTGACCGGTTCACTGCAACACCGGTGCGCCCAGGCCGGGGTGACTCTCAACACGGCCCTCCAGACGGCGTGGGGCATCGCGCTCGGCAGTCTCACCGGGCGCGAGGACGTGCTGTTCGGCAACACCGTCTCCGAACGGCCGGCCGAGATCGACGGCGTCGAGTCCATGGTCGGGCTGCTGCTCAACACCGTGCCGCTGCGCGTGCGTGTCCAGGCGGGCGAACCCGTCCGCACGACCATGGCCCGGGTGCAGGAGTCGCAGCTGGACATCTTCCCGCACCGCTCCCTCGAACTCACCGAGATCCAGCGGCTGTTCGGCACGGGCGAACTGTTCGACGCCTGTTACGTGTTCCAGAGTTACCCCGCGGATTCCCTCAACGAGAGCGGGGGCAACGGCCTCCGGATTCGTGAACGGACACTCGGCGACGAGGGGCTTCCGCATTACCCGCTGAGCATCACGGTGACTCCGGGCCGGCAAATCCAATTCACCGTCGGATACCACCCTCATCTGTTCGACGACGACCAGATCAACGAGATCAAGGAGTCCGTCATCGGTACGCTCAAGACGATCGCGGCAGGGGAAAACGGATGAAGAATTTCCTGACGATGGTGCGCGGACTTCCGTTCGCGATGAAGGTCCTGCTGGCTTCCGCCGCCGCGCGCAGCCTGAGCTCTTTCGCGATCCTGGCCTACATGCCCATCTACCTGTACGACTCGGTGGGCATGGAAGGTGCCACCATCGGCTATGTGATCGGTGGCAGCGTACTGGTCGGCACGCTTTCGGGCGTCTACGGTGGCTATCTCGCGGACCGGGTCAAGAAGATCGACCTGGTGATCGTGCTGGACATCGTGGTCATACTGCTCAATCTCAGCCTGACGACGTTCCGTGATCCGGTAGCCGTCACCGCGGTCCTTCTCCTGACCAATATCGCCTCCTGGACGATGGGCGTCGCCGGCAGCGCCCTGCTCTCCGACCTGGTGCCGTCCGAGAATCGCACCAAGGTTTTCTCGCTGCGCTACTCGTTGCAGAACATAGGTGCAGCAGTGGGCCCCTTCCTGGGAATTGCCGCGCTCGCGGCCGGGCCCGGTGGGCCGTTCATTCTCAGCGTCGTCGTCATTGGCGCCTCCTTGGTTCCTCTGCTCATGTACCGCCGCCGGTTCCTGCCTGCCGCCGCCGGTACGACGGCGCCGGCCGGGCATGCGGAGCAGAGCGCCGGGAAGCAGGACGCGGAGGAGGCGGAAGAGACTCCCAAGTTCCGTCAGGTGCTGAAGGTGATGGGGGCGGACCGCCGGCTGACCTTCTTCACGATCGGCGGAATCCTCAGCATCGTGGTCTACGGACCGCTGTTGACCTTCATGTCGCAGTACCTCGTCCTGGTCGAGGACCGCGACACCGCCTACAAGCTGGTCGCGTACATCTCCGCCGCCAACGCCATCACGGTCATCGGCGCCCAGTACGCCCTCGGCAGCCGCCTCAGGCCGGACAACCTCCTGAAGTGGCTGACCATCGGGATCGGCGCCTTCGTCGTCGGCCTGATCGCGATGTCACTGTCCACGAATGCGGCCATCATCGTCGTCGCTGTCGTGATCTTCAGCCTTGGCGAGGTCATCCTGGTGCCCGCGGAGTTCTCATTCATCGACTCCATCGCTCCCGCCAATCTGCGCGGCAGCTATTTCGGCGCACAGAACCTCATTCATATCGGTATAGCCCTGGGTCCGATTCTCTGCGGCTTCCTCCTCCAGCACTTCGCGCCGGCCGCGATGTTCTACGTCCTGATCGCCGTCGTGCTGGCCAGCTGGTGGTTCTACGTCATCGGCTGCCGGGTCACGGCAGCCCATCGCGAGCCGACACAGGCTGCCACGGAACCAGCGAAGGTGGGTAACTAGAAGTGAGCTTCGAAGAAATCACGCAGAAGACCTACTGCCCCTTCGCCAAGCCGTCGAAGATGGGACCCGGAATCACCATCCGGACCGATGACGTCGAAATGGAACTGACACGCCACCGGGACCTCGTCGCGGAGTTCTTCCGCACGGCCGCCGAGCGCTCACGCGACGGCATGATCATCACCTTCGAAGAGCCGACGCTCGGTATCACGCTGGACGCGCTGGTAAACCTCACCCGACGCTTCTACGCCACGCTCACCCAGATGTTCTCAAGCGTCTACATTCCCGATGATCCGCTGCCCGACGAACGCTGGTACGCGATGATCGAGGGCGAACTCTTCTTCCTGGTCTCCTTCGCCCCCTGCTACCCGGAGACATCACCGCGGTACACCCACGGCGATCAGCGGACCTACTTCCTGCTGCAACCCGCCAGCACTTTCGAGCGGCACGCCAAGTTCATCGACCGGCAACGCGCGGGAATCAGCCGCGCCTTCGCCGCGGTCGGCAAGCCGTACGACGCGCGGCTGGCCAATGTGGAGAACGACATCTTCAAGGCCGTCATGCCGATCGCCCCCATCGATCAGCACATCCCCTGGTGGTCCCCCGAGAGCACCCCGACGAACCCCCAGCAGGACCGCCTCCTGCACACGGCCCTCAACGGCTGACACCAAACATTCGAACCAAAGGTGAGACACCCATGAGTGAGTACCGCGGCATTCTGAGCTACGACCTCTCCGCCGAACAAGTGGCGTCCCTGGACCAGTTGCTCTCCGCCCCGAACGTGGCACAGCACGATCCCGGCGAGCAGGCGTTCTACGACAACGCCTGGGAGCTGGTGTCGAAGGTGCCGGTCGGACTTCGCCGGTTCCTTGAGGAGTTCCGGCGCGACGAGGCAGCTGCCGGCTTCCTGCTGCGCGGCTTCGGCGTCGACGACGACGCCGTCGGCCCGACTCCCGCCAACTGGGCCGAGGCCGCGGCGGCCGGACGCACCCGCCGGGAGGAGCTCTTCCTCGCGCTGATGGGCCAGTGCCTCGGCGAGGTGTTCAGCTGGCCCACGCTCCAGTCCGGACGAATGATCCAGAACGTGCTGCCCATCGCCGGCGAGGAAGGCGAGCAGAACGGACACGGCAGCGACGTGCTCCTCGAATGGCACACCGAGGACGCCTTCCACCCCTACCGCTGCGACTACCTGGCCCTCTTCGGCATCCGCAACCACGACCGGGTTCCGACGACGCTGGCCTCGGTCCAGGAGGTGGAACTGTCCGCGGACAGACGACAGGTGCTGTCCGAACCGCGGTTCCACATCCTGCCCGACGACGAGCACCTGCGTCAGCTCGCCGTCCAGCGGCCGAACGACCCCGGCCTGCTGCGGATGCGCGAGATGCGGGACAACCCCGAGCCCGTCGCCGTGCTCTTCGGCGCCGCCGACGCTCCGTACCTGCGCATAGACCCGTTCTTCATGCGCTGCGTCGAAGGCGACGGCGAGGCGGAACTGGCGCTCAAGGACCTGGTGACAGAGCTGGAGCGTGTGCAGCAGGACGTGGTGGTGGACGCGGGCACGCTGCTGGTCGTCGACAACTACCGCGCCGTGCACGGCCGCCGCGCGTTCACGGCCCGCTACGACGGCGCCGACCGCTGGTTGCAGAAGGCCGTCGTCACCCGCGACCTCCGCAAGTCCCGCTCCGCACGGGAGTCCGCCGCAGGACGCCTCCTCAGCTGACCCACGGCCCAGAACCGAACGCTCCGTCCCCCGTCCGGGGCGGAGCTCGGTCGCGCCGCTCACCCTGACCACGCAGAGACCATCGAAATGCCGGGGGCCGGATCCAGCCGCTGACGCTGAGCGCGCCGGCCGACTGACCGGACGGCGCGGCACCGAGGTTTCGGGCGCTGGGCGAAGAGTGGGAGCAGTGATTCGACCCCGCGTCGAAGTGTTGGCGCAGGTGGGCGTGCCGTTCCTACCGTCAGGGCCATGAGGAAACCGAGACCCCATCCCGACCCCAGGCGGCCGCGCCGCGCGGTGCTGTCCAGCGTCTCCTCGGACTCGCACACGTGGAACCTGGTCTACCTTCAGCTCCTGCTCGAAGAGGCGGGGTTCGAGGTCACCAACCTCGGCGCCTGCGTGCCTCCGGAGATGCTGGCCGAACGCGCCCTTGACGTCCGGCCCGACCTGATCCTGCTGTCCAGCGTCAACGGGCACGGTGGACTTCAGGCCGCCGCGTATGCCCAGCTGATCAAGGCGCAGTCAGCCCTCGCCGACACCCCGCTCGTCATCGGCGGCAAGCTCGGCGTGGCGGGGGAGGCCGACCGTGGCCTGGTCCCCGAACTCGTCGAGGCCGGCTTCGACGGGGTCTTCGTCGGGGACGAGGCCGTCGCCGAGTTCCGCGAGTACCTCGACCGGGTGCGCCCGCCCACCGTGGTGGCCGCCGCGTGAGCGCCGCGCCCCCGGTGGCCTTCGGCCGCCATGTCGCCGAGCGTGCGGCGGCCGGGTCCCTGGTGGTCCAGCCCCGGCTCGGCTTCGCCACCACCGAGCGGATGCGCGGCGCCCTCGAAGCGGTCAGGGCGGCGCGCGCGGACACCGTCGGCACCCTCACCCTCGACAGCTACACCCGCGTGAACGACCACGCCGCGGCCGCCGCGGCACTGCGCGCGGGCCAGGACCTCAACGGGTTCCCGCTCGTCGCACACGGCACCGACCGCACCCGCGGCATGCTCGAAGGTCTGTTCGACGCGGACTTCCCGGTGCAGGTCAGACACGGTTCCGCGCAGCCGCTGCAGATCTTCCGGGCGCTGCTCGACTCCGGTCTCGACGCCACGGAGGGCGGCCCGGTCTCGTACTGCCTGCCCTACAGCCGGGTCCCGCTGGAACAGGCCGTCGCCGCCTGGGCGGAGTGCTGCCGGCTGCTCGCGGACGGTCCGGGAGACGGGCGTCCGGGGCATCTGGAGAGCTTCGCCGGATGCATGCTGGGACAGCTGTGCCCGCCCGGACTACTGGTCGCGCTCGGCATCCTGGAGGGCCTGTTCGCCCGCCGGTACGGGGTGCGCAGCCTGTCGCTGAGCTATTCGCAGCAGGTCGACGCGGAACAGGACGCGGAGGCCCTGCGGGCGCTGCGGGCGCTGGCCGCGGAGTTTCTGCCGGACATGGACGTCCACCTGGTCGTCTACACGTTCATGGGCCTGTTCCCGCGCACCCCGCAGGGCAGCGCCGCGATCCTGCGCGACAGCGTCGACCTGGCCAGGAGCGCCGGGGCGGAGCGGCTCATCGTCAAGACGGCGGCCGAGGCCGAGCGCATCCCGACGGTCGCGGAGAACGTCACCGCCCTGGAGCAGGCCACGGCCCGCGCCAGGACCCGGAGTTCGGCGCCGGTCACCGGCCCCGCCGACGCCACCGCCACCGAGACGTACGCCGAGGCCCGGCTACTGATCGAGGCGGTGCTCGGTCTCGACACGGACATCGGCCGGGCCCTCGTCGCCGCGTTTTCGCGCGGCGTGCTCGACGTGCCGTACTGCCTGCACCCGGACAACGCCAAGCGGGCTCGCGCCCGGATCGCCCCCGACGGGCGGCTGCGCTGGTCCGACCCCGGCCGGATGCCCCTGCCCGCCGCGGCGGTGCCCGCGGCCGAACGGCACCGCCGGGTCGGCTCCGCGGAACTCCTGCACATGCTCTCGCACAACCAGCGGTCGTACGACGCCCAGGCTCCGGCCGCCGTCGCCTGACCGCCCGGCTCCCCCACCTCACACGTCACTTGTCACCACCTCAGAGAGGCAGCTTCGCCATGCCCCCGATCTCCACCTCCGCCGACTCCGCCACCCTCGACGCCGTCCGTGCCCGCGGCCGGGTCCGGGTCGGCGTATCGACCGGCATCAAGGGCCTGTCCTGGACCGACGAGCAGGGGGTGCGCCGCGGCCTGGACGTGGACACCGCCCGCGCGGTCGCCGCCGCGGTGCTCGGCGACGCGGATGCCGTCGACTACGTCGAGCTGACCCCCGAGCAGCGCATGCCCTCGCTCGCCGCCGGCCGGATCGACCTGCTGAGCTGCAACGCGACGTGGACGCTGACCCGCGAGTGCGCCTCCGGCGCGGTGTTCCTGCCCACCACGGCGTACGACGGCGGCGCCTTCATGGTGAAGCGCTCCTCGGGCATCACCACGGCCGACCAGCTCGACGGCCGCAAGCTCGCGGTGCTCGGCGGCACCAGCAGCGCCGGCAGCCTGGAGGCATACTTCGGCCCCCGCGGCATGGCGGTCACGGCGGTGCCGTTCGACACCCCGGCCGGGGCCCTCGCCGCCTACGCCGGCGGCAGCGTCGACGGTTATGTCTGCGACCGGATCGTGCTCGCCGGTGAGCGCACCCGGATCGGCGACCCCGAGGACCACGTGATCCTTGAGGAGACCATCTCCAACGAGCCGATGGGCCCCGCCGTCCGCGACGACGACGCGGCGTGGCTGCGGATCAACCGCTGGGTGTTCTTCGCCCTGGTCGCCGCCGAGGCCGAGGGCCTCACCTCCGCGAACGTCGCCGACTTCGACTCGGGGCTGCTCGCCCGGCAGGCCGAACTCGGCGCCGCCGCCGGCCTTCCGGCCACGTGGATCAGCGACGCGGTGGGCCAGGTCGGCTCCTACGGCGAGATCTACGACCGCAACCTCGGCGCCGCGTCCGGTCTCGGCATCGCCCGCGGCCTCAACGACCTGTGGCTGCGCGGCGGCCTGATCTACGCCCCACCGCTGGCCTGACCGCACACCCGGGTGCCCCGCCCGCCGTCGTCCGTACCCGCGACTCCCCTGGAGCTCTCCCTTCCATGACCACCTCGTCCTCCAAGCGCCCCCTGCTCCAGATCGGTACGGCCATGGCCGGCTGGGGCACCATCGGGGCGTTCGTCCTGGCCAGTGGCCAGTCCTCGTTCAACGTGGCGTTCGTGCGCTGTCTGCTCGGCGCCGTCGCGATCGCCCTCGTCTGCCTCGCCCGCGGTGACTTCCGCGCCACCAATCTGACCCGGCGCAATCTGCTGTTCATCGTCGGCGGCGGCATCTGCCTGGTCTTCAACTGGGTTTTCCTGTTCACCGCGTTCCAGCTGACCTCGATCACGCTGGCCACCGTGCTCTACCACACCGAGCCGTTCTTCGTGCTCCTCATGGGCGTCATCGCCTTCAAGGAGGCGATCACCCGGCACAAGGTGGCCTGGGTCGTCGTCGCCTTCGCCGGTCTCGTCGCCACCACCGAGATCTGGCGGCTCGACTCCGACGACCTCGGTGACGGCATGGTCGCCGGCATGGCCTGCGCAGCCGCGGCCGCCCTGCTCTATGGCATCGCCACCGTCACCGCCAAGCAGGTCGAGGGCGTCAAGCCGCAGCTGACCGCGCTGATCCAGTTCGTCATCGGCATCGTGCTGCTGCTGCCCTTCGCCGATCTCGGCTCGCTCGCCTCGGCCGGCTCCGGCTGGGCCTGGCTGGTGCCGATCGGCCTGTTCCACACGGCGCTGCTGTACTTCCTCATGTACTCGGCGGTCCCGAAGCTGCCGAGCGCCACCATCGCCGTCGTCGCCTTCGTCAACCCGGCCGTGGCGATCGTCTGCGACATGGTGTTCTTCGGCCACCGCCTCACCCTCGGCGAGGGCGTCGGCATCCTCCTGATCGCCGTGGCCAGCCTCGGCGTCACCCTCGGCTGGCGTCTGCTGCCCGGCACGTCCAAGTCCCTTACTCCGGCAGCTGGTTCACCGGTCCAGGCGCAGAGCGCCGAAGTCATCGCGGCGGAGCCCGCCGCTGCCACCCCGTCCTCGTACGCCGCCAGGAGCTGACCCCGCATGACCGCCACCCTTCCCGAGACCACCGCCCCCGCCACCGTGCGCCCGCCCCGGATCGCCCTGGTGGGCGGCACCGGCGCCGTCGGCCGCACCTTCCTGGATCTGATCGCCCAGCGCGGTTTCGCCTTCGAGTCGATCCGGCTCGTCGCCTCACCCCGCTCGGCCGGGCGCACCCTGCCCGTGCCCGGCGGCTCGGCCGTCGTCGAGTCCCTGGAGAGCTGCGACTTCGACGGTGTGGACCTCGCGTTCTTCTCGGCGGGTACGCCGCTGAGCGTGGCGCACGCGCCCCGGGCCGCCACGGCCGGCGCCCTCGTCGTCGACAACACCAACGCCTTTCGGATGGACCCGGCGAGCCCGCTGGTCGTCCCGCAGGTCAACGGGGGCCTGCTGGCCCGGCGCCCGGAGAGCGGCATCGTCGCCAACCCGAACTGCTCCACCATTCCATTGGCGCGCCTGCTGAAGCCGATCCAGGAGCGGTACGGGCTCGACCGGGTCACCGTCTCCACCTACCAGGCGGCGTCCGGCGGCGGCCAGAGCGGCATCGACGAACTGCGCGCCGACACCGCCGCCCGGCTCGCCGACTTCGCGGCCCCGGCGCCCGAGAACAGCAGGTTCGGCCCCGGACTCGCCTTCAACGTGGTGCCCGCCATCGACAGGCTCCTGGCGCACGGCGGGACGCTGGAGGAGCAGAAGATGCGCCAGGAGTCACGGCGCATCCTCGGCCTCGACACACTCGACCTGACCGCCACCTGCGTCCGCGTCCCGGTGGTCAACGGCCACTCGGAGGCCGTCGTCATCGACGCACAGGACGAGGTCGACGCCCGGGAACTGACCGACCTGCTCGACGCGCAGGAGGAGGTGCGGGTGTGGCGCGAGGGCTGGCCGACGCCGCGCACCGCGGCCGCCGAGTCCGATCTGGTGCACGTCGGCCGGGTCAGGACCGACCCGGAGAACCCGCGCCGGGTGCTGCTCTGGCTCGTCGCCGACAACCTGCGGATCGGCGCCGCACTCAACGCCCTACAGATCGCCGAGAAGGCGGTCGCACACGGAATCGTCGGAGGTTCGCGATGACCCTGCACGTCCTCAAGTTCGGTGGCTCGACGTTCCCCTCGACCCACCAGTACCGCTCCATCGCCCGCTATCTGCGCCGCCGCCTGGCCCGCGGCGAGCAACTGGTCATCGTGGCCAGCGGCATGCAGGGCGCCACCGAGAACGTCCGCTCCCTGGCCACGTCCATCGATCCGGCGGTCGGCACCGCCGCCCTGCACGGGGTGCTGCCGCTCGCCGACACCACGGGCGCGGGACTGCTCAGGATCGGCCTGGAGCGCGAAGGGGTGCCCGCCACGCTGCTGCACGGGCACCGCACCGGGCTGGTCACCGAGTCCGTCGAGGACCGGGCGGCGCCCCTGCTACGCACCGAAACCACCGAGATTCACGCACTGTTGGCGCGCGGCATCACGCCGGTGCTGCCCGGTGGTCAGGGCGCGGACGACCAGCACCGGCCGACGTGGCTCGGCAAGAACAGCTCCGATCTGAGCGCGGTGGCGCTGACCGGCGCGCTCGGCCTGCCGGAGGTGGAGATCTTCTCCGACGTGGAGGGCGTCTACTCGGCCGACCCGAACGTCATCGACGGGGCGCAGCCCATGGCCGAGCTGCGGTACGAGGACATGCTGGCGCTCGCCGCGCACGGCGCGAAGGTGCTGCACCCGCAGTCGGTGCGGCTCGCCCAGCAGCACGGCGTCAGCATCGTGTGCCGCCTCAACTATGGCGATTTCACGTCGGGTTCGGTGATCGGCGAGCGCGGCAGGGCGCGCAGCGTGGTGGTGGACCTGCGCTCGGTCGTCGCGTCGTTCGCCGACGCGTACACGGCGGACCGGGCGTACCGGCACCTGCTGGCGGCGGGCGCTCAGGCGCACCGTCCGGTGCTGGAAGGCCGCCATCTCGTGGCGGTGACCGGCGGCTTCTTCGATGTGCCGCGGGCCCTGTCGGAGGGCGGGTTCGCGGTGTCCATCGGCAGCGAGCGAATGGTGACCGCGGTGAGCGAGGACGGCGCCGCCGTGCACATCGCGGCCGACGAAGCGCAGGCTCGGCGGCTCGGCTCCCTTCTGCACGACGAGCTGACCGGGGTGGCCGCCCTGGCCTGACCCGGCTCACGAGAAGGTCCCCGGAGCATTGGCTCCGGGGACCTCGCCGTTCTCAACCGGCCGCGGAACCAGCGGCATTGAGCAGACGCGAGCCCAGCTCGGTCAGCAGGTGCTGAACCTGCTTCCCGCGCCGGTACGTGGCGACGAGCCCGGCCAGGCGCAGCGCGGTGGCGTGGCTGGAAGCGGTGGGGGCGCCGACCCCGAGCCGCAGGGCGAGCTCCGTGGTGCTGCACCCGGTACCGATGGCGGCCAGCGCCTGCGAGCGGGCCCGGCCGAGCAGCCCGATCAGCGGCTTGGCCTCGGCCCCGGTGCGCCGCTCGGTCCGCTCCTCGGTCACCGGGTAGCGCAGCACGGTCAGTTCGCCGTGGGTGAGCACGGCGGGGTGCGGTGCGACGGCGCTGGGCACGATGAGCGCGCCGGCTGTGGCGTGCCTGGGCGGCCGGGGCCGGGCGGCGGCGCCGTTGCGGGCCGCGGGTCCCGCGCCGGACCGGGCGGTGGCGAGGTACAGCACCTCGTCCTCGTACGAGATGTGTTCGTGCAGCGTGTCAAGCAGGTGGCCGACGCCGTGGCGGGCGAGGACGTGCGCCCGGTAGGCCACGTCGCCCTCCAGTGCGCGGCGGACCTCGGGCCAGCGGTCCGCGAGCCACACGTCGAAGGCCCGGCGCAAGGCGTCGAGCAGTTCCGCGACGTGCGGCGAGGGCACCGGGGCCGGGGGCCCCGCGGGCGCCGCCGGCTCCTCGGCGGCGGACGGGTCGCCGTGGACGTCGGCGCACATCCGGGCGCTCAGCGCTTCGAGTTCGCGCTCCAGGTCCGGGGAGCTCGTGACGTCGAACAAGGCGGGCGAGAGCAGCGCCGCGGTGGGCCATCGGGTGGCGCGCAGGGCGTCGGAGAGCCGCCTCAGTTCGGCGTCGCGCGAGCCGTCGCGCCTACTGCCGCCCGCGTACTGGGCGACTTCGGCGAGGAGTTCGTTGAGCGGGGAGATGACGAAGCGGGTGCGGGACAGCGCCGTGCCGTCCATGACGACCACGGGCCGCCCGATGCCGCTCGCGCCGCGCGGCGCGCGGGTGCGCGTGGGAGTGGGCGTGGGCGTGGGCGTGGGCGTTCCGATGGTGGGTGCTGGGCCGGCGATGTCCATGGTGAGCCTTCTCCTGAAACATTCGTTCTCAAAGGTATGTTTTTGCGTGGCGCGGAGGTCGCGCGAGCCACGAGCGTTACGGCCCGCAGATCACGTCGAGCACCGTCCGCGCCACCTCCGGCCAGCGGCCCACCTCCCCTGCCGCCCGGCCTCCGAACGTGGCGCCGCACACGAGGGCGAACAGCACCTGGGCGGCGGACTCCGGGCGCCAGGGCGGGGTGAGCCGACCGGAGCGCTCGGCCCTGTGCAGTTCGTGGAGCAAGTGCCCGTGCATCCGCTCCAGCAGGTCGGCCCCCTCCTCCCCCGCATCCGGACGCGCGTCGGCGGCGAGCCGGAGCGCCGCCCGGAACCGGGGTTCGGCGAGCCGCCGCATCAGCGCACCGGTCGCCGCACGGAGCACCTGTCGCGGATCGCCACCCCCGTCCGCCTCCGCGCGGGCGCACATCTCGGCCCAGTCGGACGCGGCCTGCCGGGTCAGCGCCTCGGCCAGCGCCTCCTTGGACGGGAAGTGCCCGTACAACGCGCCGGTCGTGACCCCGAGGCGGCGGGCCACGACCTTGAGGTTGGCCGCCTGGTAGCCGACCGTGGCGAACTCCTCGGCGGCGAGGTCGAGTACACCCTGCCGGGTGCGGTGGGACCTCTCCTGCTGCGTCATCTTCTCGGCCATCAATTTCCTTCCCGCGGGTATGTTTCGATGTCGTACGTGCGGGCCCCGAAGGGCCCGCACGGCAGGGTCCTAGAGTCGCGGCCCACTCCCCGCGGGCAGCTGGGGCCACCCCGCACGCAGCGCGTGGTCCGCGAGGTCCGGATCGTCTCCGACCACGGCGGGGCGCCCCACCGCCCGCAGTAGCGGCAGGTCACTGGCGTGATCGCCGTACGCGTAGCAGCCGTCGGCGACCGCGCCGGAGCGGCGGATGAGATCGCGGGCCGCCGCCCCCTTGACCGCCCCGATCATGGGCCGTTCGACCTCGCCGGTGAGCACCCCCCGGGCGTCGGCGCACAGTTCGGTGCAGAGCACCGCGTCGGCGCCGAGGTCGCGGGCGACCGGCTCGACCAGGGCCCGCATCGAACCGGAGACCAGCACCACCGTGCGGCCCGCGGCCCGGTGCCCGCGCAGCGCCTCGACTGCGCGGAGCACAAAGGCCGAAGCGCCCTCGCGGTACGCGGCGTACCAGTGCCGCCCCGCCGCTTCGAGTTCGGCGGCCGGCACCCCGGCGTAGCGGCGGAAGTGGGCCCGGTTCCGGGCGGCGCGGTCGCCTTGGACCGGGCGGGTGTCGGCGCCCCGCCCATGTCCGAGCGCGGTCCAGTATGCCCAGAAGTCGAACATGCTCTTGGTCGCGATCAGCGTCTCGTCGACGTCGAAGAAGGCGATCGCGCCCGAGGTGTACGTACGTCCCTCGGGCTTCAACGTCTGTCTTGAAATCGCTAGTTGGGCCCCGACGGCCGCCGCATTCACTCCGCCCCCGCTCGCTGCGCGGGCACGGCGAAGAGTGCCTGAGCGTACGCCTCGGCCGCCGATTCGAAGCCGAGGGCTGCGTGCGAGGCGATCGCGGCGATGTCGTTGCGCCGCAGCAGCACCGGGTCGTCCTCCGCGAGGCCGCCCGCACCGAGGCCGCGCCACAGCCCGTCGACCGCCTCCGCGCACAGTTCCACGGCGAGCACCGCGTCCCTGCGGTTCTCGGCGACCACCAGCGCGGTGGCCTCGGCGTGGTCCGCCCGGTGGGTGGCGGCCCGCAGGAGCAGTTCCGCCGAGTGGACCTTGGCGGCAGCGCGGGTCAGGACGTGCCGGGCCCCGACGCCCGCGATGGCGGAGGTCCCGTCGGGGCGCCGCTTGGCGGACATGGCCGCACGCCAGTCGAGCAGCGCACCGCGGGCGGCGCCGAGCGCGGGCAGGGCGAACATCAGGGAGCCGACCAGGGCGTACGGGACGCGGTGGCAGCGCTCCACGGACGGGTCCACGCGGCCGAGGTCGGCGAAGCTGAAGCTGCGGTGGGCGGGCACGAACACGTCCTCGGCGCGGACGGCGTTGCTGCCGGTGCCGCGCAGCCCGGTCGTGTGCCAGGTGTCGGTGACCGTCACCCGGTCGCGGGGCACGGCGAACACCCGGTGCCCGGCCTCGCCCTCCCCCGGCGTACGGCTGGCGAGCAGCACCCACTCGGCGTGGTCGACCCCGCTGGCGAAGCCCCAACTCCCGGTCAGCCGCCAGCCGCCCGCCGCCGCGGTCGCCTCACCCTGCGGCGGGACGATGGAGGCGGCGATCCGCACGTCGGGGCCCGCGCCCCACAGGTCGCACTGCCCCGCCTCGGGCAGGTAGGCGGCGAGCCGGCCGTGCGCGGCGTACAGCGTGGCGCACCATGCGGTGGAGGCGCAGGCCTCGGCGACGCCCGCCGAGGCGTCCAGCAGTTCGCCGAACCCTCCGGCGCGGCCACCGAACCGACCCGGCACGAAGTGCCGCGCGAACCCGGCCTCGACCACCGCCCCGGCCACCGCGCCCGCCAGTCTTCGCCGACGCGGCAACTCTCCCCGGTCGGCCAGCGCGTGCGCGACGAGGGCGTCGACATCGATCCCGGTACGCACGTCCGTCATGGTCAGCACGTCGCACCCCCCAGCGTGACCGAGGCAAGGGTGCGCTCCCCCTGTGCGACGGTCACTTCGACCGCATCGTCCGCGCGTTGACGCGCCGTCAGCAGGGTGTCGGCGTCCAGTTCACCGAAGGCATGGAAGACGCTCTCCAGCGCGGCGGGCCGCGCGTGCTCCGGGTGCAGCGCGGCGCCCACCTGCCGGACGGCCTCCAGCAGGACCATGCCGGGCATGTGGTCGCAGCCGTGGTCGAACAGCACCGGGTGCGCCGGGTCGAGCCGCAGCCGCCAGGCGTCCGCCGCCACCCTCTCGACGAGCCGGTCCCGGTCCGCGACCGGCCCCGAGGCCAGCACCGGCCGGATGTCCTCGACGCCCGAGTACTCCGTGCCGCGCAGCCGGAGCGTCGCGTACCGGTCCCGGTCCACGGCCATCCAGCGCATGCCGCCGCGGGCCACCCGCCGCCCGTCCTGGTACACCTCGGCCGTCATCCGCATGTCGAAGCGCCGCCCGCGCCCCAGCGGTGTGAAGGTCGCCTCCATGACCAGCGGCGCCGCGTCGGGGCCGCCGGCCGGCAGTTCGCCGTCCCGCTCCAGGTGCAGATCGCACAGGATGAAGGCGTGGTCGCGCGGCACGGCGTAGAAGCGGTGCGAGAGGTGGATCGCGGTCTGCCGGACGGCCTCGGCGAGCAGCAGCGGATCACCGGCGGCGCCGCCCCCGCGGTGCCCGAGGAAGTGGTCGCGGTGCCAGCGCAGCGCCAGCACGAACCGCCCGCCCTCCAACTGCACCGCGTCTTCGAGCAGTACCTCACCGTCGGCCGCCTTGTGCACCGAGTCGCGGTGCACAAGGGCCTGGGCCCGAGCCTGCACAGGGCCCCCCGCGAAGTCCTCCCGAGCCTGCACAGGGCCCCCCGCGAAGTCCTCCCGAGCCTGCACAGGGCCCCCCGCGAAGTCCTCCCGAGCCCTGTCGTCCGTAGCGCCGAGCGCCGTAAAAACGTGCATGACCACACCTCCCCGTACTGAGTACGCACCGCGAAAAGTGCGCTCTGAGCAGCGCCCTCCAAGATCATTCCGGCGAGCGGCTCGAAAATATACCTACGGAAAGGTATCTTTCAAGGGTCGCCCGACAGGCGATACGCCCACGGCCAGGACAAGCGATCAGGAACGAGCTGCTCCGCATGACTCCCCCTCCCACCACCCCCGGGACCTCGCACGCCTTCGCCACCAAGAAGGTCACCGCCGCGCGCGGCCCCGAGCCGCGCCAGGACCGTGCCGTACGCACCAAAGCCGTCGTCCTGAGGGCGGCCGCCCACCTCTTCGCCACCCGCGGCTTCCGTCACACCTCGGTCAAGGACGTGGCGGAGGCCGTCGAGATGACCAAGGGCGCGGTCTACTTCCACTACCCGACCAAGGAGGCCCTCGCGGTCGCCGTGGTCGAGGCGCACTACGCGGAGTGGCCCAAGCTCCTCGACCAGGTACGGGAACTCGGCCTCGCCCCGCTGGAGACGGCCCTCGCGATGCTCGACGGCGCGGCACTCGCCTTCCGGGACAACGCGATCGTGCAGGGCGGCGCGCGGCTCCAGATCGAGCGTCCGCACATCGACGCCGAGCTCCCCACGCCGTACGTGGACTGGATGAACCTGCTGCGCGACCTCCTCGAACAGGCTCGGGACCAGGGCCAGTTGGCGGACTCCGTGGATCCGGTGGCGGCCGCCCGGACCCTGGTGGCGAGCTTCTTCGGCGTGCAGCACGTGTCGGACGTCCTGGCCGGCCGCGCGGACCTGGAGGAACGCTGGACGGAGTCGCGGACACTGTTCCTGGCGGCACTGCGCCGACAGCCGTAACGCCTCCCCTTCGCACCACACACAGAGAACCGCCGGACCCACACCATCGGGTCCGGCGGTTCTTCGTACGTCTCTCCACACTCCGTCAGCACTGGCGCAGTGGGCGGGAGTTGACGCCTACTGGACGATCTCCTCGGCCGCCCGCGCGGCGAGCCAGTCGCACACCACGGCGTCGTTGGGCGGTTCGAGCAGGGCGAAGTGGTCGATGGGCAACTGGTCCACGTCGGCCTCACGCAGGATGTCGCGCCACTGCCCGAGCGCGCTGCCCGGGGTCCACGGCAGGCCGGAGGTGGCGGCCAACGCCGTCTCGCCCCGGTGGGCGTAGTCGACGGCGCCGCCGGTGTCGCCCTGGAGCAGCCGCACCGGCAGCCCCTCGGGAGCGCCGAGGCGGACTCCCTCCAGGATCCGGGCATTCGACTCGTACACCGTCCAGGCGTCCTCGATCTCCTCGCCGCCCGCCTCGGCGGCCAGGGTCCCGGCGGCCTTGGCGGCGGCGGTGACGGCCGCGAGGTCGAACGCCCCTTCCTCGGTGACGAACTCCTGCGGCGGCGCCGGGATCGACCAGCCGACGCGCACGAAGATGTCGAAGGCGTCCCGCGGGTTCACCCGGTGCGAGCCGGGGTCCGGCGGATCGATCAACAGGGCGCGCACCGGGCGGGCGCCGTCACGGTGCAGGCGGCGGGCCACTTCGTACGCGAAGACGCCGCCCAGCGAGAAGCCGGAGACACAGATCGAGCCGAACCGTTCGACGCCGTTGTCGAGGAGCACCCGCGCGAGCCCGTCGGCGAGCGCCGCCATGCCCTGGCTGGACAGTTCCGCCGGGGTCTCCATGGCCCACACGGTGTCGTCGGCGGGCAGCAGCCGGGACAGCGCCGCGTAGCGGGTGACCGCGCCGGACAGCGGCGGCAGGAAGACCCACAGCCGCTCCTGGCCCGCCGTCCGCATCGGGACGAGCGTCGTACCGGTGACGTGGTGCGCGGTGGGGATGCCGCCCTGCCGGTCGGCGAGCAGCCCCGCCAGTGCGTCGAACCGGGGCGAGCGGTAGAGCTCGGCGGCCCGCAGCTGGACTCCCGTCATGTGCTGGACCTTCGAGATCAGCTCGATGGCCCGGACGGAGTCGCCGCCCGCCTCGAAGAAGCTCGCCGTGTCGTCCTCGGGCGGCGAGCCGAGCACCTGGCTCCAGGCGTGCCGCAGCAGCCCGGTCGTGTCACGCGGGTCGAGGTGCTCCGCCGCGTCGGCGTGCCGGGCCTCGGCCCGCCCGCGCAGCTCGGCCCTGTCGACCTTGCCCCGGGTGGTCAGCGGCAGCGCGTCGACCACGGTGACCTGGGAGGGCAGCATGAAGTGGGGCAGGGTGGCGGCGAGTTGCCGCACGAGGTCCGAGGCGCCTGCGGCCCGCGCGCCGCAGTCGGCGGTGAGCGTCACGAAGGCCGCGAGCAACCGGCCGCCCGCGCCGTCGAAGGGTACGACCGCGGCGTCCTGCACGTCGTCCAGGGACCGCAGGTGGGAGGCGACCTCGTCGAGCTCCACCCGGAAGCCGCCCTGCACCTTGACCTGGGCGTCGAGGCGGCCGTGCAGCACGTAGCCGCCACCGGGGCGCGCGGTGGCGAGGTCGCCGGTGCGGTAGGACCACACGCCGTCGATGGTGCGGAACGCCGTCGAGGACGCCGCGTGCCCCAGGTAGCCGCGGCCGACGGCGACGCCCTGGATGACGAGTTCGGTCGCGTCCTTCCCGCTCTTGTCCTCCGTGTCACCGATCGGGTCGAGGCGGAAGGTGACACCGTCGATGGGGTCGCCGATGGTGATCGGGTCGCCGGGCAGCAGGTCCCGGTAGCAGACGACGACGGCCGTCTCGGTCGGCCCGTACCCGTTGACGACCCGGACGCCGTCGGCCGCGGCCCCGGCCCAGGCGGCCACCGCTCCCTGCGTGGGGGCCTCGCCGCCCGCCATGACCAGGCGCAGGCCGGGGGCGAGGCGGGTGCGCGATGCGGCGAGTTCCGCGCCGAACTTGTTGCAGACGCCGGTGGGCAGGCTGACCACGGTGACACCGAGGCGCTCGCAGTGGCGCAGGAACTCCTCCGCCCTGCTGTAGACGAACGCCTCGTCGCGGAAGACCAGTTCACAGCCCGCGGCCATCGACGTACAGATCTGTTCGAGCGCGAGGTCGAAGGCGATGGAGGAGAAGAACAGCCGGGTGTCGGTGGCGGTGAGCCCGTACCACTCGACGGTGCCCCGCACATGGTTGTCCAGCGCGTCCTGTTCGACCACGGCGCCCTTGGGTGCGCCGGTGGAGCCCGAGGTGTAGCCGACGTAGGCGGCGCGCGAGGTCCGGCGGGCGAGCCGCTCGTCCAGCGGCGGCCCGGGGCGGGGCCCGCGTTTGGGGCCGTTCGCGGTGATCACCGCGGCCGGGGCGCAGTCGTCGATGATCAACTGCTTGCGGGCGTCCGGGAAGTCCGGCTCCAGCAGGGTGAACGCGGCTTTGGCCCGCTGCACGGCGGCCATGGCGACGACCGTGTCGACGCCGACCGGCAGATCGATGACGACGACGCTCTCCTCGACGACGTCGAGTGCGCGCAGTTGACTCGCCAATTCGGTGACGGCGGAGTTGAGTTCGCCGTAGGTCGTGCGGCGCGGGCCGTGGCTGAGTGCGATTCGCCCGGGTCGTTCGGCGGCGTGCGCGGCGATCGCGGCGGACAGGGCGGCGGGGGTGGGGGACATCAGGCATTCACCTCGTGGGACGTGGCAAGGACAGGGGCGCGCTTGGCGGGGCGGGGCAGGAGGACCAGGACGAGGACGGCGGCGGCGCCCGCGACGGCGGCGCCGGTGAGCCAGGCGGCCGTCAGACCATGGCCGACGGCGTCGGTGAACCAGTGCGCGGCGTGGCCGAACCGGTCCAGGGCGGCGGCGTGGCCCTCGTTCACCGTCCCCGCCCCGGCCGGCACCGGGGGCGTCGCCCGGTCGGTGTCGGAGGCGTAGCCGGCGGAGAAGACGAGGCCCATCACGGCCACTCCCCCGGCCCCGAAGATCTGCTGGAACATGGCGTTCACCGAGGAGCCGACCCCGGCGTCGGCCGGCCGGAGCGTGCCGACGATCAGCGTGAGCGCGGGCCCGACCGACCAGCCCATGCCGAGGCCGCACCCCAACAGGCCCACGGCGAGCAGCGGATAGCTCCCCTCACCGGCGGCGAGCGCGCTCACCGCACAGCCCACGGCGGCGCAGCCGAGCCCCGCCGCGACGAGCGTCCGGGGCCCGGTGGCGGCCACCACGCGTACGCAGGTCAAGGAGGCGACCGCGAGTCCCGCCGCGAGCGGCAGCAGTCCGGCCCCCGCCGCAAGCGGGCTCCACCCGAGGCCGTACTGAGTGAACTGCCCGGCCAGGAACACCGACCCGAATAGCGCGAAGAACAGCCCCGACATGGCGACGACGGCGCCGGTGAACTGCCGCTCGCGCAGATAGGACAGGTCGAACAGCGGCCGCTCGGTGCGCTGTTGGTGCCGTACGTAGCCGATCAGCGCGAGCACGGCGACGAGAGCGATTCCGGCGCGCACGAGGGCAGGGACGCGGTCGTCGGTGGCGAAGATGACCGACGCGGCGAGTGCGAGAACCCCGACCAGCAGCAGGGCCGCCCCCGCAGGGGCCGGTCGCCGGGCCGCGCCGGTCGGCCGGACCCGGTCGACGAGCAGCGCGTTCCCGATCAGCGCGACGACGCCGACGGGCACGTTGATGAGGAAGATGGAGCCGTAGGCGAAGCGCGTGAGCAGCAGCCCGCCCAGCACGGGCCCGATCGCGACACCGAGGCCGACCACGGCGGGCCACAGCGCGAGCACCCGCCCCCGCCCGTGCTCGGTCAACTGCCGCGCGAACAGACCGAAGATGCTCGGCACGATGAACGCCGCCCCGACCCCCATCCCGGCCCGCGAGACGACCAGGGCCACCACCGACGGCGCAAGGGCCCCCAGCACCGACGCCGCAGTGAAGGCGGTGACGCCGATGGCGTAGGAGCGGCGCGGGCCGAGGCGGTCGACGATGCTGCCCGCGACGATGAGCGAGGCGGCGAACACCAACATGTACGCGTCGATGGCCAGTTGGACATCGGGAGTACCGGCGTTCAGGGAAGCGGAGATCTTGGGGACCGCGGTATTGATGATGGAATTGTCCGCGGACACCATGAAAAGGCTCAGATACGCGGTCGCCACCACACCGATGGTGCGTGAACGTCTCACTGGCTGACGCGGGGCCGACGGCATGCGGTTCTTCTCTCGTCTACGGGAGTGGTGTCGTGCGGAGAATCGCGGTGTCGCGGCAGCTCCACGCCGGGAAGCTAACAGCCGATTACTTCGCCGAACCAGCATCCGTGACCGCGGTCACACACAATGCCCGACCCTTTTGACGGTGCCTCAAATAGATGGACGGGAGGGCGCAATGCGTTTTCGCTACCGGCACGACGCGACCCTCGCGATCCCTTCTTCCCGGAGCCACCCATGACGATTGAGACTGTTGCCGCGCCCACCTGGACCATCGAGCCGGAGTTCGCGTTCACCGACGCCGAGCGCACGGCCCTCGAAGCCTCGCTGAGCACGGTCACAGCGAACCCGTACCGCCTGTACGAGGCCCACCGCTTTCAGGTGGGGCAGCTGCTGGCCGAGGGCGCGGTGCCCGAGCGATTCATCCGCCACGTCGAGACGCTGACCGCCCGCGACCGGGCCGCCGACCCCGTCGTCGTCATGAAGAACGTGCCGCACGACCGCGACGTACCGGTATTCGACTTCGACCAGCCGGTCCGCTCCAAGTACGAGGTGAAGAAGACCTTCGTCGCCGAGGGATTCCTGGCCCTGTTCGCCCAGCTCGCCCACACCCCGGCCATCGGATACGTGAACGTCAATGACGGGGACGTGTTCCAGGACATCTATCCGCAGCGACGCCTCCAGGAAAGCCAGTCGCAGAAAGCGCTGAAGCAGATTCATTTCCACAAGGACCTCGCCAACCATTTCGTGCGGCCCGACCAGGTCTACATGGTGGGTATGCGCAGCAACCCCGTGAACGAGGTCTACACGTCGTTCGTACGGAACATCGACGTGATCGAGGCATTCACCGCGCAGGAGCTGGAACTGCTGCGCTCCAACGAGTTCTACACGCCCTTCGACGACCTGAGCACCATGGGCGGCGGCCGCGTGACGCTCGGCGAGGCCGACCTGCACCCGGTCATCGGTGGCCGCGGCCCGGAGGACCTGCGCTTCTTCGAGAACCGGACGGTCGGGGTCACCGAGGCGGCCAAGGCCATCGTCCCGAAGCTCGCCGAGACCCTGCACCGCCTCAAGCAGCGCGTCTTCATCGAGCCCGGCGACTTCGTCATCACCTACAACAACCACACGATCCACGCCAAGGAGGTCCTCCACGTCGGCGACCCCGAGGCCCTCCAGACCCGCTGGATCATCAAGACCGTCAACGTCGACGACATGACCCCGCACCGCGAACACCTTGTCCCAGGCACGGACCACCTGATCAACGGCTGACAGTCTCGCAATCGAGTGACAGATGGCCCGCCACGGTTTCCGTGACGGGCCATCGGGTCGCGTAGGAGCTGTTCGCATCGTTTCTGCGCCGCGTACGTGCGGCGGGGCGGGTGAGCCCCAAGCGGGCGGTATCGCCCACAGAAATGGATCACGAAAAGCACAAAGGCCCAGGTCAGAGGCAATCTGTCCTGGGCCTTTTCGGAGCCGCCTTCGGGATTCGAACCCGAGACCTACGCATTACGAGTGCGTTGCTCTGGCCAACTGAGCTAAGGCGGCGCCGCTGCCGGTCACACCATGGTGCGATCAGCAGCGGAGCCAAGTCTACACAGTTTCGCGAGGTGCTCCGCACACCCCCAAGGCAGTGGTCCCCGTGCAGGTCAGGAGCACTGTTTACCGTCCTTGGGAGGGGTTCCCTCCAGCAGGTAGGTGTTGATCGCCGTGTCGATGCAGTCGCTGCCGCGGCCGTACGCGGTGTGGCCGTCACCGTCGTACGAGAGGAGGGTTCCGGTGGCCAGCTGGGCAGCGAGGGACTTGGCCCACCGGTAGGGGGTGGCCGGGTCGCGGGTGGTGCCGACCACGACGATCGGGGCCGCGCCCCTCGCCTCGATGCGGTGCGGCTTGCCGGTGGCCTCGATCGGCCAGGACGCGCAGTTCAGGGAGGCCCAGGCCAGGCCTTCGCCGAAGACGGGGGAGGCCTTCTCGAAGGTCGGCAGCGCGGATGTGACGTCTGCGGCGGACGTGAAGGCCGGCGGGAGGTCGAGGCAGTTGACGGCGGTGTTGGCGTACATCAGATTGGCGTACTTGCCGTTGCCGTCACGCTCGTAGTAGCTGTCGGCGAGCGCGAGGAGTCCGTTTCCGTCACCGGACTGCGCGGACTTGATGCCGGCCTGCAACTGCGGCCAGGCCGCCTCGTCGTACATCGCGGCGATCACCCCCGTGGTGGCGAGGGCCTCGCCGAGCGGGCGGTTCCTGTCCTTGGTGGGTACGGGCTTGGCGTCGAGCGTGGCGAAGAACTCCTTGAGCCGGGCGCCGGCCCGGTCAGGGGTGCCGGTGCCCAGCGGGCAGCTCTGCTGCTTGACGCAGTCCGCCGCGAAGGACCGGAACGCGGTCTCGAAGCCGGCCGTCTGGTCGCGGTTCATCTCCCGGGCCGCCAGCGAGGGGTCCATCGCGCCGTCCAGGACGAGGCGGCCGGTGCGGTCGGGGAAGAGTTCGGCGTACGTGGCGCCCAGGAAGGTCCCGTACGAGGCCCCGACGTACTGGAGCTTCTTGTCGCCGAGGATCTCGCGCAGGACGTCCATGTCGCGGGCCGCCTCCACGGTGGAGACGTGCGGCAGAACGCGCTTCGAGCGCCTTTCGCAGCCCGCCGCGAACCTGTCGTACGCGGCGGTCAGCTTCGCGGTCTCGGCCGCGTCGTCCGGGGTCTGGTCGACCTGCGTGTGCGCGTCCATCTCGGGTCCGGTCAGGCACTCGACGGGTTCGCTGCGGGCCACGCCGCGGGGGTCGACGGCGACCATGTCGTAGCGGGCGCGGACCGGGGCCGGGTAGCCGAGGGCGGCGTACGCCTGGAGGTAGCCGATCGCGGAGCCGCCGGGACCACCCGGGTTGACCAGCAGCGAACCGATGCGCTTGCCGGGCCCGGTGGCCTTCTTGCGGGAGACGGCGAGCTTGATGTCTCCGCTGCCGCCGGCGCCGGTGCCCGGCTTGGCGTAATCGAGAGGCGCCTTCATGGACGCGCACTCGAAGCCGGGGACACCGCACTCCCGCCAGCTCAGTTTCTGCGCGTAGTACGGGGCCAGGGCCGCCCGGTCCGCTCCCTGCGCCGGGCCCTGCGCCGCGGTGGGCACGGTGCGGCCCGGTGCGGGCGGCGACGCGTTGCCGGACGAGCAGCCGGAGGAGCCGACCAGCAGGGCGGTCGCGGCGAACAGGGTGGCGGAGGAGAGGAGCAGGCGCCTGGTATCCATGTCCGGAGCGTAGTGGGAGTGCTACCTGGTGTGCGCCCCGGAGGTGCGCAGTTGCCCGTACGAGTGAGGCGGTCAAGGGCGGCGCCCCCTCAGCCCCTTCAGCCCCCCAGCCCTTCAGCCCTCTCAGCCCCGTCAGCCCTCTCAGCCCCGTCAGCCCTCTCAGCACCCTCAGCCCGTCCGCAGTGACACCGCCATCGCCTCGACCGCCAGCAGCGGGGCCACGTTCCGGTCCAGGGCCTGTCGGCAGGCGATGATCGCCTCGATCCGGCGGAGGGTGCGCTCGGGGGTGGAGTCGCGGGCGACGCGGTCCAGGGAGTCCCGTACGTCCTCGTTCGCCAGGGCCACCGACGAGCCGAGCTGGAGGGCGAGTACGTCCCGGTAGAACCCGGTCAGGTCCGTGAGGGCGAGGTCGAGGGTGTCGCGCTGGGTGCGGGTGGAGCGGCGCTTCTGCCGGTCGGCGAGTTCCTTCATCGCGCCCGCCGTGCCGCGTGGCATCCGGCCGCCGGCCGCGCCGCCGAGGGCCGCCTTCAGGTCCTCGGTCTCCTTCTCGTCGACGTCCTCAGCGACCTGTTTCGCGTCCTCGCCCGCCGCGTCGACCAACTCCTGGGCGGCCTTGAGGCAGCCGCCGATGTCGTCCACCCGCAGGGGGAGCCGGAGGACCGTGGCCCGGCGGGCGCGGGCCCGTTCGTCCGTAGCGAGGCGGCGGGCGCGGCCGATGTGGCCCTGGGTCGCGCGGGCGGCGGTCAGCGCCGCCTCGGGGTCGATCCCGTCGCGCCGTACCAGTACGTCGGCGACGGCCGTCACCGACGGGGTGCTGAGCGTCAGGTGCCGGCAGCGGGAACGGATCGTGGGCAGCACGTCTTCGAGGGAGGGCGCGCAGAGCAACCAGACCGTGCGGGGGGCGGGCTCCTCGACGGCCTTCAGCAGGACGTTGCCCGCGCCCTCGGTGAGGCGGTCGGCGTCCTCCAGGACGATGACCTGCCAGCGGCCGACCGCGGGGGACAGCTGGGCGCGACGGACCAGGTCCCGGGTCTCCTTCACACCGATGGAGAGGAGGTCGGTGCGGACGATCTCCACATCCGCGTGCGTACCGACGAGGGTGGTGTGGCAGCCGTCGCAGAACCCGCAGCCGGGGACGCCGCCCATCGCCCGGTCGGGGCTGGTGCACTGAAGGGCGGATGCGAAGGCACGGGCGGCGGTGGAACGTCCGGATCCGGGCGGGCCGGTGAACAGCCAGGCGTGCGTCATCTTCGACGCGTCCGCCGCGACCCCACCGGTCGACTGGACGGTGACCTGCGCATCGGCGTCCCTGGCCGCGCCGGCCAGCTGCGCCTGGACGCGCTCCTGCCCGACCAGGTCGTCCCATACGGTCATACCGCTCCCACCTCACACCTCACGACCCCGAAGCAGGGGCCGGACCCCGAAGCGGGGGCCTGTCCCATTGTGGGCGACGGGACTGACAACCCTGACAACGGCGACAACACTGACAGCGGTGAACGGAAGCGAACGGACCCGTGCCAGGCGAGGCACGGGTCCGCTGTCGGACCGAAGCGAACGGACCGTTCCTACGAGCACGAGCAGCCCGCCGACGTCGGACCGAAGCGAACGGACCGTTCCTACGAGCACGAGCAGCCCGCCCCCGCCCCGCCCCACGCACCCTCAAGCGTCGGCCGAACCCCGGCCCCTCACGGCCGCGCGCACCCCTCAGGGCCGGCGTCCGCGCCCCCTGCCCCGCTTCCCGTTGTCCTCGTCCTGCTCGCCCAGCAGTTCGTCCGCCAGCGACGGCAGATCGTCCAGCGGCGTCTCCTCCGCCCAGTCCGAACGCCGACGCGGCCGATCGGAGCGGGCCGAGTCCTCGTGCTCGCCGCCCGGATTGTCCGGGTCGAACTGCGGAAGCTCGCGCGTCGCGTCCTCCCGGGGCACGACACGCTCGTCACGCTCGTCCCGGAAGTACCCCCGCGGAACCCGGCCTCCCCCGGCCGCACCCGTATCCCGTACGGGCGGAAACACAGCGGTCTCGTCCGCGGCCCCGGCGTCCCGTACCGGCGGGATCACGGCCGTCTCGTCCGCCGCCCTTGCCTCGCGTACGGGCGGAATGACGGCAGTCTCGTCCGCGTCCCGTGCCTCCCGTACCGGCGGAAGCACAGCGGTCTCGTCCGCCGCCCGCACGTCCCGAACCGGCGGGATCACGGCCGTCTCGTCCGCCGCCCGCACGTCCCGAACCGGCGGGATCACGGCCGTCTCGTCCGCCGCCCGGTCCGCCGTGGGCCGCGGCGGGCGTGGGGAGGTCTCCCGCGCGGACGGCGTCCGGGGCAGCGAGGTCGTCTCCTCCACGTCCCGACCCGCGTCATCGTGGGCGGTCGCGCCCCGGCCGCTCCCGTCCCGGTGGTCCCCGTCCCGGTGGTCCCCGTCCCCGTCCTTCGTCAGGTTCAGCCGTGCCATCGGCGTCTGGAGCGTCGTCTCGTTGTCCGGCTCCGGCACCCGCAGGGCAGCCGCGGCAGCGGAAGCCGCCGATGCCGCTGCCGCCGCGGCCCGTGCCTCTTCCGCACGCAGCAGGGCCTCCTCGGCCTTGCGCTGCTTCTCGCGGCGGCGCTCCTCCGCCTCCGCGCGCAGCCTGGCCTCTTCCTCGGCCTGCTTGCGGAGCCTTTCCTGCTCAAGCGCGCGCGCCTTGGCCTCGGCCTCGCGGCGTACCCGTTCCTCCTCGGCCTGCCTGCGCGCCTCCTCCGCGCGCCTGCGTGCCTCCTCCGCCTGCCGCTCGGCCTCGCGCAGCCGCGCCTCCTCGACCTCGCGGCGCTTGCGCTCCTCCTCCTCGGCACGCAGCCGGGCGAGCTGCTCCTGGCGCTCACGCTCCAGCCGCTCCTCCTCGGCCTTGCGCGCGGCCTCCTCCTCGGCGAGGCGGCGTGCCTCCTCCTCGGCGGCCTTGCGCGCGGCCTGCTGGGCGGCGATCTCCTGCTCCGACAGCGGCAGCATCTGGTCGAGCCGGTGACGTACGACCGTGGTGACCGCCTCGGGCTCCTGGCCCGCGTCCACCACCAGATAGCGGCCCGCGTCCGAGGCCGCGAGGGTCAGGAACCCGGCCCGCACGCGCGCGTGGAACTCCGGCGGCTCCGACTCCAGCCGGTCCGGCGCCTCCGTGAAGCGCTCGCGCGCCGTCTCGGGAGACACGTCCAGCAGTACCGTCAGGTGCGGTACGAGCCCGTGGGTCGCCCAGCGCGAGATGCGCGCGATCTCGGTCGGGGCCAGGTCGCGGCCCGCTCCCTGGTAGGCCACCGACGAGTCGATGTACCGGTCGCTGATGACGATCGCGCCGCGTTCCAGCGCCGGCCGTACGACCGAGTCCACGTGCTCCGCGCGGTCCGCCGCGTACAGCAGTGCCTCCGCGCGGTTCGAGAGTCCCGCGCTCGACACGTCCAGCAGGATCGACCGCAGCCGCTTGCCGATCGGCGTCGCACCCGGCTCGCGGGTGACCACGACCTCGTGGCCCTTGTCCCTTATCCAGTCGGCGAGCGCCTTGGCCTGGGTGGACTTGCCGGCGCCGTCGCCGCCCTCCAGGGCGATGAAGAAGCCGGTCGCCGAGGGTGCCTGCCCGGGTTCCCCGCCGCGGACCGCCTCGCGCAGATCGCGCCGCAGTGGAACCCCCTGCCGGTCGTCCGCCTTCGCGAGCACGAGGGCGGCCACGGGCAGCAGCAGCGCTCCGACCAGCATCAACGTATATCCGGCGCCGCCACCCCGGACGAAGACGAAGCTTCCGCTCTCCAGCCTGTGCATACCGATCGCGGCAGCCAGGAGGGGCCCGGCGAGCACGCCGAGCGCGCCACAGACGCGTACGACCGCCTGCAGGTGCTCCGTCGTACGGGCCCGGCGGTAGTCCTCCGTCTCCAGGTCGAGCAGGGTGTGCCCGGTGTTCGCCGCGACACCCGCGCCGACGCCCGCGAGGAGCGCGAGCAGCAGCACGGTGGTGGTGTCCGGGACCAGGCCCATGGCCAGCAGCGCGACCCCGGTGACGGCGATCGCGAGAGCCAGCAGCCGACGCCGCGAAAGCGTCGGAAGGATCTTGGCGGCAGTACGGATGCCGATGCCCACACCTGCCGCGAGGGCGAGTACGAGCAGCGCGAAGACGGCCGGTCCGCGGCCGAGATCACGTGCGTGCAGTACCGAGACGGCTCCGGCGGCGGCAGTCGACATGGTGACCGCGGCACAGGCCAGAACCAGAAGCGGAATGGCTCCGGTGCGCCCCTTGTCGGGCCCGTTCCCGGTGCTCGGACGACGCAGCCCCTCCAGCGGAGAACGCGCGCGCGGCGTCTGCACATCGGGAAGCCGCAGCAGTACGAGCGTGGAAACGGAGGCGGCGAAGAGTCCTGCCGCGAGATAGGAACCCAGCGCCGCCTGGTGGCGCGAGAACCAGTCGATGCCGGTCCCGAGCAGCCGGCCGAGCAGCACGGCGACCAGGAGCGCGGCGGCGGCGAGCGGGATCGCCGCGAAGTTCGTACGCAGGGACAGCCGTCGCAGCGCCCCGAGGTGATCCGGAAGGGGCCGTACCGCGGCGCCCTCGATGGGCGGGGCGGGCAGCAGTGCGGGTGCGGCACTCTCGCACGCCACGGCCCAGAAACGCTCGGCGACCCCCATCAGGAACACGGTCACCAGCAATATCGCTGTCGCCTTCGCGGGCAGCCAGACCACCCACAGCGGGGCGACGACCAGCAGGGCGAGCCGCAGACCGTCGGCGCCGAGCATCGCCCAGCGCCGGTCGAGCGGACCTCCGGGCGCGACGAGCGCGGAGACAGGGCCGAGCAGTACGGCCCCGAACAACAGAGTGGCGAGCACACGCGCACCGAACACGGAGGCCACGATCAGGGCCGCACCGCGGTAATCCCCGCCGAAGACATCTCGGGGGCCTGATGCCTCCAGCGTCAGCAGGAGGAGGACAAGAAGGGCGAGAGCATCCCCGACACCGCCGACGAGCTGTGCGCTCCACAGCCGCTTCAGCGGCTGATGGCGCAGAAGAGCCCGTACGGCTCGCTCGCGTGAGTCTGCGGCTAGTGCGTCGGAGGTGGGGCTCACGACCGTTGGCTGCTCGGCTCGCGTCATCCGCCCAGCCTATCCGCAGCACCGGGACCGCATGCGCGTGCACTCGAACTAATGTCTCCCCCCACCCTGAGCCCCGCCGGGCAGCGGAGCAGCCCCTTGGGCTGAGGCCGCCCGAAGCTCCCCCCAGCCTCCTTGGGCAGCGGGGCCGCCCCCCCGGGGGCGGGACGGGTGGGCAAGGGGGCGGCCCCTCGCGCGAAGCGCATCCCCCTTGGCGGCGGGCCAGCCTTGCGTGGCGCGTTTCCTTCGCGCGGGCGCGTCGTGGCTGATCGCGCAGTTCCCCGCGCCCCTGGGAGGTGCCCCCTGGGCGTGGGAGCGAGACGTGCGGGTGCGTCGTGGCTGGTCGCGCAGATCCCCGGCCTCGTGGGGCGCCCCCTGGGCGAGGGAGCGGATCGTGCGGGCACGTCGTGGCTGATCGCGCAGTTCCCCGCGCCCCTGGGAGGTGCCCCCTGACCGTGGTAGCGAGACGTGCGGGCACGTCGTGGCTGATCGCGCAGTTCCTCGCGCCCGGGGCCCAGGGGCGCGGGGGCCCCGGGCCCCCGAGGGCCCTCTATTCCGGAGCCGGTGTCTTCTTCGCCGCCGCAGCCGCCGTCTTCTTCGCCGCCGCGGGAGCCGTCGTCTTCTTCGCCGCCGCGCCTGCCGCCGTCTTCTTCGCTGCCGTCTTCTTGGCCGGAGCCTTCTTCGCCGGAGCCTTCTTCGCCGCCTTCTTGGCGACCTTCTTCGCCGGTCCCTTGGCGCGCTTCTCCGCCAGGAGCTCGTACCCGCGCTCCGGAGTGATCTCCTCCACGCTGTCGCCCGAGCGCAGCGTCGCGTTCGTCTCGCCGTCGGTCACGTACGCACCGAAGCGGCCGTCCTTCACCACGACCGGACGCTCGCTCACCGGGTCCGTGCCCAGTTCCTTCAGCGGCGGCTTGGCCGCGGCCCGCCCGCGCTGCTTGGGCTGGGCGTAGATGGCCAGCGCCTCCTCCACCGTGATGGAGAACAGCTGGTCCTCGGTCTCCAGCGACCGCGAGTCCGTCCCCTTCTTGAGGTACGGCCCGTAACGCCCGTTCTGCGCGGTGATCTCGACGCCCTCGGCGTCGACCCCCACCACGCGCGGCAGCGACATCAGCTTCAGCGCGTCGGCCAGCGTCACCGTGTCCAGCGACATCGACTTGAAGAGGGAGGCGGTCCGCGGCTTGATCGCGTTCTTGCCGGTCTTCGGCGTGCCCTCGGGCAGGATCTCCGTGACGTACGGGCCGTAGCGGCCGTCCTTCGCGACGATCTGCCGTCCCGTCTCCGGGTCCGCGCCCAGCTCGAAGTCACCGCTCGGCTTGGCCAGCAGCTCCTCCGCGTACTCCACGGTCAGCTCGTCCGGAGCCATGTCGTCGGGGACGTCCGCACGCTGGTGGTTCTCCGCGTCCTTCTCGCCACGCTCGATGTACGGCCCGTAACGGCCGACCCGCAGCACGATCCCGTCGCCCACCGGGAACGACGAGATCTCCCGCGCGTCGATCGCACCGAGGTCCGTCACCAGTTCCTTGAGCCCGCCCAGGTGGTCGCCGTCGCCGTTGCCCGCCTCGGAGGCGAGGCCGGCCGCCTCGCCCTCGCCGAAGTAGAACCGCCGCAGCCACGGCACGGACTGCGCCTCGCCCCGCGCGATGCGGTCGAGGTCGTCCTCCATCCGGGCGGTGAAGTCGTAGTCGACGAGCCGGCCGAAGTGCTTCTCCAGCAGGTTGACCACGGCGAACGACAGGAAGGACGGGACGAGCGCCGTCCCCTTCTTGAAGACGTAGCCGCGGTCCAGGATGGTGCCGATGATCGAGGCGTACGTGGACGGACGCCCGATCTCCCGCTCCTCCAGCTCCTTGACCAGCGAGGCCTCGGTGTAACGGGCCGGCGGCTTGGTCGCGTGGCCGTCAACCGTGATCTCCTCGGCGCCCAGCGCGTCGCCCTCGGCGACCTGCGGCAGACGGCGCTCGCGGTCGTCCAGCTCCGCGTTCGGGTCGTCGGCGCCTTCCACGTACGCCTTCATGAAGCCGTGGAAGGTGATCGTCTTGCCGGAGGCCGAGAACTCGGCGACCCGGCCGTCGGACGAGGTGCCCGCGATCCGCACGGTCACCGAGTTTCCGACCGCGTCCTTCATCTGCGAGGCGACCGTCCGCTTCCAGATCAGCTCGTAGAGCCGGAACTGGTCGCCGGTCAGGCCGGTCTCGGCCGGAGTGCGGAAACGGTCACCCGACGGGCGAATCGCCTCGTGCGCCTCCTGGGCGTTCTTGACCTTCCCGGCGTAGGTGCGCGGCTTGTCCGGGAGGTAGTCGGCGCCGTACAGCTGGGTGACCTGGGTGCGGGCGGCGGTGATCGCGGTGCCGGACAGCGTCGTGGAGTCCGTACGCATGTAGGTGATGAAGCCGTTCTCGTACAGCTTCTGGGCCACCTGCATGGTCGACTTCGCGCCGAATCCGAGCTTGCGGGACGCCTCCTGCTGGAGGGTCGTCGTACGGAACGGTGCGTAGGGCGAGCGGCGGTACGGCTTGGACTCGACCGAGCGCACCGCGAAGGTGGAGTCGGCGAGGGCCGCGGCCAGTGCGCGGGCGTTCGCCTCGTCCAGGTGCAGGACGTCGCTCTTCAGCTGTCCGGCCGCGCTGAAGTCGCGGCCCTGGGCGACGCGCCTGCCGTCGACCGTCGTCAGGCGGGCGACCAGGGAGGACGGGTCGGAGGCGTCGCCGGTGCGTCCGGTGGAGAACGTACCGGTGAGGTCCCAGTACTCAGCAGAACGAAAAGCGATGCGCTCGCGTTCCCGGGCGACCACAAGGCGGGTCGCGACGGACTGCACCCGGCCCGCCGACAGCTTCGGCATGACCTTCTTCCACAGGACCGGCGACACCTCGTAGCCGTACAGGCGGTCGAGGATGCGCCTGGTCTCCTGCGCGTCGACCATCGGCTTGTTCAGCTCGCGCGGGTTCGACACCGCCTCGCGGATCGCGTCCTTGGTGATCTCGTGGAAGACCATCCGGTGGACGGGGACCTTGGGCTTCAGGACCTCCTGGAGGTGCCACGCGATGGCTTCGCCCTCGCGGTCCTCATCGGTGGCCAGGAAGAGTTCGTCCGACTCGGCCAGCAGCTCCTTGAGCTTCTTGACCTGCGCCTTCTTGTCGGAGTTCACGACGTAGATGGGCTGGAAGTCGTTGTCGACGTCAACCCCGAGGCGACGGACCTCGCCGGTGTACTTGTCCGGCACCTCCGCGGCGCCGTTCGGGAGGTCGCGGATGTGCCCGACGCTCGCCTCGACTACGTATCCGGGGCCGAGGTAGCCCTTGATCGTCTTCGCCTTGGCAGGCGACTCGACGATGACGAGTCGGCGGCCGCCCTGTGCGGTCTCGCTGGTCGGGGACAACTTGGCTCTTCTCTCCGGTCGACACTCGGTGGTCACAAGTGGTGGTTTGTACCCGCCACGCACGGCAGTGCGCGGCGCATATCGCTGCGGAGTGTGACGGTACAACCCGCCCCCGTGTCAAACGGCAAAAGCCCGAAAGCCCGCAACGGCCACTCGGAGACGGTAACCCGACAATCGCCATTCCTGCCGCCCGGACCGACACACCACCCCTTACGGGTGCCGGGTCGAGCCGTCCGGCTCCCGGCCCGGTGACCCCGCCTGACCTGCCGATGAGCCCCCTCAGCCGCCTCTCGGCGAGGCCGTCCCGGCCTGCGCCTTCAGATCGGCCGACCGCCGGGGCGGGCCGGTCCCGCACGCCCCCTGCCGCACCCCGGCGGATCCGACGGACCCCGCCGAAGCTCCTTCGAGCCGCCCTCGGCGGGACGACGGACCCGCCGAGGTGACTTCGCGCACCCGTGCCGCACCCCGGCACTCGCCCACCGGGTGGCCGCGGTCCTTCAGCTCACTGGACCCCGCCCGCCCCGAGCGGCTCCAGGAACCCCTGCTCCACCAGCAAACGGATGGCCTCCGGGGTCCGGTCCCTGAGCAATACCGGGTCCTCCTCGATGAGTTGCGCAATCGCGTCCAGGATCTGACCTGCGGTCAGCGACCCGTCCGACACCCCTGCGAAACCCGCACCGACCGTGTCGACCTTCGTCGCCCGCCGCATCCCCCGGTGCTGGCGCAGCACCACGTGCTCCGGGTCCTCGGCGCCCGGCGTGCCGATCTGCTCCTGCACGACCTCGTCGGCGAGCTTGAAACGGTCCGCGAGGAGCGCCGCGTCGTCGTGTGCGCGCAGATAGTCCTGCCGCTCGAAGTGGGCGCGGATCACCGGGCCCAGCGGCTGCTCGACGGCGTGCGGCCACTCCTCGACGGTGATCGACGGCGCGTCCTGCGCGGCCGCCGACCTGCGCAGGGTGATCCAGCCGAAGCCGACCCCGGTGGTCTTGCGGGCCTCGAACTCGTCCAGCCAGGCCTCGTACCGCGCCGCGTACTCGGCGGGGTCGGTCCGGTGGTCGCCGCCGTCGCGCAGCCACAGCTCGGCGTACTGCGTGACGTCCTGCACCTCGCGCTGCACGATCCACGCGTCGCAGCCGCGCGGCACCCAGGAGCGGAGCCTGTCCTGCCAGTCCTCGCCCTCCACGTGCTGCCAGTTGGCGAGGAACTGCGCGTACCCGCCCTCGTTCAGCAGCTCTCCCGCGCCGGACACCAGCGTGCGGCACAGGTCGTCCCCGCCCATTCCGCCGTCCCGGTAGGTCAGCCGGGCGCCGGGCGAGATGACGAAGGGCGGGTTGGAGACGATCAGGTCGTACGTCGCCTCCCCCACCGGCTCGAACAGCGAGCCCTCCAGCAGCTCGGCCTCCGGCGCCCCCGACAGTGCGAGGGTGAGGCGGGTGAAGGCGAGCGCCCGCGGGTTCAGATCGGTGGCGGTGACCCGTACCGCGTGCTGGGCGGCGTGCAGCGCCTGGATGCCCGAGCCCGTACCGAGGTCCAGTGCGGAGCCGACAGGCGTACGTACGGTGATGCCGGCGAGCGTGGTGGACGCGCCGCCGACGCCGAGCACGACGCCCTCCTCGCGGGTGCCCGCCCCGCCCGCGCCGCCGACCGCACGCCCCAGGTCGGACACGATGAACCAGTCCTGGCCCTCGTCCCCGCCGTAGGGCCGCACATCGACGCTCGCCCGTACCTCGTCGCCCTCTGCCACCAGCCAGCCGTCGGCCAGGCACAGTTCCACCGGCAGTACGGCGGCGGCGCGCGGGGCCGGCACCGGTTCCTGGAGCAGGAAGAGGCGCACCAGCGTCGCCAGCGGACCCTCTCCCCTGGTGGCGCGCAGGGCGGGCACGGTCTCGCCGCGGGCGAGCGCGCTGTACGCGGGCGCGCCGAGCAGGTCGAGCAGCCCGTCGGCGGTGAAGGCCGCGGCGAGCAGGGCGTCCCGCAGCCGGGGCGCGCTCTCGGGGGCGGGCAGGGACTCGGGCAGGGGCGCGGAAAGACTGGTCTGACTCACCCGGCCATTGTCACCGCTGCCACCGACAATCGCCGTAACCCGTGCACGGCCCGGCCCCGGGCGTACCCCCCGGCTCGGGGGGAGCTCGGGCCGCCGGGCCCTTCGGTCACTTGGTCGGGGTCGCGGCCCCGTCCTTGGGCTTCACGCAGGTCGGCTGAGCCTTGCTGAGCAGCTTGTCCGCCTTCTCCATGTCGGTGCCGATCTCCTTCAGGCCCTTCGCGAACGAGTCGCCGTTCTTCGGGTCGAGTGCCTCGGCCTTCTTCTTCAGCTCGGTATACGCGGCGGCCTGCGCCTCCAACTGCTTGATGCCGTCCTGCTGGAGCTGCTCGCCCTTGTCGATCGGCGGTACGCCCGAGGTGCGCAGCGCCTGGGCCAGCGCCCGGTTCGACTCCGCGACCTGCTGGAACGCGGCCACGTCAGCCTTCTTGATGTCCTCGGGCTTGCCGTCGGCCGCCGTCGCGACGATCAGCTGCTCGGCCTTGCTGCGCTTGTCCAGCGCGGTCTTCTCCTTCGGGCAGAAAGCCTTGGACCACTCCGCCTTCTTGTCTTCGGCGTCGTCTCCGCAGCCGGTCAGCGTCGTCATCATCACCAGTACCGCACCGCCGGACAGTGCGGCTGCAAGCTTCTTGTTCACCGGATTGGTCCCTTCCAAGGTTCTCGGCCCCGGAACATACACGCCAACTGGGCTACTACCGCGTGTCGAGGGTCCCATTCACCCGGCATTGAAGCCATTTGCACCAAGAGAGAGACGGCTCACGCCCCTCCCGCGCCCGCGCGCACAGGGGGCGGGCGACACACCAACGCGTGCCGCCCGCCCGCCTTCTGAGCTGCCGTTACCTGATCCTCTACGGCACCGCCCTGGTCGTCATGGTCGGCCCGGCCTGTTCCGGCACACCCCCGGAGTTGCCTTCGTCACCATTTCCTCCCTGGCCGCCCGCTTCGTCGCCCATCACGATGCCGCGCCGCTTGGACACGTACACCGCGCCGACGATCACGCCGAAGGCGATGACCGCGACCACGGCCCGCACCCACGGGTTCGCGTCGACGCCGAAGCTGAACTGGACGACGGCGGGTGCGATCAGCAGCGCCACCAGGTTCATCACCTTCAGCAGCGGGTTGATCGCGGGGCCCGCGGTGTCCTTGAACGGGTCACCGACGGTGTCACCGATCACCGTCGCGGAGTGCGCCTCGCTGCCCTTGCCGCCGTGGTGGCCGTCCTCGACGAGCTTCTTGGCGTTGTCCCAGGCCCCGCCGGAGTTCGCGAGGAAGACCGCCATCAGGGTGCCGGCCCCGATCGCACCCGCGAGGTACGAGCCGAGCGCGCCGACCCCGAACGTGAAGCCGACCGCGATCGGAGCCATCACGGCCAGCAGCCCTGGGGTCGCCAGCTCGCGCAGCGCGTCCTTCGTACAGATGTCGACGACCCGCCCGTACTCCGGCTTCTCCGTGTAGTCCATGATCCCCGGGTGCTCGCGGAACTGCCGCCGCACCTCGTACACCACGGCCCCCGCCGACCTGGACACCGCGTTGATCGCCAGCCCCGAGAAGAGGAAGACGACCGCGGCGCCGAGCATCAGCCCGACCAGGTTGTTCGGCTGCGAGATGTCCATGGAGAGGTTGACCGGGGTGCCTTCACCGCCGGTCACCACGCCTGCCTTCCGCGCCGCGCTCAGGATGGCGTCGCGGTACGAGCCGAAGAGCGCCGCCGCCGCGAGGACGGCCGTGGCGATGGCGATGCCCTTGGTGATGGCCTTGGTCGTGTTGCCCACCGCGTCCAGGTCGGTGAGCACCTGCGCGCCCGCGCCCGTCACGTCGCCGGACATCTCGGCGATCCCCTGCGCGTTGTCGGAGACGGGGCCGAAGGTGTCCATCGCGACGATGACCCCGACGGTGGTGAGCAGCCCGGTCCCGGCCAGCGCGACCGCGAAGAGGGCCAGGATGATCGACGTGCCGCCGAGCAGGAAGGCCCCGTACACACCGAGTCCGATGAGCAGCGCGGTGTAGACGGCGGATTCCAGCCCGATCGAGATGCCGGCCAGCACCACGGTCGCGGCCCCGGTCAGCGACGACTTCCCGATGTCACGGACCGGCCGCCGTGTCGTCTCAGTGAAGTAGCCCGTCAGCTGCTGGATCAGCGCGGCCAGCACGATGCCGATGGCCACGGCGACCAGCGCCAGCATCCGCGGATCACCGCTGTGCCCGAGCACCGTCTTGTCCCCGACGCCGTCGAGATCCGCGTACGAGGACGGCAGGTACACGAAGACGGCCACGGCGACCAGCACCAGGGAGATCGCGGCGGAGATGAAGAAGCCGCGGTTGATCGCGGTCATGCCGCTGCGGTCGGCGCGCCGGGGCGCGACGGCGAAGATGCCGATCATCGCGGTGATCACGCCGATCGCGGGGACGATCAGCGGGAACGCGAGCCCCGCGTCGCCGAACGCGGCCATGCCCAGGATCAGCGCCGCGACCAGCGTCACCGCGTACGACTCGAAGAGGTCGGCCGCCATCCCCGCGCAGTCACCGACGTTGTCACCCACGTTGTCGGCGATGGTCGCGGCATTGCGCGGATCGTCTTCCGGAATTCCCTGTTCCACCTTGCCGACCAGGTCGGCGCCGACATCGGCGGCCTTGGTGAAGATGCCGCCGCCGACCCGCATGAACATCGCGATGAGCGCGGCGCCGAGACCGAAGCCCTCCAGGACCTTGGGGGCGTGGTCGGCGTACACGAGGACGACGACGGCGGCCCCCAGCAGCCCGAGGCCCACGGTGATCATTCCGACGACGCCACCCGTGCGAAAAGCGATCTTCATCGCTTTGTGCGAAGCGATCTTCGAACCGTCCACCGCGGACGCCGAGGCGAGATCCTTTTGTGTCTCCCCCTCCACCGAAATGGCAGGCGTCGCTTCTCGCGCAGCCGCCGCCACACGCACATTGCTCCGTACGGCAAGACGCATGCCGATGTATCCGGTCGCCGCGGAGAATACCGCGCCGACGAGGAAGAACAGCGATCGTCCTATCCGCTGCGAGGCGTTGTCGGCCGGAAGCAGCAGCAACAGGAACACCACCACCACCGCGAAGATCCCCAGGGTCCGCAGCTGCCGCGTCAGATAGGCGTTCGCGCCTTCCTGAACGGCGGCGGCGATCTCCTTCATGGAGTCGGTACCCTCGTCCGCCGCCAGGACCTGCCGTACCAGCAGGCGGGCGACGATCAGTGCGGCGATCGCGACGGCGGCGATGACGATCACGATGAGCCGGTTGTTGTCGGTGAGTGAAACCGCGAGGTTGGAGAGATGTTCGGACTGTGGGGAGTTGAAGAGTCCCGCCATTCGTCCTCCTTGACGCGCAGAGCTCAAGATGTGGACGGATTGTAGGTAGCGGAAGCTGATCTCAACAGACCGCAGTGGAACCGATCTCGGTAAATGATTTTGAAGCGGCTCCGAAAAGACGAAAGGCCCTGCTCAGCAGGGCCTTACGAATATCAATTCCGGAAATGCCGTAGGAGCATTACCACAGGGACCCCAGGGGCCTCAGGGCAGATTCACCGCGGAAGCGATGGGCCAGCTCATACGGATCACTCCGCCGTTCGCCCCGTCGACGACTTCGAGGTCGTCGACGAGCCCGCTGATCACGGCGAGTCCCATGTCGTCCTCGCCGTCGGAGTCGAGATCGACAGCACCCGGCACCGACTCCGGTGTGCTGCGCGCGTCCGGCACCGCGACGTCCGGCCCGGGAACCTCGTCGCCGACCTCGATGGAGAAGGTCTTCTCCTCCTCGGTCAACGCCACCCGCACCGGAGCCGAAATACCGTTCGAACGGTGCAGCCCCACGGCTCGGGAGCACGCCTCACCCACCGCGAGCCGGACTTCGTCCAGCACCGCCTCGTCGACCCCGGCCCGACGCGCCACGGCGGCCGCCACGAGGCGGGCCGTCCTGACGTGCTCGGGCTGGGCGCTGAAACGGAGTTCCACGGTGGCCATTGCGCTCCCCCTTGACGTACGGGCGTGCATCCGCAGGAGGCCGGGCGGTAGGCCCGGCACCCCGCGTTGTACTGCTCTTTGTTTCGAAATCGCTCCCGGGAACCGGAAGCCGTCAGTCGGTGGCCGCGACGGCTTCGTCGACCGTGGTGTGGATGGGGAACACCTTGGTCAGTCCGGTAATCCGGAAGATCTTGAGAATGCGCTCCTGGTTGCAGACCAGGCGCAGCGAGCCCTCATGGGCACGCACACGCTTCAGCCCGCCGACCAGTACGCCGAGACCGGTGGAGTCGAGGAAGTCCACGCCCTCCATGTCGACGACCAGGTGGTAACTGCCGTCGTTCACCAACTCGACCAACTGCTCGCGCAGCTTGGGCGCGGTATACACATCAATCTCGCCACCGACCTCGACGACCGTACGGTCGCCGGCAGGTCCGGTCACGTTGCGAGTCGACAGGGACAGGTCCACGGATCCTCCAGCACCTTGCTATCGAGCGGCCGCCCCCCTGAGGTCTCCCCGGCGGAGCCAGAGGACGGAACGCCAGCCGCGAAACGCATTCAATCACTTACCAGCAGGCGAGCACGACGCCTTGGGCCCATTGTCCGTCACGCCAGTGACACACTCGGCGGTGATGGCCAAGAATCCCCGTACCGGACGACCTCCCCAGAGCAGGGCCCAGACCCCGTCTCCAGGCGAGGTCCTCGCCCGTCTCACCGCAGGGGAGAGCCGGGCCGCTCGCGTCACTCATACGGAGCACCTGCCCCCGCGTGAGGGCACCCATGCAGTCTGGCCCGACCGCATCCGCGCGGAAGTGATCGCGGCCGTCCGGAACGCCGGAATCGAGCACCCCTGGACCCACCAGGCACAGGCCGCGGAGCACGCGCTGGACGGCGAGTCCGTGGTGATCGCCACCGGGACGGCCTCCGGCAAGTCCCTCGCCTACCTGGCGCCGGTCCTCAGCGCCCTCCTGGACGGCTCTGAGGCGCCCAACGGCCGCGGCGCGACCGCCCTCTACCTGGCGCCCACCAAGGCCCTGGCGGCCGACCAGCGCCGCGCGGTGAAAGCCCTCGCGGCCCCCCTCGGCAACGCGGTCCGCCCGGCGGTCTACGACGGGGACACCCCGGTCGAGGAACGCGAATGGGTGCGCCAGTACGCCAACCTGGTCCTCACCAACCCCGACATGCTGCACCGCGGGATACTCCCGTCACACCCCCGCTGGTCCTCCTTCCTCAAGGCCCTGCGCTTCGTCGTCATCGACGAGTGCCACACCTACCGCGGCGTCTTCGGCTCCCACGTCGCGCAGGTCGTACGCCGGCTCCGCCGGCTCTGCGCGCGGTACGGGGCCGACCCGGTCTTCCTCCTCGCCTCCGCCACCTCCGCGGACCCGGCGGTGGCCGCGAGCCGCCTCACCGGCCTGCCCGTCCGGGAGGTCGCCGACGACGCGTCGCCCCGCGGCGAACTGGTCTTCGCCCTCTGGGAGCCCCCGCTCACCGATCTCCACGGCGAGCAGGAGGCCCCCGTGCGACGCACCGCCACCGCGGAGACGGCTGACCTGCTCACCGACCTGATCCTGCACAAAACCCGCACAGTCGCCTTCGTGCGCTCCCGCCGTGGGGCCGAACTGATCTCCCTCATCGCGAAGGAACGCCTGGCCTCGATCGACCGCTCCCTCCCACAGCGGGTGGCGGCCTACCGCGGCGGTTATCTCCCCGAGGAACGCCGGGCCCTCGAAGCCGCCCTGCACTCCGGCGAGCTCCTCGGCCTGGCCGCCACCACGGCCCTCGAACTCGGCATCGACGTCTCCGGCCTGGACGCCGTCCTGATCGCCGGCTATCCCGGCACCCGCGCCTCCCTCTGGCAGCAGGCCGGCCGTGCGGGCCGCTCCGGCGGGGGCGCCCTGGCCGTCCTCATCGCCCGCGACGACCCCCTGGACACCTATCTCGCCCACCACCCCGAGGCCCTCTTCGCCCAGCCGGTGGAATCGACGGTCCTCGACCCCGACAACCCGTACGTCCTTGCCCCGCACCTGTGCGCGGCCGCCGCCGAGCTCCCCCTGACCGCTCCCGACCTCGCCCTCTTCGGCCCGGCCGCGGCCCCGCTCCTGCCCTCCCTCGAAGCGGCGGCCCTCCTGCGCCGCCGCGGGAAGTCCTGGTACTGGACCCGCCGCGACCGCGCCGCCGACCTGGCCGACATCCGGGGCGGGGGCGGCAATCCCGTCCAGATCGTCGAGGAGTCCACCGGCCGGCTGCTCGGCACGGTCGACGCCGAAGCCGCCCACACCGCCGTGCACGAGGGCGCCGTCCACCTCCACCAGGGCCGCAGCTACCTGGTCCGCCGGCTCGACCTCGAAGACTCCGCAGCACTGGTGGAAGAGGCCAGTCCGCCCTACTCCACCACCGCTCGCGACACCACCGCGATCTCGATCCTGTCGACCGACACCACCGTCCACTGGGGCACGGCCCGCCTGCACTACGGCTCCGTCGAGGTCACGAACCAGGTCGTCTCCTTCCTCCGCCGCAAACTCATCACCGGCGAGGTCCTGGGCGAGACCAAGCTCGACCTGCCACCGCGCACCCTGCGGACCCGGGCCGTCTGGTGGACGATCACCGAGGACGACATGGACGCGGCCCGCCTCACCCCCGAGATCCTCCCGGGCGCCCTGCACGCCGCCGAACACGCCTCCATCGGCCTGCTCCCGCTCTTCGCCACCTGCGACCGCTGGGACATCGGCGGGGTCTCCCTGCCCCTCCACCCCGACACCCTCCTCCCCACCGTCTTCGTCTACGACGGCCATCCGGGCGGCGCCGGCTTCGCCGAACGCGGATTCGAGACCGCCCGTGCCTGGCTCACCGCCACCCGGGAAGCCATCGCCTCCTGCGAGTGCGACGCCGGCTGCCCGTCCTGCATCCAGTCCCCCAAGTGCGGCAACGGCAACGACCCCCTGCACAAACGCGGCGCCCTCCGCCTCCTCACCACCCTCCTCAACGCGGCCCCACCCCCCGCCACCACCACTCCCACCCCACCCGACCCCTCCTCCACCGACTCCACCCCATCCGAGCCCACCACCTTGAACGAGAGCGAGTCCTAGGGGTCCCCGAGCCCCTGAGGCACCTTCGACCACGCTGCCTCCCGGCCCTCCCGGCACTCCTGGCCTTCCCGGCCCTCCCGGCCCTCCCTGCCCTCCCTGCCCTCCCGGCCCTCCCTGCCCTCCCTGCCCTCCCGGCCCTCCCGGCCCTGCCGGCCCTGTCGGCCCTCCCGGCCCTGCCCTGGCCCTCACCTCCACCTCGTACGGCCCCACGCCGGCCGCCACCGAGATGTCCGCCACCTCGCCCCGCACCGAACACCTCACCAGCCGGGCACCTTGCGCCCCGGCCACCTCCCGCGCCCTCCCGCACGCCGTGGCCTCCCCCCGCCTCCACTCCATTGCCGCCGCCAACGCCGCCAGGTCGGCGCCGCCGCCGGCCCGGTGCCGGGCCACCACTGCCTGTCCCATCGCCAGCACCCCGGTGAACACCACTGCGAGCATCGCGATCACCCCCAACGCCCACACCGACGCCGACCCCCGGTCCGACCCCGCTCCCCTCGTCCTCATCGGCCCACGCCCCCAACGCCCTGTTCTCCCCGGCGCCGGCGCCCGCCCCCGGCCCCACCTCCGCACCCACCCCCGCACCCACCCCCGCCCCGAGCCACCTCCTCCCGCCATCGCCGTCGCCCGCAGGTTCACGTCGCCCCCGCCCCCACCGTCTCCTCGGCCAGAGCCACCGCCTCGGCCCGCAGTGCCAGGCCCAGTCGGCCGGGCCCCGGCGCGGGTGCTTCCACCAGCACCCGCACCAGGTCGCCCTCACGCCTGAACCCGACCTTCGCGCCGTCCGGCGCCGCCTGCCTCACCGCCGCCTCTGTCGCCGCCCGTGGTTCCTGCCGGGCCGCGGCCCGCGCCCCCACCCGGGCCGCGTCGACGCACTGGATCTGCGCGGAGGCCGCCATCAGGGCCCACACCAGCGCCAACCCGAACAACATCAGTACGGGCAGGGCCAGAGCCGCCTCGGCAGTCACATAGCCGCTGTCACCCTGCGCACGGCTCTGCGTCGCTGTCTCAGAACTGGACATCGAGCGCCCTCGACACCGCCGCCTGCAGCGCCGTCGAGACCGCGTCGCTGCTGACGACCTTGTAGAGCACCGCTGCGAAGGCGCACGCCGCGATCGTCCCCACCGCGTACTCGGAGGTCGTCATTCCGGCGTCCCCTGCCACTCGCCCCCAGCTTCCGCCCCGCAGCTTCAGCCACATCCACCACCGCTTCCACACCCACAGCCATTTCCACATCTCGACCTCCCGTTGATTACGTTCACCGCGTATGCCGAACCGGCTCTTTGCCGGTTCGTTTCAGCCACCGCCCAGCAACCCGTCCGCCAGCCCGATCACCACCGGCGCCACTCCCACCACCAAGAACGCGGGCAGGAAGCAGAGCGACAGCGGAACGACGATCAGCACCCCGGCCCTGTTGGCCGATGCCTCGGCCAAACGGGCCCGTTCCGCCCGGAGGCCGTCCGCCACGCGACCGATCGGCCCGGCCGCCGGGGCCCCGCTGGTTCCAGCGCGCTCCAGGCACCTGGCCAGCCCGGCGGCGCCCGGTATCGCCGCCACCCGGCCCCACGCCTGGGCCGGTTCACCTCCGAGCCTGAGCTCCGCCGCCACCCGCGACAGCCGTTCCCCGACCGGCCCACCGAGTGAATCCCCGACCGCCCCCGCAGCCTCCAGAGGCCCGGCCCCCGCCGCGACGCAGGCCGCCAAGAGGTCTGCGGCAAGCGGCAGTTGCCGACCCACGGCCGCCTCCTCGGCGGCAGCCTCGCCCCCCGACTGACGGCCCCGCTGCCACCGCCGCACTCCGACCGCGGCCACCGCCCCGGCGAGACACCCCCACACCCCGCCCACGAGCACGTATCCCGCGACCAGCGCTCCTGCGGGACCGCCCCAGTCCCGCGCCCACCCGACGCGGCCACGAAGGAGTCCTCGCCGTGCCTCCTCGTACACCGCCGCCTCGACCGCCAGCAGTCTCACCAGCCGCTGCCGGGCCTCCCGCTCGCTGCGCCGCCCCGCCACCGCGAAGGCGAGGCTTCCCACGGCCGCCCCCGCGGCCACCACCGCCCCCAGCCTGTGGACAACTTCGCCACTCATGACCCGTCCCCCTCTCCGTCGCTCACGATCCGGTGGGCCCACAGGAGTCCCACGGTTTCCAACAGCCCTCCCGTCACCAGGCACCCGAGCCCCAGCGGTGTGTGCAGCAGCACCCTCAGCGGGTCGGCGCCCATCGCGGTGCCGATCAGCACTCCCACCACCGGCAGCACCGCGAGCAGTCCCACCGTCGACCAGGCCCCCGCCAGCCGTGCCCGCAGGTGCTCCCGCCGGTCCCGATCGGCCCGCAGCGCCGCCTCCAACCGGTCGAGTCCGGCGGCGAGTCCGGCCCCGCTGCCCACCGCCACCTGCCAGCAGACGGCGAGACCGACCAGCCCGGCCGCTCCCGGCTCCCGCGCGGCCCGGTGCAGCGCCACCGGCACCTCACCCCCGAACCTGGCCGCCGCCAACACCTCGGCCGCCCCGTCGCCCAGCGCGCCGGTGTCCGCGGCCGCCGCGCACAGCGCCTGTCCCGGCTGACTGCCCGCCCGAAGCTCCCCACCGACCGCCCCGCAGAGCGCGATCACCTCGTCGGCGCGTCTGGCGCGCGCCCGCGTCCGCTCCCTCGCCCGCAGCCGCCTTCGCACCAGCGGAACCGCCGCCGCCCCCAGCGCCAGTGGAATCACCGACTCCCCCAGGAGCGCGACCACCGCCGCCCCCGGCACGCACCACCACTCGGGCCGCATCCGCTCCCGCACCTGCGGCCAGACCCTCTCCCAGGGCGCCTCCCGCTCCTGCGCCAAGCCCCCGGCCAGCACCGTCCGGGCCCGTCGCGGGCCCTGCCCCCGGCCGACCAGCAACCAGGCCGCGAGCCCCGCGCACACCATCGCCGCACACGTCGCCGCGTACGTCGTCGCGTACGAGGGCGGCCCTCCGGTCACAGCGCACCACCGATCAGTTCGCGCAGCCGGGGCCAGCCCCGCTCCCGTACGAACCCCTCGGCGCCCCACCGCAGCGCGGGCACCGTCAGCACCAGCCCGGCAGGGTCCCGGTCCAGCACGTGCACCTCGGCGAGGCGCCGCCGCCCGTCCCGGTCCCGTACGAGATGCAGGACCACCGACAGCGCTGCCGCCAACTGGCTGTGCAAAGCCGCCCGGTCCAGTCCGGCGGCCGTCCCCAGGGCCTCCATCCGTGCCGGTACCTGCGCCGCCGCGTTGGCGTGGACGGTCCCGCACCCGCCCTCGTGCCCGGTGTTCAACGCGGCCAGCAGTTCGGTCACTTCGCCGCCGCGGACCTCACCGACCACCAGTCGGTCAGGCCGCATCCGCAGCGCCTGTCGCACCAGGTCCCGCAGGGTGACCCGGCCCGCGCCCTCCTGGTTCGGGGGCCGGGACTCCAGCCGCACCACATGGGGATGGTCGGGTCGCAGCTCCGCCGAATCCTCCGCGAGAACGATCCGCTCCCGCTCCCCGACCAGCCCCAGCAGCGCCGAGAGCAGAGTCGTCTTGCCCGCCCCCGTGCCCCCGCTGATCAGGAACGAAAGCCTGGCCTCCACCAGCGCCCGCAGCAGCACGTCCCCGCCCGGTGGCACGGTCCCGGCAGTCACCAGTTCCTGGGGCCGGAACGCCCTGGGCCGAACCACCCGCAGTGAAAGACACGTCGACCCGACGGCCACCGGTGGCAGCACGGCGTGCATCCGCGTCCCGTCCGGCAGGCGGGCGTCCACCCACGGCCTGGCGTCGTCGAGCCGTCGGCCGGCCACGGCGGCGAGCCGCTGCGCCAGCCTGCGCACCGCCGCCGCGTCCTCGAAGCAGACTTCGGAGAGCTCCAGGCCCGCGCCGCGGTCGACCCACACCCGGTCCGGCGCCGACACCAGCACGTCGGACACCGAAGGATCGGCGAGCAGCGGCTCCAACGGTCCCGCCCCCACGAGCTCGGACCGCAACTCGTCGGCGGCCCCGAGGACTTCCGTGTCCCCGAGCAGCCGCCCCTGCTCCCGCAGCACGGCGGCCACCCTGGCCGGTGTCGGCTCCGCCCCGCTCTCCGCGAGACGCATGCGCACCGCGTCGAGCAGTACGGACGCGCTCATCCGGCCACACCCCCGACCAGCGCGCGCTCCCAGAACGCGGTGCAGAAGCGGGCCAGCGGACCGCGCGGGCTGCTCCCCGGCGGCTCCCCGTCCGCGAGGGCCTCCCACAGCCCCGGCTCGGCGGGCACTTCTCCCACCAGAGGGAGGTCGAGTGCCTTGGCCACCCATTTCTCGTCGAGTCCTGCCGCATACGGTCCTCGTACGACCGTCCGCAGATCCTCCAGCACCATGCCCGCCGTGGCGGCGACCCGCCGAGCCGCTGCCACGGCCCGCAGCTCCCCGGGCACCACGAGCAGCCCGAGGTCCAGCTGGGCCAGCGCCTCCGCCACGCTCTCGTCCACCCGGCGCGGCAGGTCCACGACCACCACCCCGCCGGCCCGGCGGGCCGCCGCGAGCACCGACCGCATCGCTTCCGGGGGGATGACCACCGCGTCGCTGCGGTCCCAGCTCAACACTCTCAAGTCATGCAGCCGGGGCAGCGATTCCTCCAGTGCCGCGCTGGCGACCCGCCCCCGTGAGGAGGCGAAGTCGGGCCAGCGCATGCCCTGCACGCTCTCCCCGCCGAGCAGGACGTCGAGCCCCCCACCGAGCGGATCGCCGTCAATGAGCATGGTGCGGCTGCCGGCTCGTGCCGCCGTGACGGCGAGCGCGCACGCCAGGGTGGAAGCCCCCGCCCCGCCGCGTCCGCCCATCACTCCGACGGTGAGTGCCTGACGGCCGACGCCCTCCGTCGCGTCGGCGATCCGGTTCACCAGCCAGGTTTCCGCGTCCGGCAGGCGCAGTACGTAGTCCGCGCCGATCTCGACGGCCCGCCGCCAGACCAGCGGATCGTCCTGGTCCCGTCCGACGAGCATCACCCCTCGCCTGCGCACGGCTCCCCGCACGCGGGCGGCGGCGTCATCGCCGACGAGCACCAGCGGCGCGGCTTCCCAACTTCCGTGCCGTTCCGGCAATCCGTGCTGAACTTCCGGCTCCGCTCCCGCCGCGGCGCACAATCTCAGTAGATCGTCGAGCAGTTCCACATCTTCGGTGACGATCAGCGGTCCACCCCGCCGCCCTCCGGCAGCCGACAACCGGTCGGGTGTGATCGGTCGAGCCACGATCTCCGCCCCCTCTCACTGCGCTCTCAAGCGATTTCGAGATCCGCGAACTTCGCGGCTGGAATCACCGTGCAGCGATCCGGAAAATCGTGTGGATCTTGCTCGAAAACTGTGGACAACTCATCGGTTGTGAATATTCCGACCACCCTTACCAGTGACTTCCAAGGGGAGCGGAACGACTACCCAGAGTGACTAGTTGAGAGCGTGAGAGGACCCGACATCCATCACGTACGAGAGGGAGGGCCTGCCCGATACACCAGGATCAAGGGCCGCCGAGGAGTCCGAAAACCCATCCGGACATGCGACGACCCCCGCCGGGGGGGAGAGCGGGGGTCGTCTGCCACGGTTCGACTCGGGGGGGGAGGAGCCGAACCGGGGTAGCACGGTCGCGAACGATCCGTGACTTCCATGGTGTACCCGAGAGGCTTCTCAGGCAAACCCACGCGCCACAGCGTACGCCGAATGGTGGGCGCCTATGCTCGCCTCGTGGAAATCCGCTCGCTCCCCCGCACCGCTGCCTTCTTCGACCTGGACAAGACCGTCATTGCGAAGTCGAGCACGCTGACCTTCAGCAAGTCCTTCTACCAAGGCGGGCTGATCAACCGCCGGGCCGTTCTCAGAACGGCGTACGCGCAGTTCGTCTTCCTGGCCGGGGGCGCGGACCACGATCAGATGGAAGGGATGCGCGAATACCTCTCGGCGCTCTGCAAGGGCTGGAACGTCCAGCAGGTGCGGGAGATCGTCGCCGAGACCCTGCACGACCTGATCGACCCGATCATCTACGACGAGGCGGCTTCTCTCATCGAGGAGCACCACGCGGCCGGCCGCGATGTCGTGATCGTCTCGACGTCCGGGGCCGAGGTGGTCGAACCGATCGGCGAGCTGCTCGGGGCGGACCGGGTGGTGGCCACCCGGATGGTCGTCGGCGAAGACGGCTGTTTCACCGGCGAGGTCGAGTACTACGCCTACGGGCCGACGAAGGCGAAGGCCGTCGAGGAGCTCGCCGCATCCGAGGGGTACGACCTGGCACGCTGTTTCGCGTACAGCGACTCGGCGACCGACGTGCCGATGCTGGAGTCGGTCGGCCACCCCTTCGCGGTCAATCCGGACCGCGCCCTGCGCCGGGAGGCGACCGCCCGGGAATGGCCGATTCTGACCTTCAACCGTCCGGTGCGGCTGAAGCAGCGGCTACCCAGTCTCTCGATGCCGCCCCGCCCGGCCCTGATGGCAGCGGCAGCGGTGGGCGCGGCGGCCGCCACGGCCGGCCTCGTCTGGTACGCGAACCGCCGCCGGGTCCCCGTCACCGGTTGAGTCCATGCAACCTGTGGCTTGCCACTCCCCTGCGATTTGCCCGTATTTGAGACTAAAAGTAAAGAAGGCCCCCCAGGGGTTTCGCTTCCCCGCCGACGGGAGTACAAAGGAGTCAACGGCCCGCGAGACCAAGGACATCCGAGAGGATCACCTGCCTACGCATCACGGCCCCACGGACCGCGCATGGAAGCCGAGCACCCACGCGACGTCGACCCGTCGATTACGGGCCAGCCGCACCAGGCGACGGGCGAAGATCCCGACCTGATGGGCAAAAATCCGAGGACGCTTGGTAACCCGGCCGACATGCCAGCGGCGGTACCGACTCAGGTACCGCCGCACCTTTGTGTTCGGCACCGCCGCACCTTCATGTCCAGCGCCGCCGCACCTTTGTGTTCGGCACCGCCGCACCTTCATGTCCAGCGCCGCCGCACCTGCGCGTTCGGCACCGCCGCACCTTTGTGTCCAGCAGGTACCGCCGCACTCTTGTGGCCAAACACCCGTGTCCGACACCGACACCGCCCGCCCCGGCCCCTGAGCGGCCCGCCCGTCCCAGGTTCAGGCCGCTCCGCGCTGCAGGGCCTCGCAGACCGCCGTCGACTCCCGGGCGCCGAGCTCCGCCGCCCGTCCGCAGTGCGCGATCCACGCCGCCACGCCCTCCGGCGTGCCGGACACGTAACCCTCCAGGGCCGCGAGGTACTCCGCCCGGCCCTGTTCCGCATGGCCCACCTCGGCCGGGCACACCGCCTTCGGGTCGAGCCCGCTGTTGATCAGCACGATGCGCTCGGCGGTCCGTGCCACGAGCCCGTTGTGCGAGCCGAACGGCCGCAGGGCCAGCAGCTCACCGTGCACCACCGCTGCCGTCACCAGTGCCGGAGCAGCCGCGCCGCCCGCGATGATCAGCTGGGAGAGCCCCTCCAGGCGGCCGGCCACCTCGCTCGCACCGGGGAGAGCGAGCTCGATCAGTGGCTCGTCGACCGGCTCGCCCGCCAGCCTCGGCCGTCCCACAAGTTCGTCCGCGACGCCCGCTCCACCCGCCGCCACCAGGTGCAACCGGGCCAGGACCCGCAGCGGTGACTGCCGCCAGATGGAGAGCAACTGCCCTGCCTCGGCCGCCAGCCGCAGCGCCCCGCCGACCACCCGGGCCTCGTCGTCGCCGCTGAAGTCGGTGCGCCGCCGCACCTCCTCCAGTGCCCAGTCGGCCCCCGCGAGCGCCGCCGAACCGCGCGCACCACGCAGCGCGGCCTCTCCGGTGATCTCGTTGCTGCGACGCCGCATGACGCGGTGCCCGTAGACCCGGTCCACCGCCCCGCGCACGGAATCCACTGCCTCGGGCACGCCCGGCAGCGCACCTAGCGCCGCGAGCGGATCAGCGTTCGTACTCATAAGTAAGGAGCGTACGCACCGTTCCCGCGCACCCGTCCCGGCTCCTCCTTGGAGTGGTCTTCTTCACTTGCATTGCACACCCAGAGCATTCACGCGATTACCCTTGGTGAACATGAAGATCGCTTTCGTCGGGAAGGGCGGCAGTGGCAAGACCACGCTGTCCTCACTGTTCATCCGCCACCTCACGGCCAACGAAGCTCCGGTCGTCGCCGTAGACGCCGACATCAACCAGCATCTGGGCGCGGCCCTGGGCCTCTCGGACGACGAGTCGGCCGCGCTGCCCGCGATGGGGGCGCACCTCCCCCTCATCAAGGACTACCTGCGTGGCACCAACCCCCGCATCGCCTCCGCCGAGTCGATGATCAAGACGACTCCGCCCGGCGAGGGCTCCCGGCTGCTGCGGGTCGGCGAGGACAACCCGGTGTACGACGCGTGCGCCCGTGAGGTCTCCCTCGACGACGGCGTCATCCGGCTGATGGCCACCGGCCCGTTCACCGAGTCGGACCTGGGCGTGGCCTGCTACCACTCCAAGGTCGGCGCCGTCGAGATGTGCCTGAACCACCTGGTCGACGGCCCCGAGGAGTTCGTCGTCGTCGACATGACCGCGGGCTCGGACTCCTTCGCGTCCGGCATGTTCACCCGCTTCGACATGACGTTCCTGGTGGCCGAGCCGACCCGCAAGGGCGTCTCCGTCTACCGTCAGTACAAGGAGTACGCCCGGGACTTCGGCATCGCGCTGAAGGTCGTCGGCAACAAGGTCCAGGGTCAGGACGACCTGGACTTCCTGCGCGCGGAGGTCGGTGACGACCTGTTGGTCTCCGTGGGCCAGTCGGACTGGGTGCGCGCCATGGAGAAGGGCCGGCCCAACCGCTTCGAGCTCCTGGAGGCGGACAACCGGCTCGCCCTGCAAACGCTCCAGGACGCCGCCGAGGACAGCTACGCGCACCGCGACTGGGCGCGATACACCCGCCAGATGGTGCACTTCCACCTGAAGAACGCGGAGAGCTGGGGGAACGCGAAGACCGGCGTCGACCTGGCTGCCCAGGTCGACCCGGCCTTCGTACTGGACGAGCGGCTGGTGGCCGGCGCGGCCCAACCCGCCTGAGTGGCGAAGTGCCGGCGCACCGGCCGGGCCGGCCAAGGGAGCGGAAGCTCAGTGCCGTTCAGCCGGTGCGGCTGCCTGCGCGGCGGGCGCGTGGACGACCGGTGCAAGGGCGGCCGGGGCGTGAGAGGCCGGTGCAAGGGCGGCCGGGGCGTGGGCGGCCGACGCGCGGGTGGCCGGCTGGGCGGCCGGGTTCAGGTAGGACGCCCAGCCCGTCTTCGGCGCCTGGCCGACCTTCAGGGAGCGCAGCTTGGCCAGGACCTTCGGGTCCTGCGCGTCCAGCCAGTCCGCGAGCTGACGGAACGACACACACTTCACGTCGCGCTGGGTGCAGACGGCCTTGATGGTGTCCTCGATGGCGCGCATGTACGTGCCGCCGTTCCAGGACTCGAAGTGGTTGCCGATGATCAGCGGGGCGCGGTTGCCCTTGTACGAACGGTCGAAGGCCTGCAGCAGACCGTCGCGCATCTGATTGCCCCAGTACTCGTGCTGACTCTCGTCGCCGCGGGTCGCACCCGACTGGTTCATGTAAAAGTTGTAGTCCATGGACAGGGTCTGGAAGGCCCTCCCAGGTACGGGCACCAGCTGCATCGACAGGTCCCAGAGACGGCCCTCCTTCTCGGGCCAGATCTGGTCGTTGACACCGCTGGTGTCGTAGCGGAAGCCCATCTCGCTCGCCGCGCGCATGAAGTTCTTGCGGCCCTCCAGGCAGGGGGTGCGCGCGCCGATCAGTTCCTTCTCGTAGTCGAAGGGCAGCGGCTTGACCGATTTCAGCGCCGCGTTGGACTTCCAGTTCTTGACGAAGGACTTGGCCTGGGAGATCTCGCTCTTCCACTCCTCCTTGGACCAGGTGCCCACCCCGCCGTCCTTGCCGCAGAAGTGGCCGTTGAAGTGGGTGCCGATCTCGTTGCCCTCGAACCAGGCGCCGCGGATCTGCTCCACGGTGTCCTTGATTCCCTTGGCGTCGTTGAAGCCGATGTCGGAGCGCCCGACCGCGTGCTGCGGCGGGTTGTAGAGGTTCTTCTTGTCCCCGGGCAGGAGGTAGACCCCGCTGAGGAAGTACGTCATCGACGCGTTGTACTTCTGTCCGACCTTGCGGAAGTGGGAGAACAGCCGCTGGCTGTCCTCACCCGCGCCGTCCCAGGAGAACACCACGAACTGCGGGGGCTTCTGGCCCGGCGCGAGCTTCTTCGGCACGGGCTGCATGGGCTGGGCCCCGGTGTACGCGGTCGAGCCGTCGCCGATCAGCCGGACCGGGCTCTTGGGTGCGGCGACGGGCTCGTTCTTCTTGGCTCCGTGGGCGCCTGCCGGTCCGGACGTCTGACCCCCGCACCCCGCGAGGGCGGCCAGGGACAGTACGGCGGCGGTGACGCCGAAGGTGACTCTCTTCGTGGCGGCCATCATCCGCCCACCCTCTTTCCTTCATCGGCTTGCAGGGCCGCGGACCGGAACGGTTCGAACGGCGCGGCAAACCTCGCACGCACGCACAATCACATTGATGCGACAAGCCGCACGAAATGCTTATTCACTGGTTCGGGTGAGTAATTGCCCCATTTGACCGCAAAGGCCCACCCAAGCCTTTACTCTGAATTACGATTCGTTTACCGAGAGTTTTAGGTCCCCCGCTGCACGCCGTGATCCACGGCCGCGACCCCTCGTTCCCGCGACCGCGCTGCCCCGGAGGAGACAAGGCAATGACTGCTTGCGTACCCACTCGCCCCGACCACACCTCTCGCACCACCCGAGCCTCACGGTTCCAACGGCCGCACAGCCCGCCGTCCGGTGACGGCGGGAAGCACCACCGAGCCCGTTTCAAGATCGCGGGAGGCGACCTCGCCGCCTCGCTGACCGTGTTTCTGATCGCGGTGCCCATGTCGCTGGGACTGGCCGTCGCCATAGACGCCCCGCTGGCGGCCGGCCTGATCGGCGCCGCTGTCGGCGGCATCGTCGTCGGACTGCTCGGCGGCACTCCGCTCCTGGTCAGCGGGCCCTCGGCCGGGCTGACCGTGGTGACCGCAGGACTGATCCAGCGTTACGGCTGGCGCACCACCTGCGGCATCGTCATCTGCGCCGGTCTGGTGCAGATCCTGCTCGGCTCGCTCAAGGCCGCGCGCAATGCCCTGGCCGTCAGCCCCGCCATCGTGCACGGCACCCTCGCCGGCATCGGCGTCGCGATCGCGCTCGCCCAGTTGCACATCGTGCTCGGCGGCTCGCCCGAGAGTTCCGCCGTCGACAACGCCCTCGCCCTGCCCGAACAGTTGGCCAACCTCGGTCCGGCCGCCCCCCTCATCGGCATCCTCACCATCGCCGTGCTGATCCTGTGGCCGCGCCTCCCGGGGCGTACGGGCAAATTCCTCCGCAAGACCCCCGCCGCACTCGCGTCCGTCGCGATCGCCACCGCGGTCGCCGCCGTCGCGGCCCCCTCGATCACCAGGGTCGACCTGCCGTCCTGGAGCAGCCACGCCCTGCCCGAAATTCCACAGGGGCCGGTGCTCGCGCTCATCGCGGCGGTGCTCACGGTCACTCTGGTGGCGAGCCTGGAATCGCTGTTGTCCGCGGTCGCCGTGGACAAACTGGCCGCGGAGCGCCCCGCGGTGCCGGGCGTGCCACCGGTGCCACGCTCCGACCTGGACCGTGAACTGCGCGGCCAGGGCATTTCCAACATGGTGTCCGGCCTGCTCGGCGGGCTGCCGATCTCCGGCGGCGCCGTCCGCTCCACGGCCAACGTCCGTACGGGCGCGGTCAGCCGGGCCGCCACCGTGCTGCACGGTGTATGGGTACTGCTCGCCTCCGCACTGCTCGTCGGGGTTCTGGAGTGGATTCCGCTGGCCGCGCTGGCCGCCCTGGTGATGATGGTCGGCATCCAGATGGTGAGCTTCGCGCACATCCGTAACGTCCACAGGCACCGCGAATTCCTGGTGTACGTCACCACGGTCGCCGGTGTCGTCCTGCTCGGGGTGCTGGAGGGCGTGGCCCTGGGCATCGCCGTCGCCGTCGCCGTCGCTCTGCACCGGCTGGCCAAGACCCGCATCGTCACCGAGACGACCGCCGACGGCGTCCACCATGTGCGGGTGCGTGGCCAGTTGACCTTCCTGGCGGTCCCCCGGCTGACCCGGACGCTGGGCCAGGTGCCCCAGGGGTCGCACGCGGTCGTGGAACTGGACGGCTCCTTCATGGACCACGCGGCGTACGAGGCACTGCAGAGCTGGCAGGACAGCCATGTCGCGCAAGGCGGCAAGGTCGAGGTCACCGGCAGGTCCGGCATCCGGGTCGCCGGGCCGGTGACCGGTGCGCACACCTGCTGCCGCCCCTGGACCCCCTGGCACAACCACCACTGCGACGAACACACGGCGCCCGCCGAAGCCCCCGGCGCCCGCCCCGCCGGTACGCGCCAACTGGCCAGCGGTCTCAGCGCGTTCCAGCGCAACACCGCGCCGCTGGTCCGCGACGAACTGGCGCGCCTTGCCAGGGAGGGCCAGAGCCCCTCCCAGCTGTTCCTGACCTGCGCGGACTCCCGCCTGGTCACGAGCATGATCACGTCCAGCGGCCCCGGCGACCTCTTCACCGTGCGGAACGTGGGAAATCTGGTTCCGCCGCCGGGGGCGGAGAGCACCGACGATTCGGTCGCGGCAGCCATCGAGTACGCGGTGGACGTGCTGAAGGTCGCCTCCATCACCATCTGCGGGCACTCCGGGTGCGGTGCCATGCAAGCCCTGCTCAACAGCCCGGCGGAGAATGCCGAGAGCACCCCGCTACGACGGTGGCTTCGCCACGGCGCGCCGAGCCTGAGCCGGATGCGCAGCCGTCACCACTCGTGGGCGCGGATCTCCGGACGGCTGCCCACCGATGTCGTGGAGCAGCTCTGCCTGACCAACGTGGTGCAGCAGCTGGAGCACCTGCGCCAGCACGAATCGGTGCGGCGGCGCCTCGCCGAGGGCACCCTCGAACTGCACGGGATGTACTTCCACGTGGGCGAGGCGCAGGCATACCTGCTGGTCGACGGGGCACGGATCGGAGAGACCAGCGAGGTCTTCGACCGGGTCGTGCCGTCGTCACACACGCAGCGGGAGGACCTGAGCGCGTGAGCCGACACGCGCGGGGCGGCCTGGGCGCGTGAGCCGACGGCCTGGAAAGGCCTGAGCGCCCGAGCCGCCACGCAGTGGAAGGGCTTGAGCGCCTGAGCTACCACGCCGCGGAGAGGCCTGCGCGCCTGACCTACCACGCCGTGGAGCGGCCTGCGCGCCCGAACCGCGCACGTCGAACCCTTTCGGGTCGGCGTACGTGAGACCGTACGGCCCCCGCCGCACGCCCGCGGCGGGGGCCATACGGACGTCGTGGCAGCTCACGGACCGAATAGGTCTAAACCAATTTCCTGAGGGCTCTTGTCACCAGGGCCTATGACTGATGAGCTAAGCCACGGGACCCATCGGACGCCCCTGGGATTGGGAGATGTCGTGAGCAACGAAAGCCTGGCCAACCTTCTGAAGGAGGAGCGTCGTTTCGCTCCTCCCGCCGAGCTGGCCGCGAACGCCAACGTCACTGCGGAGGCGTACGAGCAGGCCAAGACCGACCGACTCGGTTTCTGGGCCGAGCAGGCACGTCGCCTCAGTTGGGCCACCGAGCCCACCGAGACCCTCGACTGGACGAACCCGCCGTTCGCGAAGTGGTTCGCCGACGGCACCCTCAACGTCGCGTACAACTGCGTGGACCGCCATGTCGAGGCCGGCAACGGCGACCGCGTCGCGATCCACTTCGAGGGCGAGCCCGGCGACAGCCGCTCCCTCACCTACGCACAGCTCAAGGACGAGGTCTCGCGCGCCGCGAACGCCCTGACCGAGCTGGGCGTCGTCAAGGGCGACCGGGTCGCCGTCTACCTCCCGATGATCCCCGAGGCCGCGATCGCGATGCTGGCCTGCGCCCGCGTCGGCGCCGCGCACTCGGTCGTCTTCGGCGGCTTCTCGGCCGACGCCGTCGCCTCGCGCATCCAGGACGCCGACGCCAAACTCGTCATCACCTCCGACGGCGGCTACCGGCGCGGCAAGCCCTCCGCGCTGAAGCCCGCGATCGACGAGGCCGTCGCCAAGTGTCCGACGGTCGAGCACGTACTGGTCGTACAGCGTACGAAGCAGGAGACGGCGTGGGACGAGACCCGCGACGTGTGGTGGCACGACATCGTCGGCCGTCAGTCCGCCGAGCACACCCCCGAGGCGTTCGAGGCCGAGCACCCGCTGTTCATCCTCTACACCTCCGGCACCACCGGTAAGCCCAAGGGCATCCTGCACACCTCCGGCGGTTACCTCACCCAGGCGGCCTACACCCACCAGGCGGTCTTCGACCTCAAGCCCGAGAGCGACGTCTACTGGTGCACCGCCGACATCGGCTGGGTCACCGGACACTCGTACATCGTCTACGGGCCGCTCGCCAACGGCGCCACCCAGGTCATGTACGAAGGCACCCCCGACACCCCCCACCAGGGGCGTTTCTGGGAGATCGTGCAGAAGTACAAGGTGAGCATCCTCTACACGGCGCCGACCGCGATCCGTACCTTCATGAAGTGGGGAGACGACATCCCCGCCAAGTTCGACCTCTCCTCGCTGCGCGTCCTCGGCTCGGTGGGCGAGCCGATCAACCCCGAGGCGTGGATGTGGTACCGCAAGAACATCGGCGGCGACAAGTGCCCCATCGTGGACACCTGGTGGCAGACCGAGACCGGCGCCATGATGATCTCCCCGCTGCCCGGCGTCACCGAGACGAAGCCGGGTTCGGCGCAGCGCGCACTGCCGGGCATCGCCGCGACGGTCGTCGACGACGAGGCGCGTGAGGTTCCCGACGGCGGAGGCGGCTACCTCGTCCTCACCGAGCCGTGGCCCTCCATGCTCCGTACGATCTGGGGCGACGACCAGCGGTTCATCGACACCTACTGGTCCCGCTTCGAGGGCAAGTACTTCGCCGGCGACGGCGCGAAGAAGGACGACGACGGCGACATCTGGCTGCTGGGCCGCGTCGACGACGTCATGCTGGTCTCCGGCCACAACATCTCCACCACCGAGGTCGAGTCCGCCCTCGTCTCCCACCCCTCGGTCGCCGAGGCCGCCGTGGTGGGCGCCGCGGACGAGACGACGGGGCAGGCCATCGTCGCCTTCGTCATCCTGCGCGGCACCGCGTCCGAGACCGACACCCTGGTCGCCGAACTCCGCAACCACGTCGGCGCCACCCTCGGCCCGATCGCCAAGCCCAAGCGGATCCTGCCGGTGGCCGAGCTGCCGAAGACGCGCTCCGGCAAGATCATGCGACGCCTGCTGCGCGACATCGCCGAGGACCGCGAGCTGGGCGATGTCTCGACCCTCACCGACGCCTCGGTGATGGGACTCATCCAGGCCAAGCTGCCGAGCTCGGCGGGCGGGGACGACTGACCACTGCCGGCTGACCACTTGGGACACGCGCGGGGCACATCCGTCCCGTACGTCCCCTGAACAGCTCAAGGGCACCCCGCGCTCCCCGCGCCGGGTGCCCTCTGCGCTCGTAAGGTGAAGATCGCCGGATACACCCTTGCGCACCACCGGTAGAGTTGTCCGCGCGTCAGGAACGCGTCAAAACTCGACAGGTGCGCCGGGAAGTCTGGTCGGCAATGTGCTTCATGCTGCCCACCGACCGGAGGTATTCACCCGTGGCCGCGCCCACTCCCCCCACCAGGAGCAAGTTCCTCGGACGGCTCCCGCTCCCCGAACGGACGTACGTCGCGGACGCGCTCCGCACCGAGACGGTCGGCGGTGTGCTGCTCCTGCTGGCCGCCGTCGCGGCGCTGATCTGGGCAAACACCTTCGGGTCGAGTTACGAGTCGCTGCGCGGCATGCACTTCGGGCCCGGCTTCGTCGGCCTCGACCTGTCCGTCCAGCACTGGGCGGCCGACGGCCTCCTCGCGATCTTCTTCTTCGTCGCCGGCATCGAGCTCAAGCGCGAACTCGTCGCGGGTGAGCTGCGCGACCCGAGAGCCGCCGCACTCCCCGTGATCGCCGCGCTCTGCGGCATGGCGGTGCCGGCCCTCGTCTACGTACTCGTGAACGTCATCGGCGGTGGGAACACCGGCGGCTGGGCGGTCCCGACAGCGACCGACATCGCCTTCGCGCTGGCGGTCCTCGCCGTCATCGGCACCTCGCTGCCCTCCGCGCTCCGGGCCTTCCTGCTCACCCTGGCCGTCGTGGACGACCTCTTCGCGATCCTGATCATCGCGGTCTTCTTCACCAGCGACATCAACTTCGCCGCGCTCGGAGGCGCCTTCGTCGGTCTGGTCGTCTTCTGGCTGCTGCTGCGGGCGAACGTGCGCGGTTGGTACGTCTACGTGCCGCTGGCGCTGGTGATCTGGGGCCTGATGTACAACAGCGGCGTGCACGCCACCATCGCCGGTGTGGCGATGGGCCTGATGCTGCGCTGCAGCCGTCGCGAAGGGGAGGAGCACTCGCCGGGCGAGCACATCGAACACCTGGTGCGGCCGTTGTCGGCGGGACTGGCCGTGCCACTCTTCGCCCTGTTCTCGGCAGGTGTGTCGGTGTCGGGCGGGGCGATCGCCGATGTCTTCACCAGGCCGGAGACGCTCGGTGTGGTGCTGGGACTGGTGGTCGGCAAGGCGGTCGGCATCTTCGGCGGCACCTGGCTCGCCGCCCGTTTCACCAAGGCGGAACTCAACGAGGACCTGGTCTGGCCGGACGTCTTCGCGGTCGCGTCCCTGGCCGGGATCGGCTTCACAGTGTCCCTGCTGATCGGCGAACTCGCCTTCACCGACGACCTGGAGCTCGCCGACGAGGTCAAGGCGGCGGTACTGATCGGCTCGCTGATCGCCGCGGTCCTGTCCGGCGTGCTGCTGAAGTTGCGGGTCCGCAAGTACCGTGCGCTCTACGACGAGGAGGAGCGCGACGAGGACATGGACGGCGTCCCGGACATCTACGAGGTGGGAAAGCCGGACTACCACCTGAGGATGGCCGAGATCCACGAAGCGAAGGCCGCGGAGCACCGACGGCTGGCAGCGCAGTGCGCGGGTAGCGAGAACATCGAGGAAGTGCTGGGGGCGGCGCGCGACGAGGGCCGCGGTCCGGCATGATCTGACTGCAGATCCTAAGAGCTTGAACAGCAGAGCTCGCACGACAGAGCTCGAACGGCAAAGCCCGAACAGCCGAGCTCGAACAGAAGCTTGTACAGCAGCTTGAACAAAAGAGGGAGAGAGCGATGAGCGACCCCGCCCGCAACGCCCACGGCGTCGAGAGCGCCGAGCGCAGCCTCGGACAGTTGGTCGCCACGGCGACCACCGAGATGTCCGCGCTCGTGCACGACGAGATCGCGCTGGCCAAGATTCAGCTGCGGCAGGACGTCAAGCGCGGCGCCGTCGGCGGCGGGGCGTTCGGCGCGGCCGGCGCCGTACTGATCTTCTCGCTGCCGATGCTGAGCTTCGCACTGGCGTACGGAATTCACACCTGGAGCGGTGGCTGGAACCTCGCATGGTGCTTCCTCCTCTCCTTCGCCGCGAACGTGCTGGTCGCGGGCCTGCTCGCGTTGATCGGCGTCGTCTTCGCGAAGAAGGCGAAGAAGGGGAAGGGCCCGCAGAAGGCCGCCGCGGCCGCCAAGGAGACGGCCGCCGTGCTCGGGAATGCGAAGCCGCACCCCCGTCAGGTGCAGGACAACACGGTCGTTGTGGCACGCTCATCCGTATGACCGCCCTAGATACCGACGGCTCCGGCACTCCCACCCCGTCCGGCGGCTTCGCCGCCTCGGCGTCCGCCTCCTCCGTCGTACGCCTCGACGGGCCGTGGACGCACCGGGACGTGGCGGCCAACGGCGCGCGTTTCCACATCGCGGAAATGGGCGACGGGCCGCTGGTGCTGCTGCTGCACGGGTTCCCGCAGTTCTGGTGGACCTGGCGGCATCAGCTGACGGCGCTTGCCGACGCCGGTTTCCGGGCGGTGGCGATGGACCTGCGCGGGGTGGGCGGCAGCGACCGAACGCCGCGCGGCTACGACCCGGCGAACCTCGCGCTGGACATCACGGGGGTCGTACGGTCCCTGGGCGAGCCGGACGCAGCGCTCGTCGGGCACGATCTGGGCGGGTACCTGGCGTGGACGGCGGCGGCGATGCGGCCGAAGCTGGTACGTCGGCTCGTGGTCTCCTCGATGCCGCACCCGAGACGCTGGCGCTCGGCGATGCTGTCGGACTTCTCGCAGTCGCGGGCCGGTTCGTACGTCTGGGGATTCCAGCGGCCCTGGGTACCGGAGCGGCAACTCGTCGCGGACGACGCGGCTTTGACCGGCCGGCTGATCCGCGACTGGTCGGGGCCGCGGCAGCCGGACGACAAGACGGTCGACGCCTACCGGCTGGCGATGACGATCCCGTCGACGGCACACTGCTCGGTCGAGCCCTACCGGTGGATGGTGCGATCGATGGCACGTCCCGACGGGCTCCAGTTCAACCGGCGGATGAAGACACCGGTACGGGTGCCGACGCTCCATCTGCACGGATCACTGGACCCGGTGATGCGCACCCGCAGCGCGGCCGGCTCCGGCGAGTACGTCGATGCGCCCTACCGGTGGCGACTGCTCGACGGCCTCGGGCACTTCCCGCACGAGGAGGACCCCGAGACCTTCTCCACCGAACTGGTCAACTGGCTGAAGGACCCGGAACCGGACCGGTAACCGACCGGGCGTCACGGCTTGCGGCACAGATCGGGGACCTACCGGTCTGGGTCCGACAGATCTGCGACCGTCCGTGGGCGGACCGTCCGTGGGTGGACCGACCGGGCGTGGACCGACCGGGCGTGGACCGACCGGGCGTGGACCGACCGGGCGTGGACCGACCGGGGACGCCTCAGCCAGAACGCTTGTACTACGAACAGCCAAATGCCCCTCGCATAGGCCAATTGGCGTCGCGTCAGACGATTACCGACCTTGGGCCCCGGGCACACGTCGGGGTATGGGCTGGACGCACGACTACGGTGACGCAGCACGCAACCGCCGCTCGGCCACAGCGCCGATCACCTACGAAAGGGGACGCCCCCACGATGAGGGCCACTACCACCCCGGACGGGCGATTGGCATTCCTCGTATCCTCCGGCGCCGCGCCCGGTGGATGTCGGCGCGACTGAGGCATCAGCGGACCTGACCCTCCCGCGCACGGAGGCCGGACCGCCCCGGGACCAGTCCCTCCTGGTCCCTGGTCAGTCCTTTCTGAGGTAGCCGAGTCCCGGGTGTGCGTTCCGGTAGCCCTCCAGCAGCCTGCGCGCCACCTGTACCGAGTCGACGAGCGGATGCAGGGCGAACGCCTTGACCGCCTCCTGTGCCGACCCGCTCTCCCCCGCTGCCAGCACGCAGCGCTCCACGGCCTTCACGGCGGCCACCAGGCCTGCCTCGTGCCCGGAGAGCTGCGACACCGCGGCGGGGCGGGCTCCGGCCGCGTCGACCAGGCACGGGACCTCGATGACGGCTGCCTCGTCGAGGATGTCCAGCACCCCGCCGTTACGGATGTTGAGGATCAGCGTCGTACGTTCGTCGCGCGCGATGGCCCGCATCAGGGCCAGCGCCACGTATTCGTACCCGCCGGACTCCAGGTCGTCGGCGGTGCGCTCCCCCGCGCCCGCCGCCTCCCGGTTCTCCGCCATGTACGTCGCCTCGCGCTCGGCCCTCGTACGGTCCCAGGCGTCCCAGGCCGCACCCTGGCCCACCGCGGGGTCCCGGGCTGCCGCCAGCTCGTCGTAGAACCGGGACTGCTGGTCCCGCAGGAAGGCGCCGCGGGTCTGCTTCGCCTGCCGGTAGGCGGTCACGGCCTCGCGGTTGAAGTAGTAGTAGTGCAGGTACTCGTTGGGCACCGAGCCGAGCGAGCGCAGCCAGTCCGCGCCGAAGAGCCTGCCCTCCTCGAAGGACGCCAGCCGCTCCGGGTCCGCGAACAACTCCGGGAGCACATCGCGGCCGTCGACGTACAGCCCGCGCAACCAGCCCAGATGGTTGAGGCCCACGTAGTCGGCGCGCGCGGTGGCCGGGTCCTCGACACCGAGGGTGCGGGCGACCCGCCTGGCCAGCCCCACGGGGGAGTCACAGATACCGATGACCCGGTCGCCGAGGTGGCGGGACATCGCCTCGGTGACCAGGCCCGCCGGGTTGGTGAAGTTGATGACCCACGCCTCCGGTGCCAGCCGGGCCACCCGCCGGGCGATGTCGACGGCGACCGGAACCGTGCGCAGTCCGTAGGCGATGCCGCCCGCACCGACGGTCTCCTGGCCGAGGACCCCCTCGTCCAGCGCGATTCGTTCGTCCGCCGCGCGGCCCGCCAGGCCACCGACCCGGATCGCGGAGAAGACGAAGTCCGCACCGCGCAGCGCCTCGTCCAGGTCGGTGGTGACAGTGACCTCGGGGGCCGGTGGCGTGCCGGGGGTGCCATCGGCGCGGGCACGGGCCGCCTGATCTGCCAGGACCCGGGCGATGGCGGTGAGCCGGTCCTGGTCGAGGTCGTGCAGGGTGACATGGGTGACGCGGCCCTCCGCGCGGTCGTTCAGCAGCGCCCCGTACACCAGAGGGACGCGGAAACCGCCGCCGCCCAGGATCGTCAGTCGCATGATGCAGGCCTCTCCGGTACGTGATGCAGGTGGTCGTGGGTCGGGTGGTCGTGGGGCAGGGCCCTTCAGGTGCGGCAGGGCCCTTCAGGTGCGGCAGGGCCCTTCAGTAATCGCAGGTACCTCGGGTCGGGATGCCCCCAGCGGGTTCCCGTACTTCAGACTCGCAGGTCGGGTCGCTCTTATGGATCAACCCGTGGGTTGGCACATTGCCTCCACCCACGGGTTGATCGCCGGTCACCGCGTCACTCAGAGCGCACAGCCCTGGCTGTCCACCTGCTGGTTTGCGGCGCGCCCGACCTTGATGTCGTCGCGGATCTCGTCCGCGGTCAGCGCGTACCCCGTCTCCGGGTCGTCCAGGGATTTGGCGAAGACCACGCCGTACACCTTGCCGTCGGGGGTCAGCAGCGGACCGCCGGAGTTTCCCTGGCGGACCGTCGCGTACAGGGAGTAGACATCTCGGCGCACCGTGTCGCGATGGTAGATGTCAGGGCCGCTGGCGTTGATCCGGGCGCGCACACGCGCCGAGCGGACGTCGTACGACCCGTTCTCCGGGAAGCCGGCGACGATCGCGCCGTCGCCGCTGCGGGCGTCGCCCTCGGTGAACCGGAGCGGTTCGGCCCGCAGGTCCGGCACGTCCAGTACGGCGATGTCGCGCTTCCAGTCGTAGAGCACGACCTTCGCGTCGTACAGCTTGCCCTCGCCGCCGATCTGGACGGTCGGCTCGCTGACTCCGCCGACGACGTGCGCGTTGGTCATCACGCGGCGCTCGGAGAAGACGAAGCCGGTTCCCTCCAGGACCTTGCCGCAGCCGGGCGCCGTACCGACGACCTTGACGATGGACTTCTTGGCGCGCGCCGCGACCGCGCTGCCCGCGAGCTTCGGGTCCGGGGGCTTGACCGCGGTGATCGGCTCGTTGGAGAAGGGGCTGAAGACCTGGGGGAAGCCGTTCTGCGCGAGAACGGAACTGAAGTCCGCGAACCAGGTGCTGGCCTCGCCCGGTACCACCCGGTCCACCCCGAGCAGCACCTTGGAACTGCGCACCTCCTTGCCGACCGTGGGCAGCGAGGTGCCCGCGACCAGCGAGCCGATCAGCCAGGCCACCAGCAGCATCGCGCAGACGTTGACCAGCGCGCCTCCGGTCGCGTCCAGGGCGCGGGCCGGTGACCAGGTGATGTATCGGCGCAGCTTGTTGCCGAGGTGAGTGGTGAAGGCCTGGCCCACCGAGGCGCAGACGATCACAATCACGACCGCCACCAGGATCCCGGTCGTCGAGTCGCCGAGGGACGAGCCGTCGGCGAACCACCCCCAGATCGGCGGCAGCAGCAAGACCGCGACAAGACCGCCGCCGAGGAACCCGACCACCGACAGCACGCCGACGACGAATCCCTGGCGGTACCCGATGACCGCGAACCACACCGCCGCGACCAGCAACACAATGTCCAGGACGTTCACGCCCGCCACCCTGCCATGTCCGTCATGCGTGCCAGTCGAGCGGGACCTCACGAAGGCGGTCCCAGGGCCGCTCCCAGCCCGCGAAGTGCAGAACCTTGTCGACCACTCCTGCGGTGAACCCCCACAGCAGACCCGATTCCAGCAGGAAGGCGGGCCCACGGTGACCTCGCGGGTGGACGCTCGTCGCCCGGTGCGCCGGGTCCGTGAGATACGCCACCGGAACCGTGAAAACGCTCGCCGTCTCCCCCTGGTCGACGGCGCCGACCGGACTCGGCTCGCGCCACCAGCCGAGCACCGGCGTCACCACGAAGCTGCTGACGGGGATGTAGAGCCGGGGCAGCACCCCGAAGACCTGCACACCGGAGGGGTCGAGTCCGGTCTCTTCCTCGGCCTCCCTGAGGGCGGCCCGGAGCGGGCCGGTGGTCTCCGGGTCGCCGTCACCCGGATCGAGCGCCCCGCCGGGGAAGGAAATCTGTCCGGCGTGCGAGCGGAGGCTGCTCGCCCGCTCCATCAGGAGCAGCTCGGGGCCCTGCGACCCCTCCCCGAAGAGCACGAGTACCGCCGACTGCCGGCCGGCCCCGCTCTCGGGCGGCAGAAAACTGCTGAGCTGCTCCGGACGGACGCTGCGGGCCACCGCCGCCACCGGGTCCAGCCAGGCGGGCAGGCCGCGGTCGTTGACGGTGTCCCGCACTGCCTCTGCCGTCACTCCGGTCGCCGCCTTGCTCTCGTGCGTGTTGCTTCTTCCGTACGACTCCGGGTGCTCGTACGCCTTGTCCGTCTCGTGCGTCCTGACGGCCTCGTACGCCCCGCCGGGCGTCCCGTACGCCCCGCCGGGCGTCCCGCCGGGCTCGTACGTCCCGTCGGGCTCGTACGTCCCGCCCGTCTTGTACGTCCTGCGGGACTCGTACGTCCTACCCGTTTCGTACGCCCCGCCAGCCTCATACGCCTCGTCGGTTTCGTATGCCCTGTCGATCTCGTACGTATCACCGTTGCGGCGCGGGCCGCCGTGGGTGTGCGTCTCACGCGCTGCGCCCGCCGTGCTTGCCGCGCTTGCCGCGCTCGCCGCGCTCGCCGCGCTCGCCGCGCTCGCCGCTGCGGTGTGCGGCGTGCCTGTACGTCTCATCCCCACCCCCCTACGTCCCCAACGTCCGCCCCCGCCACGATCGTTCCGGACTCTGCCGTCCTTGCTGTCGTCCCTGCGTAATCCTGGGCCCGAGGGGGTCACATTCCAGCCGGAGCCGCCCCCATCGGCGGCGCCGGCTTGCCACCGGCGTCCAGGAAGGACTGCGGGGGCTTCAGCCGCTGGCCCGGATAGCCACCCTTCTCGTACTTCAGCAGCTTCTCGGCCTTCTCCGGGTCCGTCTCGCCCAGGCCGTACGACGGACAGAGCGCGGCGATCGGGCAGGCCCCGCAGGCGGGCTTGCGGGAGTGACAGATCCGGCGGCCGTGGAAGACGACGCGGTGCGAGAGCATCGTCCACTCGCTCTTCGGGAAGATCTCGGCGACCACCGCCTCGACCTTCACCGGGTCCTCCTCATCGGTCCACTTCCAGCGGCGCACCAGGCGGCCGAAGTGTGTGTCGACCGTGATGCCGGGGACCCCGAAATAGTTCCCGAGAACGACGTTCGCCGTCTTGCGGCCGACTCCGGGCAGCGTCACCAGGTCCTCGATCCGGCCGGGCACCTCACCGCCGAAGTTGTCCCGGAGGGCGGCGGACAGACCCAGCAGGGACCTTGCCTTGGCGCGGAAGAATCCCGTGGGCCGGATGATCTCCTCCAGCTCCTCCGGAACGGCCGCCGCCATGTCCTCGGGCGTCGGGTACGCCTTGAAGAGGGCGGGGGTGGTCTGGTTGACGCGCAGGTCGGTGGTCTGTGCGGAGAGGACGGTGGCGACCAGCAACTGGAAGGGGTCCTCGAAGTCCAGCTCCGGGTGGGCGTAGGGGTAGACCTCGGCGAGCGCCCGATTGATCTTGCGGGCGCGGCGGACCATGGTGAGGTGCGACTCGGGCTTGGCGGCCCGTCCCGCGGCTTTCTTGGCCCCGGTGGCTTTCTTGGCACCGGCGGCTTTCTTGGCCCCGGCGGCCTTCGTCCCGGCTGCTTCGGTGTCGGTCGTCCCCGACTTCGGTTTCTTTGGCTTCGCCGCGGCGCTCGCGGTCTTCGCGGCGGCCTTCCTCGGCTTCGACACGGCCTCCACGGACTCCACGGACTCCGACACGGCCATCCCGGGCTTCGAGACGGCTTTCTTGGGCTTCGACACGGCTTTGTTGGGCTTCGACGCAGCCTGTTCGCCCACGGCGGAATTACGGCTCGCTGTCACCTGTCCAGCCCCCTTGACCTGCGCTCTCACCGGCTTGTTGGACACCCGACCAGCCTAGGGCCAGGTACTGACATCCGCCTTGGTCACGGCCCGATGCCTACCCAATCGGCCCCCTGAAGCACGACCAGGCCCAGTAGTAAGTCATCCTTAGTGATTGATCGCACTGTTTTACCGTCCGGCATCATGGGGACCACGGTCCCCTGAGCAGGTCGACAAGGAGAGAACACGTGGACGACGTTCTGCGGCGCGCCCCGCTCTTCGCGGCGCTCGATGACGAGCAGGCCGCGGAGCTGCGCGCCTCCATGAGCGAGGTAACCCTCGCACGCGGTGACGCCCTGTTCCACGAGGGCGACCCCGGTGACCGCCTTTATGTGGTGACCGAGGGCAAGGTGAAGCTTCACCGCACCTCCCCCGACGGCCGGGAGAACATGCTGGCCGTCCTCGGACCCGGCGAGCTGATCGGCGAGCTCTCGCTGTTCGACCCGGGCCCGCGCACCGCCACCGCGTCGGCCCTGACCGAGGTCAAGCTGCTGGGCCTCGGCCACGGCGACCTCCAGCCCTGGCTGAACGTACGTCCGGAGGTGGCCACCGCGCTGCTGCGGGCGGTCGCCCGCCGGCTGCGCAAGACCAACGACCAGATGTCCGACCTGGTCTTCTCCGACGTGCCCGGTCGCGTGGCCCGTGCGCTCCTGGACCTGTCGCGCCGCTTCGGCGTGCAGTCCGAGGAGGGCATCCACGTCGTGCACGACCTCACGCAGGAAGAGCTGGCCCAGTTGGTCGGCGCGTCCCGCGAGACGGTCAACAAGGCCCTCGCGGACTTCGCCGGGCGGGGCTGGTTGCGCCTGGAAGCACGGGCAGTGATCCTGCTCGACGTGGAACGACTGGCCAAGCGCTCGCGCTGAGCGGATTCGTTCCACGACCGCCAGGCGCTCGGGCTCAGCCGTTGCGGTTCACGAGCACCAGGCGCTCAGGCTCAGCGCTCGGGCCAGACCGTCGCGTCTCGTCTCAGCTCGTCTCGTCTCAGCTCACAGAGCGGTCTCATCTCGTACGCACGACGGCGGGGCGCCCCTTTCACCCAGGGGGCGCCCCGCCGTCGTCACACCACCCCACGGCGGCGGACATGGCACGGCACCCGTACATCGAGCGCGAGGGCTCGATGGAGCGCGTCCAGGCGGAGTTCCGCCCCGTCGTGGAGGCGCTGCACGCGCGCGTGGCGTCGGTCTTCGGCGTGGACCGGCTGCACAGCGCCTATGTGTACGGTTCGGTTCCGCGCGGCACGGCCGTGCCCGGCAGGTCCGACCTGGACGTGCTGCTCGCCCTGCGGGCGGAGCCCACGGAAGCCGATCGGGCGGACGCCCGGAGCATCGGTGAGGCGCTCGACGCCGGTTTCGACCAGATCGACGGCGTCGGCACGCTCCTCTTCAGCGAGGCCGTGCTGCTGAGCGAACTGGAGCGGTACGACATGGGCTGGTTCGTCGCCTGCCTCTGCACACCGCTGATCGGCCCAGACCTGGCGGAGCAGTTGCCCCGCTACCGGCCGGACGCGCTGTTGGCCCGGGAGACCAACGGCGACCTGATCGATGTACTGCCCCGGTGGCGGCAGTTGGTCGTCGACGCGGACACCGACGACGAGCGGCGACGGCTCAGCCGTGTCTTCGCCCGTCGGATCGTGCGGACCGGGCTGACTCTCGTGATGCCCCGCTGGGGCCGGTTCACCAGCGAACTTGTCCAGTCCGCCGAGGTGTTCGCCCGGTATTACCCGGAACGCGGCGACGAGATGCGGAAAGTCGCGTACGTCGCCGGGAACCCCACGGCCGGTCGGTCCGTTCTTCAGACGTACACCGAGGATCTCGGTCCGTGGCTGGCAGACGAATACGTCGCGGTGCACGGCCCCAAGACCCCCCGGCCGTACTGAAACACCGCAGTGAAAGGGCCTTCGCGCCCCCGCAGCTTGTGAACTGCACAGTGAAGCAGAATTCGTTCGGATCAGGCCCGCTCGCGACTTGCGGCAGGCCGCGCACATGCCCTCAAGGCCGGCCCACACATCCGGAAGGCCGGCCCACACATCCGGCCTCAGACCAAGCCGTGCTCGCGCAGATACTCCAGCTGCGCGCGCACCGAGAGCTCGGCCGCAGGCCACAGGGACCGGTCCACGTCCGCGTACACCCGCGCCACCACCTCGGACGCGCTCATGTGCCCGCTCTCCACGGCCATCTCCACCTGTGCCAGCCGTTTCGCCCGGTGCGCCAGGTAGAACTCGACCGCGCCCTGGGCATCGTCGAGAACCGGACCGTGGCCCGGCAGGACGAGATGCACCCCGTCGTCGACCGTCAACGACCGCAGCCGCCGCAGCGAGTCGAGATAGTCCCCGAGTCGACCGTCCGGGTGCGCCACCACCGTCGTGCCGCGTCCCAGAACCGTGTCCCCCGTCAGCACGGCCCGGTCGGCCGGCAAATGGAAGCAGAGAGAGTCCGCGGTGTGCCCCGGCGTGGGCACCACCCGCATCTCGACTCCGCCGGTGGTGATGACATCACCGGCGCCCAGCCCCTCGTCGCCCAGCCGCAGCGCGGGGTCCAGCGCCCGTACCGACGTCCGGGTCAGCTCCGCGAAGCGCGCGGCCCCCTCCGCGTGGTCGGGATGTCCGTGCGTCAGCAGGGTCAGCGCGACCCGCTTGCCCGCCCTCTCCGCAGTGTCGATCACCGCCCGCAGATGCACGTCGTCCAAGGGACCCGGGTCCACGACGACGGCCAGGTCGGAACCGGGCTCGGAGACGATCCAGGTGTTGGTGCCGTCGAGCGTCATCGCCGACGGGTTGGGCGCCAGCACGTTGACCGCGCGCGCGGAGGCCCGGCCGGACAGCGCTCCGCCTCTCGGCTGGCCCGGCAGGGCGGCGGCGTCCGTCACCGGGGGCCTCCTACCGCGGGGGCCTCACCGGCCGGGATGTGCTTGGTGAACTCGTCGTGACCGGGCCAGCTCAGCACCAGCTCCCCGTCCACCAGTCGGGCCTGTGCGAGCACGGGGGTCATGTCCTGGCCCGAGGCGGCCGCCAGGACCTCTGCCACCGTCCGGTACGGCAGGAGGCGTCGCAGCGTGGAGACGGTCGGCGGCATCATCAGCAGCTCCCCCCGGTCGTACCCCGCGGCCGCGTCGGCGGGAGTCGTCCACACGGTGCGGTCCGCCTCCGTGGAGGCGTTACGGGTGCGCTGTCCCGGCGGCAGCGCGGCCACGAAGAACCAGGTGTCGTACCGCCTGGGTTCGAACTCCGGGGTGATCCAGCGCGCCCACGCGCCCAGCAGGTCTGAGCGCAGCACCAGTTTCCTGCGGTCGAGGAACTCCGCGAAGGCCAGCTCGCGGGCGACCAGGGCCTGCCGGTCCGCCTCCCAGTCGTCGCCCGTGGTGTCGTCGACGACGGTGTCCGGCGTGGCGCCGGCCAGGAGGACGCCCGCCTCCTCGAAGGTCTCGCGGACAGCCGCGCAGACCACCGCCTGGGCCGCGCCCAGGTCGTCCGGCAGCCCGAGGCGCTCGCCCCACTCGGCCAGGGACGGCCCCGCCCAGCGGACCAGCGACTCGTCGTCCCTGGGGTCCACGCCGCCACCCGGATACGCGTACGCGCCTCCGGCGAAAGCCATGGAGGCGCGTCTGCGCAGCATGTGGACGGTCAGTCCGCGACCACGTCGAACGGAACCAGCCAAGAGGGCGGCGTCCTCCCGGCCGATGCTCTCCCGGCCGGCGTCCTCCCGGCCAACGCCGACCGGGCCGACCCCGTCGGTGTCACCGGCGGTGTCACCGTCGCTCAGCAGCAGCACGGTCGCGGCCCGCTTCGGGGTGGCCGGGCTGAGCTCGCCGCTCGCCAGTGCGCGGATCCGGTCGGGCCATTCGGGCGGGTACCACTGACCATTGGACATGGCCGGATGCTACGGCCAACCGTCTCGATGTTCGAGGGGCAGTGGTACCCCACACGCGCCGTCACCTGGTGGTCAGGCGTGGGAGAGCTCCACCTGGATCTCGACCTCGACGGGGGCGTCCAACGGCAGGACGGCCACGCCGACGGCGCTGCGGGCGTGCACGCCCTTGTCGCCGAGGACCTCGCCGAGCAGCTCGCTCGTACCGTTGATCACGGCGGGCTGGCCGGTGAAGTCGGGGGCCGAGGCGACGAAGCCGACGACCTTCACGACACGCGCGATGCGGTCCAGGTCACCCGCGACGGACTTCACGGCGGCCAGTGCGTTCAGCGCGCAGATCCGCGCCAGGTCCTTGGCCTCCTCGGGGGTGACCTCCGCGCCGACCTTGCCGGTGACCGGCAGCGAGCCGTCCACCATCGGGAGCTGGCCCGCCGTGTAGACGTACACGCCGGACTGCACGGCCGGCTGGTAGGCGGCCAGCGGCGGTACCACCTCAGGCAGGGTCAGGCCGAGCGAGGCGAGCTTCTCCTCGACGGCGCTCATGCGGCCTTCTCCCGCTTGAGATAGGCCACCAGCTGCTCGGGGTTGTTGGGTCCGGGGACGACCTGGACGAGCTCCCAGCCGTCCTCGCCCCAGGTGTCCAGAATTTGCTTCGTCGCGTGCACGAGAAGGGGCACGGTCGCGTATTCCCACTTGGTCATGCGGCCGACTGTAGCCGGTGGGAGCGCGACGGAAGGACGGCCTCCTGATTGGGCCCCCGGGCGACTGGTTAGGCTCGATGGCGTGAGCAGGCTCCAGGTCGTCAGTGGCAAGGGCGGTACCGGCAAGACCACGGTCGCCGCCGCACTCGCGCTCGCCCTCGCCACCGAGGGCAAACGCACCCTCCTGGTGGAGGTCGAGGGCAGACAGGGCATCGCGCAGCTCTTCGAGACGGAAGCCCTTCCGTACGAGGAGCGCAAGATCGCTGTCGCGTCGGGCGGCGGGGAGGTGTACGCCCTCGCGATCGACGCCGAACGCGCGCTGCTCGACTACCTCCAGATGTTCTACAAACTGGGAAGCGCCGGCCGGGCGCTCAAGAAGCTCGGCGCGATCGACTTCGCAACCACCATCGCGCCGGGACTGCGGGACGTACTGCTGACCGGCAAGGCCTGCGAGGCGGTCCGCCGACGGGACAAGAAGAACGCGTACGTCTACGACCACGTCGTCATGGACGCCCCGCCGACAGGTCGCATCACCCGCTTCCTGAACGTGAACGACGAGGTCGCGGGTCTGGCGAAGTTCGGTCCCATACACAATCAGGCTCAGGCCGTGATGCGGGTTCTCAAGTCCCCCGAGACCGCGGTGCACTTCGTCACCCTGCTTGAGGAGATGCCGGTCCAGGAGACCGCGGACGGCATCGCCGAGCTGCGGGCCGCCGAGCTGCCGGTGGGCAAGGTCATCGTGAACATGGTCCGTCCACACCTGGTGGACGAGGGGGCCCTGCGTTCCGCCGCGGGTGAGCAACGCGCGGCGGTGGCCCAGGCGCTCTCCCGGGCGGGCCTCGGCGGGGCGCGACGTGGCGGGCTCGCGGAGCGCCTGGTGGACCCGCTCCTGGAGCAGGCGGCCGAGCACGCGCAGCGCGTCGAGCTGGAACGGGAACAGCGGGCGGCGCTGGCCGGGCTCAACCTGGGGACGTACGAACTCCCGTTGCTCGGCGAAGGGTTGGACCTGGCCGGGCTCTACCGGCTGGCGGCAGCACTCCGCGCCCACGTCGGCGCGGACCTGGCAGGGGGAACAGCATGAGTACGGACAGGACGTCGGGAACGAACGGGACGCCGGGAACGAACAGGACGCCGGGAACGGACAAGACGCCCGGAACGGACACGGCGGCACGGAGCGCGCCGGGGGCTGGGGCGGCAGATTCCCCCGCGACGTACGGCCCCGGCACGGAGCGCGGGATGGACCCGGCACCGCTGCTGGACGTCGATCCGCTGCTGGACGATCCGGCGACCCGCATCATCGTGTGCTGCGGGTCGGGCGGCGTCGGCAAGACGACGACGGCCGCGGCGCTGGGCGTACGGGCGGCCGAGCGCGGACGGCGGGCAGTGGTGCTGACCATCGACCCGGCGCGCAGGCTCGCGCAGTCGATGGGCATCGACTCCCTCGACAACGTGCCGCGCCGGGTGAAGGGCGTCGACGACTCGGCCGGTGGCGAGCTGCACGCCATGATGCTGGACATGAAGCGCACCTTCGACGAGATCGTCGAGGCGCACGCGGACGCGGACCGGGCCCGCGCCATCCTGGAGAACCCCTTCTACCAGTCCCTGTCGGCCGGGTTCGCCGGTACGCAGGAGTACATGGCGATGGAGAAGCTGGGGCAGCTCCGCTCGCGCGACGAGTGGGACCTGATCGTCGTGGACACCCCGCCGAGCCGGTCGGCGCTGGACTTCCTGGACGCGCCGAAGCGGCTGGGGTCCTTCCTGGACGGGAAGTTCATCCGGGTGCTGATGGCACCGGCGAAGGTGGGCGGCCGGGCCGGGATGAAGTTCCTCAATGTCGGCATGTCGATGATGACGGGCACGCTCAGCAAGCTGATGGGCGGTCAGCTCCTGCGTGACGTGCAGACGTTCGTGGCGGCGATGGACACGATGTTCGGCGGGTTCCGGACCCGGGCGGACGCCACGTACCGGCTGCTCCAGGCGCCCGGGACGGCGTTCCTGGTGGTCGCCGCCCCGGAGCGGGACGCGCTGCGTGAGGCGGCGTACTTCGTCGAGCGGCTCGCGGCCGAGGAGATGCCGCTGGCAGGCCTCGTGCTGAACCGGGTGCACGGCAGTGGCGCCCCCCAGCTGTCCGCCGAACGGGCACTGGCCGCGGCGGAACACCTCGCCACGGCAACAACCTCGACGCCCGCCACGCCGGACAGCCGCACGCCCGTGGCGGAGACCACCTCCACGCCTGCCCCGGCGAACAACTCCGCGCCCGTCACAGGCAAGACCGATGCCGGGAAAACCGATGCCGAAGAAAATCTTGACGAGCGCGGCATTGTGGATCAGGGGGACGGGAATGCTGGAGTTCGTGGCTCCACGGCCGCCTCTCCCGAGACACCTCGAACTCCCCAGCATCCAGGCGCAGTCGACGACGTCGAGCAGTTGACCGCGGGTCTGCTGCGGCTGCATGCCGAACGCATGCAGGTTCTCGCGCGTGAACAGCGAACGCGCGACCGCTTCACCGCACTCCACCCCGAGGTGGCAGTGACCGAAGTCGCCGCCCTTCCCGGGGACGTACACGATCTGGCCGGGCTGCGGGCCATCGGTGAGCGGCTGGCGACCGGTCAGGCATCCCCGCCCGATCCGCCACCTTCCACGCCGACACCTTCGGCCTAGTCCCCCACGATTGGCCTAGCCCACCGCGGCGAACGTCTCCTCGTAGACCTCGTCCTCTTCGAGTACCGCGGGCAGTATTCCCGCACTGCGCTCGTACTCCGTGCGCGCGGTCTCCAGAAGCCGGCGCCACGAGGTGACCGTCGGCCGCCTGCGCAGCAACGCACGGCGTTCCCGCTCCGTCATGCCACCCCACACGCCGAACTCGACGCGGTTGTCCAGCGCGTCCGCCAGGCACTCGGTACGCACCGGACATCCGGTGCACACCGCCTTGGCCCGGTTCTGCGCCGCTCCTTGTACGAACAGTTCATCCGGATCGGTAGTGCGGCAGGCTGCCTGCGCACTCCAGTCGGTTACCCAGCCCATCCCGGCGCCGTCCTCTCCCGAATCGAGGCTCCCCCACGGCGGTAGCGGCATATTCACCGCTGCCAGTTGAGGACGTTACGGAAGGTGGGCACAGCGCAACACCCCCTTCGGGCCCAATCTTGAATGGCCCGAACGGACTATGCGTATGCGGCAGATCACCCAACGGAGTGAGCTGGGGACATGCGTCATCTTCCCGATAAAACGGGACAGTTCGACCAGGTCGCGGCGGATTCGGGCCCGGCCGCGGAGTTGTTCGACCGGCTCCCACACCTTGATGCGGAGCCGCACTCCTGTGACAGTTGAGAGCAGCTTAGGCCAGAGCCTTTACATGTGTCCGGCGAATGAGAACGTAGGCTTCGCCCCATGGCAAAAAAGCGCTCGGGCGGGGGTCTCACGCGGACCCAGCAGGCCGCCAAATTCCTCGGTGTCAGCGTGCTCGCCGGAGCCGTGCTGGCAGGCATCGCCCTGCCCGCCGCCGGCGCGCTCGGTCTCGCGAGCAAGGGGACAATCGAGGAGTTCGACACCATCCCGGCGAACCTCAAGCGCCCGCCGCTGAGCCAGCGCACCACCATCCTCGACAGCCAGGGTGGCAGGATCGCCACGGTGTACTCGCGCGACCGGACCGTGGTCCCGCTCAAGGACATCTCGCCGTACATGCAGAAGGCGATCGTCGCGATCGAGGACAACCGGTACTACGAGCACGGCGCGGTCGACCTCAAGGGCATCCTGCGCGCGCTCAACCGGAACGTGCAGTCGGGCGGCACCGCGCAGGGCGCCTCGACCCTCACCCAGCAGTACGTGAAGAACGTCTTCGTCGAAGAGGCCGGTGACGACCCAGACAAGGTCGCCCAGGCCACCCAGCAGACCCTCGGCCGCAAGATCCGCGAACTCAAGTACGCGATCCAGGTCGAGAAGGAGCTGGGCAAGCAGAAGATCCTGGAGAACTACCTCAACATCACGTTCTTCGGGCAGCAGGCGTACGGCGTCGAGGCCGCGTCGCAGCGCTACTTCAGCAAGCACGCCAAGGACCTCAAGCTCGAAGAGGCCGCGATGCTGGCCGGTCTCGTGCAGTCGCCGACGCGGTACGACCCGGTCAACGACTCGGCGGAGGCCACCAAACGCCGCAACATCGTGATCCAGCGGATGGCCGACATCCGTGAGATCTCGCCCGCCGAGGCGGCGCGGGCCAAGGCCGCCCCGCTGAAGCTGGCGGTCAGCAAGCCCAAGAACGGCTGCATCACCGCCGTCAGCGGCGCCGGCTTCTTCTGCGACTACGTCCGCGAGGTCTTCCTCAACGACCCGGTCTTCGGCAAGACCAAGGAGGACCGGGCCAAGGTCTGGAACCAGGGCGGGCTGACGGTCCGTACGACCATGGACCCGAAGGCGCAGGAGTCCACCCAGGCCTCCATCAAGCAGCACGTCTACAAGAGCGACAAGGTCGCCACGGCCGTCACGCTGGTCGAGCCCGGCTCCGGCAAGATCCTCGCGATGGGCCAGTCCAAGCCGTACGGCTTCGGCGACAACGAGACGCAGATCAACTACTCCGTCGACAGGAACATGGGCGGGTCGAACTTCGGCTTCCCGACCGGCTCGACCTTCAAGCCGTTCCTGACCGCGGCCGCACTGGAGGAGGGCAGGCCGCCGACGCAGACCTACCCGTCGCCGTACCAGATGCCTTACCCGGCCCGGATCGCGACCTGCAGCGGCAAGCCGTGGGTGAACGTCGGTATGAAGCAGAAGCTGGAGAACGAGAACGAGGCCGAGGTCGGCCCGTACGCGCTCGGGGAAGCGATGAACAAGTCCGTCAACACGTACTTCGTTCAGATGCTCGAAGACATCGGGATGTGCCCGGTGGCCAAGATGAGCGAGAAGCTCGGCCTGATCCAGGGCCACGGGGTGAAGATCCCCGAGGAACCCTCGCCGCTGACCCTCGGCTCCAACGGCATCTCACCGCTGCGGATGGCCAGTTCGTACGCCGCCTTCGCCAACCGCGGCACGTACTGCACGCCCGTCGCCATCGAGTCGATCAAGGGCCCCGGTGGCAAGGCCCTCCCGGTCCCGAAGACCTCGTGCTCGCGGGCGATGGCCGAACAGACCGCGGACACCGTCAGCACCTTGCTGCGCGGAGTGGTCGACTCCGGTACGGGCGCGAAGGCCGGGCTCCAGAACGGCCGCGACAACGCGGGCAAGACGGGTACGACCGACGCCCGCAAGAACGCCTGGTTCGTCGGCTACACCCCGAACCTGTCCGGTGCGGTCTGGGTCGGCAGCCCCTCCCAGCAGGTCCAGATGGAGGACATCACCATCGGCGGCCGCTACCAGCCGAAGGTGTACGGAGGCGAGGTTCCCGGCCCCATCTGGAAGGACGCGATGACGGGCGCCCTGGACGGCAAGGACTCACCGCGCTTCAACACCATCGACATTCCCGAGCCCAACAAGGACAAGGACAAGGACAAGGGGAAGGACAAGGGCAAGAAGCGGCCGGGCAGCGACAACAAGCCTCCAGGGAACGACCCGGGCCAGGACCCCGGTGGGAACGGCGACGGTGACAACGGCGGCGGCGACCAGGGTGGCGACGGCGGCGGTGACGGCGGCGACTGGGACGACATCCTCGGTGGCAACTGGCCGTAGGCAGGTACGCCGGTAGTCGGTGCGCCGGTAGTCCGGATGCTTCGGCGGTCCGGGCGCTTCGGCAGCCCTGTAGGCGGCGACATGCGGGAGAGGGCTCCACCCGGTCGGGTGGAGCCCTCTCCCCGTACAGCTACGGCAGCCGCCGTCGTCCCCTCAGCCCGCCAGGAGCCGCTTCACCGTGGCGGCGACCCGGCCGCCGTCTGCGCGGCCCGCGACCTTCGGGTTGACGATCTTCATGACCGCGCCCATCGCGCGCGGTCCCTCGGCGCCCTGTGCCTTCGCCTCGTCGACGGCCCCCGCCACGATCGCGGTCAGCTCGTCGTCGCTCAGCTGCTGCGGAAGGTACGTCGCGAGGATCTCGCCCTCGGCCTTCTCCCGCTCCGCCGACTCCGTCCGGCCGCCCTTGGCGAAGGCGTCCGCCGCCTCGCGACGCTTCTTCGCCTCCTTGGCGATCACCTTCTCCACCTCCGCGTCGGAGAGCTCGCGGGCCTGCTTGCCGGAGACCTCCTCCACCTGGACGGCGGCGAGGGTGAGACGGAGCGTGGACGAGCGGAGTTCGTCACGCGCCCGGATCGCGGCGGTGAGGTCTTCCTTCAGCTGGGACTTGAGCTGGGACTTGGGCGTGGTCATGACGCAAGTGTGGCAGGTCGGGCGCCCCGGCCGCCCACCGATTTCCGCCGCGGCGCTGGGCCCCGTGCTCATCTGCAACGATGGGGACATGCGCGCACGTTACGGAGTACCCCTGGGAATCACGGCCGTTGGCGCGGCCGGCCTCGCCTACGCAGCCGGCTTCGAAGCCCGGTCGTTCCGGCTCCGACGGGTGACGGTTCCCGTCCTGCCGCCGGGGGCGAAGCCGCTACGGGTGCTTCAGGTCTCGGACATCCACATGGTGGGCGGGCAGCGCAAGAAGCAGCGCTGGCTCCAGTCGCTCGCCGGTCTGCGCCCCGACTTCGTCGTCAACACGGGTGACAACCTCTCCGACCCGGAGGGCGTGCCGGAAGTACTGGACGCACTCGGTCCGCTCATGCAGTTCCCCGGTGTGTACGTATTCGGCTCCAACGACTACTACGCACCGAAGCTGCGCAATCCGGGTCGCTATCTGATCGAAAAGGTCCAGGGCAAGCACGGTCTGAACGGCAACCCGCCCGCCACCGGGGTGCTCCGCAACCCGTGGGAGGACCTGCGCGACGGGTTCGACGCGGCGGGCTGGGTCAACCTCACCAACACCCGCGGAAGCCTCAAGCTCCCCACCGCGGACGGTTTCGACCTCGCGTTCACGGGGCTCGACGACCCGCACATCAAGCGCGACCGGTACGCGCAGGTCGCGGGCGGCCCGGACGCCTCCGCCGACTTCTCGATCGGCGTGGTCCACGCCCCGTACCTCCGCACGCTGGACGCGTTCACCGCCGACGGCTACCCCCTGGTCCTGGCGGGCCACACCCACGGCGGGCAGCTCTGCATCCCCTTCTACGGAGCGCTGGTCACCAACTGCGACCTGGACGCCGACCGCGTCAAGGGCCTCTCCACGCACGAGGCGGGCGGCCGGAGGGCGTACCTGCACGTATCGGCGGGTTGTGGCACCAACCGCTACACCCCGGTCCGCTTCGCCTGCCCCCCCGAAGCAACCCTGCTGACGCTGACACCGGGGCCGGCGCCGCGCTCGTAGCCTCGTAAGCGGCGAACGCCCACCGGGCCGCGGGCGCGCCCCGTCTCAGCCACGGGCGCACCCCGCCCGAACCGTCCGATCCCTCGGAACCCTCCTGCCCTCGGAACCCTCCGAACCCTCCTGCCCTCGGAATCCTCCGAACCCCCCGGGACCTTTCGCCTCACACCCGGTCGAATTGTCCTACCGTAGGGATCATGACCGCCCCGATCTCCGCGGGCGTGCCCGCCTCAGCTGTCGTGCCGCCCCGCCGCCGCCCTTACGCCGCCGTCTATCGGGCGCTCCTCTGCGCCGCGGCTGTCGCCGGCATCGTGATCGACCTGTCCGTCGGTGACCCCCTTCTCGTACCGGTCTACTTCACGATCCAGTCGAACGCCCTGCTCGCGCTCGTCCTCGGCTGGTCGGCGGTCCGCGCCTGGACCGGGGGCCCGCCCCTGTCTCCGCGGCTGACCGGCGGCGCGCTGCTCTTCATCCTCATCACCGGCCTCGTCTACCACCTGGTCCTGGCCAACGAATCGAGCGGCTTCTCCATGACCGGCGGCCCGCCCTCCGGCTGGCACGCGCTCTCCAACCAGCTGCTCCACACCGTGACCCCCGTCGGCGCGGCCCTGGACTGGCTCCTGCTCACCGCCCCCGGCGGCCTTCTCCTCCGGTACGCAGCCCAGTGGCTCCTCTACCCCGCCGCGTACTTCGCCTTCGCCCTGATCCGCGGCGCCGCCCTCGCCCCGGACGCCACGGCCCGTTACCCGTACCCGTTCCTGGATGCCGCGGACCACGGCTACGCCGGCGTAGCCACAAACGCGCTGGTCCTGGGCCTGATCTTCTACGCCCTCGCACTGGCCCTGGTCGCCCTGGACCGCGTCCGCCCGTACCTGCCCGCACGCGAAAACCGGATTTCGCCTACGAGCGCGGGTGGGCTAAAGTAATCGATGTCGCCACGGCAACGTGGTGGACATCGGGGTGTAGCGCAGCTTGGCAGCGCGCTTCGTTCGGGACGAAGAGGTCGTGGGTTCAAATCCCGCCACCCCGACAGTGAAGTACCAGGTCAGGGGCCTGATCCGCATGGCGGGTCAGGCCCCTGAGTGGTTCCTGGAGATCGCTTGGGAGAAATCTGGGAGAAGACCTTGATCGGCTTCTCCCAGGAGCAGTCTCCGGTGCGGCAGTCCGAGTGACGCTCAAGCACCCTCGGACCTGCGCGTTCGCGAATCCAGGGCTCGTAGCTGACCAGGGACGCCACGGCGGGCCGCCCCAACGGTCGTGCGGAACACCGCACATGACAGGTCATCGCTCAGCGCCTCCCCACGACCACGCCCGTGCACTCGCCCAGCGGGTGCGGGCGTTGCGGGAGGAACGCGGGTGGACGCGTGAACGGCTGGTCAAAGAGGCGGGCGTCGTTGCCGGACGCTCCCTTGTCAGACTCGGGCAGCCCTCCTCCTGGCCACGGCGACACAACACATTGCGGCCAGGCCCGCAGCCGTCAGTGCCCACCAGGCTGCGACCGCGTTCACGGTGAACAGGTATCCACACGCCATCGGGCCAGTGGCCGCACCCAGCGAGACTCCCATCTGGCTGTAGGCAGTGGCCCGCTGCTCTCGGCCCGGGTACGGCAGTCCGATGGCATAGTGCAGAAGGCCCGCCCAGCCCCAGCCGCCTCCATAAGCAAGCAGGGCACCCACAGTGGTCAGCGTGAGCGACGAATGCGCCAGAAGAACGGTGCCTGCCACTCCCGCTGCAAACATTGCGATCAGCGCCGCCCAGGTGGCCCGAGGCAGCCGCCCGATCAGCCATCCGGCGATCAGCCGGACCGCGATGTTCAGGGCAGCGCCGGCTGTAGCCACCGCTCCCGCGACGGACAAAGACGCACCACGGCTGGTCAACGACAGGACCAGGAAGCCGCCGAGGCCGTTTCCCACCATTGCACCGAAAAATCCGGCGCCGCTCAGAGCCAGCAGGAAGACATCCCCACGCAGTGGAGGCACGATGTCACGTCCTGCAGTCACGGGCCGACTGCCCGGGGGGACCGTGCGCGCGAAGAGGACAGCGGCCACGCCGCACAGCACCGCCGTACCGGCAAACACCGGCCGCCAGCCGGCCGGTCCCGCCAGCGTCGGCATGACCATGCTGGCGAGCAGGGTCGCTGCGGGCACTGCGGCCTGTTTGAGGCCGAAGGCGAACGCCCGCAGTCGAGGTGCGCAGCGACGCATGAGTAGGGCATTGGTGTGAGGCTGGGTGTACCCGTAGGTGAAACCGCCAACCGCCGAGGAGAGCCAGAGCCCCACGGTGGGTGCCGCCGCTGCACTCAGCAGCCCCAGACACGTGGCGCCCAGCGCCACAGCGAGGGTGCGTTCGACCACCGGAGGAAGGGCAGCCCGTTTGCTGATGAAGGCTCCCGACAAGGAGGCCAGCCAGTACACGGCCAGGATGGCTCCCATACGGACCGAGCTCCAACCGAACTCGGAGGAGATCAGGCCGTTCGCCGCCCCGGGAAGGAACACAGGCAGCGACGTGAGCACCGTGACCGCCGCCACCCCCGCAGCTGTGTACGGGCCCGAGGGAGGATCTCCGGTGGAGGAAGCCGTGGCAGGGGCGCGCGCGGCGGTGGACGTTGTCATCGGACGGGCATCTCCACCTGGCCGGACGGCTGCGCTGCGCCGATTCCGAGCACCGTTCTCGCGATCGCGTCCGCGTCCCCCAACGTCACGGAATCGACTCCAGGCCGGACACCTGCCGCTGTCGCCCAGTGCGCACCTTCAGTGGGGACGCCAAGTGCGAACCGGTGGGAGTGAGGCTGACCGTGCGCGTCCACGAGGTGGCTGGGCCGTTCGGTCACCGCGAGGCCACCGGTCTCATAGCTATCGCCGTGTGGATTGGGTATGCGGTACGGGGCCGCCTGCCCGGTGTCCAGGAGATGTCGCATGAGCGGGTCGGAGGTCGTGCGAACGTCTGGGTCCTGAATGCGCGCCTCGATGAGGGCCATGACCGGTGTGGGCGCCCCCGGCACTCTGTCCGAGGAGACCATGAAGCCGCTTCCGTCTGCCTTCGGGACGACACGCATCCCTGGGCCCACGGGCTTCAGGATTCCGGCGCGAATGACTGCCGCCATTTCCGCGATGCGACGTCGGGGCGGGCCGATGGAAAGAGAGGCGTTGAACGGCGAGTACCAGTCGGCCAGTTCGTCTCGGTAGGAATCCCCCGTGATCCGACCGTGGTCGACCACCTGCCGGATCTCGTTGCGCAGATCCCGCAGGGCGTCGAGGGCAGCCTTGACCGGGTCATCGATGTTGCCTCCGCCGGCCAACGCAGCGTCGCGCTCCAGATGCAGCAGCAACCAGTGGGTGAACTCCTCCCGCCCGCTGAGGGCTTCATCACCGTACGGTGTCTCGATGGCCGTCCAGTCCCAGTGATCACATGCGGAGATGCCGTAGGCCCGCAGCCGCTCTGTCAGTGGGCTGTGGTCAGGGAGGGCCAAGGAGGCACTCAGGAACGCCGACGTGGCCTCGGCTGATGCACCACGTCGCCGCAGCAGTGCCTGGTAGTAGACGAGCTCTACTTCACGGGCGATCAGCGGCCACACGTCCCGGCAGAAGCGGACATCACCATCCACCGCAGCGCGTCGGCGCAGGGCCCGGATCCTGCTGTCCGTCAACAGCACGGGCCGGTGGCGTTCCCCCATGCCTTTCTGGTTCTCGCCGCGCGCCTGGTACGGGATGCCTCGGCGAGATCCCGCGTAAAGCTTCGGCTCAAGGCCCGAGGGGTGATAGACGAGCTTCCCGTCCACACGTTCCTCGAACACGCCACCGCGTCCCTGGGTGAACAGCGCCAGGTAGTCGAAGAAGGTGAGGCCAAGGCCGCGCAGCGCCACTGGCTCGCCTGGGCCGATCCCGTTGAGGTCCATCTCCGCGGGATTGCCCGGCCCGATACGGCGTGAACCGGGCGAAGACAATGGAGAGGCAGAGTTTGCGACGTGCCCCTGGGCGAGAATCACGGAGTGGAGCCGTAGGCAGTCCCCTCCCGCCAGCTGCAGCAGCTGCGCCGTACCTCGCCCATCCAGCGTGACCGCGCTGTCCTCGTGAACCCTCACCCTCAGATTTGAGGGCGCTGTCTCCACAGTCCGCTGGAAGGCCCACCGGAGATAGTGACCGTACAGCGCGCGCGTGGGGTAGGAGTCGGGGCTCAGGGCCTGTACCTGCGTGAGTACGCCATCTGGGTATCCCGCCGCTGGTCCCGTGGCAGCCAGCAGGGCTGCCCACTCGTACAAGTTGGGTCCTGGTGTCACCGGCCCGTCGCACAGAACGCTCGCGTCGGTGAACACAGTGATCTGCTCGGCAACCGTGTTCATCATCAGGTGAGGCGACTGCTCCGTACGCCAGACCCGCCCTGCCCCGGCCGGAGCAGGGTCGACTACGTGCACGCTTACATGCCCGACGTCCGGGTGGGACGCCGCGTTGGCGCACAACCGCTCCAAGACAGTGAGCCCTCGCGGTCCAGCGCCCACGATGCCCACGCTAAGCCGCCCGTTCAACGGCAGAACCTCCGCCCCTCAGCTTTCCCTTGCTCCTCATGGACAGCTGCTGAGCGTAAGACCTCGACGAAGCGGCATTCATGCGACCGGCGAACCACTCATACACATGGATCATGAATCGATTCATGCATACAGTGCATGAATGTTCGTCCGCGTCTATTTCCCCACCCTTGGCACCTACAGCTAATTTTGTGAACCGCGGCGAAAGAATGCCCTCAAGTCCGATTCCCGGACGATTGCATGAACACGGGGAAGAGGAAACGCGCGGGAGCCCCCGTGTTCACGCAGGTTCTTCGCTCAGCCTGCTAGGCGCCGCTCATTCGGCAGCCCTGGACCTGACTTGTTCGCTCCGACACCGCATTCACGCAACCCTGACGGGAGTTCGCATGGATAACTCAAGCGAAAGCTCACCGAAGTACAAGCCCTATAACCGCTCGTCCATTCATCGCGCACCGCAATGGGAGCGCATTCCACCCGAGCTGCGCGAGGCAGTCGATGTGGTGTCCCACGTCCTGCCATTCCGAACCAATCAATACGTCCTCGATGAACTAATAGACTGGGACAATATTCCAGACGATCCGATATACCGGCTCAACTTCCCGCACAAGTCCATGCTTGATCCGGACGACTACATCACGTTGCGTGACCTGCTGCGCTCGGACGACAAAAAGCAGCTGGCCAAGCAGATCCACGTGATCCGGTCACGAATGAACCCGCACCCGGCCGGCCAGCAGTCACACAACGTGCCGGAGCTTGACGGCGAGGCTGTTCCTGGCATCCAGCACAAGTACGCGGAGACGGTCCTCTTTTTCCCGAGCGCCGGCCAGACGTGCCACGCCTACTGCACGTTCTGTTTCCGCTGGCCACAGTTTGTCGGCGAGGAGGACCTGAAGTTCGCGGCCCGTGATGCCGAGGGCTTGGTCGCCTACCTCAAACGGCACCCCGAGGTCACCGATGTGCTGATCACCGGTGGCGACCCCTTGATCATGCGCACGGCCACGCTGGAGCGATACCTCGAACCCCTCCTGGTGCCCGAACTGGCTCACATCCAGAACATCAGGATCGGTACGAAGGCGGTGGGCTACTGGCCGCAGCGGTTCGTCAGTGATCCAGACGCCGATGAGTTGCTGCGACTGTTCGAGCGCGTCGTGGGTGCGGGCAAGCACCTCGCGCTGATGGGCCATTACAACCACCCAGCTGAGCTGCGCCCGGCCATCGCGCAAGACGCCCTGCGCCGCATCTCTGCAACCGGTGCCGTCGTGCGCATGCAGTCGCCTGTCCTGCAGCACATCAATGATGATCCGGCCGCCTGGCACGAGTTGTGGACCCAGGGAGTGAAACTGGGTGCCATCCCGTACTACATGTTCGTCGAGCGTGACACCGGTGCGCGGTCCTACTTCGAGCTGCCGCTGGTCAAGGCATATGACATCTTCCGCTCGGCCTACTCGAGCGTCTCCGGTCTGTCTCGTACGGTACGTGGGCCGTCGATGAGCGCGTTCCCGGGAAAGGTGCTCATCGACGGTGTCCCGACGATCCGGGGCGAGAAGGTCTTCGCTCTGCAACTCCTCCAGGCACGGCGAGGCGGCCTCGTCCGCCAGCCGTTCTACGCGAAGTTCGACCCCGAAGCGACCTGGTTCGACCAACTCGTACCCGCCTTCGGGGAGAGCAAGTTCCTCTTTGAGGAGGAGCCGTCCGGCATCGCTGACTCCACGCTCGGCAAGCCGCTCAACCTCGTGGGGGTCTGAGCCGTATGACCGAGGACACGCATCCGGTATACGAAGTCCTGGCACTCCGGTTCGGCACCCATGCAGACCGGCCCGCGCGGGACAACTTCCTTGTCGATGACGGCCAGTTCACACCGGGCAGCGAGATGCCCATGGACTTCTACCTCTGGGCGATTCGCAACGACCGGCACTTCCTCCTCGTGGACACGGGATTCCCCGAGGAGATGGCCCAGCGCCGCGGACGCACCCTGTTCCGCGACCCGGTTGATGCGCTGAGCGATCTCGGTATGGCGGCCGAAGATGTCTCCGACGTCGTGATCACGCACATGCACTATGACCACGCAGGGAACCTGGACCGGTTCCCGCACGCTCGGATCCATCTGCAGCAGGACGAACTCCAATTCTGTACCGGGCCTGCCATGCGTCACCATGTCGTGCGCAAGCCCTTCGAACCGGTCAACATCAAAACAGCGGTGCAGGGTCTGTTCGAGGATCAACTCGTCCTCCACTCAGGGCAAGCCGAGATCATCCCTGGAGTTACGGTGCACCCGGTTCCGGGCCACACTCCGGGCACCCAGGTGGTACGGGTTCCGACCACACGCGGCTGGGTCGTGCTGGCAAGTGACGCCACGCACCTGTGGGCCAACATCCGGCTCCGCAGCCCGTTCCCGATCCTCGACCGTCTCACGCCGATGCTCGAAGGGTACGAACGGATCGAAGCCCTGGCGGACGGGGACGACCACATCATCCCCGGACACGATCCTCAGGTGGCACTGCGCTTCCCACCTCTCCCCGGTGCGGCTGACTGGGCCTGTCTCCACGAACCCGTGCTCGACGGCATCGACGCCGCGGCGGCGACCGCTGGAGCCGTGCGATGAGCGCTCTCCAGGTGGCCGTGAACGGTGTAGGGCCGCGCGGCCTGAGCATCCTGCAGCGAATCTCCGAACTCGCGGCGGAACTGCCGGCGGGATGCTCGCTGGACGTGCACCTCATAGACCCTGGTGACAGCGGCCAGGGTGTGCACTCCACGCAACAGCCAGGACACCTGTTGACCAACACCGTTGCCAGCCAAGTGACGATGTTCGCCAATGGCCAGGGTCCGTCGTTCACCCAGTGGGCGGCTGCCAGCGGATACCGGCAGTTCGGCGGCGCGTTCTGTCCGACGGGTGACGATTCCGGGGAGCCCGTCGGAGAGCACGCCTATCTACCGCGCCAGCTCCTTGGCGCCTATCTCAGCTGGGTCTTCGACCAGACAGTTAATGGCCTGCCGCAGCACGTACGCATTGTCCACCACCGTGACCGGGCCGTGGACATCGAGCAGGGGGACGCCGGCCGCTTCGCCATCCGTCTTGAGAAGGGCTTCGTCGTCCACAGCGACTACCTCTTCCTGACAACAGGACACTGCGAACGGATCCCCACAGAGGAGGATCAGGCGTACGAGGAGTTCGCACGCGGTAACGCCAAGCGGAACCCCCGGCTTGCCTACTGCTCCACTCCGTACCCGGTCAACCGGCTTCAGCAAATCGCCCCCGGATCAACGGTCGCCGTCCAGGGGTTCGGGCTCACCGCACACGACGTAATCTCCGAGCTCACAGTCGGTCGAGGTGGAACATTCCACGGCTCCGGGCCTGACACGGAGTACCGGCCTTCCGGACGCGAACCCCAGATTCGGCTGTTCTCGCGCCAGTGCCTGCCTTTCAGTGCCCGTGGGGTGAACCAGAAGGGAATCACCGGGGCCCACCGTCCGCGGTTCTTCACCAATGAAGCCGTACAACAGCTACAGCAAGAGGCCACCCGACACCGGGGCGACCCCAGGCTCGACTTCACAGAAGAGGTCCTTCCGCTCTTGCTGCGGGAAATGGGGTACGCCTATCGATCGACCGAGGAGCAACGCTCCATTTCGCCGGAGGACTACGAGCTCACTGCAGGCGACCGTCGTGCACTAGAAGAGCTCCTCGACCCGTTGCACGACAAGCAGTTCGCGAATCAGGAGGAATTCGCGAAATTCTTCGTGGACCACATTGTCAGTGACCTGGAGCACGCAGAACTCGGCAACGCCACGAGTCCTGTGAAGGCCGCCACCGACGTCATCCGCGACACCCGGGCAAGCCTGCGGGAGGCCGTTGAGTTCTCCGGCCTCACACCTGACTCGCACAGGGTGTTCAACAGGAAGTACGTGCCAGTCATGAACCGGGTCTCGTTCGGACCCCCACGGCACCGCAACCATCAGCTCCTCGCGCTGATGCACGCGGGGATTGTGGACCTGGCCGGCGGCCCGGGCAGCCGAGTGCTCCTCGATCGGGAGGCGGCAAAGTTCACCGTCCGCACCGACTACCCGGACGGCCCCGAGATCCACTACGCCGACGCGCTGATCGTGGCGCGCCTCGACGCGTTCCACCCCGAGAGTGACCGGTCACCGTTGATCGCCAACCTCCTTGAGCGGGGCCTCATACGGCCCTACTCGAACGACGAATTCAAGCCCGGTGGCATCGACATCGATGAACGCGGCCGTCCGGTCACGGCGGCAGGCCAGGCGCTGAACTCCGCCTGGGCAGTGGGCTACTTGGTCGAGGGGCCACGGTTCTACACACACGCGCTGCCTCGCCAGGCGATGGCCTCGCAGTTCACGCTCGACGCCGACATGGCCGTGCGCGACATGGTCTCGGACATCAAGCACCGACATAACACCACCCAGGAGGAAGAAGATGCCGGTTCAGACCGGAAGCCAATTTCCGTACCCTGAATTCCGCAAACGCCATGCCCAGGAACGCCCCGCCCCGACCATTTGGCAGTGGGAGAGGCTGGCCGAGGAACTGGCGGCAGCCGAGCACACGGAATACGGAACGCTCACACTTGCCACCCCCGACGGCGACCACCAGGTCGTTCCGGGTATGTCGATGACTTTCCAGTCCGTGAGGCCAGGTGAACACACCACCCCGCATACCCACTCCTGGTGGCACCTCTATTTCGTACGATCCGGCTCCGGCGTCCTGGTCTTCGACGAGACCGATGAAACCGTCGGCGTAAGCGGCGGCGACATCGTGCTCATTCCTGCCTGGCATGTGCATCACTTCGAAAATAACAAGTCGGGCGGTGACCTCTTGCTGCTCAATATGTCGAACCTTCCTCAACTGGCCGACTTGCACAACAAGTTCTCCAATGAATACGCGCCGACAGACGTTCAGAACAACTAGCAGTAATGGGAGGGATCATGTTCAAGCGAATAGATCACATCGGTGTAGTGGTGGATGACCTTGCAGCGGCAAGGTCCTTTCTGGAAAGCCTGGGAATGCGTCTGGAGCGGGCGCAGGAGGTCCCGGAGCGGAACGTGAAGATTGCCTTCTACTTCTGTGGGGACGGCCGAATCGAGCTCATCGAGCCCACAACAGAGGAAGCCCGCCGGCGCAGGCTGGGCGCGGGTAACCAGGCTCGGATCGAACACATCGGAGTCGAGGTCGACGACGTCCCCGACATCATGAAGGCGGTCCAAGGACTGGGCGTTGAGCTGACTACCAGCGAACCGGTCCCGGTCGGTCCGAACCTGAATGCATGGACGGAGCCCCACACCTCCAACGGCGTCCAGTTCCAGCTGGTCCAGCGGGATGCCGTCTGACGGAGGGAGCGGCGCACAAGGCGGGCCGCATCGCCCGCCGTTCGAACCGTCAGCTATCGACCGAGGTGTGACTTCTTGAAGACATCTCCTACGCATGAGTCAACGCGAACCGGAGCACGACAAGGGGACGCCGCCCCTCATGGGAAGCGACAGGTGTGGCTACTCGCCTCACTGCTTGGCGGCATGTTCCTGGGAAACGTGGACATTGCGGTGGTCAACGTCGCGATCCCGTCGATCCGAGACCGTCTGCACGCGACCGGCAGCGAGCTGGAGCTGATCGTTTCGGGCTACACGCTCGCGTACGCCATGTTGCTGATCACTGGCGCCAGGCTTGGCGAAATCCGAGGGCGCCGCTGGACCTACCTGCTGGGGTTGGTCGTATTCACGGTCTCCTCACTGGCTTGCGGCCTCGCGCCGAACGGCGGCGCACTAGTGGGTGCCCGAGTAGTGCAGGGGATCGGCGCCGCCCTGATGGTCTCCCAGGTGCTGACAGGCATTCAGGTCAACTTCGAGGGGCCAGCACGCCGACGAGCACTGGGCGCCTATACCGGTGTCCTAGGGGTGAGTTCCGTCATTGGGCAGGCGCTGGGTGGCGTTCTGGTGTCGGCCGACATCCTGGGCACGGGATGGCGCCCCATTTTCCTGATCAACGTACCGATCGGTGCCCTTCTGCTGATCGCCGCGTTCATCTTCCTGCCGGCCGATGAAGGCACCGGGCAGAAGAAGCTGGATCTGCGAGGCGTGGGGCTTCTGTCCCTCGCGCTGTTTCTTCTGGTGACACCGCTCGTGATGGGTCAGGACGCGGGTTGGGCTCCGTGGACATGGGGCTGCATCGCCGCATCCCTGCCGGTCTTCGCTGTATTTGCCGTGGTGGAGGGAGGTATCACGCGGCGCGGGGGCGACCCACTGATGAATGTCGGGCTGCTTGCCCGCAGGCCGGTGGCCCTGGCATTGGTCTCCCAAGCCGCAACTCGCGCCGGGTACTTCGCCCTGCTGTTCGTCCTCGCGCTGTATCTACAGCAAGGGCTGGGCAAGAGTGCGGTGTATGCGGGGCTGGTTCCCGTCGCATGGGTGGCGACCTTCGCTCTGGTCGGCCCCGTCCTCGGCGGAGCCGGCGCGCGCACTCGGCGGCTCGCGGCCCCCGTGGGAAGTCTTCTGATGGCGATCGCTTTTGCAGCCATGGCTGCGGGCGCTCAGAGCACCGGCTGGCTGGTCGTCCTCCTCGGTATCGGTGGCGTTGGCTACGGCGCAGCCTTCAGCGGGACGCTGGCCCACCTCACGGAGTCCGTCGAAGCTCGGTACGCGCCGGACATGAGCGGCCTGTTCAACACGACGCTGCAGGTCGGCGGAACCATGGGTGTTGCCGTCTTCGGAACCGTCTATCTGGGTCTCGCCGAACCGAGCAGCACCCCAAAGGACGCTTTCAGCACCACTAGTGCGGCACTGGCTGTCGTGTCGGTAGCTGCCTCCGCGCTCATCCTGCTCGCGGGAAAGGCCCAGTCAGCCTCCACCTCCAAATCATGATCAACCATCTATCACCACCAAACGACCAAATAGAAGGAGAAGCACACCATGGACGTTATTCGTCACCCCGGAGACGCGACCAAGGGACCTGAGGAGCGGTTCTACGGCGATGTCTGGCTGTGGCCTCGCATCGGTGCCACCGCCAACACCGAAGTGCGCAATGTGTTGTTCACTCCCGGCTCGCACAGCGCATGGCATCGGCACCCGGCGGGTCAGGTACTGCACGTGACCGAAGGCGTGGGAGTCGTGGGGTACCGAGGCGGCGAGCGGCAAGAGATCAGGGCGGGCGACACCGTTGTCTGCCACCCCGGTGAGGAGCACTGGCACGGCGCGGGCCCGCGCACCTTCATGACACACATCGCCGTCACCGATGGCCCCACCGAGTGGAAGGAGCACGTGACGGACGAGGAGTACCAGGGCTGAGCCCACGCGCAGGCGACGTCTCATGCAGGGCCCGGGTCGTCCGGGCCCTGCATGACGAATTGTTCACTGCACGGGCAGAGCCAGGAAACAACAACGCCAAAGCGATTCTCGGGAGATGAGGCAGGGCTCAGGTGCGTACGCAACCCGAGAGCGGCGACCCTTCCGACAGTAATGCAAGTCCCTATGCGGCCTTGCATATGCTTCTGGCCATGAGCATCGAGCTGCACCACCTACGCGGGTTCCTGGCCTTGGCGGAGGAAAGGCACTTCACCAGGGCCGCCCATCGGATGGGTGTGTCACAGCCAACACTCAGCCGCAACATACGACGCCTGGAGGAACTGGTCGGGCGACGCCTGCTGGAACGGTCCACCCGCCAGGTCTCCCTCACCGCGGCCGGCGCGACGCTGTACGACCAGCTCAGCGTTCTCATCCCTCGCCTGGAGGCGGCCCTGCACCCTGACCCCGACGAGGAACCGTTTCGCGTGGGTTTCGCCTGGGGCTTTCCCACAGGGTGGCCCCAGGAGGTCATCGCCACGTTCGAGGCCGAGACCGGGATACCGGTGAAGGTGCACCGGCGAGACGCAAAGCTCGCAGGGGTGGACCAAGGGGAAGCCGACGTGGCAATTCTAAGGGGACGCATACCTGTACCCCCCGAAATGGAATCAGTCACCTTGCTGCACGAACGGAGAATTGTCGCAGTATCCACGCGATCTGAACTCGCGAAGCGGGAAGAAATAAGCTGGCAAGATATCGCTGACCATTCTCTCGTGCTCAATGAGGTAAGCGGGACAACGGACTTGACGCAGTGGCCCGAGGGCAGCCGCCCCAGCATTTCTGCCATCTGTCGAAACTTCGACGAGTGGTTGGAGGCTGTCGCGGCGAACAAAGGCGTTGGCGTGGTGCCCGAATTTGTCGGTCGCCAGCACATTCATTCCTTCGTGTCGTTCCTCACCGTGCCTGACGGTCCGCCCGTTCCCCTCAACCTCGTCTACCTGAAGCATGGCGGCCACCCTCTGACACCTCGCTTCGTCGCCATGGCCCAGGCTGCGATGAGTTCGGCGGAGGAGTCGGGTTCCGGTCTGACAGACCACAGGAACTGATCCGACGCAGCTGACTCCGCATCGCTGCACGTCCCAGAACCCCCACACCAGGGAGATCGTCGTCTGACCCCGCGAGGCCGGCGGCCTTGGTCGTTCATGATGGCCACGCTGCTCGCCCCGCCGAGTCCGCCCACGACCTCCACCGCCTGCTGGAGTCCATTGGCGCCTGGCAGCCGCTTGAGGGGAGGCTGGCGTTGTCCGAGACATTGATCCGGCATCCCGGGCGGCCCCGGTCAGTACCGCTCCACCAGGTGTTCGCGGCCGGTCGGGGGTTCGTAGGGTTCGGGCCGGAATTCTGTGATGTCGGTGAGCAGGCCGGTGGTGGGGTCGGCGGTGAAGAAGGTGATGGCGTGGAGTTCTTCCAGGCCGACCGTGACGTGGAGCCAGGTGACGGCGCTGTAACCCTGGACGACCGTGCGCAGGACTTCGGCGTGCCAGGCGGCCGGATAGTCGCGGTGGAAGCGGGAGAGCGCGGACCTGCCGTGGATGCGTTCCCCGGTCTGCGGGAGGTCGTAGGTGACGTCGTCCGCGAGGGTCTTGTCGAAGGTGACCCAGTCGTGGGCCCCGGCGGCCTTCCAGTAGGCCTGGACGGTGGCTCGCAGGTCTGGGAGCGGGTCTTTGTGGTGGGCCATGGTGTGAGTGTGGAGGGGGGCACCGACAGCCGACGGTCGGGGTGGGTGGGTCCTGGGGGCGGGTCCTGTTTGATGGGGGGATGAGTAGTGGTGAGAGTGACGGCGTGGTGGACGTTCCCCGGTGGGAGCAGCGGTTTCGGGCGGCTCGGGTTTCGTTGCCCGAGTGGGCGGAGCAGGCACCGGAGCGGGCCCTGTTCGTGTCCAACGCGACGGGGACCTACGAGCTGTACGCCTGGGACCGGGCGAGCGGTGCCCAGCGGCAGGTGACGGATCGGGCCAACGGGACCACCGACGGCGTTCTGACGCCCGACGGGCAGAGCATCTGGTGGTTCGACGACACCGACGGCGACGAGTTCGGCGTGTGGCGGCGGCAGCCGTTCGGCGGTGGGGAGGACGTGCTCGCCGTGCCGGGGCTGGAAGCCTCCTATCCCGCGGGGCTCGCCCTCGGGGTCGACGGGACGGTGGTCGTCGGGCGCTCGACCGACGAGGACGGGTCGACGATCCATGTCGTACGGGAGCCCGGGGCCGAGCCCGTGGAGGTCTACCGGCACCGGGAGTCCGCCGGGGTCGGGGACCTCAGTCACGACTCCGCGCTGCTCGCCGTCGAGCACACCGAGCACGGGGATGCCATGCATTCCTCGCTGCGGGTGCTGCGCGTGGCCGACGGCGGCCTCGTCGCGGAGCTGGACGACAGCGCGGGCGGGACCAAGGAGCTCGGTCTTGAGGTGCTCGGCTTCTCGCCCGTGGACGGGGACAGCCGCATGCTGGTCGGCCACCAGCGGCGGGGGCGTTGGGAGCCGATGCTCTGGGACCCGGTGACCGGGACCGAGACCGAGCTGTCCGTCGACCTGCCCGGGGACGTGAGCGCCGACTGGTACCCGGACGGATCCGCACTGATCCTCGGGCACAGCTTCGAGGCCCGCGGCGAGCTGTGGCGTTACGAGATCGCGAGCCGCGAGCTGACCCGGGTGCCGACCCCCGCCGGATCCGTCTCCGGGGCCACCGCACGGCCCGACGGGACCGTCGAGTACATGTGGTCGTCGGCCGCCGAACCGCCGGTCGTACGGTCGACCGGCGGCGGCGTCGTGCTCGACCCGCCCGGCGCCACGCCTCCTGCCTCCGTACCGGTCGAGACGGTGTGGGTGGACGGGCCCGGGGGGCGCATCCACGCGCTGGTGCAGCGGCCCGCGGGCGGCGAAGGTCCGTTCCCGACCGTCTTCGAGGTGCACGGCGGGCCGACCTGGCACGACAGCGACTCGTTCACCGCGGGGCCGGCCGCCTGGGTGGACCACGGCTTCGCCGTCGTACGCGTCAACTACCGCGGTTCCACCGGTTACGGCCGCGAGTGGACCGACGCCCTCAAGCACCGGGTGGGGCTGATCGAACTTGAGGACATCGCGGCGGTACGTGAGTGGGCCGTCGCGTCCGGGCTCGCCGATCCCGCGCGGATCGTGCTGTCCGGGGGCTCCTGGGGCGGCTATCTGACGCTGCTCGGCCTCGGTACGCAGCCGGACGCCTGGGCCGTCGGACTCGCCGCCGTGCCGGTCGCCGACTACGTGACGGCGTACGAGGACGAGATGGAGGCCCTCAAGGCGCTGGACCGCACGCTGTTCGGCGGGACGCCGGACGAGGTGCCGGAGCGGTTCAGGGTCTCGTCGCCGCTGACGTACGTCGACGACGTGAAGGCGCCCGTCTACATCTCCGCCGGGATGAACGACCCGCGCTGCCCGATCCAGCAGATCGACAACTACGTCGACCGGCTGGCCGCCCGGGACGCGGTGCACGAGGTCTACCGGTACGACGCGGGGCACGGGTCTCTCGTCGTCGAGGAGCGGATCAAGCAGGTGCGGCTGGAGATCGACTTCGTGCGGCGGCATCTGGGGAAGTAGGGGTGGTTGCGTCCGGGCGGTGCCGGTGGCCGGTGGCCGGTCACCGTGCGGGCGTCCGGCGCCTGTTCGGGGGCAGCTCGTCCTCGCGGGCGTCCCGCCGCCGGGGCCCGGGGCGAGCCGCCCCCCTGCCCCGCGGCGGGGGCGACCCGCCCTCCTGCCCGGTGGGCCGGGAACGTACCGTAGAAACGTGTACCGGTTTCTGCTGACTCCGCGCTGGTGGGGGATCAACCTCTTCGTCGTGCTCGCCATCCCCTTCTGTGTCTTCATGGGGTCCTGGCAGCTCGGCCGATTCGAGGACCGGGTCGACTCGCACCGCAGCGCGGAGGCGGCCCCCGATCCCGCGAAGCAGGCCGCCGTGCCGCTGGAGGAGCTGCTGCCCGTCTCGACCGAGACCTCGGGCAAGCAGGCGAAGGTGACCGGGCGGTACGCGGACCAGTTCCTCGTGCCCGGCCGGACGCTGGACGACAGGGCCGGGTACTACGTCCTCGGGATGCTGAAGACCGACACCGGCGGTGGCAAGGGGCTCCCCGTCGTACGGGGCTGGGTTGCAGGCGACGCGCGCGGTGCCACTCCCCCGCCCGCGCCCACCGGCGAGGTCACCGTGACCGGGGCCCTGCAGGCCTCCGAGAACTCACAGACCGACGGCGTCGACACCGCGGGCGGGCTGCCGCGGGGGCAGGTCGGGATGATCAGCTCCGCGACGCTCGTCAACCTCGTGCCGTACGGGGTCTACGACGCCTGGATCACCCAGGGCGCCGGCGAGAGCGGTGCGAGCGGGATGAAGGCCGTGCCCGCGGTCGCCCCGCAGGGGAGTGGCCTCGACCTGAAGGCGTTCCAGAACCTCGGATACACCGGCGAGTGGTTCGTCTTCGCCGGGTTCGTGCTCTTCATGTGGTTCCGGCTGGTGCGCCGTGAGGCGGAGACCGCGCGGGACCTGGCCCTGGGGATCCCGACGGAGGGTGACGGGGGCGACGGGGGCGACGGCCCCGGTGCCGAAGATGCGGACGGCCCCGCAGGAGCGGGCCGGCGCGGTCACGGTGCGTCCAGTACGCCCGTCCGGTAGATCGTTCCCGCGCACGCGTTCGGAATCGTCGCCTCCGCGCTCGGGGCGCCCGGTTCCGCCGTGTGCGTCACGGCGACCTTGCCGTCCGCCTGTTCGCCGTCGCCCGTGCCCAGTTGCGTCGTCGCGCCGCCGTCCACGGCGTCCGTGTCGTCCGCTCCCGCCTCCGGTACCTTCCCGCCGCTCTCGCCGCCTGCCGTGGCCGAGCCGCCGTCGGACTGTCCCGGGTCCTCGCCGCCGCCCCCGGTGGGCGTGGGGTCGGGGGACACTCCCGTCGAGGGGCAGGTGTCCTGCGGGACCCACGCGAACCGCACCTCGTACGCCGCCTCAGGCGGCAGCACCAGGCTGCGGGCCTCGTCCGCCGGGTCGGGCAGGCCCGGGGCCGGGTCGCCCGACGTGTGCTCGACGACCTTGATGCGGGACCGGTCGGCCGCGCCCATGGCCTGGAAGTTCATGCTGCCGCCGCCCGGCACGGCGCACTCGGCGCCCGACCTGTTGGCGATCCGGAAGGTGCCGTAGACCCTTCCCTTGGCGTCCGGGGCGCCGGTGGTCGCCCTGACGACCTCCAGCTGCGCGCCGTCGCAGGTGGGCTTCTCGGGCTCCGTGGCGTCCTGTTCGTACGCACCGACGCCGTCGCTGCCGGTGTCGGCGCCGCTCTCGCCGTCCTGCGACCCGCCCGGCTCCGGCTTCTCCTGCTCGCCGTCCGGGCCCTCGTCCCTGGACTCGCCCGGGTCCTTGCTCAGGGGGCCGTCCTTGTCCTGCTCCCCGCCGTCACCGGGGCCGGTGGCCCTGCCGCCGTCCTCGACGCCTTGGGTGTCCTCGGAGTGGCCCGCGTTCGCGGGGCTCGCGGTGGTGGCGGTGCCCGACCTGGACACGTGCAGGAACGCCGGGACCGCGGTGCCGATCAGCAGCGCAGCGGCGGCCACCCCGACCACCGCCTGCCGACGCCTGGTGCGGCGGAGCGGTACCGCCCTGTGCAGCTGGTCGAGCGCGCCCTCCGAGGGTGCGAGGTCCTGCACCGCGCCGTGCATCAGGCGGCGGATCGCCAGCTCGTCGGGGCTGAGGGAGGGGGTGCCGGAGCTCCCCGCCGCCGGTCCGTCGCCAGGACCCCGGGGGGTTGCGGGCGAGCCGCTGCCGAAGGTGTCGTTCCCGCTGCCCCGGGCTCCGTCGTTCGCCGGTGGGGTCTGCCGCCCGTGGCGCTCCTCGTGCCCGTCGCGCCCGTCGTTCACAATCCTGTTTCCAGTCCGGTCGTGCCTCGGCCCGTCCGGCCCGTACCGCGCATGGTGGTCGTGGCGGTCGTGGCGTGCTCCGCGACCGTGGCGGTCGTTGCCGTACCCACCCGGTCCACCGGATCCACCCGTGCCCCCGCCGTTGTTGCCTTTCACGCGGTCGCCTCCATCGCGACGCGCAGCGCCGCGATCCCGCGTGAACCGTACGCCTTCACCGAGCCCAGCGATATTCCGAGCACCTCGGCGACCTGCGCCTCGGTCATGTCCGCGAAGTAGCGAAGGCTCAGCACCTCGCGCTGGCGCCGTTGCAGTCCGCGCATCGCCTTGATCAGCGCGTCCCGCTCCAGGGTGACGTACGCACCCTCCTCCGCGCTCGCCATGTCCGGCATCGGCTTGGAGAGCAGCTTGAGGCCGAGGATGCGGCGGCGCAGTGCGGAGCGGGAGAGGTTGACGACGGTCTGGCGGAGGTACGCCAGGGTCTTCTCCGGCTCCCGGACCCGTCCGCGCGCGGAGTGCACCCGGATGAAGGCCTCCTGCACGACGTCCTCGCAGGACGCGACGTCGTCGAGCAGCAGCGCCGCCAGGCCGAGCAGCGAGCGGTAGTGCGCGCGGTAGGTCTCGGTCAGGTGGTCGACGGTGGTGCCCTCTGCCAGGGTCGTCTCGTCAGTGGTCACGAGCGCGGGCCCGTACGTCGCGGAGTCCGGTGCCGGGGCACCGGCCAGCGGGGCGGTGGCGTGCGGGGCACCGGCAGCGCCCGTCGGCGCCGGCACGACCGAGGAGACCGCTCCCGTCTGCACCGGCGTCGTGACCGTGCCCGTCGGCGCCTGCGCCGGAATGCGTGCGGGCCGTGCCGCGGGCATGGGGGCGATCACCGGCATGCCGCCGGGCGCGCGGGACGTACGCCGCGGGCGCATGGACGCGCCGCGCAGCGAGACCGCCGTGATGTCGAGAACCTCTGCTGCCACGCCTGTTGGACACGCTTCTCCCCGTCAGGGTTGTACGCGCAGGACGTGGCTTTCGCCGGTGTGCTCACCGGCGTGCTCACCGGTGAATGCGATGCACCGTTTCGCCCCATGCGTAACCGCCCCTCCCCATTGCCCCAATTTTCCCCCCGGCAGACGGGATCGCTGTGGCCTCTTGCGAGGGCGACAACGGAGACGCACAACGCCCAACTGCCGGTTCCCACAAGGGCAGAGGCAATTTCCCCGGTCCCTCGACGGCACCGGTCACGCCGCCGCCGTCCTGCCGCACGTCCGACCCATGTGGTTCAGACCCGTTACCCCTGCACAGGGCATTCACAGATCCTACAAACAGTACCGGTCAGTTCATCGCGAGTTCGGCAGCGACCAATTCGGCGATCTGCACCGTATTCAGGGCAGATCCCTTCCGCAGGTTGTCGCCGCAGACGAAGAGTTCCAGCGCCGCGGGATCATCCATGGAGCGGCGTACCCGGCCGACCCAGGTCGGGTCGGTGCCGACCACGTCGGCGGGGGTGGGGAAGTCGCCCGCAGCCGGATCGTCGAAGAGGACCACGCCGGGGGCGGTGGCGAGGATCTCCTCGGCCCTTTCGACCGTCACCTCGGACTCGAAGCGGGCGTGCACGGAAGCGGAGTGGACGCTGATGACGGGGACCCGTACACAGGTCGCGGTGACCCGCAGCTCGGGCAGGCCGAGGATCTTGCGGGACTCGTCCCTGATCTTCAGTTCCTCGGACGACCAGCCGTTGTCCCGCACCTCGCCCACCCACGGCACCACGTTGAGCGCGAGCGGCGCGGAGAACGGGCCGAGGTCGTCGCCGACGGCCCGCCGTACCCCGCCCGGGGTGGTGCCCGCGTCGCCCTCCGCGGCAAGCAGCGAGAGCTGGGCGCGCAGCGTGTCGATGCCGCGCTGTCCGGCGCCGCTGGCCGCCTGGTAGGAGGAGACGACGAGCTCGGTGAGGCCGAACTCGGCGTGCAGGGCGCCGAGCGCCACGATCATCGACAGGGTGGTGCAGTTCGGGGTCGCCACGATGCCGCGCGGGCGCAGCCTGGCGCAGTGCGCGTTGACCTCGGGGACGACCAGGGGCACGTCCTCGTCACCCCGGAAGGCCGCCGAGTTGTCCACCACGACGGCGCCCTTGGCCACGGCGACCGGCGCCCAGCGCGCGGCCACCTCGTCGGGCACGTCGAAAAGGGCGACGTCGACGCCTTCCAGCGCCTCCTCGCCCAGTGCCACGACCTCGACCTGCTCGCCGCGCACGGCCAGCGTGGAGCCGGCCGTGCGCGGGGAGGAGAGGAGTCGGATCTCGCCCCAGATGTCGGCGTGCTGCGACAGGATCTGGAGCATGACCCGGCCGACCGCCCCGGTCGCCCCGACGACCGCGAGCGTCGGCTTGTCGGTCACCTTCCGGTGCCTCCGTAGACCACGGCCTCGTCGGATTCCGTGTCGAGTCCGAAGGCCGTGTGCACGGCGCGGACGGCCTCGTTGACGTCGTCGGCGCGGGTGACGACCGAGATGCGGATCTCGGAGGTCGAGATCAGCTCGATGTTCACGCCCGCGTCGGACAGCGCCTCGAAGAAGCCGGCCGTCACGCCGGGGTTGGTCTTCATGCCGGCGCCGACCAGCGAGATCTTGCCGATCTGGTCGTCGTAGCGCAGCGAGTCGTAGCCGACGGCCGCGCGAGCCTTCTCCAGCGCGTCGGTGGCCTTGCGGCCCTCGGTCTTCGGCAGCGTGAAGGAGATGTCGGTCAGCCCGGTGGAGGCGGCCGACACGTTCTGCACGATCATGTCGATGTTGATCTCGGCGTCCGCGATGGCACGGAAGATCGCCGCGGCCTCGCCCGGCTTGTCCGGCACTCCGACGACCGTGACCTTGGCCTCGGAGACGTCGTGGGCGACTCCGGAGATGATGGCCTGCTCCACCTGCTGGTCTCCCTGCGGCTCGTTGCTGACCCACGTACCGCGCAGGCCCGAGAAGGACGAGCGTACGTGAATGGGGATGTTGTAACGGCGTGCGTACTCCACGCACCGGTGCAGCAGCACCTTGGAGCCGGACGCGGCCAGCTCCAGCATGTCCTCGAAGGAGATCCAGTCGATCTTCTTCGCCTTCTTCACCACACGCGGGTCGGCGGTGAACACGCCGTCCACGTCCGTGTAGATCTCGCAGACCTCGGCGTCGAGGGCGGCGGCCAGCGCGACGGCCGTCGTGTCCGAACCACCGCGACCGAGGGTCGTGATGTTCTTCCCCTCCTGGCTGACGCCCTGGAACCCGGCGACGATGGCGATGTTGCCCTCATCGATCGAGGTCCGGATGCGGCCCGGGGTGACGTCGATGATCCGCGCCTTGTTGTGGACCGAGTCGGTGATGACACCGGCCTGGCTGCCCGTGAAGGACTGGGCCTCGTGGCCCAGGTTTTTGATCGCCATGGCCAGCAGGGCCATGGAGATCCGCTCTCCCGCGGTCAGCAGCATGTCGAATTCGCGTCCGGCGGGGATCGGAGATACCTGTCCGGCGAGATCGATCAGCTCATCCGTGGTGTCGCCCATCGCGGACACCACGACAACGACCTGATGGCCGTTCTTCTTGGCATCCACGACTCGCTTGGCGACACGCTTGATGCCTTCGGCATCGGCGACGGAGGAGCCTCCGTACTTCTGCACGACAAGGCCCACGTGCGCTCCTCGTTAGTCCATTGCGGCAGTTCATTACTGCGCTCGAATCAGTTTAACGAGCGGGCCGGTCGCACCGGGCGGGTACCGCATCGTGAGACGTCTCGCTCACGACCTGGTCCGCCCCGCACGGTCCTGCCTGCTCGAACGGGATGCTGCCCCGGTCCCACGACCGTACGCGGAAGGTGTCCTGCCTCACACGGACCGCCAGGGGAACCGGGCACGGGGAGGGGCCGTCACAGCCCCGCCGCGGGAACTCCAATCCCGCCCGCCCCTGGAGGAACCATGCAAGGACGCACCTCGGCCTACGCCGCACTCGCCCTGCTCACTCTCTCCACGGCCTGCGGGAGCGACCCCGGCGGCCGGACGGACACCGTACGGCCGCGATCCGGCGATGTGCGGGCCTGCCCCACGGGCAACCCCGACCCGCGGGGCCTGCCGACCCGGGACGGGGACGGCTCCCCGATGAACACCCCCGAGGCACGCGCCCTGGCCGACGCCGTCGCCCCGCCCAAGAGGGGCACCGGGCAGAACGCCGCGTACTACGACATCTACAGCTCGATGACCGTCGACCGGCCGCCCGGCCGGGTCGCCCTGTGCGTCACCGACCCGGCACGCGGCCGGGACTGGGTGGCGGCCGCCGCGAAGGCGCATCCCGGGGTGGACTTCGCGCGGCTCGACCTCTACCGGGGGCGCTGGTCCGCGAAGGAGGTCCAGGCGGCCGGTGCACGCGTGCTGAGCCACGCCGGGCAGTACGGCTTCCCGATCCGCACGCTGTCCCAGGACGGGGCCACCGGCCTCACCGTGGGCACCACGCCGGCCGGGGCCGCCTCCCGTGACTTCCGCACCCGGCTGGCCGGGCACGCGGGCACGGTGGCCGTACGGGTCAGGGCGGTGGGCGAGATCCTGCCGGTCGAGGGCACCGCCGGAATGCCCCTGCCGAAGGTGCGGCCGCGCTGAGGGGCGCGGGAACCGGGCACGGGGAGGGGGCCCGCCGCTCGTTGCGGTGGGCCCCCTCGTTTCGTCTTCGCCTCGGGCGCTACTTCGTCCCGTCCTCGCCTCGGGCGTTACTTCGTCCTGATGCCCAGCGGGCCCGCGATCTCCTCCAGCATCACGCGGCCCGCCTCTTCCTCCAGGTCCTTCTCGCCCAGGTCCTCGTCGGTGTCCAGGCCGTCCAGCTCCTGGAGGGGCTGGTCGAGGCGGACGTGTGCGACGAGGGACTGCAGGGCGCGCAGGGTGGCCGAGGCCGTGGAGCCCCAGTTGGAGAAGTACGAGAACTGCCACCACCACAGGGCCTCGCTGGTGCGGCCGGCCCGGTAGTGGGCGAGGCCGTGCCGCAGGTCGGTGACCACGTCGGCGAGGTCGTCCGAGATACGGCAGGCGACGGGCGCCTTGCGCGGCTCGTACGGGTCGAAGACCTCGGAGTAGACGTCGATGGGCTCCAGCATCCGCGCGAACCTTATGCGCAGGTCGTCCACGTCCGGCTCGGGCCCGAGGTCGGGCTCGTACCGCTCGTCCGGGACGAAGTCCTCGTGCGCGCCGAGCCGGCCGCCCGCGAGGAGGAGCTGGGACACCTCCAGCAGGAGGAACGGCACGGCACTGTCCGGCTCGTCGCCCCTCGCCACCTCGGTGACGGCCAGGATGAAGCTCTCCACCTGGTCGGCGATCTGGACCGCGAACGAGTCAGGTTCCTGGTCGGGCCGCCGGTCCTGGCCGGTCCCGGGCGTGGCCGCGGGCGCGCCCGCGGTCTCGGTGACGTCAGACATCCAGCAATCGTCTCCCCTCGAAGGCACGCCCGAGCGTGACCTCGTCGGCGTACTCAAGGTCTCCCCCTACAGGGAGACCACTGGCCAGCCGAGTGACCTTCAAACCCATCGGCTTGATCATCCGTGCCAGGTACGTGGCCGTGGCCTCGCCCTCCAGATTCGGGTCCGTCGCCAGGATGAGCTCGGTGACGGTGCCGTCCGCGAGCCGGGCGAGCAGTTCCCTGATCCGCAGGTCGTCCGGGCCGACGCCCTCGATGGGGCTGATCGCGCCGCCCAGCACGTGGTAGCGCCCCCGGAACTCACGCGTCCGCTCGATCGCGACCACGTCCTTGGGCTCCTCCACGACACAGATGACGGTCGTGTCGCGGCGCGGGTCGCGGCAGATGTTGCACCGCTCCTCCTGCGCGACGTTCCCGCACACCGCGCAGAAGCGGACCTTGTCCTTCACTTCCAGCAGCGCGTGCGCGAGCCGGCGGACGTCCGTCGGCTCGGCCTGGAGGATGTGGAAGGCGATCCGCTGCGCGCTCTTGGGACCGACGCCGGGCAGCCTGCCCAACTCGTCGATGAGGTCCTGAACCACGCCTTCGTACAACGGATTGCCTTCCCTGTTCTTCTTCGTGCGTACGGTAGTTGCTGCGGGGCTCCCGGCAGAAGAGAGCTGCCGGATCCGCTAGAACGGCAGGCCCGGCATGCCGCCCAGGCCCTGGGTCAGCGGACCGAGCTTCTGCTGCTGGAGGGTCTGCGCGTTCTCGTTCGCGGCCTGGACCGCGGCGACGACGAGGTCGGCGAGGGTCTCCGTGTCGTCCGGGTCGACGGCCTTCGGGTCGATCACCAGGGCACGCAGCTCGCCGGAGCCGTTGACGGTGGCCTTGACCAGGCCGCCGCCCGCGGTGCCGTCGACCTCGGTCCTGGCGAGCTCCTCCTGCGCCTGGGCGAGGTCCTGCTGCATCTTCTGGGCCTGCTGGAGCAGCTGCTGCATGTTGGGCTGGCCACCACCGGGGATCACGGCATGTCTCCTAGTCGTCCTGGCGTCGGCGTCGTCCTGGGCATCCTCGGACTCATGACGCGCGCGCTCGTCATTCGGTCGGTCGTTCCGAGCCTACGTGGTCCTCCGACGGCCCGCCCCGCGCCGTACGAAGTGACTCTTTCGGGTGAGTGGGCGTGGCCTCCCCCTCCTGATCACGGCACCCGTACGGAGGGAAATACCGGGGCAACGGCCCCACGGCCCACCATTCGGCGGTAGGAAGGGCGAGCGCACCCGTACGGAGGAGTTTGCCGGTACGCCGCAGGAACGTTCCCAGCGCGGATCTTCAGAGCAGAGCAGAGGAGTGCCCGGTGAGTCAGCCGGAGATGCAGCCCGAGGGGCCGCCGGCCCGGCACGACGCCGGACCGGGGTCCTGTTCCGGTCATGAATCCGGTTCCGGTCACAGTTGCGGTGCCGGCGGCAGTGACGAGTGGGGCTGGGACACCGAGGACCTGGCCGGGCGGCCCTTCCCGCTCGGCGACTGGGGGGAGCCGGCGGAGCGGCTGGACGAGCTGTACCGGTGGGTGGAGGCGGGGGCGCTGCGCACGGCCCGCTGGTACCTGGCCGACCGCGGCTGGAAGCGGCGGGGCGCGCGGGGGCTGCGGATCGGGACGGCGGCGGGGGCCGTGACCGGTGCCGCGCTGCCGCTGCTCGACCTGACCGGGGCGGTGCCGGGTGGCGCGGGGTGGGGGTATCTGTCGCTGCTGGTGGGCGCGGCGTGCGTGGCCTGCGACCGGTACTTCGGGCTGACCTCGGGCTGGATGCGGGACATGGCGACCGCGCACGCGGTGCAGCGACGACTCACCGCACTCCAGTTCGACTGGGCGTCGGAGAGCGTACGGGAGATCCTCGGGCCGACGGACGGTACGGCGAGCGAGGCGGCGGAGCGGTGCCTGGGGGTGCTGCGGCGCTTCACCGAGGACATCACGGAGCTGGTCCGCGTGGAGACGACGGACTGGATGGGCGAGTTCCGCTCGGGTCCCGCGCCGCTGGTCATGCAGACGCTGGGCGCGGCACCGGCCAGGCCCGAGGGGATCTCGGGCCATCCGAGCCGGTTACCGCTGCCGCCGGGGACACGGCCGAACATGCCGCGCCAGAGGCCGCCGGAGGCGCCGAGGTAGGGAGCGGGACAAGGGGCTTCGGGGGGGAGGGCGGGGGGCGGTGCTGCGTGGGACCGCCCCCTGGCCGAGCGGCCCGGCGGAATCAGCTGAAGACGATCATGGAGCCTTGGGCGAGGCTTCGGGTGGCTGCCGCGTGCAGGCCGAGCCAGACATGGCGCTCGCGTGCGAACGGGGACGGGTCCAGGGGGCCGGGGGCCGGCTCCTCCAGCGTGGTGGGGCCGCTCGGCGGGAGCGGCGGCGCGGGCGGGTTCGCCGGGTCGATGCCGATCGCGGGCGCGACGTACTCCAACTCCCGCAGCAGTCCCTGCGCCGACCCCAACGGGCCGCCGCCCGCGAGGAGTTCGTCGGAGGTGAGCGGCGCAGAGAAGTCCACGGGGACGTACACCCCCGCGTGGTCGTAGTGCCAGACGAGGTGCGAGTGCAGTGCGGTCTCCTCGAACATCTCCAGCAACTGCTCGTAGTCACCGCCCAGTTCGTCGACCGGTGTCACCGCGAGGCCGCGCGCCATGAGCAGGTAGGCCCGGCGCAGGAAGTGCAGCGCGTCGTAGTCGAAACCCGCGACCGGGGCGACGTCGCCGGACAGTCCCGGCATGTACGGGAAGATCGGGACCGTCGGCAGACCGGCATCGGTGAGTGCCTTGTCGTAGGTCGCGATCTCTTCGGCGAAGGGGTTGTCGGGGCTCTGGCACAGTACGTCGACAAGGGGCACCAGCCACAGGTCACAGGCCAAGGGGGCTCCTCCACGGTCCGAAGCTTCCGGCCCCGTGGTCGGCGACCGGTCAGGGCAGCGTAATGCCATGTGTACGCGGCGCGAAGACCGCCGGTCAGAGCCCGCGTGCGGAAGTTGTCGCAGCCCGGCCGCGGGCCACCCCCGGGCCCGCACGCGGAAGCTGTTCGCAGCCCGGCCGCGGACCGCCTCCGGGGCCGCGCGCGGAAGCTGTGCGCAGCTCGGCCGCGGACCGCCTCGGGCCTCGCGCGGCAGCGGGGTCAGGACTCGCGAGGGGAAGTGGTCGCGGCGACGCGGTCGGCCCAGGCCAGGGCTGCCTCGTCGTGTGCGGCCAGCACCTCGTACACCGCCTCCTCGTCGCAGCGGGTGAGCGCCTCGACGACCTCCTCGTGCCGCTTCCACAGGCAGCCGGAGGCGCCCAGGTCGCGCTCGGCACGCAGGTGCGGCACGGAGAACACCCAGCAGCGGACGCGGAGCTGATGCAGGAAGGCCGCTATGTGCGGGTTGCCCGCCATCGCGGCGAGTTCCTGCCAGAACCGCAGGTCGTACCCGATGAGGACGTCCAGGTCCCCCGCCCGCGCCGCCCGTGTCGCCTCCTCGGCCCGGCGCCGCATCACCGCGAGCCGGTCGGGGGCCAGGTCGCTCGCGGCGACCGAGAGCCGGTGGTGGATGCCCTCGACCACGAGCCCGCGCGCCTCGACCATGCCGCGGAACTCGTCGAGCGAGTACTCCCTGACCTTGAATCCCTTGTGCTGGTCGGATTCGAGGAGGCCCTGGGCCGCGAGGTCCACGAGCGCCTCGCGCACGGGGGTCGCGGAGACCTCGTACTGCTCCGCGATCTGCCGGACCGTGAACTCCCGGCCCGGCTCCAGCCGCCCGGCGAGGACCTCGTCACGCAGTGCGTCGGTGAGCTGCTGCCGCAGGGTGCTGCGGTTCACCGTCCGGCCAGCGGGCATCGTGCTCCCCCTTCGTCCGCTCCGGACACCCTATGGGGCGCCCGGAGCGGGACAAGAAGGGGGTTACCCGGCGTATCGGCGGGAGGGACGGCCGAGGGGTGGCGGACCGTGTGCCCGACGGGGTGGCGGACCGTGTGCCCGCCGGACGGGAGGGCCGTGTGCCCGACGGGTGGCGACCGTGCGCACGCCGCTCGGCCCGGCCGTGTGCCCGCTCCCCGCTAGACCGTGTGTCCGTCCGCCACCGTCAGCGCCTCGTCGAGGGCCGCCAGGCCCTCCTTGGCCTCGGCCTCGGTGACGTTGCACGGCGGCACGACGTGCGTGCGGTTCATGTTGATGAAGGGCCACAGGCCGTTCTTCTTGCACGCGGCGCCGAAGGCCGCCATCGGGGCGGCGGCCGCACCGGTTGCGTTGTACGGGACCAGCGGCTCGCGGGTCTCGCGGCTCCTGACCAGCTCCAGCGCCCAGAACATGCCCGTGCCCCGCACCTCGCCGACGCTCGGGTGGCGCTCGGCGAGGCCGCGCAGGCCGGGGCCGATGACGGTGGCGCCGAGGTGCGCCGCGTTCTCGACGACCTGCTCCTCCTCCATCACCCGGATGGTGGCGACGGCCGCCGCGCAGGCAAGCGGGTGGCCCGAGTAGGTGAGGCCGCCCGGGAAGGCACGCTTGTCGAAGGTCTCGGCGATCCGCTGCGAGATGGCGACACCGCCGAGGGGTACGTAACCGCTGTTGACGCCCTTCGCGAAGGTCATCAGGTCCGGTACGACGTCGTGGTGCTCGGCGGCGAACCACTTGCCGGTCCGCCCGAAGCCCGCCATGACCTCGTCGAGCACGAAGACGATGTCGTACCGGTCGCAGAGCTCACGCACGCCCTTGAGGTATCCGGTGGGCGGCGTCATGATCCCGGCCGTGCCCGGCACGGTCTCCAGGACGATCGCGGCGACCGAGCCCGGCCCCTCGAAGGTGATGGTGTCCTCCAGGTGCTGGAGGGCGCGGGCGCACTCCTCCTCCTCGGTCGACGCGTGGAACGCGGACCGGTAGAGGAAGGGCGCCCAGAAGTGCACGGTGCCCGACGTGCCGTTGTCGGACGCCCAGCGCCGGGGGTCACCGGTGAGGTTGATCGCCGTGTTCGTACCCCCGTGGTACGAGCGGTAGGCGGCCAGCACCTTGTGGCGGCCGGTGTGCAGACGGGCCATCCGTACGGCGTTCTCGATCGCCTCGGCGCCGCCGTTGGTGAAGAAGATCTTGTCCAGGTCACCGGGGGTGTGCTCGGCGATCAGGCGGGCGGCCTCGGACCTGGCCTCCACGGCGAAGGCGGGCGCGAAGGTGGTCATCGTCGCGGCCTGCTCCTGGATCGCCGCGACGACCTTGGGGTGCTGGTAGCCGATGTTGGTGAAGACGAGGCCGCTGGTGAAGTCGAGGTAGCGGTTGCCCTCGTAGTCCCAGAAGTACGAGCCCTCCGCACCTGCGACGGCCAGGGGGTCGATCAGGCCCTGGGCGGACCAGGAGTGGAACACGTGGGCCCGGTCGGCGGCCTTGACGGCTGCGCCCTTGGCCGGGTCGGGGGTGAAGTGAGGGGTCATGGAGCCAGGGTAAGGACCCGCAGCTCGCAGGGGCCATGGCCACCTTGTACGGGATGCGCCACGGGGGTCGGCAGGGTGTCGAGAGGCGCCCGGCGAAACCCCCGGCGGCGGCTACCACCGGCGGCCCGCACAACCCCCGCGGCGGCTTCCACCGGCGGTCCGCGCAACCCCCCGCGACGGATTCCACCGGCGGCCGACGAAATCCCCCACGGCGTCTTCCACCACAGCACCCACAGTGACACCGCCCCGACGCGACAGTGACGGAACGGTGGCACGCACCGGACCCGATTGTCGTACGGCGGCACTATCCTCGGCCCATCGGCGGCACATCGGGGGAGGGTGGCGCAGCAATCATGGCCATGGAGAAACTGGGGCCCTCGGACCCCCGCCACATCGGCGACTACCGACTGCTGGCGCGCCTCGGCGCGGGCGGGATGGGCCAGGTCTTCCTGGCCCGCTCGGACCGCGGTCGCACCGTCGCGGTGAAACTCGTACGGCGGGAGCTCGCCGAGCAGGAGGAGTTCCGCTCGCGCTTCCGCCAGGAGGTGCAGGCGGCGCGCCGGGTCGGCGGGCACTGGACCGCGCCCGTCCTCGACGCGGACACGGAAGCCGAAGTCCCCTGGGTGGCCACAGGTTACGTCGCGGGGCCCACCCTCCAGCAGGTGGTCTCCGGCGGCCACGGCCCGCTCCCCGAACGCTCGGTGCTCGTCCTGGCGGCCGGTCTCACCCGCGCCCTCCAGGACATCCACGCCGCGGGCCTCATCCACCGGGACCTCAAGCCCTCCAACGTCCTGGTCACCATCGACGGCCCGCGGGTCATCGACTTCGGCATCGCGCGCGCCCTGGAGACGGTCACCGACAGCGGACTGACCCGCACCGGAGCGCTGGTCGGCTCGCCCGGCTTCATGGCCCCCGAGCAGATCCGCGGGGACCGGGTCACCACCGCCTGCGACGTCTTCTGCCTCGGTTCGGTCCTCTCGTACGCGGCCACCGGCCGCCTCCCCTTCGGTACGGCCCACAGCGGTGTGCACGCGTTGATGTTCCGCATCGCGCAGGAGCCGCCGGACCTCGCCGACGTACCGGAGTCCCTGCACGACCTGATCCGCGACTGTCTGCAGAAACCGCCCGCGGCGCGTCCCGCCCTCGACCGGGTCCTGGCCCGTACGGGCCCCGCCCCGGCGGCGGGCGAGCCGTGGCTGCCCGCGACACTGGTGGCCCAACTGGGCATCCACGCCGTGCAGTTGCTCGACCTGGAGAACCCGACGACGTCGCTTCCGGCGGGCGCGTTGCCCCCGGCGGAGCCTGCCGCGAACCCACCGGGCACACCCGAGGCGCAGGCCGGGGACCCTCCGGGCACATCCGAGGCGCAGGCGGCGGACCCACCGGGCGCACCCGAGTCGCGGGCCGGGGGCGCGGGCGCGCAGGAACCCGCCGGCCCACCGGCAGCCCCCGGCACACCCGGCGGCGGGGGCGGTGTGCACTCCATGCCCACCGTGGTCGTCGGCACCCCTCCCGCCGCCCCGGGCGGCCCTCCCGCACCCGGCGTCCCGCGGAGCCCCGGCACACCTCCGCCGCCCCAGTCGCCGGCGCAGTCGCCACTGCCCGCCCTGCCCCCCACCGCGTCCGGACCGTACGCATACCCGAACCAGCAGGCACAGCAGGGCGGTTACGGGTACCCGGGCCACCAGCAGGCCCAGCCCGGCGGATACGGATATCCGGACCAGCAGCAGCCGCAGCCCGGCGGAGGTTACGGATACCCGAACCAGCCGCCGCCGCAACCCGCCGCCGGTTACGGGTATCCGAACCAGCAACCGCAGTACGGGAGTTACGGCTACACCTACCCCGGTGGCGGCGTCCCCGGTTCCGGGCCGGGGTCCTCGCCCGAGCCCTCGCCCCGCAGCAACCGCGCCACCTTCGCACTGATCGCCGTCGCACTCGTCGTCGCGCTCGGCGCGGGTGGCTCGGTCTACGCGTTCATGCGCGGCGGCGACGACAGTCAGGTGACCGACGCGGGGGCCTCCGGCAGCCCGACGTCCCCGCGCAGCGCCGCCTCCTCCCCCGCCGAAGGGTCCGGCTCCCCCGGTTCCTCCTCCGCACCGGGCAGCAGCGGCGCCCCTGCCACCGCCGGAACGGTCCCCGGCGGCTTCCTCGGAACATGGCGGGGGACGGTGGCCGGGGACGCGGGCACGAGCACCCGCGGGCTCACGCTGCGGCAGGGCGAGACCGGGGACACCGTCATGTCGCTGACGGCCGACGGGCCGGCCGGGAGCGGGAGTTACCACTGTCTCTTCGAGGCCGAGCTGACCTCGGTGACCCCGCCGGACGGGCCGGTCCACCTGGGCCCCTCCAGGGTCGTCGTCGGTCCCACCCCGACGTGCACCCCGGGACGGGAGTCCGAGCTGGTGCTGCTGCCGGACGGACGGATGCGCCGTACGACGGCGGACAACAAATCGGTGACCTACACGAAGTCGGGCTGAGGACACACCACTGGCCACCGCCCCCACAACGGCGAGCGGGCAAGCGGGCAAGCGGGCAAGCGGGCAAACCGGGAGAATGGACCCCATGGCCATGGTGCAGGGCGCGGACGCCCGCGGGATGCAGCACTGCGAGACGACCGCCCTCGGCGTGCTGCTGCGGCACGAGGGGATCGACCTGTCCGAGCCGATGCTGTTCGGGCTCGGCTCGGGGCTCTCCTTCTTCTACTGGGACAGCAAGAGCATGGGCTTCCCCTTCCTGGGCGGCCGGGTCAAGCCGTTCGAGCTCACCAGGAACCTGGCCGCCACCCTGGGCCTCGGCCTCCTGGTCGAGGAGACCACCTCGCCGCGCAGGGCCTGGCAGCAGGTGGTGGCGCACCTCGACGCCGGGCGGCCCGTCGGCCTGCAGCTGGACAGCTACCACCTGGACCACTTCGACACCAAGGTGCACTTCGGCGGGCACGTCGTGGCGATGTACGGCTACGACGAGGAGAACGCGTACCTGGTGGACACCGCGCCGCAGGGCGGAGCCGTCACCACCTCCCTCACCGGCCTGGCCAGGGCCAGGGCCGAGCGCGGCCCCATGACGGCCAGGCACCGGTCGTTCACCCTCACGGCGCCCGGCCGCCCGGTGCCCCCGCAGGACCGGATCGTCCCCGCGATCCGCGCCTGCGCCGAAGCCTTCCTGAACCCGCCCATCGCGAACCTCGGCCACCGGGGCATCGCGAAGGCAGCCGAGCAGGTGCCGAAGTGGCTGCGGCGCAGCGGGAATCCGCGGGAGGACCTGCCGCGGGCCGCACTCCTCATGGAACGGGCGGGGACCGGCGGCGCACTGTTCCGCAACCTCTACCGGGACTTCCTCACCGAGTGCGCACAGCTCGTCGACAGCGATCGTCTGCGCACCGGCCTCGGCCTGTACACCGAGGCCGCCGCCCACTGGACACGGGTGGCCGAACTCGTCGCGGCAGCCGGTGAATCGGGCGATCCGGACGACCTCGCTCAGGCTGCCGCCCTCCTCCAGGAGCTCTCGCGGGTCGAGTACGACGCGATGCGCTCGCTCAGCCTGATCTGACGACCCCGGGGATGAACGTCCGGCGAACACTGGGCGCTGCACCGCCCGGCGTGCCCCACCGCCTCGTACCGTGACCGGTCCCGCGGCACCCTTCCGCGGGCTCGGGGGAAACGGGGAGGGGTGAACGGAGCCGGCGGCGGCCGGTCGCGTGCCCGGGAGCGTGGAGGCGGCCGGTCGCGCGCCCGGGGCCGTGGAGGCGGTCGCCCCGTCTGCCCGGGGCCGTGGAGGCGGCCGGTCGCGCGCCCGGGGCCGTGGGGCTGAGGCAGCCCCGGGCGCGCCGCCCCGCTACCCCGCCGCCGGAACCTCCGGCTCCAGCGAGTTGCCCGCCGGGATCCGCCCGCAGTCCGACGGTGCCTTCTTGCCGGCGAACCGGTCGTTCAGCCAGCCCAGCGCGGTGGGCGCCCACGGCACGGCCGCCCCGACGTGGCTCAGCAGCTCGAACTGGTCGTACTTGATCGCCGCGTTGCCCTTGTCGCAGTACTGCCGCGCCAGCCCGCGCACGTCGCCCGCGACCATCACCCCGTCGCCCCTGCCGATGCCCGGCAGGTTGCTGAGGGTCCCCTCGAAGACGCCTCCGTTGCCCTGGGCGATGTAGCCGGGGATCTGCGGGGTGGCGGCCGAGCCGAGGTTGAGCTTGTTCACGGCCTCCAGGAAGGGGGCCACCGAGTTCGGGTTCTCGTACTGCGGTTTCACCAGCTTCTTCCAGGTCAGCCCCGGGTACTGGCCCAGCGCGTTGATGATCGACGCCTTCTCCAGCTTCTTGAAGACCTGGAGGCCGTAGCTGTTCAGGTAGGGCGTGAAGTCGATGTCGTACGCGCGGGCCGCCCCGATGACGGCCATGGGGGCGACGCCCGCCCAGATCGAACTGCCGCCGATGTACTTGAGGTTGTGCGCCGGGTTCACCAGCAGCCCGCCCTCGGCGTAGCCCACCAGTCTCCTGTTGACGTCCGGCGCGTAGCTCGGTGCGAGGGCGGCGGCCCAGTGGGTGGCGATGGCCCCGCCGGAGTAACCGGCCATGCCGAACCGGGTGGTGGGGTTCAGACCGGTCTCCGGGGAGCGGCTCGCGGCCCGGATCGAGTCCAGGGTGTTCGTCCCGTACTCGGGTCCCGCCGCGAAGTTGGCGGTCTGCCCCTCGGTGTCGGGGATGACCACGTTGTAGCCCGCCAGCAGCAGCGGAACCATGAGGAGCGACTCGCCGTTGGCGATCAGGCCGCCGAGGGAGACATCGCCCGCGATCGCCCGGGAGGGCCCGTGCTCGGGGTCGAGGGAGTCGTAGAACGACTGGTACGACACCGCCTTGCTGCCGTCACCGCTGGGGCTGCGCACGATCGAGGTCACCCCGGCGGACGGCCGGCCCTTGGCGTCGACCGTGCGGAACAGCAGCTGGGTGGCCTTGACCGGCGTGCCGATGCCGAGGACGTGGTAGTTCATCGTCCGCGTCTTCAGCACGTCGCCGGGCGCGTACGAGGCGAGGGGCTTGCTGCCGTCGTAGGTGTAGAAGGTGTCCTTCGCGGCGGCAGCTGCTGCTGCGGAGGACGCCTGCGGAGCGAGGGTGCTGGGGGCGGCCGACGCGGTGGTGGCCAACGGGACGGCGGTGACGGCCAGAGCGGTGAAGACGGCGGTGGCCAGCTTGCCCGGTGCGATGCGGTGCATGGTTCCCTCGGATTCGTCTCATGGAACACGGGGATGGCGTGGGGGTGTTACCTCGCGGTAACAGCGCCGCAAGTTACCAAGGGGTACGCCTGTTGACCAGGGTTCTCACAAGCCCGGGAGGGAAGTTCTCGCACGGCCGGGAGGGGCGGGGGAACCAGATCTCCGCCCAAACCGTGCGCGAAGCCGCACGCGGACAGCGCGCTCGGGCATGGCGGGGGGGGGTGCCCGGAGCACCGCACGCGGGCATGGCGAAGGGGGCGCCGGGACCACCCTCACGCGGGCATGGCGAAGGGGGCGCCCGGACCACCGTCCGGACGCCCCCTTTCCGTTGCTGCCGGCTCCCGCGCGCGGGGGCCGCTCTCCCTCAGATGAAGGAGTTGATCTCGATCGTCTCGGTGCGGCCGGGGCCGACGCCGATGGCGGAGATCGGTGCGCCCGACATCTCCTCCAGGGCCTTCACGTACGCCTGCGCGTTCTTCGGCAGGTCGGCGAAGGTCTTGGCCTTGGTGATGTCCTCGGACCAGCCGGGGAGGTTCTCGTAGATCGGCTTCGCGTGGTGGAAGTCGGTCTGCGAGTACGGAAGCTCCTCGACGCGCTTGCCGTCGATCTCGTACGCGACGCAGACGGGGATCTCCTCCCAGCCGGTCAGCACGTCGAGCTTGGTGAGGAAGAAGTCCGTCAGGCCGTTGACGCGCGTGGCGTAGCGGGCGATCGGGGCGTCGAACCAGCCGCAGCGGCGGTCACGGCCGGTGGTGACACCGCGCTCGCCACCGATGCGGCGCAGCGCCTCGCCGTCCTCGTCGTGGAGTTCGGTCGGGAACGGGCCCGCGCCGACCCGCGTCGTGTACGCCTTGAGGATGCCGATGACCCGGCTGATCTTCGTCGGCCCCACGCCCGCACCCGTGCAGGCGCCGCCCGCGGTCGGGTTCGAGGAGGTGACGAAGGGGTACGTGCCGTGGTCGACGTCGAGCAGCGTGCCCTGGCCGCCCTCGAAGAGGACCACCTTGTCGTCGTCCAGCGCCTTGTTGAGGATCAGGGTGGTGTCGGCGACGAAGGGCTTGATCTGCTCCGCGTACTGGAGCATCTCCTCGACGATCTTCCCGGCCTCGATGGCGCGGCGGTTGTAGAGCTTCGTGAGCAGCTGGTTCTTGGTCTCCAGCGCCGCTTCGACCTTCTGGGTGAGGATCGACTCGTCGTAGAGGTCCTGGACGCGGATACCGGTCCGGTTGATCTTGTCCGCGTACGTCGGGCCGATGCCACGGCCGGTCGTACCGATCTTCCGCTTGCCGAGGAACCGTTCCGTCACCTTGTCGACCGTGACGTTGTACGGCGTGATCAGGTGGGCGTTGCCGCTGATCAGAAGCTTGGACGTGTCGACACCGCGGTCGTTCAGCCCACTCAGCTCGGAGAGCAGGACGGCGGGATCGACGACGACACCGTTTCCGATGACCGGCGTGCACCCAGGAGAGAGGATTCCGGAAGGGAGAAGATGCAGCGCGTACTTCTGGTCGCCTACGACAACCGTGTGGCCGGCGTTGTTGCCGCCTTGGTAGCGCACCACGTAATCGACGGATCCACCGAGCAGGTCGGTGGCCTTTCCCTTGCCTTCGTCACCCCACTGAGCACCGAGCAGCACAAGTGCGGGCACAGGCGTACACCCCTTCCGGGCGGGGCATGTCCAAGGTCAGGGGCGTACGCGATGACGTGCGTCGACGACAGTGTCGACATGCATCGCGTGCCTTGACCGCTGAACCGCTGCCCCGGAATAGACCAAGCCCCTGGCGCAATAGCGCAAGGGGCTCTTGCACAAAGATGCTACCCGAGGAAGGACCGAGGTGTCGGCTCCCGACCAGCTCATGGTGGTCATCGACCCGGTCGCCCGGCGGACGGACGGCGAGTCCGTCCGTATCGCGAAGGATGTGCTGTGCGCCGGGGCGCGCGCCAAAATTTGTCTTCCCGAGACCTCCGAGGAGTTCGCGCGGGCACTCGCCCGCAGGGGGCGCCGGCGGCCGGTGGTGATCGGCGACGACCGTGCGCTGTTGCGCACGGTGGGCCTGCTGCACCGCGAGAGAGAGCTGACGGGCGGCGCCCCGGTGGGCGTGGTGCCGGTGGGCCAGGCCGTCTCGCTGATCCGTTCCCTCGGTGTGCCGACGGGCACGGTCGCGGCGGCGCGGGCCGTCCTGGAGGGTGCGGTCCGGCGGCTGGACCTGCTGGTCGACGACAGCGACGGGGTGGTGCTCGGCGGGCTGCGGGTGCCGGGCGCGATCACCGCGACGCCGCCGCCGGCCTGGGCGGCGTGGCCGCCGTGGACCGCCTGCCGTTCGTTCGTACGGACCCTGGTGCGGCCCGCGCCCCCGCGGCTGCGCACCTACCGGCTGCGGGTGGAGGCGGACGGGGTGCTGCTGAGCGACCTGGACGAGCCGGTGCAGGGCGTGTCGGTACGGGCGCGTGGCGGCCGGGCCGAGGTGGTGGTCAGCGGCTCCGCCGACCGCACCGCCGCCCCGGCCACGGTGCGGGCCCTCTCGGTCACCGTCTCGGGCCCCGACTTCCGCTACCGGGCCGACGAGGTGGTGGGCGGCCCGGTGCGGACCCGGACGTGGACGGTACGGGAGGGGGCCTGGGGGCTGGTGGTACCGGCGGGGTAGGCGAGGCGGCGCGCGGTGAGCCGTGGCCGGCGCGGGGTGGGTGTCCTGCGGCCGGCGCGGGTGTCCCGTGGCCGGCGCGACTGCGCGGGTGGTCAGCGGCGGTCCTGGTCGAGTTCCGCCCGGTGCTCGCGCCAGCGCTGCATCATCAGCGGGATCTGCTGCTGGACGAAGGCGAAGAAGTCCGCCGACTCCGCGATCCGCCGGCCTGCCGGGCTGTCCTGGCCGAGCAGTTCGGCGCCCTCCAGCAGGACCGCCTCCCAGCGCACCAGTACCGCGTCCCGGCGGCCGAACGCCTCGTACCAGAGCTCGTCGTGCAGCAGGTAGCGGTCCCGGCGGGTGCCCGGTTCGCGTTCGCGGCGGACCATGTGGACGTGGGAGAGGTAGCGGACGGCGCCCGAAACGGCGGCCGGGCTGATCCGCAGCTGTTCGGAGAGCTCGGTGGAGGTCATCGAGCCGCTGTCCGAGGCCAGCAGGGCGGCGAACACCCGGGAGGCCATGCGCTGCATGCCCGCGTCCGTCATCTCGCCGGCGAAGCGCTCGACGAAGCGCGACACGGCGCCCTCGGGGCGGTCCGCCGTCGCGGGTCCGGTGCTGTCGTCGCTGGTCACTGCCACATCGTCTCCCCTGCTCGGCCTTCCGCCAGAGTTTATACGCTTCCTTAACTTCACAACTTTGTGAACTGCGCGTACGTTCAGAAGCATGACCACCGCGATCAGCGTGGCCGGACTGCACAAGTCGTTCGGCCGCACGCATGCACTGGACGGCCTGGACCTCGATGTCCGGGCGGGCGAGGTCCACGGCTTCCTCGGTCCGAACGGGTCGGGCAAGTCCACCACCATCCGGGTCCTGCTCGGCCTGCTGCGCGCCGATGCGGGCGCGGTGCGGCTGCTCGGCGGCGACCCGTGGCACGACGCGGTCACCCTGCACCGCCGGATCGCGTACGTCCCCGGCGACGTGACCCTGTGGCGCAACCTCTCCGGCGGCGAGGTCATCGACCTGTACGGGAGGCTGCGCGGCGGCCTGGACCCGGCGCGGCGGGCCGAGCTCGTCGCACGCTTCGAGCTGGATCCGACCAAGAAGGGGCGTACGTACTCCAAGGGCAACCGGCAGAAGGTGGCCCTGGTGGCGGCGTTCGCGGCGCGGGACGTGGACCTGCTGATCCTCGACGAGCCGACCAGCGGACTCGACCCCCTGATGGAGTCGGTGTTCCAGCGGTGCGTGCAGGAGGCCAGGCAGGACGGGCGGACCGTGCTGCTGTCGTCGCACCTCCTCAGCGAGGTCGAGGCCCTGTGCGACCGGGTCAGCATCATCCGGCAGGGGCGGACGGTGGAGACGGGTTCCCTCGCGGAGCTGCGCCACCTCACCCGTACGTCGATCACCGCCGAGCTGGCGTCCGCGCCGAACGGGGTGTCCGCGCTGCCCGGCGTGCACGACGTCGACGTGCAGGGCAACCGGGTCCGGCTGCAGGTCGACACCGACAAGCTGGACGCGGTACTGGGCTCGCTCACCGCGTCGGGGGTGCGGTCGCTGACCAGCACGCCACCGACGCTGGAGGAGCTGTTCCTGCGGCACTACGGCGAGCACGGCGCCGACGCGGACGGCGCGGGCCACGAGGAGGTGGCGGCGCGATGAGCGCGCCGGCCGTTGCCCTCGCGGGCGCCCGCCAACTGACCGGTACGGGCGCGCTGTTGCGGCTCGCGCTGCGCCGGGACCGGGTACTGATGCCGGTGTGGGTCCTGGCGCTCGGGCTGACCATGAGCAGCGGCGTCGGCACCGTCGAGTCGCTGTACGGGACGGCAGCCGAGCGCACCGGGGTGGCCGGGTCCATGGCGGCGAACGGCTCGCTGCGCGCACTGTACGGACCGGTCTTCGAACCCTCGGTGGGCGGCCTGGTGGCCTGGCGGCTCGGCGGGTTCGTGGCGCTGATGGCGGGCGCGATGAGCCTGGTCGTCGTCGTACGGCACACCAGGGAGGAGGAGGAAACCGGGCGGCAGGAGATGCTGTCGGCCGCCGTCGTCGGCCGCCGGGCCGCCCTGGCGGCGGCGCTCCTCGCCGCGCTGGTCGCCAACGCGGCGCTGGTGGTGCTCGTCGCCGGCGCTCTCGCCCGGTCCACCGGGGAGACGGGCGGGGCGCTCGCGCTGGGTCTCGCGATCGGCGCGACGGGCATGTTCTTCGCCGGGGTGGCGGCGGTGACCGCGCAGCTCAGCGAGAGCGCACGGCTGGCGAAGGGCCTCGCGGCGGCGGCCCTGGGCGCCGCCTTCATCCTGCGCGCGGCGGGCGACGCGGCGACCGCCGACGCCTCGTCGGTGCTGAACTGGCTCTCGCCGCTCGGCTGGACGGAGAACGTCAGGCCGTACGGCGACGAGCGGTGGTGGGTGCTCGGGCTGCTCGTGGCGGGCGCGGTCGCGCTGGCCGCGGGCGCCCAGGTGCTGGCCGGCCGCCGGGACGTCGGCATGAGCTTCCTGCCCGCCCGGCCCGGCCCGGCCGCCGGACGGCTGTCGTCGGCCCACGCTCTCGCCCTGCGCCTCCAGCGCGGCAGCCTGGCGGCCTGGCTGACCGGATTCCTGCTCTGCGGGCTGCTGTTCGGCGGGATGACGGACGCGGTGACGGACCTCGTCGGCGCCAACGAACGGACCGCCGAGATCTTCCGGCGCCTGGGCGGCGAGCAGGAGATGAGCGAGGCGTTCCTGGCCGCGATGGCCGGGATGCTGGGGATGGTCGCCGCGCTGTACGTGGTGGGCTCGGTGCTGCGGCTGCACGGCGAGGAGACCTCCCAGCGGGCCGAACCGGTGCTGGCGGGGGCGGTGGGGCGGATCGGGTGGGCGGCCGGACACCTGGTCGTCGCGTTCGGCGGCGCGGTGGCGGTGCTGCTCGCGGGCGGCCTGGGGCTGGCCGCCGGACGCGGGCAGGACCTCGGCGCGGTGCTCGGTGCGTGCCTGGTGCAGGTGCCGGCGGTGTGGGTGCTGGGCGGGCTCGCGGTACTGCTCCACGGCTTCGCACCGCAACTCGCGCCGGCCGCCTGGGGAGTGACCGGGCTGTGCCTGGCGGTGGGCTGGATCGGCCCGGTGCTGAACCTGCCGTCCGCGCTGATGAACCTGTCGCCGTTCGGCCATCTGCCGAAGCTGCCGGGCGGGGAGATGTCCTGGACACCGGTACTGGTGCTGACCGCACTGACGGCATGCCTGGTCGCGGCGGGCCTGACGGGGCTACGGAGGAGGGACCTGGGGTAGCGGGGCGGAGGGGGGCCGCTCGGCCGACCGGACGGGCACGGTGCCCCGCTACTCGGTTTCGTCGAGGTCCTTCGCGTAGTACCCGATCGCCGCCCGGTACTGCCGCACCCCCGCGTCCTCGCTGGTCTCCGCGAGCAGGTGGAGCAGCAGTTGCATGCCCTCGTGGGCCTGGCCGACGTTGTAGAGGGCCATCGCCAGGAAGGTCCGCAGTGCGCCGTCGGCCGGGAACTCGTCCCTGCCGGTGCGCAGGGTCCGCACCGCCTCCTCGTACCGGCCGAGGACCCGGTACGTGCTGCCGAGGCCGAGGAGCGCGCCGCGCCTGTCGGTGGCGGACAGCTCCCCCGCCAGCGCCTTCTCGTAGAACGGCACCGCCTGTGCCTCCAGGCCGAGCCGGTCGTGCGCCCACGCGCTCTGGTAGGCGATCTCCGCGTCCTCGGGGAAGCGCTCCCCCAGCGCCAGCAACCGCTGCCTGGCCTCCTCGGTGCGGTCGGCGACGCGCAGGGCGACTGCTTCGGCGAGGAGGGACGCGCGGTCCTGGTGGGCGGTCATGCGGGCCATGGTCGCAGGGGGCGGGCCGAGCATCCCGATACCGGCCGAACTCCCGGCCGGCTGACTTAACACCGTTTACAGGAGTCGGGCGCGAACAAGGTCGGTTCACATGTCCGGGTGGTCCGCTCGGCTACCCCGGCCGCACCAGCCTCGCCTCGTACGCGAAGACCGCCGCCTGGGTCCTGTCGCGCAGGCCCAGTTTCACCAGGACCCGGCTGACATGGGTCTTGATCGTGGACTCGGCGACGACCAGACGGGCGGCGATCTCCCCGTTGGAGAGGCCGTGCGCGATGAGTACGAGTACCTCGGTCTCGCGGTCGGTGAGGTCGCCGATCTGGGCCACACCGGCCGGCTGCCTGCCGACCGGTTCGGTGAGCTTGGAGAACTCGGCGATCAGCCGCTTGGTGACGGCGGGGGCCAGCAGCGCGTCGCCGCCCGCCACCACCCGGACCCCGTCGGCCAGTTGGCGGGCGGAGGCGTCCTTGAGGAGGAAACCGGACGCCCCGGCGCGCAGGGCCTGGTAGACGTACTCGTCGAGGTCGAAGGTGGTCAGCACGAGCACCTTGGAGTCCGGGTGCCCGGCGACGATCGCGCGGGTGGCCTCGATGCCGTTCAGCTCGGGCATCCGGATGTCCATCAGGACGACGTCCGGGCGCAGGGCGGCGACCTGCGCGATCGCCTGGCGCCCGTCGACCGCCTCGCCGACGACCTCGATGCCGGGCATCGCGTTCAGGAGCACCGAGAAGCCCTCGCGGACCATCATCTGGTCGTCGACGATCAGGACCCGGATGTCGGCGGAGGCGGGCCGGGGGTCGAGGGGCACTGCCGCGGCCGTCACGCGGAGGCCTCCCGGCCGCGCGGCACGGAGATCCCGCGGGCGGAGCCGGGCGGTGCTGCGTCTGCCTGTACGGAGCCGGACGGCACGGAGCTGTGCGATGCGGAGCCGTGCGATGCGGAGCCGTGCGATGCGGAGCCGGGCGATGCGGAGCCGTGCGGCATGGCGGCGGCCGGTACGGAGCCGGACGGTACGGCGTCCTCGACGGACGTCGCTTGGCCCGGGACCGCCTGACCACCGGCGGCCATGTGGCCCGAGGTCGTGCCGTCCGCGCCCGTGCCGCCCGGGACCGCGTCGGCCATGACCGTGGGGTCCGGGGCGGGCTGTCCGGGGATCGCGTCACTCACCATCGGCCCCGGGGCGCTCTCGCGCGCGGTCGCCGGTGATTCCGGGGCGGGCGCCGTCGCCACCGGTACGAACACCGTCACCTCGAAGCCCCCTTCCGTCGTCGGCTCCGCCGTCATCTCGCCGTCCAGCATGGCGACCCGCTCCCTCATGCCGGTCACGCCGTGTCCCGCGCCGGGCGACGGCGGGGCGTCGGCCGTGCCCGGACCGTTCACCACGCGCAGTCCGAGTCCGCCGATCACGTAACTCACCTCGACCCGCGCGGAGGCCCCCGGCGCGTGCCGCAGCACGTTGCTCAGTGCCTCCTGCACGATCCGGTACGCGGACAGCTCGACCCCCTGCGGGAGCTCACGGACCGCGCCCGTGGTGACCTGCTCGACGTCCAGGCCGGTGTCCCGGACGTTGGCCAGCAGCCCGGCCAGGTCGGCGAGCCTGGGCTGCGGGGCGTCCGGCGCCTCGTGGTCCGACGCCCGTACGACGCCCAGGACGCGCCGGAGTTCGGTCAGCGCGGCCACCGCGTTCTCCCGGATCGTGGCGAAGGCCTGTTCCAGCTCGGGCGGCGGGTCCTGCACCCGGTAGGGGGCCGCCTCGGCCTGGATGGCGACGACCGACATGTGGTGCGCCACCACGTCGTGCAGCTCGCGCGCGATGGTGGTGCGCTCCTCCAGGAGCGTGCGGCGGTCCCGTTCGACCGCGGTGACGGACTTCTGCGCGACGATCTCGCGCTGGCCGGCCCGGCGGACCTGGACGAAGCAGACGAACAGCAGCAGGAAGGCGGCGCCGACCAGGAAGGGCCCGCCGTTGCCGGTGCTGCGGGCCGCGGGCAGCACCTCCGCCAGCAGGAAGTACCCGGCGGACAGCGACCACATCCAGACGGCGGTACGCGGCCTGGTCCTGGCCGCCACCACGACGAGCACGGCGAGGTGCGCGACGACCATGCCGGGCGGCAGCGGCCAGTCGTCGTCGAACCCGCCGAGGCCGCCCGTGACCGGGATCATCAGCAGCGAGAACCACCAGGCGCCGACCGGCCTGACCAGGGTGAGGAGCACGGGAGCCGCGGTGAGCAGGCCCATCACCAAGCCCTGGACCTCCCCGCCCGCCGAGTCCAGCGCGACGTAGCCCGCGATCAGTGCGAACCCCGCGACGACGGCGTGCACGGCCCACGCCGCACGGGGCCTGATCCGGGCGGGCAGCCGGCTCAGCGGCGGACTCCCCTGCCGCAGGGGCGGCAGCAGGCGGTACGCGAACGGGTCGCGCAGCAGGTCCTCGCGCAGCCCGCCCAGCGCATGCGCCGCCAGGCGGAATTCAGGGCTTCGACTACCGGTCGTCTTGGTCACGCATCCCAAGGTAGGCGGGCGGGCGCGGCAGGTCGTCCGCCCGCACGGCGACCTTTGCCGTCCGTCGCTGGTACTACCCGCACCCCTACTCCCGGCGGAACCGTGCTCCCGGAGGAACCGCCGGGAAGTCCGTGCGCTCCCGGAAGGGGAGGCCCCCTCCCTAATACGCGAGCTGTGCGATCTCCTCCGCCACCACCGCGCACGCGTCCGCCGCCGGGTCGATCAGCGGGAAGTGCCCGACGTCCTCCAGGAGCGTCAGCCCGACGACCTCGCCGGCCCCGGCCGCCGCGTCCGCGTACGCCTCCGCCACCTCGTGCGGGACCGTCGTGTCGGTGCGGCCCTGCACGACGGCGGTGGCGATCCCGGTGGGCAGCAGCGCGGCCGGGTCCGCGTACGGCTGCCGCTCCTCGTACCGCGCCGGGCCGCCCAGGAGTTGGGTGACCGCGCCGCCGCACACGTCCAGTCGTACCGCCGTCGCGAAGTCCGCGACCGGGGCGAGCGCGACCACTCCGCGCAGCTGCGGCGGGGCGTCGAGGCGCCAGCGCGAGCCCTCGGGGAGGACGTGCCTGGCCGCCGCCCAGAGCGCGAGGTGCCCGCCCGCCGAGTGCCCGGTCAGTACGGTGCGCCGGACGTCGGCCTCGGGGAGCGCCTCCTTCACCAGGTGGGGCAGCGCGTCGAGGGCCGCCGCCACGTCGTCGAAGGTCTCCGGCCAGCGGCCGGCCGACGGACCGTCCGCGTTCTGCCGCGGGAGCGAACTGCCGCGCCGGTACTCGACGTTGGCGACCGCGAAGCCGCGCCGGGCGAGGAAGTCGGCGAACGGGGTGATGTGCTGCCTGTCGTACTGCGCCCGCCACGCCCCGCCGTGCAGGACCACGACCAGCGGCGCGGCCCCGCCGCTCCCGGACTCCCGCCGAGGGGCGTAGAAGTCGACGACCTGGTCGGGGTGATCGCCGTACGCGGCGCAGGCGTCCGGTGCGACGGCCGGGTGCTCGGGCGGCTCGTCCGGCAACGGCGCACGGCTCGGCATGCTCGGCATACGACTTCAACCTCCGGGCACTGGCGGGACGTTCACACGCCCGTACGGATCACCGGTGGCCCGCCGGTGGCTCACCCGCGGACCACTTGTCGGATCACATGTGGATCATTAAGCGCGGACGCTACCAGCCACTTTGCGCACGCGTGGCCACGCCGGGAACGGTTCCCCCCGACGTGGCCGGCCTCCTGGCGCGCGGCTCAGGACCGCTGGAGCACCTCGGCGAGCACCCGTGCGGACCGCTCCACGTCACCGAACCCGACGTACAGCGGGGTGAAGCCGAAGCGCAGCACGTCCGGGTGGCGGAAGTCCCCCAGCACGCCCCGCTCGATCAGCGCCTTCATCACCTCGCCCGCGTCGGCGCAGCGCAACGAGATCTGGCTGCCGCGTTCGGTGTGCGCGAGCGGTGTCACCACCTCCACGCGGCCCTCCGGCAGGTAGTCCCGTACGCACTCCAGGAAGAAGTCCGTGAGGGCGAGGGACTTCGCCCGTACGGAGTCGACGCCGACCCCGTCCCAGACACCGAGTGCCGCTTCGAGTGCCAGCATCGAGAGGATGTCGGGGGTGCCCACCCGGCCGCGCACCGCGCCGTCGGCGGGCGCGTAGTCGGGCGCCATCCCGAACGGGTTCGCGTGGCCCGTCCAGCCGGGCAGCGGCGAGTCGAAACGCTCCTGGTGGCGGGCGGCGACATACAGGTAGGCGGGCGAACCCGGCCCGCCGTTCAGGTACTTGTACGTGCAGCCGACCGCCAGGTCCACGCCGTGCGTGTCGAGCCCCACGGGGAGCGCGCCCGCGCTGTGGCACAGGTCCCAGACGGCGAGCGCGCCCGCCTCGTGCACCGCCGCGGTGAGACCGGGCAGGTCGTGCAGGCGGCCGGTGCGGTAGTCGACGTGGTTGAGGAGCACCGCGGCGGTACGGGGCCCGAGTGCGCCCGGCACCTCCGCCGGGCGGACCGGGCGCAGCGTCCGGCCGGTCATCCGGGCGGCGGACCGCGCGATGTAGCCGTCGGTGGGGAAGGTCGTCGCGTCGACGAGGATCTCGTCACGCGCCTCGTCGTCCACCAGCCGCACGGCCGCCACCAGCGCCTTGAAGACGTTGACGCTGGTCGAGTCGCCGACCACGACCTGTCCTGGCGCCGCGCCCACGAGCGGGGCGAGGCGGTCACCGATCCGCTCGGGCGCCGTCCACCAGCCGCTCTCGTCCCAGGAGCGGATCAGCAGCTCGCCCCACTCCCTGGCCATCACGTCCTGGACGCGTCCCGGGACGGCGCGGGGCAGCGCGCCGAGGGAGTTCCCGTCGAGGTAGACGACCCCTTCGGGAAGGGCGAACAGCTCGCGGTACCCGGCGAGTCCGTCGGCGGCGTCGAGCGCGACGGCACGCGCCGCGTACGTCTCGGACACGGTGCTGCTCCCGGACATCGCGTTCCTCTGCTGTGCGGTCTCAGACATGGCTGCGCGCCGTCCACAGTTCGGGGAAGACGTTCTTCTGCGCGCGCTTCTCCAGCCACGCCACCCCGGCGGAGCCGCCGGTGCCCACCTTCGAGCCCATCGCGCGCCGGGTCGCCACCAGGTGGTCGTTGCGCCATCGCCACACGAGCTCGCCGACCTCGGTCAGCGCCTCGCCGAGCACGACGAGTTCGGAGCGTCCGGCGCCGACCTCCTCGGCCTCGTAGAGCCGCGCCCACACCGCCTCGACCTCGGGCGAGGGCACGTACTTCTGCGAGAGGTCGCGGTCCAGCACCTCGGGCGGCACGGGCAGCCCGCGCCTGGCGAGCAGCCGCAGCACCTCGTCGTACAGGCTGGGCTGGTGCAGCGCCTTCTCCAGTTCGTCGTGCACGCGGGGCGCCCCCCGGTGCGGTACGAGCATCGAGGCGGACTTGTCGCCGAGCATGAACTCCATCCGCCGGTACATCGCGGACTGGAACCCGGAGCCGTCACCGAGCGCGCTGCGGTACGAGTTGAACTGGACGGGGGTGAGGTTGGCGAGCGGCTTCCAGGAGGCGTTCAGGGCCTCCAGCTCGCGGGTGGAGCGTTTCAGGGCCTCCAGCGCGACGGGGATCTTCTCCTCGCGCAGCGCGGCGGCAGCCGTCTCCCACTCGTGGACTATGACCGTGAACCACAGCTCCATGACCTGGGTGGTGACCAGGAAGACCATCTCGCCGGGATCGTCGGAGAGGGGGTGCTGGAGGTGGGTGAGAACGTCCGCCTGGACGTAGTCCTCGTACGGTGTGGTGCCCGCGAAGTCGAGGTTGGGGGTCTCGGGACCCGCTGCCTCTCCGCTGCCGGGCGCCTCGGGGGTGTGCGTCATCGCATGCTCCTAGACACGGACTTCCAGGTAGCGGTCCGCCCCTTCCGAGAAGGATTTTCGGAGCCCCGGTCCCTTGCGGGCATCATAGGCCGGGCTCGGTCGGGTGGCTCCTCAGCGGCCGGGGCCGGACAGATACGCACCGTTCGCGGCATATGGCCAGGCGTTGGAGTGGCATCCCTCCAGGCCCTTGATCTGCTGCATCATCACGGGCGCGGGGCGGCCGGGGGCGGGGCAGCCGAGGTGGTCGAGGCCCAGGGCGTGGCCCAGCTCGTGGTTGATGATCAGGTGCCGGTACTCGGCGGGCGCCCCCGCGAACTGCGGCGACCCCCGCACCCAGCGGCGCAGGTTCACCACGACCCCCTGGCCGGTCTCGCAGTTGAGCTCGCCGCCGGTGTCCAGGCCCACCTCGCCGCAGAGCCGGTCGGCGGTGTCGGGGGTGGCGATGCGGATGACGAGCTCTGCGGGTCCCCCTGCCACCAGCTGGAACTGCCCCCTGCCGTTCCTGGCCCAGCCGCGCGGGTGGGCCACGATCGCCTGTATCTCGGCGGCGGCCCGCTCGGGGGCGATGCCGCTGCCCTCCTCGACCTGTACCTGGTAGCGGCGCAGGGTGGAGCCCGAACCGACGGGCCTGCCGGAGATCCCGGCGGCGGCGAACGTACCGGTACCGGCCTCGGGAACGGGGGCGTCCGGCGTCTCGGGGCCGCGTGCGCGGCTCGGCGGGTCGGCGGACACCTCGCCGGGTGCGTCACCGGGGGCGCGGGTGGCGCCGGGTCTCCCGTCCGCCGTCCACGGGGTGCCCGGTCTGGCGGCGTCGTGCCAGGCGGCCACCGCGAGGCCGCCACCGCCGAGGACCGCCGCCGTGCAGGCCAGGGCGACGATGATCCGTCCGCGCCGGGTGAGGCGGGTCCGGCAGGGGCCGGTGGAGCGGCGGTCGGGCCGGGCGTACTCCCGGCGGTCGTCGCGCTGGCCCACGGCAGAGCCCTCCCCTGGTTGGTGCCGCCGGCAGGTGGGGGGAGCGGGGCGGACGGCCCCGGGCGCCGGTAACGATCATTGCTGGAACCCGCCGATCGTACAGGCGTCCTCTCCCGCTGCCTCCGCGGCGCGGCCCTCCCCCGGGCCGCACATGCCGCAGACCCCCACACCCGGTTCTGCCCCGGCCCGGACATGCCGCTGCCCCCACGCCCGGGTTTTCCCCAGGCTGTGGGGGCAGCGCGCCACCGGTGTCCCCGGTCAGCCCAGGGTGTCCGCCGCCGCCTCGGAGGACTCGCGCAGGAAGGTCGAGCAGCGGTCGTACTCCTCCTGCTCGCCGATCGACTGCGCGGCACGGGCCAGCGCGTGCAGGGCGCGCAGGAAGCCGCGGTTCGGCTCGTGCTCCCACGGCACCGGGCCGTGGCCCTTCCAGCCGGCCCGGCGCAACGAGTCCAGACCGCGGTGGTAACCGGTGCGCGCGTACGCGTACGACTCGACGACGCTGCCGCGCTCGAAGGCGTCGTCGGCGAGCTGCGCCCACGCCAGCGACGACGCGGGGTACTTCGCTGCGACGTCGGCGGGCGCCGCGCCGGACGCGAGCAGCTCACGCGGCTCCGGGTCGTCGGGCAGGTGGGTCGGGGGCGGTCCCCCGAGGAGATCCTGGTGAATAGCCATGCCCCTAGTCTGCCTGCCCCCGGGAGCGGTCGGGTTCCAGCGGGGGAGCCGCGACCGAGCAGTTCGTACGGCACTCCGGGACGTGTGCGTCCGGCCTGGGGTTGCGTACGGTCAGCAGTGCGATCAGCGCGCCCAGCACCAGCACCCCCGCGCACATGGGCATCGCCCGGTCGAAGGTGGCGCCGAACTCCGCGGCCGAGCGGTACGCGTCCGGGCCCATGCCCGCGAGCAGCGGCAGCGCCGCCACCGCGACGAGTCCCGCCGCGCGGGCGGCGGCGTTGTTGATGCCGGAGGCGAGACCGGCCTGCCCGGTGTCGACCGAGGCCAGCACGGTCGCGGTGAGGGGGGCCACCAGGGTCACCATCCCCATGCCCATCACCACGATCGCGGGCAGCACGTCCGTCAGGTACGAGGAGCCGGCGCCCACCCGCAGCATCAGCAGCATGCCCGCCGCGCACAGCAGCGGCCCCACGGTCAGCGGCACGCGCGGCCCGATGCGCTGGGCGAGCGCCCCGGAGCGGGCGGACAGGAACAGCATCAGTACGGTCGTCGGCAGCATCGCCGTACCCGCCTGGAGCGCCGAGTACCCGACCACCACCTGGAGCTGGAGCGCGGTCAGGAAGAAGAAGCCGCTGAACGCCGCGTACACGCACAGCGTCACCACGTTGACCGCGGTGAACTGCCGGGAGGCGAACAGCGTCAGCGGCATCATCGGGTCCTTCCTGACCCGCTCCACGTACAGGAAGGCCGCCGCGACGACCACGCCGCCGACCGCGCACCCGATGACGAGCAGCGACGCCCCGCCGTCCGGCGCCTCGATCAGCGCGTACGTCACCAGCGCCAGCGCGAGGGCCGCGAGGACGGCCCCCAGCACGTCGAACCGGCCGTGCGCCCGCGGGTCCCTGGACTCCGGTACGTGCCGCAGCGCGACAGGCACACAGAGCGCGGCCAGCGGCACGTTGATCAGGAACGCCCACCGCCAGCCGGGCCCGTCCACCAGCCAGCCGCCCAGGAAGGGCCCGACGGCGGCGCCGATGCCGCCGAGCCCCGACCAGAGGCCGACCGCGCGGGCCCGGTCGTCGGGGTGGAACGAGGCCTGGATCAGCGCGAGCGAGCCCGGGGTGAGCAGCGCCCCGCCGATGCCTTGCAGGGCGCGGGCGGCGACGAGCACCGTGGCGTTGGGAGCCAGCCCGCACAGCAGGGAGGCGGCGGCGAACCACACCACCCCGATCACGAAGACCTTGCGCCGCCCGTAACGGTCCCCGAGCGCCCCGCCGAGCAGGATGAGCCCCGCCAGCGTCAGCATGTACGCGTTGACGGTCCACTGGAGCCCCGCGAGGTCGGCCCCCAGGTCGCGGCCGATCCTCGGCAGGGCGACGTTGACCACCGTGGAGTCGAGCATCGCCATGCTCGACCCGAGCACGGTGGTCAGCAGCACCCACCGCCCGGCCCCACTCCCAACCCGAAGCCCACCACCACTCACACCCAAAGCCATACGCGCATCGTCCCCGCAACCCACCCCCACGGCCACCCCAACCACCACCCCCACAGGGGCGCCCTTCAGGGGCGCGGAGAACTGCGCGCCCAGCCACAACGCACCCGCACAAAACCCACCCGCCCCCTCAGACGACGCGGGCCCTCGCCCCCAAAGGGGCGCCCTTCAGGGGCGGGGAACTGCGCGACCAGCCACAACGCACCCGCACAAAACCCACCCGCCCCGCGGCGAGCGGCTCAGGGAAAGGGGCGGGGAGGGGCACCGCCCGCCGCAGGCGCAAACAACCCGCACATCCCATCCCCAGCCCCCCTCCCCCGCACACGACAAAGCCCGGCACCCCCGAACCAATCCGGGAATGCCGGGCCCACACCGGCGAAGGCATCGCCGACGCCAACGACCTACTTCAGCCGCGTCCCGGTGGACCGAAGCGCCGCACAAGCCTCCGTCACCCGAGTCGCCATGCCCGCCTCAGCCGCCTTGCCCCACGTGCGCGGGTCGTACTTCGACTTCGTGCCGACCTCGCCGTCGACCTTCAGCACCGCGTCGTAGTTGCGGAACATGTGGTCCACGACCGGACGCGTGAAGGCGTACTGCGTGTCCGTGTCGAGGTTCATCTTCACGACGCCGTTCTCCAGCGCGGTGGCGATCTCCTCGGCCGTCGAGCCCGACCCACCGTGGAAGACGAAGTCGAACGGCTGGCTTCCGGCGGCCTTGCCGTACTTCGCACCCACGCCCTCCTGAAGGTCCTTCAGCAGCTCCGGGCGCAGCACGACGTTGCCCGGCTTGTACACGCCGTGCACGTTGCCGAACGAGGCGGCCAGCAGGTAGCGGCCCTTCTCGCCCAGGCCCAGCGCCTCAGCGGTGCGCAGCGCGTCGTCGACGGTCGTGTACAGCTCGTCGTTGATCTCGTGGCTGACGCCGTCCTCCTCGCCGCCGGTCGGGGTGATCTCGACCTCAAGGATGATCTTCGCGGCGGCGGCCTTGGCCAGCAGCTCCTGGCCGATGGCCAGGTTGTCGGCCAGCGTCTCGGCGGAGCCGTCCCACATGTGGGACTGGAACAGCGGGTTGCGGCCGGCCTTGACGCGCTCCGCGGAGACCTCGATCAGCGGACGCACGTAGGTGTCCAGCTTGTCCTTGGGGCAGTGGTCCGTGTGCAGCGCGACGGTGATGTCGTACTTCGCGGCGACGATGTGCGCGAACTCGGCCAGGGCGACCGCGCCGGTCACCATGTCCTTGTTGTGCTGGCCACCCAGGAACTCCGCACCGCCCGTGGAGATCTGGATGATGCCGTCGCTCTCGGCCTCGGCGAAGCCACGGAGCGCCGCGTGCAGAGTCTGCGACGAGGTCACGTTGATCGCCGGGTAGGCGAACTTCTCCGCCTTCGCCCGGTCGAGCATCTGGGCGTAGACCTCGGGGGTTGCGATGGGCATCTGTCCGCTCCTTGGGATATGCGGGTGTGCGTTGCTGGTCCCTGACCTGGGGGCGACGTCATCGTCGCCCCCATCTTTCCAGACTCTCCCCCCGGCTCCACCCGGCGGCGTCCGCCGGTGGCACCCCGGAACGCGCAGAGGTCGGTGTGTTTCACGTGAAACACACCGACCTCCGACAAACCCCCAGGTCAGAACCGCACCCTCGCGAGGCCCGGACCTAGGTCACCAGTTAGGGCGAGTTCCAGCCCGACCAGCGACCAAGCGGTTCGGGCCAGATCCAGCCCGACCAGCGACCAGCCGGTTCAGGCAAGATCCAGATCGGCCAGCGAGTACGCGTTGATGTACGGCAGACCCGCCGCGTCGATCACCGGCGCCGCTCCCCGCTCCACGATCACCGCGACACCGACGACCTCGCCGCCCGCCTCCCGGACCGCCTCGACGGCCGTCATCGGGGAGCCGCCGGTGGTCGACACGTCCTCGACGACCAGGCAGCGACGGCCCTTGACGTCGGTGCCCTCGATCCGGCGCTGCATTCCGTGCGCCTTGCCCGCCTTGCGGACGACGAAGGCGTCCATCCGGCCGCCGCGCGCAGCGGCGGCGTGCAGCATCGAGGTGGCGACGGGGTCGGCGCCGAGCGTCAGCCCGCCGACGCAGTCGTAGTCGAGCGCCGCGGTGGCGTCGAGCATGACCTGCCCCACCAGCGGCGCCGCCTCCCCGTCCAGGGTGATCCGGCGCAGGTCGATGTAGTAGTCGGCCTCCAGACCCGAGGAGAGGGTCACCTTGCCGTGCACCACGGCCTTGTCCTTGATCTGCTGGAGCAGCTCAGCACGTACGTCAGTCATGGTGACGAGCTTAAGCGGGGGTCAGGAGAGCCGCCGCCACGCCCAGGTCGTCGACGCCTCCAGGGGGTCGACCGGGGTGACCAGCCGCGGCAGGGTGTTGAGCCCGTTCGGCGGGCCGGTCTGCGGTTCGACGCAGACGGCCGCCTCCTGCTCGTCGTACACGACCACCCACTCCTCCCGGCTGGTGACCTTGATCTCCAGCTGCCGCGGCCAGGTCAGGGTGACCTCGACACCGTCCGGCATGCCGAAGCAGTCGTCCCAGGGGCCGGGCCGCGGGTCGACGCGGCGGCCGGTCGGCAGGTGGTTGTCGCCGCGCTCCTCCTGCCAGGCCGCCTCGAAGGCGAGCTCGACGTCCGCGCCGGAGCCCAGGTTGCGCCGGAACCACGGGTGCCAGCCGATCTGCGCGGGGAACGAGTCGTCGTAGGTCTCGACACCCATGCTGAGCGTGAGCGCGTCCGGCGTCAGCTCGAAGGTCTGGGTGACCCGGCCCTTGTACGGCCACGGGCTGGTGAGCTCGTACGTGAACGAGGCCGACGCCTCGTCACGGGCCGCGGTGCGCCAGCGGGCGTCGCGGCCGGTGCCGTGGATGGCGTGCGGCGGCGAGTTCACCGGGAGCTGGTGCACCTTGTCGCCGTCGCGGAACCTCCCGTTCTCGGTCCGCCCGCACCAGGGCACCATCGGGAAGCAGCCGAAGGGCTTGCCGTTCTCGGGCCCGCGGAGCACCTCGGTGCCACCGATGCGCAAGCTCTCGACGCGGCAGCCGTCGGCCGGGTCGACGGTCAGCTCGACGTCTCCGGCGTGCAGCAGGACGCCGGAGCCCATGTCCTTGTTCTGTTCGCTATCCACGCACGGGACCCTACCCAGCGCCGGGCCCCGTGCGGCCCCGTCACGGGCCCCGGTTCTACCTGCGGCGGCGCAGCGCCCGCCCGACGACCACCGCGGAGGCGACCGCGAGGGCCGCCGCCGGGGCGAGACGGCGCAGCGTGAACGTGCCGGCTGCCGGGGCGGGCGCCATGACGGGGGCGTACCGGCCGCGCGGCGGCGCGTGGTCGACCTCCTCGGCGCTGCGGCCGATCATCGTGCGGCGGGCGTGCGCGGCCTCGGCGGGCGGCTCCTCGGGGAAGGCCTCCGGGAGGTCGTCGGGCAGTCCGTCGAGTGCCTCGCGCAGCGCCTCGTCCTCCTCCTCGCGGGTGGGCGGCACCGGGACGGGATCGGGGTCCTCGCCGCGCGGACGGAGTGCGGGCTCCGGGTCGGGGTCCTCGCCGCCCGGGCGGAGCGTGGGCTCCGGGGCGGGGTCCTCGAACTCCAGCTCGTCGTCGCTGAGCCGGTCGAGGGTGGGCGGTGTCACCTCCGCGCCGTGCCCGGAGTCCTCTTCCGAGGGGCCCGCCTCCGCCGCGAGACGGGTGGTGAAGCGCTCCAGCAGCCGTTGTACCGCGGCCTCCACGGCGGGGGCGTCGAGCTCGGTGATGCGGCCCCCGCCCCGGGCCGTGCCGGTGAGGAGCAGCGTCGTGCCCCCCTCGGCCGCCTCGGTGCGCACGGTCAGGGAGACCTTGACCGTGCCGTCCCCGCGCGCCTCGGTGCCCTCGCCCGTCAGGGTGAAGGTGTCGTCCTGGGGACCACCGCTGATGCTCAGCGCACCCCGGTAGGTGATGGTGTGGCCACCGGCCCTGACCTTCAGCCGGCCGGACAGCGGCGGGGACGTCTTGTCGGCATCCTGCTGGAGGCCTGGCACGCAGCGCGCGACCCGGGCGGGGTCGGCGAGCGTCTGCCGTACGGCCTCGGGCAGAACCGGAACGAACACCTCATGCTCCATGGTTCCCGAGCCTACTCACGCGCGCCGGGTTCACACCCGTCTCTGCGCAGAACCTCGCGCCGAGTGTGCCCAGGCGTGCAGAACAGCCGCGCCGAGTGTGCCCGGACGCGGGGGGGGGGCGCACCGCTCGCCGGTCACGGCGCGTACCGCGGATGGACCAGGGTCGAGGCGGGCAGGCTTGCCGTCCGGGTCGCTTCCGCCGACCGCGCGCCGGAGAGCAGCAGCGGGGAGGTGAGCGAGCGCAGCCGCGGGGCCCGTGGGGAGAGACCGAGGGCGGGGCGGGTGCGGCCGGCGAGGAGCAGCCCCCAGTCGCGGGGTGCGCGCGAACTGTCCGACGAGCGGTCAGGACCCGCACTGAACGCGGAGAGACGGCCGCTCGCCAGATAGGGGCGGGTGCGCAGGCCCGCCGCGCGCAGGGTCGCCTCGACCGTCCAGTAGTCGTGCGGGCGGGCCCCGACCGGCCCGGCGTGCACGGCGATCCGCCCGTCCGGGGCGAGCACGGCGGCGGCCAGCCCGTAGAACTCCTGCGAGTAGAGCTTCGTGGACGCGGTGATGCCGGGGTCCGGCAGGTCCGAGATCACCACGTCGTACGGGGCGACGTCGAGCGGCGCCGAGCGCAGCCACCCGAACGCGTCCGCGTGCACGACGTGCAGCCGGGGGTCCCGGTGGACCCCGCCGTTGAGGGCGACCAGCGCGGGGTCCGTACGGGCGAGCCTGACCAGTTCCGGGTCGAGGTCGACCAGGGTCACCGAGGTGACGTCCGGGTAGCGGAGGATCTCGCGGGCGGCCAGTCCGTCGCCGCCGCCGAGGACGAGGACGCGGGCGTGCCTGCCGCGCATCGCGGGATGCACCAGCGCCTCGTGGTACCGGTACTCGTCGCGCCCGGAGAAGCGGAGCCTGCCGTCCAGGAAGAGGTCGGGCGGCCCGTTCGGCTCCCCGGTGACGACGACCTCCTGCACGTCCGTCTGGACCGCGACGCGCACCCGGTCCCCGTACACGGCCCGCCTGGCGGCCCGTTCGAAGTCGTCGACGAGGACGGTCGCGGTGGCCAGCGAGGCCAGCACCACCAGGTTGACCACGATCAGGAGCCAGCGTGAGCGGCGGGTGAGGTCGCGGCGGAACAGCCACAGCACCAGGGCCCCGCCGGCGGCGGTGTTGACGGCCCCGGTGACCAGGGCGCCGGTGAGCTGCCCCAGCATCGGGAGCAGGAAGAACGGGAAGGCGAGACCGCCGACCAGGGCGCCCACGTAGTCGGCGGCGAACAGGTCGGCCACGTCGCCGCTGGCGTCGTCCTCGTCGCCCTCGGCCGCCTTGCGCCCCTGTCTGCCGATCCGCTGGATCATGGTCATCAGCAGCGGGATCTCCGCGCCGATGAGGATGCCGATGGCCAGCGAGAAGCCCACCAGGACGTAGCTCGCGCCGCCGAACCAGGCGAACGACGCGTACAGCACCAGGGCCGAGCTCCCGCCGACCGCCGCGAGTCCCGCCTCCAGCAGCCCGAACCCCACGGCCGCCCGCCAGCGCAGCCGCTTCGCCAGCAGCGAGCCGACACCCATCGCGAAGACCATCGTGGAGAGCACCACGGACGCCTGGGTGACCGAGTCGCCGATCAGGTACGAGGCGAGGGCGACCAGCTCCAGCTCGTACACCAGTCCGCAGGCGGCGCAGATGAAGACCACGCCGAGCACCAGGAGCCGGGCCGTCCGCGCCCGTACCGGAAGCGGCGCCCCCGACCTGCCCGCCCGCCCGGACGGCACCGACTCGCAGACGTCCGCCGCACGAGGGCCCGGCGGCACGGAACGCGCGGCTCCGGACCGGTCAGAACGCGAAGTACCGGACCGGTCAGAACGCGACGCGCCCGGCCGGTCAGAACGCGACGCGCCGGACCGATCGGAACGGGAAGCACCGGATCGATCGGAATGCGAAGTACCGGACGGGTCAGGGGTGTCGGGGCCGGCTGGGGCGGAGGCCGGTTGGATCATGCTGGGTACGCTACGTCACCACTCGCCCGCAACCTGTCACCCACAAGGGTGTAAGTGGAGCACACCCCGCATGGAACGCGCGTCGTGCGGAACACCTCACACCGCCGCCGGCACCCGGGCCCCCACCCTCGTCCTGGTCACCACCAACTCCCCTTCCTGCGGGTACGCGTGCCAGGTGCGCCAGCTGACCCGCCCGGCGCCCTCGCGCTGGGCGAGGAGCGCGGTGAAGGCGTGCGGGCTGCCGGGGAACGTGCCTGCGAGGCCGTGCGGATGGTCGGCGACCAGGGCGAGAAGCTCCTGCGCACGCCCCGCGAAAGCGGCCTCCGACAGCGATTCGACGCGGGCCGCGAACTCGTAGTCCCACTCGCCGACCTGCTTGGAGACGCCCAGCGGCAGCGGGGTCCTGCTGCCCGGGATGCAGGCCACGGTCTCCGAGCAGTAACCGTCACCCTCCTCCAGGAGCACCTGGTGGGAGGCGCCGAGCAGCCGCAGCTGAAGTTTCGCGCCGTGCAGTTCGAGGTCCAGTACGGCGAGGGCGGACAACGGCTCCCGGCCCAGCGCCCAGGCCAGGTCGGAGGCACACGTGTCGGTGTAGTCGGTCTTGAGGGTCGTGAGCATGAGGGGGCTCCGCAAACACGCAGTGGGGGGTGGACCAGGGGGGTACGCCGGAGGGGTCGGGGTGGTGGAGCTGGGGACCGCCCGCTCGGGTCCGCCTGGGACCGCGGGATTCCAGTGACGGATTTTCAACAGCGAGGGAATCATGAAGTGTGCGGCGCTCATAGCGTTTTTACCCAACTTGACGGGGTTTCCATCCCCCCGGGGGCCACACGGTTCAACTGTTCAACAAATAGGGGCTCCCAGCCCAACAAATGTGCGCCCGGCGGGAGTTCGGGTCGGCGTTCGAGCCGTCCCTCCTCCCGCCGGGCGCACGGCGGTGATTCACCGGTTCACCGGACCAGCTGCCCCGTGTCAGCTGCCTCCGCCGCCGCCGCAGCCACCACCGCCGCCCCCTCCGCCACAGGAGGAGGAACCGCCGCCGCAGGACGACGACGAACTCCCGCAGGACGAGGAGGAGCCGCTGTCGCCGCCGCCCACCCAGCCGCCACCGCCGCTCCAGCCGGCGCCGCCGCGCCGGTGCCCCCGCGACCTCGTGACGGGCCGGCGCGCCGACCCGCGCGAGACCGTCACCAGGATGCCGACGATCACGACCAACGACACGCCCAGTGCGATGAAGAGACCGACCATGGGTCCCACCGTCCTTTCCGTTCCCCCGGCGCGGACGGCAGGTCGCCCGCACGTGCCTCGGTGATTCCCGAAGGCCCACGCGGCCAAAGCAGAGTTGAGCAAGTCCAGAGGTTCCGCGCAGGATGGCTGCCATGACCTCCACCGCCGACACCTCTGGCACCTCAGACGCCCCCCGCCCCCTCCTCAACCGCCGCCTCGCCGAGTTCGGGACGACGATCTTCGCCGAGATGTCCGCCCTGGCCCTGCGCACCGGCGCGATCAACCTCGGGCAGGGCTTCCCCGACCGGGACGGCCCCGACGAGGTGCGCGAGGCCGCGGTGCGGGCGCTGCGCGACGGCCGTGGCAACCAGTACCCGCCGGGCCCCGGCGTCCCCGAGCTGCGGCAGGCGGTCACCGCGCACCAGCAGCGCCGTTACGGGCTGCCGTACGACCCGGACACCGAGGTCCTGGTCACCGCGGGCGCCACCGAGGCCATCGCCGCATCCCTCCTCGCGCTGGTCGAGCCGGGTGACGAGGTGATCGCACTGGAGCCGTACTACGACTCGTACGCCGCCTGCATCGCCATGGCGGGCGGCCGGCGCGTGCCGGTCACGCTCCGGCCGCGCGACGGCGCGTACCACCTCGACCTCGACGAGCTGCGCGACGCGGTCACCCCGCGCACCCGGCTGATCCTGCTCAACACCCCGCACAACCCGACCGGCACCGTCCTCACCCGCGAGGAGCTGGCCGCGATCGCCGCGCTCGCGGTCGAACGCGACCTGCTGGTGGTCACCGACGAGGTGTACGAACACCTGGTGTACGACGGCGAGCACATCCCGCTCGCCTCGTTCCCCGGGATGCGGGAGCGCACGGTGACGATCTCGTCGGCGGGCAAGACCTTCTCGTTCACCGGCTGGAAGGTCGGCTGGATCACCGCCTCCGCGGCGCTGGTGGCGGCCGTACGGTCGGCAAAGCAGTACCTGACGTACGTCTCGGCGGGCCCCTTCCAGTACGCCGTCGCGGAGGCGCTCGCCCTGCCCGACACGTACTTCGACGGGCTACGGGCCGAGCTGACCGCCAAGCGGGACCTGTTGGGCACCGGACTCGCGGAGGCGGGCTTCGACGTCTACCGGCCGTCCGGGACCTACTTCGTGACCACCGACATCCGGCCGCTGGGCGCCCCCGAGGGCGGCGACGGCTTCGCGTTCTGCCGGGCGCTGCCCGAGCGGTGCGGGGTCGTCGCGATCCCGAACGCGGTGTTCTACGACGACCGGGCGGCGGGCGCCCCCTTCGTACGGTTCGCCTTCTGCAAGCGGACCGAGGTCCTCCAGGACGCGGTGGACCGGCTGAAGGTGCTTCAGAAAGGGGGCTCCGCGTAGCCGCACCCGTACGGTCTTGCCGGACTCGCCCGCACCCCTGTCCGCACGCAGGAACCAGCTCAACTCGCCGAGCTCGCTCACCAGATGGAGCCCCCGGCCCCTCTCGTCACACCGCCGGCCGTGCGCGAAGCCCGCCACCGGGTCGGACACGTCCACCAGCAGGCTGCCGTCCTCCAGCACCGCCAGCCGCAGCCAGGCCACCCTGCCGGGCCGGTGCGCGTGCACGACGGCGTTGGTCACCAGCTCGGAGACGACCAGCACGGCGTCCTCGATGTCACCGCCCCACCCGAGAAGGGTCAGTTCGACGCGTGTACGAGTACGGGCGAGGGCGACCGCGCGCGGAACCGGCGCGCACTCGGCGGACCACTCACGGGACACGGGAGGCAGCAGGGGCGTGGCGGGAGCTGAGTGGAGCACGTTCCGGACCTCGTGTTCGTGAGGGGCGAGGGGGAGACCGACAAGTTCGCTCATCGTGGGTGAAAGCGTGTCAGCGGCCGACTACCGTCGGTACTCCACCCGACCCGTAAAAGTGAACTTGCGGCTCGGAACGGAATCCGGTGCGGCCGAAGTGGGCAGCCTTGAGGCCGCGTTGCGGGTTCGGTGAGGTGCGCTGTGGAGGGCGGGGAGAAGTGGGAGACCAGAGCAGTGGCAATCGAGGAAAACCGCTCATCTGGAAGATGTTCGGCCTGCAACAGAAGGCGCTGCGGGCGCATCGCGGCCTGACCCAGGAACAGTTGGCAGCGATGACGGCGCGCAACTACTCGCTGTCGACGGTCCAGAAGGTGGAGGCCGGGTCGATCCGGCCACATCCGGACTACGTCACGGACGTCGACCACGCACTGGGCGCGAAGGGCATGCTCGTCGCGATGCTGGAGGAACTGGCGAAGCCGGGGTATCCGGAGTTCTTCCAGGGATACGCGGACACGGAGAAGACCACCACCCGGCTGTACACCTACAACACGCACGCCCTGCACGGTCTCTTGCAGACCGAAGCTCACGCGCGCGTCGTGCTCAGCAACTTCGTCCCGTTGCTGGAAGACGATGAGATCGAAGCGAATGTCCGTGGCCGTCTGGAACGCCAGTCCCTACTCGCCCGGAAGCCCTCGCCCGCCCTCTGTTTCGTCATTGAGGAACAGGTGCTGCGCCGCCCGATCGGCGGGACGGCAGTACACAAGGAACAGCTGCTGCACATCGCCGACTGCGCGCGGATGCGCAACATCTCTCTGCACGTCATGCCAACGAACGTAGAGACCCACGTCGGACTCGACGGATCAATGACACTTCTGGATACCGAGGAGGGTCAGTCGCTCGCATACGTCGAGTACCAGGGCGGCGGGTCCACCTTCTACAGCCTCCCAAAAGAGGTCAACGCCATGGAGCAGCGGTATGCAATGATCCGATCCGATGCACTCCGGACGAGGGAGTCGCTGAAGCTGATCGAGGAACTGGCAGGAGCCCTATGATCGACATTATCCCCAACTCGGCCTGGAGCAAGTCGAGTTACAGCGGCAATGCAGGCGGCGAGTGCATCGAGGTCGCCCACGGCTGGCACAAGTCCAGCTACAGCGGCAACCAGGGCGGCGAGTGCATCGAAATCGCCACCTGCGCCTGCGCCGACGTCCACGTCAGGGACAGCAAGCTCGGCGGCGCCTCCCCCACCTTCGACGTCAGGCCCACCAGCTGGACGGCCTTCACGGCCTTCGCGGCGGCGCACACCGTCTGACCGCGCGACGGAAGAACGAAAGCCCGGCCCGGGGCCTCGGTCGTGGTGACCGCAGCGCCCTGGCCGGGCTCTCGATGTGGCGTGGGGGCGGTTACTTGCCCTGCTCCGTACCCTCGCCGTTGTCGCTCTCGCCGTCCTCGCCCTTGACGGCCGAGTCGACGTCCTTCTCCAGGCCGAGCTGCTCGACGACCCACTTGTCGAACTCGATGGAGGCGCGGACCCAGCTGACCGTGGAGGACACGAAGTGCTCCAGGGAGACGCCGGTGCCGATCAGCATCTGCGCCTCGCCGATCAGGCGGACGGAGCCGTCGTCGTGGGTGTGGCTGTAGACCTTCGGCCACAGGGTGCGGCGGTTCCAGTCGTCGAGGAGCTCCAGGAGCTGGACCTTGTCCTCGATGCTGTGCGGCCGGTCGTAGAACGTCCGCACCGAGAAGACCTGCTGGTCGTCCTCGCCACGGAACATGAAGTACGTGCGGAACTCTTCCCACGGAGCGGCGAGGTCACCCTCGTCGTCGGTGACGTACTTGAGCTCCATCTGGTCGAGCAGCTGCTTGACCAGATCCTGGTCGGGGACGACGGGGCCCGACGGTCCCTCGGGCTGCGGTTCGGGCTGTCCCCCGAAATTCGGAATCGAGGACGGGTCGATGCTCACCGTGTATTTCCCTTCGTACGGTTCCGGTCATCCTCTCCCATCCCGGGAGGGGGAACGCAAGCCCCGCCGGGTGCGATCCGCTGCGGGCGGACACTTTCACGGGTTGGCCATGCGATCGGTGAGCCTCCACACCCCGGTCGAGGGGTTGCGTTCGTGCTGCTCACCCGACGGGTCCAGCTTGCGCGCCCGCTCGGCGGCCTGCGGGAGTCCGTCACGGTACGTGGCGAAGTCGACCCGTGTCTTGTCGTAGCCCGGCACGTGCTTCCGGAGCAGGGGCAGCAGCTTCTTGTACGAGTCGACGTGGCCCTGGTGGTCCGCGAAGTGGAGCAGGAGCCACAGCTCGAAGCACGGGGCGGAGACGGCCACCTCGATACCGTGGCGCCGGGCCTCCGCCACCGCCTGAGCGACGTCCTTGAACTCGTCGACGTCGAAGACCGCCCAGACCTCGTCGTAACCGTCCCGGTGCAGGTCCCGCTGACCGCAGGCGTACTTCACGAGCTGAGTCGGCGAGCAGGGCTTCTCGCGTACGGCGACGGACACCGCACGATTACGCAGATGGTCGCGCAGCCCCTGGAGATACAGACGCTCGGTCGCCTTGCTCCCGCACACCACGAGGATCGTGCGTGCGGACGGCCGGACCGGTGCGCGGCGCCGTCCGGACCCCTCGCGCGGGAACTTCCTGGCCATGGTCCCCCTCGTAGTGCTGCCAGTAGTTCTTGACCAGCTCCTCGAAGGCCGTGGCGGGGAGCAGCGGCACCGCTCCGTAGCTCCCGGCGAGGTATCGGCGTTCGAAGTTCTCCCCCTTACGCGGCTTGAAGTCGCTGAGCGGGTACAGCTCGGAGGCACCCGTGGCCGGTGCCTTCTCCACGAACCACACCTGGTCCCGGCGCAACACCTGTTCTCCCAGCATGCTGCCGAGGAGCGAGGCATCGTGCGTGGTGAAGATCAGTTGGGCGCCGCACGGGTTGAGCTCGGGGTCCTGGAAGAGGCCGAGGAGCTTGGCTGCGAGGAGGGGGTGCAGGCTGATGTCGAGTTCGTCGACCCATACCTCCCCGCCGCCCAGGAGAGCGACGAGCGCCGTGGTCACCAGGCTGAGCCAGGTCTTCGTGCCCGCCGATTCGGCCGTGGCGGGCAGCACGAACTCCTCGTCCCCGACCCGATGGATGAACTCCAGCACTTCGGCCTTCGTCGCTTCGAAGACGTCCGACGGCTGCCCGTGCTGACCGGCGGCGGTTCCGTCCCTGGGCCGCCGCCGAATGCTGTGCACGCCCAGGTCGGCAGCCGTCAGGACCTCGGCGAGGACGGACAGACCCTGTCTGCTCAAGTGCTCGTACAGCACAGCGGCCAATCCTCCGGAACCGCTGGCGACGACTGCCTGGCGCGTGCCGTCGTTCACCCGAAGGCTTCCCGTCAGAGCACTCCACACCACTTTGAGCTGCGGATGCGCCGCCTGGGCCGCCGCCGACAGATACAAACTGTTGGGCCGCGTCGTACGCTCGACGGCCAGTCGCTCCCCCGTCAGCGTCGCCCCGTACGACATCGTCATGCCCGTGCGCTCGTAGAGCACCCGCCGCCGGCCTTTGGGGTAGGAGTACAGCCACTCCTCGGCGATCTCCCTGTCCGTGACGCTGAACCCGTACACGTACCGGACGCCGTCCAGCAGCACGTCCACCCCGTACGAGGAGGGCTCCTGGCGGCTTTCGTGGTCGAGGAGGAAGGGCGTGCGGGGCACCGGGGCGTCGGGCAGCCAGCGCGCCTGGGAGTCCTTCACCACCGAGACGAAGAAGCCGTACGCCTGCATCAGCGTCGACTTCCCCGACGCGTTCGCCCCGTACAGGGCCACCACCGGCACCGCCGGGCGGTCGTCCCCGTACGCCGGTGCGAGGTTCAGCTCCTGCGGCTCCCGGAGAGAGCCGTGGTTGGCGACTCGAAAGCTAAGCAGCACCCCTTGCCTCTCTTTCAACGTCTTGTGAACAAGTGAACTGCGCATTGGCCACTTAGCACAGAGCCTAGTCCCTGTTCGAGAACAGGAACAGGCCCGCCACCCACGAGGGTGACGGGCCTGATCGCCCCCGTTACTTCTCCAGCACCGGCGGGGCCGAGGTCGCCGGTCCCACCAGCAGCTCGTCGCCGACCCGCTCGACACGCACCGTGTCGCCGTCCTTGACCTCGCCCGCCAGGATCTCCTTGGCCAGGCGGTCGCCGATCGCGGTCTGGATGAGGCGGCGCAGCGGCCGGGCGCCGTACGCCGGGTCGTTGCCCTCCTCGGCCAGCCAGGCCAGTGCCTCGGGCGTGACGTCCAGGGTCAGCTGACGGTCGGCGAGCCGCTTGGCGAGGCGGCCGACCTGGAGCTCGGCGATGTGCGCCAGCTCGTCCTTGCCGAGGGCGGAGAAGACCACCAGGTCGTCGAGCCGGTTCAGGAACTCCGGCTTGAAGGAGGACCGGACGACGTCGAGCACCTGCTGCTTCTTGACCTCCTCGGTGGTCAGCGGGTCCATCAGGTACTGGCTGCCGAGGTTGGAGGTCAGGATCAGGATGGTGTTGCGGAAGTCCACCGTCCGGCCCTGGCCGTCGGTGAGCCGGCCGTCGTCGAGGACCTGGAGCAGGACGTCGAAGACCTCCGGGTGTGCCTTCTCGACCTCGTCGAGGAGCACCACGCTGTACGGGCGCCTGCGCACGGCCTCGGTGAGCTGGCCGCCCTCCTCGTAGCCGACGTAACCGGGCGGGGCGCCGACCAGGCGCGAGACGCTGTGCTTCTCGCCGTACTCCGACATGTCGATACGGACCATGGCCCGCTCGTCGTCGAAGAGGAAGTCCGCGAGGGCCTTCGCCAGCTCCGTCTTGCCGACGCCGGTCGGGCCGAGGAAGAGGAAGGAGCCGGTGGGGCGGTCCGGGTCGGCGATGCCCGCGCGGGTGCGCCGGACCGCGTCGGAGACCGCCTGCACGGCCTCGTGCTGGCCGATCAGGCGCCTGCCGAGCTCCTGCTCCATGCGCAGCAGCTTCTGCGTCTCGCCCTCCAGCAGGCGGCCTGCCGGGATGCCGGTCCAGGAGCCGACGACGTCCGCGATGTCGTCGGGGCCGACCTCCTCCTTGACCATGGTGTCGACCTCGCGCACCTCCGCCTCGGCTGCGGCGGCCTCCTCCAGCTCCCGCTCCAGGCCGGGGATCTCCCCGTAGAGCAGCTTGGAGGCGGTGTCGAAGTCGCCGTCGCGCTGGGCGCGCTCGGCGGTGCCGCGCAGCTCGTCGAGCTTCTCCTTCAGCTCACCGACCCGGTTGAGGCCCTGCTTCTCCTTCTCCCAGCGGGCGTTGAGGCCGCGCAGTTCCTCCTCCCTGTCGGCGAGGTCACGGCGCAGCTTCTCCAGCCGCTGCACGGAACCGGCGTCGGTCTCGCTCTTGAGCGCCAGCTCCTCCATCCGCAGCCGGTCCACCGACCGCTGGAGCTCGTCGATCTCCACCGGGGAGGAGTCGATCTCCATCCGCAGCCGGGACGCCGCCTCGTCGACGAGGTCGATCGCCTTGTCGGGCAGGAAGCGGGAGGTGATGTACCGGTCGGAGAGGGTGGCCGCCGCGACCAGCGAGGAGTCCGCGATCTGCACCTTGTGGTGCGCCTCGTACCGGCCCTTGAGCCCGCGCAGGATCGCGATGGTGTCCTCCACGGACGGCTCGGCGACCAGCACCTGCTGGAAGCGCCGCTCCAGCGCGGGGTCCTTCTCGATCCGCTCGCGGTACTCGTCGAGCGTGGTCGCGCCGACCATCCGCAGCTCGCCGCGGGCCAGCATCGGCTTGAGCATGTTGCCCGCGTCCATGGCGGAGTCACCGCCGGCCCCGGCGCCCACCACGGTGTGCAGCTCGTCGATGAAGGTGATGATCTGGCCGTCGCTCTCCTTGATCTCGGAGAGGACGGTTTTCAGCCGTTCCTCGAACTCGCCGCGGTACTTGGCGCCCGCCACCATCGCGCCGAGGTCGAGCGAGACCAGCTTCTTGTTCTTCAGCGACTCGGGGACGTCCCCCTTCACGATGCGCTGGGCCAGGCCCTCGACGACGGCGGTCTTGCCCACGCCCGGTTCACCGATCAGCACCGGGTTGTTCTTGGTGCGGCGCGACAGCACCTGCACCACGCGCCGGATCTCCTGGTCGCGGCCGATGACCGGGTCCAGCTTTCCGTCGCGCGCGGCGGCCGTGAAGTCGGTGCCGAACTTCTCCAGGGCCTTGTACTGGCCCTCCGGGTCGGGAGTGGTCACCCGGCGCCCTCCCCTGCTCTTCTCGAATGCGTCGAGCAGCTTGTCCGCGCTCGCGCCCTGGTTCTTCAGTACGTCGGCGGCCTGGCCGCCCTTTGCGGCGAGGCCGATGAGCAGATGCTCGGTGGAGAGGAATTCATCCCCCAGCTCCTTGGCGCGCTGGGCGGCGTCGGCGACGACGGCCAGCATCTCGCGGTTGGGCTGCGGCGGCGACACCGTGGACCCGGTCACGCTGGGCAGCGCCGAGAGCAGCCGCTCCGCGCCGGAGCGCACCGCCGCCTGGTCCGCCTCCACGGCGGCCAGCAGGTCGGTGATGTTCTCGTTGTCCTGGCCCTCCAGCAGGGCGAGCAGCAGGTGCGCGGGGGTCAGATCGGGGTGGCCGTCGCTCACGGCCCGCTGGGTGGCCGCGTTGATCGCGTCCCGGCTCCTGTTGGTCAGCTCGGCTTCCACGTCTGTTCTCTCCTCCTGTACGCCCTCACGGCACCGACAAGCTGTACGACCCGTATGGCTCTGCCAACGTGCACAAAGTTGAGTCTATTCCACTCAGCTTTACCGTTCCCTGCCGGGCTAATCTGCGGTGCATGGCCATCGACGTACGCAATCCGACCCCCGAGTACCGCGCCTTCTGGAGCGAGTACCACCTCTGCACCCTGACTACCCCCCGCCCGGACGGAACGCCACACGTGGTGCCGGTAGGGGTGACCTTCGACCCGGAGCAGGGCGTCGCGCGCGTCATCTGCTCGGGCACCAGCCGCAAGGCCGTCCACGTGGCGGCGGCGGGCGCGGCGGGGGCCCGGGTCGCGGTGTGCCAGATGGCGGGCCGCAAGTGGGCGACGCTGGAGGGGGTGGCACGCCTGCGCACGGAGCCGGCGGAGGTCGCGGACGCGGAGCGGCGCTACACCGAGCGCTACGGGCGCACCCCGCGGGAGAACCCCGCGCGGGTCGTCATCGAGATCACGGTGACGCGGGGCATGGGCAACGCGTAGGCACGGGCCGCGTGCGGGCGCGTGGGCCGTGGTGGGCGCTCAGGCGCTCCAGGCCGTGTGCGGGCGCGCGTGCGGGCACAACACAGCGGCGCCCTCGTGTTCAGGTTCACGAGGACGCCGCCGTGGGGGGGAAGCGCCTGAGCGATCTACTGCAACGGGGGAATCGCGTCAGGCACTGCGGGGGGTGGTCAGGCGCGAGGCGGAGCGGGGAACGTTCTCCGCCTCGAAGAGCTGGTGGTCGGACTTCTCAAGGTTCACGAAGATGTTGCCGTACCGGATCTCGCACCGGATCGGCTGCGGCGCGCCACGGGGCCTGCGCAGACACCGGTAGGCACGGACCTCCTCGTCCTGGTCACGAACGACCAGGATCGGGTCGCCGAAGAGGGTCACCATCAACGAGTCGCCGCGCTCGGGGAGGGCGGAGACAAGATCGACGAGGTGCCACCCGCTGCGGATGACGCGTGCCATCTCACGCCGGAAGGAGGGATCGTCCGAAGGCATGTCAGGCGTCCTGACCGGCAGGGACGGAATCCCAGATCACGTCCCCCGGGCCCTTGACGGCGGCAGGGACGAGGTCCCAGATCACGTCCGGCGGCACCACGTCGCCGGCGCGGGTGTGGGCACTCGCTGGGGCACTGTCCCAGATCACGTCGTAGCCGCCCGCCGCCGTGAACAGCGCACTTGCGGAAAAGGACACCGCGAGCACCGAGTGAAGCAATCTCTTGCGCATGGTCGGCTTCGTCCTCACTTCCTAGGTTTCGTCGCCCCCGACACCGAAACGATGGCTCATAGACCCACGTCAGCACCACAGAGTCGATGCATCATGTTCTTGTACGTGCAAGACCCTGGGGGGCGGACAAATGGACCAGAGCGGGGCAGAAGTGGCACATCCTCATGGGGTGTCGGACCTGTGCGACCAAGGGAGGCAGGCCTACATCCGGGCATTGCAGTCCGGTCGCATCGCGCGTGCCGAAGTGACGTCCATACCTTGCCTGATGGACTTGGCACTGTTGCAACCCGACCCGGACGACGCGGACTTCCTGCGCCCGGTTCCACCCGCGGCGGTTTTGGCCAAACGTCTGCACCCCATCGAGCACCAGATCCAGGAGCACCGCCGGCTCGCGGTCGAACTGGTCGATTCCTTCGACCAGTTCATGGCGATCAGTGCACAGGATCCACCCATCACCCACGCAATCACCGTGCTGGAGAGCAAGCCCCGCATCAACGCGGCCATCGGCGCCGCCATCGCCGACTGCCGGTCCGAGGTCCTCACCATCCAGCCGGGTGGCGGCCGCAGTGAGGACACCCTGCACCTGGCGGTCCAGCGCGGCCAGTTGATGACCGGCCGGGGTGTCCGGATGCGCACCCTGTACCAGCACACGGCGCGGCACAGCCACGGTACTCTCGCCTACGCGGAGATCATGGCCGAGGGCAGGGTGGAGATCCGTACCCTCGAAGAACTCATCGAACGCTTGATGATCTTCGATCGCAAGGTGGCCTTCCTGCCCGCCAGCGACGACCGCGAGGTCGCCCTGGAGATCCGCCACCCCGGACTCGTCGAGTACCTCGCCAACGTCTTCGAGCAGTTCTGGCACCGCGCCGTCCCCCTCGTCGAACCCGTGACCTACGAGCCCACCCCGACCGGAATCTCGGGCGTCCAGCGCTCCATCGCGAAGCTGCTCATCGACGGTTACGTGGACGAGGCCATCGCCCGTCGGCTGGGCATGAACGTCCGGACCTGCCGAGCACATATAGCCAAACTGGCCGCCTCTTTGGGCAGCGGGAGCCGCGCCCAACTCGGCTATCTGATAGCAAGGTCGAACATCCTCGACTCCTAACAGCGTCTGAGTGCGCCCCTCGCCCGATCGGAACAACCTTGATCTCGGCCCCACTTCCCGCGATCACCGTCCTGGAAGGTCTTGAGCGGATCAACGCCTCCCTGGACACGGCTTCCGCGGAATGCCACACGGAGGTCCGCACGCTCCAGCCCGGCGGAGCCCGCTCCGAACTCGACCTCGCCCAGGCCCTTGAGCGCTCCCAGCACTTCGGCGTGCGCGGCATCCACATGCGCACCCTCTACCAGCACACCGTGCGGCACAGCTACGGCCTGCACGCCTACCTGGACCGCCTGGCCGACGTCCAGCTGGAGGTGCGCACCCTGGAGGAACTGGTTCCCCGCCTGATGATCTTCGACCGCACGGTGGCTTACATCCCGGCCGGGGCCGGCACCCGTATCGCCCTGGAGCTGAGGGACCCCGACCTCATCGCCTTCCTGACGGCCGCCTTCGACTGCTTCTGGCAGCACGCCGTACCCCTGCACGAACCGCTGCCCGAGCCCGCAGGACCGGACGGCATCACGGCCATCCGTCGCTCCATCGCCCGGCTACTCGTGGAGGGCAACGTGGACGAGGAGATCGCGCACCGCCTCGGCCTCAACATCCGCACCTGCCGCGCCCACATCGCGAAGCTCTCCGCCGCGCTCGGCGGCAGCAGCAACCGCGCCCAGCTCGGCTACCAGATCGCCAGATCGGGCATCCTGGACGAACCGCGGCCGGCCGGACAGGCGGGGTCGGGCGGGACTGAAGGCGGGGCTTGAAGCCTGGACTTGAAGACTGGACTTGAAGGCGGGCCTGGGCGGCCCCGGGCGGGGCCTAGGCCTCGCCGTGCCGCCTGGGGCGCCACACCACCAGTGCGCTCGCCTGGTGGACGTCCTGGTAGGGGACCAGGTCGCGGCGGTACGAGGCGTGCACCTGGGCCTCGCGTTGCTGGATGGCGGCGGCGGCGCCGTCCACCGCGGCCGAGAGTTCGGCGACCCGGGACTGCAGGGCCGCGACCTGGTTCTCCAGCTCGATGATGCGCTTGATACCGGCCAGATTGATGCCCTCGTCCTGCGACAACTGCTGGACGGTGCGCAGTAGTTCGATGTCACGGGCCGAGTAGCGCCGACCGCGCCCGGCCGTGCGGTCGGGGGAGACCAGGCCGAGGCGGTCGTACTGACGCAGGGTCTGCGGGTGCAGGCCGGAGAGCTGAGCGGCGACCGAGATGACGTACACCGGAGACTCGTCGGTCAACTCGTAAGGATTGGTGCGTCGTCGGCCGTCCATGACTCTCCTATGCCCCCTTCGCGTCCTGGAAGAGTGCGGCCCGCGGGTCGTCGCCCGCCGTGGCCTCACGGTAGGTCTCCAGGGCTTCCCTGGCCTTGTCGTTCAGTTCGGTGGGTACGTCGACCTCGACGGTGACGAGGAGGTCGCCACGGGTGCCGTCCTTGCGGACCGCGCCCTTGCCACGGGCCCGCATCGTGCGCCCGTTGGGCGTGCCTGCGGGCAGCTTCAGGGTGACCGCGGGACCGCCGAGGGTGGGCACCTTCACCTCGCCGCCGAGCGCCGCCTCCGTGAAGGAGACCGGCACGGTGACGGTGAGGTTGTCGCCCTTGCGGCCGAAGACGGGGTGCGCGTCGACGTGCACGACGACGTAGAGGTCGCCGGCCGGTCCGCCGCGTTCGCCCGGGGTTCCCTTGCCGCGCAGGCGGATCCGCTGCCCGTCGACGACGCCGGCGGGGATGCGGACCTGCATGGTGCGCGAGGACTTGGCCCGCCCCGAGCCCTTGCAGATGTCGCAGGGGGTCTCGGCGATCAGACCGCGGCCCTTGCAGTCCACGCACGGGTCGGTGAGGGAGAACCCGCCACCGCCGCCGCGCGAGACCTGCCCGGTGCCGACGCAGGTCGGGCACACCCGGGGCGTGCCGTTCTTGTCGCCGGTGCCGGAACAGGCCTTGCAGGGGGCCTGGGACGACATCCGCAGCGGCACCGTCGCCCCGTCGACCGCCTCGGTGAAGCTGAGGGTGACCTCGGACTCGATGTCCTGGCCGCGGCGGGGCTGCGTGCGCGTGCCCGTACCGCCGCGGTTGAAGAGGCCGCCGAAGACGTCCCCGATGCCACCGCCGAAGCCACCGGGCTGGGTGGAGCCGCCGGCCGCGCCGCCGAACAGGTCCCCGAGGTCGAAGTTGAACGAGCCGCCGCCCGCGGCCCCGGGGCCGGGGCGGAAGCCGCCGTTCCCGAAGAGCGCGCGCGCCTCGTCGTACTCCTTGCGCTTCTTGGCGTCCCCGAGGATGTCGTTCGCCTCGGAGATCTCCTTGAAGCGGTCCTCGGCCTCGGCGTTGCCCTTGTTGGCGTCCGGGTGGAACTCGCGGGCGAGCTTCCGGTACGCCTTCTTGATCTCGGCCTCGGTGGCGTCCTTGGGGACGCCGAGGACCTTGTAGTAGTCCTTCTCGACGAAGTCCTTAGTGCTCATTCCTCGACGTCCCTCCTCTCGGACTCCGCAGAGCTTCAGCCCTTTTCGGGGCCACCGCTCTCCTCAGCGTCCTCGGTTTCCTCACTCTTGTCGGCGGCGCCCGGCTGGGGCTCCGCCACCGCGACCCGGGCGGGACGGATCGTGCGTTCGCCGATCCGGTAGCCGGGCTGCAGGATCGCCACGCAGGTCGTCTCGGTGACGTCCGGTGCGTAGCTGTGCATCAGGGCTTCGTGGATCGTCGGGTCGAAGGGCTCGCCCTCCTTGCCGAACTGCATGAGGCCCATCTTCGCGGCCACGGTCTCCAGCGACTCGGCCACCGACTTGAAGCCGCCGACCAGTTCGCCGTGTTCCCGTGCCCGGCCGATGTCGTCGAGCGTCGGGAGGAGCTCGGTCACGAGGTTCGCCGCGGCGATCTCCTTGACCGTGACCCGGTCCCGCTCCACGCGGCGACGGTAGTTCTGGTACTCGGCCTGGAGCCGCTGGAGGTCGGCCGTGCGCTCGGAGAGCGCCATCTTGGCCTGGTCCAGCTGGGCGGTCAGTGCGACGTCCTTCGCGGCACTCGCGTCCCCGGCCGGGGCCGCCGAGCCCTCGTCCAAGGAATCCTTGGACGCGGGGGTCTCGGCGGCCTTCGGCTCGGCGTCGTCCGTGCCGGGAGAGACGTCGGGCTTCTCGTCGAAGCCCGGTGTCTCCTCCGTCATCAGGCAGCGCCGCCCTTCTTGTCCTTCTCGTCGTCGACGATCTCGGCGTCGACGACGTCGTCGTCGGCCTGCGCCTGACCGGCACCCTCGGCGCCCGGGGCACCCTCGGCGCCCGCGGCCTGCGCGCCCTGGGCGTCGGCGTACATCGCCTGGCCCAGCTTCTGCGAGACGGCGGCGACCTTCTCCGTCGCCGTGCGGATCTCGGCCGTGTCCTCGCCCTTGAGCTTTTCCTTCAGCTCGGTGACGGAGGTCTCGACCTCGGTCTTCACGTCGGCGGGGACCTTCTCCTCGTTGTCCTTGAGGAACTTCTCCGTCTGGTAGACGAGCTGCTCGGCCTGGTTGCGGGTCTCGGCGGCCTCGCGGCGCTTGTGGTCCTCGTCCGCGTACTGCTCGGCCTCTTCGCGCATCCGGTTGACCTCGTCCTTCGGCAGCGAGGAGCCACCGGTGACGGTCATCTTCTGCTCCTTGCCGGTGCCGAGGTCCTTGGCAGCGACGTGCATGATGCCGTTGGCGTCGATGTCGAAGGCGACCTCGATCTGCGGCACGCCACGCGGGGCCGGCGGCAGACCGGTCAGCTCGAACATCCCGAGCTTCTTGTTGTACGCCGCGATCTCGCGCTCGCCCTGGTAGACCTGGATCTGCACGGACGGCTGGTTGTCCTCGGCCGTCGTGAAGATCTCGGAGCGCTTCGTCGGAATCGTGGTGTTCCGCTCGATGAGCTTGGTCATGATGCCGCCCTTGGTCTCGATACCCAGGGACAGCGGGGTCACGTCGAGGAGCAGGACGTCCTTGACCTCACCCTTGAGGACACCCGCCTGGAGCGAGGCGCCGATGGCGACGACCTCGTCCGGGTTGACGCCCTTGTTGGCCTCGCGGCCACCGGTGAGCTCCTTGACGAGCTCGGCCACGGCCGGCATACGGGTCGAGCCACCGACGAGAACGACGTGGTCGATCTCGGAGAGCTGGATGCCCGCGTCCTTGATGACGTTGTTGAACGGGCTCTTGCACCGCTCCAGCAGGTCGGAGGTGAGCTGCTGGAACTGGGCGCGGGTGAGCTTCTCGTCCAGGTGCAGCGGGCCCTCGGCGGACGCCGTGATGTAGGGCAGGTTGATCGACGTCTCGGTGGACGACGACAGCTCGATCTTCGCCTTCTCCGCGGCCTCGCGCAGACGCTGGAGAGCCATCTTGTCCTTGCCCAGGTCCACACCGTGGTTGCCCTGGAACTGCTTCACGAGGTAGTCGACGACGCGCTGGTCCCAGTCGTCACCACCGAGGTGGTTGTCACCGTTGGTGGCCTTCACCTCGACGACGCCGTCACCGATCTCCAGGAGCGACACGTCGAAGGTGCCGCCGCCGAGGTCGAAGACGAGGATCGTCTGGTCGTCCTTGTCGAGGCCGTACGCCAGGGCGGCGGCAGTCGGCTCGTTGACGATGCGCAGGACGTTGAGGCCCGCGATCTCACCGGCCTCCTTCGTCGCCTGACGCTCGGAGTCGTTGAAGTACGCCGGGACGGTGATGACCGCGTCGGCCACCTTCTCGCCCAGGTAGGACTCCGCGTCACGCTTGAGCTTCTGCAGGATGAAGGCGCTCATCTGCTGCGGGTTGAAGCTCTTGCCGTCGAGGTCGATGCTCCAGTCGGTGCCCATGTGGCGCTTGACGGAGCGGATCGTCCTGTCGACGTTGGTGACTGCCTGGCGCTTCGCGACCTCGCCGACGAGCACCTCGCCGTTCTTGGCGAAGGCGACGACGGACGGCGTGGTCCTGGCGCCCTCGGCGTTGGTGATGACGGTGGGCTCGCCGCCTTCGAGAACGCTGACGACGGAGTTAGTCGTGCCCAGGTCGATGCCGACCGCACGTGCCATTTCGATTCCTCCTGCAGTTCTTACTTGAGTGGATCTGACTCAAGGATGCATCACCTGCCCGCAGACGTCAACAGACCTGAGTCGACCTCGCTCAACTCTTATGCGGTTCTTATCCGCAAGGGCGCCGACGGTTGCGTTTGCCCATCTCAGAGGGGTGAGGGTGGCGATTGAGGGTGGTGGGTGCGGGCGGGGCGCCCGTGGTTACGGAGCCGCCCCACCCCCGCTGCCCCAAGTTCTGGCGCCTACTCGTACGCGTCTACTTCGTACGCGTCGCTCTGGCCCGCTTACTCGTACGCGTCGTGGTACGGCTCGAACTCCGGCTCGTCCGGTTCCTCCGCCGGCTCCCGCTGCGCCCTCCGCAGCGCCGCCGCCAGCGGCGTGTCCTTCTGTACCGCTTCGAACACCCGGCGGGCCTCCGGTTGTTCCAGGTCGAGGCGGTACCAGTGGTCCTGCGCCTGGCGGTGCGGCACCGTGTGGAAGGTCAGCGCCCCGGGCGGCAGCTCCTGCAGGCTCTGGACCATGCCGTACAGCTCGCTCAGCGAGTCGAGGCCCGTGTCCGCGCTCACCGCGGAGGTCGCCGCGTCCAGGACCGGGAAGAGCCGGGCGGGGTTGGCGAGGGTGCCGTTGTTGCGGATCTTGGCGGCCAGCCGGGCGACGAAGTCCTGCTGGCGGCTGATCCGGTTGAGGTCACTGCCGTCGCCGACGTAGCTGCGCGCCCGGACGTAGGAGAGCGCGGTCTCGCCCTTGAGCAGGTGCTTGCCCGCGCTCAGGTCGAGGCCGACGTTCGGATCGTGCTCGGCCTTCCTGACGTTCACCTCGACACCGCCCACCGCGTTGACGATCTTCTTGAAGCCGGTGAAGTCGACGCTGAGGTGGTGGTCGATCCGGATGCCGGTGAGCTTCTCCAGCGTACGGATGGTGCAGGCCGCGCCGCCGAACTGGAAGGCCCAGTTGAACTGGGCGTTCTGCTCGACGCTGTACTCCCCGTCCTGGCGCAGACAGCTCGGGATGTCTACCCGCAGGTCACGCGGCACGCTCAGCACCTCGGCGCGCCTACGGTCGGCGGCCACGTGCAGCAGCATCACCGTGTCGGAACGCTCACTGCCCGCCTCCTGCCGCCAGTCGGAGCCGAGCAGCAGGATGTTCTGCGCGCCGCCGGGGTGCGGGGCGGGGCGCTGGGCCCCGTACTCGGCGAGCAGCGCGGCGGTCTGTTCGTCGGTACGGATGTTGCCGTCGATCTTCCGGTACGCGAGCCAGCCGGCGACCGCGGACAACCCGACGAGCAGCGCCACGCCCGCGCAGAGGAGCCGCAGGGGCCTGCCGCTCCTGACGGCGCGGAGCGTGCGGTTGAGGCGTCGCCCGGGCGGGTGTGGGCGGGCCTCCCGACGCTCTCGGACCTCTTGGACCTCTCGGACCTCCTGCCCGTCCCGGCCATCCCGGCCCACCAAGCCCTCCTGCCCCTCCCGGCCATCCCGGCCATCCAAGCCCTCCTGCCCCTCCCGGCCCTCCTGCCCGGCCCAGTCCCCCTGCGCGCCCCGGCCCTCCTGGTCCTCCGGTTGCGTGTTCATCGGATCCGTCCCCTCCTCGTTCGCCTCACCCGCTCAGGCGCCCGGCGTCGGAACAGGTGCCGTGCCGGCCAACACCTCTCCGCACCTCTTCGACCCGGCCGGGTGACGCGAGCGTGGCGCGCCACCCTCACCGGCTGCTGTTCCTCGTGGGAGAGTCATTTCCACAAAAACGACTATTCGCATTAAGTCAGGCAAAGATCCCACGAAAGGATGCGGATATGCGGGCACCGTCCGCCAAGCGCACGCTCGACCTGGCCGGCAGCCTGCTGCTGCTCGTCGTTCTCGCCCCGCTGCTGGCCGCTGCCGCTGCCGTCGTGGCGTTCACGTCTCCCGGCGGCGTCCTCCTGCGGCAGACCAGGGCCGGACTGAACGGCGCACCCTTCGAGCTGCTGAAGTTCCGCACCGTCACCCGCACCACCTCCCGCACCATGTCCCACGCCGTCTCCCCCACCACCCCGGCCGGGCGCCTCCTGCGCCGCTTCTCGCTCGACGAGCTCCCCCAGTTGATCAACGTCGTACGGGGCGAGATGTCCCTGGTGGGACCGCGACCGCTGCCCGTGGCGGACGCCGGCCACCGAGGCGCGGCCCGCGGCCGGCTGATCGTGCCGCCCGGCATCACGGGCCTCTGGCAGGTCAACCGGCATCCCGAAATGCCGTGGAACGAGATGGTGTTGGTGGACCTGGAGTACGTGGACCGGCACTGGCTCGGTCTCGACCTCGCCATCCTGGCCCGCACGCTCCCCACCGTGCTCACCCCTCGCCCCGCACGCACCACGCACACCGCGCATCCCGCGCACTGATCAGCCCGCGCCCGGGACCCCGTCCACACGGCCGGCGCCGCGCCCGTGCAGCACGGACGTGTAAAGCGCCGTCGTACGCGCCACCCACACCGGCTCCGAGTACCGCTCGCCGAACACCCGGACGCAGTGCGCGCGCCGTGCGGGGAAACGGGCGGCCAGCGCCTCCGCGTACACCAGGGGCACGCGCTCCGGACAGCGGCCGGGAAACACCAGCCCCCGCCAGGACGGCAGCCGCCGCCGCAGCTCCTGCCTCCCCAGCGTGCCGAGGAAGCGCACCGACGCACCCCTGGCGGCGGCAGCGGCCCGGCAGTCGACGTCCAGCTCCCCGTCACCGACCACGTCGAGGGGAACCTCCTGCGGCCAGCGGCGAAGCAGTTCCAGGATTCCGTCCTCCGCGCCGAGCCGCCCCACGAAGACCCATCGCCCCTTCCCCGCGGTGGAGTTGACGCGCGGCGCAGCGGACACGAAATGCGGTACGAGAGCCGGCCGGCCACCCGGTAAGCCGGCCCTCTCGTACGTCCGCCGGCTCAGCTCGGACAGCACGACGAGCCGGTCCGCCCGCGACAGCAACGGATCGGCCGCCACGCCGCCGGCCGTCACGCCGCCGCGCCCGGACCAGGCAGCCGGCAGGGGCGCCGTACGCGGCCCCCGGTCACAGCCCTCACGCCGCCCGGCCCAGCGCCCGCCGTCCGCACACCGCGCGCAGACCGGGCCCGCCCGGTAAGGGCCGCCCGCGGGGCACTGCGGACGGTGGTGGTGGTGGTACAGCGTCGCGACCACTGGCCCCTGCCAGTCCCACACCCAGGCACTCGCGGAGTCCGGGGCGAGGTCGTGCACGTGGACCACGTCGGGCGCGAAGCCGGCCAGCCGCTCCACCGGGCTCGCGTCCCGACCGGGAGCACTCCAGGAGAGGCCCTTCAACGGCTCTGCCCCGCGCGCGAGTTCACGTGGACGGACGGCGATCACGGTGACCTCGTGCCCGACGGCACGCAGGGCCCGCTCCTGGTCACGGACCGCCTCGTACTTCCCGCCGGGCGTCGCGGAGGCATGGCCGCCGATCACGAGGGCGACCCGCAGCGCCCCGCCCCCGCGGTCGACCCGGGAGAGGCCGGCCCCGGAGAGGCCAGCCTCGGAGAGGTCGGTACGGGCGGTGGCGGCCGGACGGCGAGCGAGAGAAGTCATGCGCGCACGGTAGGCAGTCGTTCACGTTCGGTGAGACGTGACGCGCGGGTGCCCGCCGGGCGGGTGAGCGACGGGCACGAGCACGCGGACGGGCGCATCCCCCGATCACCGGCCTGAAGTGCAACACCACACCCCCCACCGATTCCCGCTGCGGTCCGGTGAGGCTCCCCTGAGCGACACAGATCACCGCCCCCGCGGATACTGTGCGACGGCATAAGTGGGTAATCTCAGCTCGACTGGATAAGTTACCGCTTAGTAATCAAGAAGCACGCTTGAGGCCGCCCGGGACCCGGGAAGCGCCCCAGGCACCCCGTTACCCACCCTCGCAGGCCCGAGGAGCCCCCAAAATGCAACTCGCCGCGATCATCGTGTCGCTGGTCCTCATGGCAGTCGGCGTCGCGCTGTTCGGCCGTGCGACCGTCCAGATCTACCGCTTCGTCAAGCTCGGCCAGCCGGTCCCCGCCGGCACCAGGACCGACAACCCCTGGCAGCGCGCCGTCACGGTGGTCAAGGAGTTCCTCGGCCACACCCGGATGAACAAGTGGGGCGTCGTCGGCGTCGCGCACTGGTTCGTCGCGGTGGGCTTCTTCTCGCTGCTCCTGACGATCGTGAACGCCGTCGGCCAGCTCTTCCAGGCCGACTGGCTGCTGCCGATCGTCGGTGAATGGGCGCCGTACAACGTCTTCGTCGAGTTCATCGGCACGATGACCGTGCTCGGCATCCTGGTGCTGATCGCGATCCGCCAGCTGAACCGGCCCGGCGGGGCAGGCCGCAAGTCCCGCTTCGCCGGCTCCAACACCGGCCAGGCGTACTTCGTCGAGACGGTCATCCTGATCGTCGGCATCTGCATCTTCACGCTGCACGCGCTGGAAGGCGCCCAGCACCACGTCGACAGCTACGAGGCGTCCTTCTTCATCTCGTACCCGTTCGTCGCATGGTTCCGCGGCATGGACCTCGCCACGCTGCAGACGCTCACGTACTTCTTCGCGGGCCTGAAGATCGCCACCTCGTTCATCTGGATGATCACGGTCGCGCTCAAGACCGACATGGGTGTCGCCTGGCACCGCTTCCTGGCCTTCCCCAACATCTTCTTCAAGCGCAAGGCGGACGGCGACGTCGCGCTGGGCGCGCTGCTGCCGATGACCACGGGCGGCAAGGAGATCGACTGGGAGGACCCGGCGGAGGACGCCACCTTCGGCGTCAGCCAGGTCGAGCAGTTCAGCTGGAAGGGCATCCTCGACTTCTCCACCTGCACCGAGTGCGGGCGCTGCCAGTCGCAGTGCCCCGCCTGGAACACCGGCAAGCCGCTCTCGCCGAAGCTCCTGATCATGTCCCTGCGCGACCACGCGCACGCCAAGGCGCCGTACCTGCTGGCGGGCGGCGGCAAGGACATGGAGGGCAACGAGCAGGCCACGCCGGAGCAGCTCGCCGACGTACCCGCCTCGGCCCTCGCCGAGGCCGAGCGCCCCCTCATCGGCACGGTCGAGGAGAACGGCGTCATCGACCCCGACGTCCTCTGGTCCTGCACCACCTGCGGCGCCTGCGTCGAGCAGTGCCCGGTGGACATCGAGCACATCGACCACATCGTCGACATGCGCCGCTACCAGGTGATGATCGAGTCCGCGTTCCCGTCCGAGGCGGGCACGATGCTCAAGAACCTGGAGAAGAAGGGCAACCCCTGGGGGCTCGCCAAGAAGCAGCGCGTGGAGTGGACCAAGGAGGTCGACTTCGAGGTGCCGATCGTCGGCAAGACGATCGAGGACCTCACCGAGGTGGAGTACCTCTACTGGGTCGGCTGCGCGGGGGCCCTGGAGGACCGCGCCAAGAAGACCACCAAGGCCTTCGCGGAGCTCCTGCACATCGCGGGCGTGAAGTTCGCGATCATGGGCGGCGACGAGAAGTGCACCGGTGACTCGGCCCGCCGCCTCGGCAACGAGCCGCTGTTCCAGCAGCTGGGCGCCGAGAACGTCGCGATGCTGAACATGGCGTACGGCGAGTCCCTCGACGAGGACGGGGGCGTGGACGAGTCGACGCGTAAGCCGAAGTCGTCGAAGAAGATCGTCGCGACCTGCCCGCACTGCTTCAACACGATCGCGAACGAGTACCCGCAGCTGGGCGGCGAGTTCGAGGTCATCCACCACACGCAGCTGCTCCAGCACCTCATCGACGAGGGCAAGCTGATCCCGGTGACCCCGGTCGAGGGCCTCATCACGTACCACGACCCCTGCTACCTGGGCCGCCACAACAAGGTCTACACGCCCCCGCGCGAGATCATGTCCGCCGTCCCGGGCCTGCGCCAGCAGGAGATGCACCGCCACAAGGAACGCGGCTTCTGCTGCGGCGCCGGCGGCGCGCGGATGTGGATGGAGGAGCGGATCGGCAAGCGCATCAACAACGAGCGGGTCGACGAGGCCCTCTCCCTGAACCCGGACATCGTCTCGACCGCCTGCCCGTTCTGCCTGGTCATGCTGACCGACTCGGTCAACGGCAAGAAGAACGACGGCAAGGCCAAGGAGTCGCTCACCGTGGTCGACGTGGCCCAGCTGCTGCTGGACTCGGTCAAGACCCCGGCGGAACCGACGGACACGCCGGAATCGGAGATCGCACCGGAGCCGGAGCCGGTGAAGTAGGGGCGTCCCGCGCACGGCGTCGTAGGCACGGCGTCCCACGCACGGCGTCGTACGCGGCGCCTCACGGGGAGGGCCTCGTACACACAGGTCCGTATGCGGAGAAGTGAGAAGTGAATGCGGCCGGTTCTGCCCCCCAGCGGGGCGGAACCGGCCGCATCGCGTTGCGAGGGGCGCGCCACTCGTGCCCCTGCCCCACCCCCGGACAGCCCCCCAGGGAACCCCTAGGGGATGTCACAGGTCGGCCGCAAAGGCCCCCCGCTTACGCACCACCCGGCACCGGGCGCATCCGGAGCGGGTACGTTCGTTCGTGTGGCTGGATTCAGGATCGGACGCGGCCGGGACAACCGCACGCAGCAACAACCGCAGCGGCAGCAACCGCAGCGGCAGCAACCGCAGCAGCAGCCGTACGGGGGGCAGCAGGCACCGCCTCACCCCCAGTACGGCCAGCAGCAGTGGCCGCAGACGCAGGGGCAAGCCGGTTACGGCGCTGCCCCCAGAGGCCAGGGCGGACACGGCAACGGCGGATACGGAGGCGGCGGTTACGGCGGCGGCGCGGACGAGCCGGAGTACTTCGGCGACCCGCACCCGCAGGGCGGTTACGACCCCCGCGGCGGCGGTCGCCCCCCGTACGGCAACGATCCGTACGGCCAGGACCCGCACGGCCGGGACCCGTACGGCCAGGGCGGGCACCCGCAGGGCTCCCCCGCCCACGACCCGTACGCCAACAACCCGGGTCACACCCAGGCCTTCAGCGTCAACGAGGACCCGTACGGCGACGGCAACACCTACCGGGCGGGCAACACGCCCGCCCCGCCGGCCGGTCCCCGCCTGCACTGGAAGCAGCTGCTCTCGGGCATCGTGCTGCGGCCCGGTGCGACGTTCTGGCAGACGCGCGACCACCAGGTCTGGGTCCCGGCGCTGATCGTCACGTTCCTGTACGGCCTGCTCGCGGTCTTCGGCTTCGACAAGGCCCGCGAGGAGACGATCAACTCGACCTTCGCCAGTGCCATTCCGTACGTCCTCACGACCTCGGTCGCGATGATCATCTGCGGTCTGATCCTGGGCGTGGTGACGCACACTCTCGCCCGTCAGCTGGGCGGCGACGGCTCCTGGCAGCCCACGGTCGGGCTGTCGATGCTGATCATGTCCCTGACGGACGCGCCACGCCTGCTCTTCGCCCTCTTCCTGGGCGGCGACAACAGCCTGGTCCAGATCATCGGCTGGGTGACGTGGCTGGCGGCCGGCGCGCTGTTCACGTCCATGGTCAGCAAGTCGCACGACCTGCCGTGGCCGAAGGCACTGGGCGCGTCGGCGATCCAGCTGGTCGCGCTGCTTTCGCTGCTGAAGCTCGGCACGATCTGAGGGTTCGCGCGATCCGACGCCCGAATGGATCTGACGCACGCGCGAGGAAGGGCCCGGTACGAGAACTCTCGTACCGGGCCCTTCCTCATGTCACCCTCATGCCACCACTCTCGGCATGGTCACGCGTCGAGAACCTGCCCCGCACGCCGGACGACGGGCTTCTCCACGGACCAGGGGAAATTGATCCACTCGTCGGTCCGCTTCCACACGTACTCGCACTTCACGAGGGAGTGCGACTTCTCGTAGACGACGGCGCTGCGCACCTCGGCGACGTGCTCCAGGCAGAAGTCGTGCACCAGCTTCAGGGTCTTGCCGGTGTCGGCGACGTCGTCAGCGATAAGAACCTTCTTGTTGCTGAAGTCGATCACGTTCGGCACCGGCGCGAGCATGACCGGCATTTCCAGCGTCGTGCCGACCCCGGTGTAGAACTCGACATTCACCAGGTGGATGTTCTTCACGTCGAGGGCGTAAGCAAGCCCGCCCGCGACGAAGACACCGCCCCGCGCGATGCTCAGCACGACGTCGGGCTCGTAGCCGTCGTCGGCGATCGTCTGCGCCAGTTCGCGCACCGCGTGCCCGAAACCGTCGTACGTCAGGTTCTCTCGTACGTCACTCATACCGGCTATCACACCTGTGTCCGATGGAAATTGAGGAAGGAGCGCGAGGCGGTAGGCCCACGCTGCCCCTGGTAACGGGACCCGTACCGCTCGGACCCGTAAGGAAACTCAGCCGAAGAACTCAACTGGAACAGACACAGCTGCCCGATCTTCATCCCAGGCCACAGCTTGATGGGCAAAGTCGCGAGATTCGACAGTTCAAGCGTCACATGCCCGGAAAAGCCGGGGTCGATGAACCCCGCGGTCGAATGCGTCACCAGCCCGAGCCGTCCGAGCGAACTCTTTCCCTCCAGCCTCGAAGCGAGGTTGTCGGGGAGGGTGATCGTCTCGTACGTGGACGCGAGCACGAACTCACCCGGGTGAAGGATGAAGGCCTCGTCGCCGTCCGGCTCGACGAGCCGCGTCAGATCGACCTGCTCGACGGCGGGGTCGATGTGCGGGTACCGGTGGTTCTCGAACACCCGGAAATAGCGGTCCAGCCGTACATCGATGCTCGACGGCTGCACCATGGATTCGTCGTACGGATCAATGCGTACTCGTCCGGCGTCGATCTCGGCCCGGATGTCCTTGTCTGAGAGAAGCACCCACCGAGGATACGCAGAGCGCGCGGGCCCACCCCAACCGGGCAACCCGCGCGCCGACCCACTACCGACCGCTACTCACCACTCACTCCCACCCACCGGCTCCCACTCGCCGGCGCCGCTCCCTGACTCCACTCCCTGACTCCCCTACCGCTCCTCGACCCCCCTCACAGGTACGGCCTGCCGCAGCCGAGCACACCGAGGACAACGAACGAGCCTCCCGGGCCCGATCCGCCCCTCACCGAGCTGCCGCAACGGGAACGAAAAGGTACTGAACACATGCCCTTCGGCACAGCGGACGACGGTGCGATCCATCAAGTCCCTTCCCCAAACCACGCGTGGACGAAGCTGCCACATTAGGGGATAAACAGGACGCCCCACCAAACGGCACTCCGCACCCGCCCCCACCCGCTACCTGCATCGGGATCCCGACATGGGGTACAGTGTCCGACGATGCGGCAACAGCTCAACGGCCGTTTCGGCGGGTGTAGTTTAATGGTAGAACATGAGCTTCCCAAGCTCAGAGCGCGAGTTCGATTCTCGTCACCCGCTCCATAGCAAACCCCCAGGCCAGCGGCCCGGGGGTTCTTTGTTGTCTAGACCCATTCAGGAACCGTGCACCACCTCTGCACTACCTTGCCCCTTCCTGACCTGCTCAGAGGCCTTGTCGCGTGCCCCTCGCACCATCTTGTCCAGCCCGCTCGCGAGCTCTTTCTGTCGCTCCAGATCGGAGTGCTGGTAGATCAGCGCCGCCCGTTCGGTGGATTGGCCGGCGCGCACCATCGTGTCCTTGAGCGTGGCCCCGGACCGGGTCATCAGCGTGTGGCCGGTATGCCGAAGGTCATAGAAGCGGAAGTTCTCCGGCATCCCGACCTTCGTGCGTGCCTTGCGCCACTTGCGGCCGAAGGACGACCGCCGGAACGGGGCCCCCTTCTCGCCGACGAACAGCAGCCCCTCCGCGCCCTTCTCGGCGTACCAGTCGAGGTGACGACGCAGGTCCGTGCGGAGGAAGCCCGGCAGGACGATGACGCGCTTCCCTGCCTCGGATTTCGTGGGGCCTTCAGCCCGTCGCCCCGTGGTCAGCTCCGGTGCGGCCTTGCGGACGCGGATCGTCATCTGCTCCAAGTCCACATCCTTGCGCCGAAGTTCGGCCTGCTCCTCGGGGCGCATCGGGCCGTATGCCCCGAGGTAGACCATCAGCCGCCAACGGATGCCAACTGCCTCCGCGAGCGCGTCGACCTGCTCCACGGTTGCGATCTCGCGCTCCTCGGCCGTCTCCTTGCCCGCACCCTTGATCCGGCAGGGGTTGCGGCGGATCAGCTCATCGTCCGCGGCCGTCTCCAGGATGGCTTTGATGAGCCGGTAGGACTTGGCCACCGTGGTCGCGCCGGTGGCCTTGCGTCGCTCCGTACGCCATTCACGGATGCGGGGCGGTGTGAGCTGGTCCAGGTCGTATGAGCCCAGCCCAGGAAGGATGTGGAGGCGAAGGAGCCGTAGGTACAGCTCCTCGGTGGTTGCTCCGATCTCGCGGTCCTCCACCCACTGCCGGGCGTACTCGTCGAAGTTCACGGCTCCCGCATCCGGGTCACGCCAGTCGCCTCGGGTGAGGTCCGCTTCGATCTGGGAGAGCCAGACTTCCGCGTCCGTCTTCGTGTCGAACGTCTTCGGTGCGAACCTCCGCTCCCCGGTGGGGTCTAGGTACGAGGCGGCCCACCGGCCAGAGCGGTACTGCCGTACCGCTCCGAACCGGCGGATACTCTTGCCCTTCTTCGGGCCCTTCTTTGCCACTAAGCGACCCTCCTGCTGCGGCGGCGCGGGCGAATCGGCTCCACCGTGTGCGCCTCGATGAACGCGGTCAGTGCGCTTTCCGGGATGCGGACGTGGCGACCGACCTTGACGAAGGTGATGCGTCGCTCTGCGATCAGGCGACGAGGGAAGCGTTCGGTCGTGCCGAGAAGCTCTGCGACTTCTGGCACCGACAGGTATTTCTCACGCAACGGGCACTCCTCGGTGGGCGCGGAGGGAAGTGCTGCTGTCTGTCCGAGGTGCGGATTTCTGCGTCACCGCGTCACCTGCGTCATTTGCCGGTCTGACCTGCGGTTTTGGGTGACGCAGCGGTTTCGGGGTGTGTCACCGGCGCGTCATCCCGTACGTCATCGGGTGACGCGGGTGACGCAGGATGACGCAGGATCGGCCGTCTGCGTCATCGGTGTTGGGGCAGGTCACGGACCGTTTTCCACCCCGGGGTGACGCAGGTGACGCAGAACTTCTCTCTTAGGAAAAAGAGAAGGGGGAGTTCTGTTGGTGGTGGGGGTGCGACTCAGAGAGCAAAGAAGGAGCCGCTTCGCGGCGCGACCACCGGGGCGGCGCGGTGCGCCGAACAGCAAGAAGAGCACCGGCACGGGGTGCTCTTCTTGCTTGTCCGCCACCACGGCGGCGCTGATCAGAACGCCGCTTCCTGCTGCTCCGGGGGCGGCCCCGCAGGTCGGGCCATCTCGATGTAACGGGCGGTCTTGGAGCGTCCCCAGTCGATGAGGACCCCGCGCGCTGCAAGGGTCGGCTGAAGCCGCTTGAGACGGTCGGAGAGAACCTTGCCCGTGGTCGGCCATCCCTTGGGCAGCGGGTGGAAGTCCTCTCCGGTGTAGAGCTGGGTGAGGCAGTGCAGCCACTCTGCGGAAGCCATCCGCTGCTCTGCCCCGGCGTCCAGTCCGGCGGCGTGCTTGAGGACGGTCTGCGCGAGCAGGTCGCCCTCGATGACGTCGTCGTTGAGGTCGTCCAGACTGGCCCGGTAGGCGTTGAGCGCACCGAGCCCTGTTGCCGCGTCGAGCTGCGCGCACAGGTGCGCGAAGTCGGCCATCCGCAGATCAGTGGGGATGCCGGCGTCCGCGCCACGGACCTTGACGGTGAGGTCCAGGAGGGAGCCGAGGACGACCGGCAGGATCTCCTCGAACTCCTTCCACAGCTCCGCTTCCGTACGCCGCACCCGCGGACGTTCGAGGCGGAGCGGCAGAAGCCGTTCGGCGAGGTCGGGCCGGATGACGCCGACGTCGATGCCGGTCATGAGCAGCGGGCGCCGGTAGCCGACGCGGAAGACGTCCCCGTCGGTGAACAGGGCACGCTTGACGTTCTCGGCCCCGGTGACGATGCAGCACATCGCATCGGCCAGGTCCGGGGTCATGTGCGAGAGGTTGTCCAGCGCGGTCACCCATCCTGCCGCCACGGCCGCGATCAGGTTCTCCTCATCCTTCGGCGCCCGCCGCAGGTCCCCGCTCATGCCCTCGATGATCCGCACGAGCATCCGCCCGCCGGTGGACTTGCCCGCACCCTGCGGCCCGGTGAGGAACGGAGCAGGGACCGGTACGGACGGCCCGAGACAGCCGATCAGCCACGCGATGGCCAGGCACTCGGTCTCCGCGGTGGCGAAGTTGCACAGCCGCATCAGGAGGTCGATGCCCTTGCCCTGGGTGTCCTTGGCGGGCAGGGGCAGTTCCCCGGTGAGCTGGGTGCGTCGCCAGCACACCTCTCGCGGGTCGGGGGTGAGGATGTCCCAGCCGGTGGGGTGGATGCGTACGGACTGCCCGTCATCGCGTCCCAGGTCCAGCCACGTCGCTCCGTCGAAGCCGGGGGCCACACGGATGTGCACCGGCTGCACCCCCTCGTACAGGGCGAGTGCCTCGATGAGGTCCAGCGCCTCTTTGAGCGCGGACCCGTTGAACACCCCTTGCCCGTCCTTGAACAGGCCGACCATGAGTTCTTGGCGGTGGCTGCCGGTGGTGCCCTGGGAGCGGATCGGGCGGGCGACGGGGTGGCCGTTCTTCTGCGCGTACACGGTGCCGTCTCCGGTGCGGAAGTACCGGAAGTGGGATTGCGCGTACTCGGTGATGATCTCGCGTGCCGGGGTCTTTTCGTCGTCGGACATGGTCACAGTCCCAACTTGGTGCGGGCGTTGGTCCAGGCGTCGGTGCAGTGCCGGGCGGTTTCGCCCTTGGCCTGCGCGGCGGTGAACAGCCGGGTGACGTGGGCGTCGGTGAGGCATCCGCATCGCCCGTGGACGGAAAGCACGGCGAGGAAGGTGCGGTAGACGGTCGCGTGGATGCCGCTGGACGCCTCGGTGATGCGCTGTTCCGCCATGGTGATGCCGCGTTCCAGGAAGGCGGGCGTGCGGTGCCTGCAGACCCCCTCTGCGGCCCGCGTGGGCACGGTGAAGGCGTACGGCACCGGCCGGACGGGGGCGGGTTCCTTGACGGCCAGTGCGCGCACCTCGGGCGGCAGAGCCGTGAAGGTGCCGGTGCCGGGGCCGCGCCAGCGGGCGTAGGCCATCGTCGACTTGATGTCGACGCCGTCGCGGACGCCGTTCGCGGAGGGCATGGTGCCCTGGTAGATCCAGTGCTGTCCGCGCGTGGTGCGTACGGTCCGGGTGGCCGGCAGGCAGACGCGCGCCCAGGCGATGGCGTCGGCGTGGTCGAGGTCGAGGACGGTCAGGCCCGCGCCGCCCGGGTAGTAGGCGACCGCCGCCGCAGTGCGCCACGCGTCAGCCCATTGCGGTGAGTTGAGGGTCCACGGGTCGGTGGTGGCGGCGGCCCAGCCGTGGCAGGGCTTCGGGCAGGTGCAGGGGCCGGGGGTCTTCATGTGGGGGCGCCCGCCGCACGAGGTGTACAGGCAGGCGGGGCAGTTGGCGAAGGGCACTTTGCCCTTGTGCAGCGGCAGGACGGGCAGGCCGTCGGCCGCGAGCGTAAGGGCGGTGCTGAGGTGGTCTCGCCGGATCGTGGCGGGATGGGTCATGCTGGTGGTCTCCTGCTCTCCTGGAGGGATGGGAGAACCCGGGGCGGGCGCGGCTTGTGGAAGAGATGGCGCCCGCCCCGGGCGTGTTCAAGCGGCGGTACGGGTGGTCAGGGCGGCGGGGCTGAGGAAGCGGAGCGCGGCAACGGCCTGTTGCGGCACCACGCCGTTGCCCAGCGCCTTGAGCTGTGCGGAGCGAGAGAGGCCGGGAACGGCGGTGACGTGCCCGTCAGGCAGGCCCATGAGCCATTCGACGAAAGCGGGACTCAGACGTCCCACAGCGTCAACTGGTCCGGGGGCGGGGCGCTGGAGGACCGTTTGCCACCGCGCGACCGCTTCGGCGTACTCGCCCCACTCGGCGCCTGCGTCGGGAACGCACTCAGCGCCACCTCGGGCAGGTTCGCCCTGCCCGATCGCACCCGCCGGTCCGTCGAATCCGTGCGCGAGACCGCGCCCTTCGTGCCGTCCGTGGCCCGCGGGGTCGGCAGAAGCGAGCCCATCTCGGCCGCCAGGCTCTTGCCGTGCCTCCCGGCTTCCTGCGACGGCGAGCGTTTCGTCTGACGGTTCTCGTTCTCCGACGCGCGCGGGGTGGGCAGCAGCGAGACGACGTGCCGCAGGTTCATCCCGCCCTGTGCCGCGTGCCCCGCTCCGGTGTTCTCCGAGGTCGAAGGAGTCGGCAGGAGCGAGCCAACGGCGGTCGGAAGCTGCCCGCGCTGCCCGCCGCCCTTGAAGTCCCGTGCTGCCGGAGTCGGCAGGCCACGCGAGGACGAAGAGCCGCCTTCGCTGATGAGCCGCTCCCACGTCAGATGCGCGAAGAGTGCACCACCGCGCATCGAACCCGAGGGCGGCAAGGTCTCCAAGCACGGTGTCGAATCCGAGAGAAAGGTGCCCTGCGACGTTCTCAAACACCGCGAGTCGGGGTCGTAGAACCCCAAGGGCACGGGCGATGTCGGACCAGATGTGCCGCTCATCAGCGGTCCCTTTCCTCTTGCCGGCGGAGCTGAACGGCTGGCACGGGTAGCCGCCCAGCAGCACGTCGACCGGTGCGACGCGGGCCCAGTCGACGGCGGTGAGGTCGCCCAGGTTCGGCGTCCCCGGGTGATGGTGCGCGAGGATGCGGCTGGCCCCGGCGTCGTTGTCCGCGACCCAGGCCAACGAGCCGCCGAACACTTCCTGCACGGCCATGTCCAGGCCGCCGTATCCGGTGCACAGCGAGCCGAGCCGCAGTGCGGGGGGAGGACTCATACGGGGTTCTCCTGCTCTCTTGGAGGGATGGGAGAACCCGGGGCGGGCGCGGCTTGTGGAAGAGATGACGTCCGCCCCGGGCACAGCTAGACGCACGTGCAGTCGGGGCGTTCGCCGCTGCCATCGGCACCGCACCCGCAGCAGTGCGGGTAGATCTCGCCGTCGTCGTCCTCTGCTGCGCAGTGGGGGCAGTCGGCGAACTCGTCTTCGTCGGCGCTCGTGTCGTAGCCGAGCGGGCTGAGGGCCGAGTGCACCTGGTCGAGGGCTTCGGCCAGGTGCTGGGCGCGGCCGATGGCGACGCGCGCGGCCTGGACGGCGGACGATGCGGCGTGGGCGGGGTCCTTGCTTCCGTCCACGGTGAGCCGGTCGGCCTGGTGGGCGTCGGTCACGGGCTGGAGTGCCTGGGTGATGGCCTGCGGCAGCATGCGCGAGAGGTGTGCGAGTGTCCCGATCAGGCTGTAGGCGTCGCCGGGGTACTGCCAGCCCGTCCCCGGCGTGCGGGTGCGGTGGTTGATGGCGCGGATGGCTTCGGCGGCCTGGTCGGCCAGTGCTACGGGGCTCTGGGTGTGGTCCATGCCGTACTCCTCTGGTCAGGTGTGGAAGTGGTTGCGTTTGATGACGGCCTTGCGGATGTTGACGGTCGTGCCGCCGCCGGATCCGGCGAAGAGCTGCACGGCGATGAAGCCGCCGAAGATGACCGCGGCGAGGATGATGAGCTGGGTGATCAGCGCGGTGAGTGCGGCGATGAACGTGGTGAGCATCAGCAGGCCGCCGCAAACCGCGGCGAAGCCGACGCCCCCGAGCGCGATGTTCACCGCGGCCCGCGACACGGGCGGCTTGACGGTGACCGGTTCGGGTTTGGCCGGGTCGATGGCGTAGCCGGTGACGACGCGCCCGTCGGGCAGCACGATGGTCTGCACGGCCGGGATGCGGCCCGGTTGTACGGGCATCATCGGCGCCGGGGCCGGTATCGGGGTGGGGTAGTGGAGGGTGCCGGCGGTTTCGGCCGGGCGGTAGGGGGTGGGCTGGTTCACGGCGGGGTCTCCTGTCAGGGGCGCAGGCCTGCGAGGAAGTTGAAGACGGAGGCGCACAGGTCGCGGATCGGTTCGTCCGCGCCGGTTCCGGCGGTGAAGAAGCCGAGCAGGAACAGGACGACGGCGGGGCCGATGCCTCCGGCCTTGGCCTTGACGATGAAGATGGCCGCGATGGCGAGCAGGAGGATCGCGGAGAGGTTGACCGCCATGGGCGGTGCTCCTTTCGGTCAGCGGGCGGGGCAGGAGGCCACGAGCAGGCCGAGGACGACGCAGAGGAGCGCGAGGCGCAGGACGGCCCTCATGCGGTCGGCGCCTTCCGCGCGCCGGGGCCCGTGGCTTTGGCGGCGGCTTCGTCGGCGGCGCGGCCCTTGCAGTAGGCGCGCACCCACAGGTGGTAGAGGTGGCGGCCGACGCGTATGCGGATGCCGTGGCCGTCGCACTTGCGGCAGTGCTTGCCGCGCTTGGGCTTGCCGCTCCGGGTGTGGGTGAGCTGGAAGCCGAGTCCCTCGCAGCGGCGGCAGGACTTCCACGGGGAGACTGCACAGACTCCGGCGTAACCGAGCGTGAGCAGCACGATGAGGGCGCTAGCGAGCAGCGGGAAGGGCATGAGGGCCTCTCTGGGCTGGTTTCCGGGGTTTTCGCAGGTGAGTCGCTAGGTGCTAGCGACCTGATCAGGGGCAATGTGGGTCGCTAGCGAGGTTGCTAGGTCTAGCGACCTTGCTCGCTAGACCTAGCGGCCTCTGGTTCCTACTTGTCGCCCCGCTTCTTGTTGCGCTGCGTGACCGCGTCGATGATGTGCTGACGCTCGATGCCGCGCCGGTTGGCTCCCTTGCCGTCCTCGGTCTTGCCCCACACCTGGCCGGTGGTGATGCCGTACGGCTTGAGTGCGGTGGCGAGCTGGTCGGCCTTGGCGCGGCCCTCCAGGTCGGCCCACTCGCCGTAGACGGCGGGGGCGAACTCGGCGAGGCGGTCGACGACCGACTCGGACCACACCTTGTCTTCGCTGCGCCCGAGGACGGCGGCGGTGTCGTCGAGGATCGCGTCCGCGCTGCGGGTCGCACTCACCTCGCCCGCGGCGTCGCCGGACAGCGTGCCCTCCTCCTCGCGCAGGGCGCGGGCACGGCCGAGGATCGTTTCCGCGTCGCGGCCGGTGGCCAGGTAGGTGCGCACGATCCCGGAGTCGTCCGTCATGCCCTTGAGCAGGCCCACGCCCTTGTGGGACTTCAGCAGCTTGGACGCGTCCAGGCCCTCGCCCATCGATCCGGCACCGAGCACCACCTCAGAGACGTGGTACGAGCCGACCCGCAGCGAGAACCGGGCCTGGTGCTGGTCACGCAGCACCGACGGGCACGCGGTGTCATCGGGCTTCTGCGTGGAGTTCATGACCGAGACGCCGACCGCCGGGGCGACCCGGGCGAGGTAGACGAGCAGGTCAAGGATGGTCTTGCCGTGGGTGGGGTGCTGCAAGTACTCCTGCACCTCATCCACCACCACCAGGGTGAGCGGCATGTTCAGCTTCCGGTCCCGGCTGATCTCCGGGGTGAGCTTGCCCTCCGGGCAGATGTGCAGGGGCAGTTCGGAGAGCCGGTGGTAACGGTCCTCCACATCGGCCTTCAGCTCCATCAGCGCGTTGACCAGGTGCATGACCGGGTCAAAGCCGTCCCTGGGGACGATGCCGAAGCCGATCCGGTGCGCGACCTTGGCGAAGGAACGCCAGTCCGGCGACGCCTTCCCGTCGAACACGATCAGGCGGACGTCCGGGTCCAGGGCGGCAGCGAGCGCGATGGTGCGGGCAGAGAACGTCTTGCCCTGCCGCGGCACCGCGCCGACCAGCAGCGAGAGCCACAGCATGGTGGCCATCACCGGGTTGCCGCGCTCATCCACGCCCCACGGGAACGGCTTCCAGAAGTCCACCCTGGTCGCACCGAGCAGCGGCGACTTCCCGGACGGAACCGCGAGCGGGTCACGGTCGGCGATCCAGTAGGAGACGCGCCGGCCGCTGGTCTCGTCCTTGTCGAGGAACAGCTGCGTGGGGGCGATGTCCATGCCCGAGCAGAGCCGGGCATGGGCCTTCATCGCATCCTCGAACGTCATGCCGTACGGCAGGTCGACCACCACACGCCAGCCGTCCCCGTCCCGGCCGATCGGCCGCGGGAACGCGATCGTCTGGTCCTTCGTGGTCAGCTTCGCTGCCTCGTGGGCGCGGATCACGATGTCCGAGGACAGCTTGCGCTTGCGGAACGTCACCTTCGCCCGGTCGATGAGCGGCTTGTCCGCAGGCGTCCCCCCGAGACCGAGACCCGTGGTCAGGGTGACGATCGACAGGGCAAGGAGCCAGGTGGGCGCCATCACCCACAGCAGCAGAGCCAGGGTGAGGCCGACCATGCTGGCCACGGTCGCGACGATGGACCGCATCCGCACCCGGGCGTCACGCTGACGCGACAGCTTCAGGTACGTCGCGGCGTCCTCATCGAGGACAGAGGCCAGGCGCAGGGCCCGCCCTTCGGTGTCGAAAACCCAGCGGCCCACCGCCGACGACCAGCGCCAGGCGCCGCGCGGGCTGTAGGCGAGCAGCTTGGGCGTGTAGACGCACGGCAGGCGCCACGCGTGGTAGCCGAGCATCGTGGAGTAGTGCCGCACCGCCCACTTGCGGACGGCCGTGCGCTGGTCAGGCAGCTTCACCCAGTCCGGGAAGACCGGCTGACGCACCTTGTCGCGTACCTCCATCCACTCCGTGATGGACGGCGGGTACACCTCCTTGGGCGGGTCGACCGTGGCGCCCTCGGTCAGTCCCTGGGCCTCGGGATCCTCGGTGTCGGGGAGTTCGGCCTCCCACTCACCCGGCTTCACCGTGCCCGGCGCCTGCTCAGCAGGGGCCGGGGCGGGGGCCTTCTTGAGCTTGAACGGCAGGACTGCCGCCGTCTTTTCCTCTTCCGGCGCCTCAACGGGCGGACCGGACACGTTGATCTCGGTCATGCTGGAGTACTCCTTCAGGGGAGTTGCAGGGGTTCGGCCGCCGCGGTGAGAGGTGAGCGGCCGAACCCCGAACAGGACTGATCACAGGGAAGGTGCAGGGCTGTTACTGGCCCGCGATGGCGAGTTCCGTGCGGCGGCCCGCGTCGGGCTCGCGGTGCTCGGCATAGCGGGAGGAGACCCAGCCGACCGACCAGCCGGACAGTTCCGCCGCCTGCCGCACGGGCAGGCTCGCGGTGAACGCGGCGGTCACGATCCGGCGCGCCTCGTCCTCGGGCAGCTTGCTCTCGGCAGGACCCCGGTTCAGGAGCGCGGCGCGTTCACGCTCGGCCCGCTCCACTCGTTCACGGCGTTCACGCTCAACCGCCGCAGCGTGCTCGCGCTGTTCCGCTTCGGCACGCTCGTGGCTCTGGCGTTCACGCGTCTGCCGCTCGCGTTCACGCTGTTCATGCTCGCGTTCACGGCGTTCACGGGCCTCCCGCTCGACCGCCGCAGCGTGCTCGCGGGCCTCGCGCTCCTCACGCTGCCGGCGCTCTTCGCGCTCGGCCTGTTCGCGGGCCAGATTCGTTTCGTGGTCACGCTGTTCACGCGCCAGCCGCTCAGCGTGCTCGCGCTCCTCACGCGCCTCCGCACGGGCCCGCTCAGCACGCTCGCGGGCCGCCTGCTCCCAGTCTTCACGCTCGGCCTTCTGCTGGATCTCCAGGCCGCTGACGGCCCGCGCGATGGCCCGCCGATAGGCAAGGCCGGTTTCTGCGGTGACGATGAGCAGGAGCGGCGCCACGGCATGGACGGACACGCCGACCAGGTCTTTCTTCAGTGCGGAGTCGGCGGTGTTGAGCGCCAGCGTCATCAGACCGGTCATCCAGCGCAGCACCACCGGCCAGCGTCCGCCGTGCCCACCGAGCCGGGCCAGCACGTCATCGAGCTTGACCACGATGACCACGGCCGCATCGACGACCAGGGGCAGGATCGGGGCCGTCCAGTCCCACGAATCTGCGGTGTGCCTGGCCATCAACGGCGTGACCGTCAGGACGGAGAAGAGCATCGCCCCGGACACGATGAGCCAGGTGCCAACGGACAGGGCCTTTTCCGCTGAACGGATATGAACAGCGTTCACGCCGCCCCCCAGACCGGCTCCGCGATCGGGGTCAGTGCCCCGCGGAACCCGTGTGCGGTGGCGTCGTAGGTGAACGTCGCCAGCAGCCATTCCGCATCCGCCCAGAAGCGCCGGGCCGGACCCCAATCGCGGTCCATCGGAACAGCGTGGGCGGCGGTGTCGGCGTAGGCGTCCTCACGGCGGCGGTAGACCATCACCGGGGTGCCGTGGTGCACGAGTACGAACACCTGCCGCGCCTGAACGAGCGCCTCCGTGAGGTCCTCGCGCAGACGCCGAAGCGCGATGTCCTTGAGCAGAAGCTCTTCCTGTCCGGCGCTCAGTTCGTCCAGGGCGCCGGCAAGGAGCATGCCGACCTCATCCGCGGTCGCCTCCGCACGCTCCGCGCGGTCGGTGACGGCGAACAGCTCGACCGTGTGCCGGACCGACGCCTCCTTTGCGGCCTCCCTCGCCTCGCGGGCCCGCTCGAACGCGGCGTGCGTGTCTGTCTCAAGCAGGGCGAGACGCTTACGGGCGACGATGCGGATCATGCCGCCGCCCCCTTCCGGACCCGACGGACACGGGCGGCGGGACGGGTGAGCGGCACGACGTTGAACAGCTCCGCGGCGTGCTCCTCGATCGCGCGGGAGGCGATGCGGATCGCGTCGTCGGGCATACCGGGGTTGTCGGCGAGGATGTCGCGGGCCGCGGCCAGACGGGCCGCGCGCTCCATCTCGCTCTCCCCCTCCGCACCCAGCCACAGCTCAACCGGGGTGCCAAGGGCGAGTTCAACGAAGTCGGTGCTGGTCACGGCCTGATGGCCGCTGATGTACGAACGCATGACGAACTCCTGATCACGGAGGGACAGAGGAAGGACCGGGGGTGGGCGCGGCTTGTGGAGAGACGACGCCCACCCCGGCAGGAGGAGCAGGTCAGACACGCACCCGGCGCGGCCGGTGGAAGGTGTTGACCAGCCCGCCGAAGATGGCGGAGACGGAGGAGAGCGCGACGAACACCGTCAGCGCCAGACCACCACCGAGGTTGTGCACCGTGCCGCCCAAGACCGCGGCGACCACCAGGGCGAGCGCGAAGAGGACCAGCGTGGCGACGGACCGGGCGGTGCTCTGCGGCTTCATGCCGCGGGCCACCAGCTCCAGCTCCGACGGAACCACCGGGCGGGAAAGCCCGGGACCGAGCGAGAGAACGACCAGACTGCCGCTGGTGTGAGCGGCGACCCCGGCGACCGTGCCCAGGGTCTTGCAGTTGCGGATACGAACGACGTCACCGATACCGAGCAACATGAACGACTCCTGTCGTAGACGAAGTGGAGCGGACTGAGCTGATCTCCGGCTCCCCTCAACCCCGCCCGTACGGCTCGATGGCCGGACGGGCGGGGGAGGCAACCAGCCCAGTGCTTCGCCGGCGTGCCGTTGCCACGGCTGGCCGGACCCGAGATTGGGAAATCGGTGCGTCATCGTCACTGCTCTGACGCCAGCAGGGCGGCGCGTACCAGGTGGCAGACCAGCGGGTTGACCTCCCGAAAGGAAGGGATGATCCCGAAGGACTGTTCTCCAGAGCTGGCACACATCAAAGGGGCCACCAACACGGTCATCACCCGGACTGTTACGGGGCAGGGGTTCGAGCCCTGCTCTTCATCTCACTGTTGAGTTCTCAAGGAACGACCAACTCAGGACCCGAAAGCGCGCGGCCGAAGCCGCCTTCAAACGAGCAATCCCGAACCGACCGAGCAGGCACAGCGGCACCTCACAACTCCGTGAGGTACATGTAGTACTTGTTCCTCATCATGCAGAGAGGTGTTCGCGGCGTCAAGCCCTTCGACTTTTTCGGATTTCGCGAGCCCCTCGGCTCGATGTGTCTTAAGACTCGCCCCGGCAGCGAAGACGTTCGACCCCGCACATGTACGACCTGTGCACGACTTGGGTACGGTGAAGTCGTACCAAGTCGTCCCAACTGAGCGGGAGTTCGGCGTGGCCAACGAGAAGCTTCGCGGCGCGATAGTCGAGAGCGGCATGACGCTTGCCGAGGTGGGGGCCAGTCTCGGAGTGTCGACCAAGACCGTCGAACGCTGGATCAATGACCCGAAGCGCAAGCCGTACCGGCGCTTCCAGTACGCGACGGCCTCACTCCTCCAGCGCGACGTGTCCTACCTGTGGCCGGAGGAGCAGACCTCAGCAGAGATCACGGAGGCCGGGAACGCTGAGCTGGTCAAGCTGTACCCGCACCGGTCCGTCGTGCCCAAGCAGCTCTGGAACCAGCTCTACGAGCAGACTCGGGAGGTTTTCGACGTCGTCGTGTACTCCGGTTTCTGGCTCACCGAGGACGCCGAGTTTCACCGCATCGTCAAAGAGAAGTCATCGGCCGGCGTACCGGTCCGCTTCATGCTCGGAGACCCGGACTGTCCCGCCGTGGCAGTACGCGGCGAAGACGAAGGAATCGGTCCGGCCATGGCCAGCAAGATTCGGAACGCGCTGGTCAACTACCGGCCGCTCTTCAGGCTCCCCGGTGTCGAGTTCCGCCTTCACCGCACCACGCTCTACAACTCGCTGTACCGCGCCGACAACGAGATGCTCGCGAACGGCCACCTGTACGGCGTGGGTGCCTATATGGCTCCCGTGCTCCACATCCAACGCGTCCCAGGTGGCGAGCTGTTCGACGCCTACGCTGAGAGCATCGAACGAGTCTGGGACAACGCCCGCCCCATCTCGTCCCCCACGGATCTCGGAGGAACGACCGCATGAGCCGAATCGACTACTACCGCGACCCGAACGCCCCCAAGGCAAACTCTGTCGTCCCCTCGGTCACCGCAGTCGTCCGCGACGATGCGGGCCGACTCCTGCTCATCCACAAGACGGACAATGACCTGTGGGCAGTCCCCGGCGGTGGCCACGACATCGGCGAGAGCGTCGGCGACACGGTCGTACGGGAAGTGCTGGAAGAGACCGGAATCACCGTCGAAATCGACAACATCGTGGGTCTCTACACAGACCCCCAGCACGTGATGGCTTACGACGATGGCGAGGTCCGCCAACAGTTCTCGATCTGCTTCCGCGCCCACCCCACCGGGGGTTCCCTGCGTACGAGCAGCGAGTCGAAAGAGGTCCGCTGGATAGACCCGGCGGACCTCGATGACCTCGACATCCACCCGTCAATGCGTCTGCGCATCCAGCACGGCCTGGACGACTCGCGTCAGTCTCCCTACATCGGTTGATCTGTGGGACGTGCCTGAGCAAGTCGTCCCTCAACGCGGTGCGCCGCCGCGTGGATCTCCGGCGCCGCCCGCTGAATGAAGCGGCCCACGATGGTGTCGGGGCCGTACCGGTTCACGATCTCGTCAAGGCGCGCGGTCACCGTGGTCTGCGTGCCGTCCGGGGTGGTGGTCATGTCGCAGAAGAGCAGCGCGTCAACGAGGTCGGGCCGCTCTAGGTCGAACTCGCTTTCCAGCTCATGCCGTAGCCCTCGCTCCTCAGCTTCCAGGAGTGCGCACGAGTGGTGGGCCACTAGGCGGATCACCCGCTCATCCACACCTTCCTGCTTGCGCAGAAACCGGGCACCGTCCAGGGGGTGGAATCCAGTGACCGCAACATCTGGCGAGTACCCGATGTCGTGCAGCACTGCGGCTGCTTCCAACAGCTCCGCATCGTCACCGAGGATCGGGGCGAGGGAGCGCGCGCGCTTGGCCACTCCGAGGGAGTGCTCCCACCTACGCGGCAGAGGCTCGGCCAGAAGCGATTCAGATAGCGGGTAAGCCCACTCAGTCAGTCCCATGAAGGCCAAGATTACGACCGCCTCGGCGAAGACGGGAGGGCGCGCACCGTGCGCCCCTTGCCGTGGACGGTGACGAGCAAACCGTTCCCCTCCATCAAGGCAAGACCACGACGTACCGCCGTACGAGAGGCAGCGAACCTCTCGCAGAGCTTCGCTTCGGACGGGTAGGGGTCGCCGATCGCAAGACCGTCACCCTCGATTACTGCGGTCATCCGTTCCACCAGCGGCCGGCGGTCGCCGCCCTGCGCTACACGCCAACCGATCCCCGGCGCAGACTCAAGCACGCCTTCGGTTTCGAGCGTCTTGAGGGCGCGCCGGATCGTGTTGCGGGAGACCCCGTGCTGCTGCATGAGGACAGCCTCGGATGGCAGGCCGTCGACGAACTCACCATCCACCACCCCCTTCCGCAGTGCTTCCGAGATGACCAGGTAGGTACCGCGCGGACTGGCCTCCGACACTTGGGTTCCCCTCATAGTCGATAGGTAATAAACGTCAAGCTTGCCATCCTCCAGAAAGGAGCCATAGCTAGAGCCTTGTACACCCCTCGCGGCACAGCTCGCTCATCTAGCACCTCATGGGCGGTCAGGTCCTGGCCCGGTCGTCGGCCCCCGCACGCTGCCCTCTTCCGGCACAGCGACGAAAGCCTGTCTCGTTTGGCTTAAAAAGTCCGCTGAGGATAGGCGCCCACGCCGCCCGCGATGTAGAGCTGCCGGAAGAGTTGCAATGATCGCCGCAATAGCCAAGCTCACCACTGAGGGCACATTCAGAAAAGCGGAGCATGCGGCAAAAATGAGCGCCAGGAAAGCCCCAGCGATAGCCATTCTAAATTCTCTCCTGTCGTCACTGCCTAGTGAATTTTCTGTTGCGAGCACCTGCGCTCTCGGAGAAAGGTCAGAGTCATCGAGCAAGCCGTGCCAACACCCCCGGGCGGACCTTTCGAAGACCTTTATGGCCAATTCCATTAGCGCCTCGCGCCCATCAACACCCTTGACGAGGATTCCCTCAGCCGAGTCTTCTATGGTGGCAGCCACCTGCCGCAGGTGCATAGCGGACTGATCTCGTCGTACCGGCGGCACCCCGGGCCGCCCGTGTGCGGCCACAGAGCGCAGAGCGAGACATAGCAAATTCACCTCTCGATCGATATGAACAGAATCGAATTTGATCGGATTTGGGTGCGCGCATGCGTAGAGCACGTACAGCAAGTGCGCGTGCACTGTTAACTCGACATCAGCCTTGAACTGCCATCGCATATTCGAGACCGCGAAGTGGAGAAAAATGTAATAGATGACAAATCCGCTGAGTTGAATCGCTGCAACGTGAGCCGAAAAGAAACCCCACGAGTTTGTCTTTTCAGGGTCAAGGCCGAGGTAGCCACTTACCGCAGAGGTAAGGACCGTGAAAGCGCTCATCACGAGGATACTAGTCGAGCTCAGCACCAACAAATCCTGCACTCGACCAAAATACGCTCGATACCGGGCAAGCAGGATACTCCGCGCCCGTGCCTTGCTTACTGGTATAGCGCAGCCCTTTACGGCGAGATATCGGGAGACCCCATTAACCCACCTTCGCTCTCTCTGAAATAGTTTCCTATACCGGGCAACGGAGAGCATCTTACCTCCACGCCGCCACGGTAGAAATATCGCCGCCCTCCTCCGCGATCTCTTCAGCCGTATAATTACCGCAAAGGGGAGAAACAGGTCGAAGAAAAGAATCAAGATGATGAGAAAGGAAGTGTGAGTCAAATCCGCCACCCCGCTTGAGTGCGCCTCCGTCTCGGTCATCTTGCCAGGAGTCGAGTGCAGCAATCAGCCAAAGCGCATTTCTCTTCTTCGCCTTGCGCCACGTCTTGAATCAAGCCGATGGGCACACCACGCCGCGCTGTGCACGTCGCGGTGATCCAGGCAGCGTCCAACCGACGCCACGCAGCCCCGGCCGTAGCGCACTACCTCTGCACCACTTAACGCGGTCACTCGCGGTCAGCAGGGGGCAGCCAACCCGCCCACCTGGTAGGGACTCGCAGTCATTTCCCCACGTCAGGGCCTCTCGCCACCGCCAATCCTCGGGATTCCCAAGCTCAGAGCGCGAGTTCGATTCTCGTCACCCGCTCCATGACGAAGGCCCAGGTCAGAGACCTGGGCCTTGTTTGTTGTCCAGTCCTGTCGAGAGTCGGCGTGCCCTCTGCGTGCCCCAACTCCCGGATCAACGCCGTCCGGAAGAGTCTTGGGCGACGCGCAAGGAGCGTGCCCACGAACCGCGTCTCATATGGCGAGACGCGTTTCGGGTGACCTGTGTCACTTCTAGCGCCACCGAGCGAATCTGCATACTCGAACGACTCTCGGTGGTACCTCGACCCGTGACAGGAATCGCCTATCCGAAACGGCGTTTCGGACTCGGACCAGCTCCTTTCTCCTCGGGGCGTCCGCGCAGCTCGCGCACCCTGGCGTCGATACCTCCGGCAACCTCCCGCTGTCGCTCGTCGTCCGAGTGCTGATAGATCAGCGCGGCCTTCTCCGAAGACTGGCCGGCGCGAACCATCGTGTCCTTGAGGGTGGCGCCGGACTGGGTGGAGAGGGTGTGGCCGGTGTGGCGCAGGTCGTAGAAGCGGAAACCCTCCGGGAGACCGACCGCGTCACGGGCCTTGGCCCACTTGCGGCCGAAGGTGCTGCGGCGGAACGGCGCTCCCCTTTCCCCGACGAACAGCAGCCCGTCGGGTTCCTTCGCGGCGAACCAGTCCAGGTGCCGCTTGACCTCCTTGGCGAGGAAGGCGGGCAGGTGGATGGTGCGTACGCCCGCCGTCGACTTCGTGTCGCCTTCCGCTCGGCGGCCGGTGGTCAGCTCGGGGGCCGCTTCGGTGATGCGTACGGCGAGCGGGTCGAGGGTGATCGAGGTGCGACGCAGGGCCGCCTGCTCCTCCGGGCGCATGGGGCCGTAGGCGCAGAAGTAGACCATCAGCCGCCAGCGGGGACCCATGGCCTCGGCGAGGGCGTCGACCTGGGCGACGGTGGCGGTGGGGCGCTCCTTGGGTTGCTCGGTGCCCGCGCCGCGGATGCGGCAGGGGTTGCGGCGGATGAGTTCGTCGTCGGCGGCCGTCTCCATGATCGCTTTGAGCAGGCGATAGGACTTGGCGACCGTAGTCGCACCGGTGGCATCCAACCGCTCGGCCCTCCATGTCCGGACGGCCTGCGGGGTGATCTCGTCAAGGTCGTGGTCGCCGAAGGCTGGCAGGACGTGCAGTCGGAGCAGGCGGCGGTACAGCTCGTCCGTGGTGGCGGCGAGGCCGCGCTCGTCGACCCACTTGAGGGCGTACTCCTCGAAGTTGACCGCACCCGCGTCGGGGTCGACCCAGTGGTTGCGTTCGATGTCGGCCTGGGTGAGCGTCAACCAGGTCTGCGCCTCGGTCTTCGTCCGGAACGTCTCGGGCGCGGTGCGGCGGGCACCGTCGGGGGCCCAGTAGCGGGCCTGCCAGCGGCCGGAGGGGAGCTGGCGAGTGGTGCCGAATTCGCGCCGCCGCTGCGGCTTACGGGCTGTCATCAGGCTGCCCTCCGCAGGCGGGCGCGGGTCTCGCGGAGGGTGTGGATGGTGCGCTCCTCGATGTACGCCGTGATGGCGCTGTCGGGGATGCGGACGGGCCGGCCGAGCTTGACGTAGCGGATCCGGCGTTCCTGGATGAGGCGGCGGACGAAGCGCACGCCGGTGCCGAGGCGTTCGGCTGCCTGCTCCACGGTGAGGAGGGCGTCGGGGGTGGTGGTCACCTCCTTCGCGGGACGGGTTCGCCGGGTGGAGGCGTGCGGTATCGCGTCGGGGCGCAAGGGTGCTCCGATTCTGACCCGTGGCAGGGGCGGCAACCCCGGGGCCTGGGTCGTTCAGGGATGGGCGTGGGTGGGTGAAGAGCCGTCGGCCGAGGGTTTGCGGGCTCGGGACGGTGAGGCGGCGGCCGGGTACTACCCGCGGACGGGTGGTCCCGGGCGGCCGGCCTGGAGATTGACGAGTTCGGCGGCGATGGCGTTGGAGACCATCACGTCGGCTTCGGCACGGATCTCGGGGTGCTGCTGGAGGTAGGCGTCGAGGACGTCGCGGGCCTTGTTGGCTTCGATGCTGGCGCGGGTGGACGCGCGGTAGGCGGCGACCACGTCGTCGATCAGCTCCATGGCCCGATCCATCGCGGCCAGCCCGGGGGGACCGACGAAGTTGGTGAGCGGGACCCCGAAGACCTCGGAGAAGCCGATGGCCTCGTCGAGGTTGAGGCGGCGTTTGCGGTTCTCGATGCGCCAGACCGCCGACGGGTTCATGTCGTAGCCGGCCTCGTTGAGGTGGTCGGAGAGCGTGGTGGTGCTCCAACCGCGCTTGTCGCGCTCCAACTTGATGCGTACGGCGGCGTTGTCCTCGCTGCTGAGGACCACTCCTGCGGCGGCTTCCCGCTCTTCCTCGGGCATCGGATCCTCCTCTCGTCGTTCGAATTGCCGCGGCTGTCGGGGCATGGCACAACAGTACATGATCTTGTGCGCTTCGCAAAGCTCTCTGCGCACCGCATAGTGCGTGGTACTGTCGATCATCCCAGCAGACCGCAGCGATCCCCTGGAGTCCCCCAGCAGCGACCCGAGCATGAAAGAAGCCCCCCGGTGATCCACCACCGAGGGGCTCAAGCGCAAACCTCACGCCGCCCATCCCTGAACGACTTACCTGCGAGCCGGGATTGCCGTCCCATGTGGCCCGCACGTAGAGGAGCTCGCTGTCCATTATGGACGACGCCCGGCCCAACGCGCCACACCGCACCGTCCCGCCCGATCCGACATCCGTACCGCCGCACGACGCGGAGGCCGAGGCTGCCGTCCTGGGCGCCTGCATGCACGGCCCGGACGTCATCGACGCCGTCCGCAACCTGCTCGACGGATCCGACTTCTACCGCCCGGCCCACGAGACGGTCTGGCGAGCGATCCTCGCCCTCCGCGCCGAGGATCTGCCGACCGACCCGATCGTGCTCGGGGACCACCTGCAGAGGCAGGGCGACCTGGAGCGCGTCGGCGGCAAGGTGTACGTGCACCGCCTGTACGGGGCGACGCCCGCCGTGAGCGGCGCCCTCCACTACGCGGGCATCGTGCGCAACCTCGCCGACCTGCGCCGCCTGCGCGCCTCCAGCATGCGCACCACCCAGCTCACGATGGAACCGGGAGCGGATCCCGACGCCATCCGCAGCGCGGTCGAGGCCGACGTTCGCGCCGAGCGCGAGCGAGCCCTGGCGTCCGGCCAGGGGCGGCTCTCGCGCTACCTGACCGACGGGTGGCACTTCGTGACCCGGACGGGCGCCGACCAGGACCCGCTGTGGGGAATGCCCGAGCAGAGCGCCTGGTCCTCCGGCGAGAGCCTGATGATCGTCGGGGCTCCGGGAGTCGGCAAGACCACCCTCGCGCACCAGGTCATCTTCGGCCGCCTCGGCCTGGCCGACAGCGTCCTGGGGCTGCCGGTCATCCCGGGCAAGCGGGTGCTCTATCTCGCCATGGACCGGCCCAAGCAGATCGCGCGCACCCTGGCCCGGCGGGTCGAGCCGCAGCACGAGTCCCGGCTGCGCGACGGCCTCGCCGTCTGGCAGGGCCCACTGCCCGCCACCCTCGACCAGGAGCCCGACCTCCTCGCCGACCTCGCCGCCGCCCACCAGGCCGACACGATCGTGATCGACAGCCTGAAGGACGCGGTCAGCTCCCTCGTCGACGACGCCCAGGCCGGCGCGTACAACAACGCCCGCCAGCGAGCCATCCGCAACGGCGTCGAGGTCATGGAGCTCCACCACCAGCGCAAGGCCGGCGAAGGACTCCCGCGCGCCCAGCGGCCGAGCCTCGACCGCGTCTACGGCTCGACGTGGCTGACCTCCGGGGCGGGCAGCGTCCTGTTCGTCAGCGGCGAGGCGGGTGACCTCGCGGTCACCGTCCACCAGCTCAAGTGCCCCACCGGCGAGATCGGCCCGCTCCAGGTCATCCACGACCACGAGCGCGGCGTCTCCACCGTCGACCCGGCGCTCGACCCCGTCGAGATCCTCCGCAAGCGGCCCGACGGACTCACCGTCCGCGAACTGGCCATGGTCCAGAGCGGCGAGAACAACCCCGGCCGGGCCGCCACCGAGAAGGCCCGCCGCACCCTGGACCGCCTCGTGCGGAGCGGCCTTGCGGCCAAGGCCGACGGCACGGCAGGCGGCAGCGGAGGCGGCCAGCAGGCCCGCTACCGCGCCTCCGTCCGGCACATCGGCGCCGTCTCCTGGCCCAGGCCGACCCGGCCCGGACCGTACACGGAGGCGTACACGCACCCCCAGGGCACAGCCCCGTCCCCGCCCGGCCCGAGGCGTACACGAACACCGAAAAACCCCAGGTCAAGCGATCACGCACTCGTACACGCCGTACACGCGCACAAGCGTTCACGCGCGAGCCCCCCTTTAGAAGGGGGCTCGCGTGTACGCCCCTCCCGTGAACGCCGTGATCGCTCCTGAAATCCCAGAACGGAGCACTCCCCCTGAACGCCGCCAGCACCACCTCCTCCCGCCCGACCCACCAGGCGGCCGGACGGTACGTACTCCTCGTCGCCGGGGCCTTCATCCTCGCGTTGACCACCGCCGGGTTCTGGCTCTCCTACGCGCACCTCGCCGAGGTCGCCGGACGCCACGGCCTCGCACTCTCCCCCGCCCGCCAGTGGGCCTGGCCCGCCACCCTGGACGCCTTCATCGTCATCGGCGAACTCCTGATGCTCCACGCCGGTCTGCGGCGGGAGACCGACCGCTGGGCCATGGCGATGACCGCGACCGGCTCGGTCGGCTCCATCGCCCTCAACGTGGCCGGGGTCAGCGGTACCGGCGACGCCCCGGCCCCCGTCCTCGACTACGTGGTCGCCGCCGTCCCACCCAGCGCGGCGCTGCTGGCCTTCGCCCTGCTCATGCGGCAGGTCCACCGGCTGGTCACGATCCCGGCCACCGCGCCCACCCACACGGGGCCCCGGGATGGCGACCGCCACGTGGCGTCGACCGGGGGCCACAACGTGGCCGTGGCTCTCCTCGACAACCCGTCCGCCCGAGCCGCTCGCACCGGTGCTGACGCGGCCACCGAAGTTCGGGGAGCCACGGCGCCGGCGCAGGAACCCGCAGCCACGGGCGGGGCGACGGCTGAGCGGGGCGCAGCAGCCGAGACGCCTCAGGGCACGGGCAAGGCCCGACGGCCCAGCGCCACGATGGAGGAGATCCTGCGCATCGGCCGCACCACTCCCCTGGGCCGCGACGGCGTCTCCCGTCGCAAGCTCGAAGAGGCCGTCCGCGCCGCCGGGTACGCCGCCGGCCGCAAGCGCCTGGAGGACGCCAAGAAGGCCCTGCAGGACGAACTCGACGAGACCGCCGACGCCCGCACCGCCTGACCCATTCCCCATCCCCGGCCCCTACGGGTCGACATTTCGAAGGAACACCGATGCACGACCAGGACCACGCACACGCCCGCGAACTCCCTTCCCAGCAGGCGCAGATGACCGTCACCCCCACCCCGGGCGGAGCAAGGTATGGCGTTGGACCGTCCAGGGGCCGGTCCCACGCAGCCTCCGCCCCAGGGGTGGCGCAGGCAGGACTCCGGAGCGGGGGCGCACCGGAGCAGAAGGGGGTCGTGCGTGCCGCCGACGAAGCCGCTCTGCGCCGCGTCGCCCGACGCCGCGCCCGCGAGAGCGAGCAGCGCAAAGAGCGCGTCGACGTCCGTTACAGCGTCGACGAGAAGAGCGCGATCCTCACCGAGGCCCACCGTCTCGGACTCGCCGGCGCCCACCTCGTCGGCGCCATCGTCATGGCTCACCTCCAGGACGGCCTCGCCCTGCCCGCCGTGCGTACGCAGCTCGACGACCTGATCGACGAGCTCGCCGCCCTGCGCACGGACGTCGCCCGCGTCGGCACGAACGTCAACCAGATCGCCCACCGCCTCAACGCGGGCGGCTCCCCACACTCCGGGGACACCGACCTCCTCGCCGAGGCAGGCCAGGTCCTGGATGTGGCCCGCCGGGCGGTCACCGCGATCGACACGGCCGCCGACGTGGCCGCCACCGGGCACGAGGTGGCGTGAGTGATCGCCAACATCGTCAAGCCCGGCAGCAAGACCAGGGGCGTCCTGAACTACCTCTACGGGCCCGGTCGCGCCAACGAGCACACCGACGCCCACCTCGTCGCCTCCTTCGACGACTTCGCCCCCGACCCCGGCCGCGACCCCCAGGCCACCCTCGCCCAGCTCACCGCCGTCCTCGACCTCCGGGTCAAGCAGGCCGGCGACCAGGCAGCCGCCGGCCACGTGTGGCACTGCTCGATCCGGGCCGCTCCCGAGGATCCCGTCCTCACCGACGAGCAGTGGGCCACCATCGCCCGACGCGTCCTGAACGCCACCGGCATCGCCCCCGCCGGCGACCCGGACGCCTGCCGCTGGGTGGCCGTGCGCCACGCGGAGGACCACATCCACATCGTCGCCACCAAGGTCCGCGCGGACCTGCGGCCACCCCGCAACTGGAACGACTTCCTGCGCGCCGACAAGGAGCTCGTCGCCGTCGAGAAGGACTACGGCCTGCGCCAGGTGCCTCGCGGCGACCGCTCCGCCGCCAAGCGGCCCACCCGCGCCGAGCAGGAGAAGGCCCGGCGTACCGGAAAATCCCGTACCGCTCGCGAGGACCTGCGCAGCACGGTCCGCACCGCCGCCGCAGCCGCCACCAGCACCGACGAGCTCTTCCGCCTCCTTCAAGGCTCCGGTGTCCTGGTGGACCTCCAGCACTTTCCTTCCGGAGACGTGCGCGGCTACAAGGTCGCTCTGGCCGGCGACACCAACAAGGACGGACAACCCGTCTGGTACTCCGGCTCCACCCTCGCCGCCGACCTCTCCTTCCCCAAGATCAGGGAACGCCTGGACTCCGCCGGCACCACCCCGGTCACCCCACCGGCCGTCGACGCCTGGCGTCAGCTCGCTCATGCCGCCGACCGGATACCGGGGCTCCTCGACCACAGCGACGACGAGGCAGGGCAGGCGCACATCGCGGCCCTCTCCGAAGCCCTCGCCGCCCTGCCGCTCACGGCACCGCCGGACGTGCGCCGACCGCTCATGCAGGCAACGGTCGCCTTCGAACCAGCGGGACGCTCCCGCATCCGAGCCGACCACCGGCAGGCACAGGCCACCCGACGCACGGTCAAGGCGATCCTGCGCACGCCGCCACCCAAGGACGGAGCCCTCCTCGTGGCCGTCCTGGACGCTGTCCTGCTCGCCGTCATCGCCGCACAGCACTGGCACCGCACCCGCGGCCACCACCAGCAGGCCGAGGCCGCCCACCGAACCACCGTGCACGTGTGGACCGCCTACGCGGCGGCAGCGGCCGAGCCCCTGGCGAAGCTCCGGCAGCGGGGTGACGGGCTTCCCCGCCACGTCATCGACCAGCAAGCCGCCGCCGTGCGCCGAGCCGTGCCCGACCTGGCCGAACAGATCCTCGCCGAACCGGGCTGGCCGGCCCTCGCCGCCACTCTCCACGACGCCCCCGCCACGGGACACATCGCGAAGGCTTCGCTGCTCGTCCGTGCAGTCGGTCGGCGCGAGCTCGACAGCGCCACCAGCCTCAGCGAAGTCCTCACCTGGCGCCTCAAGAGCCTCGCTCCGCCGGCCTCCGCGCCGGTCCAGCGAGCCGGCGTGGCAGCCGACAGGTCGGCGCCCGTCGCGGCCGGCGTGACCCGCCAGTCGCCGAATGCTCGCGGACGAGGGCGATGACGGTTTCGGAGAGCGTCAGCCCCGCAGGTGGGACAGGGTGACGGCGACCGGCAGGTGGTCCTTGTCCTTGTCCTGCTCCCACCGGCCCATGACCCGCGCCGTGGCCTGTGCCAGATCCGCCGGCAGACCGGCCCCGCGGAGCGCGTCCGCGACCTCCTCCATCTCCGGGGCCCAGCGCCAGGCGCGGGCGGCGACGCTCGGCAGGTACTGCGGGTCCGACAGGATGCCGGAGACCATGATCTCGGCCTCTGCGGTGAGCTGCTCGCCGACTCCGTGGGCGTCGGCCAGGGCGTGGGCGACACCGGCGAGGGTGCGGGCGGCCTTCTGGTAGCTGGCGAAGGCCATCTTGAGGGCGGAGGCGGATCCGATGTCGTCGCCGGTTCGCCGTACGTGCACGGAGGTGCCCGGGAACAGCGCCTCGACCAGGGCCACGGCTGCCGGATCCCCGGCGAGGTGGAGGCGGGCGCTGCGATCGTCACCGGGTGGCGGGCCGAAGATCGCGCCGTCGACGATCGCGGAGCCGGGGCAGATCTTCTCCGCGATGCGCTGCATGCGCTGGGGACTGACGGCGTTGGCATCGACGTACACCCCGGCGAAGTCGTGCGAGGCGACCGTGGCCGCCACGTCCTCCGCAGCCTGCGGCGGGCAGACAGAGAGGACCACGGTGCTCCTGGCCAGTGCTTCCGCGAGCGAGCCGCACGCCACCGCTCCCGCCTTCCGTGCGCGGCTACGGGTGGTCTCGCTACGACTCTCAGGCACCCAGAGCACCTCGTGGCCGGCGGCCACGGCCTGGGCGGCGATGGCTGCCCCCATCGTTCCGGGGTGCAGGAGAGTCAGGGTGGTCACGGGCTGCCTCCTGGCAGGACGGAGTTCGGACACGTTGCTCGGCGCCATCATCGGGGAGGGCCCGGGGTGGCGTTGTCCTTGAACTCACCGCACCCCGGCGCGGTGTCCTGGGTACCGTGCTGGTGACGAACTCAGTACGGACGACTCGGTGAGCGATCCGGGCGGTCCGGCGGCCTGGAGGTGTCCTGATGCTGGAGGAAGCCGAGGAGATCGGCCGGCGGGTCCGCAGGGCGAGGCTGCGGCTGGGGATGCCGCAGGCCGACCTGGCGTCGGCCCTGGGCAAGTCGCAGGGCTGGGTATCGAAGATGGAGCGGGGCCTGATCGAGCTGGACCGGGTGGGTCTGCTCAACCAGGTCGCCGCCGAGCTGCACGTCCATCCCAACGATCTGATCGGCCGCCCTTACAGCAGCTCTCCGGCCGACAACCAGTGGCAGGTCGCAGCCGCCTCCATCCTGCGCGAACTGCGCCGCTACGACCTCACCCCCGTCTTCGACGGCACACCCCGACCCGCACCGGAGCTGTGGCGCGAGGTGACCCGGCTGCACCGGCTGCGGGACGCCGCCGCGAACGTGGCGGTCCTGCGCGTCCTGCCCGACCTGTTCCGCGAGGCCCGCGCGCTGGCGGAAACGTCGCAGGGCCACGAGCGGGAAGAGGCGTACGCGATCTACGCGGTGTGCTGCAAGTTCGCGCATACCGCCGCGCACTCACTGGGTCATCCCGAGCTGGTGGCGATGGCCTGCGAGCGCGCCGCCTGGTCGGCGCGGTTGTCCGGGGACCCGGTGCTGCCGGCCGTCGCGGACTGGATGCGCGTGTGGGACATGTGGGCCACGGCCGACTGGGCGGACGCGCTGACGCTCTCGGACAAGGCGATCGCCTCGGTCCAGCAGGCGTACGAGCACGGCGAGCCGCTGGCCGTACGAGCATGGGGGACCCTCCAGCTCCGGGCAGCGGTGTCGGCCGCCCGCGCCGGACGCGGGCCGGAGGCGGAGGAGCGGATCGGCTACGCCAGGACCGCCGCCGAGCGGATGGAGGGGCTGGGGCAGGCGCCGGTGTACGACCGGCACTCGCTGACGTTCTCTGCCGGCAACGTGCAGATCCACGCCGTCAGCATCGCCCTGGAGATGGGCGAGCAGGGCAAGGCGCTGGAGATCAACCGCCGCACCAGCCCCGACCTCGTGGACGCGCTGCCCCACTCCCGCCAGGGTCACCACCACATGGACGTCGCGCGGGCCTGGCTGTGGGACGGCAACCGCACTAAGGCCCTCGCCGAGCTGGAGACCGCCGAGCGCATCGCACCCCAGCTCGTCCGCAACCACCCCATCGCCCGCTCCACCCTGCGCAGCATCGTCTACGCCGAGCGCGCGGCCACGCGGGAGAAGCTGCGGCGCATGTCCGACCGCTTCCACCTGGACGGATAAGGGCTGTATTCCTCCGGCTCATATTCGGCGGCCGAGCCGTCCCTACCTTCTGGGCATGACCGGACGACGCTCATCCCACCACCCGTTACCGGGAGCCGAGCCGGAAGCGGCCCCCTCCTCTGCGCCCCAGCTCGGTGACCTCGTGACCGACACCGCCCGCCAGGGCCGTGTCGGTGTCGTGGTCGCCCTGCCCGGCGAGGACTCCGCCACGACCTACCACCTGCGCCCGCCCGGCGGAGGCTCCGCCTGGTCCGCGCCGGCCGACGGAAGAACGCTGCGGCCCGTGCCCACGCAGGCCGCCCACGCCACCCTGCTGCCCGGCCGTGACGCGGTCTACAACCGCCGTACCGGCGAGGGCTCCGTAGCCGTTCGCCTCCACTTCGAGGACGGCTCGACCCGCGAGGGCTCCCTCGTCCTCGCGTCGGCCGAGCTGGAACGGCTCTACGTCGAGACCAGCCGCCTGTTGTCCCTGCACGAGAAGCACGCGAGGAACGGCGGATGAACGGGCGCCACCAGCACCGCCCGACGCGCTCCTCCGCTGCCGACCCCACCCGCCTGGACCGCGGCAGCCGACTCGCCCTCGCGGCGCTCGCCCTCGCCGGGCCGGCGGGACCCGCCTGGGTTCTGCGCGAACAGGCCGATCCCCTGCTCGGCGCCGGAAGCCACCCGCCCGCCGTCGCCGAGCCGGACGACGGCCTGCCCCGCACCGCCGCCAACGGCTGAGGCGCTGCCCACAGCCAACCTGACCCGGCGCACCCTGCTGCGCTTTCCCCGGGAGGTTTCATGGACATCCCGTACATCGTCATCGACCAGCTCGACCCCGACCAGCAGCAGATCTGGAAGACGCACTTCGGCGACGCCGACCGCCCCCGTTACATCGAGGAGGGCATCTGGCGCCGCACCCAGGAGCAGGCCACCGCCCGTCAGTCCGGATGGTCGGGCCCCGGCGACGCCCGCCGGCGCGTCGTGCACTACCGCTACCGGTACGGCCTGGTGCCCACCACCGCCGCCCCCGCCATCGGCCTGACCGACCTGTACCTCTACCACTCCGCCGCCGCCCCGGCCGAGGAGATCACCGCCCACCGCGACGCCTTGCGGGCCTCGCTCACGGCCGGGGGATGGAAGAGCCTCCTCGGCGGCGAGCTGTGGACGCGACGCGACCTGGAGTGCCGGATCACCCCCTACGACGTCCACCCCCAGGACGCCCGTGCGGGCCGCCGCCTCCCCACCGGGTACCGGACGCTGGACGTGCAGATCACCTCGACCTCGTACACGCCACCGCCCTCCGTGCGCCACCTGCCGTGGAGCGTGCTGGCCGGCGGCATCCGGCGCAAGGACCGCCCGGGTACGCCGACGCTCGTCCCGGACCTGTCCGCCCTGGCGGACCTGCGGCCCTTCCAGGTGGAGATCGGCTGCGGCACGTCCGTGGAGGCCGGCATCCCGCCGCTGCACCGGCTCCACGAGATCTACCGGGTCACCGACCGCCAGGGCCACGAACCCCGCGAACACCGCTTCACCCTCTCCCCGGCCACGGACACCCTGCTGCACGAGATGCTGACCGAGCCGGAGGAGAAGACGGCGGAGTTCGTGGAGATGTTCCGCGCCTGCTTCCTGGCCGAGCCGACCCCCGCCATGTGGGCGCTGAAGGAGCTCCAGGACGCCGGGCACCTCGTGGGGCCGGTCATCACCAACAACTTCGACGTCCTGGCCGCCCGCGCCGGCCTCGACGAGTGCTTCGTGCGCCGCTACGACCAGATCGTGCCCGACGTCACCTGGGTGGAGGGCGCCAAGGCACTCCTGGTGGTCGGCCTGCACGCCGACCGGCGCAAGGTCCAGGCCCGTGCTCGCGAGCGCGGCATGACCGTCGTCCACCTGGACCCCGAGGGCTTCTGGCACGACGGCCGCTTCCTGCCCTACCCGCTGGAAGGACCGCAGACCGGCGATCTGGTGTGCCGAGCCACCGCAGCCGAAGCGCTGCCCGAACTCGTCAACCTCCTGAAGCAGCCTTCCGGTTGACCTACCTGCACGAAGAAGGCCGAGCCGGGTGCGGGCGCTAGCGTGACGCATCCGGCCGGCCCGGACTCCCCGGGCAGGCGAGACGAGGGAAAGGAGCGTCGGTCCCATGCGCGTATCCGTCATCGGCTGCGGCCACCTGGGCATCCCGCACGCCGCTGCGATGGCCGAGATCGGCCACGAGGTCATCGGCGTCGACCTGGACCAGGCCAAGATCGACCGCCTCAACGCCGGCGAGAGCCCCATCTACGAAGAGGGCCTCGCCGAACTCCTCGCCACCCACACCGGCACCGGCCGCCTGCGCTTCACCACCAGCCTCGCCGAGGCCGCCGACTTCGCCGACGTCCACTTCCTCGCCGTCGGCACCCCCATCGACGCCGACGGACGCAGCTACGACACCGGCCAGGTCTTCGGCGCCGCCCGCGCCCTCGCCCCGCACCTCACCCGCCCCACCGTCATCATCGGCAAATCCACCGTCACCGTCGGCACCACCCGCGACCTCGCCGCCCTCCTCGCCCGCCTCTCCCCGGCCGGCGACGACGTCGAGGTCGTCTGGAACCCCGAGTTCCTCCGCGAAGGCCACGCCATCGACGACACCCTGCGCCCCGACCGCATCGTCGTCGGCGTCCCCTCACCCCACGCCGAAGACGTCGTCCGCGAGGTCTACGGGCCGCTCCTGGCGAACGGCATCCCGCTGTTCGCCACCGACCCCGCCACCGCCGAACTCATCAAGGGCGCCGCCAACGCCTACCTCGGCATGAAGATCTCCTTCATCAACGGCGTCGCCGACATGTGCGACGCCGCCGGCGCCGACGTCCAACAGCTCACCGAAGCCATCGGCCTCGACCCCCGCATCGGCCGCGGCGGCCTCAACGCCGGCCCCGGCTACGGCGGCGGCTGCCTCCCCAAGGACGTCCGCGCCTTCACCGCCTCCGCCAACACCCTCGGCGCCACCCAGGCCGCCAAACTCCTGCGCGCCGCCGAAGAGGTCAACGAATCCCGCCCCACCGCCGCCCTCAAACTCATCGAGCAGACCCTCGGCCGCCCCGTCACCGGCGTACGCGTCACCGTCTGGGGCGCTTCCTTCAAGGCCGGGACCGACGACGTCCGCGAATCCCCGGCCCTGGCGATCGCCGCCCTCATGCACCAGCGCGGCGCCACCGTCACTGTCCACGACCCCCACGCCGTCCCCACCGCACTCCGCCGCCACCCCGAACTCGACTACGCCGACACCCTCGACGCCTCCGCCCAGGACGCCGAACTCATCGTCCTGGCCACCGAATGGACCCACTTCCGCGACGCCGACCCCAAGGCGCTCGCCTCCCTGGTCGCGGACCCGGTCCTCGTCGACCTCCGCAACCTCATCGACGCCGACGCCTGGCGCATGGCCGGATGGAACGTGCGCCAGCTCGGACGACCCGCACAGGAATAGCCGAACCCATCGACCGGAGGTCCGCCATGGACGCCATATGGGACGACATCGAAAAGCTCTCCGCCGTCTGCCGAGCAGCCGGCGCCCACCTGCCCGACGAAGAGCTCCGGAGCCTCCAGATCGGCAAGGTCGCCGAGGAAGCCGGCGAAGCCATGCACGCCCTCCACGGCCTGAAGGGCCTCACCACCTGCGGTGACGACCATGACTGGAACGAGGTCCAGAACGACCTCGTCGGAGCTGTCATCGCCGCCTTGCTGGCCATGCATTACGTCAGTCCTGCGGATGCTCGCGTCACCTTCGACGAGATCTTCCACAGGCGCACGCGCCGAGGTCGTGAGGCCGCGAGGGCTGTTTGACTTGCGCCGGCCGGCTGCCTCGCTGGGCACCCATCAGTTGCGCCGCTGGATGAGTAGGGGTGAGACCTGACTGGGGAGCGATCAGTGCACTCAAGGCACCCGTTACGCCTTCTCTCGGAAAGTCCGCACGCCACAACGGCCGCCTCTGGGACACGTCCGGCCGACCGTGCCACAACGTGCCGGTCGGGCCGGTGAAGAGCGGCAAACGGGGTGGCGCACCAACAGGTCGCCACCCCACATCAGCCCACGTTTACGCAGGTCAACGCCTGAGGGTTGTTCGTCACCCCACACTCTCCGAGGCTGCGCACCAGCCGGTCGAGCGACACCGGTCACGGTGTTGTCGGTCGCCTGAAGGACGACACGCACGGCCGGTGTACCCGGGCGAGGTCCGAAAGGGGCCTGGTAGCGGCCAAGGAGACAAACCCCGCGACCTGCTCGCACGGTACGACGGTCCGCCCTGGTTCCGCCGCGACCTCAGCCCGGGGTGTTCGCGTCGGCGAGGAGGTCGTGCGGCGCCTCGCCGGGCAGGGGGCGGGTGCCGGGTGCGCGCAGGCCGTCGAGGAGGAGGGCGACCGTGCGCTGCCACTGGGTGTCGGCGGCCCGGAGGTCGAGGCAGTCGGTGCTGACGGAAGCGCGGGTCAGGACGACGATGTCGCGCCAGGTGACGTCGCCGCGGAGGACGCCTGCCCGTTGAGCGCGCTCGGTGAGCTGCTGTGCAGCCTCGCGGAGCCACAGCCGGGAGGCGCTGCGTTCGGGTTCCAGGGAGGTGGTCTGTGCGGCCAGTTCGCAGATTCCGCGGTTGAGGGTCTGGGCCCTGGTGAGCTCGGTGAGGAACAGCGCGAGGCCCTCCCACGGGTCCGGGGTGTCCAGGGCGTGGTCGACGGCTGCCCGCAGTTCGGCGACGGCGGCGGCGACGATGTCCTGGATGAGGGCTTCGCGGGTGCCGAAGCGCCGGTAGAGGGTGCCCACGCCGACTTCGGCCAGCGTGGCGATCTCGTGCGCGCCGGCCTCCAGCCCCTTCGCGGCGACGATCTGGCGGGCGGCCTTCAGGAGCCGGAGGCGTTTGCGCCGGGAGTCCGCCCGCTCGGCGGGCGAGGGCGGGGGTGAGGCGGGCGCGGAATCCATGCTTCCACCTTACGTGGACGCCACCACTCCGAACGGACGTGATCGTTCCGTTCAGGTGTTACGGTCGAAATCACGGCAGCGAAAGACGCCGGAAAGTCCCTTTTGGGTGGCGACCCTGGGCAGTGGTGCGCCGCCCCATTTCCGAAGAGAGCAGGTTCCCCATGCGCGCGGCTGTGTTCACCGAGGCGGACGGATTCGGCATCGTCACCCTCCCCGTCCCCGAGCCCGGCCCCGGGCAGATCCGGGTGAAGGTCGCGGCGAGCGACGTCAACAACATCGACGTCTCCCAGTCGCGAGGCAACATGGCGACCCACGTCGACCCGACGACGAACCCACCCGAAGTTGAGATGGGCCACCCTGAACGGGTCGGTGTCGGCGTCAACGTCGCCGGAACTGTCGACGCCCTCGGACCCGGCGTGAACGGCCCGGCACTCGGCACGCGAGTGGCCGGCACGCGCTTCGGGAGCGACCCTCGGTTCACGGAGCTGGGCAGCCACGCCGACTACGTCCTCGTCTCCGCCAAGGACATCGCTCCCCTCGCCGACAGCCTCGACTTCCTCGACGCCGCCACGATTCCGCTCAACGCCCTGACCGCGGCCGACGGGCTCGCCCAGCTGGACATCAGCCTCGGCAACCGGGTCCTGGTCACCGGGGCGGCGGGCTCGGCCGGCGGATACGCCGTGTCCCTGGCCGCCCACGCGGGCTGGGACGTCACCGCCCTGGCCCGCGACACCGACACCGACTTCCTCCAGCGCGCCGGCGCCGCCCACGCCATCACCTCACTCGACGGGCAGGAGGGCTTCGACGCCGTCCTGGACGCGGCGAGCCTCAACGAGCAGACGCTGCCCGTCCTGCGTGACGGCGGTACCTACGTCGCCTTCGACCTCCGCTACCCCGAAGGACTCGACGCCCGGAACATCACCGCCCACGCCGCCTACTACCCCCGGGCCGGCCACCAGAAGCTGGAAGAAGTCCTCCAGCTCGCCGCCGAGGGCATCCTCGAACCCCGCCGCGCCGGCATCGTCCCCCTTGACGACGCCACCCGCGCCTACAGCCTCCTCACCAAGGGCGGCCACCGCGGACGGTGGGTCATCACCCCCTGAAACGAGGGGCGAGCGCCTGCCCGGTGGAGTGAACGGACAAGGAGTTCCCAGCACGGCACGGGGCACCGGATCACCCTTACCTACGCTCCAGGGAGCCCACAGCTGTCCGACAGGCGCCTTGGGCACCTCCACGCCCGTCCCTGCAACTACGGCTGAGGGCCGAGTCGCACCCCGCCGAGCGATCCAGGCTCGACGCAGAGGGCAGAGCCGCACCGTTCGCAAGCGCCATCCGTGGGGACCCGGTCGCATCCCCGCCGCCGCGCACGGGCCCAGAACGTACTCCCCGGCGGCGGGCTCCGACCTCCCGCGCACCACCTCGGCGACCCGTGCCCCGAACGTGCCCTCCAAGGGGGAGAAGAGCGGTCAACAGGGGGTGTGATCAGGCCCAGCCCAGACACCCACGTTGCCCGCATACGGCCAGGTCAGAGGAGGTTTCACGTGATCAAAGCACCGTGATTCCCAAGCTCAGAGCGCGAGTTCGATTCTCGTCACCCGCTCCACGCAGAACATACGAAAGCCCCAGGCCGGCGGCCCGGGGCCTCTTTGTTGTACGTCGGACCGCCGTATCTGTGCCGGGTGCTTAGACCGCCGCCCCCAGTCGTACAAGTGTCTGTCCGCCGCACGGCATCATGCACGCATGGTCACCATTCATCTGAAGTACGAGATCGACTCTGACAAGCTTGCGGATTTCGAGGAGTACGGGCGTCGCTGGGTCCGGCTCGTCAATCGGTTCGGCGGGACGCACCACGGTTACTTCCTGCCCAGTGAGGGCGACAGCGACATTGCCTATGCCCTGTTCTCCTTCCCCAGCCTGGCCGCGTACGAGCAGTACCGCTCCGACAGCATGTCCGACCCCGAGTGCCAGCAGGCGTTCGAACTGGCTCGTGAGACCCGTTGCATCAAGCGCTACGAGCGCCGGTTCCTCAGGCCGCTCGACGGGCTTTCCTAGATCGCCCACCCGGGAGGCCGCCGGCGCGCGGGTCGCCGGCATCGGGACAGGCCCGCCCCCGGGGCAGCCCTCTGGTCGCGCACCTTGTGCTGACGCAGGCGGGTGACGTCCGTCGGTGTCGTGCCGGTATGGGATGTCACGGTCCTGTCTTATGACGATCACGGAAGGAACTTCCGGCAGCCTCCTCGGCATCTCCCCCTGCAAGAACCACGGCAAGGGGCCGGGGGGTTGGCCGGTGGCCGATGTTCCCGGGCCAGATCGCCTGTCCGGCTGGGGCAGGAACCCGTTGAGGAGAAATGATGCTCGTTCGGAAGAAGAAGATCTCCCTGTTCGCCGTCGCTGCTGTGGCTGCCGGTCTGTCACTCACCGCCTGCGGCGGCAACGCAACCGACGCGTCCTCGTCCGCCAAGGCCGGTTCGTCCGCCAATGCCGGTTCGTCCGCCGAGGTCGGTTCGTCCTCTTCCGCGAGTGCCTCGCCCTCTGTTGCCGCGACGACGTCCGGCAAGAACGTCGCCTCGGGTTCCGCCGAGGAGGGCGGGGGCCGCTGCACCGACCAGTTCGACTACGCGGACGACCCGCGCTCCAACGCCGAGATCAACAGCATCGGTGCGGACACGGGGCACTGCCCGGCCCCGGAGAAGAAGGGCGCCGGCGGTAAGGGCGGGGCCAGTTGTACCAACCGGATCGACTACGCCGGCGACCCCCGTTCCAACGCCGAGATCAACAGCATCGGCGAGAGCACCGGCCACTGTCCCGCCCCGGAGAAGAAGAGCAAGCCCGCCGGTACGCCCAAGAAGGCCGGGAGCAGCTGCACCAACCAGATCAACTACGCCGGCGACTCCCGCTCCAACGCCGAGATCAACAGCATCGGCGCAGACACCGGCTACTGCCCGCCGGTCAAGCCCTGATCCCGCGTTCCTCGGCGGCGTCCCGCATCGGCTTCGGTGCTGCTTGAAGCGCCGGGCCGCAGCCGGCCGCGCGGGACGGGCCTTGGCCGGCGATCCTCGCCCGGTGGCCGACTACGCCTCGCGTGCGGCCTGTTCGGTCTTCGCGGCGCGGAGGTCGCTCTGCGGCGGGAGCAGGTCCGTGAGGTGGGTCCAGATTGTTTTGGCGGGGACTTGGACGAGCCTGAAGGGGGTTGACGGGGCGATGCGCGTGTCCGGGACCGGTTCGGTGGGGAGTTCGCGGAGCCAGTAGCCCAGGGGGCCGCAGTCCCAGACGGCGAAACCGCGGGCCTCCGTGGCTTCGCCCGCGGCGGTACGGGTCTGCCAGGCCGAGGTCAGGCGCCAGCTGGAGCGGAGTTCGGAGATCAGGTCGGCGAGCAGGGTCAGCGAAGGTTCGGCGAGCGCGCCGGTGGTGGCGAGGGCACGGTGGATCGCCTCGTGCTCCACCTCCGCGGGGCGGGCGACCTGCGCACCTTCCAGAACCGCCAGTCCCGCCTCGACGGTGGAGAGGGTCGTCTCCACGACGGCCGCTGCCGCCTTGTCCCGCGGGTCCTGCGCCGGCCCCTCGGTGCCCGGGGACTGTTGGAGGTTCACCATCTCGGCCAGTTTCCACACCAGCGTCTTCGGCTCCACGCACGTGTACTCCGACTCGGCCGTGCCCGGCCACGCCTCGTGCGCGACGACATGTTCCTCGCCGATCAGCATTCCGTGGTGCAGCTTCCCCTGCCTGCTCGCGGTCTCCAGCGAGATGACCACCCCCGGCGTGAGCACCGTCCTCAGCAGGGGCAGCAGCAGTGTCGAGAGTTTGCCCTCCGCGGTGATCAAACCGCAGTCCAGCAGCTCCTGACGGGCTGCCGCGAACTCGTCGGGCGCCACGTTCCCCGAGGCCAGCTCGGACAGCACGATCACGTGCTCGTCGGCCAGCCGGAAACGGGACCGGGACATGTCGAAGGAAGGCATACATCCCCATTTAGTGGTGGTGGTGAGGGAGGGAGGTGAGGGAGGGAGGGGGCGGGAGGGGGGTGGTGAAGGAAGGGGTTGTGTGGGGGGCCGGATCGGTCCGCGTCGCTCGGGCGGGGTCAGGACTGGGATTCGGTCCAGAAGAAGAAGATCCTGCGCATGCCCGCCCGTACCGCTCCCCGCCGCGTCAGTACGGAGCGGTCGACCTCACAGAAGAGGACCGCGAGGGCGATGTCCGCGGCCAGGACCCGTCCCGTCGCCCGTACCGTCACCCTGCGTCCGCCGGCCAGGCCGGTCTGCCGGACTGTGATGAGGGCGCCCGGGTCCTCGGAGTCCGCGCTCCGGGACAGTTCGTACGCGCGGCGGCCCAGCGCCGTCAGCCGGTACGAGTCGCCCAGGTACGTCATGCGCAGGGAGCGCCCCCGGTGGGTGGGCGCCCAACGGTTGCGGTCCATCCTCACCAGTGCGTCGCCCACCCGCAGCGTCGAACCGTTGAGGGTCGGCCTCAGTGCCGTCTCCGTGTGCAGCCCCCGCGTCTCGAAGCGGGTCCGCGGGATCTGTCCGCCACTCGCCTCCGTGGATATGGAGTTCGACACGTTCGGGCCTGCCGGGCACGCCACCCGGATCTCGCCGAACTCCGCAGAAGTGCCCTGCCAGCCGGAACTGGTGCGCCCGCCCGGCTGCTTCTCCTTCCAGGGAGCGAGCGTGAACGGACTGATCGTCGTGTGCATGTGCCTGCCTCGCTAGTCGAACGGATTGAGGGCGCTGCCGAGTTTCTTCGCACCGCCGGCGATGCCGTCCCCGATGTCGGACACCTTGTCGCCCGCCCAGTCCGTGGCCTTGCCGATGCCCTCGCCGATGGCTTCGTGGTTGTCCCAGACCAGGGCGCCCGCGTACACCAGCCCCGTACCCACCGCCAGGCCGGCCGTGACCGGGTTGGGGGCCACGGTCAGCGCGGTCATCGACGCGCTGAACGCCGTACCGCTCAGGTCGCTGGCGAACTTCGCCGGGTCTGCCTTGATCATGTCCGCGTCGTACGTGGCCAGGTTGGCGACCCCGTAGGCGGTCGCCGCGACCCCGCCGACCACGCCCGCGCCGCGGATCCAGCCGGCGGCCTTCGCGGCATTCGCCAGGCCGCCGTTCTGCGCGACCCGCACCAGGTTGGCCTCCGCCGCCGACGGCATGACGAACGCGCCGTTGCGCATGAACCCGCCGAGCATGGCGGCCTCGTCGGACCCGGTGATCGCGTTGACCATGCCGGGCGGGACCCGGCTGAGCAGGCTTCCCGGCGCCACGCCCGCGAGGCGCGTGTTGATGAAGTTGGAGAGGAACGTGCCGGGGGCGGTGACGTCCTTGCCCTGTTTCAGGTACTTGAAGAGCTTCAGGGCGCTGCCCGCGCTGCCGCCCGCCGCCGCGGCGAACGCGGAGGCCGTGATGGTGCCCTTCTGCACGGCGGCGAAGAGTTCCGCGAGCTGTTTGCTGCCCGTCAGCTTCTCCACGCCGGACTTCTGCAGGCGCTGGATGTAGTCGTCGAGCGTCTCGCCGTCGCGCATGGCGAGCGAGTTGAGCTCCATGCGCTCGCGCTTCTGCTGGTCGTCGGCGGCCGCGACCTTGTCCGCATTGCCGTTGAAACCGCCCGTGGTGCCGTCGTTCGCACCGCCACCGGTGTCCTTGACGACCGCTTCCAGGTCCTTCTGGAGGTTCTTGTCGGCCTCGTCGACGGCCTTCACACAGGACTTGAGGTACTCGGCCCAGGACTGCTCACTGGCCCGGACGCTCTTGGCGTACTCCGGGTCGTGGCGCAGGGCGTTGCGCTCGCTCTCGGTCGCGCGTTCCAGGTCGAAGGCCACGTTGCCCTGCTCGGAGACCTTCATCCCGGCCGCGACCGCGTCGGCGCGGCCGGTCTCCAGCCGCTCCTTGAGCTCGACGAACTGCGCGTGCGCGTTGCGCAGCAGGGTGGCGGTCGCCTTCGCCTGGGTCTGGGCGGCCTGGTACTCGTACCGGGTGGCCGAGAAGTTCAGCGCAGCCGCGTCGGCGCTGCGCCCCTGCCACGTCTCACCGACAGCGATCTTCTGGACGCTGTCCCGGTAGCGCTTCTCGACCTTCGCGAACTCGTCCGCCATGGACTTCCACTTGTCGGCGGCCGCGGTGAGTTTGCCGTAGTCGGTCGTCAGGACTTCGCGGTACGTCAGCATGGTTGTCCCTTCCGCGAGAGAGCGGAGGTGTTGGGTGGCGGGTTGGGGTGGGGGTGCAGGCGGAGGCGGCGGTACGTGACCGTCGGCGTCTCGGTGGCCTGCGGGCGGAGTGGGCGGCGACGACCCGACACCGCCCGTGCCGCACAGGCCCGCCGCGGGCACCCGCGTCGGCGTCGGTCCCTCATCGGATGCGGTCGAGCCCCGACGGGGGCCTGATGGCGTCGATTCCGTCGCGGCGTGCGCCGTCGGCCCCGGTCAGCGTGGTGGCGGTGTTCCGCAGGCCGTCGCGCTCGCTGCTCAGGCGGCCCATCAGGGCCTTGACCTGGCCCTCCCACGTGGTCTGCACCTTCTTCAGCGCGGCCGCGGTCACCCATCCGTTGAAGGCGGTGACGGCGGTGGCATGGGACTCGTCCGCGTGGTCGCCGGCCTTCTTGGTGCTCGACAGCAGCTCCGTGTCTATGACACCGGCCGCGGCCCTCTTCTCGGACGACGACGACGCGAGTCTCGGCGGGCCGCCGCCCGGGGCCGGAGTGGGCACCAGTCCCTCATCGGGGAGACCGTTCAACCGCATCCCGGTGGAGCCGCGTTCGGTCGCCGCCGCACGCAATTCCGCCCATTCCTCGTCGAAGCCCACTCCGCGCCTCCCCCACTGCTGCTGATCACGGCTTGGCGCCGGAGTCTATAGGCCGTGTCCGCAGCCGCGACCGGAGCCCCTCAGCCGGTGTGCAGGATCCGGAAACGGTCGAGGTCCGCGGGGTCCCTGTCGGCCACCTGGACCGGGGCCGTTGCCCATTGCCGGACGCCGATGCCCGGTACACGGGAGAAGCCGATCCGTCCGCGGGTGCCCTCGACCGTCACGTCCGGCCAGGACGCGGCGATACGGGACCGATCGGTGCCGTGGCCGCGCAGCACGTCGGCCAGCACGGCGATCGTGTCGTACCCCTCGAAGGCGACGAAGGAGGGGGCTTGGGACAGTTGCGCGCGCAGTGCCTTGCCTACCCGGGCGCCGAGCGGGGTGAGATGCTCGGGCAGGTAGCGCAGGAACGGGATTCCGGCGCCCTCCTCGCCCAGCAGCTCCGTCCACCCCGCGAACTCCGGCTGCCCGGCCGGGGCGCCCAGCAGGACCCTGGTCAGGCGGCTGTCCCGGCGTACGGCCCTGACGAGGGGCACCGCGGGTTCCGGGTGGCCGACCAGGAGCAGCAGGGCTGTCGCGCGGCGGGCCACGAGCGCGTCGCAGACGGCCTCGGGGGAGAGCGTGCTCATGTCGAGCGCGGTGACGCTGCCGCCGCGCGGGGTCAGGTGGTCCCGCAGGATCCGGGTCCCCGTCCGCCAGTAGAGCGTTGGCTGGGCCGCCACCGCGACGCGCCCGTGGCCCGCGGCGAGAAGGAAGTCCGCGTAGACCTGCCAACCGCGGGACTGCGGCGGTGAGAGCCGCGCGACCCACTCGGTCGGCTGCTCGGTGAGCGCGTCGAGCACCGCGGACGAGCAGAGGTACGGGAGGCCGAGGGCGTCCGCCCTGGTGGCCGCGGCGCGGGCGACCACGCTGTGGTACTCCCCCGCCAGCGCGGCCACACCCAGGCCGGCCAACTCGTCCACGGCCGTGACGGCCCTCTCCGGGTCGGCCGCGGTGTCCCGTACCACCAGGCTGAGCGGCCTGCCGTCGATCCCGCCGGCGTCATTGACCTCGCGCACGGCCAGTTCGCACCCGGCGAGCAGGTGCCGGCCCGCCTCGACCCAGCCGGGACTGGTCAGCGGAGCGAGAACGCCGATCAGCAGCGGCGATGCCCCGGCGGCCATGGCCGTTCCTGGGGCTGTTCCTGGGGCCGTTCCTGGGGCCGTTCCCGGGGCCGTTCCCGGGGAAGAAGTCCTGTGCATGCGGGGCGTCTCCCATGAGAGGCGGTCGGCTGTGCCGGACATTGCATCCACCGCCGTCGGCGTTGGCAACCGAATACCCCCTCCCGAGCCGGAGCGCCCGCGCCCCCAAGACCGTCCCCTCACGCTCCCGTCGTGGAGCCGGGACGGACCACCATCAGGACGACGACCGCCGCCCACAGCAGGTTGAAGATTCCGGTGGTCATGGCGAGCCTTGCGGTGGCCCTGCGACGGGTGGGTGCCTCTGACTCGTCCGGCTCGGTCGCGCCCTCGCCGGCCAAGGGGGTTTCGAGCAGCTCCTCCTGGCCCGGCAGCACCAGGGCCAGGAGGATTCCGGCTGCCACACCCGTCAGCACGATCGACGCCATCAGCCACGCGTCGCCCAGTACCCCCATCGCCGCCCCGGTCGCGATACCGAGTACCGGGACCGCGATCCCCACGGTGGCGTAGACCCGGCAGATCCTGTGCAGGAAGGCAGCCGTACGGAGGTCCTGGCCGGGGGCGCCGCCGTCACCGGGAGCGGCGGGCCTCGCGTAACGGGGGAACATCGACGCCGCGACCGTGATGGGGCCGATCGCCAGGATCGCCGCCAGAACGTGCAACGACAGCAGGAATTTGGTCACGGAATGTCCTTCACGGTGGGGTCCTTCACCGGGTGTTCTTCGCGGGGGCAGATAGGTTGGCTGCCAATAGGTAACACAGCAACGCGTGTTTGTGTAGGCTGCCTACCCATGAGGCAGGATGCGGTACGCGGACATCTGGACGGCCTGCTGCTCGCCGTCGTCGAGCCTGGCCCGCTGCACGGTTACGCGATCATCACCGCCGTGCAGGAGCGCAGCAGCGGCGCGCTCGAACTGCGGACCGGGACCATCTATCCGGCGCTGAACCGGCTGGAGCGGCTGGGACTGCTGCAGAGCAGTTGGGAGGGCGAGGGTCAACGCAAGCGCCGTTGTTACGAGTTGACCGAATCCGGGCGGCGGTTCCTCGCCGACGAGCGCACCGCCTGGCGCGACTTCACCGCGGCCATCGGGTCGGTCCTCAACCCCGTCCCGCCGGCCGCGCCGGGCCGGCACGGGCAGCGGGGACTGGCCACATGAGTGCGCCGTCCGCGCGGCCGGGCGGCCGGGGCGACCCCGTCGAGGAGTACGTCGCCGGGCTCGACGCCACCCTGCGGGGTCCCGTACGCGCCAAGGCCCGCCTGGTCGCCGAACTGCGGGACGGACTCGGGGACACGGTGGAGGCCCTCGTGCGGGCCGGGGTCTCGTACGAGCGTGCCGTGGACCGGGCGGTGGAGGAGTTCGGGGAGGTCACCGAGGTCGGGGAGAGCTGTCAGCGGGAGCTGACCTTCGCCCAGACCCGGCACACCGCCGGGGCGGTGGCGATCACCGCTCCCTTCCTGGTCGCCTGCGGGTACCTGGTGAGCAGGGCCGGGCAGGAGCAGTCCGGGGCGCTGCCGCGCGCCGCGTACTTCGTGGCCGTGCAGCTCGCCTCCGTCGCGGGCGCGGCGGTGCTGCTCGCCGCGGTCGCGCTGGCGGTGACCGGTGCCTTCGCGCGCCGACTGCCGGACCTGCGCCGGCTGCCGCACGCCGTCGCCTGGACCGGAACCGCCGCGAGCGCCTCGATGGCCGTCGCCACACTCGCCCTGGCGACCGCGGCCCTGCTCGCCGAGGAGTGGGCGCTGACCGCCGGCGCCTGCGCCCTCGCCGCCGTCTCGCACGCCGTCGTCGCGGGCTCGGCGAGGGCCTGCCGGGCGTGCGTACGGGAGGAATAAGCGCAGGCCGCCGGCCCCGGCCCTCCGTACCATGCCGCGCATGGGAACTTCGATGCGTGAGCTGAGCGCCGACGAGGAGGAACTCCTCGCGTACGCAAGGGAGATCGTCGACACGCACGGCGACGGCGCGGCCGGGATCCACACCATGGGGGCCGCGGTACGCGGCGCCGACGGGCGGATGCACGGCGGGATCAACGTGTACCACTTCACCGGCGGGCCCTGCGCCGAGCTGGTGGCGCTGGGGCACGCGCGGGCCTCGGGGGCACGGGAGTTGGTGACGATCGTCGCCGTCGGGGACGGCGGGCGCGGGCCGGTCGGACCGTGCGGCCGGGACCGGCAGGTACTGCTCGACCTCCACCCGGGCATCAGGGTGATCCTGCCGACCGTGGAGGGGGTGCGGAGCGTTCGGGTCGAGGAGTTGCTGCCGCACGCGACCCGTTGGACGCCCGAAGGCGGGGCGGGCGTGCTCCAAGCAGCCGAGAAGGCAGCAGAGCGAACAGAAGAGCGAGCAGCAGCAGAGGACGCGGGAGAAGGGGGCGCGGCATGAGTCGGGTGGCGGACGGTGCCTGGCCCGGGCCACTGGTGGGCGTCGACTGGCTGGGGACGCACCTCGGCGCGGAGGATCTGGTCGTGCTGGACGCGTCCGTGGGCGCGCACCGGCGCAAGGGGCCTTGGATTCCCGGGGCCCGGATCTTCGACATCGACGGGGAGATGTCGGCCCACGGGGAGGGCCTCGCACCGCACACCAGGCCGAGCGCGGAACAGTTCGTCGCCCGCGTGAAGGCATGGGGAGTGCGTGAAACCGACCGCCTCGTCGTGTATGACGCCGTCGGCATCTACTCCTGCGCACGGGCCTGGTGGATGCTGCGCGCCACCGGGTTCGAGCGGGTCGCCGTGCTGGACGGGGGTCTGCCGGGCTGGATCGCGGCAGGACTGCCGGTCGACACGGAGCCGGTCGACGCGCAGCCGGTCGACGCGCAGCCGGTCGACGCGCAGCCGGTCAACGCAGAGCCGGGGAATGCCCACGAGGTGCGCGCCGAGGTGGCGGCGCCGGCCACCGGTGCGGTACGGGAGAGACCCGGTGCGTTCGTCGGGCGGGCCGAGGTCGAGGCGGCGCTGGAGGACGGGCGGAGCGTGGTGCTCGACGCGCGCAGCCGGGGGCGGTTCGCGGGCACGGAGCCCGAGCCCCGGGCGGGCCTGCGCGCGGGGCACATGCCGGGGGCGGTCAATCTGCCGTTCGGCGAGCTGCAGGACGGGCACGGGCGGATGCGGCCAGCGGCGGAGCTGCGCGCCAGGTTCGACGACGTCGCGGACGCAGGGCGGCCGTTGGTGGTCAGCTGTGGCTCCGGGGTGACCGCCTGCGTGCTGGCCCTGGGCGCCGAACTGGCCGGGCGCGGGGACGTATCGGTGTACGACGGCTCGTGGAGCGAGTGGGGCCTGGAGGGGGCGGAGACCCCGGTCGCCACGGGAGAGAACTGAGTCCGCCGCCCCTCCCCGGGAGGCAGGTCAGGGGAGCGGCGGGAGAGCCGCACGCACCCCTGGCCCTCCGCGACAAACCGCACGCATCCCTGGCCTCCCGCAACAAACCGCACGCACCCCCGGCCTCCCGCAACAGAAGGGGACGAGTAGCCGGCCCGTGTCGGCGCCGGCTCCTCGTCCCTGCCCTGCTTCACCCCATCGCCGCGGGCCCTCGCGGGCCCGCGGTTCACCGAGGACGTGAGGTCACCGCTTGCCGCGGTGGTCCGTGTCCTTGTTCCAGGTTTCGCGGGTGTTCGCGTGCTTCTCGCGGAGGCCCTCGTCGTAGTCGACCTCCTCCTTGCGGACCTGGCCCGAGACCTCCTGCTGCTCGGTCACCTTGTAGACCTCCAGGCGGACCCGCTCGACCGGCACGGTCTCCTTGCGCATCACCGCCTGCTCCTCGTGCAGCACCACCTCGACCTCGGCCTCGCCGATGTTGGCGGTCGTGCGGCCGGTGCGGCGCTCCTCGTCGGTGATGGGCACGCGGCTGACCCGTACCTCCTCGTGGCTGACCTCGACCGACTTCGTGACGTCCTCCGTCACCACGCGCTTGCGCAGCGCCGCACGCCCGCTCTCGCGCTCCTCGGTCGCGAAGCTCAGCCGCTCCTCGGAGAGCAGCAGCTCCTCGCTCTGGCCCTTGTCACCGGCCGTACCGGCGCTCGCGCGGCCGGTCAGGTCGGCGTCCGTGCCACGGGTCGGCGCTCCCGCACCGGCCATGGGCCTGGCGCCGGGCGCACCCGCCAGCGGCCGGGCAGTGGTCTCGGCCCGGCCCGTGGTGGTCTTCGAGCGTTCCGCCGCGGCGGCGGTACCGCCCGCCACCCCGCCCGCTGCCGCTGCCGTACCCGCGGCACCTGCCGCGCCCGCGGCGTGCCGGCCCGTCGACGGCGTCGCGTCGCCCGTACGGCCCGCGAGGCCGTTGCCGCGCGCCGCGCCGCCGGGTCCCGTCAGACCGTAGTGCTCGTAGAGGGTGCCCTCCTCCGAGCGGTCCAGATGGCCGTCCACGTCGATGCGCGGCGCGTCCTTGATGAGGTCCTTGCTGTGCGGGACCCGCAGGCCGCCGTCGGTGCGGGTGGCGCCCGCCAGCGGGACGAACGTCTCCTTGGTGCCGAACAGTCCGGTGCGTACCGTGACCCACTCCGGTTCTCCGGTGGTGTCGTCGCGGTAGACCTTCTGCACGGCCCCGACCTTGTTGCCTTCGGCGTCGACCACGTTCGCGCCGGACAGGTCCTCAGGGGTGTAGCCGTTGGGAGCGGTCATGGGCTTCTCGTCTCCTTCCGCGCAGCACCGATGCAGCACCGATTCAGTGCAGTGCCCTGCGCATACGTACAGTTCGCGCGCCATCGACGCCGCCCGCGACCGCAGTGATCGCCCCGTGGGCGGTCCGGTGCCCGCCGGAGGGCCCTTCTCCCCGTCATAGCAGGGCCTCGGGGGGCTGTCGGGCAGTTTCCACCCCATGTACTCCGTTCGAGTGAATCACCCCCTGCAGGCGGTCTTGCCCTCCCCCGTCACCACCTGTCACCGTGCGGTCCGTACGCTGACAGGGATGCCCTAACGGGCCACACTGGTACGTACATTGAGAACCGCGTGTGGGGGCGACATGGCACTCGGCTACACCCGGCGCACCGGCACGCTGCCCGTCGAGGTGACGGGCTTCGTCGGCCGCATCTCGGAACTGGACCAGGTAAGGGAGCTGCTGCGCCGTTCACGGCTCGCCACCCTGGTCGGTCCCGGCGGGGTCGGCAAGAGCCGTCTCGCGCTGCGTACCGCGCTCTCCCTCAAGGGGGAGTACGACGACGGGGTCGTCCTCGTCGAACTGTCCGCGCTGCACGATCCCGAGCTGCTGCCGGGCGCGGTGGCGGGCGCCCTCGGGCTGCCCGAGCAGTCCGGGCGGGTGATGGTCGACGTGGTGGTCGAGCATCTGGAGGACCGGCACCTGCTGCTCGTCCTGGACACCTGTGAGCACCTGCTCGACGCCTGCGCGCTCCTCGCCGACCTGCTGCTGCGCGAGGCACCCGGTGTCACGGTGCTGGCCACCAGCCGCCAGCCGCTCGACGTGCCCGGTGAACACACCCTGCCCGTACCACCCTTGGAGGACCGCGACGCGATCGAGCTGTTCGCGCAGCGGGCCGCCGCCGTCGTCCCGGGTTTCGAGGTGCACGACGGCAACCGGGGAGACGTCCTCGCCCTGTGCACCCGGCTCGACGGCATTCCGCTCGCCATCGAACTCGCGACCGTCCGGTTGCGCGCACTGCCCCTGGAACAGCTCACCGCGCGCCTGGAGCACCGCTTCCAGGTGCTGACCGGCGGGCGGCGCAGCGCGGCGCTGCCCCGCCACCAGACGCTGCGTACCGCCATCGACTGGAGCCACGAGCTGTGCTCGGAGCCGGAGCGGCTGCTCTGGGCGCGGCTCTCCGTCTTCGCCGGTTCCTTCGACCTGACGGCGGTCGAGGAAGTCTGTTCCGACGGCGGGGGGAACGGCGGCGCGAATGCGGGTGGGAACGGGGACGCGGCTGGGGGCGGCGGCGCGGGTGGGGACGGCAGTGGGGGCGAGGACGGCGGCGGGCAGGGCAGCGGGCTCGCCCGGGAGGAAATCCTGGAGCACCTGATAGGGCTCGTCGACAAGTCCGTCGTCCTCAGGGACGGCGACGAGGGCGCCCGCTACCGGCTGCTCGACACGATCCGTGAGTACGGCGCCGACAGGTGCACCCAGCCGGAGCGCGAGCGGTGCAGGCGGCGGCACCGGGACCACTACCTGGGGCGCGCCTCGTACTTCTTCGAGATGCTGCTCTCGGCGGAACAGGTGCCGCTGTACTGGCAGTTGCACCGGGACCTGGCGGACCTGCGCAGCGCCCTGGAGTACTCGCTCTCACGGCCGGACGGGGTGCGGTCCGCGCTGGTGATGGCGGCCAGGCTGTGGCCCTTCTGGTCGACGGCGGGGCTCTTCAAGGAGGGCAGGTACTGGCTCGACAAGGGCCTCGCGCTCGACCCCGAGGCGTCGCGGGAGCGCTCGCAGGCGCTGCTGTGGGGCAGTCTGCTCGCGGTGATGCAGGGCGACGTGGGGCCCGCCCTCGCCGGGTTCCAGGAGACCTGCGCGGTGGCGGAGGCCTGCGGCTCGGAGCTGGACCGGGTGCTCGCCCTCGGTTACATCGGCGGCATCGCCTGGCTGTCGGGCGACGAGGCCAACGGGCGCGGCACCTCCACCGAGGCCCTCTCGGGCCAGCTGCGCATCGGGGACCCGCTCGGCCTGGTGGTGCACCACTACCAGAGCGCGTACGTCCAGTCGCTGATAAGGCGTTCCGACGAGTCCGACGCGCACGCCGACGAGGCCCTGCGGCGGATCGCCCAGGCACCCGGCGGCGGGGTCGGCGAGTGCATGATCACCAGCCAGGTGCTCGGCATCAAGGGCATGGCCGCCTGGACCAGGGGGGACGCGCCCGAGAGCGTACGGCTGGCGCGGGAATCGCTGCGTGCCAGCAGGGAGTTGCGGGACGTCTTCGCCGCCACGAACTCACTGGAGCTGCTGGCCTGGGGCTCGGCGGAGACCGGTGCCCACCGGCTCGCCGCCTGGCTGCTGGGCACCTGCGGCGAGCTCTGGCGCAAGATCGGCTCCCCCATGATCGGCGTGGCCATCTACCAGGACGACCACTCCCGGGTGGCGGAGCAGGTGAGCGCCGCGCTGGGCGCATCCGAGTACCGGCTGCTGTTCGCGCAGGGCGCCCAGCTCTCCCTCGACCAGGCGGTGGAGCTGGCCCTGGCCGGTGCCACCCGCCCTGTGAACCCCGCATCCCCCGGCGACCGGCCGCCCTCGTACGACCACCTCACCCGGCGCGAACGGGAGGTCGCCACGCTCGTCTCGGCGGGCCTGACCAACCGGGAGATCTCCGAGCACCTGGTGATCTCCAAGCGCACGGCCGACGCCCACGTCGAGCACATCCTGGCCAAGCTGGGCTTCTCCTCGCGCACCCAGATCGCGGCCCTGGCCCAGGAGGACGGCGCAGGCGGGACGGCGGAGCAGGGGACGGCGGTACGGGGGGCTCCGGCGCGCGGGCCCGGCGGCAGCCCCCCGAACGGCCCCGGCACGGCCCGTGCGGGGACGGCGAGGCCCTGAACCGACGAGCGGTGACAGCCGGGTCTCCCGGCAGCGGGAACCGTAGGCTGGTGCGGGCGGGGCCGGTCGGGCCGCACGGCACGCACCTTGAGCACCGCACCTGGGGGGCGACATGGCACTCGGCTACACCCGGCGCACCGGCACGCTGCCCCTGGAGGTGACGGGCTTCGTCGGCCGCACCGCGGAGCTCGGCCAGGTACGTGAACTGCTGCGCCGCTCCCGCCTCGTCACCCTGGTGGGCCCCGGCGGGGTCGGCAAGAGCCGTCTCGCACTGCGCGGCGCGCTCGCCGCGAAGGGCGAGTACGACGACGGCAGCGTCCTGGTCGAACTGTCCGCGCTGCGCGACCCCGAGCTGCTGCCCGGCGCCGTCGCGGACGCGCTGGGGCTGCCCGAGCAGACCGGCCGGGACATGCTCGACGTCGTCATGGAACACCTCGCGCCGCGCCGGCTGCTGCTGGTCCTGGACACCTGCGAGCACCTGCTGGACGCCTGCGCGCTCCTCGCCGACCTGCTGCTGCGCGAGGTGCCGGGCGTCACCGTGCTGGCCACCAGCCGCCAGCCGCTCGACGTGCCCGGCGAACACACCCTGGCGGTACCGCCGTTGGAGATCGGTGACGCCCTTGCGCTCTTCGCCCAGCGGGCCGACGCCATCCTGCCTGGCTTCACCGTCGACGAGTCGAACCGGGCGGACGTCACCGCCTTGTGCGGGCGTCTGGACGGCATCCCGCTCGCCATCGAGCTCGCGACCGTGCGGCTGCGGGCGCTGCCGCTCGCCCAGCTCACCGCGCGCCTGGAGGACCGCTTCCAGATCCTCACCGGCGGGCGGCGCAGCGCCTCGCTGCCCCGCCACCAGACGCTCCGAACCGCCATCGACTGGAGCCACGACCTGTGCTCGGAGCCCGAACGGGCGCTGTGGGCACGCCTTTCGGTGTTCGCCGGGCCGTTCGACCTGACGGCCGTCGAGGAGATCTGTGCGGAGGGCCCGGGGGACACCGGCGCGGCGGACGGCGTGCTGCCCAGGGCGGAGGTGCTGGAGTTCCTGGTGGGGCTCGTGGACAAGTCCGTCGTGCTGCGGGTCGGCGAGAACGGCGCCCACTACCGGCTGCTGGACACCATCCGCGAGTACGGCGCCGACCGGTGCGCCGACGACGAACGCGCACGGCTGGCCCGGCGCCACCAGGACCACTACTTCGCGCGCGCCAGGCGCTTCGCCGACCGCGTCGTCACCTCCGAACAGGTGCCGCTCTACCGGCAGTTGCACCACGACCTCGCCAACCTCCGCAGCGCCTTCGAGTACGCCCTGGGCCGTCCCGAAGGAGTGCGCCCCGCGCTGCGCGCGGCAACCGGGCTGTGGCCCTTCTGGGCGACGGCGGGCCTCTTCAAGGAGGGCCGCTACTGGATCTCCAAGGGTCTGGCGCTGGAGGGCGAGCCCTGCGAGGAGCGGGCGGCGGGCTTTCTGTGGGGCTCCCTGCTGGCCACCATGCAGGGCGACATCGAGCCCGCGCTGACCGGCTTCGAAACGGCCCGCGCGGTCGCCGCGGAGGCCGGTGACGACCTCCTCCTGGCCCTGGCACTCGGTTACGCGGGCGGTGTGGGCTGGCTCTTCGGCGACGAGGTCAACGGCCGCCGGATGCTGGACGACTCCCTGGTGATGCAGCACCGGCTGAACGACCACTTCGCGCTGATCGTGCACCACTACCAGCGCGCCTACATGCACTCGCTGCTGCGGCACGCCGACGAGGCGACCGAGCACGCCGACGAGGCGCTGCGCCGCATCGGGTCGGGCCCCGGCGCAGGACCGGACGGCGCCGCGGGCGAGTGCATGATCAGGAGCCAGGCGCTGGGCATCAAGGGCATGGCCGCCTGGGTGCGCGGTGACGCGAAGGAGGCCTTCCGGCTCGCCCTCACCTCGGTGGCCCTCAGCCGGGAACTCCAGGACGTGTTCGGAACTGCGAACTCCCTGGAACTGCTCGCCTGGGGGGCCGCGGGCACGGACCGCACCCGCCAGTCGGCCTGGCTGCTCGGTGCCTGCGGCGAGCTGTGGCGCAAGGTGGGCAATCCGATGGTGGGGGTGGCCGCCCATCCGGACGACCGGGCCCGGGTGGAGCGGGAGGTACGGGAGAAGCTGGGCGACGAGACGTACGGACGCCTCTTCGCACAGGGCGCCCGGCTCCCGCTGGACCGGGTGGTGGAGCTGGCCCTGGCCGGTTCGCCGGTTCCCGCGCCCGCCCCGCCGCCGGGCCCCGGCGCCGACCGCGCCGCCGGGCGCGACCATCTGACCCGGCGCGAACGCGAGGTCGCGGACCTGGTCTCCGCAGGTCTGACCAACCGGGAGATCTCCGAACGCCTGGTCATCTCCAAGCGCACGGCCGACGCCCACGTCGAGCACATCCTCGCCAAGCTGGGCTTCTCCTCCCGCACCCAGATCACGGCGCTGGCCCAGGAGCCACCCGCGGGGGACGACCGCTCGTAGGGCCGGGGCGCGGCGTCGGCCTGAGCGGCACGGGCGGCGCGGCGGTTCCTCAGTCCTTCGGCGGGTTCGAGGAGGGTCCGCGGTAGCGGGCGGCCACGCTCAGCAGCGCGAGTGCGAACACCACGGCGAGGACGATCCGGGCGGCCACCGGCAGGTCGGGGCCCGCCGCGGCCAGGACGGCGGCGGGGGCGTCGGCGTGCATGAGGTTCATGGCACCCGTGTGCCCCGCGCCCGTGCGGACGAACGCGGTGTCCCTCCGACGGGCGGCGCGTCTCTCCCGGGTTGACGCCGGCGCCCCCGGCGTCTCTCCCGGGTTGACGCCGGCGCCCCCGGCAGGGGCCACCGGTGTCCCCGGCAAGGGCCCCTCACCAGCCCGTTCCGCCTGCTCGCCGACGGTCGCGGACGGGCGGGACGGTTCGTCACCGCCCTTCCTGCGGCATCCCGGGAAATTCCCATGACTGAAAACGCCATGATGGGGAAAGCGCGTCAGCAGAGCACCGGACATCACGGGGGACGTCAGGTGTACGACAGAAGACGGGTGGTGCGGACGGTGCGGGAAGCGACAATGACGGTGACCATCCCATTCAGTGCCAGCGCGACATACGACGGAGCGCCCGGCACGATTGGCGAGGCCCGGGATTTCGCCGCCGATTTCCTGCTGCGGGCAGAGGCCCTGCACGGCGTCCCGGTGTCGTCGAGGACGGCGGGCACGGTGAAGCTCGTGGTCAGCGAGCTGGTGACGAACGCGGCGAAGTACGCGCCCGGCCCGTGCCTGCTCGACCTCTCGGTCAACCGCTCGACCCCGCACGGCAACAGCCTTCAGATCACCGTGTGGGACACCGACGACAGCCTCCCGCAGCCCGGTACGCCCGACCCCGAGCGGATCGGCGGCCACGGCCTGGAACTGGTGCTCGCACTGTGCAGCAAGTACGACATCCAGCGGCTGGCGGGCGGCAAGCGGGTACGGGTGCACGTCTCGCTCGACTGATTCGGCGCCGGTGCCAACGGGTCCGTTGTACTCACCTGTACTCACACACCGTTGAGGGAACACAGCTGAGGGCACACAGCTGAGGGGCGGGCCCGGACTTCTCGTCGGACCCGCCCCGTACCGGTGCGGCGGTTAGCGGCCCGTCACCCGCAGCTGGACCTCCTGCTCCTGGTCACCCGCGGCCGTTCCCTCGTCCGAGACCGAGAACGCCGCGCCGAGCGCCTCCTGCGCCCGCGCCACCTCGTGCGGTCCGCCCTGCACGGTGACCGTCGCCGGTCCTGAGAGCGAGGTCGGCGCGGGCTTCTCGCCGGTGCTCTCCGCGCCGTCCGACTCGTAGACCGTCGTCCACACCGTGGGCCCGCCCCCGGCGTTGTCCTGCGGGGCGTCGCCCGAGTCACGGTCGGAGGACGCGAACACGGTGGCCACGACCTCGAAGACGGCTCGGGCGTCCTGCGCCGGGCAGTCGGTGACGGTGACGGTTACCTTCATGATTCCTCTTCCTGGGTTCAACGGCTCGGGTTCGGTGGTGGTGCGGTGCCGGTCTCACACGGTGTGCGGTTCACCCGGTGTGCGGTTCGCACGGTGCCGGGCTCGTACAGTGCCGGGCTCGTACAGTGCCGTGCTCGCGCGGTGCAGGATTCACAACTCGCGCAGTGCGGGCAGCAGTTCACGCTCTGCCCACTTCAGGTACGGCTCCTGCTGGTCGCCGCCGATCTGGACGAGGGCCACCTCGGTGAAGCCCGCCTCCACATACGGCCGTACGGCCTCCACGAAGTCCGCCACGTCCGAGCCGCACGGAATCGTCCCGGCCACGTCCTCGGGCCGTACGAACTGGGTGGCGCCGGCGAAGCCCGCCGGGTTCGGCAGCTCCGCGTTGACCTTCCAGCCGCCGGCGAACCAGCGGAACTGCTCGTGCGCACGGGCCACCGCGGCGTCCTTGTCGGTGCCGAAGGACACCGGGAGCTGGCCGACGCGGGGCTTGCCCGCCCCGCCGTGCCGGTCGAAGGCCTCGATCAGTTCGCTCTTGGGCTCGGTCGCGATCACCAGGTCGCCCAGCTGTCCCGCCACTTCGCAGGACCGCTCGCCGGACACCGCGATGCCGATCGGCGGCAGTTCGAGGCCCTCGTCGGCCGGCAGGTCCCACAGCCGCGCGTTCTCGACGTCGAAGTGCGTCCCGTGGTAGCTGAAGTCGCCGCCTCCGAACAGGCCCCGGATGATCTCCACGGCCTCCTCCAGCATCTCCACCCGGACGTGCGCCGCGGGCCAGCCCTCGCCCACCACGTGCTCGTTGAGCCGCTCACCCGAACCGAGGCCGAGCCGGAAGCGGCCCTCGGAGAGCAGCTGCATCGTCGCGGCCTTCTGGGCGACGACCGCCGGGTGGTAGCGCACGGTCGGGCAGGTCACGTACGTCATGAGCGGGATCCGCTCGGTCGCCTGCGCGGCGGCGCCGAGCACGCTCCAGGCGTACGGGGCGTGGCCCTGCTCGGTCAGCCAGGGGAAGTAGTGGTCCGAGGTGACGGAGAAGTCGAACCCGGCCCGCTCGGCGCCGACGACGTGGTCGACGAGGGCGCGGGGCCCGGCCTGCTCGGTCATCATCGTGTAGCCGATTTGCACCATGCTGATCGCCTCTCCGGACAGCGGTTGTCGAAACGCGCAAACGCCCCATGGACATCATCGAATGTCATTTGCTTATCACCGTATATCGGCTCAAAGCACACCACCTCCGCGCGGAGTAGGGTAATGGAAAGTTAAAGTTGATCAGCTCTGTCCCCGCTCCGATCTCTTCTGCCCCCGTTTTCGAGCTTCCATGGAGGCCCTCGTGGGAACCCGCCGATCCACCCTCCCCGGCATAGGCAGCCAGTACGACTTCGTCACCGAAGGTGGCCGGCACATCTCCGTCGTCGTCCACCACGACGGCAGGCGCTTCCTCGGCTTCTACGACGAGAGCGACCCGGACGCCTGCCGGCAGGCGATCCCGCTCTCCCAGGACGAGGCCACCGCGCTCGCACACCTCCTGGACGCGGCCCCTATCGACGCCGTACGCACCGACGGGATCGACCTCGTGACCGAGCACATCCCGGTGACGTCCAGGTCGCCGTACGGCGGCAAGCTCCTCGGCGACACCAAGGCACGCTCCCGCACCGGCGCCTCGATCGTGGCCGTGCTGCGCAGGGCCAGCGCGCACCCGTCGCCCGAGCCTGCCTTCCGGCTGGCGATCGGGGACACCCTCGTCGCGGTCGGCACCCGCGAGGGCGTGGACGCGCTCGCCGAGATCATCGCGGGCACCGCTGACGGCGCCACCGCCGACGACTGAGGGCGAGGAGAACCGTGCACCACACCACCGCCCTGCTCATCGAACTCGGCGCCGTCATCCTCACCCTGGGGATCATCGGGCGCCTGGCGGGCCGAATAGGCCTGTCCCCCATCCCCCTCTACCTGCTCGCCGGGCTCGCCTTCGGCCACGGCGGACTGATCCCGCTCGACGCGAGCGAGGACTTCACCGCCGTCGGCGCCGAGATCGGCGTCATCCTGCTGCTGCTCCTGCTGGGGCTGGAGTACAGCGCGAGTGAGCTGGTCAGCAGCCTGAAGACGCAGTACCCCTCCGGCATCGTCGACTTCCTGCTCAATGCCGTGCCCGGCGCGGTCGCCGCCCTGATCCTCGGCTGGGGCGCGGTCGGCGCGGTCGCCCTCGCGGGCGTCACCTGGATCTCCTCGTCCGGCGTCATCGCCAAGGTCATGACCGACCTCGGACGCCTCGGCAACCGCGAGACCCCCGTCATCCTCGGCGTCCTGGTGATGGAGGACCTGGCGATGGCGGTCTACCTGCCGCTGCTCACCGCCCTGCTCGCGGGCGTCGGCCTCGCGGGCGGCAGCGTCACGCTGCTCATCTCGCTCGGCACGGTCGGCCTGGTCCTTTACGCGGCGCTGCGGCACGGCCGGATCATCAGCCGGGCGGTCTCCTCCGACAACCCGGAGATGCTGCTCCTGGTCGTGCTAGGGCTGACCGTCCTGGTCGCGGGCATCGCCCAGCAGCTCCAGGTGTCGGCGGCGGTCGGCGCGTTCCTGGTCGGCATCGCCCTGTCGGGGGAGGTCGCGGAGGGCGCGCACAAGCTGCTCGCCCCGCTGCGGGACCTGTTCGCCGCGGTGTTCTTCGTCTTCTTCGGCCTCTCGACGGACCCCGCGGACATCCCGCCGGTGCTCCTGCCGGCGCTCCTCCTCGCGATCGTGACGACCTTCACCAAGATCGGTACGGGCTGGTACGCGGCCCGGCGCGCGGGCATCGGCTCACGCGGCCGGCTCCGCGCGGGCGGCACGCTGGTGGCGCGCGGCGAGTTCTCGATCGTGATCGCGGGCCTGGCGGTGGCCACGGAACCCCGCATCGGGCCGATCGCCACGGCGTACGTACTGATCCTGGTCATCATCGGCCCACTGGCCGCCCGCTGGACGGAACCCCTGATCACACGGGTACGAGGCACCAGGCGCAAGCCCCCACTCGCGGGACCGCCGACCCTGGAGGACATGATCGCGGCAGAAACGGCCGCGGCGACCGGGGCCTCGGGCCCCGGGGGGAGCGCGGGAGCCGGGGGGCCTGCCGGAGCGGCCGGCTCAGCGGAAGCCACGGGGGCTGCCGGAGCGGCGGAGTCGGCCGCGCGCTCCTGAGGGGCGCGGGGTCGCGTGGGGCTGGGCGGGCTCGCTTGCGCGGGGACTCGCGGGCTCGCGCGGGGCTGGGCGGGCTCGCTTGGGCTTGCGCGGGGACTCGCGGGCTCGCGCGGGGCTGGGCGTTACCTCCCTCCCCGGGACTTAGGGCGCCTTTAGCTCACACCCTGTTAGTTTCTACACGTCTGTAGATCCATTCTGACGACGGAGAGACTTCATGGCCCTGTGGGACCGCCTCAAGGAAACCGCCTCGACGATGCAGACCCAGCTGGAGTCGAAGAAGAACGAGCTGAAGAGCGGCTCGTTCCGTGACGCGAGCATGGCCATGTGTGCGTTGGTCGCGGCGGCGGACGGCAGCATCGATCCCGCGGAGCGCCAGCGGGTGGCCGCGCTCATCGCCTCCAACGACGTCCTGAAGAACTTCCCCGCGGATGATCTCCAGAGCCGCTTCAACGACTACGTCGGCCGGCTGACGTCGGACTTCGCGTTGGGCAAGGTGAGCGTCCTCCAGGAGATCGCCAAGGCGAAGAAGAAGCCGGCGGAAGCGCGTGCGGTCGTCCAGATCGGCATCGTGATCGGCGGCGCCGACGGCGACTTCGACAAGACGGAGCAGGCGGTCGTCCGGGAGGCGTGCTTCGCCCTGGACCTGCCGCCGCACGAGTTCGACCTGTAGCTGTTACCGCTCGACCGGCCGGTACGGGCACGTCAGCGTGGGGCGACTGCCTCCAGTTCCTCCACGCTGCCCGCCATCACCACCCGTACGTGCTGCGTCAGATGCTCGACCGGCCAGTCCCACCACGCGAGTGCGAGCAGCCGCTCGATCTCCTCGTCACCGAACCGCTTACGGATCAGTCTGGCCGGGTTGCCGCCGACGATCGCGTAGTCGGGCACGTCGGAGGTCACGACGGACCCGGCGGCGACGATCCCGCCGTGCCCGATCCGCACGCCTGGCATGACGGTGACCCCGTACCCGATCCAGACGTCGTTGCCCAGGACGGTGTCGCCGCGTACCGGCAGGTTGGTGAGCAGGTCCACATGCGGGCCCCACGCCCCGCCCAGCGTCGGGAACGGAAAGGTGGACGGGCCGTCGAGCCGGTGGTTGGCACCGTTCATGATGAACCGCACGCCGGTGGCCAGCGCGCAGAACCTGCCGATCCGCAGCCGCTCGGGGCCGTAGTGGTAGAGCACGTTCCGCGTTTCGAAGGCGGTCGCGTCGTCCGGGTCGTCGTAGTACGAGTAGTCCCCCACCTCGATGAGCGGCGAGGTCACCAGCGGCTTGAGAAGCACGACCCGCGGCTGACCCCGCATGGGGTGCAGGGTGTGGGGATCGGTGGGCGGAAGTACTTCGGTGGGGGTGCTGGAATCGGTCACGGGTCACTCCTTGCCAGGCGTCGTACGACGTGCCAAAAGTGCGGGGCGGCTCGGCGCCGCATAACCGGCAGGGCCCGGCGCGGCATAACAATGCACGTCGACGAGCTCTCCCGCACCCCAGTTCTGTTCACCCGTCCCGAGCCGTCGCCACCCGATCCGCTCGTAGAAGGCCACCGCGGGGTCGACGGCCACCACATCCAGCACCGGCCACAGGCCCAACCTGTCCGTGCAACTCACCACTTGCGTCAGCAACGCCCGGCCGATCCCGTGGCCGTGCCCCCGCGGCGCGACGAACAGCCGGCCCACCACGGCCGCGCCCCGGGCACGGACGCCCTGGGCACAGGCGCCCTGTTCCGCACGCCACAGCCCGGGAGCGACGTCCCCGGCCGCGGGCGCCGTCAGGGCCACATGCCCGACGATGTCCCCGTCCGGCGCCTCGGCAACCCACGCGCCGAGCTCACCGCCCTGGCACAGCCAACCCGGTGGGTCAGCGGGCCAGTTGCGCGGGTAGCCACTCGTCCCGTGCACCGTGCGCAAGGCCCGTACGCATGCCTCAAGGTCGGCGTCCCGCCGGGTCCGCACCCTCACATGGGTCCCGTTGTACTCGTCCACCCCACCGTCAGCGCGCATCCGCACATGGAAGCATCCCGCCCCGCCGCCGTAACGAGGGTCATACGTCCACCCCGTGCTCGCGCAGCCACGGGAGCGGGTCGACGCCGGAGCCCAACTGCGGTGTCACGCGTACCTCGAAGTGCAGGTGCGGCCCGGACACGTTGCCCGTGCTGCCGCTGAGCCCGACGGTCTCCCCCGCCGCCACCCGGCGGCCGGGCGCCACCCCGAGCACCGACAGGTGGGCGTACTGCGTGAAGTAGCCGTTCGCGTGCCGCACGATCACCTGCTTGCCGAAGCCGTCGCCGCAGCCGGTGAAGTAGACGGTGCCGTCGCCCACGGACCGTACCGGCGCGCCGTCGAGCACGGCGAAGTCCTGCCCGGTGTGCCGGTCCTTCCACCGTCCGCCCGGCTGTGCGAACCCCGCGGACAGCGGCGCGGGGTCGACGGGTGCGACCCAACGCGGCGCGGCGGTCCGCTCCGAAGGGGCGTCCGGCGGCGGCCCGAGCGGCTCCCCGGCCGTCCCGCCGCCGCAGGCAGGCCCGGGAGCCCCGCCGGCCCGAGCCGCCCCGTTGCCCGCGCCCTGGCCGGCCTGTGCCATCGCGAGCGCCGCCCGCCGGGCCTCCTCGGCGGCCCGGAGCCGCTGCTGGGCCTCGCGCAGCCTCCCCTCGATCTGCTCCCTGGCCGCCGACTGCCGGGCCAGCTCGACCTTGAGCGTGCCGAGCGCGCGCGCCGACGCCGCCCGGTCCCGCGCGAGCCGCGCCCTGGTGTCCCGTGCGCGCGTCAGCAACGAGGCCGCCGCATGCCCTCCCCGCCGCGCGAGTGCCACCTTCTCCATCATCTGCTCGGGGGACGAGGCGGCCAGGAACCGTACGGTGAGCCCCAGCCCGCCACCACCCCGGTACTGGCTGCGTGCGAACCGGCCCATCGAGTCACGCAGTTGGCTCATGCGCCGCAGCTCGACGCGCTCCGCCGCCCGCAGCCGGCCGGCCTTCCCCCGCTCCCGCCGCACCGCCTTGCGGGCCGCCTCGTGCGCCTGCACGGCCAGGGACGCCTCGCGGTACAGCCGTTCGACCTCCACCGCCCCGGACGGGGATTCGACGCCCTGCCCGCTGCCGCTCGCGCCCACCACGAGACAGCCCGCAACGGCCACCGAGACCGCACACCTTCGTGTGAATTCGATTCGTCGCATCGACCGACTGTGGCAACCCCGCGCCGGATCGGACCGGCACCGCCCCGCGGGACGCGCGAGAGGGTCACTCAGGTGCAGCAACGCGGGTGCGCAGGCCAGGCGGTGCACGTGTCGTCGACGGGCGTCGGTGTCCGGCAGCGGCCGGCTGACGGGATCCACCGACCGGCTTGGTTGTCAAGTCTGCTTGAAGCGCGGCGGGCGGCGCGTGCATGCTGAGAGGCAGTGGAGGAAGCGCCGTTCGGAAGTGTGCGGCACCACGGGTCCGGTCCGCGTACCGGAGCCGTGGTCGTCGGCACGGTGGCCGGAGTGACAGGACATGACCGCGTTCAGGACCGAAGAACTCGACTGGCTGCTGGACTCGTTGGAGCCCGGCGGGCCGGGGCCTGCCGGAAACTGGCCGGTGCGGTGTGCCGAGTTGCTGGACCTCGACGGGGTGTCGGTCTCCACCCAGAGCCACTCCGCGGAACTGATCTGGTACAGCGGAGAGTTGAGCACCAGGCTGGACGACCTTCAGTTCACGCTGGGCGAGGGCCCGAGTTACGTCGCCACAAGGGACGGCGCCCTGTGCCTGGTCACCGACGTGCGAAGGTCACCAGGACCCTGCTGGCCGGCCTTCGTCCCCGGCGCCCTGGAACTGGGCGTGCAGTCCGTGTTCGCCTTCCCGCTCCGGCTCGGCGCGCTGCGGATCGGCTCGCTGACCGGGCACCGCCGGGAAGCGCGGGGCATGGTGGAGGAGAGCGTCGACGCGGCACTCCAGATCTGCGACGCCCTCACGATGTTCGTGCTCTCCTCGCTGCGGACACCGGGCCGCGAGATGGTGCCGACACCCGTCAGGGGCGAGCGCCCCGGCGGACTCCACCGGGCCGTCGTGCACCAGGCGACCGGGGTGCTGACAGTCACCCTCGGCGTGGACCTCACCACGGCCCTCGACCGGTTGCGGGCCTACGCCTTCGCCCAGGACCGCCCCATCGTCTCCGTCGCGCGTGACATCGTCGCCCGGCGGCTGCGGCTGCCCGACGACCGGCCGCAGACGCGGGACGGACCGGACGGCCGCGGATGAGGGACGAGGACGCCCTCGGGCCGCCGGCTGCCCCAGACCTGCCGGACACCATGGGAAGCTGCGGGAACCGAGGAAGACGAACATGACCAGGGAACGCGAACTGTCCCTCGCAGACACCTTCGTAGAGCTGGCGGACACCCTCGTCGACGAGTTCGACGTCATCGACTTCCTCCAGCAACTGTGCGTCCGTTGCCGGCAGCTGGTCGACGTCGCCGTCGCCGCGGTGCTGCTCGCCCCGCCAGGAGAACCGTTGCGCCCCGTGGCCCCCTGTGATCCCGGGGACGACCTCGCCGAACTCCTCGACCTCTCCGCCGAACAGGGCCCCGCCCTCGACTGCCACCTCGGCTCCGCCCCGCCCGCGGGCGGTGACCTGGCGCGCGTGGACCTGGCCGGTGCCGCGTACGACCGGTGGCCCGTCTTCCTGCCGAGGGCCCGGCAGGGCGGTTACACCTGGGCGAGCGCGCTGCCGCTGCGGCTGCGCGGGGAGCGGCTCGGCAGCCTGCTCCTGCTGCGTACGGGCACGGAGCCGCTGTCCTCCACCGACGTACGGATCGGCCAGGCGCTCGCCGACGCCGCCACCATCGGCCTGGTGCACGAACAGACCCTGCGTGCCCACCGCGCCACGGGCATCCAGCTGCGCACCGCGCTCCACAGCCGCATCCTCATCGAGCAGGCCAAGGGGGTGCTGGCCGCCCGGCTGGCGGTCGGGGTCGACGAGGCGTTCGCGGTACTGCGCGCCCATGCGCGCAGCCACGGCCGCCGGCTGACGGAGGTGGCGCGCGAGGTCATCGAGGACGGGCTGGTGCCGGAGCCGCAGGCGCAGCGGTAGGCCTGCCGGCGGTGGGGCTGCCGGCGGTGGGGCTGCCGGTGGTGGGGCTGCCGGTGGTGGGGCTGCCGGCGGTGGGGCAGCGACTCGTCGGCACTCGCCGCCGGTGGGGCAGCAGCACACCTCCGGCCCCTCCGGGTACGGCGGTGCCCCGTTCAGGAGAAGCGGCGCAGGTGTTCCTCGGTGGGGCGGAAGCGTTTGCAGCAGTTGCCGCACCACCAGCGCCAGTGGTGCTCGTCGGTGGCCCTGATCTCCGCCCTGGTGTCCTTCCAGAGCAGGCCCTGTCGGCAGCGGGGACAGGTTGGCGGGATCGGCGGCGGAGGCGGCAGGGCTCCCGCGGCGGGGCGGGGATCGGCGTGGGCGCCCGCGCGTGTGCCGTTCACGGTGCTGGGGGGTGTGCCGGTGCGTGTGCCGGTGCCTGTGCGTGTGGACATCCCGGCAGCGTGCACCGCCGCAGGGCCTCGCGGGGCGGATTCGTGGTGCGCTCACCCCTTGGGGGGACAGGGGCCCGCCCGCCTTCGATCAGCCGACCGACGGTCGCCGCCAGGCCCCGGCCGCCGCCCGGTGCCGGGGGCCGCGGGGTGGGGGAATAGATCGCGGGGGCCGCCCGTTGACGGGTTTGTTCAATATTCAACAAGCTCTCGACAGACGCAAGAGGTGGCCCGATGAGCGCGACGCAGTTCGGAATCTTCACCGTCGGCGACGTGACGCCCGACCCGACGACCGGACGTACCCCGACCGAGCACGAGCGCATCAAGGCGATGGTCGCGATCGCGCAGAAGGCGGAAGAGGTCGGCCTGGACGTCTTCGCGACGGGCGAGCACCACAACCCGCCGTTCGTCCCGTCCTCCCCCACCACGATGCTCGGCTACATCGCCGCCCGCACCGAACGCCTCATCCTGTCCACCTCCACCACCCTCATCACCACCAACGACCCGGTGAAGATCGCCGAGGACTACGCGATGCTCCAGCACCTGGCCGACGGGCGCGTCGACCTGATGATGGGGCGCGGCAACACCGGCCCGGTGTACCCGTGGTTCGGCAAGGACATCCGCCAGGGCATCCCGCTCGCGGTCGAGAACTACGCGCTGCTGCACGAGCTGTGGCGCAACGAGGTGGTGAACTGGGAGGGCAGGTTCCGTACCCCGCTCCAGTCCTTCATGTCCACCCCGCGCCCGCTGGACGGCGTCCCGCCCTTCGTCTGGCACGGCTCCATCCGCTCCCCCGAGATCGCCGAGCAGGCCGCCTACTACGGTGACGGCTTCTTCGCCAACAACATCTTCTGGCCGAAGGACCACTTCCGGAAGCTGATCAACCTTTACCGCGAGCGGTACGCGCACTACGGCCACGGCACCCCCGACCAGGCGATGGTCGGACTCGGCGGCCAGCTGTTCCTGGCGAAGAACTCGCAGGACGCGGTCCGCGCCTTCCGCCCGTACTTCGACAACGCGCCGGTCTACGGCCACGGCCCCTCCCTGGAGGAGTTCACCTCCCAGACGCCGCTGACGGTGGGCTCCCCGCAGGAGGCCATCGAGAAGACCCTCACCTTCCGCGAGAGCTTCGGCGACTACCAGCGCCAGCTCTTCCTGATGGACCACGCCGGTCTGCCGCTGAAGACCGTGCTGGAGCAGCTCGACATCCTCGGCGAGGAGGTCGTGCCGGTCCTGCGCGAGGAGTTCGCCAAGAACCGCCCGGCCCAGGTCCCCGACGGGCCGACGCACGCGGCACGGGTCGCCCAGGCCCTCGCCGACAGCACGGACAACACCGACAGCACCGACAGCACCGACAGCACCGACAGCACCGACAGCAACAAGGAGGTGGAGGCGTCATGAAGCTGGTCGTCGTCTCGGCGGGCCTGAGCGTCCCCTCCTCCACCCGGCTGCTCGCGGACCGGCTGACCGAGGCGGTGCGTACGGAACTCCCCGACGTCTCCGTACGGTTCGTCGAGCTCCGCGAACTCGCCACCGCCATCGCGAACAACCTGGTCACCGGGTTCCCGAACGCGGCCCTGCACGAGGCGATCGAGTCGGTGGCCGGTGCGGACGCCCTGATCGCCGTCACCCCGGTCTTCTCGGCCTCGTACAGCGGTCTCTTCAAGTCCTTCTTCGACCTGCTCGACCCGGACGCGCTGACCGGGACCCCGGTCCTGATCGCGGCGACCGGTGGCACACCCAGGCACTCGCTCGCGCTGGACCACGCGGTACGCCCCCTCTTCGCGTACCTGCGCGCGCTGGTCGTCCCCACCGCGGTCTTCGCCGCGTCGGAGGACTGGGGCGGCGAGGGCGACGCCTTCACCGCCCACCTGCCGGGCCGGATCGCGCGGGCCGCGGGAGAGCTGACCACGCTGCTACGGGCGCGGGGAGGCGCCGCCGTACCCGCGGCGGCGCCGCCCACCGAGGCTGCGACGGAAGAGGCCGTCGTGTCCGAGGCGGAGCCGGCCGCGTCCGGGGCGGAGACCGTCGTGCCGTTCGCCCGGCAGCTGGCGGAACTGCGCATCGGCTGACCTCCCGCCGCCGGCACTATGGTGGCTCGATGTCCTCGATCAAGAAGTTCCAGGTCACCTTCGACTGCGCGGAGCCGGAGCGGGTCGCCCGCTTCTGGTGCGAGGTCCTGGGGTACGTCGTGCCGCCGCCCCCGGCGGGGTTCGCCACGTGGGACGCCTACGACCGCTCGCTGCCGCCCGGGGAGCAGGGGGCGTCGTTCGCGTGCGGTGACCCCTCGGGGGAAGGTCCGCGCCTGTACTTCCAGCGCGTCCCCGAGGGCAAGGCAGTCAAGAACCGCGTGCACCTCGACGTGCGGGCCGGCACCGGACTCGTGGGCGCGGAGCGCCTCGCCGCGCTGGAGGCCGAGAGGGACCGGCTGGTCGCCCTCGGCGCGGTGGAGGTGCGGGTGCTGCCCGCCGACGAGGTCAACGAGTCCTGCATCGCGATGCAGGACGTCGAGGGCAACGAGTTCTGCCTCGACTGAGCAGTACGGGAGGGTGCTGGCGAGGAGTGCCGAGGCGGGGGCCGAGAAGGAAGCCGGCGCGGGAACGGAGAAGGAAGCCGGCGCGGGGTGCCGACGGCTATCCTGCGGCCGCATGAGCGACCCCACCCCGGCCCCCGCCGCCGGCTACGTCCGGTTCCAGGGCACCACACCGCACGCCCGCGGCCACCTCCCCGGCATCTTCGCGCTGGTCAACGGCCTTGCCAGGGACGGCAGACTCTCGCCCGAGCAGGAGAGGTTCCGCCGCGCGAACAACGACTGGTACGACGGCGCGTACCCCGAGCCTTCGAGCGTCGACCCGACCGTCTACGACCACGCCGTGAATCCCGGCGCGGTCGCCTGGTTCAAGGCCGGTTCGACGGAGCTGATCGAGCGGGTGCCCGGTTACCTGGAGATCCTGGCCGCCCACGGGGTCGAGTGCCTGGAGGTCCGGTCCGAGAACGCCCCGGGGCGGATCGTCTACGAGGACGCGTGGCAGGTCGTCGTCGTCCCGCACCACCCGGACGCCCCGTAGCGCCACTGGGGGCGCGGGTTGGGGACGCACGCATCGCGGGCCCCGGCGGCACACCCAACTCCCGTTCTCCACCCTCCGGTTGTAGGTCCCTACTTCCGGTTGTAGGTCCCTACTTCCGGTTGTAGGTCCTACTTCCGGTTGTAGAGCCGCATCGTCGCCGTGCCGAACGCCACCAGGAACAGTGCCGCCCAGCCGAGCGACCACGCGATGTCGGCCCCCGGCCAGCGACCGGCCATCAACTCCCGTACCGCAGTGGCCACATGGCTCACCGGGCTGTTGTTGACGAAGGCCTGGAGCCAGCCCGGCATGGTCCTCGGGTCGACGAAGACGTTGGACAGGAAGGTCAGCGGGAAGATCACCATCATGCTGACGCCCATCACCGACTTCTCCGAGCGCAGCATCAGACCGAACATCGTCCAGATCCAGGAGAACGCGAAGGAGAAGATCATCAGCAGGACCACGCCCGCCAGGACGCCCAGCACCCCGCCCTGTGGCCGGTAGCCGATGATCAGGCCCACCGCCAGGATGACCACCGAGGCGATGAGGTACCGCACGACGTCGCCCAGCAGATAGCCGACCATCGGCGCCGGGCGCCACATCGGGAGGGTGCGGAAGCGGTCGAAGACCCCCTTGGAGATGTCGGTGTTGATGGCCACGCCCGTGTACATCGTGATCATGACGATGGACATCACCAGCACGCCGGGGAGAAGGAACTGGATGTACTCCGACACCGAGCCGGCCAGCGCACCGCCGAACAGGTAGGCGTACATCAGGACCATCATGATCGGGAAGGCCGTGACGTCGAACAGCTGCTCCGGCACGTGCTTGATCTTCAGCATGGCGCGCCAGCCGAAGGTGAGCGAGGCCGAGAGCGCGCTCGGGCGGGGCGGCCGGTCCTTGGCGACGAGCAGCGCGGCGAGTTCGTCGACCTTGGGGGCCTGCAGAAGGGCTTCCCCCGCGTCCTGCTGGTCGGTGATGGTGGTAGCGGTGGGTGCGGTGCTCATGCTGCGGTCCCCTCCTTGTCGGTGAGCGCCATGAAGACCTCGTCGAGGCTGGGCTGGCCGAGCGCGAAGCTGTCGACGGTGATACCGGCGCGGGCGAGAGCGGCGAGGGACGCCGCGGCCTGTTCGGCGGCGCCGGCCTCGGTGCTGCCGCCGTCCACGGTGGCGGTCAGCGCGACGGGATCCGGGTCGAGTTGGACGGTGGCGTGCATCGCGTCGACCAGGATGCGCTCCGCCTGGGCGCGCCGGTCCGCCTCGCGCAGCCTCAGGTGTACGGAGCCGGAGCCGACCGACGCCTTCAGCTCGCCCTTCGTGCCCTCGGCGATGACCTTGCCGTGGTCGATGACGGCGATCCGGGAGGCCAACTGATCGGCCTCGTCCAGGTACTGGGTGGTGAGGAGCACCGTGGTGCCCTGCGCGACGACGGCGCGGATGATGTCCCAGACCTGGTTGCGGCTGCGCGGGTCGAGCCCGGTGGTGGGCTCGTCCAGGAAGAGCAGGTCGGGGGTGTTGAGGATGGACGCGGCGATGTCGATGCGGCGCCGCATGCCGCCCGAGTAGTTCTTGACCTGCTTGCCGGCCGCCTCGGTCAGTCCGAACGCCTCCAGCAGCTGGGCGGCGCGGGAGCGGGACCCGGGTTTGGTGTGCCCGAGCAGCCGGGCGAGGAGGACCAGGTTCTCGGTGCCGGTGAGGTCCTCGTCAACGGACGCGTACTGCCCGGTGAGACTGACCCGCGAACGTACCGCGTCCGCCTCCTTCACCACGTCCTTGCCGAACACGCGGGCACTGCCGCCGTCCGGCCGCAGCAGGGTGGCGAGCATCTTCACCGCGGTGGTCTTGCCGGCGCCGTTGGGGCCCAGGACGCCGTAGACGGTGCCGGTGGGGACGGAGAGGTCGACGCCGTCGACGGCGCGGTTGGTACCGAAGACCTTGACCAGTCCGGTGGTCTCGATCGCGATCTCCGGGGTGGTGGCGAAGGTGGGTGCGGAGGTGGACGGGGTGGGTGGGTTGGACGGGGCGGAGAGGGTTGATGGGTTGGACGGGGTGGGTGGGTTGGACGGGGTGGATGGGTCGGAGGCTGCTGGATGACTCACGTTGCCTTACCCCTGCTCGGTCGAATCGGCAGTGCAGACAGGTGTTCTACTACGGGCCGCGGGCGAGCGGACCGCCCCGGTACAACTCGACCGTAGTTGACGTGAGTTGGGGAGCGACAAGCGTTTTTTGCCCGCTGTTTGCTAGGGGGCGTGCGAGTAGAAGACGTAGTACGAGGCCACCAGCATCGCCGCGAAGAGGGCCAGGGCGAGGACCACCGAGGTGAGGACCGAGCCGCCGCCCAGGCTGAAGAGGAAGCCCATGGCGATGCCGAAGGGGACGGCGAAGGCGAGGGCGCGCTGGCCGGGTGCCAGCCGATGACCCACCTTGCCGACGGCGTACGCGATCGCGGTCAGAATCACGCCGCACACCACGCCGAGCCAGACGTTCCCCCAGGTCAGGGGGGAACTGTCGCGGGCCATGAAGGCGGTGTAGATGCCGTAGACGACACCCAGGGTGAGGGGGACGGCCCAGCCGGCCCGCCCGGCGCGCGTGGGAGCGGCGGCCCCGGCCGGCTGCGGAACTCGTGGGGCCCGGCCCGTACCCCGTCCCGGTACTGCTACGTGTGCACCCATGTCGGCGACCTCCTCGGTACTCGGAACGCCCCCTGTTCTCGCCCTTCCAGGTCACACCCGGCGCGCGTGGGGGGCAAGTGGATCACGGGGACCGGGACGCTGCCCCGGCCGACCGGGCGCACTGTCCCGCCGACCGGGCGCACTGTCCCGCCGACCGGGCGCACTGTCCCGTCGTCCGGGACGCCCCCGGCGGGCCACCGTTTCGGCAACTCGTCCGCCCCGCGGATCACCGATCACCGCCCCCAGCGGCTCACCATCCCGGGAACTCACCGCCCCGGCGGCTCACCGGTCGCGGGGAGGGTGGGACTCGCCTTGGCTGGGGGCATGCGCCGATTTCTCCCTCTCCTGCTGCTCGTCCTCGCCGCACTCCTCGTACCGGTGAGCGCGGTCGCGGTGTGGGCGAACGCCGAGATCGAGGACACCGGCCGCTACGTCGACACCATGGCGCCGCTGGCCCACGACCCCGAGGTGCAGAAAGCGGTCAGCTCCCGGTTGACCAGCGAGGTCGTGAAGCAGATCGATCTCGGCCCGCTGCAGAACGGCGCCGAGCGGCTGATCGGCGAGGCAGCCCGCTCGTTCACCGGCACCGACGCCTACGCGACGGCGTGGGACACCGTCAGCCGCGTCACCCATGACGCCTTCGCCGATGCCCTCGCCGCCGACAAGGGCTCGGGCGACTCCGTCACCCTCGACCTGGCGCCGGTCACCGCAGAGGTCAAGGAACAGCTCCAGGAGAACGGCATCCCGCTCGCCGGCCGCATCCCGGTCGTCCACACCGACATCACCCTGCTGCGCACCGACCAGCTGGACACCTGGCGCACGGCGTACCACCTGCTGATCCCGGCGGCGCGATGGCTGGTCCCACTGACCGTCGTGCTGATCGCGGCCGCGATCCTGCTCGCCGTACGGGGCCGGCGCCTGCTCATCACCGCGCTGGCCGGCCTTGCCCTGGTGGCCGGGGCGCTGCTGCTCGCGCTCGTGCTCGCCGTCGCGCACAACCTCTCCCTGGCGAACCTCCCGCAGGACGTCAGCCGGGCGGCGGGCGAGGCCGTGTACTCGGCGCTCACCGCGGCCCTGCGCACCACCGCGTGGACGGTGGGGGCGGTGGGGCTCGTGGTGGCGGTGGTGGCCTGGGGAGCGTGGTGGCTGAGCGGGCGCAGGAGCGCACGGAGGACGGATACGGCGCCGGCGAGGCTCCGCTGACCCGTTCGGACCGCTTGCCTCGCGGCCGGCGCGGGGGCGGCGCAAGGTGGCCCGCATGAAGATCACCCGTGCAGCTCGTGCAGCTCGTGCAACCCGTGCAACCCGCGCAACCCGTGCAGCCGTCCTCGTCGCGGCCCTCGCGCTGACCGCCACCGCGTGCGGTGATGACGACAAGGCGAAGGCCGGGGACGTCGTCTCGAACGCCACGAAGAAGGCCGGGGAAGCAGCGGCGAGCGCCACCGCGAAGGCGGGCGAGGCAGGCGAGAAGGCGAAGGAGGCGTACGCGTCCGCCTCCGCGTCTGCCTCGGCCAAGTTCGCCGAGATCAAGGACGGCGCCGACGCCAAGGACGAGGTCAAGGCCGGCGCCGTCAAGGCCGCCGGCGACCGCTCCACCGCCGAGGTCACCGCGACCAACAAGCAGGACAAGGAGAAGACCTACACCGTCCAGGTCGACTTCCGCGACGGTGACGGCAACCGCCTGGACACCGTCGTCGTCAACGTCAAGGACGTGGCGGCAGGCAAGAACGCCACAGCCACCGCACGGAGCAACCGGACGCTGAACGGCGACGTCAAGGCGGAGATCGCGAAGGCGGTACGGCACTGAGGTCGCTGCGGCGCTGAGGTCGCTGCGGCACTCAGGTCGCTGCGGCACTGAGGTCGCTGCGGCACTCACGTCGCTGCGGCGCTGAGGTCGCTGCGGCACTGAGCGCGCCACCACGCTCACCTCAGCCGGCGGACCACCACACGGGGGGCCGCCCCGGTGCACGTCGCCCATACGGGGCTCAGCGCATGCGGTCGCGTACGAACACGACCAGCCTGGAGCACCGAGGCCGCAACACAGCGGGACCCGACGACGGCGAGAGGGGCACGCGCAGTGCCGGCAGAAGCGGGACGCAGGACCCAACGCCGTCCGGCACCGGACCGAGCGGCCCTTCTCGCGGTCGGACGGCAGACAGCGACCCCGGACCGCCGGGCGCCGGGCCACCGGGCACCGGGCCACCGGGCACCGGGCCACCGGGCACCGGACCGCCAGACACCGGACCGCCGGGAACGTGACCGCCGGGCACCGGACCGCCGGGACCGTGACCGCCGGACCTCCTCCCACGGGCTACGGACACTGCCCCCGGACCGGTCGGCGTCGCATCGCACGGCCTTCCGCACCGGCGGCGGCCAGTGACCCCGGGCCGCCCCGGGGCGGGCGCCCCGGCAACCACCCCCCTCGCCCAGCGCACGCTGCCCCGCGTTCGACCGGTGGTCCACCGCCCCGGCGCCCCCCGGCCCGCCCGGGTCGTCGTCGGGCTCCTCGGCGCCGTGCTGGTCCTCCTCCTCACCGCGTGCGGTGGCGGTGGCGGGCCCGCCCCCGACGACTCCTCCTCCGCCTCCGCGTCCCGAGCAACCGGCGCTCCCTCCGTGCCCGCGCCCGACGCAGACTGGAAGGACTGTCCGCTGACCGGCCAGCCGGACCGGGAGTGTGCCACGTTCAAGGTGCCGGTGGACGCGGCGAAGCCCGGTTCCGGCACGCTCGACCTGGCCGTCTCCCGGCTTCCCGCCACCGACCGCAAGCGCCGGGTCGGAGTGCTGGTGACGGACCCCGGCGGCCCCGGCCTGCCCGGCCGCTACACCCCGGCCGCCCTGCTCCCGCCCCAGCTCCGCGCCCTCTTCGACATCGTGGGTCTCGACCGGCGCGGCTCGGGTGCCAGCACCCCGGTGGACTGCGGTGAACCGGGCGCCGCGGTCCAGCGGCTCGCGAAGGCCGAAGCCCCGGGCGGTGGTTCCCGTGACGACCTGGGGAAGTCCCTCACCAAGGCGGAACTCACCGCCGTGAGCACCGAGTCGGCCGCCTATGTCACCAAATGCCGCACGAAGTACGGCGAGTTGACTGCCCACCTCGGCACCCGCGACGCCGCGGCCGACCTGGAGTCCCTGCGGCTCGCCCTCGGCGAGGAGAAACTCAGCCTCCTCTTCCTCTCGTACGGCACCCTGCTCGGCCAGGAGTATCTGCGCCTCCACCCCGACCGGGTGCGGGCCGCGGTGCTCGACGGCACCGCGGACCCGGACCGTACCGGCGCCCAGGTCGCCGTCGACGGCGTCCTGGACCTCGAAACGGCCTCCGGTACAGAGGACGAGGAGCCGGCCACCGGCCAGAACGCCGCGAAGCTGCGCTCGTACACCGCCGGTTTCCGCCCCTGGTGCAGCACCTCAGGGCCGGCCGAGTGCGCGCTCGCCCCCGACCCGGTGGCGCCCCTCACGCGCGTCGCCGCCAGGACCCCGGACCTGCTCAAGGCCGCCGAGGCCGTCATGGTGGTGCCGGCCGACTGGCCCGGTTTCAGCAGGGCCGTCGCACAGGCCGCCGCAGGTCTCTCGGCGGGCGCCGACCCGGCGGACGGCGGCACACCCTTCGCCGCCCTGAAGGCGTACGCGGCAAAGGGCTTCCCGAAGGACGTCGCTGCCGCCGCCAAGCCCGTACCGCCCCCGCTCGCCCTCACCCTCGGCAACCACTGCGCGGACTTCTCCTGGCCGCGGGAGGCCGCCGCGCTCCTCACGCAGGTCTCGGCGACCGCCCGGCGGGCCGGCAAGGCGGACAGCGCACCCCAGATCGCCTCCGAGTACGTCCCGTGTGCCGAGTGGCCACGGGCCTCGGGCCCCGCGGGCCCGCTCGGCGCGTTGACCGCGAAGGCCGCCCCGCGCCCGCTGATCGTCAACTCCGCCCAGGACCCGCGCACCCCGCTCGCGGGCGCGCGGGCGGTCGCCGAGCGCCTGCCCGGCGCACTCCTCACGGTGGCCGGCCGCTCCCACGGCGTCACCCTGAACGGCAACCCGTGCGTGAACACCGCCGTGCTCCGCACCCTCACCGGCAACGCCGCGCCCGCCGAAGGCTCCTGCCCGGCGGCCTGAGCCCGGCGACGGCGCCTGGGCCGGGGCGGCCGGGGTCTGCCCCCTGCCGCCCCGGCCCGCCCCCGCAGGACTCCTCACACCCCGATGTCGCGGCCGTCCTTGCGCCAGACCGAGACGACCGCCGGGCGGACCATCTTGCCGGGCCCGTCCGGCCAGGCCGAGAGGGGCTTTTCGACGGTGGCGCCGTCGAGCTCGCCCGGGTGCTGGACCGCGACCAGGACGCGGCGGTCCTGGATCAGCGGGCCGCAGGTCTCGGCCCCCTTGGGGACGGTCAGGAACTGCTTCAGCTCACCGCGCCGCTCACCGGCCGTGGCGACACCGAACAGCCCGTCGTGCGATCCGAGTTGGTTGCCGTCGGTGGAGATCCACAGGTTGCCGTGGTCGTCGAAGGCGACGTTGTCGGGGCAGGAGATCGGGGAGACCTTGTCCTTGGGGAAGCCCGCGAAGTACGTGGCCGGGTCGGCCGGGTCCCCTGCGACCAGGAAGAGGCGCCAGGAGAAGGAGTCGCCCGCCGGGTCGTCCCAGTGCTCGGCGAGTTCGAGGATCTGGCCGTGCTTGTTGAGATTGCGCGGGTTGGCCTCGTCCGCACCGGGCTTGCCTGGCTTGCCGCGGTCGGTGTTGTTGGTGAGGGCGACGTAGACGCGGCCCGTGCGCGGGGAGGGTTCGACGTCCTCCGGGCGGTCCATCTTGGTGGCGCCGACCTTGTCGCCCGCGAGCCGGGTGAAGACGTAGACCTCTTCGGCCGTCATCCCGGGGACGTGTGACTTCGTGCCGGTGGCGAGCGGGATCCAGCTGCCGGTGCCGTCGAACTCACCGTCGGATGGCAGCTTGCCCGTACCGTCGAACTCCGCCGCGGGGGAGTCGCCCGTCAGCTTCGCGACGTACAGGGTGCCCTCGTCCAGGAGCGTGAGGTTGTACTCGCGCGCGGCGCGCGAGTTCCCCTTCTTCATGCGGCGCGAGGAGACGAACTTGTAGAGGTAGTCGAAGCGTTCGTCGTCGCCCATGTAGACGACCGGACGCCCGTCGTCGGTCAGCCGCGGCTGCGCCGCCTCGTGCTTGAAACGGCCGAGCGCGGTGCGCTTGCGCGGGGTCGAGTCGGGGTCGTACGGGTCGAGCTCGACGACCCAGCCGTGCCGGTGCGACTCCTGGGGCTCCTGGGCGATGTCGAAGCGCTTGTCGAACCGTTCCCACTTGCGCTCGGTCGCGCCGACGGTCATGCCGTAACGCTGGTCGGTGGCGCTCTTCGCGTAGTCCGCGTTGGCGAAGTAGCCGTTGCAGTTCTCCTCGCCGTGCAGGGTGGTGCCCCAGGGCGTGGTGCCGCCCGCGCAGTTGGCGAAGGTGCCGAGGACCTTGGTGCCGGTCGGATCGGCGGACGTACGCAGGAACTTGCTGCCCGCCGCCGGGCCCGTCAGCCGCATCGGGGTGGTGGCCGTGATGCGGCGGTTGAGGTGGTGGCGCGGGACGGCGGTCAGACCGGCGCCGCGGCGCATCTCCTCGACCACGACGACGCCCAGGCCGTGCGCCGCCCAGGCGATCTCGACCTGCTCGCGGGTCGGGTTGGCCGGGTCGTAGCCCCGGAACATCAGGACCTCGTCGGTGTACTCGTGGTTGGCGACCAGCACCTGGCGGTCGCCGCCCTCGCCGCGCAGGGGCAGCAGCGAGAGGAAGTCGTTGTTGTAGCCGAACTGGCCCGCCTGCGCCTTCGCGGTCTGCTTGTCCGGGTCGAAGGCCGGTGCGCCGCGCAGGATCGGGTCGCCCCAGCGGATCACCACGTTCTGCTCGTAGCCGGAGGGGATGGTGACCTTGTCGTCCTTGTTGGGCGCGACGGGGGTGAAGCGCAGGCCCTTGGCGCCGGAGGCCTTCGAGCCGCCGCCGTTGCCCTGACCGGTGCCGGGGCGGTTCCGCGCGGACTCCGCGGCGACCGCGTCCGGCGCCCCGCCGACCGCGAGCGCGCCGCCCGCCGTGGCCGCGACCGTGACGACCGCCGCCGCGCGCATCATCGAACGGCGGGACAGCACCCCCGCGATGACGTCACCGACGTACTCGTTGTCGCTGGTGTTGGGGACCTCCTGGAAACAGGCGTCCCCGCAGCGGTATCGGCACGTGAGCGCGGAACGTCCGCCGGCGTGCGGCGACGGGTTGAGCAGCGGCAACAGGGTGCGCACGTCGGTTCCCCTCCGAGGGTGAACGGGTGACAGGTGACAGTGGGTTTCGGCCGTGACACTAGGTGCAGTACGGGGCGCCCCCGGGGCACGTCGGATGAACGGGCGGTGAAGTCCGGCCGACGGAACCCCTGCTGACCGGGCGCGGGCGCCACAGGCCGGGGCGCCCAACCCTCCCGCAGGGTCAATGGGCGGCATCAGCCAGCGGATGTACCGGTGCCTTCTCCTCCTGCTCCCGCCCCGGACCTTGCAACGGCCCCTGCGCCACCTCGTCGGCCGCCGGGCCCTGCGCCGGAACCCCCACCGCCTCGTCGGCCGCCGGATTCATCCCCTTCGGGTCCCGCATCATCAGGAAGGCCACCACCGCGGCTGCCAGCACCCCCGCCGCGCTGATCAGGAACGTCGTCCCCATCCCCGAGGTGAACGCGTCCCGTGCGGTGCCGGCGAGCGTTCCGTCCCCGGTACGGGCCGCCAGGGCCAGCGCCTCGCTGACGGAGTGCCGGGCGGCGGCCGGCGCGGACTCCGGCATGGAGGCCGCGTACGTCGTGGTCAGGATCGAGCCGAGAGCGGCGACGCCCAGGGCCGCGCCCGCCTGCTGGATGGTGTCGTTGAGTGCGGAGCCCACCCCGGCGTGCTCCGTCGGGATGGCGCCCATCAGCGCGGTGATCGCGGCCGGCATCGCCAGTCCGGCACCGGCCCCGATGGCAACCATTCCGGCAGCCAGGAACAGGAAGCCGTCACCGGGCTGCAGCGAGCTGAGGAGCACGAACCCGCCGGCCAGGACGACCAGGCCGACCGCGGCCATCGCCCGGTTGCCGATCCGCCCGCCGAGCGTGGCGCCCAGTCCGTTGAACACAAGGGCGGCGAGCGCCATCGGGATGAAGGACGAACCGGCCTCGGTCGGCGAGTAGCCGAGCACGAACTGGACGTACTGGGTGACCACCAGGAGCAGTCCGCCGTTGCCGACCTGGACGAGGGTGAGGGAGAGGCTGCCGCCGGCGAAATTGCGGTCCCGGAAGAGGCTCAGCGGGACCATCGGCTCGTCGGTCCTCAGTTCCCAGACGACGAAGGCGGTCAGACCGAGGACCGCGACGGCCAGCGGCACCAGGGTGGAGGCGTGGGAGAGCCCGCCCTTCGGCAGTTCGTTGATCGTCCAGACCAGCGCCACCATGCCGAGCACGGAGAGGAGCGCGCCGACCGGGTCGGCCTTCTTCCAGGGCCCCTTGGACTCCGGCATCAGGAGGACGGCGGCGAGGATGGCGAGGACGGCCACCGGCACGTTGATCAGGAAGACCGCGCTCCAGGAGAAGTGCGTGACGAGGGCGCCGCCGAGGACCGGCCCGCCGATCAGGCCGAGCATCGAGACCGAACCCCACACCGCCATCGCCTTGCGCAGTTCGTCGGCGGCGAAGACGTTCATGAGGATGGAGAGAGTCGAGGGCATGACGAGCGCGCCACCGATCCCCATCACCGTACGCGCGGCGATGAGTTGGACCGGGTCGGAGGCGAACGCCCCGGCCAGCGAGGCGAGTCCGAAGAGTGACAGCCCGATCATCATCAGCCGGCGTCGGCCGAACCTGTCGGACAGACTGCCCGAGGTGAGCAGCAGACCGGCGAAGACGAGGATGTAACTCTCCAGCACCCACTGGATGTTCTGCGGCGTGGCGCCCAACTCCTCGGCAAGCGCCGGGACCGCGACGGTCAGCGCCATGTTGTCGATCACCAGCACCAGGGTGGCCAGGCACAGCACCATCAGGATGATCCACCGGCGCGGGTCGCGCACCGAACCTGCTTCTGGCGCAGTGGACTTGGACTCTGTCATGGCCAACCTCCGTGTCACGTTCCCCAGTTGGGAAGGGTGCGTACCGCGTGCTCTCGTTGCGCACACTGTACGCAGTGCGCACGGTGTACGCAAGACGATTACGCCGTACCTCGTTGCGAACGAAGTACGCAGCAGGCAAACGTCGTGCGCTACCGTGGCCGTGGTACGAGCGAGCCGACGCACAGAGGGAGGCCCCCGGTAATGGCCACGAGCGAGAAGTCACCGCAGCCGATCGCATCCGTGTGGGCGCGTCCGCGCGCCAAGCAGCGGGAGCAGCTGAGCCGGGAGCAGATCGTCACGCAGGCGGTACTCCTGCTGGACGCCGACGGCATCGAGTCCTTGAGCATGCGAAAGCTCGGCACCCGTCTGGGCGCCGGCGCGACATCCCTCTACCGGCATGTCGCCAACAAGGACGAGCTCATCGAGCTGGTCGTGGACGAGATCTACGGAGAACTCGAGGTCCCGGCGGTGAGCGGGGAGCTGGGCTGGCGGGAAGCCACTGTCCGCAGTGCGTACAGCGTGCGGTCGATGGCACTTCGCCACCCGTGGATGGCTTCGGTGATGGGTCAGGTGGGCCTGGTCCACCTGGGGCCGAACGTGATGCGCATGACGGAACGGCTGGCCGACATCATCGCGGCGGCCGGGTTCCCCGTCGAGGAGGCCGATCTGGCCCTCAGCGCGGTCTTCTCCTACGTCATCGGGTACGCGACCAGCGAGGCCGCGCAACTGTCGTTGATCGCACGCAGCGGCCTGAGTGAGGCCGAGTGGATCGAGAGCCTGTCCGACGCCTCCGCACGGGCCACGGAAGATCTTCCGCGGCTACGGGAGGGACGGGACAACTACCAGGGCAGGTCTCCCGAACAGATCCGGAACGAGAAGTTCGGCTACGGACTTCAACGTGTCCTGGACGGACTGGAGTTCAGGCTCGGTGCACTTGGTACGGAGGGTTAGGCACTTCGGTCGTACGGAGTACTTGAGGCGTCAGGTCGTACGGAGGACTTGAGGCGTCAGGTCGTACGGAGGACCTGAGGTGTCCGGTCGTACGGGACTCGGTGAGTCCGGGGCAGCCACTCGAACGGGGAGGTCAGGCTGCCGTCTCGTAGTCCGCGCGGACACCCCGGACGCGGTCCAGCGAGGGGACCTGGCGTACCGAGGGGGAGCCGCCGTGCGCCTCGGCCCTGATGCGCTGCTTCATGGTGGGGGGCACGGAGCGCGTCGGCACCTGCGCCGACCAGCGTGCCGAGAGCGGGGCCGTGGCCGGCTGTTCCACCCGTCCGTTGTGGCGCGCGGTCGCCGGGGCCGACGACTGCTGTGCGTCGGAGGAGTTGTCCGCCGTGGCGGCCGGGGCGGTGGCGGCGGCCGGGGCGGTCAGGCCCAGCGTCGCGAGGAGCGCGACAATCGCGCCGATCAGTGCGGTCCACATCGTCTTCATGGCAGAGCTCCTTGAGGAAGGTCGCAACGGAACGTCAGGGACGAATCCGCGATGTCCGGTTGTCGTACATTCCTCATGATGCGGATGAAGCACGAGATGACACGGACCGCCACCCCGATTCGCAGTTCTTCGGACAAACGCCACCCGTGCGGAGCAATTGAGGGCATTTGAGGGCCGGACACGTCGTCCGGAAGCCGCTTCCGGAGCGGCGGAAGCCACTGCTCCGGCCCGGCGGAGAGGGCCGCTAACCTTACGTGTCACCCCTGGTCAGGGATCAATCCCCCCAGTGCGGACATACAACGCACCCCACTCACACCCCACTCACTCGAAAGGCCTCGCCCATGGGCATTCGGAGCTTGCTGCGCAAGGTGTTTGGCGGCCGGACGGAACAGCAGGACGAGTCCTCGGCGGTGTCGTCGTCACCGTCGGTCCCGTCCCAGGCCGGGCGCACGCAGGGGGCGGCCGAACCGGCCGATGCCCAGGCCGCCGAGGGGGCCGAGAGCGGGGAGAAGCCCTCGAACTCGGCCTCGAAGAAGGCGGGTTCCGCCTCCCTGGCGGATGAACTGGTGGCCGAGGCGTTCGACAAGCCGAAGCAGGGGGCCACGTCCAAGAAGGAGTCCGCGGCTTCCGATGCGGACGGTTCCGCCAAGGAGGAGGAAGAGGTGCCCGCGCCGGCCGTGTCCGCCGAGGGCCAGGTTCCGGCCCAGACGGACCGGGACTCGGCGCCCGAGGCGACGGACGCGCCGCTTCCCGCGCCGCACGAGGTTCTTGACGAGCCGTCAACCGCGACCCCGGTCATCCCGGAACAGTCGGAGCCGGAGCCCGAGCCGGAGCCCGAGCCGGAACCGGAGGCCGTAACTGCTGCGCCCGAGCCTGCCGTGGAACCGGAACCGAAGCCGGAGCCGAAGCCCGTGGCTGCCGAGCCGGAGCCGAAGCCCGTGGCTGCCGAGCCGGAGCCGCAGCCCGAGCCCGTGACCGCCGAGCCCGTGACCGCAAAGGCCGAGCCGGAAACCGCCAAGGCCGCTAAGACCGCCAAAGCCGCCAAGGCCGCCAAGGCCGCCAAGGCCGATCCCGTCGCGCCGAAGACCAAGCCGGAAGCCGCCAAGGCCGAGCGGGCGTCCCGGTCCGGCGCCGCCGGGGCCCCGGCACTCACCGCCGCGCAGGTCAAGGCGCGGGCCCCGCAGCTCTCCGCCGCGTACCGCGCAGCCGGCACCGTACTCAAGAAGGCCGAGCTGACCGGGGCGCGTGCCCGGGTGTACCTCGTGCTGGACCGGTCCGGGTCCATGCGTCCGTACTTCAAGGACGGCAGTGCCCAGAAGCTCGGCGAGCGCGCGCTCGCGCTCTCCGCGCACCTCGGTGACACCGGGGAGGTCCCCGTCGTCTTCTTCTCGACCGACATCGACGGCACCGGCACCCTCACCCTCGACGACATCGACGAGGGCTCGGGCAAGGTCGACGCGCTGCACGCCGAGCTCGGCCACATGGGGCGTACGAGCTACCACCGCGCGGTGGAGGAGATCGTCGACCACTACGAGAAGAACAGCGGCGAGTACGAAGGACCCGCACTGGTGATCTTCCAGACGGACGGTGCGCCGGAGGCCAAGGGCGCGGCGACCGCCGCGCTCGCCGAGGCGGCCAGGCTGCCGCTGTTCTGGCAGTTCGTCGCGTTCGGCGAGAGCGACGCGAAGGGCTTCGACTACCTGCGCAAGCTGGACGTCCCGAACGCCGCCTTCTTCCACGCGGGCCCCGAGCCGGCCGGCCTCACCGACGCCGCCCTCTACAAGGGCCTGCTCGCGGGCCCCGCGGAGTGGCTCAAGGGCTGACGCTCCACGACGGGAGTTGCGAAGGGCCGTCCCCCCACCGGGACGGCCCTTCGTACATGCGGGTGAAGGTGCCGCCGCATATGCGGGCGAAGGGGCCGCTGTATATGCGGGTGAAGGGGCTGCCACGCACCACTTAAGATTTCTGCATGGCGGCCACTGGATTCGAGAAGCAGGGGGCGGCGGCGTACTACGTCACGACCCCCATTTACTACGTCAACGACGCTCCTCACCTGGGCCACGCCTATACGACCGTCGCAGGCGACGTGCTCACGCGCTGGCACCGTCAGCGCGGCGAGAAGGTGTGGTTCCTCACCGGCACGGACGAGCACGGTCAGAAGATCCTGCGCACGGCCGAGGCGAACGGGGTCACGCCCCAGGAGTGGTGCGACAAGCTCGTCGAGGAGGCCTGGAAGCCTCTCTGGGAGCACCTGAACATCGCGAACGACGACTTCATCCGCACGACGGAGAAGCGTCACACCGACCGTGTGCAGGAGTTCGTCCAGGACCTCTACGACAAGGACGAGATCTACAAGGGCGGCTACGAGGGCCCCTACTGCGTGGGCTGCGAGGAGTACAAGCTCCCGGGCGACCTCATCGAGGCGGAGGACGGGACGAAGCTCTGTCCCATCCACAAGAAGCCGGTGGAGATCCTCAAGGAGGAGAACTACTTCTTCAAGCTCAGCGAGTACGGCCCGAAGCTGCTGGAGTTCTACGAGGCCAACCCGGGCTTCATCCAGCCCGAGTCCGCTCGCAACGAGGTCGTGAACTTCGTCAAGCAGGGCCTCCAGGACCTGTCGATCTCGCGCTCCACCTTCGACTGGGGCGTCCCCGTGCCGTGGGACGACAAGCACGTCATCTACGTGTGGGTCGACGCCCTGCTGAATTACGCGACGGCCGCCGGCTACGGCTCGGACGAGGAGAAGTTCAAGTCGGTCTTCCCCGCCGACGTCCACCTGGTGGGCAAGGACATCCTGCGCTTCCACGCGGTGATCTGGCCCGCGATGCTGATGGCGCAGGGACTTCCCGTCCCGGGGCGGGTGGCCGCCAACGGCTGGCTGATGGTCGGCGGCGAGAAGATGTCGAAGTCGAACCTGACCGGCATCAAGCCGCAGGACCTCACCTCGCACTTCGGCGTGGACGCCTACCGCTGGTACTTCCTGCGGGCCATCGCCTTCGGCAGCGACGGTTCCTTCTCGTGGGAGGACTTCACCGCCCGCTACACCTCCGAACTGGCCAACGACTACGGCAACCTCGCCTCGCGCGTGGCCGCGATGGTCGGCAAGTACTTCGGCGGCACACTCCCGGAGGCCACCGCCGCGGGTGACGCCGAGCGCGCCGTCCAGGAAGGCCTCGCGAAGGCCGTCGCCGACGCGGACCGGCTCATCGGCGAGGAACTGGACTTCCAGGCCGGCATCCTGGCGATCTTCGACTTCGTGAAGCAGGTCAACGGCTACATCACGGAGCAGGAGCCCTGGAAGGTCGCCAAGGACGACTCGGCGGAAGGACGGGCGCGTCTCGCGACGATCCTCTACACCTCGGCCGAGTCGCTGCGCGCCATGGCCGTCCTGCTGAACGCCGTCATGCCGGAGACGTCCCAGAAGCTGTGGGACTCGCTGGGCGCGGACGCCGCCGGCCTGGGCGCGCTCGCGGACCAGCGCGTCCAGGACGCGGGCGCCTGGGGCCGGCTCCCCGTCGGCGCGACGGTGACGAAGGGCGCGGTGCTGTTCCCGCGCCTGGAGGAGAAGCCGACCGCGTGATCCGCTGACGCGGTACGCGCGAGGGGGCCCGGGGTCGTGTCGACCCCGGGCCCCCTCGCGTGACCGGTCGGTTCACGTCACGTGACGAGGCGCCCGGTCACTTCGCCAGGTCCGTCGTCGGCCCCATCACCACCACCGGTTTCTTCGCCGGGTCGAGCGCCTGGAGCAGCTCCTTCATCGCCTCGCGCTTGAGGGCGACGCAGCCGGAGGTGGGGGTGGTGTGCTCGACGTGGAGCCAGATGCCGCCGCCCCTGTCCGCGCCCAGCGGACGGCCCCAGTCGAGGGGGTTGTGCCCCGCGCGGCGGTTGTAGTTGATCGCGACGACGTAGTCGAAGGAGCCCCTGAGGGACTGACCGGAGGCGTCCGTGCGGTTGATCCGGTAACCGCGCCCGTGGTCGTAGGGGAGTCTGGTGCCGGGGTCGGGGAGCAGTCCGCCCGCGTCGGTGAGGCCGAAGACGCCGATCGGTGAACGCAGGTCGCCCTGGACATGGTGGTCGGTCCAGCCGCGCCGCGCGTTCTGCGCGGACCAGGAGCGGGCGGTTCGCCAACCGTGGGCGGTCTTCTCGTAGAGGACCGCCCCGGCGTCGGTGGAGTCGCGGTCCTTGCCGGTGACGACCAGGGCCTGCCGGGTGTCCTTGCCGATCTCGCCGCGGGTACGGGGGCCGAGGCCGGGCAGCTCGGCGGGAAGGACGGCCCGCGGGTGCGCGCTCCGCGGTTCGGCCGCATTCCCGTCCGCACCGCCCGGTACCTGCGCAGCCTGCCGGGTCGGTCCGGGGCCCGGGGCCTTGCCGGGTCCGCCGCAGGCGCTGGGCGCGACGGCGAGCGCGACGACGGCGCACGCCGCGGCGCGCATCCGGTGACGGCGGGCGGTGGCCCGGGGGGTGTTCACTGGCTGTCCTTCGTCGCGTCGGTCTGCCGGCGGCCGGGCGGACCCGCGGCCTGGATGCCCGGGGTCTTCCCGTGGATGTCGAGGTTCTGCGCGTCGAGAACCGCGCGGGCCTCCTCCACCCGGTACGGGAGCGGGGCCGCGAGGCACGCCGCGGCCCGCGGACGGCGCTCCCCGCGCGGCGCGCCGCCGGTCGTCCCGGCCGTCGACGACGGCCGGGTGCCGCGGGGCAGCGCCCCCGCGGCGGTGGTCCTCAACAGATCCTCCAGGTCCAGGCCCGCGCACGCATCCGGAACACACCCCGTCTCCCGATCCCTCGCCGTCACCGGGGCCCCTGTCGCTGCCGTGCAATGCCGTGCTCCTGTCGCTCATCCGCGGGCCGCCCGCACCCGCGGATCACGCCGGGGGACCGATCGGGTTGTCCCGGACAGGAAGAAGGGTCCGGACACCTTTCGGTTCCCGGACCCTTCGTACATATGCGCACAAAAGCGCCCCCGGCCGTACGGGCGGGGGCGCTCTCGGGTGCGGAGACCTACTTCTCGACCGGCTTGCGCAGCTGGATGTTCAGCTCGCGCAGCCGGGTCTCGTCCAGGACGGTCGGGGCGCCCATCATGAGGTCCTGGGCGTTGCCGTTGAGCGGGAAGGCGATCGTCTCGCGGATGTTCGGCTCGTCGGCGAGGAGCATCACGATGCGGTCGACGCCGGGGGCGATGCCACCGTGCGGCGGGGCCCCGAGGCGGAAGGCGCGCAGCATGCCCGCAAACTCGTGCTCGACGGTCTCCCGGTCGTAACCGGCGATCTCGAAGGCCTTGAGCATCAGCTCGGGCTCGTGATTGCGGATCGCGCCCGACGACAGCTCGATGCCGTTGCAGACGATGTCGTACTGGAAGGCCAGGATGTCCAGCGGGTCCTTCTCCTCCAGGTCGGCCAGGCCGCCCTGGGGCATCGAGAAGGGGTTGTGCGAGAAGTCGATCTTGCCGGTCTCCTCGTCCTTCTCGTACATCGGGAAGTCGACGATCCAGCAGAACCGGAATACGCCCTCCTCGAAGTGCCCGGCCCGCTTGGCGGCCTCGACCCGCACCGCCGACATGATCTTGGAGACCTCGTCGAACTCGCCCGCGCCGAAGAAGATCGCGTGGCCGGGCAGCAGGGAGAGCCGGTCGGTCAGCGCCTTGACGTCGTCCTCGGTGAGGAACTTCGCGATCGGGCCCGACAGCTGGCCGTCCTCACCGACCCGGACCCAGGCCAGACCCTTCGCGCCCTGCTCGACCGCGTAGTCGCCCAGGCCGTCGAAGAACTTGCGGGACTGACCCGCCGTGTCCGGGACGGGCAGCGCGCGGACGTGCTTGCCGGCGAACGCCTTGAAGCCGGACCCGGCGAAGACGTCCGTGACGTCCACGAGCTCCAGCTTGGCGCGCAGGTCGGGCTTGTCGTTGCCGTACTTCAGCATCGACTCGCGGAACGGGATGCGCGGGAACGGAGAGGTGACCTCGCGCCCGCCGCCGAACTCGGTGAACAGCTCGGTCATCAGCTTCTCGATCGGCTGGAAGACGTCCTCCTGCTCGACGAAGGACATCTCCACGTCGAGCTGGTAGAACTCGCCCGGCGAGCGGTCCGCGCGGGCGTCCTCGTCGCGGAAGCACGGCGCGATCTGGAAGTAGCGGTCGAAGCCCGAGATCATCAGCAGCTGCTTGAACTGCTGCGGCGCCTGCGGCAGCGCGTAGAACTTGCCCGGGTTCAGCCGGGAGGGCACCACGAAGTCACGGGCGCCCTCGGGGGAGGTCGCGGTGAGGATCGGGGTGGCCATCTCGTTGAAGCCCAGCGCGACCATCTTCGAACGGATCGAGGCGATGACCGAGGAGCGCAGCATGATGTTGCGGTGCATGCGCTCGCGGCGCAGGTCGAGGAAGCGGTACTCCAGGCGCCGCTCCTCGTTGACGCCGTCCTCGGCGTTGATGGTGAAGGGGAGCGGGTTGGCGGCGCCCAGCACCTCGATCTCGGTCACCTCGATCTCCACCTCACCGGTGGGGAGCTCGGGGTTGACGTTGTCCGCGCCACGGGCGGAGACCTTGCCGTCGACGCGGACGACGGTCTCCTTGGTCAGCTTCGCGAGGGCCTCGTTGGCGGGGGTGCCGGGGCGGGCGACGAGCTGGACCAGACCGTAGTGGTCACGCAGGTCGATGAAGAGGATGCCGCCCAGGTCTCGGCGATTGTGCAGCCAGCCGCTCAGCCGGACGTCGGCGCCGACGTCGGTGGCGCGGAGCTCGCCGCACGTGTGGGACCTGTACCGATGCTGCATCGTTCATCCAATTCTTCGCGAGATTCTTCGCGAGACAGGCGGGAATCAACTTCCTCCAAGGCTACCGGGCGTGCGCACCCCGTTTTCCGGCCCCGTCGGGCGGACGGCACTTCGCGCGTGTGCGGTGGCGAGGTGCCCGGCCGGAGCGCCCACGGCGCCGTTCGGCGCCGATGTTTCACGTGAAACGGAGACCTCCCGGCACCGCCGCCGCCCCGAGCGGCCGGTCACCGTGCGACCTGGAAGGATGTGCCCATGCGCACCGAGGACGTGCTGGCCGCGATCGACACGGGCCTGTGGCGGTGGGACAACGCCTCCAAGGCCGTTGTCTTCGACGCCGTGGCCGCCCGCCTTGTCGGCCTGCCCGCCGGGGAAGCCACGCTCACCGAGTCCGCCGCACGGGCCCGTTTCCACCCCGTCGACTGGAACGAGATAGACGGCATCATCACCCTCGCCGTCGCCGAGGGCACCGTCGCAGAGGCCCGGCTGCGGGTCATGTCGCAGGACGGGCGCCAGGTTCTTCGTACGGTACGCAGCCGGTCCAGGCCGCTGAGCACGCCGGAGGGCGACTACCAGCTCATCGGCACCCTCCAGGAGGTCGCCGAGCCCCCGCCCGGCACCGCGGCCCGCACTCCGGTGACCGGTGACTGGCGGCGCTCACGTGAGGCGTTCCTGCTGGACGCGGGGCGCGCGCTGGCGGAGGCCCGGTCCACGGCGGAGGTGCTGCGGGTGGCGGCCTCCCTGTCCATGCCGGGGTTCTCGCCGGACGGGCTCGCGGTGTTCGGGGTGGCGGGCGACCGGCTGACGACGATCGGGCACCACGGGCACGGGCCGGGGGACGAGGATCCGTTCCGGGACATGCCGCTGGACACGGACTACCCGGCTGCCGAGGTCGCGCGCACCGGGCGGGCCATCTATCTGCCGACGCCCGAGGATTACCGGACCCGCTTCCCGGCGACCTGGCCGCTGGCCGAACCGTTCGGGCGCAGGTCCTGGGCGTATCTGCCGCTGGTCGTGGCGGGCCGGACGATGGGCGCGTGGATGGCGGGCTTCGCCCACCCGGTCGCGTTCACCCCGGACGAGCGCTCGGTGCTGACGACGGTGGCGCGGATGCTGGCCCAGGCGCTCGCGCGGGCCGGTGTGGAGGAGTCGGAGCGGGCCCTCTCCGACGGCCTCCAACGCTCGATGATGCCGACGCTGGGCCCCGCGGTACCGGGCATGAACGTGGCCGCGCGGTACGTGCCGACCGGCGGCGGGCTCCAGGTCGGCGGCGACTGGTACGACGTGATCCCGCTGCCCAGCGGCCGGGTGGCGCTGGTCATCGGCGACGTGCAGGGGCACGACGTGCGGGCGGCGGGGCTGATGGGCCAGCTGCGGATCGCGTTGCGTGCGTACGCCTCGGAGGGGCACCGGCCGGACGCGGTCCTCTCCCGTGCCTCCCGCTTCCTGCACGGCATCACCGACACGTACGCCCCCGACGACCACTCCAGTCCGCGTTTCGCCACCTGTCTGTATCTGGAGGTCGACCCGGCCGACGGGACGGTGGAGCTGGCTCGTGCGGGGCACCCGGAACCCGCGGTGCGGATGCCGGACGGGACCGTCGTGGTCCGCACGACGGCCGGCGGGCTGCCGCTGGGCATCGACGCGGACACCGACTACCCCACGACGCGGCTCGCCCTCGAACCCGGCGAGACGCTGATGATCTGCACGGACGGGCTGATCGAGACGGGCGGACACGATCTGGACTCCGGCTGGGCCAGGCTCCGTACGACCTTGGAGAACCACCGGGAGCTGGACCTGGAGACACTCGCCGACGAACTCGTGCAGGCGGTGCACGGGCCGCCCTCGCACCACACCACGGGGCCGTTGTCCGACCGCCGGGAGGACGACATCGCCCTGCTGCTGCTGAGCCGGGACGGGGTGCCCGCCACGGTTCCCCCGTCGACGGTGCGGTCCACCGCGCTGACCGTCGCCCAGGCCGAGCCCGAGCGCATCGCAAGCACCCGCCGTCAGCTGCGCGAGCTGCTGCACGACTGGGCGGTCGAGGACCAGGTGGACTCGGCGGTGCTGATGGTCTCCGAGATGGTGACCAACGTGCTCGTGCACACGGACGGGGACGCGCTGCTCACCGCCCGCGCGACCGGACCCCTCGGTGCCCGGCGGCTGCGGGTCGAGGTCACCGACGTCAGCGACGAACTGCCGCACAAGCGGCGCCCCGGCGAGATGGCCTCCTCGGGCCGCGGGCTGCTGCTGATGGAGATGCTCGCGCACAAGTGGGGCGTGGACCCGCGCGGCCGGGGCAAGTCGATCTGGTTCGAGCTCTACGAGGACGCGCCGCCGGTGTCGTACGGGGACCTCTGAGCGCTCTCCCGGACGGGCGGGTGCTCCTTGTCCGAGTAGTCCTTCCTGAGCTCGGAGAGGACGCCGAAGGCGGCGGCCGTCAGCGGCACCGCGAGCAGCATCCCGAGGATCCCGGCGACCGAGGCTCCCGCCGTGATGGCCAGCATCACCACCGCCGGGTGCATCTGGACGGTCCTGCTCTGGATCACCGGCTGGAGGATGTGCCCCTCAAGCACCTGGACGGCGAGGACGACGCCCAGCGCCCACAGCGCGATGACCAGGCCACGGTCGGCGAGCGCGACGAGGACCGCCACGGCGCCGGAGATGAAGGCGCCGAGGTAGGGGATGTACGCACCGACGAAGACGAGCGCCCCGAGGCCGACGGCGCCGGGAACGCGCAGGATCAGCAGGCCGACGGTGATGCAGAGCGCGTCGATGAGCGCGATGAACGTCGTCCCGCGCATGAACCCCTCCACCGCCTCGAAGGCGCGGCGCGACATCGCCTCGGCGGTGTCGGCGGTGTCCCCGGGCGCGAGGCCGCGCAGCGCGGACACGGCGCGGTCCGAGTCCCGCAGGAAGAAGAAGATCAGCAGCATGGCGAGGACCGCGGTCGCGACGATCTCGCCCACGATGCCGAGGCCTGCGAGCACCCCGGAGGCGGCCGTCCCGCCGAACTTGCCCAGCAGGTCCTTGGCCTTGTCGCCGAGGTCGCTCAGGGTGGTGCCCGTCCCACCGAACTTCTCGGCGAGGTCGGACGCTGCACGCTCCACCGACGACAGGATCTGCGCACCGCTGTCGATGAGGGCGTTGACGACGATCCAGGAGGCATCGCCGGCCGCGGCGACGACGGCCGCGCAGGTCAGGGCGGCGGCCAGCGACCTGTTGACCTTCATCCTGACGAGACGTCGATGGAGCGGCCCGAGCAGCGCCGTGCCGAGCAGTGCGAGGAGGACGGGCGTCACCGCGGTCTTGAAGGTGACGCACAGCCAGATCGCCACGGCGACGACCCCGGCGACGAGCAACGCGACGACACACCAGGCGGCGATGCGTCGGGCGGGGTCCGGCAGGAGGGGTTTCGGCTGGGACGACGGCATGCGCCCCACGAGAGCACGGCGCCGGGCCGCCCGCCCCCCGGCGACGGCCGGGCGGGTGACGGGCCGTCAGGACATGGTGTCCGACGGCCCGCCCACGACTGCACTCCGTGCCCCGCGGGCCGTCAGGACAAGGCGTCCGACGGCCCCCCGGCACCTACATGCCGTGCACTGCGGGCACCGTCCCCAGCAGACCCTTCTGGAAGTCCTCGAAGGCCTGGCGGAGTTCGTCCTGGCTGTTCATGACGAACGGGCCGTAGTGCGCCATCGGCTCCCGGATCGGACGGCCGCCCAGGAGCACGACCTCCAGGTCGGGGGTGTGCGAGTCCTGGGTCTCGTCGGCGCGGACCGTCAGCGAGCCCCCGTCGCCGAAGACCGCCGTCTGGCCCACCTGAACCGGGCGCCGGTCCTTGCCCACGGAGCCCCGGCCGGCCAGCACGTACGCCAGCCCGTTGAAGTCGGAGCGCCAGGGGAGCGTGACCTCGGCACCCGGCCGGACCGTCGCGTGGATCATCGTGATGGGGGTGTGCGTGATGCCGGGACCCTCGTGCCCGTCGAGCTCGCCCGCGATGACACGCAGCAGCGCGCCGCCGTCGGGAGAGGTCAGGAGCTGGACCTGGCCACCGCGGATGTCCTGGTAGCGGGGGTTCATCATCTTGTCCGCCGCGGGGAGGTTCACCCACAGCTGGAGGCCGTGGAAGAGCCCGCCGGACTGGACGAGCGACTCCGGCGGCGCCTCGATGTGGAGCAGGCCGGAGCCGGCCGTCATCCACTGGGTGTCGCCGTTCTGGATGGTGCCGCCGCCACCGTTGCTGTCCTGGTGGATGAAGGAACCGTCGATCAGGTACGTCACGGTCTCGAAGCCGCGGTGCGGGTGCCAGGGCGTGCCCTTGGGCTCTCCGGCCGCGTACTCCACCTCGCCCATCTGGTCCATCATGATGAACGGGTCGAGGTGCCGGTAGTTGATGCCCGCGAACGCGCGGCGCACCGGGAAGCCCTCCCCCTCGAAGCCGCTCGGCGCCGTGGTGACGGCGAGCACGGGGCGGGCCACGGCGTCCACGGGAGCGGACACCCTCGGCAGGGTCAGCGGGTTTTCGACGGTCACTGCGGGCATCTTGAGCCACCTCCAGGCGGGATGTTCAACATTCAACTTAGTTGAATCCTGAACTTCCCGCAACAGGGGGCTTTCGGCCGGGCCGGCTCAGCCGTACATGCGGCGCATCGCGAAGTCGACCATCTGCTCCACCGCCTTGGCGTCGAACACCATCCGGTGCTCGCCCTCCATGTCGAGCACGAAGCCGTACCCGGTCGGCAGCAGGTCGATCACCTCGGCGCCGGTGATCACGAAGTACTTGGACTCCTTGCCCGCGTACCTGCGCAGCTCCTTGAGCGAGGTGAACATCGGGATCACCGGGTGCTGCGTGTTGTGCAGCGCCAGGAATCCGGGGCCCTCGCCCCGCGGGCAGTAGACCTTCGACGAGGCGAAGATCTGCTGGAAGTCCTCGGCGGACAGCGTTCCGGTGGTGAACGCGCGCACCCCGTCGGCCAGCGAGGGCGGCGAAGGCTCGGGGTACAGCGGCTGCTCCGCGTAGGCCTGCTGCTGGGGCGGCGGCTGCGGCGGGGCATACCCCTGCTGGGCGCCCCCCGGCGGGGCGTAGCCCTGCTGCGCGCCCGGATTCTGCTCGTAGCCATACATGCGGGAAAGAGTAGTGGGCCACATCTGGCCGCATGGGGTTGCGGCTTATTACCGACGGGTAGCATCATCGTAGCTACTTGCTGGTATTTGTACGAGGATCCTGCCTCCCCGAGTTATACGGAGCCGTCGCCATGGGGCACTACAAGTCGAACCTCCGGGACATCGAGTTCAACCTCTTCGAGGTGCTCGGCCGCGACAAGCTGTACGGCACCGGCCCGTTCGCGGAGATGGACGTCGAGACCGCCAAGAGCATCCTCGACGAACTGCGCCGGCTCGCCGAGAACGAGCTGGCCGAGTCCTTCGAGGACGCCGACCGCAACCCGCCGGTCTTCGACCCGTCGACCAACACCGCGCCCGTCCCGGCCTCCTTCAAGAAGAGCTACCAGGCCTTCATGGACTCCGAGTACTGGCGCCTCGGCCTGCCGGAGGAGATCGGCGGCACCACCTCCCCGCGCTCCCTGATCTGGGCGTACGCGGAGCTGCTGCTCGGCGCCAACCCGGCGGTCTGGATGTACTCCTCGGGTCCGGCCTTCGCCGGCATCCTCTTCCAGGAGGGCAACGACGCGCAGAAGAAGGTCGCGCAGATCGCCGTGGACAAGCAGTGGGGCTCCACCATGGTCCTCACCGAGCCGGACGCCGGCTCGGACGTCGGCGCGGGCCGCACCAAGGCGGTCCAGCAGGAGGACGGCTCCTGGCACATCGAGGGCGTGAAGCGCTTCATCACGTCCGGTGAGCACGACATGTCGGAGAACATCCTCCACTACGTCCTCGCCCGCCCCGAGGGCGCCGGCCCCGGCACCAAGGGCCTGTCGCTCTTCCTCGTCCCGAAGTACGAGTTCGACTGGGAAACCGGTGAGCTCGGTGCGCGCAACGGCGCCTACGCGACGAACGTCGAGCACAAGATGGGTCTCAAGGCCTCCAACACCTGCGAGATGACCTTCGGCGACCAGCACCCCGCCAAGGGCTGGCTGATCGGCGACAAGCACGACGGCATCCGCCAGATGTTCATGATCATCGAGTTCGCCCGGATGATGGTCGGCACGAAGGCCATCGCCACCCTGTCGACGGGCTACCTGAACGCCCTGGAGTACGCCAAGGAGCGCGTGCAGGGTCCCGACCTCGCCCAGTTCATGGACAAGACCGCTCCCAAGGTCACCATCACGCACCACCCCGACGTGCGCCGCTCGCTCATGACGCAGAAGGCCTACGCGGAGGGCATGCGCGCCCTCGTGCTGCACACCGCCTGCGTCCAGGACGAGATCGCGCTGAAGGAGGCGAACGGCGAGGACGCCAAGGCGGAGATCGCGCTGAACGACCTGCTGCTGCCGATCGTGAAGGGCTACGGCTCGGAGAAGTCCTACGAGCAGCTGGCCCAGTCGCTCCAGACGTTCGGTGGCTCCGGTTACCTCCAGGAGTACCCGATCGAGCAGTACATCCGGGACGCCAAGATCGACACGCTGTACGAAGGCACCACCGCGATCCAGGGCCAGGACTTCTTCTTCCGGAAGATCGTCCGCAACCAGGGCGCCGCGCTGAACCAGCTCGCCGAGGAGATCAAGAAGTTCCTCGCGGTCGGCACCGGCGGCGACGAGCTCGCCCCGGCGCGCGAGCAGCTCGCCAAGGCGGCCGTCGACCTGGAGGCCATCGTCGGCGCCATGCTCACCGACCTCGCGGGCACCGAGAAGGACGTCAGGTCCATCTACAAGGTGGGCCTCAACACGACCCGTCTGCTGATGGCCTCCGGCGACGTCGTGGTCGGCTACCTGCTGCTGCGCGGCGCGGCCGTCGCCGCCGAGAAGCTGGCAGGCGCCTCCGCCAAGGACAAGGCCTTCTACACCGGCAAGATCGCCGCCGCCAAGTTCTTCGCCGCGAACGTGCTGCCGGGCGTGGGCATCGAGCGCGCGAAGGCCGAGACGGTCGACAACTCGCTGATGGAGCTGGACGAGGCCGCGTTCTAGGTTCGTCCCCAGCTGCCGAACGGGCCGGAGTGTTTCACGTGAAACACTCCGGCCCGCTGTCGGTGGGGCGTGGCAGGCTTGTTGGCATGGCTGGACAGGAGCACATGAGCAAGGGCGCCGGATACTCGGTCCCGGCCGGGCTGCCGCACGCGCTCAAGGAGCTGCGCAGCAGGCTCGGCTCGGCGAACGACCTGGTGGGCGAGTTGTACGAGGGCGCCCACCCCGCCGAGTACGAACCGGTCGCCGACTCGCTGTACAGCGCGTACCGCACCGCCTCCGAGCTCGCCCCCGCCCGGAACGTGACCGGCTGCAAGGAGCACCCCGACGGCGCCGTCGACCCGACCGTGCCCGACGGCTGGGGCCGCTGCCTGATCTGCAACCACCGCCGCCGGCTCACCGAGCGAGGGGCACCCACCCCCGCCGAGGAGACGCCCCGGCTGCCCGAGCGCACCGGGCAGCGCACCACCCTGGCCACGCTGACCGCACAGTTCGCCCTGGTCAACGAGCGCTCGTTCAACCTCGGGACGGCCTCACGGCCCACGGAGTTCGCGGCACTCGCCGAGGCCCTGCACCGGGCCTTCGTACTGGCCCGCGAGCTGTCCCGGCCGCGCAACGCCTCCGGGTGCGCCCAGCACCCCGGCGCCCCGGTCGACCCGGACGCCCCGCCCGGCGAGGAGTGCCTGTTCTGCGCGGGCCGCCGCCGTCAGGCGCAGCGCGCGGCGGGCACCCCGCAGATGCTGCCCAGGGTGCCGCGCGGCGAGCGACGGATGCCGCTGCGCAGGAGGTTCGAGCGGCCGCCGGGGCTGTAGCGCGCCCGGTGCCTGACCGTGACCCGGGTGCCTGCGGGCCTGGTTACGCTGAACACATGAGCACAGCAGCCCGCTTCGATCGCGGACACACCGACGACCTGATGTCCTTCCTGACGGCCGGCCCTTCGCCGTACCACGCCGTCGCCGCCGCTGCCGAGCGGCTGGAGAAGGTGGGCTTCCGGCAGGTGGCCGAGACCGACGCCTGGGACGGCACCTCGGGTGGCAAGTACGTACTGCGCGGCGGTGCGATCGTCGCCTGGTACGTGCCGGACGGCGCGCGGGCGCACACTCCCTTCCGTATCGTCGGCGCCCACACCGACTCTCCCAACCTGCGCGTGAAGCCGCTCCCCGACACCGGCAACGAGGGCTGGCGCCAGGTCGCCGTCGAGGTCTACGGCGGGACGCTGCTCAACACCTGGCTGGACCGGGACCTCGGCCTCGCGGGCCGGCTGACCCTGCGCGACGGCTCGCACCGGCTGGTCAACATCGACCGGCCGCTGCTGCGCGTCCCGCAGCTGGCCGTGCACCTCGACCGCGCGGTCAACGAGGGCATGAAGCTCGACAAGCAGCGGCACATGCAGCCCATCTGGGGCCTGGGCGAGGTGCACGAGGGCGACCTCATCGCGTACGTCGCGCAGGAGGCGGGTGTGGACCCCGAGGACGTCGTGGGCTGGGACCTGATGCCGCACGCCGTGGAGGCCCCCTCCTACCTGGGCCGCGACCAGGAACTGGTGGCGGGCCCCCGGATGGACAACCTGATCTCCGTGCACGCGGGAGTCGCCGCGCTGGCCGCCGTCGCGAGCGGTGACGAGGAGCTGCCGTACATCCCGGTGCTGGCCGCCTTCGACCACGAGGAGAACGGCTCGCAGTCCGACACGGGCGCCGACGGCCCCCTCCTGGGCAATGTGCTGGAGCGCTCCGTCTTCGCCCGCGGCGGCTCCCCCGAGGACAAGGCCCGCGCGGTCGCGGGGACGATCTGTCTGTCCTCCGACACGGGTCACGCCGTGCACCCCAACTACGCGGAGCGGCACGACCCGACGCACCACCCGCGCGCCAACGGCGGCCCCATCCTCAAGGTCAATGTGAACCAGCGGTACGCCACGGACGGCGCGGGGCGCGCGGTGTTCGCGGCAGCATGCGAGAAGGCGGGGGTGCCGTGGCAGAACTTCGTCTCGAACAACGCGATGCCCTGCGGCACGACCATCGGCCCGATCACCGCCGCCCGGCACGGCATCCAGACCGTGGACATCGGTGTCGCGATCCTCTCCATGCACAGCGCCCGCGAGCTGTGCGGCGCCGACGATCCGTACCTCCTGGCCAACGCCCTGACCGCCTTCCTGGAGGGCTAGGGCCTCTCGTTTGGATCATGCTGGGCTCGCCCTGATCCAGCCTGATCCAAACGAAAGACCCTAGGTCCGAAAGGGTCCAGGTCCTGCCACCGCACCCTTGCGAACCGGCCAAGCCGGCCCGGCCGGAGGGCTGAACTCCGCCTCCGCGCATGGCCGTTCCGGGCCCGGGTACGCGCTCTCGTACAAGAGAGCCGATTGATTCCGTACGCAAACCGGGCTCGGAACGGTCGTAAGCACTCGCGGGTCGCGCATTCGCGGGAATCGCATTCGGAGGCGAACTGACATGGGACTGGGCGGCTGCATCGTCCTCGTCGCGGTGGGGGCCATCCTGACCTTCGCCACGGACTGGGAGCTGGAAAGCGTCAACCTCGACCTGGTCGGGGTGATCATGATGCTCGTCGGTGTCATCGGAATCGTGGTCTTCACGAGCGTGCTGCGACGCCGTCGCGGTGTGATCGTTCCGCCCGCGCAGAACACGGTGGTCGAGGACCCGAACCGCCGCTACGAGTAACGCGTCATCCTGGCCCGCCCCGCAGGTGCGGGGCGGGCCCGACGGCTGTTCCGGCTACGCGTCCAGGCCCGCCAGGACGAGGGCGAGCCTGGGCACACCGGTCTCGGTGACCTTGACCGGAACTCCCCAGTCCTGCTGGTGGACATGGCAGGCGGGGTACTCGTTGGCCGGGTCGTCGTCGCAGGACGCGGCCATCGCGGAGACGTGCAGGACCCCTTCCGCGACCTCCGGGTCCAACAGGATCTCGCGGCTCAGGTCGCTGCCCGTACCGTCCCCCTCCGCGATCAGTCCGGGCGGCGTCGCGGAGACCAGCAGCCGGGTCGAAGGGCCGTACCGGGTGTCGAGCTTCTGACCGCTCGGCGCCTCGAAGACGACGTCGAGCCGGAGCTTGCCCGGCGCGACCTCGGTCGCGGCCCGCTGCGTGCGGTGGGCGACGGCCTCCACCCGTACCGCCTCCTCGGGCAGCCGCAGCCGGGTCAGCCGGTGCCGCGCCGACTCGACGACCACGATGTCGTCGTCGACCAGGACCGCGCCGCTCGGCTCCCGTAGGTCCGTGGCGAGCGTGGTGACCTGGCCGCTGTGCGGTTCGTACCTGCGCAGCGAGTGGTTGTACGTGTCGCTGATCGCGACCGATCCGTCGGGCAGCGCGGTGACGCCCAACGGGTGCTGCAACAGGGCCTGTCCGGCCTCGCCGTCACGGTGCCCGAAGTCAAAGAGGCCGGTGCCGACGGCGGTGTGGACGACGTCGTCGGTGTCCACCCAGCGCAACGCGGAGGTTTCCGAGTCGGCGACCCACAGGCGGTCGTCGGCGGCGGCCAGACCGGAGGGCTGCGCGAACCAGGCCTCGGCGACCGGGCCGTCGACCAGGCCCTCGTTGGTGGTCCCGGCGGCCACCCGGACCCGGCCCGACTCCGGGTCGTACGCCCAGAGCTGGTGCACACCGGCCATGGCGATCCACACCTCGCCGCGCCACCAGGCCACGTCCCACGGGGACGACAGCGACACGTCGAGCGCCGGCCCCGAGGTCGGCTCGCCCTGCCACCACTGCTTTCCGGTCCCGGCGAGCACCTCCACCCGGCCGTTGACCGGGTCGTACGACTTCAGCTGGTGGTTGACCGTGTCGGCGACGACCACCCGGCCGTCGGGGAGGAGGGCGAGCCCCTGCGGCTCGTTGAACCCACCGCCGCCACCGCCGTCGTCGCCGTCGATCCTGCGGAGCACGCGCTCGCCGTCCGACGCCAGCTCGACGAGCTGGTTGCGGGTGGTGTCGGAAACCAGCAGCCGGCCGGGCTCCCCGTCGCCCTGGGGCAGCAGGAGCGCCTTGCCGGGGAAGCGGAGATCGGTGGCGACGGGCTCGGGCTCGACATAGGGGCCGTCACCGCGCCGCAGCGTCCCCTTGGCCTCGTGCTCGGCCTCCAGCTCGGTGATCAGCCGCTCGATGGCGTGTGCATGCCCCTCGCCCGCGTGCTGGGCGACGATGTACCCCTCCGGGTCGATGACGACCAGGGTCGGCCAGGCGCGGACGGCGTACTGCTTCCAGGTGGCCAGCTCGGGGTCGTCCAGGACGGGGTGGTGCACCTGGTAGCGCTCGGTGGCATCGACGACGGCCTGGTGCTCGGCCTCGTGCACGAACTTCGGCGAGTGCACGCCGATGATCACCGTGGTGTCGCTGTGCCGCTGTTCCAGCTCACGGAGCTCGTCGAGCACGTGGAGGCAGTTGATGCAGCAGAAGGTCCAGAAATCGACCACCACGCACTTGCCGCGCAGCCCGGCGAGGGTCAGCTCTTTGCCTCCGGTGTTCAGCCAGCCGCCCTTGCCGATCAGCTCGGGGGCGCGGACACGGGCACGGCGGGGCGCGGGGGTGGGCGCCGGGGCAGCATCGTTCATCCTTAAAGCTTGCCACTCCGGCGCAGCTCGCCGCCGCCCCGGCGCTGAGCCAGGAGCCCTTGATCTGGTACCACTGTGGCACCATAATGCCGCCATGGACCTCACGCCGTATGTCGACACCCTCCGCCGCGAACTCGCGACGGCCGCGGAAGCGGGAGGGGACGAGGCTCGTGCCCTGGCGGAGCGGCTCACGGCGCCGCTGGAGTCGGCCGCCAGGCTCGCCCTGCTGAACGTCCTCTCGGACGCCATGGGCGAGGTGACCCGCGAGCTCGCGCCCGGTTCGGTGGACGTACGGCTGCGGGGGCTCGACCCGTCGTTCGTCGTGACGCCGGCGCCGGGCGGGCCGGAGTTCGCGGGGCGGCCCGAACCCGGCGGACAGGAGACGCGCGGAGACCGGGCGGGGAGCGGGCAGGGGACGCGGGACGGCCTGGCGGGGAGCGGGCCTGCCCCGGCAGCCGTTTCCCGGGCCGCGGAAACTTCGGCAGGCCCGGGGCCCGCGGACACCGAGGAGAACGGCACCTCCCGGATCAACCTGCGACTGCCCGCCCACCTCAAGACGCGCGCCGAGGAAGCGGCAGGACACGAGGGCCTGTCGCTGAACGCCTGGCTGGTACGGGCCGTGGCCTCGGCCGTCGAACCTGGCGCGGGACCGTCGGGCACCGGCCGCCCTCCCTACGCCGACCCCGTCCAGCACCCCGGCCGCAGCAGGCAGAGCTTCACGGGCTGGGTCCGCTGACGCGGAGCGCGAGACGCCGACCGGAACACTCCACGCGGCCACCCGGCTGCGGGGACGACCCGCTGGAACCAGGAGAACGGGACAGTCATGCCGAAAGCCCGGTCCGCCGAAAAACCGCACGTCCACCGCTTCAAGACCCCCACCCCGGTCACGGCCGCCGTGAGCATCGAGGTGGGCACGGTACGGGTCCTCGCCACCGAACGCACCGACACGGTCGTGACCGTGCTGCCGGGGGTGCAGGACAGGCCCGCCGACGTGAAGGCCGCCGAGCAGACCCAGGTGGACTGTGCGAACGGCACGCTGCGGGTTCGCGCCCCCAGGACCCGCGCTCTCTTCGGCAAGACTCCCAGCATCGCCGTGGAGATCGAGGTGCCCGCCGGCTCCCTGCTCGAAGGCCGCTCCTCGGTGGGTGAGTTCGACTGCCGGGGACGGTTCTCCGAGGTGCGCGTCAGGGCGTCGGTCGGCGACATCCGGGTGGGCCACGCGGACACGGTCCATCTCGGTACCGGACACGGCAGCGTCACCGCCGACCACGTCGAGGGCAACGCCGAGGTCACCACCGGCTCCGGCGAGATCCGGCTGGGCACGGTCGGCGGCACCGGCACCGTCAAGAGCTCCAACGGCGACATCCGCGTGGACGACATCACGGGAGCACTGAACCTGCGCGTCGCCAACGGCAACGTCACCGTCGGCCGCGCCCGCTCCGCCGTCACCTCGCGGACCGCCAACGGGGGAGTGCGGCTCGACGAGGTCATCCGCGGAAAGGTCACCGTCGAGACCTCGGCGGGGAACATCGAGGTCGGTGTCAGGGACGGTTCCGCGGCCTGGCTCGACGTCAACTCCACGCTCGGCAGGGTCGAAACAGACCTTGCAGACGCGGACGGTCCGGGCGACGCCGGAGAAACCGTCGAGGTCCGGGCCCGTACGACCATCGGCAGCATCACCGTCCGCCGGGCCGCCGGCACACCGCCCCACTAATCCACTTGCCCCGGCCACCCTCCTCTGGGAACGTGACGGCCCGAGGCCGCGAACACCTCCGCACGCCACCCCGTTCGCGTACCGGAAACCCCGTTCAGGAGACCCCTTGCCGCTCGTCGCCGACCTGCCCACCGACCGTCTCCTGCTGCGCGCCTGGACCCCGGAGGAGATCGACGCGGTGATCGCCGGGAAGCACCTCGCGCACTGGGCGCAGGACTACCCGACCGAGGGCGACCAGAGCCTGTCCGGGCTCTTCGCCGAGAACCCAGACTGGTACGGCGAGTACGGCCACCGTCAGATCGTCGAACGCGGGAGCGGCCAGGTCGTCGGTGCCATCGGACTCTTCTGGCCGCCGACCGACGGCGAGATCGAGTTCGGGTACGGAGTGGCGCCCTCACGCCGGCGCCGCGGTTACGCCTCCGAGGCTGCCCGGGCACTGGTCGCGCACGCGCTCGGCGCCCCGGGCGTGCACACCGTCTACGCGAAGGTGTCGCTCGACAACCCTGCCTCCGCCCGCGTGCTTGAGAAGGCGGGCCTCACGCCCTGGAACGGCCTGACCCTCGAACCCGGCCTGACCGCCTTCCGTACCTCCTCCTGACCACCCGGTGAACACGAGATCCGTGACCGTGCCGCACCCAGGCCCCGCGCCCACCCCCGCGCCGCTGCCCGTTCCCGGCCTCCAGCGCCTGCGTGCCGAACACGCCCCCGCGCTCCTCGCCTTCGAACGCGCCAACCGTGCCTTCTTCGCCGCGTCCGTTCCCGACCGGGGTGACGCGTACTTCACCGGGTTCGCGGACCGGCACCGCGCCCTGCTCGCCGAACAGGCCGCGGGCACGATCGCGTTCCACCTGCTCGTGGGCGAGGACGGCGAGGTCCTGGGCCGGTTCAACCTCGTCGACATCGCCGACGGCTCGGCCGAGGTCGGCTACCGCCTCGCCGAGAAGGCGGGTGGCCGTGGGCTCGCCACCGCCGCCGTCCGCGCGCTCTGCTCCCTCGCGGAGACCCGTTACGCACTGCACACCCTGCGTGCCGCGACCACTCGCGACAACCTCGCCTCCCGCAAGGTCCTCGCCCGCACCGGCTTCCTGACGACGGGAACGGCCGACTTCGACGGCCGCCCCGGGCTCACCTACGTACGGACCAGGCCCGAGCGACCGGAGCCCGGGGCGCCGCGCGCGTGACTCGGCCGTCGGGGCGGGTATCCGTCATGGCATGAAGTTTCTCGTACGCGACAAGCTCTTCTCGATCGGTGACGACTACTGGATCGAGGACGAGAACGGACAGCATGCCTTCCTCGTCGACGGCAAGGCACTCCGGCTGCGGGACACCTTGGAGATCAAGGACTCCGAGGGACGGACGCTGATCACGCTCAGGGAGAAGATGCTCAGCTGGCGGGACGCGATGACCTTGGAGAGGAATGGCGAGGCGCTCGCGACCGTACGGAAAAAGCGGCTGTCGCTGCTGCGCAACCACTACCGCGTCACGCTCAACGAGGGCACCGAACTGGACGTGAGCGGCAGGGTGCTGGACCGGGAGTTCGCCGTCGAGTACGACGGCGAACTCCTCGCCCACATCTCCCGCCAGTGGTTCCGGGTGCGGGAGACGTACGCCGTCAACGTCGTACGGGAGGACACCGACGCGGCCCTGCTGATCGCGGTCGCGGTCTGCGTGATCCGCATGGCGGAGAAGGAGCGTGAGGGGGACTAGGGCCCCTGGTTGTCCTCGTCGGATCCGGTGCGTCCTTGTCGGATCCGGTGCGTCCTCGTCAGGGCCGGTGCGTGCTCGTCAGGGCCGGTGCGGTTCCGGCAGGCCCAGCAGGCGGTCCTTGAGGGCCGGGAACTGTTCGCGGGTCGCCGCGGGCCGTGCCGGGTCCAGGTCCACCACCAGGACCTCCTCGCCCGCGCCCGCCTCGGCCAGTACCTCGCCCCAAGGGTCGACGACGACGCTGTACCCGGCCTGCTCGACACCCGCGTGCGTGCCGGCCGTGCCGCAGGCCAGGACGTACGCCTGGTTCTCCACCGCCCGCGCGCGGGCCAGCAGCGTCCAGTGTCCGCGCCGCTTCACGGGCCATCCGGCGGGCACGACGAAGGCCTCGGCGCCGCCGTCGACGAGCCCGCGGAAGAGTTCGGGGAAGCGCAGGTCGTAGCAGGTGGCAAGGCCCAGGTGCAGCTCCGGCGTGCGTACGGTGACCAGTTCGCGCCCCGCGCCCATCAGCACCGCCTCGCCCTCGTCGAAGCCGAAGCGGTGGATCTTCCGGTAGCAGGCGGCGAGTTCACCGTCGGGGGCGAAGACCAGGGAGGTGTTGTAGAGGGCCCCCTGCGCCGAGGCCGAGCCGTCTTCCGGCGCGGCCCGCTCCACGAACGAACCGGCGTGCAGCCAGGCCCCGATGTCCCGCGCCGCCTTCGCCATCGCCTCGTACGTGGGGCCCTTGAGCGGCTCCGCCTCCTCGGCGAACCCCTGGTACCCCCAGGCTCCCGTCGGCCACAGCTCGGGAAGCACCACGAGGTCACTGCCCTGCTGTTCCCGCACCAGCGAGGCGACCCTCTCCCGGCGGGAATTGACCGATTCCTCGTCCTTTACGTCGATCTGGAGCAGAGAGGCGCGCACACTACCACCGTCCTGGCATTCGAGCCGTCAACACGGGCCTACGATCGTCACACGAAAGCACTGCCGGGGTGCCTCCGGGCAGCGTAACTTAGCGTTCAAGTCCGCACCCGGACACCCGAACCGCATCTGCCCGCCCGCACGCACGGCAACCCAGCCGCACCGCCCGCGCCGCCGCCACTGAACCGCCCGAGGGGTCCCGTGACCGTCCACCAAGCCAGCCTGCAGACCAGTGCCGATGCCTGGGCGCATTCCATCGAGGCGATATCCGACCTGGTGAAGCCACTCGTCGAGGGCGAGTGGAACCGCCGCACCCCGTGCCCCGGCTGGTCGGTGCGCGACATCGTCTCCCACGTCATCGGCGCCGAGTGCGAGATGCTGGGCGACCCCCGCCCGATCCACTCCCTGCCGAGCGACCTCTTCCACATCACCTCCGACGTGGCGCGTTACCTGGAGGTGCAGGTCGACGTGCGGCGTCACCACACGGCGCCGGAGATGACCTCGGAGCTGGAGTACACGATCATCCGCCGCAACCGCCAGCTGCGGAACGAGAGCCGCTCCCCCGACACCACCGTCCGCTCGCCGCTCACCGGCCGGGAGACCACCCTCGAAACCGCCCTGTGGATGCGGGCGTTCGACGTGTGGGTGCACGAGCAGGACCTGCGCACCACCTTCCGGCAGCCGGGCAACCTGGACTCCCCCGGCGCGTACCTCGCCCGTGACTTCCTGCTGCAGGCCCTGCCCAAGGTCGTCGCCAAGGACGCGGGCGCGCCCACGAACTCGGCGGTCGTCTTCGACGTCCACGGCCCGGTCGAGTTCCTGCGTACGGTGCGCGTCGACGACCGTGGCCGGGGCACCGTCGACGGCACCCCCTCGCTCGGCCCGCTCGTCACGGTCGCGCTCGACTGGGAGACCTTCTACCGGCTGGCCTGTGGCCGGGTGCGGTACGCGGCGGTGGCCGACCTGATCAAGATCGAGGGCGACGAGGACCTGGCCGACGCGATCCTGCGGAACTTCGCCGTGACGCCGTAGCGGCGTTTCACGTGAAACATCCTCACGCGGGTACGTGCACGGCCTCCACCCGGCTCGCCACCAGGTGTTCCCGTTCGCGCCGCGCCGTCCGGTTGCGCAACCGCAGGATCTGGGTCAGCCCCACCGCCTCCAGCACGAACACCGAGGCGAACGCGATGCGGTAGTTGTCACCGGTGGCGTCGAGGAGCACGCCGACCGCGAGCAGGGTGGTCATGGAGGCGATGAAGCCGCCCATGTTGACGATTCCGGAGGCCGTGCCCTGTCGCTCCGGCGGGTTCGCCGGCCGCGCGAAGTCGAAGCCGATCATCGAGGCGGGACCGCACGCCCCGAGCACCACGCACAGCGTGACCAGCAGCCACAGCGGTACGTGCGGCGCCGGGTAGGAGATCACGGCGCCCCAGAGCACGGCGGTCGCCGCAACCGTGCCGAGAGCCAGCGGGACGCGCGCCGTGTGGCGCCGCGCGATGACCTGCCCGTACACGAGCCCGATGACCATGTTGGACAGCACGACCAGTGTCAGCAGCTCACCGGCCGCCGCCCGCGACATGCCCTGCGCCTCCACCAGGAACGGCATCCCCCACAGCAGCAGGAACACCATCGCCGGGAACTGCGTCGTGAAGTGCACCCACATCCCGAGCCGCGTACCGGGCTCGCGCCACGCCGCCGCGATCTGCTGTCGTACGAAGGCGGGTCCGGCACGCGTCACCGACGGGGGTTCGTACCCCTCCGGGTGGTCCTTCAGCAGCAGCAGCGTCAGTACGAGGACGACCACACCGGCCGCCGCGCTGCCCAGGAAGGTCACGGTCCAGCCGTAGCCGTGCAGCGACCGGGCGATGACCAGCGTCGAGACCAGGTTGCCCGCCATCCCGAAGAGGGCCGCGACCTGCGCGATCATCGGACCGCGCCGGGCCGGGAACCAGCGGGTGCCGAGCCGCAGCACGCTGATGAACGTCATGGCGTCACCGCAGCCGAGCAGCGCCCTCGACACGAGCGCGGTGCCGTACGTCGGGGAGAGGGCGAAACCCACCTGGCCGACGGTGAACAGGACGGCGCCCAGCGCCAGGACCTTCTTGGTGCCCAGCCGGTCGACCATCAGCCCGACGGGTATCTGCATGCCCGCGTACACGAGCAGCTGGAGTATGGAGAAGGTGGAGAGGGCCGAGGCGTTGACCTGGAAGCGGTCGGCGGCGTCCAGTCCCGCTACGCCCAGGCTGGTGCGGAAGGTGACGGCGACGAAGTAGACGGCGACTCCGACGGACCAGACGGCGACCGCCTTGCGACCGCCCGGCGGGTCGCCGTGCAACCGGGGCACCGTGGACCTGCTCATCGGTCGTCCCCCCTGACCAGCACCTTGACCCGGCTGACGTGCCGGTGGACACAGGCGGCCGCGGCGTCCGCGTCACCCGCCCTGAGCGCGTCGAGCATTTCGGCGTGCTCGGCGATGTTGAGCGCGATGCGGTCCGGGTGGGCCTCCATCACGGCGACGCCCATCCGCAGCTGCCGGTCGCGCATCTGGTCGTAGAGGCGGGACAGGATCTGGTTCCCCGCGCTGCGGACGATCTCCGCGTGGAAGCGGCGGTCGGTGTCGGCGACCTCCGCGAGGTCCCCGGCGAGCGCGCGGCGCTGTTGCTCGGCGAGCAGCCCTTCGAGCCGGGCGATGAGATGCGGCGTCGCCGGTACGGCCTTTCGTACGGCGAACTCCTCGACCAGCAGCCTGGTTTCCACCACGTCCGCGATCTCCTGTGCGGAGACGGCCAGGACCAGGGCGCCCTTCTTCGGGTAGAGCTTGATCAGCCCTTCGACCTCAAGGCGCAAAAGCGCCTCGCGGACCGGGGTGCGCGACACGCCGACCGCTTCGGCGAGGTGGCCCTCGGTGAGGAGCGTTCCGCCCTCGTAGCTGCGGTCGAGGACGCCCCTCTTGATGTGGTCGTAGACACGTTCGGCGGCGGGAGGTGCGGCAGGCATGCGCACAGCATAGATACAACAGGTGCACAAGAGACAGGCCCGTCCACATCGCGGACGGGCCCTTGCCTGCTGCCGTGCTACGCCCAGGTGATCAGGCGCTTCGGGTTCTCCAGTACCGCCGCCGTGTCGGCCAGCACCTTGGAGCCGAGCTCACCGTCGACCACCCGGTGGTCGAAGGAGAGCGCCAGGGTGGTGACCTGGCGGGCCTTGACCTTGCCCTTGTGGACCCAGGGCTGGAGCTTGATCGCGCCGACCGCGAGGATCGCGGACTCGCCCGGATTGAGGATCGGCGTGCCGGTGTCGACGCCGAAGACGCCGACGTTGGTGATGGTCACCGTGCCGCCCTGCATGGCCGCGGGGGACGTCTTGCCCTCGCGGGCGGTGGCGACCAGGTCACCGAGGGCGGACGCCAGTTCGGGCAGGGTTTTGGCGTGGGCGTCCTTGATGTTCGGGACGATCAGCCCGCGCGGGGTGGCCGCGGCGATGCCCAGGTTCACGTAGCCCTTCTGCACGATCTCCTGGTTCGCCTCGTCCCAGGCCGCGTTGACGGCCGGGTTGCGCCTGATGGCGACGAGGAGGGCCTTGGCGATGAGCAGCAGCGGGTTGACCCGCAGACCTGCCAGGTCGGGGTCCTGCTTGAGTTCGGCGACCAGCTTCATCGTGCGCGTGACGTCGAGCGTGATGAACTCGGTGACGTGCGGGGCGGTGAACGCGCTGTTCACCATCGCCGCGGCGGTCGCCTTGCGGACGCCCTTGATCGGGGTACGGACCTCTCGCTGACCGGCCTCGGCCGAAACCACGGTGGCGGCGGCCGTGCCCGGACCGGCTGTTCCACGTGAAACATCCGCGTCGTCGAGGGCTGTTTCACGTGAAACAGCCGGTTCCACCGCGGCGCCCGCCGCGGCGTGCACGTCCTCACGCGTGATGACGCCGTTCGCACCGCTCGGCGTCACGGCCGCGAGGTCGATGCCGAGGTCCTTGGCGAGCTTGCGCACCGGCGGCTTGGCCAGGGGCTTCGTACGCTCCTGGCCGGCGGCGGACGCGCCGTTCAACTCGGCCTGCACGGCGGCGGAGTAGGCCGCCTTCTCGGGCGCCGGGGCGTCCGTCTTGCGGGCGCGGCGCTTGGTGGAGGACTCGGCGACGCCGTAGCCGACCAGGACCGGCTGACGGCCCGAGGGCGCCTCGGCCTCGTCCTGCTCCGGCTCGGTGGCCGGAGCCGGGGCCGGTGCGGCGGCGGGCGCCTCGGGGGCGGCGGTTCCCGGCGCCACGTCGACCGTGATGATCGGGGTGCCGACGTCGACCGTCACGCCCTCGTCGAAGCGCAGCTCGTGCACCACTCCGTCGTACGGGATGGGCAGTTCGACGGCCGCCTTCGCGGTCTCGATCTCACACACGACCTGGCCGTCGGTGACGGTGTCACCCGGCTGGACGTACCACTTGAGGATCTCGGCCTCGGTGAGGCCCTCGCCCACGTCGGGCAGCTTGAACTCGCGGTAGCGAGCAGCGGTCTCTGTAGTCATCTGGTCGGCCCCTTAGTACGCGAGCGAGCGGTCGACGGCGTCGAGCACCCGGTCCAGCCCGGGGAGGTACTCGTCCTCCAGGCGGGCCGGCGGGTACGGCGCGTGGTAGCCGCCGACCCTGAGCACCGGGGCCTCCAGGTGGTAGAAGCACCGCTCGGTGATCCGGGCGGCGATCTCCGCGCCCGCACCGTAGAAGACCGGAGCCTCGTGCACGACGACCAGGCGCCGTGTCTTCTCGACCGAGGTCTGGATGGTGTCGAAGTCGATCGGGGACATCGAGCGCAGGTCCACGACCTCGACCGACTTGCCCTCCTCGGCCGCGGTGGCCGCGGCCTCCAGACAGACCTTGACCATCGGCCCGTACGCGGCGAGCGTGAGGTCCGTGCCCGTACGGGCGACCCGGGCGCTGTGCAGCGGGGCGGGGATCGCGTCGAAGTCGACCTCGCTCTTGTCCCAGTAGCGCCGCTTCGGCTCGAAGTAGATCACCGGGTCGTCGCCCTGCACGGCCTGGCGCAGCATCCAGTAGGCGTCGGACGCGTTGGACGGCGAAACCACCTTGAGACCCGCCACGTGGGCGAACAGCGTCTCGGGCGACTCGCTGTGGTGCTCCACGGCGCCGATGCCGCCGCCGTACGGGATGCGGATGACGACCGGCAGCTTGATCTTGCCGAGCGAGCGGGCGTGCATCTTCGCGAGCTGCGTGACGATCTGGTCGTACGCCGGGAAGACGAAGCCGTCGAACTGGATCTCCACCACCGGGCGGTAACCGCGCAGTGCCAGACCGATCGCGGTGCCGACGATGCCGGACTCGGCCAGCGGGGTGTCGATGACCCGGCCCTCGCCGAAGTCCTTGAACAGACCGTCGGTGACCCGGAAGACACCGCCGAGCTTCCCGACGTCCTCACCCATGATCAGGACCTTGGGGTCCGTCTCCAGGGCCTTGCGGAGGGACTCGTTGATCGCCTTGGCGATCGGGAGCTTCTGAACTGCCATGGCTACTTGCCCTCCTCGGCGAACGACGCCCGGTAGGCGGCGAACTGGGCGCGCTCCTCGTCGACGAGCGCGTGCCCGTCCGCGTAGACGTTCTCGAAGATCGCCATGGTGTCGGGGTCGGGCATCGAGCGCACCACCTCGCGGACCCGCTTGCCGAGTGCCTCGCTCTCGGCCTCCATCTCCTCGAAGAAGGCCGCGTCCGCGAGCCCTTCCTTCTCCAGGTAGGTGCGGACGCGCAGAATCGGGTCCTTCGCCTCCCACGCCTCGCGCTCCTCGTCGGCCCGGTAGCGCGTCGGGTCGTCGGTGGTGGTGTGCGCACCCATCCGGTAGGTGAACGCCTCCACCAGGGTGGGCCCTTCACCGCGGCGGGCCCGCTCCAGGGCGGACCTCGTCACGGCCAGGCAGGCCAGCACGTCGTTGCCGTCGACGCGGACGCCGGGGAAGCCGAACCCCTGGGCGCGCTGGTAGAGCGGCACCCGCATCTGCTTCTCGGTGGGCTCGGAGATCGCCCACTGGTTGTTCTGGCAGAAGAAGACCACGGGGGCGTTGTAGACCGCGGAGAAGGTGAACGATTCAGCTACGTCGCCCTGGGAGGACGCCCCGTCGCCGAAGTACGCGATCACGGCCGAGTCCGCGCCGTCCTTGGCGACGCCCATGGCGTAGCCGGTGGCGTGCAGGGTCTGCGAGCCGATGACGATCGTGTACAGGTGGAAGTTGTTGCTGTTGGGGTCCCAGCCGCCGTGGTTCACCCCGCGGAACATGCCCAGCAGGTTCGTCGGGTCGACGCCGCGGCACCAGGCCACGCCGTGCTCGCGGTAGGTCGGGAAGACGTAGTCGTCGTCGCGCAGCGCACGGCCGGAGCCGATCTGGGCGGCCTCCTGGCCGAGCAGCGAGGCCCACAGGCCCAGTTCGCCCTGGCGCTGGAGCGAGGTCGCCTCGGCGTCGAAGCGGCGGGTGAGGACCATGTCCCGGTACAGCCCGCGCAGTTCGTCGGCGCTCAGGTCGATCTCGTAGTCCGGGTGGGTGACCCGCTCGCCCTCGGGGGTCAGCAGCTGGACCAGCTGCGGCTCGTCGGGGGCCTTGGCGGTGGCCTTCTTGGCGCCGGCGCGCTTGGCGGCCGCTCCTGATGCTCCGCTGCTGCGGCGCGGTTTACGCGCGGCAGTGCTGTCCACGGTCACGTGCGTGCTCCTCCGTCGGTCCGGCCCCCGGGGTCTGCCGGGAGACCAGTGCGGCTCGCCCTGTCCCCGTACCCGCGCACGGGGTGGGTGCGCTCGGTCGGGACAAGGCGTGACAGGTGCCCCGGCGAGCACCCTGTAAAAAGCACGTTACCCAGTGCTTCGCATAACTGCGAAACCCCATTTGACCTGCGATTTTGCTTGGATTTCCAAGTAAATCGAAGAATGCGGGAACAACCACTGGTCAGAGCCTTGCGGGCCGCCGGAACAGGGGCACGTTATCCCGGTCACCTCGGGCACGGGAAGAGTTCATGTGTGAGGATGGCGTCGTGCGCGAATCAGGCAAAATCACCGTTTTCCTTCTTGATGACCACGAAGTCGTCAGGCGTGGCGTCCACGAATTGCTCTCCGTCGAGGAGGACATCGAGGTGGTCGGGGAAGCTGGCACAGCGGCAGATGCCCTGGTCAGGATCGTTGCGACCCGCCCCGACGTCGCCGTGCTCGACGTCCGGCTCCCGGACGGCAGCGGTGTGGAGGTCTGCCGCGAGGTCCGTTCACAGAACGAGGACATCAAATGTCTGATGCTCACCTCGTTCGCGGACGACGAGGCCCTTTTCGACGCGATCATGGCGGGTGCGTCCGGCTATGTCCTCAAGGCGATCCGCGGCAACGAACTGCTTTCGGCCGTACGGGACGTCGCGGCGGGCAAATCCCTCCTCGACCCCGTGGCGACCGCCCGCGTCCTGGAGCGGCTGCGGGCCGGCAACAACGCCAAGGGTGACCAGCGACTGGCCAACCTCACCGAGCAGGAGCGGAAGATCCTCGACCTCATCGGCGAGGGCCTGACCAACCGCGTGATCGGCGAGCGGCTGCACCTCGCGGAGAAGACGATCAAGAATTACGTCTCCAGCCTGCTGTCCAAACTCGGCATGGAACGCCGCTCGCAGGCCGCCGCCTACGTCGCCAGAATGCAGGCGGAAGAGCGCCGCTGACCAGCGCGACTGCACCCCTCGCACCGCGCTGATCAGCCACTATGTGACCTTTCTCGGGACCTAGGTCTCTTTTGGCACGGCCCCGGCATGGCGCACAGTGAAGACATGCCCACCTCCGACAGCCACCGCGCCATCGAGCTGCTGACTTCCGTGCCGTACGGCCGGGTCGCCACCAGCATGCGCGCGCTGCCGTTCCTGGCCGTCGCGCGCCATGTGGTCGCCGACGGCGCGATCCTGCTGCGCATGCATGCCGGCTACGGCTACCACCAGGCCTGCAACGGCAGTGTCGTCGCGTACGAGACCGACAACTTCAACTCGGGCGAGAGCCGGCTGTGGTCGGTCCAGGCCACCGGGGAGGCCCGCATCGTCGAGCCCACCGTCGCGGAGCGGAAACTGTTCGGGCCCGGCCCTGCCGAGGTCGAGGGCGAACCTTTCGAGGCCGTCCACATGCGGATCGATCCGCAGTTCTACCTGGTCCACACGCTGTCCGGGATCCGGGAGCGGACTCTTCAGCACACAGGGTGAGAACCCCTCACCTCAGGTGATCTAACATCTGCCGGGTGCCGCGCTCATCTGTCACCTCCGTCACCGCCGACGCCTTGACCGCCGCCGACGCCGCGCCGCCACCCGACCCGCCCGTGCGGCGGCTGCTGGGCCGGTACGCGGCGCTGGGCGAGCCGGTGTCCTGCGAGCCCGTGGCCCAGGGCCTGCTGAACCACGGGTTCCGGCTGACCACCACCCGCGGTGACTTCTTCCTCAAGCACCACCTCGACGGCGACCGCGCGGCCATCACCCGCCAGCACCGTGCCACCCGGCGCCTGGCCGGGCTCGGCGTGCCCGTCGCCCCGCCCCTGCACGACTCCGGCGGTGACACCGTCGCGGTGATCGGCGACCGCTGCTACGCACTGCATCCCTGGGTCGACGGCAGCCACCGGGGCGGCGCCCAGCACACCGAGACCGAGTCGCTGCGGCTCGGCGCGCTGCTCGGCGTCGTACACACGTGCCTGGACGAGGTCATGGAGGCAGAGGCCGGCCGGGACGGCGGACAGCTGAGCGCCGATCCGGCGGACAGCTTCGAGACCATCGCGGAACTGCTGCTGCTGGCCCGCCGACGGCGCCCCCAGGACGCCTTCGACGTACTCGCCGAGCACCGCCTCCTGGAGCGCCGCACACTCCTGGAGCGGCACGCGCACCGTCGTCCCGCGGCCGGGGACGAGCCGGCCGCCGGATGGGTGCACGGCGACTTCCACCCGCTGAACCTGCTCTACCGCGACGCCGACCCGGCCGCGATCGTCGACTGGGACCGGCTCGCGGTGCAGCCGCGCGCCGAGGAGGCGGTCCGTGCGGCGGCCATCTTCTTCGTCCGGCCGGACGGGCAGCTGACGCTGGCGAAGGTACGCGCCTACGCGCGCGCGTACCGGCGGGCGTCGGGCGCGGACGGGGCCGAGCTGGCCGCGGCCGTCCACCGGGTGTGGTGGGAACGGCTGAACGACTTCTGGATACTGCGATGGCGCTACCAGCTGCACGACCGAAGGGCCGACCCGCAGTTTCCTGCGGCGTCGGCCCTGGCGGTCTGGTGGACCAAGGAGTACGAGGCGGTGCTGGACGCCTTCGCGGGGTGAGCCCCGGCGCGAGGGCCCGCGGGGGAGCGGGCCACTCGCGGGCGGGCCTGCGAGCGGGCCCCTCGCGGGCGGGCCCGCGGGAGAGGCGGGTCCCTCGCGGGCGGGCCACTCGCGGGCGGCGGCCTCGCCTCGGCCGCGGCGGGATGCCCGCCGCGGCGCCCGCGTAGGGGCTTGCGGTTACGGCGTGGTGCCCGCTGCCGCGTTGGTGCCCGCCGCGGCGCCCGCGTTGGCGTTGCCCTCGGCCTCGCCCGCGTTGGCAGCGCCGCCGGGAGTGGTGCCTCCGTCAGCAGCGCCACCGTCGGCCGCACCACCGTCAGCGGCTCCACCATCGGCCGCACCACCATCGGCGGCCCCACCGTCAGCGGCCCCACCGTCAGCCGCACCACCGTCAGCCGCACCACCGTCGGCCGCACCACCGTTGTCAGCAGCGCCACCGTTGTTGGCGCCGCCGTCGACGCTGCCGGTCGGCGGGGTCGTCGGGTCCTTCGTCGGGCCGGTGGTGGGGGTCTTGCTGGGCTTGTTGCTCGGCGTGTAGGGAGGCGGGTTGCCGCCCGTACCGCCGCCGGTCACCGAGTTGGAGCTGCTGTCGCTGTCACCCTCGGTGGTGTTGTCGGTCTCGGTGGGCGACTCGCTGCCCTGCGGGCTGGAGGGGGTGCTGCTGACGGAGGGCGACTGCTTGGGCTCCTGCGGCAGTTTCTCCGCGCCGTTCATCGCGTTCACCGCGTACGCCACGCCGCCCGCGATCGCGAGGATCGCCAGCACCGCGAAGATCCACATCTTGGTGCGGTTGGGGCGGCCCTGGTCGTAGCCGCCGTCGTACGCCCCGTCGTTCGGGTTGCCCGGCGGGAGCATCGCACCGGTGGGCCGGAACTGCGAGGTGTCGCCGTGCTGCGGGTGGCCCAGCGCCATCGTCCCGGCGGTGCCGTGGGCCGGGGTGTAGCCGGACTCGTGCATCTCGACCGGCCCGGTGTTCCAGGTGCCGGTGTGGCTGCCCTGCTGCTGGAGCATCTGGAGCCCGTACTGAACCAGCCCGCGCATCTCCTCCGCGCTCTGGAACCGGTCGTCCGGGTCCTTCGCGAGGGCGCGCATGGCCAGGCCGTCGAGCTCCGGCGGGGCCACGTCCGACATCTCGGACGGCGGCACCGGAAGGTCCTGGACGTGCTGGTAGACCACCGACAGCGGCGTCTCGCCCATGAAGGGGGGCCGCAGCGCGAGCAGTTCGTACAGCAGACAGCCCGTGGCGTACAGGTCGGAGCGGTGGTCGACGGCCTTGCCGAGCGCCTGCTCGGGGGAGAGGTACTGCGGGGTGCCCATGACCATGCCGGTCTGCGTCATCGTCGACTGCACGCCGTGCAGGGCGCGCGCGATGCCGAAGTCCATCACCTTGACCGCGCCGCCGTGCGTGATGATCACGTTGGCGGGCTTGATGTCGCGGTGCACGATGCCGTGCTGGTGGCTGTACGCGAGGGCCTCCAGCACGCCGGAGACGATGATCAGCGCCTGCTCGGGGCCCGGGGCCTCGGCGTTGAGCAGCAGGTCACGGATGGTGTTGCCCTCGACGAGCTCCATCACGATGTACGGGACGAGATTGCCGCCGATGCGGTCCTCGCCCGAGTCGTACACGGCCACGACCGCGTGGTGGTTCAGGCCGGCGACCGACTGCGCCTCACGCGTGAAGCGCGCCTTGGCGACCGGGTCCTCGGCGAGATCGGAGCGGAGCAGCTTCACCGCGACCGTACGGCCGAGCCGTACGTCCTCCGCGGCGAACACCTCGGCCATGCCGCCACGGCCGAGACGGTGCGTCAGCCGGTAACGACCGTCGCCGACCAGTCCGCCCATACCGAATGATTCCGGCAGGTCAGACACTCCGCCGCCGGTGTCCTCGGGTTCGGGTGCCATCAGTCCTCGCCGTCATCATCTGTCCGCGCCGGCGCATGTATCGCGTCGCGGGGGTTCACAGGGTTCTCCGCCACGTCACGCTACAGCCTCGTACGAGGGAGCCCTGCTGCGAGATGGACCTGCCATCAAAACCGTTGCGCCTGTACCCGTGCAAATTACCCGTCCTTCGTACCGCTCGGCGGCTCCGCTGATAACGCTTCCGAGACTCTTCGTTGCGCGTACGGTCACGGATCGGGCACCTCGCTTGACGTGCCGGTGCCCTCGGGCAGACTTGGCCGGTGATGAGGGGCGGTCGCGGACCGTCCCGGCACAGCACCGGAGAAGGACTGACGCGGAGCCGCCGCGCCGAGGGGGATGCACAGTCATGAGCCAGGACGGCACGCGGGGCCGGTATGCCGGCGGCTCGGTGGCAGGCGGGCGGTACCAGCTGCGCGACCTGCTCGGCGAGGGCGGCATGGCCTCCGTCTACCTGGCGTACGACTCCGCCCTCGACCGTCAGGTCGCGATCAAGACGCTGCACGCGGAGATGGGCCGCGAGGCCGCCTTCCGCGAGCGCTTCCGGCGCGAGGCCCAGGCAGTGGCCAAGCTCTCGCACACCAACATCGTCTCCGTCTTCGACACCGGCGAGGACGAGCTCGGCGGTATGCAGATGCCGTACATCGTCATGGAGTACGTCGAGGGCCAGCCGCTCGGCTCGGTACTGGCGGCCGACGTCCGCCAGTACGGCGCGATGCCCGCCGAGAAGGCGTTGAAGATCACCTCGGACGTGCTCGCGGCGCTGGAGACCAGTCACGAGATGGGCCTGGTGCACCGCGACATCAAGCCCGGCAACGTGATGATGACCAAGCGCGGGGTCGTCAAGGTCATGGACTTCGGCATCGCCCGCGCCATGCAGTCCGGCGTCACCTCGATGACCCAGACCGGAATGGTCGTCGGCACCCCGCAGTACCTCTCGCCCGAGCAGGCCCTGGGGCGCGGCGTGGATGCCCGCTCCGACCTCTACTCGGTCGGCATCATGCTGTTCCAGCTGCTCACCGGGCGGCTGCCGTTCGAGGCCGACTCGCCTCTCGCCCTTGCGTATGCACAGGTCCAGGAAGAGCCGGTGGCCCCCTCGTCCATCAACCGGACGATTCCGCCGGCCGTCGACGCGCTCGTCGCGCGCGCCCTGAAGAAGAACCCGAACGAGCGCTTCCCCAGCGCAGCGGCGATGGCCGACGAGTGTGTGCGGGTGCTCAGCACGGTCCGGCCGGGTGCCGCACCAGTGATCGTTCCAGGCAGCGGACCCACCATGAACAGCGGCTCGGGCGTCAGCTCGGCGGTCTTCCCGCCGGTCGAGCAGAGCGGTTACGGGGTTCCGGCGAGCGGTGTGCAGATGCCGTACCAGCCGCCGCCCCCCGGCCCGGGTCCTTACGGGCCGATGACGCCCGCCCCGGTCCCCACGCCGCAGCCGGCCTACGGGTACCCGCAGCAGGGCGGCTACGCCACGCCCCCGCCTTCCCCGTACGCACAGCCCTCCGCGCAGACACCGCAGGCACCCGCGCCGCAGCACCCGCCCGCGAGGAAGAACAACCTGCCGTTGGTCATCGGCGCGATCGTGGTCGCGCTGCTGGCGATCGGCGGCGTGGTCTACGCCATGGTCCCGGGCGAGAAGAAGGACCCGGGCACCGAGGCGGACGGGCAGACGACCGGCCAGCAGGAGGGCTTCAAGGGCCCCGACCGGTCGAAGACCATCAAGAGCACCGAGTGCACCAGCCCCGACGAGAACGACCTCGACCCGGCCAAGGTCGACGCACCCGACTTCGTCTTCAAGAACGTCCGCTCGGTGAAGGAGTGCCTGCAGGCGGCGGGCTGGAAGTTCCAGGAGAAGTCGACCGACGAGAACCAGTGGGGCGAGGAGACGGTCATCGACCAGTACCCGAGGGCGGGCACGGCGATGGACCCGGACCGGACCACCATCGAACTGACGGTCTCCACGGGCAACCCGGCAGGTTAGGCGGGGGGCGCGGCAGGCGGGCCTTGCGTCGGCGCGAGACGCGAGGGCTTGGCAGCGCGGGGCTTTGCGGCAGCGCGAGCGCACGGGCAGCACGCGGCACGGCGGACAGCGCGGCCTTGCGGTGGCGGAGTGCGGGGAGCGCGTGCGGCGGAGGGTGAGGTTCCGTATGCCGCGATACAGGTGCCCGTTTCGACCTGGTATGTGACGCTGAGTCTGTTGGCTCGGCGGTACCGGACGGGAGGCGGTCGCCCGATGGCTCCAAGGCTCCGCGCACAGGTCACCGCTCTCGCGGCGGCGGTCTCGCTGGGAGCGGCGGCAGCACTGGGGACCTGCGCCCCCTCCGTCGCGGCGCCCCCCGCACCGGATTTCGGGGGCTCGTCCGTCACAGGCTCGTCCGTCACAGGCTCGTCCGTCACAGGCTCGTCCGTCACAGGCTCGTCCGTCGCGGCCGGCCTTGCGACCCCGCCGGAGCCCTCCGACCCGATGGTCGACGGGGACCGCGACCCCACGGACACCTCCGACGCGTCCGGCGCGGTGGGACCGGTGGTGTCCGTGGACCGCGCCGACGGGCCTCTCGCCGGGCGGCGGGCCGGGCTGGGGCAGGTCCGTCCCGGGCGGGCGACCGAGCCCGAGATCGTACGGCCGGTCATCGGGAACGTACCGGAGGCGCCACCCGCCCCGCGCCCGCGGCTGCCGCTCCCGCGCCCGGTGCCTCCCTCGCCCCCGTCACCCGTCACACCACAACCACCGGAGCCGTCCCGGGGGGCGACTCCCCCCGCCGACCCGTGGGAAGAGGCCGCACGCCGGCCCGCACCGTTCACCCTGGAGGTGCTGCCACTGGGCACCGGCATCCTCCTGGTGGGGCTGGGACTGGGGTTCCTGGCGATGCGGTTGCGCCGCCGTTAGACACCGCGTCACCGGCACGTACCGCCCGAAGTGGCGCCGGCCAGGCTTGCCATCAGGTCCATACTCGGTATACATACTCAGTATGTCGATCCGCCACGGGCTCCTCGCCCTTCTTGAGCAGGGCCCCCGGTACGGCTCCCAGCTGCGTACCGAATTCGAGTCCAGGACCGGCGCCACCTGGCCGCTGAACGTCGGGCAGGTCTACACGACGCTCAGCCGCCTGGAACGCGACGGCATGGTCGCCGCCGACGGCGACGACGACGCCGGACGCCCGCTGTACGCGATCACCGACGCCGGACGCGAAGAACTGCACCAGTGGTTCGGCCGCCCCGTCGACCGCACCAGCCCGCCCCGCGACGAACTCGCCATCAAGCTCGCCATGGCCGTCGGCGCTCCCGGCGTCGACATCCGGGCCGTCATCCAGTCCCAGCGGCACGCCACCTTGAAGGCCATGCAGGACTACACCCGGCTCAAGGCGCAGGCCCTGGTCGCCGTGGAGTCCGCCACCGGCACGCAGGGCGACTTCCAGGACAGCGCCAGGGGCCGCGACGACGTGGCCTGGCTGCTCGTGCTGGAACAGCTGATCTTCCAGACCGAGGCCGAGGCGCGCTGGCTCGACCACTCCGAGTCCCGGCTCGTCCGGCTCTCCGCCTCGGCCGCCCGGGGAGCCACTCCGCCCCCGGCCGACACCTTCACGCCCAAGGGCGCTCCCGCGTCCTCGGACGACCCTGCCGCCCCGGTGCCACCGCGCCGCCGCGCAGGACGGCGCTGACCTCGCCCACCGCACCTTCCCGCCCGGCGCACCCCGCGCCGGGCGACCTCTCAGGGGGGACCCCACAGCCATGCCCAAGCAGTCCCATCTGCCTCACCAGTCACATCAGCCCCAGAGTTCACAGCAGCCCCAGCCGGTGCTGCTGCTGGAGCAGCTGACCCGGGTGCACGGCAGCGGCGCCACCGAGGTGCACGCCCTGCGCGGGGTGAACCTCTCCGTCTTCCCCGGCGAGTTCGTCGCCGTCATGGGCCCCTCCGGGTCGGGCAAGTCCACCTTGCTCACCCTCGCGGGGGGCCTCGACCAGCCCACCTCGGGACGGGTCGTCGTCGAGGGCACCGACATCACGACGGCCGGACGCAAGGAGCTCGCCGCGCTGCGCCGCCGCAGCATCGGCTACGTCTTCCAGGACTACAACCTCATCCCGGCACTGACCGCGGCCGAGAACGTGGCACTGCCCCGCGAACTGGACGGCACGTCCGCCCGCAAGGCCCGCGTCTCCGCGCTCGCCGCACTGGAGGAGATGGGGCTCGGCCACCTCGCCGACCGGTTCCCCGACGAGATGTCCGGCGGCCAGCAGCAGCGCGTCGCCATCGCCCGCGCCCTGGTGGGCGACCGCCGCCTGGTCCTCGCGGACGAGCCGACCGGCGCCCTCGACTCCGAGACCGGTGAGTCCGTGCTCGCCCTGCTCCGCGCGCGCTGCGACGCCGGCGCGGCCGGCATCCTCGTCACCCACGAACCGCGCTTCGCGGCCTGGGCGGACCGGGTGGTCTTCCTGCGCGACGGCTCCGTGGTCGACGAGACGATACGCACCGAGGCCGACTCCCTCCTCGCCGTCGGCAACGCGACCGGAACCACCGGCACGACCGGGCAGGCGGGCACCAAGTGAGCGGCTGGTACCACTCCTGGCTCGCGGCGATCCGCATCGCCCGCCGTGACGCCTGGCGCTCCAAGGGCCGCAGCCTCCTGGTCCTCGCCATGATCGCCCTGCCCATCCTCGGGGTGAGCGCCGTCGACGTGACGCTGCGCAGCTCCGAACTGGGCGTCAGTGACCGGATGGACCGCATGCTCGGCGGCGCCGACGCCCGGCTCACCGACACCGGCATGGGCGGTGTCGCCATCGAGCAGACGCCGCACACCGGCGACCAGGGCTCCGACCAGTGGGAACCGGTCGGCGGCTGGGACGCCTACACGAACAGACCTACCCCCGAGGGGAAGACGGACGTCACCAAGGTGATCCCGGCCGGAACCAGGGCCCTCACCGACACCCGGGGCTCCACCCCGATCCGGACCACGCACGGTCTGCTCCACTCCGACATCCGCGAGCTGAACGCCGCCGACCCGCTGGCGAAGGGGTTGCTGGACCTCGACCGGGGCCGCTTCCCCGAGAAGGCCGGCGAGATCGCCGCGACCAACCACTTCCTGGAGGCGGGCGGCCTCTCCGTGGGTTCCAAGGTCAAGGCCCGCGCCTCGGAGAGCGAGTTCACCGTCGTCGGCTCCTACGACCTGCCCGACGACCTCAACCTCGACCAGGTCAACGCACTGCCCGGCACCTTCTTCGCCCCGCTGAACAAGGCCCTCACCGCCCAGGGCCTGACGCCCACCGGCGGCGAGACCACCTACCTGGTGGGTGGCGGCGGCCGCGACGGTTTCACGTGGAACATGGTCAAGGCGGCCAACACCAAGGGCGTCGAGGTGCTCTCGCGCGCCGTCGCCCTGAGCCCGCCCGCCGACTCCGAGGTGCCCTACTTCGCGCACCACGCGAAGGACAGCGGCCACGACGGAACGAGCGGGGCACTGGCGGCGGCGGCCACCATCGTCGGGCTCGCCCTGCTGGAGATCTGCCTGCTCGCCGGTCCCGCCTTCGCGGTGGGTGCCCGCCGCTCGCGCCGTCAGCTCGGCCTGGTCGGCGCCAACGGTGGCGACCGCCGCCACATCCGGGCCATCGTCCTGTCCGGTGGCCTGGTCATCGGTGTCGCCGCGGCCGTCATCGGCACGGCGCTCGGCATCGCCCTCACCCTCGCCCTCCAGCCTGCCCTGGAGAGCTACCTCGGCAAGCGGTTCGGCGACTTCGACCTGCGGCCGCTGGAGCTCCTCGGCATCGCCCTGCTCGCCGTGTTCACCGGCCTGATGGCGGCCGTCGTGCCCGCCGTCACCGCTTCCCGGCAGCCCGTCCTGGCCTCCCTCACCGGGCGGCGCGGCGTCCGCCGGGCGAACCGGGTACTGCCGTTGATCGGACTGATCGCCGTCGCGCTCGGCGCGGCGATCGCCCTGTACGGGGCCACCGCCAGTGACAGTCCGCTCCTCGTGGGAGGCGGCAGCGCCCTCGCCGAACTGGGCGTGGTCGCGCTGACCCCGGTACTGGTCGGCCTGTTCGGGCGGATCGGCGGTTGGCTGCCGCTCTCGCCGCGGCTCGCCCTGCGCGACGCCGTACGCAACCGGGGGCGTACGGCACCCGCGGTCGCCGCGGTACTGGCCGCCGTCGCGGGCACCGTCGCGGTCGCCACGTACACCGCCAGCAGCGACGCCCAGCAGCGCGCCTCGTACGAGGCGATGCTCCCGTACGGCGTCGGCTCGACCACCACCGACGAGGCGGGTGGCCGCGACCTGCCGGCCATGCGGGCCGCCGTGCAGACGAACCTGCCGCTCGACGTCCTCACCGACGTCCGGCGCATCGTCGTCGGAAGCAAGAACTGCACCGAGTACAGCGAGGACGCGAAGTGCGGCCTCGTCGAGCTGGTCGTACCGAAGGCCAACCAGTGTCCGCTCCACGAGAGGGACGGGTCCGGCGGCGACCCGGCCGAGCGCTTCTCCGTCGAGGAACGGCGCGAGCTGGCCAAGGACTGGCGCTGCCGGGTGCACTTCGAGGGCAACGCGCCCAGCCCCTCCGGGGTGACCATCGGTGACGAGAAGGTCCTGCGGGTCCTCGGCATCACCGACCCCGGCACCGTGAACGCGATCAAGCAGGGCAGGACCGTCGCCTTCGGCCGGGGCCACGCCGAGAACGGCAAGATCGGCATCAAGGTCGTCACCGACCGCAAGAAGGCCGACGAGGCGATGGCCGCAGGCAAGGACGCACCGGGCAAGATCACGTCGGTGCCCGTCCACCAGGCCCCCGAGAGCGTCGACACCTACGGCCTCCAGGTCCTGATGCCCCCCGCCGCGGCCAAGGCCGCCGGGTTCACCACGGTGCCCTACGGACTGCTCTTCTCGACGTCCACACTGCCCAGCACCGAGCAGACGCAGGCGATGAACGGCGCCTTCGACAAGATCGGCATCACCCAGATGCCGTACATCGAGGCAGGCTTCACCGGCCGCACCGGAATCGTGCTGCTCGCCCTGACGGTGTTCGCGGGGCTCGTCACCATCGGCGCCGCCGGAATCGCCACCGGCCTGGCCCAGGCGGACGCCGAACCCGACCTCAAGACCCTCGCCGCGGTCGGCGCCCCGCCCCGGGTGCGCCGCACCCTCAGCGGATTCCAGTGCGGCACGGTCGCCCTGATGGGCGTGGTCCTCGGCTCGGCCGCGGGCGTACTGCCCGCGATCGGGCTGCTGCTCAACCAGCGGCGGTCCGACGCGGCCCAGCTCCAGCAGAACATCGACATGGGCTGGGGCGGCAGCATGCACACGGCCGAGATCCCCATCGTCGTCCCGTGGCCGACCCTGGCAGCGCTGCTCGTCGCCGTCCCGCTCGGCGCGGCGCTCCTCGCCGCACTGGTCACCCGTTCACGCGGCGCGCTCGCCCGGCGCGCGGAGGCCTGAGCAGAACATCCGGGCAAGCTGTGCCCCCGTATGAAGGTGGATCACCTTTGTGCGGGGGCACACCCACCTGTGACGCAGGTGTACGAGAGAATGTCGGCATGGAGATGCCGAGGAGTGAACGGTCGCAGGAGAGCCCCCAGGTCCTGGTCGTCGGACAGGACGGAATGGCGCTCGGCGGCGGTGACGACGAGTCGCGCGAGGTGCCAGTGACGGACATGGTGGAACAGCCCGCGAAGGTCATGCGCATCGGCAGCATGATCAAGCAACTCCTGGAGGAAGTCCGCGCGGCTCCTCTGGACGAGGCGAGCCGGGTACGGCTCAAGGACATCCACGCCAGCTCGGTGAAGGAGCTGGAGGACGGGCTCGCCCCGGAGCTCGTCGAGGAACTGGAGCGGCTGTCGCTGCCCTTCACCGAGGAAGCCATCCCCTCCGAGGCGGAACTGCGCATCGCGCAGGCACAGCTGGTGGGCTGGCTCGAAGGACTCTTCCACGGCATCCAGACCGCGCTGTTCGCCCAGCAGATGGCGGCGCGCGCCCAGCTTGAACAGATGCGCCGGGCACTGCCGCCGGGCACCGTGCACGAGGACGACGAGGAGCAGGGCCACGGCCACGCCGCCCGCACGGGCGGTCCGTACCTGTAGGCCGTAGCGCGAGGAAGGGGCCCGGTTCCGCGGAACCGGGCCCCTTTTCGCTGTCGTCACGACGGTGGCGCCTGTACGGCCGTGCGCGCGACAGCCTCGCGCGCCGACGTCTCAGTCCGTGCTGAGCAGGATCTTGCCGATGTGAGTGCCCTCGTCCAGAGCCCTGTGCCCCTCGGACGCCTGGTCCATCGGGAAGACCCGGTCGACCACCGGACGCACCCGGCCCGCGGCGATCAGCGGCCACACGTGCTCGCGCACCGCCGCCACGATCGCCGCCTTCTCGCCCAACGGGCGGCTGCGCAACGAGGTCGCGGTGATCGCTGCCCGCTTGCGCAGCAGGGCGTTGAGGTTGATCTCGCCCTTCACCCCGCCCTGCAGACCGATGATCGCCAGACGGCCGCTGGTGGCCAGCGCCTTCACGTTCTGGTCGAGGTACTTGGCGCCGATGATGTCGAGAATGACGTCCGCGCCCTTGCCGTCGGTGGCCTTGCGCAGCTCGGTGACGAAGTCCTGCTCGCGGTAGTCGATGAGGATGTCCGCGCCCAGCTCCGCGCAGCGCGCCAGCTTCTCCGGGCCGCCCGCCGTGACGGCGACACGGGCACCGACCGCCTTGGCCAGCTGGATCGCCATGGAACCGATGCCGCTGGCCCCGCCGTGCACGAGAAGAGTCTCGCCGGGGCGCAGATGGGCGATCATGAAGACGTTCGACCAGACCGTCGCCGTCACCTCGGGCAGCGCGGCGGCCGTGACCAGGTCCACGCCCTCCGGCACGGGCAGCAGCTGACCGGCGGGAACGGCCACCTTCTGGGCGTACCCACCGCCGGAGAGCAGCGCGCACACCTCGTCGCCGACCGCCCAGCCGTGCACCCCGGCGCCCAGCGCCACGATCCGGCCGGAGCACTCCAGGCCGGGGTAGCGGGACGCACCGGGCGGCGGGTCGTAGAAGCCCTGTCGCTGAAGCAGATCGGCGCGGTTGACCGCACTGGCGGCCACCTCGACGAGGACCTCGCCCTCGTTCGGGACGGGGTCGGGGACCTCCGCCCAGACGAGAGCGTCGGGGCCGCCGGGTTCGGGGATCGTGATCGCATGCATGGCGGCGAGGCTACCCCCGGCGCCTCTGATCAGTCCGAAAGCCCTGACCAACAGCCTTCCGAAGAATCGCGCGGACCCGCTTTGCGCCCTACTCCGCCGAGGTGACGCGTACGCTGGACGACCCCTCGGACCCCGGTGTCGCCCGGACGATCGCGATCACCCGGTCGGTGAGCTGGAGCGGACTGGCCTTCGGATCGTCGTAACCGAGCAGCCGGTGCCCGCGCAACACGCTCACCACCAGGTCCTCGGTCTCGCGGACGTTCTTGCCGACCTCGCTCTTTATGACCGGGCGCTCGATCAGGTCCAGCCCCGAGCCCTGCTGGATCAGGTCCTCCATCACCGTGCCGGCGCTCGGGCTGAGCACGGAGAGACCGAGCAGTCGGCCCGCCGCGCTCGCGCTGGTGATGACGGCGTCCGCTCCGGACTGGCGCAGCAGCGGCGCGTTCTCCTCCTCACGGACCGCGGCCACGATCTTCGCGCCCCGGTTGAGCTGGCGGGCGGTGAGCGTGACGAGCACCGCCGTGTCGTCGCGCTGGGTGGCGATGACGATCTGACGGGCCCGCTGGAGTTCAGCCCGCAGCAGTACGTCACTGCGCGTCGCGTCGCCCACCACCCCGGTCAGGCCCTCCGCGTTGCAGGTCTCGATGACCTTGGCGCTCGGGTCGACGACGACAATCTGGTCCTTGCGCAGGCCGGTGGCGATCAGCGTCTGCATCGCGGACCTGCCCTTCGTCCCGTACCCGATGACGACAGTGTGGTCTCGCAACTGGGACCTCCAGCGATTCAGCCGGAACTCTTCGCGGGTCCGCTCGGTGAGGACCTCAAGAGTGGTGCCGACCAGGATGATCAGAAAAAGAACCCGCAGCGGCGTCACGAGCAGCACATTGGTGAGCCGCGCGCCGTCGCTGTACGGGACGATGTCGCCGTACCCCGTGGTGGAGAGGGTGACGGTCGAGTAGTAGACGGCGTCGAGCAGGTCCACGCCGCCGTCGGAGTTGTCGTGGTAGCCGGAGCGGTCGACCCACACGATGAAGACGGTCACCGCGAGTACCAGCATCGCCATCAGCAGCCGCCTGCCGACCTGGCGCAGCGGGCGCTCCACGATGTGCTTGGGCAGCTTCACCGGGGCGGTCGTCAGGTGCTCGTCCGCACCTCGCGCCATCGCGTCATGGCCGGGCAGTTTCACGTGAAACATCCTTCCGTGCGGGCCGGTTGTTTCACGTGAAACAGCCTTCCGCCCAGGGCAGGTCGAGGATTTCCAACTCGTCACCGGCCCGCGCGCCGCCGGGCGGTACGACGGCCAGCCCGTCGGCGGCGGCGATACCGCGCAGCATCGCGGGCCCGTTGTAGTGCAGCGGTACGGCATGGTCCGCGCCGGTCGGGCCGGTGCGGTGGGTGACGGGCACGAGCCGGGTCGAGACGGGGTGGCCGGGGATCTCGTCACGGACCGGCGCCCGGTACGGCTCGGTGGCCGGCCGGTGCGCGAGGGCCCGCAGCAAGGGTCCGGCCAGCGTGAGCAGTCCGGACACGGCGGCCAGGGGGTTGCCCGGCAGCCCCACCAGATGGGTGTCAGGGGAGAGCCGGGCCAGCAGCATGGGATGGCCGGGCCGCACCTCCACCCCGTCCACGAGGATCTCGGTCCCCACGGCGTCGGCCGACGCGCTTCGGGCGGCCCTCGCCGCCGTCGCGAGGAAGGGCCGGACGTGGTCGACCGGTCCCGCGGCCGTACCGCCGGTGGTGACGATCACGTCCGCCTCGGAGCCCAGGACCGCCCTGCGCAGCACCTCCGGGTCGTCCCCCAGGCACCGGGTGTCGAGAACGTCGGCGCCCAGGGCGCGCAGCCAGGGGGCCAGGAGCGGGCCGAGCGCGTCCCTGACCATCCCGTCGTGGGGCAGGCCCCCGGTCAGCAACTCGTCGCCCAGGATCAGCACTTCGACCGTGGGCCTCGGGACGCTCAGCAGGGTGTCGTAACCGGCGGCCGCGGCGAGACCGAGGACGGCCGGGGTGACCAGGGACCCGGCGGGCAGCAGATGGTCCCCGGTGCGGCACTCCTGGCCTCTCGGCCGGATGTCCTGGCCGGGGATCACCTCGCGCAGGGCGTGCAGCCGCAACTTGCTCTCGTCCGCGTGGGCGTGCTCGCTGCGGATGACGGCGGTCGCCTCGGCGGGGATGCGGGCACCGGTGGCGATACGGACGGCCTCGCCGTCGTTCAGCGGATCGGGGGCGGCGCGGCCCGCGAGAATTCCGTGGCCCTCGTGGAAGGACCACGGCCCGGGGCCCGCGACGGCCCAGCCGTCCATGGCGGAGGTGTCGAAGGACGGCAGGTCGGTGAGGGCTTCGAGGGGCTCGGCGAGCACCTGCCCGAGGGCCTGCCCGAGCGGGACCCGCAGCGGGCGGGCCGGCGCGGCGTGTCCGGCCCGGAAGGCGGCGGCGCGAGCTTCGGGCCAGGAGGCGCCGGCGGCGTGGTCAGGGGTGACGGGGTCGGCCGGGGCAGCGGACTCCTGGCCGGCGCCGGCCGCGGTCGCGGCGGTGGGGGCGGGGACCGCGGCCTGCTCGCGTGGTTCACGGGGCTCACGGCTGACCAGGGCGAGCGCCTGGTCGATTCCGTCGATCTCGTGCTCGATGTCGTTCACGAGGTGCCGCCCCCGTCCTGCGAGGCCTTCGCGGAGTCCTTGCCGGACGCCGGTTCCGCGGTCCCTGGGGCCTCGTCGGAGGCCTCCGCCACCCACCGGGCAGCGAGGGCGGTGGCCTTGCGGACCGCTTCGGCGACGGCTTCGGGGCCGTCACCTCCGGCCCGCCCGGCGGCGTACCCGACCAGGAACGTCGTCAGGGGGGCGGCGGGTCGGGCGACGCCGTGCGCGGCATCGCGCGCGAGGTCGAGGAGCAGGGGAGTGTCGACGGGCAGGTCGACGCCGAGTTCGTCCTTGACTGCGGTGATCCATTCATCCAGCACGTGCCCATGCTCCCTGATCCGGGCTCGGGCCGCGGCGATGTTTTCCCAGGTGTCGCAGTCGAAGGAAGCAAGAGGGGCGGCCGTAACCACGCGGGTCAGGGCGAGTTCGGCGGTGAGCCGGCGCAGCGGGAGTCCGGAGAGGGTGCCGTACCCGGTTTCCAGCACGGCGAGTTCGCGGCGCAGCGCCTCTGCCCGGTAGGCAGCGACGAGAGGCTGGTCGCGGCCGCCCGCGTCGACGAGCAGCGCCGCCTGGGCGTGCGGCTCTGCCGCGAGCGCGCCGACGAGAGTGTCCACGGTCGCCCGGTCGATGAACGGCAGGTCGACGGAGAGCACGACGAGGACCGCGGCCCCGCTCTCCCGTACCCCGGCGGCGAGCGCGGCGAGCGGTCCGCCACCCCGCGGCTCCTCGTGCGTCCAGGTCACGGGCCGAGCGGTGGCGCGGCGGCCCCCGACGACCACGGTCGCCCCGGCCCCGTCACAGGCCGTCAGCACACGGTCGAGCAGGGGCCGCCCGCCGACCCGCACGGCGGCCTTGTCCACCCCGCCGAGCCGCCGCCCGGCCCCGCCGGCCAGCACGACGGCGTCATACGCATGGGCACTCATGCCCCAGAGTATGTACGGGCCGCCGCCTCTGCCGGTGACTAGGGCCCGCCCCGCGTGATCGGCGGGACGGGAGCGTTCCTGGCCCTCGGACGCCCACCGGCCGGGATCAGAGGGTGCGCAGCAGCAGCGCCGGTTGCTCCACGCAGTCGGCCACGTATCGCAGGAAGCCTCCCGCGGTGCCGCCGTCGCAGACCCGGTGGTCGAAGGTCAGCGACAGCTGGACGACCTTGCGTACCGCCAACTCCCCCTCGTGCACCCACGGCTTGGGCACGATGCGGCCCACACCGAGCATCGCCGCCTCCGGGTGGTTGATGATCGGCGTGGATCCGTCGACGCCGAACACGCCGTAGTTGTTCAGCGTGAAGGTGCCACCGGTGAGCTGGGCGGGGGTGAGCCGGCCCGCCCTGGCGGCCTCGGTCAGCCGTACGATCTCCTCGCCCAGCGACTCCACGTTGCGCGCGTGGGCGTCACGGACCACCGGGACGACGAGTCCCCGCCCGGTCTGGGCCGCGAAACCCAGATGCACCTCGGGCAGGCGGACGATCTCCCGGGCCTCGGTGTCCACGGTGGAGTTGAGCTCCGGGAAGCGGGCGAGCGCAGCCGTACAGATGCGGGCCAGCAGCGCGAGGACCGACACCTTGGGGGCACTACCCAGGCTGCCTCCGCTGTTCATCGCCGTACGGGCCGCCATCAGCTCCGTCGCGTCGGCGTCCACCCAGCAGGTCGCGTCCGGAATCTCGCGGCGGCTGCGGGACAGCTTGTCGGCGACGGCGCCACGGACACCCTTCAGCGGAACACGCATGGCGGGGGCGGGGGCAGCGACGGTGACGGGAGCTGGGGCGGGGTCCGGGGCCGGGGCCTGCACCACGGCCGGTGCGGATTCCGCTGTACGTATGGCCCGCTCCACATCGGTACGGAGGATCAGCCCGTCGGGGCCCGATCCGTCCAACTGCCGCAAATCGAGACCGCTCTCCCGAGCCAGCCTGCGCACGAGCGGCGAGATCACCGGCACGGGCCCGTCGGCCGCACCGAGCAGCGCACCGGTCACCGATGCTTCAGGGGCCGTCCGAGGCGTCTCCCTCGGCCCGGCCGCGCCGTTGGCCGTCTGCACCACCGGCCGCACCCGGCGGCGACGAGCCGCCGGGGCGGTGGTGCCGTAGCCCACCAGGACGTTCCCCGACCCGGACGCAGCGCCGTCACCACTGCTGTCACCGCCGCCGCCGTCACCGCCGCCGGTTCCGCTTCCCGCTGCCGCACTCTCACCGCCCGTGGTGAGGCCTGCGGCGCCCTCCGGTGACTCCGCGCCGACCGCCACGGTCAACAGCGGGGAGCCGACCGGGAGTTCGGTGCCCTCCGCGCCGAACCTGGCCGTCACCACACCGCCGTACGGACACGGCACCTCGACCATCGCCTTGGCCGTCTCGACCTCGACCACCGGCTGGTCGACGGCGACGACGTCGCCCACCTCCACCAGCCAGCGCACGATCTCCGCCTCGGTCAGCCCCTCGCCCAGGTCAGGCAGTCTGAACTCCAACACCTGAGCCATCTCAGTCCTCCCACTGGAGCCGGGCCACCGCGTCCAGCACCCGGTCCACGCCGGGCAGATGGTGGCGTTCGAGCATCGGCGGCGGGTACGGCACGTCCAGGCCGGCGACGCGCAGCACCGGAGCCTCCAGGTGGTGGAAGCACCGCTCCGTGACGCGGGCGGCGATCTCGCCGCCCGGCCCACCGAAACCGGCGGACTCGTGGACGACGACGGCGCGCCCGGTACGCCGTACCGAGGAGGCCACCGTCTCGTCGTCGAAGGGCACCAGCGAACGCAGGTCGACGACTTCCAGGTCCCAGCCCTCGGCGGTGGCCGCCTCCGCGGCCTCCAGGCACACCGGCAGGGAAGGCCCGTAGGTGATCAGTGTGGCGCTGCGGCCGGTGCGGCGCACGACTGCCCGGCCTATCGGTGCGACGGCCGCCGGGGCGTCGGGCGACCAGTCGGCCCTCGACCAGTACAGCCGCTTGGGCTCAAGGAAGACCACCGGATCGTCGGACGCGATGGCCTCGCGCAGCATTCCGTAGGCGTCCTCGACGGTCGCCGGGGTGACGACGTGCAGCCCCGGGGTGGCCATGTAGTACGCCTCGGAGGAGTCGCTGTGGTGCTCCACCCCGCCGATCCCGCCGCCGTACGGGATGCGGATCGTCAGCGGCATCGGGAGCGCGCCGCGGGTGCGGTTGCGCATCTTGGCCACATGGCTGGCGAGCTGCTCGAACGCCGGGTAGGCAAACGCGTCGAACTGCATCTCCACGACCGGCCGCAGCCCGTACATCGCCATGCCGACGGCCGCTCCCAGGATTCCCGCCTCGGCGAGCGGGGTGTCCGTACAGCGGTCCTCGCCGAACTCCTTGGCCAGCCCGTCGGTGATCCGGAAGACCCCGCCCAGGGCGCCCACGTCCTCCCCCATGACGTGCACCGTCGGGTCGTCGGCCATCGCGTCACGCAGGGCCCGCTGGAGTGCCTGCGCCATGCTCGCGGGCTTCGCAGCGGCCTTGCCCGCCGTCTTGCCCGCCGCCTCGGCGCCTGCCGCGGCCCCCGCCACCGTGCTGTTCATCGGCCGGTCCCCGCTTCCTCTTCAGCGTCCAGCTCGGCCCTCAGCTGTGCCTCCTGCTCGCGCAGCTGCGTGGTGCGCTCCGCGTACACATGGGTGAAGAGGCCCATCGGGTCGAGCACCGGGTCCGCGTTCATCCGGGCGCGGAGGTCGGCTGCCATCGTCTCGGCGGCCTCCCGGGCCTCCCGTATGCCCGCTTCGTCGAGCATGTCGCGCTCCGTGAGCTCGCGCTCCAGGAGGGCGATCGGATCGTGGTCGCGCCAGGCGGAGACCTCCGCGTCACCCCGGTAACGGGTGGCGTCGTCGGCGTTGGTGTGCGCCTCCATGCGGTACGTCACGGCCTCGACCAGCGTGGGGCCGCCTCCTCGGCGGGCCCGCTCCACCGCTTCGGCCAGCACCTCGTGCACCGCGGCCGCGTCGTTCCCGTCGACGAGCCGGCCCGGCATCCCGTACCCGACGGCCTTGTGGGCGAGTGAGGGCGCGGCCGTCTGCTTGGCGAGCGGCACGGAGATCGCGAAGCCGTTGTTCTGCACCAGGAAGACGACCGGGGCCTGCCAGACGGCGGCGAAGTTCAGTGCCTCGTGGAAGTCGCCCTCGCTGGTGCCGCCGTCCCCGACCATGGCGAGGGCCACCACGTCGTCGCCCTTGAGGCGTGCGGCGTGGGCGAGACCCACGGCGTGCGGCAGCTGGGTGGCCAGCGGGGTGCACAGCGGGGCGATGCGGCTCTCCCGCGGGTCGTGGCCGGTGTGCCAGTCACCCCGCAGCAGGGTCAGCGCCTGGACGGGGTCCAGGCCGCGCGCCACGGCCGCGAGGGTGTCGCGGTAAGACGGGAACAGCCAGTCCTGCTCGCGCAGCACCAGTGCGGCGGCGACCTCGCAGGCCTCCTGGCCGGTGCTGGAGGGGTACACGGCGAGGCGGCCCTGCCTGGTGAGCGCGGTGGCCTGCGCGTTGTACCTACGGCCGCGGACCAGTTCCGCGTACAGCCGGCGCATCAGGGCGGGGTCGATCCCGGCGGCGGCCGCGGTGCCGAGCACCCGGTACGGCTCGGGGTCGGGGAGCAGCGGGGCGGGGTCGGTGCGGGGCCGCCAGGCCGGGGGAGGGCTGGGCCGGTAGGCCGCGCTGCCCGGCATCTCTTGAATCGTCACGACGAACACCTCCTCGTGGGAGCGATGCGGAACGGTCGTGAGGGCGTCGGCACCCCGGTGCGGAATGTGGCGCGTCTCACCTACCGATTGTTCGGTCGTGGGTGCAGTTTGGCTACAGGCGGCATCAGCCTGTGGACAAACGGTTCTGCGGGCCCTGGGATGGGAACAGGACGTCCATGGCGGGGAGGCGGGGGCAGATGGCAGCTGAACAAATGGCCGGGTCGGGAGCGAGTGTCCCCGGATCGGGTGACGGTTTTCGCGGCGACGCCGAAGTTGTCCACAGCCCGCCGCCTCCCCCCAGACCCCTGGACGCCATCGACCAGGACATCCTGCGGATGCTCCAGGCCGACGGCCGCGCCTCGATACGGTCGGTCGCCGAACGGGTCCATGTCTCGCGCGCGAACGCCTACGCCCGGATCAACCGCCTGATCGACGACGGCGTGATCCGTGGTTTCAGCGCCCGCGTAGACCACGAACGGGCAGGCCAGGGCGCCTCCGCCTACATAACCCTCAAGATCGTCCAGAACTCGTGGCGCACCGTCCGCGAGGAACTCCAAGCGCTGCCGGGGGCCGCTCACATCGCGCTGGTCAGCGGGGACTTCGACGTGCTGCTGCTGGTGCACACCCCGGACAACAGAACGCTCCGCGAGCTTGTCCTGACCCGGATCCAGGCCATCCCCGAGGTGCTGAGCACCCGCACGCTCCTCGTCTTCGAGGAAACCGACCTGGAACCCAGGCGTTCGTCGCGGGAGTGAGCCTCGCGGCCGGCGCCCGCCCCGCGGCCTCGGGGGCCGATCGTGACCGCCCGCTCCCTCTCGTCTCCCGGTTGAGCCGCCCTTCAGGCTCCGGCTGAGCCCCTTCGGCCCCGGCTGAGCCGCCCCTCAGCCCGTCCGCAGTCCGTCGAAGGCCAGTCGCACCACGGTGTCCGCGAGCTGGTCCTGCTCCGCGGCCCCGCCAGGGTGCGGCCGGTACCACTCGACCAAAGAGTTGATCATCCCGAAGAGCAGCCGGGTCGCCAGCCGGATGTCCACGTCCGCACGCAGGTCCCCGTCGGCCGCCGCCGCCTTCAGCAGGTCGGCGACCCGCTGGTCGAACTCGCGGCGCCGTTCCAGCGCCCACCGCTCGGCCCGGGTGTTCCCGCGGACCCGCAGCAGCAGCGTCACGTACGGAAGTTCCGCCATCAGCACCTCGACGGTGCGCCGGGTGACGTGCTCGACGCGCTCGATCGCCCGGCCACGCACCGCCTGGGGCTCCTCCAGAACGGCGAACAGCCCGTCCAGCGCCCGGCTGACGGCGCGCCGCAGCAGCTCCTCCTTGCCCGCCACGTGGTGGTAGATGGACGACTTGGAGATCCCGGCGGCCTTGGAGAGGTGCTCCATCGAGGTGCCGTCGTAACCCCGCTCGTTGAAGACGCGTACGGCGACGGCGAGCAGGGTTTCGGGCGTGTACGTGTCCCTCTTCGCCGAACCGGGGCGGTCCTGGCCCGCGCGCTCCGAGCCGTGGCCGCCGTGCCCCGGGCGCTCCGGGCCTGAGCGGTCCGGGCGCGGGCGGTCCGTGTGCGTACCTTCTGTGGCGGTCATCCGGTGCTCTCCTCTGCGGACTCGGTCGCCTCTTCGGCGTACGCCTGCCGGTAGTGCGCCAGGGACGGGGCGTAGCGCCCGGTCGGACAGCGTTCGTGCAGCGCGGTGAGCAGGTCGAAGGACCAGTCGCCGGTGAGCTCACGGCCCCACTCCAGCGGCCCGCGCGGGTAGTTGACGCCGAGCCGCATCGCGGTGTCGATGTCCTGCGCCGAGGCGACGCCCTTGGCGACGGCGTCCAGCGCCAGGTCGACGAGCATGGCGACCGTCCGTCCGACGATCATGCCGGGAACGTCTCCGATCACACTGACGTCCTTGCCGAGCGCCTGGAAGAGTCCGACCGCTTCCTTGAGGGTGCGCTCGCTGACGTCGTCCGAGGCAGCGAGGGCGACGCGGGTGGCGGACCGGTAGTCGAGGGCCAGGTCGAAGTGGACGACGTCGCTGTACTCGACGGAGGTGTGCCCGTCGACGGGGGCGAGCTGACCGCCGCCGGGCAGCTCGATGTAGGGGCCGCCGGACGTCAGCTGCTTCACGTCGATGCCGTCGGCCTCCTGGAGCATGGAGATCACCTCGGCGGCGGGCCCGAAGTCACCGGCGACGGTGACGTGCGCGGGCGCCTCCTCGGGCGCGGCGGTGTGCGGCTGCGGCCTCGCCGCCCCTTGCTCGTACGAGAACCACCCCTTGCCGGTCTTCCTGCCGAGACGCCCCGACTCCACCAGACGACGCTGCGGCAGCGAGGGCACGAACTTGGGGCTCTGGTGAAAGGCCTCCCAGACCGAACGGGAGACGGCCTCGTTGACGTCCTGGCCGATCAGGTCGGTCAGCTCGAAAGGACCCATCCGAAAGCCCCCGCACTCACGCAGCACGGCGTCGACGGTGGCCGGGTCGGCGGCCTGCTCCTCGTACACCGCGAACGCCTCCGCGTAGAAGGGGCGGGCGATCCGGTTGACGAGGAAGCCGGGGGTGTCGGCGCAGCGCACCGGGGTCTTCCCCCAGGCGAGCGCCGTGTCGTACGCGCGCGTGGCGGCCGCGTCGTCCGTGCCGAAGCCGCTGACGATCTCCACCAGGGGGAGCAGCGGAGCCGGGTTGAAGAAGTGCATGCCGACGACGCGGCCGGGGTGTTCCAGTGCGCCCGCGACCGCTGTGACGGACAACGAGGAGGTGTTGGTGGCCAGCAGGGTGTCTTCGGCGACGAGCGCCTCAAGGGCGGAGAACAGCTGCTGCTTCACCGTGAGCTGCTCCACCACCGCCTCGATGACGAGGGCCGCCTCGGAGAGGTCCCGCAGGTCGTGCGCGGGGTGCAGCCGCCCGAGCGCCTCGTCGGCCTCCGCGCGGCCGAGCCGCCCCTTCTCCACCAGGCGCTCCACCCGGGAACGCACGGCGGCGTCCGCGGCCGTGGTGCGCCCCGCGTCCACGTCGAAGAGGAGGACGGGGTGCCCGGCGATGAGGGCGACCTGGGCGATGCCCTGGCCCATGGTCCCGGCCCCGACGACGGCGACGGTGCGGGCGCGCTCGATTGCTGTCATGCGGCCAATCCTCCCGGACGGGTTGTCCACAGCTTTACGTCGGCCCCCTTGTCCCGACCGATCGTTCGGTTACTCTAGCCGTGTCCGCCCGTCCAAGCCCAGCTCGACGAGGAGTTGGTCCGCGCAATGCAGTCGCCCCAGAAGCTGACGCAGCTGACCGAGACCCACCGGCCCACACTCGACCAGGCCCTCGACGCGATCCGCAGCCGCGCCTACTGGTCCCCGCACCCCGAACACCCGAAGGCGTACGGCGAGAGCGCGGCGGCCGACGGTCTCGCGGCGTTCGAGGCACTCAAGGGCGCCCGCTTCGACCTGGGCGAGCAGCCCGGCACGGACGGCTGGACCGGCGGTTCCCCCGCCGACGGCGGCGAAGTCTCGCCGTACGGCCCCGAGCTGGGCATCTCGTACCCGCATGCCGACATCGACGTGCTGCTGCCCGCCATGCGCGCGGGCATGGGCGCCTGGCGGGACGCAGGGCCCGAGGCGCGAGCCGTGGTCTGTCTGGAGATCCTGGCCCGGATCAGCGCCCGGACGCACGAGTTCGCGCACGCCGTGATGCACACCAGCGGCCAGGCCTTCATGATGGCGCTCCAGGCCGGCGGGCCGCACGCCCAGGACCGCGGCCTGGAGGCGGTGGCGTACGCCTACGCCGAGCAGACCCGGGTGCCCGCCGCGGCGGACTGGTCGAAACCGCAGGGCAAGCGCGACCCGCTCAACCTGTCGAAGGCCTTCACCGCCGTTCCGCGCGGCATCTCGCTGCTCATCGGCTGCAACACCTTCCCCACCTGGAACGGCTACCCGGGCCTGTTCGCGTCCCTGGCCACCGGCAACCCGGTCCTGGTCAAGCCGCACCCGCGCGCGGTGCTGCCGCTCGCCCTGACGGTGAAGGTGGCCCGCGAGGTCCTCACCGAGGCGGGCTTCGACGCCAACCTGGTGGCGCTCGCCGCGGAGCGTCCCGGCGAAGGCATCGCCAAGACCCTCGCCACCCGCCCCGAGATCAAAATCATTGACTACACGGGGTCCACCGAGTTCGGCGACTGGCTGGAGGCCCACGCCCGTCAGGCGCAGGTCTACACGGAGAAGGCCGGCGTCAACACGGTGATCGTCGACTCCACCGACGACTACCGGGGAATGCTCTCCAACCTGGCGTTCTCGCTGTCCCTGTACAGCGGCCAGATGTGCACCACCCCGCAGAACCTGCTGGTCCCCCGCGGCGGCATCACCACCGACGCGGGCCCCAAGTCGTACGACGAGGTGGTCGGCGACCTCGCCAAGTCGGTGGGCGGCCTGCTCGGCGACGACGCCAGGGCGAACGCGCTGCTGGGCGCACTGGTCAACCCGGACGTGAAGTCGCGGCTGGAGGCGGCGGCCGGTCTCGGCGAGGTCGCCCTCCCCTCACGGGAGGTCAGCAACCCGGACTTCCCCGGCGCGACCGTCCGCACCCCCGTCATCGTCAAGCTGGACGGTGCGAAGCCGGACGCAGAGGCGGCGTACCTCTCGGAGTGCTTCGGCCCGGTGTCCTTCGCCGTCGCCGTCGACTCCACGGCCGACGCCCTGGACCTGCTGCGCCGGACCGTCCGTGACAAGGGCGCGATGACGGTCGGCGCGTACACGACCTCCCCCGAGGTGGAGCGTGCCGTCGAGGAGGTCTGCCTGGAGGAGTCCGCGCAGCTCTCGCTGAACCTGACGGGCGGGGTGTACGTCAACCAGACCGCCGCCTTCTCCGACTTCCACGGCTCCGGCGGCAACCCGGCCGCGAACGCAGCGCTGTGCGACGGCGCGTTCGTGTCCAACCGCTTCCGGACAGTGGAGGTACGCCGCCAGGCCTGACCGCGATGCCGGCGGCGTACGGGCAGGAACGGATGCCGTGGCCCGTGCCCCCCAAGCGGGGGCCACGGCATCCACCGCCTGCGACAGCATCCTCCGCGGCCGGCAGCCTCCATCCCACGGAGGGCGGTCAGCGGTGCCGGCCGGCCGCCACGCCCATCTCCCGCAGCAGGGCGGCGATCTCGGGCGGCGAGCCGTGCACATGGACATCGCCCAGGGACAGTCGCATCCCGCTCCGGCCGTCCGGCTCGTCCCGCTCGTCCCGCTCGTCCCGCTCGTCCCGCTCGTCCCGCTCGTCCCGCTCGCCCTGCTCGCCCTGCTCGCCCTGCCGAGGCTGCGACCGCGCGAACCCGTCCTGACGCAGCCGCCCTACCGCGGGACGACGCTGGCGGTCCACCGCGGACTCGTCCTGACACTGCCGCCACGCCGGTTGCCCGGTCAGCCGCCGTACGATCTCGACGAGCTTGACGGCCCCGCACGGCCGGGTGGGGCGGCCGCCCGCGATCCCGTACCGCTCGGCCTCCGCGCAGCGGTAGTACGGCCCGGACGGTGGCCCACCGTCCTCGCCGGGCGCCGGCAGGCAGACCTCCATGGCGCCGTGCCGGCAGTGCACCGTCCCGTCGGACATCACGGTGACGTCCTCGCCGAGGGCGTTCGCCACGTCCGCGAGGGCGTGCGGCCGCCGCCCGTCATCATTCCGGAGCTCCGCCGAATCCAGGACTTGGCGCACGTCGCACGGCCTCCCGATCGCGTCACCCCCGGCGCCCCGCACCGGGCGCAGCAGTTCGCCGCGGACCGCCCTCGCCACCTCGCTCCCCTCCAGCACCATCGCGAGCACCAGCGCCGCCTGCGCGGGAAAGACCCCCAATTGACGCCTGGGCGAACGCGACTGCGCCAGATTCACTGCCACGAACGCCCGCAGCCTCTCCCCGTGGAGCTGCCGGTAGCCGTAACCTCCCAGCTCCCCGGCATGCCTGCGCACCACCCGGCGCAGCACCACCGGGTCCACCTCGAAGTAGTCGGCGAGCAGCGACGCGGTGACATGGACGCCGTCAGGCAGCAACGGCAGTTGCCTCACCTCGTCCAGGACGTCCGTCCGGTGCGCGAGGGTCGCGCGCACCTCTCGCGCGTCCAGCAGAGCTCGTTCCGTGTACATGGCTGTGCCCTCCAAGGGGGCTCGCAGGAATACGGCGAACCACCCCTCGGTGCAGGAACCAGCTACGGGCGGTGACAGAGACGTTCACATGACCTTGTCCAAGGTCAGCTCTCGGGCCAGCTCTACGCGCGCGGCTTCACCACTGCTGCCGCAACCAGGATCGACGCTCCGCTCGAAGACGTAAACGACACACTCATCCGAAAGTCACACTTACACAGGCACGGGTTGCACGGGTTTACGAACACGCGTGCACAGAAGAGTCGCCGGGAACACGGGCACGGATATACGCGAGCTTTGCATGGGCACGGATATACGCGAGCTCTGCACGGGCCTCCGCGACAGCCCTTAGGACGGCTCCGGCACCTGCGCGTACCGCTGCACCCACGCGTGCATCGCGATCGCCGCCGCGGCCCCGGCGTTGATCGACCGCGTCGATCCGAACTGCGCGATCGAGCACACCATCGACGCGTGCGCCCGAGCCTCCTCCGTGAGTCCCGGCCCCTCCTGTCCGAACAGCAGCACACACCGCTCCGGCAGTACGGTCCGCTCCAGCGGCACCGCCCCCGGCAGGTTGTCGATGCCGATGATCGGCAGGCCCTCGGCCGCCGCCCACGCGGTCAGCGACTCGGTGTCGGGGTGGTGCCGGACGTGCTGGTAGCGGTCGGTGACCATGGCCCCGCGCCGGTTCCAGCGCCGCCGCCCCACGATGTGGATCTCCTTCGCGAGGAAGGCGTTCGCGGTGCGCACCACGGAACCGATGTTGAAGTCGTGGCCCCAGTTCTCCACAGCCACATGGAATCCGTGCCGCCGGGTGTCCAGGTCGGCGACGATCGCCTCACGCGTCCAGTACCGGTACGGGTCGACGACGTTCCGCCGGTCGCCGTGCGCGAGCAGCTCGGGGTCGTACCACTCTCCCTCGGGCCACGGCTCGGGATGCGGGCCTACCCCGATCACGTCCCCGCTGCCTTCCTTCACGTTCAGGAAGGCGTCGTCGTACTGCACCGGCTCGTCCGCACCGGGCCGGCTCACGCCAGGCTCGTCCGCACCAGGCTCGCTCGCGCCAGGCCGGCTCGCACCGCGCTCACTCATGCCGTGCTCACGCGCGCCAAACGCGCTCACGCCGTGCTCGCGCCGACCGGGCTGGGGGGTGTTCTCGCTGCTCACCCCACGAGCGTACGGGGCTCCTCGGCAGGCTCTTGACGCTGCTGCGCGGTCTTGCGCGCGGGCAGCACCCGGTTCCGTAGCCGCCCCGCACGTCCCCCCAGCCACATCAGGAACACCGTCGGCAGGAACACCGCGTCCGCCGCGATCATCGCCATCGAGAAGAACGGCAGGCCGAGGAGGACCGCGATGCTCGCGTGCTCCACGATCATCAACGCCAGCAGGACGTTCTTCACCCGCCTGTTGAACAGCGTGAACGGGAACGCGACCTGCACGATCACCGTCCCGTACGTCACCAGCATCACCATCGTCCCGCTGGCCGCGAACAGCGCGGAGAGGCTGGGCCAGGGCGTGAAGTAGTCCAGGTGCAGCGGGTAGTAGATCGCGGTGCCGTCCTGCCAGCGCGAGCCCTGCACCTTGTACCAGCCCGCCGTCGCGTAGACGAAGCAGACCTCGACCATGATGATCAGCAGGCCCGCGTTGTGCACGAGGTTCGTCAGGACGTTCAGCAGCAGTCGCGGTTCTCCGTCCGCGTACCGGCAAACCGCCCACCACAGGGCGTGCGCGAGCAACAACGTCCAGAAGACCAGCAGCCAGCCCCAGCTCAGCACACCCGCGTATGTCACCACCGCGAGAGCGACGCCGAGCACCGTCCACAGGGCGGGCCCCACCCGGTCGCGCACGACAGCGGCGACGGCGCCACCCGCCGCCCGGACCCTGCGCGCGTCCAGCGACCACACCTGCCCGCACCGGGTGAGCACCAGGTACATCGCCATCAGGTGGATGACGTTGTCACCGCCGTCACCCATGAAGACGCTGCGGTTCATCGGGGACAGCACGCCGATCATGAACAGGACGGACAACGTCCGGGTGCGCCAGCCCAGGAGCAGCAGCACGCTCGCCACGATCGCGGAAAAGTACACAAACTCGAACCACAGGGTGCTGTCCGACCACATCAGCGCCGAGAACGCCTTGTTGTCGTCGATGATGCGCGCCGCCATGTCCCAGCTCCACGGCCCCTGCGGCCCGTACAGCTCGTGCCGGTGGGGGATCTCGCGCAGCAGGAAGAGCAGCCAGGTGGCGGCGAACCCGATACGGACTATCGCTGTCTGGTACGGGCCGCGCGCGGCCGAGGTGACGTACTGGACGCCTTGGCGAAGACCCTTGCGCAGGCTCTGACAGAGCCGGATCAGGCTGCTCACTTGGTCACCCCGGCCTCTGCCGCGACCTTCGTGAGATCGGCCGGCGTCACTGTCCACCACGGCAGCACCCGGTACGCGGGGCCGTTGGCTGCTTTCTCCTTGCTCCACGGCGGCGGTTTCACCGGGGTCGCGCGCGAGCGGACCTGGATGCGGGCGACGGCGCCCCCCATGTCCAGGGCCGACATCCGCTCCAGCACGATGCGCCGTACGTAACGCTCGGCGAGGCCGCCGCGCATGCCGAGCGACCGGTTGTTCTCGTCGTGCCAGCCGGTGTAGAAGTCCCAGCCGCGGCGCAGTTCGTTCTGGACGGTGTGGCTGGGGAGCAGGCTGCCACGGAGCTCCTCGGCGTCCCTGGCGGAGAAGTCGATCCACTCGGTGGTGCGCCACTGGCCGCTCTCGGTACGGATCTGGGCACGGGCCTGGACGGCGATGTTCTGCTGGAGCGGATTGGGCGCGAAGAGCTTCCAGTTCTGCTCGAACTCGGGGTTCATCCAGGCATCCACCGCAGTGCCGTGCTCCTTGGTCAGCGTGTTGGACGGGCTGACGTGCAGGAAGACCATGCCGAGGTGAACCAGTGCGGTGACGGCGATCAGCGCGAGCGCGAGCGCCGCGACGATCCGGGAAGGAAGGGACAGCCCGGCGAGCCCGGCCTTGTCGTCGTACGAATCCATCCCGCCCCGATCAGCACGCGTCGGCCGGCGTCGGCCAGTTTTCCACAGAGGTTGACACCCTACGGGCCACCGCCTCACCATTGAAGTCATTGAACCGAACGATCGGTCGGTAGGTGGCTCAGGGGGCCAGGATGACGGCAGAGACGACAGAGACGGCAGGACAGACCCCGCCGGGGACACAGACGGCGAGCGAGGCAGCGGCCGGGGCGACGGACGGGGCTGCGCGCCGAACATCGGACGGGGCGGCGCGCCGGGCCACGGACGAGACGGCGCACCAAGCCACGGACGAGTCTGCGCACCGCATCACGGACGGGGCGGCGCACCAGGCGGTGTTTGACGCCGCCGTCGCCGCCGACGAGCGGATCGAACCGCGCGACTGGATGCCCGACGCCTACCGCGCCTCCCTGGTCCGCCAGATGGCCCAGCACGCCCACTCCGAGATCATCGGCATGCAGCCCGAGGCGAACTGGATCACCCGCGCCCCCTCGCTGCGCCGCAAGGCCATCCTGATGGCCAAGGTCCAGGACGAGGCAGGCCACGGCCTCTACCTCTACAGCGCCGCCGAGACGCTCGGCACCAGCCGCGAAGAACTCCTCGACAAACTCCACACCGGACGCCAGAAGTACTCGTCGATCTTCAACTACCCGACGCTGACCTGGGCCGACGTCGGCGCGATCGGCTGGCTCGTGGACGGAGCCGCGATCACCAACCAGGTCCCGATCTGCCGCTGCTCCTACGGCCCCTACGCCCGTGCCATGGTCCGCATCTGCAAGGAGGAGTCCTTCCACCAGCGCCAGGGTTACGAATCGCTGCTCGCCCTCTCCCAGGGCACCCCTGAACAGCACGCGATGGCCCAGGACGCGGTGGACCGGTGGTGGTGGCCGTCCCTGATGATGTTCGGCCCGCCCGACGACGAGTCCGCGCACTCCGCGCAGTCCATGGCATGGAAGATCAAACGGCACACCAACGACGAACTGCGCCAACGGTTCGTCGACATCGCCGTCCCGCAGGCCGCATCCCTCGGCCTCACCCTTCCGGACCCCGACCTGCGGTGGAACGAGGAACGCGGCCATTACGACTTCGGCGCCCTCGACTGGTCCGAGTTCCGCGAAATCCTCAAGGGCAACGGCCCCTGCAACGAGCAGCGGATCACCCAGCGCCGACGGGCACACGAAGAGGGCGCCTGGGTACGCGACGCGGCGGCGGCCTACGCGACGAAGCACAGCAAGCACACCAAGCGCGACGAGAACGACAAGCGCAAGGCGCACAGCGAGCTCGACAGGCACGAGGGGGCAGCGGCATGACAGGCACCGGAAGCAACCACGACTGGCCACTGTGGGAGGTGTTCGTGCGCTCCCGCCGCGGACTGTCCCACACCCACGCAGGCAGCCTGCACGCCCCCGACGCCGAAATGGCCCTGCGCAACGCACGCGACCTCTACACCCGCAGGTCCGAGGGCGTCTCCCTCTGGGTGGTGCCGTCGACCGAGATCACCGCGTCCTCCCCCGACGAGAAGGACTCCTTCTTCGAACCGGCCGGTGACAAGCCCTACCGCCACCCCACCTTCTACGAGATCCCGGACGGGGTGAAACATCTGTGACCTCGGCAACGACCCCACTGGCCACGGCCCTGGCACTGGGCGACGACGCGTTGATCCTCTCCCACCGGCTGGGGGAGTGGGCGGGCCACGCCCCGGTACTGGAGGAGGAGGTCGCCCTCGCCAACATCGCACTGGACCTCCTCGGACAGGCCCGCATCCTGCTCTCGCTCGTCGGTGACGAGGACGAACTGGCCTACCTCCGCGAGGAACGCTCCTTTCGCAACCTCCAACTCGTCGAGCAGCCGAACGGCGACTTCGCACACACCCTCGTCAGGCAGCTCTACTTCTCCACCTACCAACACCTGCTGTACAAGCAACTCGCCGCCGGTACGGGCGATTTCGCGCCTCTCGCGGCCAAGGCCGTCAAGGAGACGGCCTACCACCGCGACCACGCCGAACAGTGGACACTCCGCCTGGGCGACGGCACGCCCGAGAGCCACGAGCGGGCACAACGGGCGGTCGACGCACTGTGGCGGTTCACCGGCGAACCGTTCCAACCGGTCGAAGGTCTCGGAGAGATCGACCACCGGGCCCTGGAGTCCGACTGGCTGACCGCCGTGACGGACGTACTGCAGCGGGCCACTCTCACCGTGCCCCGGACCCCGCGTTCCGGTGGCTGGGCGGCCGGCGCCGGACGGCAAGGGCTGCACACCGAACCGTTCGGCCGGATGCTCGCCGAGATGCAACACCTGCACCGCAGCCACCCGGGGGCGACATGGTGACCGACGAGACACGGCGGCGCCCCGAACCCGAGCAGGCCGGCCCACCCGAAGGAAAGAACCACCCGGGGACGGAGATCGACACCGCATCGCTGGCGGGCACCGCACCGGGGGCGGCAGTGGGCACTGCACCGGAGGCGGGCGCCGCGCCGGAGGAGGCGGGCATCGCGCCGGAGGAGGCGGGCACCGCACCGGAGGAGGCGGGCACCGCACCGGAGGAGGACACCGCGTTGCGTTCGGATTCGGATACCGCGCTGGAAGCGGAACTGCGGCGACTGGCCGGTTCGGTCCCCGACCCCGAACTCCCCGTCCTCACCCTGGGCGAACTCGGCGTGCTGCGCGCCGTCCACGTGCCCGGCCCCGGCCGGGTCGAGGTCGACCTGACCCCCACCTACACCGGCTGCCCCGCCATCGAGGCGATGTCCGCGGACATCGAGCGGATACTCCACGAAACCGGCGGCATGCCCGAGGTGACGGTGCGCACCGTCCTCGCCCCCGCCTGGTCCACGGACGACATCAGCCCCGAAGGGCGGCGCAAACTCGCCGAGTTCGGAATCGCACCGCCACGCGCCACCCGCGAGGCCACTGACGAGCCGATACCCCTTTCCCTCGCCATCCGGTGCCCGCACTGCGGATCCATCGACACCGAACTCCTCAGCAGGTTCTCCTCCACCGCGTGCAAGGCGCTGCGCCGTTGCATCTCCTGCCGCGAACCCTTCGATCACTTCAAGGAGCTGTAGATGCCGTTCCACCCGCTCCGGGTCCAGGGCATCGAGCGGCTCACCGACGATGCGGTGGCCGTCACCCTCGCGGTGCCGCCCGAACTGCGCGAAACCTTCCGGCACACCCCCGGCCAGCACCTGGCGCTACGGCGGATCGTGGACGGGCAGGAAATTCGGCGCACCTACTCGATCTGCGCACCCGCCACCCAAGCCCCCGCCGAACCGATGCTGCGGGTCGGCATCCGCCTCGTCGACGGCGGCGCCTACTCCACGTACGCCCTGAAGGAACTACTGGTCGGGGACACCGTCGAGGCGATGCCACCGGCAGGCCGCTTCACCCTGGAACCGCGGGACGGGCACTTCGCGGCGATCGTCGGCGGCAGCGGCATCACCCCGGTTCTCTCGATCGCGGCCACCCTGCTCACCCGGCGTCCGGATGCCCGGTTCTGCCTGATCCGCAGCGACCGGACCGCCGCCTCCACGATGTTCCTGGAGGAGACCGCCGACCTCAAGGACCGATTCCCCGAGCGGTTCCAACTGGTCACCGCCCTCTCCCGGGAGGAACAGCAGTCGGGCCTGCCGTCCGGACGGCTCGACGAGGAACGGCTCACGGGACTGCTGCCCGCGCTGCTGCCGGTGACGGAGATCGACGGCTGGTACCTGTGCGGGCCACTCGGCCTGGTCCAGGGCGCCGAACGGGCACTGCGCACACTCGGCGTCGCCAGGGACCGCATCCACGAGGAAATCTTCCACGTCGACGACGGCGCAGCTGCCGCCGGACCGGCCGCGACCGTCCCCGCCGCCGTGGGAGGCAGCCTGACCGCGACGCTCGACGGCAGGTCCGGCACCTGGCCGGTCCAGGACGGCGAAGCACTCCTGGACACGGTGCTGCGGGCCCGTGCGGACGCCCCCTACGCCTGCAAGGGCGGAGTGTGCGGCACCTGCCGCGCCTTCCTCGTACGGGGCGAGGTACGGATGGACCGCAACTACGCGCTGGAGACGGAGGAGACCGACGCGGGGTACGTACTGGCCTGCCAGTCCCACCCGGCCACCGCAGAGGTGGAGTTGGACTTCGACCGCTGAGAGCCGCAGGCGCCGCACCTGGGTCCCGGCGGGCACCTGGACGCACGGCCGGAAACCCGGACCCACAGCCGGGCACCCGCAGGACGAGGACGTGGCCGCGCCGCCATTCCCTTCCCGTAGAACGTGTTCTATCTTGACGCACCGTCAGGCAACCGAGCTTGCACGGGTACGGGAGGGCAGGCAGTGGACTTCACCTTCACCGAGGAGCAGCAGGCGGCCACCGAGGCGGCAAAAGCCGTTTTCGCCGGGGTGGCGCCCGACGCAGTCCCGAGTCCGGCACTTACCCCGGGCGCCGTCGCCGACGACTTCGACCGGCCACTGTGGGCGAAACTCGCGGGCGCCGACCTGCTGAGCCTCCTCCTCGAACCGGCACACGGCGGCGCCGGCCTGGACCCGATCGCACTGTGTCTCGTCCTGCGGGAAGCCACCAAGGTCCTCGCCCGCGTACCCCTGCTGGAGACGAGCGCGGTCGCACTCGCCGTACAGCGGTACGCGACCAAAGAACTCGCCGCAGAACTCCTGCCCCCGGCAGGACGCGGCGAGCTCGTCCTCACCGCGGCGGCCCACGGGCGCACCGGACACGACCCCGCCGAACTCGCCGTCACCGCTCAGCAGTCGGACCAGGACGCCTGGACCCTGGACGGCGTGCAGACCGCCGTCCCATGGGCCCAGCACGCCGACCGGATCGCGGTGCCCGCCCACACCGCCGAAGGCCGCACCGTACTCGCGCTGATCCCCCGGGACCGTACCGGCGTCACCCTCACCGACCAGGTCTCCACCAGCGGCGAACTCCTCGCCGAGGTACGCCTGGACGCCGTACGCGGTGCCCCGCACGAGGTGATCACCGACGGTGGTGCATGGGAGTGGTTGCGCGCCCTGCTCATCACGGGGACCTGCGCCCAAGCTCTGGGGCTCGGGGAACGCGTCCTCACGATGTCCGCCGAATACACCTCGCAGCGCGAGCAGTTCGGTTTCCCCGTGGCCACGTTCCAGGCCGTCGCCGTCCAGGCAGCGGACCGCTACATCGATCTGCGTGCCATGGAAGCCACCCTCTGGCAGGCGGCCTGGCGCCTAGGTACGGGCGCCGGCGGAGCGCTGCCCCTCGCCGCGGACGTCGCGGTCGCCAAGATCTGGGCATCCGACGGCGTACGCCGCACCGTCCAGACCGCACAGCACCTGCACGGCGGCTTCGGCGCCGACACCGACTACCCGCTGCACCGCTACCACGCCTGGGCCAAGCAGCTGGAACTCTCCCTCGGCCCGGCCGCGGCCCACGAGGAGGCCCTGGGCGACCTGCTGGCCGCCCACCCACTGGGCTGAAACCCGGGGCCGGAAACCTCAGAGCACGAACGCGGGGGCGTCGCCGTCGGCCACCATCGGCCGGCCGGCGCCGTCCCAGGCGAGCATCCCGCCCTCGATGTTCACCGCGTCGACGCCCTGCTGCACCAAGTACTGCGTGACCTGCGCGGACCGACCGCCCACCCGGCACATCACATACGCGCGGCGGCCGTCCGAGACCGCCTCGGTGACCTCACCGAACCTGGCCACGAAATTACTCATCGGTACGTGCATCGCACCCTCGACGTGCCCGGCCGCCCACTCGTCGGTCTCCCGGACATCCAGCACCAGGCCGTCAGCCGGTACCGACGCGACATCCACCGAGGGCATGGAGGCGAAATTCATGGGTCAGGCCTTCTCTCGTACACACAGACAGATCCTTCACACCGGCCACGGCCACACCTCGGCCGCACCCGCCCGGGAACGCTACTGCACCCACCGGGCCAGCTCGCCCTCCCGCTCGGAGACCTGCGCGAGCAACTGCTCGGCGATCTCCTCCAGCAACCGGTCGGGATCGTCCGGGGCCATCCGCAGCATCGAGCCGATGGCGCTCTCCTCCAGGTCACGGGCGACGAGCGTCAGGAGCTCCTTGCGCTGCGACAACCACTCCAACCGCGCGTACAGCTCCTCGCTCTCGCTGCGCCGCACCTCGGGCACCGGGCCGGCCGCCCACTCCTCGGCCAGGTCTCGCAGCTGGGACTCGTCGCCGCGCGCATAGGCGGCATTGACGCGGGTGAGGAACTCCTCACGCCTGGCCTGCTCCGCCTCCTCGCGCGCCAGGTCGGGATGCGCCTTGCGGACCAGTTCGCGGTACAGCTTCCGGGCCTCCTCGCTGGGCCGCACCCGCTCCGGCGGCCGCACCGGCTGCTCGGTCAGCATCGCGGCGGCCTCGGGGGACAGCCCGTCGGAGTCCATCCAGTCGTGGAACAACTCCTCGACCCCCGGCATCGGCATGACCAGCGCCCGCGCCTCCCGGGCCTTCGCCACGTCCGCGGGGTCCCCGGTCCTGTGCGCCCGAGCCTCCGCGATCTGAGCATCCAGCTCGTCAAGCCGCGCGTACATGGGGCCGAGCTTCTGGTGGTGCAGCCGAGAGAAATTCTCGACCTCGATCCGGAAGGTGTCGACCGCGATCTCGAACTCGATCAAGGCCTGCTCGGCGGCCCCCACCGCCTTCTCCAACCGCGCCTCGGGCCGCTCACCGGCCGCACCCTCGCCGGGCCGTACGTCTTCCTTGGGGGTAGCCGGTCCCCCGGCGGCATCCTGAGTCACTCATCCAGCGTACGGTCCCGAGCCACTGCCGGGGGGCTCCCCCTCCCCCCCTCCCCCCGCCCCTCCCTCCCCGCCCCCGGCCCCATCCCTCACACCCCCGTCTCCGCCGCGATCCTTCCGTTCTTGACGGCGGTCACCAGCACGGCGTGGTCGGCCTCCGTACGGTCCGCGTACGTCACGGCGAAGTCCGCGACGGCTTCGTCGAACTCCTCGTTCTTCCCGCAGTAGCCGGCGACGAGCTCCGGGTCCGCGCTGTGCGCGTGTGCGCGGGCGAGGAGTGCGCCGGTCATCCTTCCGTAGTCGTCGACCTGGTCGGCCTCCAGCGCCGCCGGGTCCACACTCCCCTTCCTGTTCCTGAACTGCCGCACCTGGTACGGCAGTTCGTCGACCGTGCACCAACCGAGCAGGATGTCGCTGACGACCTGCATGCGCTTCTGTCCGAGCACCACCCGCCGCCCCTCGTGGTCCTGCTCGGGTATCGCGAACCCGGCCTTCGGGAGGTAGGGAGCCAGGGCGGACGGCCGTGCCTCCTTCACCTGCAGCACCAGCGGTTCGCCCCGGTGGTCGAGCAGCAGCACCACGTACGACCTGGTGCCGACGCTGCCGGTGCCGACCACCCGGAACGCCACGTCATGTATCGCGTACCTGGCCAGCAGGGGCAGCCGGTCCTGCGCGACCGTGCCCAGGTACTCACCGAGTGCCGACGCCACCGCCGCCGCTTCGGCGTCGGGGACCCTGCGCAGGACCGGCGGGGCGTCCACGAAGCGGCAGCTGCCGTCCTCGGCCCGTGCCGTGGACCTGGCGGCGAAGCGCGCACTGGTGTTCTTGCGTGCCTTCTCCGAGACCTTCTCCAAGGTGCCCAGCAGGTCACGGGCATCGGTGTGGGAGACGAGCTCCTCGTCGGCTATCGCGTTCCAGGCGTCCGACGCGGGCATCTTCGCCATCAGACGCATGGTTCGCCGATAGGCGCCGACCGCGTCGAACGCACCCTTCCGGCAGGTGTCCTCGTCCGCCCCTGCCTCACGTCCCGCGAGTACGAGTGAGGTCGCGAGCCGCTTGACGTCCCATTCCCACGGCCCCACGACGGTCTCGTCGAAGTCGTTCAGGTCGATGACGAGGCGGCCCCGGGCGTCGCCGTAGATCCCGAAGTTCGCTGCGTGCGCGTCGCCGCATATCTGCGCGGCCACGCCGGTGACGGGGGTGCCCGCCAGGTCGTGGGCCATCAGCCCGGCGGCGCCCCGCAGGAAGGAGAAGGGGGAAGCGGCCATCCGCCCCACCCGCAGTGGTGTCAGGGAGGCAACGCGGCCCCGGCCGGACTCCTCGACGGCGCGCACCGCGTCCGGGCGTGCGGCGTCGAACACCGCCGTGCTGTGCGTCCGTCGCGGCACCTCGGCGCGCAGGGCCTTCCCCTCCCGCTTGCGCGACCTGGCTTGGTCGGCGCCGGGCGCGCCCGCACCCGCCTTCCCGGCATCCGGGGCGGTCCGCCGGGCGAAGCCCTCCACCACCGGGATCCGCTCGACCCCCATTGCGCTGCCGGCCTCGCTCATCGCGCCGCCTCCCCCCGCTCGGTACCGCACCGGGAGCCGCTCGGTGCGGCTCCGACTTCAACTGCAAACGACGGTATCGCCGTTGTTTCGGTGGTGGGGAGGCTGGTTGTGGATAACCGGGGAAAAGTATGAGGAACGGCCCCGGGTCCGGTACGGGGTACCGGGCCCGGGGCCGTTGTTGTTCACCGCGTGGCAGCCAGGCTTGGAGCCCCCCGGCCCTGTCCGGCTCACACGCCTACCGCTTCCTCCAGCTCTTCCTCGACCGACCCCTCCGCCGAGCCTTCCCGAGCGTCCGGCGCAGCGTGTGCCCCGTGTCCTGCCCGGTGTTCCTGCGCGTCCGGCGCAGCGTGTGCCATGTGTCCTGCCCGGTGTTCCTGGGCGTCCGTGGCGGCGTACGCCTCGTGGCCTGCCCGGTGTTCCGCAGATGCCGGGGCGGCGTGTGCCCCGTGCCCCCGCCGAGCGGCCGGACGAGCGGCCGGGCCCCCGGCCGTCGAGTCGGCGGCCGGCACGACGGCATCGGTCCCCGCCTCGACCGCCGTGCGACGCCGTGCCGCTTCGCCCAGTGCCGCCACGCCGAGCACGGCGACGCCCACCAGGAACCACAGTGCCAGCACCAGCACGCTGCGTCCCACGCCGTTGCCGTCGAAGTAGACGTGTCCGCGTGCCCCTTCGATGAAGCCGGCGCCGTTCCAGAAGGAGTGCAGAGAGGCGAAGAAGCCGGACTGGAGCTCGGGCCGGAATATGCCGCCCGAGCTGGTGAAGTTGAGCATCACGAACAGCACCATCACGCTCAGCGTCGTCCACCTCTTGAGGTAGGTGTGCAGCCCGACGCCGACCAGCAGGATGCCCGCCGAGTACAGCCAGGACATCGCCCACACCCCGGCAAGGCCGTGGTCCACGAGGTGGAAGAGCGGGCCTGCGAAGACCGCACCGATCGCGCTGACCACCAGCGACATGCCCAGGGAGAGCAGTGCCCTGATCCTGAGCGGCAGCACCGCACCCGCTCCGCCGATCACCGCCACCGACGCGTAACTGCCGATGCTCAGTGCGACGAGCAGGAAGAACAGTCCCTGTCCTGTCGGGTCGCCGGCCGACACGCGGGCCACGTCCGTCACCTTGAGCGGTGCGCCCTGCTTGGCGGCCAGTTCGGTGAAGACCTTCTGGACGACGGTCGCGGTCGTGTCGGACCCCGCACTGGCGACCATCAGTTCGGGCTTGTCTCCCGGTACGTACGCTCCGTAGATCTCACGGTCCATGAGCTGCGACTGCGCCGCCGACCGGTCCGCGACGGTACGCACGTCGAGTGCGCCCGCGCCCTTGTCGTGCAGGGTCTGTGCGAGCACCTGCGTGCTCGGGCCGGAGCCGACGACGTCGACCCGCAGGTTGTGGGGTTCGGGGGCGTGGAAGGCGCCCAGGTAGGCCAGCCCCATGCCGATGCACATCAGCAGGGGGGTGACGAGGTGGACGAGAACGTGCCGTAGCGACGCTCCCGTGCCGCTCCGAGTGAGGGGGGACGCAGACATCAACAGACTCCAGGGGGACACGACACAGTGGTTGGTAATTACAACCACATCGATGGATGTACTCTACAACCAATCGAGCGGAGGGCAAAACACCCCAATGACCACCCAGCACCCGCGGCGCACCACGGCCGTCGACACCATCGAACGCGAGCTGACCGCCTTCGCCCGCCGGGCCCGCGCCACCGCGGCCCGTCTCCACCCCCACCTGCCGCTGGTCTCGTACACGCTCCTCGCGCACATCCACGACCAGCAGGGCTGCCGCGCCACCGACCTCGCCACCCACTACATGCTCGACAAGTCCACCGTCAGCCGTCAGCTCGCCGCCCTCGAAAGGCTCGGCCTGGTGGAGCGCCGGCCGGACCCCGACGACCACCGCGTCCAGGTCCTGCACCCCACCGAGGCGGGTACGGCCACCCTGACCGCCACCCACGCGAGCCGTCACGCCGCCTACCAGGAACGCCTGTCGGAGTGGTCGGAGGCAGACCTCACCCGTTTCGCGTCGTACCTGCTGCGCTACAACAACAGCGGCGCCTGACCACGAGGCGCACCACCACCCGTGCACTCGGCCCCGCACGGGCCGCCCCCCGTGAACCCGCGCGTCCCGCCCCCCGGCGGCCAGCAACTCGCCCCGCCCACCCCCTCACATCAGACTCACATCAGAACCGCACGCTCCACACCGTCGCCGCCCCCGCCGAGCCGCCGTCCACCGCCGGCATCCGCAGCACAGTCGCCCGGCGACCGTCGAGCAGCTGCCGCACCCGCGCCGCGTCCGGCTGCAAGCGGCCCTTGTCGAACCGCACGAAGCTCACTCTCGTCCCCGGCTCCACCCGCAACCGCCCGTACTGGCCGTACGTCACCGCGTCGCACCCCGAGTACCAGCCGAACTCCGGCTCGTACCCCGTGACGATCAGGCAGCTCTCCCCGTCCCGCGCCGCCAGCGCCCGCGCCACCGGCACCGTCGAGGCACCCAGCGACGCCGGACCCGGCATCGCGCCGTGCGCCACCGCCTGCGCCGTGCCCGCCACCGTCAGCCCGGCGAGTACACCCACGCACAGCAGTACCCGCGGCGCCCACGCGCGCGTGAGCTCCGCCACTGCCTGTACGCCGAGCACGGTGAGGAGTGTCACCGGCAGGTACACGAAGCGAGGTTCGCCGTCCGTCGCCATCCCCAGCACCACGAACACCAGCAGCGCCGCGGACCCCAGGAACACCCGCCGCCGGTCGTCGGGCCGCGACGGTGCGCCGGAGCCACGCCCCCGCCGCTCCCGCCGTACCCGCAGCCACGCCGCGACCGCCGCGCAGACTCCCGCCGCCATCACCACCGCGCCCAGGTCGCCCGCCAGCCGGTAGGGGAAGACGCCCAGGTAGTAGACGAGTCCGTCGCCGACGTACTCCCGGTTGGCCTGCGAGGTGGCCGAGAGGATCATCCCCAGCGGTTTGCCGGTGCGCTGTGTTGCGTGGAGGAGGTGCGGCACGAGTCCCAGTGCGAGCACCCCGGCCGCCGCCCACAGCCGCCACCCCAGGGCGAGCCAGGCCCGTGGCCCGTAGGCGAGTACGCCGGCGAGCGCGACGGCGAGCAGGTTGCCCACCACCCCGTACCGCAGGTAGAAGGCCGCCAGGGCGACGAACGGCACGAGCAGCACGGCCCGCGCGCCCGCCTTCGTCCCCGCCCGCTCCTGCGCCGTGACCAGCAGGAACACCACGATGAGCAGCAGCGCGGTGGACCCGATGTCGTTCAGGTACTCCGGCACGCGCCGCAGGAATCCCAGCCCGCTCAGCAGCACCAGCACCACCACCACGGCCCGCCGGGGCGTCGTCCACGCGCGTGCCACGAGATACGTCGTACAGAGCATCACCAGGGCCAGCACCAGGGCGACCGCCCGCAGCGCCCCCGTGCCACCGCCCGAGGCGTGTCCTTGATATCCCGTCAGCCGGAGTGCGAGTGCGCCCAACGCGGGCAGTCCGACCGGCCGGTAGACGCCCCAGCCCGCGTCAGGCGTCCCGTCGAACCAGAAGCGCGCCTTGTTCGCGTAGACCGCCTCCTCGTGCCCGAGGTAGGGCTCGAAGTCCTGCAGCCAGGCCCACACCCCCGCGGCCAGGGCGAGGACCACCACCACGTACGCCCACGCCGGGATCCGTCTCAGCCGTTTCTCCGCCGCCGTGATGAATCCGGGAACTCCGCCGGTGTCCGGCCCGTTCTCCAGCCACCAGGGTTTCGCCATCAGCCACAGCACCGCCGCGAGCAGCAGGTAGGGCCAGGGCTGCCAGCCGGGCAGCCAGCCCCCGAGGCCCACGGCCAGCGTCAGTTGCTGCGCCGCGGCCGCCCCCGTCAGCACCAGCGCACCGACACCGAACAGCTTCGACCGCGTCACATCCGCCTCCGACCAGCAGTACACCGGCCCGGCCGGGACGAGCAGGGCCAGCAAAAGGACATACAGAAAAGGGCCCCACCGTTTTCACGGTGAGACCCGATTCTTTGAAAGTGCGCGAGGGGGGATTTGAACCCCCACGTCCCTAAGGACACTGGCACCTGAAGCCAGCGCGTCTGCCGTTCCGCCACTCGCGCATGAGTGAAGTCGTTCGATTCTCCGCACTGGTTTGTGCGACCGGTTGGCGACAAGAAGAAGATTAGCACGCTGGTCGGGGTGGGTTCACACGCATAGTTTCCGGGGACCCGCCAGTGGAACGCGGCCCTCCGGCACCCACTCCTCAAGGGAGGAGCACGCGTGCGGGACACTGTCAGGAGGCCACCTCTACGATCCCTTGTGAGGGGTGACACTCATCGACTGGGCGGACAAGGGGAACCAGCCGTTTTCCCGGCGCGTGGATACGATCAGTAAGCAGTACCAGGACGACAACGACGGAGGAGGTGCCCCATGGGAGTCCTGAAGCGTTTCGAACAAAAGCTCGAAGGCATGGTGAACGGCACCTTCGCCAAGGTCTTCAAGTCAGAGGTCCAGCCCGTCGAGATCGCCGGCGCCCTCCAGCGCGAGTGCGACAACAACGCGACGATCTGGAACCGCGAGCGGACCGTCGTCCCCAACGACTTCATCGTCGAACTCAGCACCCCGGACTACGAGCGGCTGAGCCCGTACTCCGGCCAGTTGGGCGACGAGCTCTCGGGCCTGGTCCGCGACTACGCGAAGCAGCAGCGCTACACCTTCATGGGCCCCATCAAGGTCCATCTGGAGAAGGCGGACGACCTCGACACAGGTCTGTACCGAGTACGCAGCCGCACGCTCGCCTCGAGCACCTCGCAGGTCGCGGCCCCTTCCGAGCCGGGCCCCGCCGCTCCCCGCGGTGGTGGGTACGGCTACCCGCCCGCGGCGTCCGGCGGCGCACCGCCCATGCCGCAGGCCCCGCCCGGCGGCGCGGCCCGCCCCGCGCCGGGCGCCGACCGGCGCGCACCCGCAGCAGGCCCCGGGCCCATGCCCGGCGCCCAGATCCGGCGCTGGATCGAGATCAACGGCACCCGCCACCAGATCTCCAGGCCCACCCTCGTGATGGGCCGCAGCACCGAGGCCGACGTACGGATCGACGACCCCGGGGTCTCGCGCAGACACTGCGAGATCCGCACGGGCACGCCCGCCACGATCCAGGACCTCGGGTCCACCAACGGCATCGTGGTGGACGGCCAGCACACCACCCGCGCTACGCTCCGCGACGGCTCGCGGATCGTCGTGGGCAGCACCACCATCGTTTACCGGCAAGCCGAAGGGTGAAGCGGGGGCAATGTCAGAGCTGACCCTGACGGTCATGCGGCTAGGTTTCCTAGCTGTCCTGTGGCTATTCGTAATTGTGGCCGTCCAGGTCATCCGCAGCGACCTGTTCGGTACGCGCGTCACGCAACGCGGCTCGCGCCGCGGCAATGCGTCCGACACGCGTACCCAGCAGCAGAACACCGGCGGGGGGCGCCAACAGGCCGCGCCCCCGCAGCAGCAACAACGCCAGCGCCGCGGCGCCCCGACCAAGCTGGTCGTCTCCGAAGGCAGCCTCACCGGAACCACGGTGGCGCTCCAGGGGCAGACCATCACGCTGGGCCGCGCGCACGACTCGACGATCGTGCTGGACGACGACTACGCCTCCAGCAGGCATGCCAGGATCTACCCGGACCGCGACGGCAACTGGATCGTCGAGGACCTGGGATCCACCAACGGCACCTATCTCGACCGGAACCGGCTCACCACGCCGCAACCGATTCCGCTGGGCGCACCGATCCGCATCGGCAAGACCGTCATCGAGCTGCGGAAGTAGTACGACAATGAGCGAGCGGAGCGAGCGAGCCGCAGCGGCCCCGGCACAGGGCCACAGCGCCCTGGCCACGGGCCGGAGCGCGCTCCCGACCGGAGGGTGGGCAGTGTGGCTCGAAACCCGGTGTACCCGGAGCCGACGGGTGAGGTGCGTATGAGTCTGTCCCTGCGCTTCGCCGCCGGATCGCACAAGGGCATGATCCGGGAGGGCAACGAGGACTCCGGCTACGCCGGCCCCCGCCTTCTCGCGATCGCCGACGGCATGGGCGGCCAGGCCGCCGGTGAGGTCGCCTCGTCCGAGGTGATCTCCACGCTGGTCCAGCTCGACGACGACGTGCCCGGGTCGGACATCCTGACCTCCCTGGGCACCGCCGTGCAGCAGGCCAACGACCAGTTGCGCATGATGGTCGAGGAGGACTCCCAGCTGGAGGGGATGGGCACCACGCTCACCGCCTTGCTGTGGACCGGCCGGCGCCTGGGCCTGGTGCACGTCGGGGACTCCCGCGCGTACCTGCTGCGCGACGGCGTCCTCACCCAGATCACGCAGGACCACACCTGGGTGCAGCGCCTCGTCGACGAGGGCCGCATCACCGAGGAGGAAGCCACCACCCACCCGCAGCGCTCCCTGCTGATGCGCGCGCTGGGCAGCGGCGACCACGTGGAACCGGACCTCTCCATCCGTGAGGTCCGGGCCGGTGACCGCTACCTGATCTGCTCCGACGGCCTGTCGGGCGTCGTGTCCCACCAGACGATGGAGGAGACGCTCGCCAGCTACCAGGGCCCGCAGGAGACCGTCCAGCACCTGATCGAGCTGGCGCTGCGCGGCGGCGGTCCCGACAACATCACCTGCATCGTCGCGGACGTGCTGGACGTCGACGGCAACGACACCCTGGCCGGCCGGCTCAACGACACCCCGGTCATCGTCGGCGCCGTCGCGGAGAACCAGATCTCGTCGCACGACAGCGGCGCCATGCAGACCCCGGCGGGCCGGGCGGCCGGCCTCGGCCGTCCCGCGCCCACCCCGCAGCCGCAGCAGCCCTCGGGCAGCTTCGGCCCGGCGGGCAGTGGCAGCGGCGGGTACGGGGGGAGCCTCCCCGACGACACGTTCGACATGTACAACGGCGAGGACTTCGTGAAGTCCCCCGGCCGCAAGTGGCTCAAGAGATCGCTCCTCCTCGTACTCGCGCTGGCCGTCGTCGGCGGCGGTCTGTACGGCGGTTACCGCTGGACGCAGACCCAGTACTACGTCGGCGCCAGCAGCGAGCACGTCGCGCTCTACCGGGGCGTCGACCAGAAACTGCCGTTGGTCTCGCTCTCGAAGATCGAGAAGGACCACCCCGAGATCGAACTCAAGTACCTCCCGGACTTCCAGTCCAAGGAGGTCAAGGACACGCTGCCGGCCGGTGACCTTGCCCAGGCACGCGAGAAGATCGAGAAGCTCGCGCTCCAGGCGTCCGCCTGCAAGAAGAAGTCCGAACAGCGCACGGCGCCGCCGCCGAAGCAGCCGACGACGCCCAAGCCCAGCAAGACGCCGGGCGCCAAGACTCCGCCGACCGCAGCCACACCCACTCCGAGCGCCCCCGCTCCCGGTCCCACCCTCTCCGAGGAAGAGCAGGAACTGGCCTCGCAGTGCGGTAAGCCGGCCACACCGTAGGGGGCCCACACCACCATGAGCGTTGTCACCAACACGACCACCATCGGCGCGATCGAAGCACCGAGCAGGCGCAACACCGAGCTGGTCATGCTCGCGTTCGCCGTCGCCATCCCGGTCTTCGCGTACGCCAACGTGGGACTCGCCAAGGACGGCTCCCTGCCCACGGGCATGCTCGGGTACGGGATCGGGCTCAGCCTCCTGGCCGGCGTCGCGCACCTGATGATGCGCAAGTTCGCCCCGTACGCGGACCCGTTGATGCTGCCCGTGGCGACCCTGCTCAACGGGCTCGGGCTGGTCCTCATCTGGCGCCTCGACCAGGAACCGCTGATCACCACGGCCAAACTCGGCGGGCCGATGGCGGCCAAGCAGCTGATGTGGTCGACCGTCGGTGTCGCGCTCTTCCTGGCTGTCCTGCTGCTCCTGAAGGACCACCGCGTACTGCAGCGCTACACCTACATCTCCATGGTGGTCGCCCTCGTACTGCTGATCCTGCCGATGTTCTTCCCCGGCGTGAACGGCGCGAAGATCTGGATCACCATCCCGGGGCTCGGCTCGCTGCAACCGGGCGAGTTCGCGAAAATCATCATCGCGATCTTCTTCGCCGGCTATCTCATGGTGAAACGGGACGCGCTCGCCCTCGCCAGCCGCCGTTTCATGGGGATGTACCTGCCCCGCGGCCGCGACCTCGGGCCGATCATCGCCATCTGGGCGCTCAGCCTGATGATCCTGATCTTCGAGACCGACCTGGGCACTTCGCTGCTCTTCTTCGGCCTCTTCGTGATCATGTTGTACGTGGCCACGGAGCGCACCAGCTGGGTCGTCTTCGGGCTCTCCCTCAGCGCGGCGGGCGCGGTCGGTGTGGCGTCCTTCGCCAGCCACGTCCAGACCCGTGTCCACAACTGGCTCAACCCGCTGGCCCTCGCGTCCAACGGTGGAGTCACCGAGACCGCCCAGTCGATGTTCTCCTTCGGCTCAGGCGGCCTCTTCGGTTCCGGTCTCGGCCAGGGCTACTCCCGCTTCATCGGCGGCATCGCCCCCAAGAGCGACTACATCCTCGCCACCATCGGCGAGGAGATGGGCCTCACCGGCCTGATGGCGATCATCCTGCTGTACGGGCTGCTCATCGAGCGCGGCATCCGTACGGCGCTGGCCGCCCGTGACCCCTTCGGCAAGCTCCTCGCCATCGGGCTGTCCGGCGCCTTCGCCCTCCAGGTCTTCGTCGTCGCGGGCGGCGTCACCGGCCTCATCCCGCTGACCGGCATGACCATGCCGTTCATTGCCCAGGGCGGTTCCTCCGTGATCGCCAACTGGGCGCTCGTGGCGATCCTGCTGCGTATCAGCGACACCGCGCGGCGCCCCGCGCCCGCCCCCGCCCCGTCCCCCGACGCCGAGATGACCCAGGTGGTCCGACCGTGAACAAGCCCCTGCGCCGGGTCGCAATCTTCTGCGGAATCCTGGTCCTCGCGCTGCTCGTCCGCGTCAACTGGGTCCAGTTCGTCCAGGCCGACGAGCTCAAGAACCACGCTGACAACCGCCGTGTCCTCGTGGAGCGTTACGCCCACCCGCGCGGCGACATCATCGTCGACGGCAAGGCCATCACCGGCTCGACGGTGGCCAAGAGCGGCGACCTGAAGTACAAGCGCACGTACAAGGACGGGGCCATGTGGGCCCCCGTGACGGGCTTCGCCTCCCAGGTCTACGGCGCCACCCAGTTGGAGAACCTCAACGACGGCATCCTCACCGGCACCGACGACCGTCTCTTCTTCGACCGGACCCTCTCGCTGTTCACCGGTGAGGAGAAGAAGGGCGGCAACGTCGTCACCACCCTCAACGGTGACGCGCAGCGCGCCGCCTACGACGGCCTGAAGGGCAAGAAGGGCGCCGTCGCGGCCCTCGACCCGAAGACCGGGAAGATCCTCGCGCTGGCCAGCACCCCCTCGTACGACCCCTCCAAGATCGCGGGCATGGGCGACGACGAGGAGTGGAAGAAGCTCGACAAGAAGGTCAACCCGGACGACATCTCGCTCAACCGGGCGCTGCGCCAGACCTACCCGCCCGGCTCGACGTTCAAGGTCGTCACGGCGGCCGCCGCGCTGGAGCACGGCAAGATCACGGACATCGACGCGCCGACCGACACGCCACTGCCGTGGATCATGCCCGGCACGACGACCCCGCTGCCGAACGAGGGCGACATCCCCTGCAAGAACGCCACGCTGCGCGTCGCCCTGCGGGTGTCCTGCAACACGGTCTTCGGCAAGCTGGGCGCCGACCTCGGCAAGGACCAGATGCGGGAGACTGCGGAGAAGTTCGGCTTCAACAGCGAGCAGTTCACCCCCGTCCGCTCCAACGCGAGTGTCTGGCCCAAGGAGCTCAACGCCTCCCAGACCGCGCTGTCCTCCATCGGCCAGTTCAACACGGCCACCACCCCCCTCCAGATGGCCATGGTCACCTCCGCCATCGCCAACGACGGCAAGCTCATGACGCCGTACATGGTCGACAAGCTGACCGACCCCAACCTGGACGTCATCAAGCAGACCGACCCGGTCGAGATGAGCCAGCCGCTGTCTGCGGACAACGCGCAGAAGGTCCAGCAGATGATGGAGACCGTCGTGAAGGAGGGCACCGGCACCGGCGCCCAGATCGACGGTGTGACCGTCGGCGGCAAGACCGGTACCGCCCAGCACGGCGTGAACAACGAGGGTGACCCGTACGCCTGGTTCATCTCCTACGCCAAGACCGACAAGGGCTCCCCGGTGGCGGTCGCCGTGGTCGTCGAGGACAGTGACGCCGCCCGCGGCGACATCTCCGGTGGCGGTCTCGCGGCGCCGATCGCCAAGAACGTCATGAAGGCAGTGCTCGACCGCGCGAAGTAGGCACGGCCAGGACGGGGGGATGTTTCACGTGAAACATCCCCCCGTGCGCGGGACGTCCGAGATGTTTCACGTGAAACATCGCCGGGCGCTCCGGACGCCCGGGGAGTGACCCCGGTCACCACCCCGTCACATTCGCGCACGTTGACGTACCGGTCGGGTATCAGGTGACGGTCGCGGGCCGACCGGGTGCGGACCGCCCGGTACCGTATGCGCGAACAGCACACCGCCGGACCACGCACGGGTGCGGTCGGGACAGACGGAGAGGGCTGGATTAGCTATGGAAGAGCCGCGTCGCCTCGGCGGCCGGTACGAGCTGGGCTCGGTGCTCGGCCGTGGTGGCATGGCCGAGGTCTACATCGCCCAGGACACCCGGCTCGGCCGCACCGTCGCTGTGAAGACGCTCCGGGTGGACCTCGCCCGCGATCCGTCCTTCCAGGCCCGGTTCCGCCGTGAGGCCCAGTCCTCCGCCTCACTCAACCACCCGGCGATCGTGGCCGTCTACGACACCGGCGAGGACTACGTCGACGGGGTCTCGCTCCCGTACATCGTGATGGAGTACGTCGACGGGTCGACGCTGCGCGAGCTCCTGCACTCCGGTCGCAGGCTGCTTCCCGAGCGCACCCTGGAGATGACGGTCGGGATCCTCCAGGCACTGGAGTACTCGCACCGCGCCCAGATCGTCCACCGGGACATCAAGCCGGCCAACGTCATGCTGACGCGCACCGGCCAGGTCAAGGTCATGGACTTCGGCATCGCCCGCGCCATGGGCGACTCCGGCATGACGATGACCCAGACCGCGGCCGTCATCGGCACCGCCCAGTACCTCTCCCCGGAGCAGGCCAAGGGCGAGCAGGTCGACGCACGGTCCGACCTGTACTCCACCGGCTGTCTGCTCTACGAACTCCTCGCGGTCCGTCCCCCCTTCATCGGGGACTCCCCGGTCGCGGTCGCCTACCAGCACGTACGGGAAGAACCGCAGCCTCCGTCGAACTTCGACCCCGAGATCACGCCCGAGATGGACGCCATCGTCCTCAAGGCCCTGACCAAGGACCCCGACTACCGCTACCAGTCGGCCGACGAGATGCGTGCCGACATCGAGGCCTGTCTGGACGGCCGCCCGGTCGCCGCGACCGCTGCGATGGGCGCGGTCGGCTACGGTGGCTACGACTCGTACGGCAGCAACGACCAGCCCACCACCGCGCTTCGCCAGGCCGGCCAGGGCGGTGGCAGTCAGACGGCGATGATGCCGCCGGTCGGCAGTGGCGGGGACGGCTACGGCAACGGGAAGGGCAGCGGCGGTTATGACGAGCCGACCGGCCGCCGCCGCCAGCAGCCCAAGAAGAGCAACACCTCGACGATCCTGCTCGCCCTGGCCGGCGTTCTGGTCCTCATCGGTGCGGTCCTGATCGGCAACGCCCTGTTCAACAGCAAGAAGGCGCCCGAATCCTTCGATGTGCCCAAGCTCGTCGGGCAGACGTTCGCCGCGGCGCAACGGTCCGCCAGTGCGGTCGATGTGACGCTCTCGCGGACCGACGAACCCTGCAAGGACCAGGAGAAGGGCCTCATCTGTTCGCAGAGCCCCAAGTCCGGGAAGGTCGACAAGGGCGACACCATCACGGTCGTCGTCTCGACCGGCGCCCCCAAGGTCGCGGTCCCCGACGTCGTGGAGCAGAGCGAGCAGCGGGCCACCGAGCGGCTGAAGGACGCGGGCTTCACGCCCAAGGTCAAGCAGGCCGAGTCCGAGAAGACCGAGGGCACGGTCATCGAACAGCTTCCCAAGGGCGGTGAGTCCGCGGAGGAGAACTCCGAGGTCACCATCACCATCGCCAAGAAGAAGACGCTGACCGTCCCGGACCTGACCGGTCAGACCTACGAGGCCGCCGAGGCCACCCTCAAGAACCTCGGGTTCGAGAGCGTGAGCAAGGCCGAGCAGGAGTCCGACCAGCAGCCGAACACCGTTGTCAGCCAGAGCGTGAAGGGCAAGGCGCTGCCGAGTACCGGCATCACCTTGATCGTCGCCAAGGCCAAGCAGCAGGAGCCCCCGCCGCCGGGCGACAACCAGGTGCAGATCCCGGGCGACCTCGCGAACAAGTCCTACGGCGAGGTCAAGGGCATCCTGGAGGGCCTTGAGCTGACCGTCCAGCCCGCTCCCGGAGGCAGCGACAAGGACGACGCCAGGGTCATGTCCGTCAACCCGGGCGGCAACACCATGGTCGCCAAGGGCTCCACGGTGGTCGTGTTCGCCATCGGCGGGGGCGGCGACCACGGCGGCGGTGGCCTGTTCGGCGACTGACCGCCGCACCGGCCCGGCACCAAGATCTTGGGGCCGGGCTGCCACCCGGTGGAACCTCAGCACAGCGAGGAGGGCCCCCGGCACACACCGTGCCGGGGGCCCTCGCACGTACCGCGACGGCAGCCGGTCCGCCCACCCCTGCCGTCCCGGCTCGGGAGCCGGTCCGCCCGGTCCCCGGCGTCTCAACACGTACGCGGCCGCAGCCGGCTGCCCGCCCGGTCCCCAGCGTCCCAACACGTACGCGGCCGCAGCCGGTCCGCCTGCTCCCTACCGTGCCAGCTCTGCCGGCGGCGTCCTCTTCGCGTCCACGCGTTCCGTGCGCTCCAGTTCGCCCCACACCACGTAGCGGTACTTCGACGTGAAGACCGGGGTGCACGTCGTCAGGGTGATGTAGCGGCCGGGCCCTGACCTGCCGGACTCCTTGGGGACCGCGTCCAGCACCTGCACGTTGTACTTCGACGTCTCCGGCAGGGCCGCGTACACCTTGTAGACGTACCAGAGGTCCTTCGTCTCGAAGACGATCGAGTCGCCGTTCTTCAGCTTGTCGATGTTGTGGAACTTCGCCCCGTGCCCGTCGCGGTGCGCGGCCAGCGAGAAGTTGCCCTGCTTCTCCCACGGGAGCGCGGACCTCACCGGATCCGTGTAGTAGCCCGCGACGCCCGCGTTGAGCCCCTCGGTGGCGGTGCCCTTCTTGACGAGCACCTCACCGTTCTTCATCGCCGGTACGTGCAGGAACCCGATGCCGTCCTTGGTGTCCAGGGCGCCCGGCTCGGTGCTCTCCCAGTTGTGCCGCACGTCGTCGCCCTGCCGGCCCGCCTCGCGGTCGGCCAGCACATTGGTCCACCACAGCGAGTACGCCACGAACAGGCCGAGCACCAGCCCCGCGGTGATCAGCAGTTCACCGAAGACACTGACCGCACCCGCGACCCGCCCGCGCGCACGCGAGGCCTGACGCGGGGGCGCCACCTCTGCGTCCGTCCGCTCGTCCTGCCCGGTCCTCGCTGCCACCGCACCGTCCCTCGTGTCCTGGCCCCCGGCCGGCGCCGGGTCCCGGCCGTCCCGGCCGCCTCAGCCGTCGAGTGCCGCCGGCATGCCCTTGCTCCGGGGCCGTTCGTCGACCATCTTGCCCCAGACGATCAGCCGGTAGGTGCTGGTGAATTCCGGGGTGCACGTGGTCAGCGTCAGGTACCTGCCCGGCTTGGTGAAACCGGACCCCCGCGGCACCGGCTGGATGACCGAGACGTTCGACGGCGACGTCTGCGACAGCATCGACACCATCTCGTACGTGTAGAACGCGTCCTGCGTCTCCACGACGATCTTGTCGCCCTTCAGCAGCCGGTTGACGTAACGGAACGGTTCTCCGTGCGTGTTGCGGTGCCCCGCCACGGCGAAGTTCCCCTGCTTGTCGCCCGGCATCGCCGTCTTCAGTTTGCCGTCCGCGTAGTGCCCGACCATGCCCCGGTCCAGCACCTTGTGCTTGTCGATGCCCTCGGCCACCGGAACCTTCACGTCCAGCTTCGGGATGTGCATGATCGCGAAACCCTGGCCCGGCTCGAACACCCCGGCAGCCTTCGGCTTCGCTCCGCCCTTCGCCCAACCGTCCTGGAGGCTGTGCGTGGCCCCGTCGGCCTGCATCCCGGCCCGGACGTTGGTCCACCACAGCTGGTACGTCACGAACAGCAGCATCACCACGCCGAAGGTGATGAACAGTTCCCCGACGAACCGGCTGACGACGACTCCCGCGCCCTCCTTGCGCGCCGGAGCACCGGCCCTGGCCCCCCGGCGGCGCGCGGCACGGCCTCCGGGCTCGGGCTCGGGCTCGCGGGCGGGCTCCGGGCCGGGCTCCGGATCCACCGAGGGCCCGGACGCGTGCTCGGACGCCGCCTCGGAATCGGACCCGACTATTCGGCGCCCGTCGGCGGCCCGGCCGATCGTCGGAATGGCGAAGGTCTCGTCGTTCGCGGGCTGTTCCGCGGCGTAGGCCCGGGGCGGGGCGTACGTCCGCGGCCCGGAGGGCGCGTAGGACTCCGGCTCCGCGTACGCCTCGTATGCCTCAGGTGCCTCGGGCTGTCCGTGAAACACCGGAGGCTGCGACTGCGGCTGTACATAGGTTTCGGGCGCCGGCACATAGGTTTCGGGCGCCGGCACGTAGGTATCGCGCACGGGCACGTAGGTTCCGGGTGTCGGCACGTAGTCCTGCCCGGCGGCCGGAGGCACTTGCGTGCCGTACCAGTCGCGCCGGTAGCCCTCGGGGTCGTACCACTCCTCGGGCTGGGCCTGCGGGTGGAACGGGGGCTGTGCCTGGGGCTGCGGGTACTGACGCTGCGTCTGTTGGTACGGCTGCGGATACGGGGGCGGCTGTACGGCCCCCTGCTGCCCCGCGTACGGGTCGTACGCCCCGTGGGCCCCCGGGGCCCCGCCAGGCTGCTCCTGGCCCGGCAGCGGGTCGTTCAGCGGGTCCGCGAGCCGGTCCACCGCCGCGCCCAGGCCGTCCGTCCCGAACTCGTCCTGGCCGCCGTACTGCTGCGCCCCGTACGCCTGCTGCTGCCGGTCGTCGTACCCGTACGCATACTCCTGGGGCGCGCCGTACCCGGCGGCGTCGTGTTCGGGGCGGAGCGCCGTCACGCGGCGGCCTTACCCGCACCCACCACCGGAGCCAACCCCACCGACCGCCCCACAGCCTCGGTGTCGCCGCACTGGACGAGCCAGTTGGCCAGCATCAGGTGCCCCCACTCGGTGAGTACCGACTCAGGATGGAACTGCACGCCCTCGACCGGGAGATCGCGGTGCCGCAGTCCCATCACGATCCCGTCGGCGGTCCGCGCGGTCACCTCCAGCTCGGAAGGAACGGACGCCGGTTCCGCCGCGAGGGAGTGGTAGCGAGTCGCGGTGAAGGGCGACGGCAGCCCGGCGAACACCCCGGCGCCCTCGTGCAGCACCGGTGACGTCTTGCCGTGCAGCAGCTCCGGGGCCCGGCCGACGACGCCGCCGTACGCCACCGCCATCGACTGCATCCCGAGACAGACGCCGAAGACCGGAACTCCGCTCTGCGCACAGTGCCTGACCATGTCGACGCAGACGCCCGCCTGCTCCGGCGCGCCGGGCCCGGGGGACAGCAGCACGCCGTCGAAGCCGTCCTGGGCGTGTTCCGGCCCGACCTCGTCGTTGCGGAGCACCTCGCACTCGGCGCCCAGTTGGTAGAGGTACTGGACCAGGTTGAAGACGAAGCTGTCGTAGTTGTCGACGACCAGAATGCGCGCGCTCATGAGCCGTTCGTCCCGTTCTTTCCGTCGACCGTCACGTCACCGAACGGCAGCAGGGGCTCCGCCCACGGGAAGACGTACTGGAACAGCACGTACACCACCGCGAGGATCAGCAGGAGCGAGAGGAATGCCCGCACCCACGCGTTGCCCGGCAGATGCCGCCAGATCCAGCCGTACATGCTGCCCCTTCCCATTCGGTCGTGACCCAGACTAAAGGGCGGCGGCAACCAGGTGGGGTCAGCCGGTCAAAGCCGGGGGCGCGCCCTCGCCCACGGGCCGTGTCGCGTCGAGATGTGCCCAGGCGACCAGCCGGTGGCTGCTGCCCCACTCGGGGTCGCAGGTGGTGAGCGTGAGGTAGCGTCCGGGCCCGTCGAAGCCCGCCTTGCGCGGCACCGGGTCCACCACCCCGATGTCGCTGGGCACCGTCAGGTACGGCTTCCGGTGGATGCGGTACGTGAACCAGGTCGTGCCGTCGTTGAGCACCACCGCGTCCCCGGGGCGCAGCCTGGGAAAGTCCTTGAAGGGGTCGCCGTAGGTCCTGCGGTGTCCCGCGACGGAGAAGTTGCCGCTCTCGCCGAGGCGCGCGGTGCCCGCGTAGTGGCCGAGGCCCTTTTTCAGCGTCCCGGTGGCGGTGCCCTCCAGCACGGGCCAGTCCCACTTCTTGCCGAACCGGGGCACGTACATGACGGCGAAGGGTTTTCCTTCGCGGTACGGGGGTGCGGCGGCCTCGGGAGATCCGGTGGGCGCGGGGGCGGCCGGGGCGGCGGCGGGCGGCCGGTGTGCCCATTCGTCCCGCAGGGCGTCGATCTGCCCGTCGGAGGCCCCGGAGGCCTGCACCCCGGTCCACAGGAGCACGTAGACGACGAACAGGACGATCAGGGCGCCGACGGTGATGCACAGTTCGCTGAAGGTCCTGACGACCAGTCGCACCGACACAAGGACGCCCCTCCCGAGCCCCGTGCCCGCGCCGCTGTCGCCGCTATTGCACGGGCTTCGCGTAGTGGAGATCCACTGTGCCCGAGTAGCCGGGCAGAGTCATCGCCTCGTGCTCGTCAACTTTCCACCCGAGCCCGTAAGCCTTGACGTACAGCTGGTAGTTCTGCAGCGCGGGGGAGGCGGTGAGCGCCTTCTTGAGGCTGCCGCGGTCGCCCACAGCGGTGACGGTGTACGGCGGCGAGTAGACACGGCCCTGGAGGATCAGGGTGTTGCCGACGCAGCGGACGGCGCTGGTGGAGATGAGGCGCTGGTCCATGATCTGGATGCCCTGGGCGCCGCCCTGCCACAGCGCGTTGACGACGGCCTGGAGGTCCTGCTGGTGGATGACCAGGTCGTTGGGGTGCGGCTTGGGGTAGCCGGGGCTGGCGGTGGCTCCCGGCGGCGCGTCGTTGAGGGTGACGGTGAGGGCCTGGCCGTTGAGTTTCCTGGAACCGGCGGCCTGTTCCAGGGCGCCGAGCTTGGCGTCCTCGGCACGGGTGCTGCCGTCGTCCCGCTGGGCGAGCGCGTCGACGTCGTTGCGGACGGCGCCGGTGGACTTCTCCAGCTCCTTGTTCTTCTCGCTGCGCTGGCGGGTGAGGTCGGAGAGCTTCAGCAGCGAGTCGTCGGTGCGGATGTTGGTGCCCTTGGCGGTGTTGAAGCTCGTGACGAAGATGAGACCGGCGAGGGCGAAGACCGCGGCGGTGAGCAGACGTACGGGGCGCAGCGCGGGGCGCCGCGGCGAGGACCCGTTCGTGGGACGGTCGGCGGGCGGATCCGTGGGTCCCTCCGAGGGGCGGACCGTGGGCTTCTCGGTGGGCCGTACCGTGGACTCGTCCGGGGAGTCGGCAGAATTGCTCATACCCTTATCTCCTTCGACGCCGCGGAAGCACTACGCTAACGGACGCCCGGGGGAGGCAGTGTTTCCCCTGATGGCTCCCGCCTGCCCCCTTGGCGTCATGCCACAGTTCTCTGCGCGGTAACGCAGCGCATCGACAGGAGAGTCCCTCGTGCCGAAGTCACGTATCCGCAAGAAGGCCGATTTCACGCCTCCGCCCGCTGCGAAGCAGGCGACCGCGATCAAGCTGACGAGCCGCAGCTGGGTGGCGCCGGTGATGCTGGCGCTGTTCCTCATCGGTCTCGCCTGGATCGTGCTGTTCTACGTGACCGAGGGCGATCTGCCGATCGAGAGCCTGGCGAACTGGAACATCGTGGTCGGCTTCGGCTTCATCGCCGCCGGCTTCGGTGTCTCCACGCAGTGGAAGTAGAGGCACCTCGCGGGCCTGTTCCGCAAGCACTGCCCAGAACTGTCCACAGCGTTATCCACACCTGAGGAAAAGTTACGACGATCTGTGGATAACTCTCACGCCGTTGACGCCGGTGTGATCGCGTCCACACCCCGCACCACGCTGCTGCCCCTTGTCCTGGCTGGGAAAACCCGGCTCAGCTACAAGGGGCTCAGTTGTTCCCACGGCTGCCCACAGAATGCACAGCTCTGGCCACGCGCTGTGGACAACGTACGAAGACCGGGTCGAAAGTCCCGTCCCGGGCCACCTCAGACCGTGAGCGTGGCCGTTCTGACCAGCACCGTCACCAGGACCAGGACGAAGACCAGGCCGAAGGCCCCATACTGCACGAGGCTGCGCCTCTGCGGCGGCGCTGCGACCAGACCGAGCGCCAGCAGCACACCCGCGACGAGACCGCCGATGTGAGCCTGCCAGGCGATGTTGCTGCCGCCGAAGGTGAAGATCAGGTTGATCACGAGCAGGGCGATGACGGGACGCATGTCGTAGTTCATGCGCTTCATCAGGACCGCGGTGGCACCGAGCAGTCCGAAGATCGCCCCGGAGGCGCCGAGCGAGGGCTGGTCGGGTGCGGCGACTGCATAGGTGAGGGCGCTGCCCGCGAGTCCGGAGAGCAGATAGAGGGCGATGAACCTGGCCCGCCCCAGCGCCGCCTCCAGCGGGCCGCCGAGCCACCACAGACCCAGCATGTTGAAGGCGATGTGCCAGATCTCCTTGTGCAGGAACATCGAGGTGACCAGCCGGTACCACTCGCCCGCCGCGACGCCCTGGAAGACGAAGTCCGGTGGGGCCGGCCAGGCGCCGAGCAGGAAGAAGTCGGTGACGATCCGGTCGCCGGTGCCGGGGACGAGCACCAGGGCGAATACCGCCAGGTTCAGCCCGACGAGGATCTTGGTGACCAGCCGGGGGTCGCCGCCGCGGACGGCGGTGCCGGCGATGTTCCGCGGCTGGTTCGCGGTGGGCGCGTGTCCCGTCCCCGACCCGCTCCGTACACAGTCGGGGCACTGGAAGCCGACGGAGGCATCGACCATGCAGTCGGTGCAGATCGGCTTCTCGCAACGGGTGCACCGGATTCCGGTCTCCCGGTCGGGGTGCCTGTAGCAGTGCGGAATCGAGCCGCCCGCGTCGGCGGGCTGCGGGTCCGGGCTTTTCGGCGGCTGGTCCATGCCGTCCATTGTCACGATGTCAGCGCGTGCGGACGACGACTGTCTCCAGAACGATGTCTTCCACCGGGCGCTCGGTGCGCGGGTGGCGCTCCGCGCGGGCGATGGAATCGACGACCTTCTTGCTGTCCGCGTCGACGACCTCGCCGAAAATGGTGTGCTTGCGGTTGAGCATGACGGTCGGCTCGACGGTGATGAAGAACTGTGAACCGTTGGTTGCGGGGCCGGCGTTGGCCATCGCCAGCAGGTACGGCTTGTCGAAACTCAGCTCGGGGTGGAACTCGTCGGCGAACTCGTAGCCGGGGCCGCCCATGCCGTTCCCGAGGGGATCGCCGCCCTGGATCATGAACCCGCTGATCACCCGGTGGAAGACCGTGCCGTCGTACAGCTTGTCCGTGGTCTTCTCGCCGGTTTCCGGGTTCGTCCACTCACGCTCACCCCGGGCGAGCTCGACGAAGTTGCGGACCGTCCTGGGGGCGTGGTTCGGCAGCAGCCGGATCTCGATGTCGCCCCGGCTGGTCCTGAGGGTGGCGTAAAGCTGCTCGGCCACGAATCTGCCTTCCGCTGGGTCCTGAGGCCCGCCGAGTGGTGGGGCGGGCGTGCGCCGATCCTCGCACGAGCCCCGCTGTGACCGGCCCGGCGACCGGCCTTCTTCGGACGAGTCCGCCCAGAACCGGGGCGACCGGGCGGGAAGCGTGGCATTGTCGTGCACAGTTCCCGTTGCACCATATTTGCCCCATGATCTTCATTCATGACCCGGATGCCCGTCCGCGCATGCCACAAGTGCCTGTGACGGGCATGATTTTGGTTCGGGTGGAAAGGCGCATCAAAGAAGCGCCACCGAGGAGGAGGATTTCCGTGACCCGTAAGGACAGCGTGCGCAGCGCGACCGGTACGGCGAAGGACAGCGTGCGACACGCCGCCGAAGTGGTGGCGCCCTACGCGGGCACGGCCAAGGACACGGCCGTGCACTACGCGCACGAAGCCCGGACACGGCTCGCGCCGCGGGTTTCGCACGCCACCCAGCAGGCGGCCGAACAGGCTCGCGCCCAGTACGGGGCGCATCTCGCGCCCGCCATCGAGCAGGCGCGCACCCATGTTCCGGCCCGGGTGGACGAGGCGGCGCACAGGGCGGCTGTCATGACCAGGAAGGCCGCCAAGCAGGCGGCGGACTACACCGTGCCGCGGGTCGAGCACGCGGTGGCGGCAGCACAGCCGGTACGGGACGAGGCGGCGGCCCGCAGCACGGCCGCGCTCGCCGCACTGCGCGGACAGGTCTCCCCCAAGGAGGTCCAGAAGCTGGTGCGCAAACACGAGCGCCGGGCGCGTTCCGGGCGGCTCGCCAAGCGTCTCGCAGTACTGGGTGTGCTGGCGGGCGGCGCTTTCGCCGCCTGGAAGTGGTGGGACAAGCAGGCCAACCCGGACTGGCTGGTGGAGCCCCCGCCCGCCACCGAGGTCCACGACCGCACGCCGCTGACCTCGGTCGACGGCAGCGGCCAGGACGTCCTCGACCCCGAGGTCCAGGCCAAGCAGGCCGAGGCCGAGGCAGCGGACCCGAAGGACCACTGACCGGCAGCCTGCGTACCGGTACGAAAAAGACCCCCTGACCTGCTAAGCAGCAGGTCAGGGGGTCTTTTGCTGTGGAGCCTAGGAGAGTCGAACCCGAAATTGTTACCTCTCTGACCTGCGGAAACGCCGGAGAATCGGACATTAGGCCCTGTTTCCATCCTCCTGCGTCCTGCTCTATCCGCCTCGATCAGGCTCCCGTGCTGACACGTCAGCACGGGTCCGGCACACGTTGCTGAAGGAAATCTCCAGCTCCGATCAAGCCCTTAGACACCTTGCCATACAGGAGATAGGCGTGCCGACCGGCGTAACTTGCGCCAGCAAAGTGCTGCCGAACGCCCGCAAGCGGTCCGTTGGCGTCAGCACGGGCCCTTGGCCGCCCTGTGGTCAGTGGCCCGGCACCAGTTCCCTCGTCGGACTCGGGACGCCGAGATCCGTCAAGGGCTGCGTACTCGTTGCCACGTCAACGCGATGCGATCTCGCGTATGAGGCCAAGGCCAAAGAGAACTTCGGCTCGCTGATCGTGCTCTGAGCCACTGCCGCAAGGTAGCGCAGCAGCCTCGGCGTGACTCTCATCCTCCCTTGAAGCAGCCGGAGATTGGCGATGCCGCACTCCGCCTCCAGCCGGATCGTCTCCTCTCGGTCAGGCTTCTCGACCAGCCCTACCATCCTCTGCACGGGGCCCTCGCCGGTGCAGAGGATCACTCCGTGGCTGCTTGCCGCGCTGGCGTCAAAGGGTGCGGCCAGAACCGCCGGGACCGCTGACGGGGTCGCTGTGACGAGCGCGGACAGCGCTGTATGGGTGGGGTCCACGTTGTCAGCAAAGACCACGTAGAACTCCCCGGTGCGCAAGTGTTCGGAACCGTTCAACACGGACGTGACATCGGCGTATCGGCCGCGTTGGGCGATGAAGTCGACTTGCAGGTGGTCGGCGGCTCGGGGCTGAGCAGGAAGCTGGTTCGTGAGGCTCCGGTAGCGGGCCAAAGCCCCTGGAGCGAGGACCTGGCGGGTCCAGTCGATCAGCGGCGTGTAGTACGGGTGGTGGACTACCACGGCGCGATCACTCCCGATGGCAGCGACCTCATCCACGATGTGCGCGAGGCCCGGCCGGCCCCAGACAGGCCGCAGCTCCTTGGGCAGGTACGGTGACCAACTGCCTACGCGGGTGCCCAATCCACCGGCGGCGATCACCACCGGTGGCGCGGCAGAGGTTGACGGCCGTTTCATCGGTGTCCCCTTCGGGCCGGTCCCCCGAGCGATAGCGTCAGCGGATGCATACACGTGTGACGGGCATCGTCATCGAGGACGACAAGATCCTGGTGCTCAACCAGGACACCGACGGCCCCAGGACCTGGTCCCTGCCTGGCGGCAAGGTCGAGGACGGCGAGGCTCTGGAAGAGGCGCTGGTCAGAGAGATGCGGGAGGAAACCGGCGCCGAGGTTGAAGTGGGCCGGTTGCTGTATCTGTGCGACAACACGAGTGCTCACGTCGTTCACATCACCTTCGAGGCCCGCATCGTGGGCGGGGAGATCGGAGCGGTCAAGGAGGGTGCGGACACGCGGCCGATCCGAGGCGTCGAGTTCGTGGCGCTGGACGACCTGTCCGACCGAGGCTTCAGTGACGTGTTCGTGAAGCTCTGCCGGGACGGGTTCCCGGGCGCGGGTTCGTACATGGGGCCGAAGTCCGCGATCGGCCTATAGGCCGATCGAACTGATCAGCAGCCGGTCGAGTTCGCCTGGCGTGGTCCGGGCGGACTCGTTGACGGCGTCGACCCACTGATTGAGCAGGTGCGCGAGCTCCCAAGCTCCGAGCCGGGCGGCATCGGTGGTTTGGGGGTCGCGCACCAAGCGGACCCCAACGCCTCGTGAGGAGCCCAGCAGGTAGCGCGAACGGACGGCTGACACCGCACCTTCGGTGCTCGGAGTGTTCCAGGCCGCGCCGAACAAATACCGCTGCAAGGGCTGGGCTTCAGGCAGCGCAGGGCCATCGCCACACCAGAACTGGACGTTGCCGATCAGATGGTGAATCTCCCGATCGCCAAGGCCGGGTTCCATCACAGGACAGCTGTCCCCCACGGCATAGCCGCTGTTGTACGCCCGCGCGCCCCTCGTGGCATCCAAGGCTTCGGCCCGGCTCGGCAACCGCGCTCCGAACCATGCTGCCGCGACGGCCGCCCCGATCCAGGTGACCCAGTACGCGGGATGGGACTCGTATCCGCGGCTAACCCGCCAGCGTCGATCGGCCGGGTCGTAGTGGAGTCGTCCACCACGTTCGTGGGGCATCGGGCAGACCAGGATATTGGTGCCGAGCCGGGAGTTCACCGCACCGCCCGCGTGCAGCATGGTCAGCAGCTCGGCCATTTCCGTGTTGGTGACCAGCAGATTGCGCCACTGGGATCGCCCTACCGGCCTGTAAGCCGGTTTGGCCGTCCGCTGGGGAGCAGGTTGGGCGCGGACGTGGTGGCTGGGCCGGAGCACGGGTTCATGCAGCTCGTACTGATCGTCACCAGCTAGCCACTGGGTGACGGTCTCGGTCACTTCAGGGTCGAGCTGGTGGCGGGCCTGGGCAACGGTCTCCTCTACCGCCGCTTTGACAAGGTCCACCACACCGGGGGCCAACTCGGCGACCAAGGTCTCCTTGCGTCCGATGGTGGCGAAGGTGGTGTCCGTCGCAGCTGTGGCGCCAGCAGCGTTAGGCGACGCACCGGCCGGTTCCGGCATTTCGACACCGAGGAACTGGGTGAGACCCGCTTCTGTACGTCCGGGATCGCTGACGTGCTGTTCGTACGGGATGACCAGGCGGGGGCGGCGGGACGGCTCGTCTCCGTCGAAGAGGCCGCGGGCGAGCAGCAGGGAGTTCACGACGATCAGCCGCCCCAAAGCGGTGGCCGGATCGGGGTCGTCCTGCGGGAGGAGCGGCGCGAAGACCGTTCGCCACCTCGGGGCGCGGGCCGTCGCTGCGACCTGGGCGTAGCGGTCGCTGTAGCGCCATCGGTCCCAGAGCCGGCCTCGGGCGAATGAGGAAGCGATTCCGATGGGTGCCCGGGTGAGGATGACGGCAGGCGAATCAGGCAGCATCCCCAAGACGGTGTCCGTGGCGAAGAAGAGGTTCGTCTCCTTCACCAAGTGCCTTGGTTCCCCGTGCAGGTCGCTGAGCGCGCCGAGGAGATGGTGCCAGCCCAAGCCAGTGAGTCCGGTTCCCTGGAGGCTTGGCGGTACTCGGTTACCAGGCGACAGCGGGTGTTCGCGGCCGAGCTGCTGGCGGAAAGGCTCGTTGTGCTGCGGCATCGTCCCGCGCAACGAGTCGGACAGCCAGTTCGATCCGACCCTCTCGAAGATGCCGAGGGCCAGCGCGGGCGGCGAAACTGGCCCTCCGCCCTGCTGCTTCAGGTGGGCGGCCAGGCGCGCGACGATGCTATGGATAGTGCCGTCGGGCAGAGCCGCGCTCAACGCGGGGTGCGGCTTCGCGGGCGGTAAGGGTGCCGCGCCGGGCTCCGTCTGTTCGTGACTTGTTGTCATGACCCGCAAACGTAGAGCCACTTCGAGCGCCCACCCCTGAGGAAAACTCAGGGCTGAGTAACGCTCAGGGTCTGCATATGCCTATGTCTCGGGTCACTCGACGCTACGCAGCGGCCTGGCCCGTCTGGGGGCGGGCGCCCAAGGTCTGACCCAGTGCCCGTTCGACCGAAATCAGGATGACCACCCGCTCGGGGTCTGGGGCCGGCGTGCGACCGTATCGCTTTCCGTAACGGGCCACCGCGTCTTCGACCACAGCCTCGTCGGTGCACACCTCCGCGGCCCCTTCGAGCGTGGCCCACCGGCCGCCGTCGACCTGGCACACGGCTACGTTGGCTTCGCCCCCACTCGCGACAATGTTGGCCACTTTACGACTGGATTTGCGGGTGATAACTCTGGCCACGCCAGCGGCGGCGTCCACCGTCACACCGACCGGCACAACATGCGGTCGCCCGTTGGGCCGCAGCGTGGTCAGCGTGCACAGGTGGTACTCGTTCCAGAACTCTAGGTAGTTGTCCGACTGGGCGGATATCGCGTTCGACATGGCTGAAAGCGTAAACGCCACAGTTGCCCGAACTGCCCCATAGTGACCGGCACCACACCCCTTCCGATCTGCCATTTTGTCCACTTCGCGGGTGTTTGCGAGAGCGTCAGGCTCATCGAAAGTCTCAGGTTGATAACGGAGTCATCTATCGACTCGCGAAAGTTGATCCGTTCACGCCAGACAGTAAAACAGCAGCTCAAAGCCCCGTACGGGATTCAACAAGGTTGCTTTAGGTCGCTTTGACTGGTTGAAGTTACCTGCCGCCTACACGAATCGATCATGACTTTTAGGCCATGTCTTGTCGGTTGCTTCACGTACTGTCCAACGAGGTTCCCGAGAGCTCCGCGGGGCAGCCTCGCCCGGGGTGTCAGGGCGCGTTCGCGTACGTGACATCCGAGTAGACGGTGAGCCCTGGATGTCTAACATCCCTCCCCCTGCGAGGGGGGTCAGTGGGGGCGCAGGTGCAGCCGACCGCGGTCGTTTCCGGCGCCGGGAACCGGACGTCATCGACATGGGCGCGGTGTCGCCCGGCTCGGGGAGCCATCACAGCCGGTTGGAGGGATTACTCAGTGTGGTCGGATAGAAGTGGCCGAGACGCGGCGGAGCCCAAGGTTCCCGCTCAAGACCGAGCCAACCGCCGACGCCTTGGACGCTGGCGTACAGCCACGGCCCGAACGGTGGAGAAGGATCTGCACCGGCTGATTCGGCGTGAGCTGCAAGATCTCGGGGTCACTCCCCCGCTCGACGTTCACGACCTCTGCGAGAAGCTGAGCCGACGGCGCGGACGCCCTCTGTTTCTGCGTGCAGCTCCGCTGCCCAAGCCCGGCCCCTCGGGCATGTGGGCGGAGTACGACACCTACGACGTGATCCTGTACCAGCAGGAGACGACCGACCTGCACCAAGACGGGATCATCCTGCACGAGGTCGGACACATCCTCGTGGCGGAGAACGAGAAGGCAGCCGAGGACTCCGCCCGCAGGGTGGAGACAGACACGCCCGATGCAGCTCCTGATGAGGACGCGGCGGCCGTCGATGTGGAGGGGTGGGCCGCCCTGCTGCCGGTCTTCGGGACCGAGGCGGTCAAGCGCGTTGCCCAGCGTTGCTCGTATGACGACGGCGAGGAGTGCTCCGTCGAACTCGTGGCCACGATCATCCTGGAGTGGTCGGCCCTTCTCGCATCCTCCACTCCTCCGGCCGATGACCCCGCTCTGCGACGGGTCGAGGCAGCTCTCGGCGACCGGCGAGGATGGCTGTAGAACGTGGAACTCCTGCTCCTGGGGCTCGTGGCCGCACTGGTCTGGAAGCTCTACCAGTGGAAGCGAAGCCCGCATGACGCACCCCTTCGCTCAGTCACTCTCTGCCTGCTTTGCGCGGCGCTCTCGTACCCCGTAGCGATGCCCGGCGGCGCGTCCGGCGTCGACACCGTCGCCGGCCATGGGACGGCGAAGCTGATCCAGAACGTACTGCTGCTTCTCGCGGTGTACTTCCTGATGTGCTTCTACCTCTACTCCGCCGCTGACGAGGACGCGGGCCGACGCAGGGCCCGGAAGGAAGCCGTCGTTGTCGCGGTCGTAGCGGTGGCGATCACGGTGGCTGCCGAGTCTGTGCCGCACGAGGTCTTCGCTGGCTCCTTCAGCACGGCCGACATGACGACTCCGCAGATCTCGTTCTTCTACGGCGGCGCCGGCCTCTACCTGATGTACGCGCTCGGCATGGCGTGCCGGTGGACTCGCCGCTACGCCCGCATGTCCCGACGCCCGCACTCCACCGGGCTCTGGATGGCCGCCGCGGGTCTGGGGGCGATGGCGGTGGCCTGCGCGATCCGCGCCGTCATCGTCGCCGTTCGCGCGGCCGACGTAGAGGTCCCTAAACCGCTGATGGCCGCCGTCGCCTTCCTTCTGGTGGCGTCCATCCTCACGTTCGCGGCGGGCATCACGTACTCCGGAGCCCGAGCCCGGATCTCGTCCCTCCGCCTCTGGCTCCAGCACCGACGTGATCACCGCCGCCTCGCGCCGCTGTGGGAGCTGCTGGCGGAGACGTACCCGGACAACGTGTTGCGGCCGGCGTCCGCAGCGGCCCTGGACCGGTGGCGGGCCCGCGGCGTGCATCGGCGTTATCACCGCCGCATCGTGGAATGCCGCGACGGCTTGGTGGACATCAGCCCTTACCTGCTGGACGAGGGTGACGACAGCACGGTCCTCAACATCGACTCCGCCGAGCTTGCTGCCCGGCTGCGCAGGGCCTCCGCCCGGGTTGAGACGGGGGTCCCCGCGCCCCGCCGCGCGGTCCCCCTCGCGATGGCGCTGGGCAGCGACCGCGAGTCGGATGTGAAACAACTGATTGCGGTATCCGACGCACTGCGCGCAGCCGCATGACCTCGCAAGATCAAGGAGTCACGATGCTGATTACCGGTGGACGAGTGCTCGTCGACTCGGGGACCTACCTTGAAGACGGCGCCGTTCTCATCGAGGGCGCGTCGATCGCGGCCGTCGGGCCCCGCACGGAGATCGAGGAGCGGGCCGGGGCCGATGTGCCCCGGTTCGAGTTCGGCGGAACCATCTTGCCGGGACTCATCGACGCTCACGTTCACCTGGCCTTCGACGGGGGCCCTGACCCGGTGGCCACACTCCAGGGCTCGACGGATGAAGCCCTGTTCGAGGACATGCGACGTCGCGGCGAACAGCTCCTGCGGAGCGGCGTCACCACTGTGCGTGATCTCGGTGACCGGGGCGGACTGGCCCTTCGTCTGGACGCCGAGATCAAGGACCGGCGTACACCGGGGCCGCGGATCGTCTCCGCGGGCACCCCGGCGACCACCGTGGGCGGGCACTGCCACTTCCTGGGCGGCGAGGTTTCCGGCGAGACGGAGATCCGCGAGCTCGTACGGCGCAACCTCGCGTGCGGGGCCGGCGTCATCAAGGCGATGGTGACCGGCGGCGGTCTGACGAAGGACGGTCCCAAGAGCCACCAGTCGCAGTTCACGGCGGAGGAGCTGGCCGCTCTGGTGGAGGAAGCCCACGAGGCGGGCGTGCCCGTGGCGGCCCATGCCCACGGTGCCGACGGTATCGCCGCAGCCGTCGACGCGGGCGTCGACACCATCGAGCACTGCACCTGGATGTCGAGCACTGGCCTGGACTTCCGGCCGGATGTGGTCCAGCAGATCATCACGAAGGGCATCACCGTCTGCCCGGCGGTAAGCCCGCACTGGCAGATGCTCCCGAAGTTCTTCGGCGAGGAACGCGCCCGTGCGATGTTCGATCTGGTGCGGCAGATGGCCGACGCCGGAGTCCGCCTGATCGCAGGGACGGACGCAGGCGTGCAGCGCGCTGGCTTCGACGGACTTGTTCAGGCCCTGTCGTTCTACTCGCACCTGGGTTTGTCGAACGCCTCGATCATCGACATGGCGACCTCACAGGCTGCCGCCGCACTGGGCCTGGGCGAGATCACGGGGAAGGTCGCTCCCGGCTACCGCGCGGATCTCCTCCTGGTGGACGGTGACCCACTCGCGGATCTCTCCGCACTGGGCGGCGTCCAGGCCGTGTTCGCTTCCGGTCTGCGCCACGAGCCGAGCGGCACGGGGCAGTAGGAACCTCACACTGGTGCCCTGTTTCCTGACTCTCGCGGGTCCGGGGGACAGGGCGCTAGCTGTTGGTGCCTGGACCGGCCTTCTTGTCCAGCTCGCTGGCGAGGTCGTTCAGGATCGAGAGGACATCGGCCGGCAGGCCTTCGGTACTCATTCCGCGGGCCCGGACTCGGCCCACCTTGCCCTGCTTGGCCGCCGACATGAGGCGGAGCCCTTCGTAGACCTGCCGGGCGACGGACTCGTTCGGCTCGAAGTACAGCTTCGAGACGTCGAAGAACTTGGCCAGACCTTCGAGGACCACGGGCAGCGGTGCGTCGTCTCCGCCCGTCCGCAGGGCCTCGATGTCCTCGGCTGAGGTGACCTGGGAGCCCGCGTAGGCGTTCACCGAGTCCGCGATCTCCTGATCATCCGGAGCGGTTCGGCCCGGGTAGGAGCGCTCCAGCAAGAGAGTGATCTTCTCAGCCAGCGTCTCCGGCACCTTCTCGGCCTCGGCGGTCTCCTCGTCAGCCTCTCCGAAAGACCGGTCCTGGGCGCGCTTCAGCTCGTCCTCGGTCACCCCGTATGCCGCCGCCAGAAGAGGGACGTACCGGTCCTTGAGGCGGCGGACACCCCCTTCGGCACCAGCCACTGGCCCGTCGCTCTTGGTACCGATGACCGTCCGCGTCTCGTATCGGTAGAGGCCGGCGTCGCATCGCAGGTCAACCAGATCGGGCAAGCCGTCGCGCGGGAACAGGTCGTCCAGATCCCGGTTCAGCACTTTGGCCAGAGCAGGCAGCTTCTCTTGATCGGGCGTCGTCGCTCCCGACTCCCACCCCGCCACGGTCGAGTCCGCAGCACCGAGGGCGGACGCGACGTCGGCCTGCGAGACATCGGCGGCTCGACGTACCGCGCGCACACGTTCTCTGTCGAAACGGCGAGCTGGCATCGGACCTCGTTTTTTGGGTGAACCGAGGAAACCTCGGACTGTTGACTTTTGATGCGAACCAAGATAGCTTCATCTTAGCGAAAAACGAGGGGGTTCGCACCCCTCTCGGCCTTCGCCCACCTGCGGTTCCCATCGTGAACCGACTCGGTGAAGAGGGGATTCCGCGCAGCACTCGGGCGCGGTCCCTCCCCTCAAAACGCCATCGGCGCCCGAGAGTTCGCACCTCTCGGACGCCAGACAGCTCGTGATCCGTGGCCCCCGACAAGGGCGCTGATCACTCGCACGGCCACTCCGTGTCCTTTCGCACGGCACGACGGAGCGGCGTACCACATAAAGGAGTGTCGCATGTCCCCCACTACGGACTGCAACCCGAAGGTGGAGATCCCTTCGGGCCCGGCCGAACGTCTGGCGGCGCAACTGTCGTCCATGCTGCCGGAAGTCGCCGTCGTACAGGTGCGCCTTCAGGGGCCTCGGACCTTGTGGCCCCACCTCGGGCTGACCGCCGTGAACGCCAGCGGACGGACCCTTCGTGTCCCTCGGGCGAAGGCGGTCACCATCGCCCGGTGGATCATCCGCTCATTCCCCCAAGCCGGATGGGCGGCCTCCGGCGGGCACGCCTTCGACCTGCGGACCGCTGAACTGCGCGGGCTGGAAGCGTGATGGCGACCGTGGCACCGGCGAACGCGGGCCCGGCCGTGGACTTGCAGGGACTCGCGGCCGTGGTCGGCCTCCTGGCTCAGGCCGGCGGCCTGGACGCCCTGTTGGGCAGCCAGGCTACTGACTCTCGCGATAAGCGTCTGCACATCGGGTACAGCGAAGCCGCTGAACGGCTGAACATTCCGGAAAAGTGGCTCCGCGAGCGTATATCCACGCTCCCTCACCGGAAGTTCGGCAAGTTCGTGCAGTTCACGGAGGATGACCTCCACGCGATTTCCGATATGCACTTCGTCAGCCCTGGTGAAAAGACCCAGAGGGATGACGAGTCGGTACTGATGGCGCTTCAGCCTTCCAAGCGCTCTCGTAAGCGTTCCTGATCTCCTCTCGCGCCCGATTGCAATAATTCGCGGCGCTGCGAACATCGCGAGAAACAAATGAGCATTGACATATCCAGCCTCATCGAGGCTGCGCACCGGGGAAATTGGCTGCCCCTCATAGAAGAGTCGAAGAAGGCTCCGGGTAAGCACTGGGCCGAGTACGCCCGATGCGCTAACCAGGACATCAATATCTTCGTCCCTCTCGCAGACGGCCCCAGGGAAGAACCCGACACCGTGAAAGCCAAGCTGGGAGTCTCCCTCAACCGTCCTCGCAATCTGTGCGCGTCATGCCCGTTGGCCGTCGCTGCCCGGTGCCTGGTGGAGTCCCTGAAGGATGACGACGAGTACGGAATCCGGGGCGGCCTTCTGGCTTCCGAGCGTGCAGAGCTGCGGCGTGCATGGCAAGACCGGGACATCGAGAAAGCAGTAGAAGGCGCGCTTCGAGGTTGCACCGCAGCCTTGACCAAGCCCGCCCGGGACGCCGTGATTGCGCGCTTCGCCACTGATCCATCACTGGACGCTGCTGCCGTCGCCCGCGGGCTTGGCGTGACGCACGAGTATCTGCTGAAACTCGCCCGTCGCTACCGAAAGTCGCAGGCCGGGCAGGGCACGCCCTCGCTGCACGTCGTCGCCGCCTGACGCCGCCCCCGAGGAAACGATTCTTCCGCACGGCGGACCCTGCGTTCACGGGAGTTCCCCCCATGCTTCAGAACAGCCCTTCCGGATTTCGGCGCAGGACTATCGGTGCCGAGATTCGAGAAATTGCACCCACGGCAGTACTCGTGCGGGTCTACCCCGTGCGCCGGTCTGTTACCCACCTCTTCGAATCGGACTTTCACCGCATGCTTATCGACCGCAGGACCGAAGAGGAGGTTGCGCGCATGGTCAGGCGCGGTTTCGGAAAGGCTGCCGACTGGCGTCGCGCCCACGACTTCCATCTCCCCACCGAAACCCTCTATCTCACCCCGGAGCCATATCAGAACGGCTACGTCCCGGAGGACGACCAGTCTTTCGGTCTTTCCCTCAGCCGTCGCATAGCCATAGGCGACGGTGACCACTGATGAGTGCCATAGCGACCGAACTGGTCTGGTCACACTCGAAGTCGTGCAGGGGCTCGCGCCTCGTCATGCTGGCGCTGGCCCGCGAGGCGGACGACGACGGCAAGGCGACGCTAACCCTTGATGAGATATCCGCCGTTACCCGCCTTACGCCTCGTTCGATAACGAAATGTCTCGGAGAGCTGGCAAAGCTCGGAGAACTGAGCCACGAACGCGGAGGGGGCGCCTCCAACCCGAATTCCTACTCCATATTGCTGTGTAGCGGGACCGCCGAGGAAACCACCAGCACGGTGAAGGAACTTCCTACTCTCCACCCTGGCGGATCAGAAATGGGAGAGAAGTACCAGGAAGTTCCTTCCCAGAACCTCGCCGACGAAGTCGGAAGTGGGAAGTTTCGGCACGCAGATTCGGAAGTTTCTTCCTCGCGCGTACGTGGTGGTAATACTCCCTACGGGAGTATTACCACCACCAAAGAGCAAGCTAGCTTGCCGAGGTCACGCCGAGAGAACAACGCTGTCGAGCAAGGCTCTGTGACGGTTCCTGACGGAGCCAAAGACCTGGTAACAGCCATAACAGGCGCCGGAATGCTCGTTGGTTGGCGACTGACCGAATCGGAATGGGATCGGGTAACAGCTCTCGCAGCACGTTGGGGAAATGAACGGCTGGTCGAGATGGTGGCGCGGCGATGGAACGCCGACCGCCCGCCACAGTCCGCCCGCTATCTGCTGCGCATCTGGGCGGATCTGCCCTCGCACGCTCCCCCCGCAGCAGCCTCTCAGGGGAATGTCGTGCCGTTGCGTCGGCAGTCCGGAGGCTGGGTTCCCTTTCAGAACACCGCTGCCCCCAGCGCTTACCAGAACGGATTTTGATCATGGCAGAGCCAGAACGCGCGGGCAGCGCCAGGTCGATGCGCGCAATGGAACGAATACTCGCTGCGAAAGGACTTCAGGCCGTGCCGGATGCCGACCCCGCCGACGAAGCATCGGAAGAGAACCCCGGAGATCGCGAGTGGCACTCCCGGGCTCGGGCCGACTACGCCCTGAGCCGCTGGCAGAGGGCCACCCCTCCCCGGTTCCGTGACGCGGAGGCCACGCTGCCGGAGGTCATCGGCTGGGCCGACCGGGCACTCACGAACAACGCCGGGGCTGGCGCTCTGCTCCTCACCGGCCTCACGGGGACGGGCAAGACGCACCAGGCGTACGGGGCCTTGCGGAGGATCGCGGCCGGCGGACCGGACCGGTTCGAGCTGATCGCCGTGAACTCAGCTGACATGTACGGCAACCTGCGCCCGTCACAGGTCATGGGGACAGCAGAACACGAGCTGCAACGGCTCAGCCGGGTTCAGTACCTGCTCCTCGATGACCTCGGCACAGCGAAGACGTCGGAATGGACCGAAGAGGTCACGTACCGGCTGATCAACTACAGGTACAACCACTGCTTGCCGACGATCATCACGTCCAACCTTCCGGCCCGTGATGAGAACGGCCCGGACCTGAGCGACTTCGTCGGGGCCCGCGTGGCGAGCCGTCTGGCCGAGATGGTCACGACGCTCGTGCCGATGATCGGCGCCGATCGGCGCCGTGGTGGGAGGGCGGCGTGAGGCCCGTCCGCCTCCGCGGAGCGTCCCGCGACGCCGCAGCGTTGTCCACAGCCTGTGCATACGTCGGTCCTCGCAGCCGGTACGCGAACCCGTTCACAGCCGGGGTGCGGTCCCCACTCGGTTCCCCGATGGACGCTGCGGAGTCGGTGGACCTCTTCGCCGCCACGCTCCGCGGCCCGGTCGGGCGTCACTACGCCGCTCGCTTCGCCCGAGTCCTGCGCGGGCTCGACCTCATGTGCACATGCCCCCTTGACGCTCCGTGTCACGCGGATGTTCTCCTCCGCCTCGCTAATGAGCCCGGCGGCGGCACCGCACCCTGCACTACCGATCTTCTGGAAGGCCCCTGATGAGTCACCCGATCATGTTTGCTGCGGCCAAGCGCCTCACCACCGCAGAGGAGCGGCGCAAGACCGCTCGGGAGGCCGCGTTCCGCACCTGGGGTCCGAGGTCGATCACCGCAGCGTCCAAGTACGCACGCACCCTCCTGGGGGACGCCGCAGTCACGCTCGACTGGGAGGTCCTGGGGCTTCTCAGCTTCGAGGAACACCTGCAAGCCTTCGCGTCGCTCGACACGACCGGGGGCCAGCACCTGGAGCTGTACTACACCGATCAGGGCGGCACGGAACGAATCTCGCTGCGGGTTTCGTGTGTGAGCTGCCCGAGTCAGCACGTGCACGAGGTCACGTCTTTGGAACGGCTCGGTCAGCTCCTCTCGCAGACCCCGGCCTGGCAGGACATCAGCCCGCGCGACGGAGGCAACCTCTGATGTCACACGCGCACATAGACACGGCGGCGGGAACCGAACCGCAGGGGAGCTACAGCCTGCGCGGGATGACGGCCTGGGACCGCAGTGCGATCATCCTGCTCGGCGCGGCCGGCTTCGCCTTCTCGTATGACGCACTGCGTCAGATCGCCCTCGCGATCCACGCCAGGGAGACCTTGTCCTACCTGTTCCCGGTGTTCATCGACGGGTTCATTGCCTACGGCGTGCGGGCGATCGTGCTTCTCAGGCACCAGCGGTTCGCCGCGCGGCTCTACGCCTGGTTCTTGTTCCTCGCGGCGACCGGGGCGAGCCTCGGCGCGAACGCTCTGCACGCCATCACGCTGAACGATTCTCCGCAGGCCGGACGGTCCGCGCTGCACCTCACGGACAGCGTCGTGGGTGTGCTGTCGATGCTCGCGCCCCTCGCGCTGGCGGGATCGGTCCACCTCTACATTTTGATGGCGCGGACGGCTGAGCGGGCGGTCCCGGACGGGGCTGATTCCGGTCCCGGACCGGTCCGCGAGACGTCTCCGACGCTCGAACGCGTCGCTGTCCAGCAGCGTCCTCGTCCGCTGGAAGCACCGGCGCCGATGCCTCCACTGTCGTTGACAAACGGTCCGTCCGCGCCGCAGGACGCCGCCGCGGTAGCCGTTGACCTGCGGAAAGCCGAGCCCTCGCCCGCAGAAGAAGAACGTACGGAGGACACCGCAGACCATCCGTCCGCCGAAGCGGACGAAGAAGAGGCGGAGGGCGAGAGCGCGGACGGACCGGAGGGTGGACCTACGGACCACGCTCCGAGCACAGCACTTCCGGAGGACACGGAATCCTCCGCGCCCACGGCGGTCCGCACCTCGGCGGACGGAGAAACGCCGTCCGTCCCGGACGACGCGGAATGCCCACAGGACCGGGAGGCGGATGACGACTGGTTGGCAGAGCTGCTGCCGATTGCGCGATCGGCTACCGAGCGAGCCGGACGGACCAGTCGCGAGGTTGTAGGGGACGCCGTCCGCAAGCATCAGGCGATCAGCAACGACCGGCTTGGTGTGCTGCTGGCCCGGCTGAAGGAAGAGGACGACGAGGGGACAAGGACACCCGCCGCTGCCTCCAGCGCCCTCTGGTGATGTCATCTCATGACGGGCTCGGGGCCTGTGTGGCTCGCGCCGCACAGGCCCCGGCCGGTCAGCTTGATCAGGAAGGAACGCCGATGTGGTCTCGCCGACGCGACCGGGCTGAGGACGCCGCCCGTGCCGATGCCGTACAGACAGCGTCCGCCCTCGCGGTTCACCTCCAGGGCGGGGGCGGTCTTGTGCCGGTCCAGGCGGACGGTCTTGCCCTTGCGGTCGGTGAGGTCGCCTTCGCGGACGTGGCGTGCTCCGCCGCCCGCTTCTACGGGACAGGGGTCGACTACCCGACCCCGGCGAGTGGCTATTTCGAGGACCACCCGACCTTCGGCCGGCGGTGGGTGAGCAACGGTCGTCTCGACTCCCGTCGGCGGCAGGAAGCGGAGGACGCCGCCCGTCCGCAGTGGCGCGATCACACCGCTGCCCGAGTGGTGCTGACGTCGGCTGGCGTACGGCTCCTCCCGGTGGGGGCTCGTGAGTGGATGCCGTTCGACCACGTCCTCCTGACCGGAGTCGCCAATGAACCGCCCGCCGTCGTGCTCTCGTACAGCACGTGCGCGCCCCTGCTCCTGAGCGGCTCAGCCGCCCCGTGGCTCGGCGTGGCGGTCGAGCACCTGCACCACAGCTCCGCATAGGACCGTAAGCCGCTCCGCCGAAAGCCGGAACTTAATTCCTGGAATTAAGTTCCGGCTTTTTTGTTGATTCGAGTTGTCCGCGAACCCCTGCAAGGATTCAGGCACGGCCAACGCCACAAGGCTTTTCCGGCCGTAAAGATCCGCTTGGGATCTCCTTCGAATCACGCAAGGGACTGATGGCCTTGATATGAGTGACGCCCCCGGCAACTCAACCGTCTCACAGACGCGAAACACGATCGAACTCTTCGACAGATGAGACAGGCAGATAGAGCTACGCGCTCCGGCCTGATTCTCAATTTCTCCGGCATTCGCCGGTAAAGCCCGCAGGAGGAATCCCGCCTCTTCCTGCGAAGGAGCGGCGCGGCTTCCAGCCCCCGCGGGGCCGCGCCGCTCGCACTTCCGAAATCTCCTGCACCAAGGTTGTGGTTCCCGCATGCCTCGATCCACCCGTTTCATACCTATATCAGCCGCAATAGGAGTAGCTGGTTCCCTGGTTCTCCTGTCGGCCGGCTGCGCCAGCTCGGACAGCGGCACGTCCGCCGCCTCGACCGCGTCCACGCAGCCGCACTCGGTCTCGGCGGGCATCCCCGATACCGACCCGTCGCACAGCGGCAGCACCGCTTCCCCGGCAACAACGCGCCTCCCGACAGACGTTGAGCGGACGGCTCGGGCCTTCACCACGGCCTACGCGGAACGCGACGCCCGCGACGGCGCCGACCACTCGTACGCAGACGCCGGCGCTCGGGCCGCCCGGCTCGCCTCGGGCGAACTGGCAGGCGTCCTCGCCCAGAAGCGACCGAGCCAGGACGCCGCATGGGCCGCCCTGCGGGCCGAGAAGGCACACCAGACAGCCAAGATCACGTCCGCCGTCATCCCCGACGGTGCGCCTGCGGCAACGGCCTCCTCCGCCCTCGTCCGCGTGAGCTACACCCTCACGACCACCCCGAAGTCCGGCCACGCGCGCAGCAGTAACGAACAGCTCGCACTCCGCCTGGAGCACACCGCCGAGGGCTGGCGCGTCACCGCCTTGCCCTGGGCGTGACGGGGCCGCGATGAACAAGGGCACACAAGCTGGCCTGGGACTCGTCACGGCCGGGCTCATCACCGGCGTCGCCATGCTGACCACGTTTGGAGGGGCCGACAGCGCCTCCGCGCAGGAAGCCGGACCTGGGGGCGGCATCACGACGGACGCGCCTGTTCCGGGCTGGGTCCGTGAGCTGATCAACAAGCACGCGGGCGAGTGCACGCAGGTCACAGCTTCCCTCCTGGCGGCTCAGCTGTACACGGAGAGCAACTTCAACTCCGGTGCGACGTCGCCCGTCGGCGCCCTCGGCATCGCTCAGTTCATGCCGGGGACCTGGGCACAGCACGGCAAAGACGGCGACGGCGACGGGGTCAAGGACGTCCGCAACCCTGCCGACGCCATCGCCGCGCAAGCCGCGTACGACTGCACCTTGGCCGACGAGGTCAAGAAGGTGCCGGGCGACTCGACGGACAACATGCTGGCCGCGTACAACGCGGGCGGCGGCGCGGTGATCAAGTACGGCGGCATCCCCCCGTACCCCGAGACCCGCAACTACGTGCGCAGCATTCGAGCTCTGGCCTCGAAATGGGCCGACGCCGTCAGCCCGGACGCACCGGCCGGCAAGGGCGCCGCCCGCGCGATCTCGGCCGCGAAGACGGCCCTCGGCACGTGGTACCGGTGGGGCGGCAGTTGCGTCATGCCGTACGAGGGTGTGGGCGGCTGCGACTGCTCCTCGCTCACCAAGATGGCCTGGTCAGCGGCGGGAGTGAACCTGCCGCGCACCACGTACGACCAGGTCCACGCAGGGACTGCCGTCAAGGCCGTCTCCCAACTCGCCCCGGGCGACCTGTTGTTCAGCGTCCCGGGCAGCGCCGGCCCTGAGCACGTCGGTATGTACATCGGCGGCGGCCAGGTCATCGACGCACCGCACACCGGGGCTCAGGTGCGGATCAAGCCGCTCAGCTACTGGAAACCGCAGATCATCGCGATGCGGCACGTCGGCTAATCACGCCAAAACATCCCAAACCACTCCTCACAGCACCAAGGGGCTGAACCATGCACAACCTCCTCTCTGCCGCTGCCGATCCCTCCCTGCACACGACCCTCGCCGCCGGAGCCGATGTTGTGTCCGGCGTGAAGCCGGACTGGGGTCCCTTCGGGAAGCTCGGCGGCACGGCGAAGGTCATCCTGGGTGTCATCGCCGCCGTCGTCCTCGTCGTCGGCGCCGGTGCCTTCCTCGCCGGTGTCGGCAAGTCGAAGGGGTGGTTCGGTGAGGGCCACTCCACGATGGACAGCTCGCGCGGCAAGGGCATGATGGTCGGCGGCCTGACCTGCGTCTTCCTCGTGGCCAGCTTCGGCACCATCTTCGCCATTACGTACGGCATGGGTGTGTGATCCATGCCTATCCGATCCCGGAGGAACGTTTCCTCCTCGAAAGCCAGCGGAGCGCGCCGCTCGTCGGCCAAGCTCTGGGGCATCGCGGCCGGCGGTGCGGCCGTGGTCACCGCGGCCGGGGTGGTCGTCAGCATGACGACGGGCACCCCTCCGGCCACGGCACCCTCCGCGTCGGCACCCGCCCACTCGGCTCCGCAGGCGAGCGGGGAAGGCGTGCGGGAGCTGCACGGTGTCCCCGTCGGCTACCCGCACACTCGATCCGGCGCCAAGGCGGCAGCGGCCAACTACACGACGGTCAGCGGGAGCTCGCAGTTCCTCACGGACAAGGACGCGCGGCACCGTGCGGTGGCAGTTATGGCGGCCAAGGGCTCGGCTGATGCGGCGGTGAAGAAGGCCGACCACGCTGCCGAGGACGCGGTCAGCTCCCTGCGGGGCGACGCCTCCAAGGTTTCCGTCAAGAAGACCGTCGCGCGTACCGGTGTCCTCTCGGCGCATGTCCTGGGCTTCGACGCCCACGGGGCGATGGTGCGGTTGTGGACGACGACGGTTCGCGGCAGCACGGCCGGGCACGCGACACCGAAGACGGGTTTCCAGTCGGTGACGGTCACCCTCACCTGGGAGTCCGACGACTGGAAGCTGAAGGACAGTTCGGCCTCGACGGGACTGGTCGCTCCGATCGACGTGCGGCAGGCATCCAACGTACCGGGCGACTTCTCGGACTACGTTCCGGCCGCTGCAGAAGACCCCGTGCTGAGCGGCGCCGAAGACCGCAGTGGATTCCCGGCACCGTACGGACACAACGAGCGCGGCGCGCGTGCCGCTGCCGTCAGCGCCACCATGCTCTACGGCGACCCTCGGTTCTTCACCGATGAGGACTGGCGGCACCGGATGCTGTCGGCCACGGCCGCGTCGAGCGTGCTGCACTCGGTCACCTCGGACACCGACTCGACGGCTCGTCTGGTCATGGAGAACCGCGGTGTCGGCGCGGACGGGACGACCGCCGACGGCAGCGAGCTGATCACGCGGACGGCGGCGCTCGCCACCCGCTCGATCTCCTACTCCGACCAGGCCGCGAGCGTGGAGCTGTGGACGGCGTCGGTGGGGGGCGTCGCCGGGAAGGACGAGACGCAGCGCCCGCAGGTCGCCTTCCTGCGGATGACCGTGGATCTGGTCTGGGAGGACGGCACCTGGAAGACGACGGCCGTCACGCCGTCCGAACCGCTCGTTCCGTCGCCGCCGGCCATGCAGGAAGCCGACCCGGCCGACAGCTTCGCGGACGTGGGAGGTGCCAGCAATGCGCCTGCGACTGCGTGATGACGCCCCCGGCCTGCTGACCATCGAGCGGGGAACCCCAGGCCGCTGGCGCCGCCGTCTCCAGGCGGTGGCGATGGTCAACGTGATCATCGGGTTCGTTTTCGTGCCCTCGGCGGTGGCCAACCCCTTTTGCTACATCCCGATGGTCTGCGAGGCGAAGGCGGCCATCGACTTCGTCAAGGACCCGTTGGGGTTCCTGCTCCAGAAGCTGACCGAGGCCAACATCTGGTTCTTGCGCAAGATGCTGGAGCTGATCCAGAACACCACGAAGATCGACCTGACGAGCACCGGCTTCCTGAAGCAGTACGCGATCATCTTCGCGGCCTCCAGCCTGCTCACCGTGGCTCTCTGGTTGATCGCCGTGGCCAAACGGGCGGTCCGCGGAGTCGCCCTGACTACCGCCGTGTCCGAGGCGATTGGCTTCCTTCTCCTCCAGTTCGTGGTCAACGCCATGACGCCGGGAGCAATCGCGCTGCTGATGAAGGCCATTGACGAAGTCACGGCCATCTTCGAGCCGTACGCGACGAGCAACTTCAAACCGTTCCTGGAGAACATCCTCAAGGTCATGGCAGCCAACCCCACCGAGGGCGTGGGACAGCTGCTGGTCGTCAACCTCATCATGATGTGCGGCGCCCTGCTGATGTGGATCGAGCTCCTGATCCGCAGCGCGGCCATCTACGTGGCCGTGGCGCTCGGGCCGATCGTCAACGCCGGGCTGGTCGACCGCGACCTGTGGGGGAAGTCGAAGAAGTGGTTCGGCGCCATCTTCGCCATCGGCCTGAGTAAGCCGATCTTGTTCGCCCTGCTGGGCCTCGGCGGCGCGATCCTCAGCGACACCTCGGGGAGCATGTCCGACGCGGTCTCCAAGACCCTGGTCGGCGCGTTGATCCTCCTGCTTGCCGTCTTCGCGTCCGCCACGCTCTACAAGTGGGTGCCTGCCTTCGGCGACGAGATGGCCAGTCTCCATCACGACCGGAAGAGTGCACAGTCCTCCGGCCCGGCCGCCGCGGTCGACGGCCCCGCCCAGCACGCCAACAGGGCGATGGGCGCTCGTGTCCAGGACTCCTTGGTCGGCGGCTCCAAGTCCGCTGGCGCCAAGACCGCTGGCGCGAAGATGGGCGGCGGAACTGCTGTGGCCGGACCGGTCGCGGTCGGTGCCGCCATTGCCAAGGCCGGCGTCGACGTGGCGAAGAACAAGGCCACCACTTCCCCAGGCGCGCAGGGCACCGACGCCGCAGGCGGCGGCAAGGCCGAACAGCCCGAGAGCCAGCAGGGCGGCGAGGACACCGCCGGTACGTCCGGTGCACCGGCCGCCGCTAGTCCCCAGGGAGCGACCTCCGACCCGGTCGTCGGCTCTTCTCCGGACTGGTCCTCGGCCGGTGGGCACGCCTCGGCGGGGCGCCCACCGGGAGCCAATGGGACACCGAGCACAGCACAGCCGTCCTCCCCGCCGTCAACCGGCACGGGAACCTCGGGCCCGACACCGCCCGCCTCCCCCTCCTCCGCATCAGGAACCACCTCGGGCTCCGGGCCCTCCGTCACGCCCCCGCCGCCGTCGCGGCCCTCGGGCGGCCAGGCACCCGGACGACCGAACCCCAGCAAGGATCAGTGACCCTCCATGTCGACTCGTACGTATCAGTTCGGAAAGCACCGCCCCACAGGGCTGGTCGGCCGCCGAGACCTCGGCGAACAGGTCGTCCTCGGCGGCGGCGCCGTCACCGGCATCCTCTTCGGCTACCTCTTCAACGGCGTGACGGCCATCGCCGCAACGTGCCTGGTCCTGCCGATCCTGCTCGCCCTGGTCATCGTGTATGCCCCGTACCGGCCCAAGGGCACGTCCCAGCGGCGCACCCTCTACCGCTGGTGGCGGATCAACCGCTACCACCGCAAGGCGCTCCGCCGTACCGGCGGCGTATGGGTGTCCCCGGCCGTCGAGGCCGGCGTGCGCCGCAACGGCACACCGCCGGACGCCGCTCTTGTGGAGCCGGAAGGCGTCACGGGCATGACGTGGGTGCCGGTCACGGTCCGCGGTCAGCAGGCCGTCGTGGTCCTCCAGCCGGAGGCCGGGTGCGTCACAGCCACCCTGGAGATCGCTTCGCCCGGCCTCGGCGGCAAGGAAGTCGGTGAGCAGATCGTCGCCCTGGAGCGTTGGGGCGAACTCCTCGACGCCTTCGGGAACGTCGAAGAACACCCGGTGAAGCGCATCCAGGTCCTGGCCCGGCAGATGAAGTCGGACCCCTACGCCCACCAGCGTTACATCGCGCAGCGCGACGAGTCGGCCGCGACGACGGACGCCCCGCAGTGGCTGAAGGACTCGTACGACGTACTGGCCAACGCCGTGTCGACTTCTGCTGAGGAGCACCGCTACTACATCACCATCCACGCCCGGTTCACCCGCGACCTGGCGGCCGAGGGTGCCGCCCGCGGTACGGGTGACGAAGGAGTCGCCGCCGCCATGGCCGCGTACCTGGATGAGCTGTGGTCCCGCGCGGAGGACGCCGACCTCTCTGTGATCGCGCCCCTGGACGAAGGGCGGATGACCGCGTTCATCCGCAACTCGTACGACCCGGATCACGCTATCTGGGACACCGATCTCCGACAGGCGCACGCCTTCCCCCGCAACGTCGACGTCCGCGACGGCGCACACGTCGCCACTCGCGCGGCAGGTTCCACGGACAGCTGGTACCACGCCACGGCCGCCGTCGTCGGATGGCCCACGACCCCTGTCGGCCCCGACTTCCTCTCGCCGCTGCTGATCGGGATGCCCGACGTCATCCGCACCATCTCGATCACGCAGCAGCTCGAACCCAACGACAAGGCCGTGGAGCGAATGCTCGCGGAGGACACGAACAACCAGGCCGAGATCGACCGCGACCGTAAGCGCGGCAAGAACATCGACCCGCGCGACCAGATCGCCGCCAGCGCTACCGGATCGCGCGGCATGACCCTGGCTTCCTCCGGCGCGGCCGGCTCCGCCGTCGTCGGCTACATCAGCATCTCCTCGCGCAGCGCCGAAGAGCTGGAGCGCACCAAGCGCACCACCGCCTCCCGTGCCCGCAACGCGCACCTGCGGATCGAATGGCTCGACCTCGAACACGCCCGCGCCTTCGCCACGACCCTGCCCCTCGCCGGAGGCATCAAGTGACAGACCTGCTCGACCTCGCCCCGCTGTCGCCGATGCACGAGACGGTGCGCCGTCCCCTCTACACCGAGACGACCACCAGCCAAGCCCTCTACCTGCCCATCGCACCGCCGACCCTCGGCACGGCAGGCGCGATCATCGGCCGAGAGCTGTACTCGGGCAAGGCGTTCATCTACTGCCCGTTCTCGGCGTTCGGTGACGGCCTGCCCGGCGGCAACATGATCGTCATGGGGGACACGGGCCGGGGAAAATCGGCCCTGACCAAGACGTACGCGGCCCGGCAGATCCGCCTCGGGCGTCAGGTCGTCGTCCTCGACACCAAGGAGCAGAAGGAGCGCGAAGAAGGCGAGTGGGCCGCGCTCGGCCGCTCGCTGACCGGCAAGGCCCCGGTGAAGTTCGCCCCCGGCGGTGGCCGTGCGGCGTCGTGCATCAACCCGATGGACCCCGCCATCGCGGGTAAGCGGCAAGTCGAGCTGGTGCGCACGATCGTTGAACTCGGTCTCGGTAAGGCCCTGGACGAGTTCGCCGGCTCTGCCCTGCGGATCGCGATCCGTAGGGCCCACCAGCGGGCAGGTGAACTCGGCCGCACCCCGGTCCTGGCCGACGTCGCCGCCGCGCTGCGGTCACCGGAGGAGTCCGACGCGGCGGCCAAGAAGCGTACGCGGGACGAACTTCTCGGTGACGGCCTGGAGGCGTCCTACGTCCTGGATCGGCTCTGCGGCAGCGAGCAGGACGCCACCGGCGACCTGACGGGCATGCTCGACGGCCCGACCAGCCTGGGCGTGGACCTCGACGCCGACATGATCGTTTTCGACCTGACCAAGGTCCCGTCCGGTGGCGTCGCCATGACCATCCTCGTCGCCGTGATCTCGGTCTTCCTCGAAGAGGTGTGGCTGCGTCCGCTGTGCGAATGCGGGTCGGAGCCGGGGCAACACGACCGAGTCGTGGTCGACGCGAACTCCGGAGCCTGGGAGCTGGGGCCGAACCCCGGCTCCGGCTGCCGCCGCTACACGCAGCGCAAGCGCATCCTCGTCTGTGAGGAAGCGTGGCACATCCTCGGGACGCCCCAACTCGCCTCGCTTCTGGAGAAGTTCCTCAAGTTCGCGCGTGGGTACGGCCTGTCCTGCATCTTCATCGTTCATCACTTGTCGGACATCGACGACAGCTCGGAGACCCAAGCGGCGCTGAAGATGGCCGACACCATCGTGATCTACAGCCAGAAGAAGGCGGAGGCGGAAGCGACGGTGGCCCGGCTGGGTCTGCCGTCCTGGACGGCCGAGCACATCATGCGTCTGCGCCGCGGGATCGCCCTGTGGAAGGTCGGCGAGGTGATCTACCCCGGCGTCCAGCATTTGTTGGTGGAGGCCGAGCAGCACCTGTGCTTCTCCTCCGGCTCGATGACCGACCTGGCCAGCACCTCCCCGGACACCGAATGAGCGGATACCACCACCTCTCCGCCGCCGACCCCGTCCACGCAGATTCGGAACGAGCCCTCGCCATGACCGTCACCACCGACCACACCACGCTTCCCGCTGACGAACGCGCGGTGCGACAGGACATCGACCAGCTGCACGCCGAAGCACTCGACCTCGCCCGACGCATGAAAGAACTGGCCCTCGTGCTGGACCACGGCGACTACTCCGCCGCCGGGGGCCGCGTACGTACGGCCGTCGCCCACATCTGGCGAGCCGCCGAGGACCTGCACAGCGCTTTCCACACCGCGCCCCCGCGCTGTGCCGGGCCCGACGCGTCGATGTCGCGGCTGTGCGGCCGGCGGATGCGCTACCTGGCGGCCCGCGTCGCCCGGAGGACCGAGTAGTGGACATCCTGCCCGGCGGAATCTCCCTGGTCCTGTACGCCGTGACGGCCGTGTGCGCGGTGGCCTTGGTGACGCTCTGGTTCCTGCTGAACCGCGGACGGCGCAACGCCGGATTCGCGAGCAAGGGACAGCTCAAGCGCCAGATGTCGGCCAAAGCGGTCTTGAAGGCCACCGAGATCCGGCCCTCCCTCACCAGCGACGACAGCCACCCCCGCCGCGCAGCTGGGGTGAGCTTCGCGAAGGACCGCGCCGCCGCTCGCTGACCCTCCCTCCTTGTCGCCCACCTCGCTCCGGAGTACGTCATGCACCACCCCCTCGATCCTCACGATTTCGGCTACTCATTGGGTACCTCGCAGCGCCCGAAGGGCGTCGACCTCTGGTCCCGCGCCGACAAGGCATGCCGGGTCATCGGTCCGATGGGCAGCGGAAAGACGATGAGGTTCTTCGCCCCGCTCGTCCGCAACTGGGCCGGGCCGGTCCTGGCCACCTCGACCAAGCCCGATCTGGTCGAACTCACCCTCGACGCGCGGCAGCGGGAGGGCCGGCCCGTCGCGGTCTTCGACCCGCAGAACATCGCACCGAGCCTCCCGCGCTTCCGGTGGACCCCGATCAACGGCGCAGCCGACACGGAGGTGGCGATGATGCGCGGGAAGGCGTTCGTCGCGGGCTCCCGCACCCCCAACAGCGCGGCACAATCCAGTGAGGGCAGCGCCTTCTACAAGGGGCAGGCGGCCAAGATCCTCGCCGCCTTCTTCCACGCCGCCGCCCTCGACGGCGCGTCCCTCGACTGGGTGCTGCGGTGGGCCCGCAAGCTGACCGACCCGGCGCCCCTCGGCATCCTCAACGCCCACCCCGGCGCCGGCCCCGGCTGGGCGGACATGCTCCGCACGGCCACCTCCGGCGACAGCCGCACCGTCGGCAACACCGCCTCGACCCTGGACGCGGCCCTCGAACCCTTCATGCACCAGTCGGTGATCAACGCCCTCCAGGGAGACGGAGAGGACCCCACGGACTTCGGCGCGTTCCTCGACGCCGGGGGCACCCTCTACCTCCTCGGCAAGGACAGCGAGGTGAACAGCGTCGCTCCGCTGACCACCGCGATAGCCGAAGACCTTCTGGATCTCGCGGAGGCGCACGCTCTCGCGTCCCCGGCCGGGCGGCTCGACCCCGCTCTCCTCGCGGCCCTGGACGAGGCGCCGAACATTGCGCCCATCCCCTCCCTCCGCCAACGCGTCGCAGACGGCCGGGGTCGTGGCATCACGGTCATCTACGGCCTCCAGGCGTGGGCGTCGGCTCGTGCCCGCTTCGGCGAGGACACCGCCAAGGAGCTGGCGGCCTTCACCAACAACGTCGTCGTCCTGCCCGGGGACAAGGACCCCGACTTCCTGAAGGACATGTCCGACCTGTGTGGTCAGGTCGAGCGAGAGCGCACGACGAAGACCACGTCCGGTGGGGACCGCGGTGGCCACTCGACGGCCACGCACATGGCGCTCGAACCCGTCCTTCGAGGAGACGAGATCAGGGGTCTTCCCGAGGGGCACGCCCTGGTCCTCGCGGACAACCTCCCGCCGATCGTCACCCAGCTCGATGGCATGTGGACCTGGGATTCCTGGTCCGAGATCGAGGGTCACGTCCGTGACCTACGAGCCGCCAACGAAGCCGAGCGGACCCGGCGGAGCACCGAGAAGAAGAACCAGGCCGAGGCCCATGCGGCGGCGTGGGCCGGTCGTGAAGGAGCGGCTGCCGCATGACCGAGCCCCTGACCCGCTTCGAGCCCTTCCCCGAGCCGCCCGCACTGATCCTGGAGTACATCGCGGAGCGGAGCACGGAGGAGTCCGTGGCCGCCGATGGTCCCGCCCCGTGGGACATCGGCGCCCTGTCAGCAGAGTTGATCGAGCCGATGCCCGCGTGGCTCGATTCCGTGTGCCGCTGGCTGAACCGGACGTACGCCTGGCAACCGCAGGACGTCATCCCGCCCTGCTGGGGGAAGCACGAGGGCCTGGCATACGAGATCGCGGCCCTGGCCTTCGCCAGGGGAGACGCGTATACGGAGGCGGGCTCGTCCGTGATCTGGCACGAGCAGTACGACCGCTTCCTCACTCGAATGAACAAGACGTTGGGCAAGGCGGGCGACGAATGCCGCGTCGGCAGGCACGACGAGCGTCCGGCGCGTTTCCAGCTCGCGGCCTGGCCCACGGCCAAGGGCGAGGAGACGGGATCTGCGGGACGAGTCAAGGAGATGGCCGGATGATGGCGGACCCGAACATGGTCTTCTCGACGGACCCTCGTCGCGGGCTGGTGGCGCGTAGCGGATGGGAGCAGGAGGAAGCACGGACAGTGCTTCGTGATCTCGGTTGGGAGTGGGCGGAGGAACTGCACGCCCTCGTCCCACCGGACGACGTGCCGGAGGTCGACGCCGGCCTTCAGGCAGTAGAGGAACTGCACCTGCACGGGCACCGAACCGGCTACGCCGTGGGGCCTTACGGCACGATGCGGTTGACCCTGGGTCGCGCAGAGCAGGTGTTCACAAAGGTCGCCGCTCGGGAACCTGGTGAGGTCACCCCCGACGCGGGCGCAAAAGAAAATGATCAGCCTGCAAGAGCGGAGACCAGGCGGCCTACGTACGGGGGCACATCCGCTTGGGAAGGGCCGAGTGAACCCGACGGGCCCGAGTCCCCAGCAATCTAGAACGCGCTCCCGCAAGAGCCCATACCTGTCCTTCAGCGTTCGAGGAGCCCCAGTAGGGGCGTCCTCGAACGCTGCTGCCGTTCGTTGGCCGGCGTAACGTCCGCAGCGAACTGTTCCGCTCTGTTCGTTCAGGCGGGAGCGGGGTCGAGGAGAAGCGAGTCGAGAATGGCAGCTGTGCCGGTGGGATCGGTCGTGTGGTGCACGGTGCGGATGCCCAGGGTCTCGGCGGGCGGCAGGTTCTCCGCATGGTCATCAACGAAGACGCACTCAGGACCGGTCAGGTCTAGGGCGTCAAGCGCGCGCTGATAGATGAGCGGCGACGGCTTCCGTACGCCCTCCAGCTCCGACAAGATCACGGCATCGAAGAAGTCCGTCCACATGCCCTTGTCCTCGTACGGGTTGTAGGGCTCGATCCCGAACGAGTTGCTGAGCATGGCCACCTTGATCCCTGCCGCGCGAGCGCGCTTCGCGGCGGCGACGATCTGAGGCTCCGGGTGAAGGTTGGCCAGAGCGCGCCGCATCAGGTCGGTGGAGTCGATACCAAGGATGCCGCCGATGACGCGGTTCCAGTCCTCCTGGGTGGCCTCACCGACCTCCAGCGCTGCGTAGATCGCGACGCCGTCGGGATGCTCGTTCAGCGCCGCGAAATACGCGCCTGGAGTCAATCCCTCCGTCCTCTCGAACGCCTGCCCGTTCAGTCGCATCCGAGTGGTGAGCACACCACCGAAGTCGAGAATCAGACCACGGTATGGGGCTGGCAAAGCGGCCTCCTTGCCGATCTTTCCTACGTGTACGCGGTCCCCCGGCCGCAGGGCGACAGGGGGACCGTTGAGTGCCCTCCCCAGAGGGAGAGACCCCCAGTATCGCCTCTCCCCGAAGCACGTGGGCCTACGCTTGACACGAGTGCCCTGTCCACTACGGCGAACGGTCAACCCATGGTGTATGACGGAGAGTTGTTCAGCATCGGCCAACGAATCAAGTGGTGGCGTGAGCGCCGGGGCTTGTCCCAAAGGATGCTGGGAGACCTAATCGGCAGGTCAGAGAACTGGGTCTACAAGATCGAGAATGACCGGATGCCCTTGGACCGGCTTCCGATTCTGATCGCCCTGAGTAAGCAGCTGCGATGCAGTCTGGAGGACCTGACGGGCGGCTACGTGTCCGGAATCGTTACGGCGGGCACGGAGCACGAGCACGTTCCGCTCATCCGACAGGCCCTGTCGCTGCCCGCCTCCCTCCTCCCGCAGCGGATCGGGTCGGTCACCTCCGACGACTTCGAGTCCTCGGTTACGGACGCCTGGAAGGTCTACGAGACGCAGGCTGACGACCGGTACCGCGACGTCGGCGAGCGGCTGCCCACCTTGCTGCGGCAGGGACATGCCGCTCTGCGCGACGCCTCGCCTGAGCAGGAGGGCACCGTCCTCCGGCAGCTCATCAGTCTCTACGGTCTGCACCAGATCTGGCTTCGCCGCGTCGGTGAACCGACCCTCGCCCGCATCGCGGCCGACCGCGGCCTCTCCCTCGCGGACAACGCCGGTGACCCGGCCCTCCTCGCAGCTGCGGCCTGGAACCTGGCCTGCGTTCTCACTTCCGCTGGCGACGTGGAAGACAGCTACGAACTTGCCCGGCAGACCATCGCCCAGTGCCGGCCGCACGACGACTCCAACGCGGAACACTGGTCCGCGTACGGCGCACTACACCTGCAAGGTGCCGTCGCCGCGGTACGCGCCACAAAGGGCCCGAGGGCGTGGGACCTGTACAACGGCGCGCAGCAGGCCGTGGACCGGGTCGGCGCGGACCTCAACCACTGGCACACCTGCTTCGGTCCGACCAACTTCGCCATGCACGAGGTACACCTGAAGGCAGAGGAGGGCGACACCAGCGAAGCACTCCGCGCCGCCGATCACGTCCTCGTCAATGAAGAGGTCCCGCTCGAACGTCGGACCCGGTACCTGATCGAGGTAATGAACCTCAACCGCATCCAGCGAGACGACTACGCGACGGTGCACATTCTCGGCAAGCTGCTGAAGCAGTCGCCGGAGGAGATCGTGTTCTCTCCCCTGGTCAGGGAGGCGGTGGCCGACCTGCTGAAGCGCGAGAAGCCGATGTGGCGCGACGACCTTCGTGCGGTAGCGAAGCACATCGGGCTCGCTGCATAGGCATATGCCAACCCTGAGCGTTACTCAGCCCTGATTTTTTCTCAGGGGTGGGGTCTCGAAGTGGCCCTACGTTTACGGGTCATGACGACAAGTCACGCTCAGACGGAAGCTGGCGCGGCGCCCTTACCGCCCGCCAAGCGCCACCTCCGCCTTGCTCGTGAGGCCGAGGTCGCGCACACGGAGGCCGGTCGTTTCGCGGTCCCCCTCGACCTGCACGAGGGGGCCGCGGAGCCCGCGACCATTCCGCTGGTCCTGACGGCCGATGAAGCGGTTGCTCTGCACGGCAGGCTCGGTGCCCTCTTCCCGTTCGCGGAGGGGGGCAACCGATGACCACACGAACTCCCGCAGATCGTGAGCGCCGCCGCAACCTCGCGGACGCTGCGAACACACCGTTGCCCGCTTTTGCCGGACTGCTCCGGCACGTCCCGGGCCAGCAGCGTCGGACGGGCCCGCTCGCTTCCCTCGACGACCGAGCCGCCCCGGAAAACGGGGCCTCACAGATCGGGACGGAGCGGTGATCGGCCCGGCGTCGCAGCGCCCGACCGCAACTCGTACCGGCGGCCTGGTGGAGGAACGCTTTTCCATCACCAAGCACTCCCCGGGCGAGCGCCCCCCTCCCGTAGACGAGTCCCGCGTCCGCGCCATGAGGCTCGTGACCCGCGAACGTCTCACCTCCCGCGGTCTGACCTGCGTCGCCGACGACGCGACACTCGTTGTCTCTGAGCTGATCACTAACGCCATCGTGCACAGCGGTGGCAGGCAAATCCGGCTGACCCTTGACGTGCGCGATGGCGTCCTGCGCATCCGTGTCCATGACGGCGTGCCCGGACCTCGCCCCACTGCTCAGTGCCCCGAGGACGACGACGAGCACGGTCGCGGCCTGGTGCTCGTACGGGAGATCGCCCGCAGCAGACAGGGCGCGTGGGGTGTCAGCGACAACGGCGCCACCACGTGGTGCGAGCTGAGTTTGGTGGCTTGCTGATGACGAACACCGCATTACGCGACGAGACGACGAGCCCGGAGACCATGCCGGTTCGCGTCAAGGACCCGACGGTCCCCACGACCCCTTGGATTCCTCCACACGGTGAGGAGGAGGCCCGGCGGTACCTGAGCGCAGTGCGTGAGTGGGCAAGCGTGGATTGGAACGAGGTGTACGACGACCTCGACACCATCCTGCACGGCGAGGAAGAGATCAGCCACCACGCCGCGGGCCCGTCCGGCGGAGCACCATTACCCAACTACAACAACGATGCCCTTACTCAGCGCTTCCTCATGGCGCTCAAGCTGCTTGTAGCCCGCGCCTTGCGAGACAAAGCCGACGAGAAGCACCCGGACATCGCCGCTCTGATCGGACAGGCCCGCACGCTGCGTGCCGAGGTAGTGGCCGGCGACGCGGGACAGACCATCGGACTCGTTCGGAAGCTGGCGCGGCTCACCCTCGATCTCGCCGAGCTTCTGGAAGAGGCCGGGATCGTCAGGGGGCTGGTCGAGTGCTGACGACCACCAAGGCTTCGGCGCGTTCGCTCGGCCCTTCCCTCTGCCCTGCCGAGGAGGCATACGACTTCGAGCACTTCCGGGACCGCCTTGCCCGGCCCGAGGTCCTTGCTCACGCTGTCGCGGTACGCGTCTTCCGGGCACCACTGCTTGCCGTGCCGGTCGGCGGCCCGCGTCGCGGCGGATACATGTCCTTCGATCTGCTGTCTTTGGCAATAGGGGCACGCGACCTTCTCACGAACCGGCGGGGGTTTCCGGACCTCCGCGTCCGATGGTCGCCGTACCGCGATACCTGCCACACCGTCGAGTGGGGCGATCCCGCTCCCGAGTGGTGGGAGGACGACGCGGTCTTCGGCCGCTTCTACGGCTACAGCGAGTCCGCCATCACCTCGTTCGTACGTGAACGCCCACAGACACCCTCTTCGGCAACCTCCACTCCGTGTTCCCCCACGGCTTCGTAGTCGCCGAAGAGGGCCCGACTTCCCCGCACTGCCCTGAGAGGACGACGAGTACGATGTGCCAGCACACCCCGCCGTGTCCCACGGCCGAGGCTTCCGACCGAGAGGCCGCCCGCCCCACGGCGGCCCACCCTGAACAGGGCTGGAGCCTGCTGTGCAACGGGGTGCTGCTCTTCGAGGACACCGGCGAGCTGCTGCCGGACGGCCAGATCGTCGCTCCATACCGGCCGGTCGCGCTCACCGTCGGGAGCACCGCGTGACCACCGCTCCCGAGGCCGTCGTGCCTTACATCACCGCCCGGGAGGGTGAAGAGGCCGACTCGTTCCTCAACCTACGTATGGGCCGCGGGCCGGACGGCCGGCCGCGTCTCCGATACGTGGATGAGGCGCCGCCGGACCGGGACCTCAAGGGCGTGCTCTGGGCCCGCTACTCCATGTCGCTCGACACCTTCGGGCAGCCCTGCGGGACACCGCGCTGGCGGATGGTTCACCCGCACCGTCAACGCGTGACGATGGCGCTGCTGCGGTGCCAGGTATGCACCGTCCAATTGCAGCGCACCGACGGCATCCTCTTCCTGGAAACGGCGGGTGAAGAGGGCTACGACGGTCCAGTGAAGACCGCGCAGCCGCCGGTCTGTCTGGAGCACGCCCGGATGGCGGCAGGCCGGTGCCCACGGCTCAGGGCAAGGGGCCACGTAGCGCTTCTCGCCACCCGTTTCCCGCTGTACGGCGTGATCGGCCACGCGTACCAGTGGAGCGCGAACGGCCTTCAGGCCCTCTCAGACGTGGACTCCCCCATCCCTTACCGCCATCCCCAGATCGGCATGTTCCTGGCCTCCCAGCTCGTACGGGAACTGCGGGAGTACAAGGTCGTCAACCTGGACGATCTTGTGCCCGCCGCCTAGACGGCCGCCCGGCTCTCCTGAGTGGTACAGACAGGACCGCCGGGCGGCTCACCACCGGCGCCGGACCTTCGCGCGCCGTCCAGCACGAACCCGCCAACCTTCGGCGGTCCGACGAGAACGGAGAGCTTTCGCCGATAGCCTCCCGGCCCCCGGCACGCGTGCCGGCCTACCCGCCCCCGAACACGAACGACCGAAGGAAGTCCATGACGAACACGACCGTCGAGCCCGACGAGGCGACCCGCCTGCGGAACAAGGTGGTGGACGAGCTCTGCGCGGACGGCAACATCTCCTCCCCGGAGATCGAAGCGGTGATGCGCAAGGTGCCCCGGCACGAGTTCACCCCCGCTGACACGCCGCTGGACAAGGCGTACGACACGTACGCCGCCGTGATCACCAAGACGGACGAGCACGGCGTACAGCTCAGCTCCGTCTCCGCGCCGCAGATCCAGGCCATGATGCTGGAGCAGGCCCAGGTGAAGCCCGGGATGCGGGTCCTGGAGATCGGCTCGGGCGGGCTGAACGCGGCCTACCTCGCCGAACTCGTCGGTGAGGACGGTGAAGTCGTCACCGTGGACATCGACCCCGTCGTCACCGATCTCGCGCGCCAGCTCCTGAACGAGCACGGCTACGGCCGAGTTCACGTCGTCACCGCCGACGCCGCCGAGCCCATCCCGGACCTCGGTGAGGTCGACGTCGTGATGGTGACCGCCGGGGCCTGGGACGTCTCCCCGGCCTGGACCGCGCAGCTCAAGGAGGGCGGCCGGCTCATCGTCCCGCTGCGGATGCGCGGCCTGACCCGGTCGGTCGCCTTCGTCCAGGTCAAGGGCGAGCACGGCCCCTACCTGGAGAGCGAGTCGGCGAAGATCTGCGGCTTCGTCCCGATGCAGGGTTCGACCGCTCACCGGGAAGAACTCCTCCTCGTCAACGGCACCCCGGAGATCGGCCTCAAGTTCGATGACGGCCTGCCGGCCGACCCGCACCGACTCGACAACGCCGTCACGTTCCCGCGCCACGAACTGTGGACCGGCGTCACCGTCCGCATCCAGGAACTCATCGACACCCTCCAGATGGCGATGGCGATCAGCCTGCCGGGCTTCTGCACGATGGCCGTCGATGAGAACTCGGACACGGGCGTGGTCGACCCCGTGAACAAGCGGTTCGCCCTCGCGGCCGTCGAGGACGACACCTTCGCCTACCTCGTCACCCGCCGCACCGAGGACAACAAGCACCTGGAGTACGGCGTGCACGCCCTCGGCCCGCACGCGAAGCAGTTCGCCGACGAGATCGCCGGCGTGCTCCGCGACTGGGAGGCCAACCGGCGCGGCGGCCCCAGTCCGGTCATCCGGGTCTATCCGGCCAGCACTCCCGATGACCAGATCCCGGCCGACCGGGTCATCGACAAGGTGCACAGCCGGATCTCGCTCTCCTGGCCCTCGGCGTAACACCGGGAGCCAGGTCGTCCCGCACCACCCCAACAAGAGGAAGGCACATCATGACGAGCGCCACTCTCGCCCCGCCCCCGGTCGCGCCCGCCCCGCTGGCGGGCCTGGACGACGACGACTTCGCGCCCCTGGACGTGAAGGTCGTCATCGCCGAGCACTCGTACGGCCATCTCATGTGCTCCACGGGCGACGGCTGCGGCACCACCTGCGCGACCGGTGCCTCCGCCTGCGGTTCCTTTACGGAGGACCCGGCCTGATCCAGGCCGACCCCTCACCTGTGGGCCGGGCGAAGCGCTTCGCCCGGCCCACAGGCCCCTCTCCCCTCCCCGCGCCGCCTCATGGAAGGGCCTCATGGCTTCCCGAGCAGCCGCCGGATACCAGTGGCAAGGCGTTGCGATGTTGCGCGCCACCACCAGCCCCGGGCCGGCAGACATCCCCCGTACCCTCGACCTGGACAACGTGGCCGTCACCCGCGGATGGCTGAACCGCATCTGGCAGCGCGAGGACTTCCGCAGCGCGCTGGAGCTGGCCACCCCCGTCCTGTCCGACGCCATCGAGGCCGTCGTCCGGGGCCGGCAGACTGAGCCCCGTCATGTCCGCCGCACCGCGCTGTCGACGGTTTCCTATCTCCTGCGGTGGCAGCACCGGCCGACCCCGCTCGGCCTGTTCGCCGGCATCGCCCCGGTGTCCGTCGGGCCCCGGGCGATGGCGCGGTGGCGCGACAAGCACCGCGCGATGATCCGGCCGGACGCCGAATGGGTCACCGACATGGTTCTCCGGCTCCAGCGCGCCCCCGCGTTGCTGAAGCGGTTACCGCTCGTCGCCAACAACGCCGCCCGCACCCGCGGTGACCGGCTCGTGGCGCCGGGACCACCCTCCGACGGTCACGCCGTCCTCTTGGCCCCGGTCGAGATATCCGTCCGCAACGCCCGGCCGGTGGCCGCCGCCATGGACGCGGCCCGCACCCCCATCCCTTACGGCGACCTCCACAGCCACCTGCGCGACCGCTTCCCGCAGGCCACACCGGAGAAGATCGACGCCCTTCTCACCAGCCTGGTCGAGCAGCAGTTCCTCATCACCAGCCTCTGGGCGCCCATGACCACCATGGACGGCTTTCAGCACCTGTGCCGCGAACTGGACCGGCACCAGGCGGACGACGTCCCCGAGGTGCGGGACCTGGTTCACGCGCTGTACGCGCTGCGCGACGACGTGTCTGCCCACCAGCCGACGCTTTCCGACACCAGCGTGAGCGCCGTCGCCGCGCGGATGCGCGCCCTCACCACCGTCACGCCGACACCGCTGCTCATTGACACCGCCCTCGACTGCGAGACCCAGCTCCCGCAGTCCGTGATCGCGGAAGTGCAGGCAGCCGTGTCGGCCCTCTACCGGACTACCCCGCAGCCCTACGGCTACCAGCACTGGCGCGACTACCACCGCCGCTTCCGGGCCCGGTACGGCGTCGGGGCCCTGGTGCCGGTGATGGACCTGGTCGCCGACAGCGGTCTGGGCCTGCCCGCCGGATACGTCGGCTCCGAACGCGGCGCCGCCCTGAAGGTGCGCACCGACCGCGATGAACTGCTGCTCGCGCTGATGCAGCAAGTCCTCCTGGACGGCCGCGATGAACTGCGGCTGACGGACGACATGGTCGACGCCTTGGAGAAGGCCGCCGGAGAGGACGAGCGGCTGTTCGTACCCCGGGTGGAGGCCGCCTTCGAAGTCCACTCACCCAGCACCCGGGCACTGTCCAGCGGCACCTTCGATGTCCTCCTCACCGCGGTCCCCCGCCCCGGCAGCAGCATGGCCGGCCGGTTCGCCCACGTCCTGCCGCCCGAGCATCAGGACGCGCTCGCCGCCACGTACCACGGGGCGCCGGACGCCCTCACGGCGCAGCTCGTGTTCCCGCCGCGCCGCCACCGCAACGAGAACGTCACCCGTACGTCGCGGCTGCTGCCGCACGTCATCGAGCTGTCCGGCCACCAGGAGATCGACGAGACGACGATCCCGCTCGCCGACATCGCCGTCACCGCGGACCCGCGCAGCTTCCACCTCGTGCAGCTCTCCACCGGCCGGCGCATCGACGTGCGGGTTCTGCACGCCCTGGAAGGCGGGACACAGACACCACCACTGGCCCGGTTCCTCGCCGAAGTGGCCAACGGGCGGTACGCCGCCTACAAGCCGTTCGACTTCGGCACCGGCTCCCGGCTCCCGTTCCTCCCCCGGGTGCGCTACCGCCGCACCATCCTCACGCAGGCCCGATGGCTTCTGATGGCCGACGACCTGCCCGGCCGCAAAGCCTCGACCGAGGAGTGGGAGGACGCCTTCACCGCCTGGCGGGACCGGCTACGGGTCCCCATGCAGGTCGCGATCATCGAGTACGACCAGCGCCTTCCCCTCGACCTGTCCCACCCGGTCCACCGCCGGGCCTTGCGCGCCCACCTCGACAACGCCCGGCGTCTGGAGCTGCGCGAGGTCCCGGACGTAGACGCCCACGGCTGGATCGGACGGGCACACGAGATCTGGCTCTCTCTGGGCCGGTTGCAGCCGGAGACCGCCGATGTGCCCCGGCCGCGCCCCGCCACGGCGCCGGTCCCCGGGCGGCACCTTCCGGGCGCCGGTGACGTCCTGCTCGCGCAGCTTCACGCCCACCCGCGCCGCTACGACGAGATCCTGAGCCGCCACCTGCCCGTCCTCCTCGCCGCGTTCGGCGACACCCCGCCAGTTTGGTGGTTCACCCGGCATCGGGAGATGGCCCGCCCGGACGCCGACCAGCACCTCGACCTCACGCTGCACCTTCCTCCGGACGCGTACGGGGTCGCCGCTCAGCACGTCCGCAGGTGGGCGGACAGCCTGCACGGGACCGGTCTGGCGGCTGGGCTCGTCCTGGCTCCCTACCAGCCGCAGACCGGGCGCTTCGGCAGCGAGGCAGCCATGGACGCCGCGCACCAGGTGTTCGCCGCAGACTCCGCCGCCGCCCTCGCACAGATCCAGCTCACCGAGCGCACCGACGTCTTCGCCCCGCAGGCCCTCGCCGCGGCCAGCGCTCTGCACCTCGTCACCCCCCTGGCGCCGAACAACGCGGCGGCCGAGGAGTGGTTGGTGCGCAACCTCCCCCAGAGCACGGGGCGGCTGAACCGGGCCCTTCGTACCCAGGTGCTCGAACTCGCCGCACCGAACGGCGCCTCCGCGCTCGCGGCCCTCCCCGGCGGCCCTGCGGTCGCCGAAGCATGGCGGGCCCGCGCCGCCGCCGTGGACACCTACCGGAACGCCTTGACCGGCCAGCGTGATCCCCTCGGCGTCGCCCGGTCTCTCCTGCACCAGCACCACGTCCAGGCCCTGGGCGTCGATCCGCGCGCCGAGGAGACCACGATCCGGCTCGTACGAACCGCGGCCCTCCAGCACAGGATGGCCGCCCGATGACCGCGCCGGCTGCCACCACCGCGACGATCCTGGAGCAGTACACGGCCCACCTCGCACAACCCGCTCCGCCGCCCCCGGACGAGCCGTGGGCGGTGCAGTCCCTCGCCGACGGCGCCGCCGGAATCAGCCTGCTGCACATCGAGATGGCCAGCCGTCACGGCGGTTCCTGGCGCCCCGCCCACCGATGGATCACCGCCGCAGCGGGCGGGCACATCAGCGCGGCCGACACCGCAGGGCTGTTCCTCGGCGCCCCGGCCCTCGGCTTCGTCCTCACCACCGTCCCGCCGTCCTTCCAGCACCTGTACGAACCGGCGCGGCGGACCCTGCACCAGCACATCGCCGACCTGACCCACCGCCGCGTGGACGCCGCGCTCACCCGCATCCGCAAGGGCGACCTGCCCGCGTTCGCCGAGTACGACCTGTTCTACGGCCTCACCGGCATCGGGGCGTACCTTCTACGGACCGACCCCGAAGGGCTCCCCCTGGAACGGGTCCTGAAGTACCTCGTGGCCCTGACCCGCCCCCTCGCCCCCGACGGCCGCGGCCTGCCGGGCTGGTGGGTCCGCCACGACCCGGCCCGTGGCGAGTCCCCCCACTTCCCGGGCGGCCACGGCAACTTCGGTGCAGCCCACGGCATCACCGGTCCACTTCTCCTGCTGGCCCAGGCCATGCGCCGCGGCATCGCCGTCAGCGGGCACCGCGAAGCCATCTGGAGCATCTGCGAACACCTTGACGCCTGGTGCCAGCTCAGTCCCTCCGGTCCCTGGTGGCCCGAGCACATCTCCCGCCGCGACCTCGACCTCGGGCGCCCGCACCACGACGCCCCCACCCGGCCGAGCTGGTGCTACGGAACCACGGGCATCGCACGAGCCGGGCAACTCGCCGGGCTCGCCCTGCGCGCCCCCGACGTCCAAGCGTTCTACGAGGACGCCCTGTACCGCGCCCTGACCGACCCCGCACAGCTCGCCCACGTCACCGACTCCGGCCTGTGCCACGGCTGGGCAGGCATCTACCAGACCACCACCCGCGCCGCCGCCGATGCCCGCGACCCCCGACTTCAGACCCTCCCGAAGCGCCTCGGCGGCACCCTCGCAGCGAACGCCCAGCCGGACCTTCCCAAGTCCGGCCTGATCAGCGGCGTCGCCGGTACCGCGCTCGCCCTCACCACCTACGCCTCACAGCAGGCCCCGATCTCCGGATGGGACGCATGTCTCTTGATCAACTGATCTTGACGGAGCCGACCGCGATCCAGCGCGCGGTCTCCGCTGCCCTCGCCGGCCTGCCGATCCCCGAGGTCGCAGCCCAGTACGCGATGGAACCGACGATCCTGTCCGACGCCGTGGCGGTCTACGACCAAGCTGGCCGGGAGGCCCTGGCCCGCCACGCAGCCACCACCGACTGGTGGCAGGTGTACCTCCATTTCACCGACTGGACGAAGGCCGACACCACCTTCACCACGCACGTGCTCCCCGTGCTTCTGGAGGCGGAGGCTGCGGGGCTCATGGGCGGCTGGTGGTACACCCGCAAGCACCCGTGCTGGCGCCTGCGCCTTCGTCTACAGCCCGAGGCCGGAACCAAACTGACCCTCGGCGACGGCTTCGACCGTCTCGTCTCCGACGGGCATCTGCAACGGTGGTGGCCCGGGATCTACGAGCCGGAGACCGCAGCGTTCGGGGGCACGGTCAGCATGACGGCCGCGCACGCGCTGTTCGTCACCGACAGCCGAGAGGCGCAGCAACTAAGGCAGCGCGGGGACCTAGCCGTGGGACCCCGGGAGCTGTCCGTTCTCCTCTGCACGATCATGATGCGCGCCGCGGGCCTGGAGTGGTACGAGCAAGGTGACGTGTGGCACCGCGTCATCACGGAAGAGCACCGATCGGCCGTCAGCGACGTCCCGGCAGACCGGCTCGACGCCCGCGCGCAGGAGATCCGGCCGCTGCTCTTCGCCGACAGTGATGTCCTGCTGCGCCCCGGCGGGCTGTTGGAACCCGTCGCCGAGTGGGCCGCCGTCTTCCGCAGCACGGGGCAGGAACTCCGCCGTGCCGTACAGGACGGGACGCTCGACCGAGGGCTGCGGCAGGTACTCAGCTACCACGTGATCTTCCACTGGAACCGGCTCGGCCTGTCCATGCGCGGGCAGAGCATCCTCGCCTGGGCAGCCAGGGCAGCCATCCTGCACGGGGAGAGATAAGGGTCATGACGACGCTCATCCTCGGCGGCAGGGGCTTCCTGGGATGGATTGCTCAGGCAGGTGAGAGCGGCCGGGCAGCACCCGGCCGCCCCGCGTTGACATCTGAAACCGTGTGCCGGCCGGACCTACTACTACGACGCTAACGCCCCTGGCCATCGGGCTAGGACGTACGAGAGAGGGCACGCCATGACCACCCCTTCGCAGCCGAGACGATGGGTGAGCCTCGGTTTGGTGTTCGGGGGCCACACCCCGGTCTACTCGATCCCGCAGCCCGCTTCCGGCCCCTCGCGTGCCCCCGTGCCGCCCGTCGGTGAACCCGCTGAAGAGGACGCCGAGGAGCTGATGCGTGAAGCGCGCTACAGGCCGAAGGTGCCGTACCCCGGCGCACGCTCGATGCCTTGGGACAGCGAGTGCATGGACTGCGGGGCACGTCGCAGACCCTCGCTTCAGGATGTCGAGCGCGGTGTTCGGTGCAAGCACATCCGGCGGAGGTCTGGCGCATGAGGCGAGCACCCGTGACCGCTCAGAGCGCGGTGTTCCAGTGCAAGTTGTGCCCGAACAAGGGGACAGACCGGGAGATCCGAGGTGTCGGCGCGCGGATGGCTGCGTATCGGGTGTGCAGCTCGTGTGACTTCTGGCTGATGTGCCTGGGGTACGCGATGCTCGGCGACCAAGACCCGGACGGCCGGCGTGCCCTCCGGATCGACGGCGTCCATTACCTGTCATGGACCGAGGAGCAGGGGTTCCCCCCGGAGATCGGCTACGTAGGGGACGGTGAGTCCCGCTACGTCCTGCTCGACGACCCGACAGGCGCCGTGCACGTGACGCGCGGCCTCTGGCTCATGGGCACCATCCCGGATGCGTTCCGCGACCGGATGCCGGACAACGCGGTCTTCGCTCCGCCAGCCTAGGAAGGTAGGCACCTTCTTACACGGGCGGTGCGTCGTGAGCGCTGTCCGGCGGTGCGGGCTGTGTGTGGTCCACCGCAGTTCGGTTGGCGTACGGGGAGTCGGGCTTCGGAGATGAGGGCGCCGCGGGCTCATCGGCATCGACGTGCTGACGTCCGTGCTGGGCTCGCAGACTCGTCTCCTTCTGGAGGCCAGACACGCGGTGGTTTGCGCCGTGAGCAGTGCTGCGAGCCTTGATGGCCTCGGCCCGGAGCTGCTTGGCTGCCTCGTTGTCCTTGGCCTTGGCCCGCCGAAGCAGCGCGGCCTTCTCCTGCTGCGGCATGTCCGCTTCCGTCAGCACAGCTTCGTGCTCGTTGACGGGTCCGGCCTGCCGGGTAGCTTCCTGGAGCCGCGTGTCCATCTGCTCCAGCTCCTGGACAGTCTCCTCACGGGTACGAAGGAGGGTTTCCCGGTCCGCCTCGACCGCAGCACGTTCGTCACCGCGGAGTGCCGCCCTCCCAAAAAGGCCCGTCGCGGCCAACTGCTGTTCAAGACCTTCGATACGGGCCTCGGTGCCGTTCAATTGAACGGTGCGTTCCGCGATGGTGCCGTCCAGCAGCCGGACTTCGCGGATGGCCACGGCCCGTTCGGCAACATCCAGGTGACGGCGTTGGAGCGCGAGTGAATTGGGGCCTGCACCGGCAGCGGCCTCCTGTTCGGCACGATCGGCGGCGGCTTCCGCCTTGTCGGCCGCCGTCGTTGTGGCGCGGGCAGCGATGGCGGCCTTGCGCACGGCGTCACGCAGCGCCGAGCTACTGAGGTGAGTGTATGGACGGGCACCCGTCGGCGCGGGTCCCGAAGGTGTGGCCGGCGCCATGGTCGGCTCGGCGTTCGCCGGTGCGGGGCGGTCCTCGTGTTCCGGAGCCTCTTCGCGAGTGTCGGCGTCGTGGTGCTCGTCGGCGCCAGGGGCGCGCGGGATCGGGAGGTCCGCTACGACCTGGCGGACGTGGGCAGGGACCGCGTTCTTCGGGAGTTCGGTGAGGATCATGCGTTCCTCGGTGCCGTTCTCGATCTCGCGGATGAGGCCCGCGACGGCGCGGTCAAGCTGTTCCTGGTCGGTGAGTACGTCGCCGTGGCGGGCGCGGTCGGCGTCGGTCTCGTAGACGGAGAGCGGCAGGAAGAGGTGGGACTCCTTCTTGTCGCGGCTCATCATCGTGTAGAGGGCGTTCGCCTGTGCGCCGGGGCCGTAGACCAGGGCCTCTTGGACGGTGAGGCCCTGCGACTTGTGGCCGGTGATCGCGTATCCGAGGCTGAGCCCGCCCTGTGCGATGTAGTCGGCGTCCACCCATTCGGCGACGTCACGGTGGCCGTCCTCGGTCTTCTCCCGCCACTCCACCAGCACCCGGCGTTCCTCGTCCACGGCGCGCACGATTCCGCGGTAGCCGTTCAGGACGTCGTCGTTCTGCCCTCGGCTCTTCTTGCCCCGGTAGTCGTTGACCCGAAGGAGGACCTGGTCACCGACGGAGAGGGTCAGCTCGCCGCCACCGGGCAGCGCGTATGCGTGCTCGGGACCGGTGAGGTCGCCGTTCTCCTTCCGCAGTGCGCGGGCGCCGGTGTTCAGCTCTTCCACGATCTCGTTGGTGGCGGCGAGCATGAGGAGCTGCTGCACGGCGGTGTGGTCGTCGGTGTGCGCGGCCCGCTTGTCAGCCCAGACGGTGAGCATCGCGGCGAGGGTGGCGTCCTTGTCCGCGAGAGCGTGCACGCGACCGGTCCCGGCGAAGGTACGGAGCGATTCCACGCGGTTGTCGTCGCGCCACAGATCCAGGGCCCGGCGCTCGACCATGTCCTTCTGGCGGAAATTCTGGCTGAGGGTGAGCCCGCCTACGAGGTGGTGCACGGCGGCGAAGCTGCCGCCGATGCCGGGCGAGTGGAGTTGCTTGGGGTCACCGATACCGACAACCTTCGTGCCGGTTTCCGCGGCGTGGGTGAGGAGTTCGGAGACGTCGCGGTCATCGCACATCGCGGCTTCGTCCACGACCAACACGTCCACACCGGTGAGGCCGGAGCCTCCGTTGCGGATGCCGGTCAACCAGGAAGCGAGGGTCCGGGACTCGATGCCCGCCTCGGCCTTCAGGTTCGCGGCGGCGACGGCGGCCGTACTCGCGCCGGCGATGACGAGACCGTGCGCCTCCCATGCCTGCCGCGCGGTGTCCATGATCGTGGTCTTGCCCGATCCGGCGATGCCCACGACGGCGTCGATTCCGTGCCCGGCCGTGAGCAGCCGTTCGAGGACGGCACGCTGTTCGTCGGAGAACGTGAAGCTGCCACCGTGCTGAGCCTCGACGGTGGACAGCGTCATGTCGACCGTGTCGCTGCTGACTACGGCGGCCTGAGTCCCGAGCCGGTTCGTGGCCTCGGAGACGATCAGCGCTTCGGCCGCCACGACATCCGCCGTGGTGTACCGGTCGGCGTGCGCGAAGTGCTGGGCACCCTTCGGGTTGAGCTGGACCGCGTATCCGGCGTGCCGGAGTACGGAGTTGGTGAGCTGTTCGGCCTCGGCGGCATCCGCGACGCCGTACGGGAGGGCGTCCAGCACGGCGGCGATGGTGGCGGCGTGGGTGAACTCCTTGGAGTGGCTGGTCAAGCCGGTCTTGGGGTCGAAGACCTGGGCGCACAGCTCGTCCAGGGTGGGGTTCTGATCTGCTCGGTCCTGTTCCATCGCGCTGGCTGCGATGGCATCAGGGTCGTCTCCGGCCGCACGGCCTTCGGCCTGCCAGTAGGCACGGAGGACATCGTCCCCGACCCCGGCAGCCTCGCCGTTCTTTGCGGCCTTGGACGCGGTGGAGGCGGCGGTGCGCTCGCGGGTCGTGGCGCTGTCGTAGTCGATGCCGAGTTTCGTCAGCAGGTCCCGAACCTGGCTGTCGCGCTTGCTGAACAGCCGGATCGTGGCCTCGGGAATCGCTGCGATCTCCCAGGCTCCGGTCCGTTCCTCTCGGCGGAAGCTGATGCCGAACTCGTTGGTCAGCTCGCGGCGGATGCGGGCGTTCATGAGGGACTGGGTCGCGCGGGTGTGCCGGTGGAGGTCGCGGCCCCCGCTGGCCATCGTGGACCACTTGCCGTCGGCGCCCTTGACCATGTTGGCGAGGGTGAAGTGCAGGTGGAAGTGGGGATCTCCGTACGGGGCGCCGTCGACGGGGCGGGCGGCGCGGTGGACCATCATCCAGCCGGAGAACCCGCTCGTCGTCACGGTCTCGGCCTCGTCGCCGTCGCCGTGGTGGCCGCGCATGGCGTACGCGGTCCACCGCTCCAGGGCGCCGATGGACTCGCGGCCGACAGCCGTGTAGATGCCCTCGACCTGGGCGGCGATCTCCTCGGGCGCGTACGCGAGGAACGCGGACTTCGACTTCGCCAGGTCCAAGGTGACGTCGGCACCGCGGTTGCCGACTTGCACGCGGCCTTCGAGCAGCGCGGCCTTGATCTCCTCGGCGTCCCACACGTCCTCGGGCGTGAGTCCTGCCGCCTTGGCCATCGCGACGGCTTCCCGCACGTCCATCGGCAGATCCCGGAGACGACGTGCACCTTCGCCTTCGGTCTGGGCGTACCGGCGCTTCATGGACGCGGCGTCGAACAGGTCGGCGGGCTCTTGGCCGGTCTCGGTGGCGCGGGCCTCGACCGCGCGCAGGAGCGCACGGGCGTCCAGGTGGCCGCCCGCCTCGGCGGCGACGGCCTTCTCCACCGTGTCCTCGCCGTAGAGGTCGACGGCATTAATGCCGACGGCGTCGGCGAGCTTCAGCACCGTGGAGACGGGGACGCGGTGCGTCTCTCCGAACCGCTTGAGCTGGCTTTCCATCCGGCGGAAGGCGTCCTGCTTGCGCTTGGAGTCGAGCAGAGAGGCCGGGTTCACGCTGCGTTCGGCTGCGGCGCGGCGGATGGCGCGGGCCAGTGGGGCGGCTGGGAGCTTGGCGGCCGGCGCGATGGCCAGCTTGGGTTCCACGAGGGTCTGCCCGGTCCGGGGGTCTTCCCCGAGCATGAGGCGCCGGGCGGCCGGGAACTGCTCGGGGGCGAGGGTGCTGCCGGGGGTGATGTCGAACTCGGTGAGACCGTTTCCGATCCAGACCAGGGGGCGTTCACTGGGGTCCAGGTGGTAGTCCACCTGTCCGTCGGCGGGCCGTGGAGGAAGGGCCTTTTCGCCGTAGAGATCGCGGGCGTCGAGCCCGGCTGCGGCGGCGACTTCCACGGCGTCGAACCCGGTGAACCGCGCCGTGCCCTTGCTGCGGAGGAGTCCGCGGGCGCGGAAGAAGGCGCGCTTGGCCTCGCGGTTGGCGAGCAGGGAGGCGACGGGGGCACCGGCGGCTTCGGCCTTGGCCTCGATCGCGGCGACGAGAGGGGCGGCGTCGACCGCTACGGCCTTCCCGCATCCATGGCCGCCGGTAAGGCGGTACTCAACCTGCTCGTCGGACGGGCCGATCATGGTCACCCATCCCATCGGCCCGCTCACCCCCCGTTCTCATTCGGTCAGTTTCGGTCGTCTTGGCTGATTGTATCGTCACGAAGTGACGATACCTTGGTCCTCTCAAATCAAGATCATGATCAACGAGGGGGAACCTCGGGCACTCGGAGCGGGCTGGTCGTTCCTGCGGATCAGGCTCGTGGAGCCTGATGTCCTGTTGGACTGTTACCTCTGTGTCGGGTGCGCGGGCTGGGGCGCCATACGCGCTGAGGCGGTATGACGATCCGAGGTCGGTGCGGCACCTGCGCGGGGCTGTGTCGTTGGTCCGCGTATAGAGCACCCCTCGTATCCGGCGGCTTCCCGCCGGTTCGCCGAGTTGTCGGGCGCGTACTGGATGGCCTCGGACTCCCCGGGCGTACGGGGTCGACGCGGAGAGCCGGTTCGGACCGGGACGTCAGACTCCGCCCCCGCACCCGGGCGATCGGCCGGAGGGCGGAGCGGGCTCCCGACCAGTGATGAGGCTCGTAGCCGCTGATCTGTCGCCTGCGATCGGGTCGAGCGGTCTTGGTTGGGCCCTGCCGACCCGCAAGCGCCTGGTGACATGACGAAGGTCCCCGCTCCGGGTCGGAGCGGGGACCTTCGTCATGCTGGCCGTGTGGCTCGGCCGACGGCTACGTGTTCAGGGGCCACTCGCCGAACGGCACCGGCGCCTGACCGTGGGCCTCGCGCACGGCTTCCTCGGTGCCGCACGTGGTGCAGACGAAGACCTCGCGGTCGGTGGTCAGCCGGGAACGTGCGGGTCGTTCACCGAGCGGGCCGCCGCAGCGCGGACAGCGGGTGTCGGGCACGGGTCACTCCTCGGGATGCTCACGGGCGGACTTGAGGATCAGGTTCCAGGTCGGGCGGGAGTAGGACTTCTCCGTCTGCCCCTGAAGCTCGGGGATCAGGTCGGCGTTCTTCGCCCCGGGGTTCGCCGCGATGGCCTGCCGGGCAAGGGTCAGCCGCTCGTCTCCCTGGTAGGGGTAGGCCAGTCCGCGGCGGCCGGTGGGCCGTCCGCCGGCATGCCCGCGGCCCTTGCGGTCCGCGAGGTACTGCCACAGCCTCCAGCGCTTCCACTTCGGGCGGCGCCGGGTCGGAAGCTCGTCCCAGTCGTCCGGTGCCGGCCATCCCTCTGGCGGGTTCTTGACGTAGTGGGAGACGGTGGCGGAGTCGGCAAACCCGCAGATCTTCGCCGCCTCGGCCGGGCCCACCATCTCTTCGGGGTCGCCGTCGAGCTTCGGCGGGTTGGTGGTGCTGGCTGCGGCGCGCTGCCGCTGAAGCTCGTGGTGCCACGTCGCCCATACGTCGCCGTCCCAGTGCATGACGCCGTCGATGGTCTCCGCGACGGGCGGGTGCCCGTTGTTCTCCCGGTCGGTCCAGAGGTTTTGAAGCGTGGGTTCGCTGATGCCGTGGACCTTGCGCAGGTCTGCGCGTGAGTAGAGCGTGCGGCCGGTCTTGGGGGACACGGTCGTCTCCTGTTCTTGGTCGGGGTCGTGACCGCTCGGCGCGGTCATTGGATCTCGTCCGGGTCCGGGGCCGGCGTCCACGTACGGCTGCCTGCCGGTTCCAGCCGGGTGAGGGTGGCTATGTCTGCCAGGGGGACGGCGGCTGCCCAGTCGGCGCGGCCGGGGTGGTCGACGGGCAGGTTGAGTACGAGGTGCCGGCCGGTCGGGGGGAAGTCCTCGACGATGACGAAGGTGTCGGCCTGATCAGCGCCGATGCTGTTACCCCCCTTGAGCTGGGCGATGTCGCCGGGCTGGGGACAGTCGGGGTGTCGGTCACATAGCATGGTGTGGTCTTTCTGGTGAGAGAGACACCGACGGCCAGCGCCTTGTTGCCCTTGTGCGCTGGCCGTCATCTGTTGTCTGGGGTGCGTCGCGCCCCGTGGGACGCACGGCCGGTCGGAGGTTGCCCGCTCCGCTGACGGCGGAGTAATTAAACCACCTTTGGATCGAGCGGGGCGGGGCCCTAATCCGGGAGACGGTGGTCATCAGAAGAGGGCTCCCTGATCTGCGGGGCGTCGGCCCCGGTCGGTGGGTGGCCGGGTGACGTGGAGTTCGTAGCGGGGACGTCCCGCGTGCGGCGGGGCGTGAGCTTCGCGGCGGTACCGGCTCCAAGCCACAACGGGGGCGCCCTGGTCGAGCCAGCCCGCCGGGTACCGGGCGGTGAGCTGAGCCCAGCGACTCCGGCTCCGCGGGACGGCCCACCGGTCCTCGACCGTGGTGATCGGCGGCAGTGTCCGCCAGTCGGGGAACGCATGATCGTGGGCGTCCTCCACCGCCTCGTTGTCACCGTCCCCGAACCCGTCGCCGGAGTGCACGGGGCCTTCCCACTCGCACGCGAGGCATCCGCCGCGGAACTCCTGCTCGTCCCCCCGGCGGCCGGTCGGCCGGCTACGGGAGAGCAGGGTCGGGGCGTGGTGTGCGGGCGGGTCCAGCTCGTGGCCGAGCTCGCTGTACGCGCCGCCGGGGTGTCCGGGCTGGATGTGCCACGCCTGCACGGCGCTCTCGGGGCGGTGGCGCGTCCGCGCGTTGCGCACTCGCCAGTAGTACGTCTGCCGTGCTCGTGCTCCGATCGGCTCGGCGACGGTGGCGGTCACGATGTCCTGCTTCCGGCGGCGAGGACTTCCCGGAGCGGGTCAGCGAGCGCGGCCTGTTCGGCGGGGGCGTCGAGGAACCGTGGCCCGTACGCGCGGCGCACCGCGCGGCGGGCGTCCTGGTGGCGGTTGAGTTCCGGGTAGTACGGCGATCGGTCGAGCACGTCATAGCCGTGCTGGGTGAGCACGTCGGCGATGAGCGACCGGACCTGTACGGGGTCGAGGGCGGAGAGGTCGGATTCCCCCGGGGCCGCAAGGAGTACACGGATCAGCTCGGTCGCGCTGAGCCGGGGGTGGAGGGGGACGTTGAGCCGGTGGACGCCGTCCCGGCTGGGGGTGGCGGCTCCTCGGCGGCTCGGCGTCCTGGTGGTGCTGCGGTCTTCTGTCGTCTCGTCCATCGTGCTGGCCTTCGATGACTCGGGATGCTGGCGGGCAGCGGGTGTCAGAACAGGGCGTGTTCGGCGCGCGCGGCGGCAGTGCGGAACGCGTGGGCGGCGTCGGCGGCGGTACGGCCGGGCTCGGCGCTCCACCGGTCGATGGCCTCGCGGTGCAGGGCCTTGGCGGCGGCGGGGTCGTCGGTGTCGACGGGGTGACCGGTGACGGTTTCCGCGAGGATGGCGAACGCCTGGTCGCGGGCGCGATAGATGCGGTCCCAGTCGTACGTCCGGCCAGCGGCTCCGCGCCCGTGGCCGGCGGCGACTTCGACAGCGCCGCGCGGCCAGCACGGCAACGTGGCCGTACGGCCAGGACCGTCGAACAGGCGCGCGCCCTGGTGGATGCCGACGTGCTCGATGTGGCGGGCGGCCCATGCCAGGATCGCGGTCGGAGTGTCGGCGATGACGATGCTTTCGGGGGTGTGGTGGGTCGGCACGATGCTGTCCTTCGGGAAGCGGGGGCGGCAGCGCGCTGCCGCCGCCCCTCGATCGGCTACTAGTGGTAGGCGGGGATCAGCCGGCGGACCTTGTCCTCCCCGATGCACCCACCCTTGTGACGGCGCGCGCTCGGCGGCTCTCCGTTGCGCCCGCGCAGGTGTGACCAGAACTTCGGGCCTTCCCACGGGCACAATTCGCAGCTGAGGAACCAGTGGTTATCGCTGCCGGGAAACCCGGTGAGCACTGCCCGCCAATGGTGGGCCCGGAGTCCCGCGAACGCGATCTGCGCGCCCTCAATGTTGCGATCATTGACCGGCATCCGCGGGTGTAGGAGAGGAACCGGCCCGCACAACGGTGTGGGGGCCTCGGCCAGCACCTGGTCCAGGGGAACGGCGCCGATCCGACCGGCGGCGTACTCATCCGCGAGATGGGCGGCGGCCATGTCGGTACCAGGGGTCCCCTTGGGCGGACGGCGGAGGTTGCGTTCGCCCTCGGTGGTCAGGACGAGCCAATCCCGGTGCCACCTGTAGGCGCGGCCGATGACCTGGTCTTCGCCGACGATCACGGGGTATCGGCACTGGATGTCGGGGGAGCCGACGCGGTACGTCGGGACGGTGGTGCTGCCCTCGGTCGCGGGGACGATGTGCCTGCCCGCTTCGGTGTCGGGGACGGTGATGGTCGCGGGTCGTTCGAGGAGGTGCATGGTCATGGTGGTGCCCTGTTCTGGTGAGAAAGGGGCCCGTCCCCCCGGCGTGCTCGGCCACCGGGGGGAGGGGTGGGGGCGTGGTTAGGCGGCCTCGGCCGGGGACTGCGGGGCGGCGGTCCATTCACGGCGCGGAGTGATGCCCAGCTCGTCTAGGACCGCGGCGTGGCTGCCGTTGTCCGGGACCCATTCCCAGTCGGCGCCTTCGGTGCCGGGCCGGTCGGTCCAGGTGAGCATGTAGGAGCGGCCGGAGGTGCGGGGGTCGCCGCACACCGCCTTTGCCTCGCGGCGGGTCATCGCCCACAAGGCGCGCTTGCGGGAACGGCGGGAGTTCTTCGAGGTGATGAGCACCAGTGCCATGCCCTCCAGTCCGTTTGCCTTTTCGGCGGGAGCCGTCACCGGGGTCGGCCTCCATTCAGGCGCGTGTTGATGTAGAGCCCAGCGCCGGGCTTTCGCGTGCCATGGGCTGGGGTGGCTGGTAAGGCACGTCTCAGCCGTCGGTACCGGCTCCTTGATCGGCGGAGCCTGTTGGGCCTGCTCCTGGTGCTCGGCGGCCTCGGCCCGAGGCGACTGCTGCATCTCGTCGGCGCTCTTGCGCCCGGACACGTCGTCATAGGGAGCGGTCCACGTCCAGCTGTCGTGACGGTTGTCTGCCGCGCGAACGACACGCTGACCGACGCCGTTGTGAATGTGCGGGATCGTCACCGACTTCGGGTTGACCCGCAGGACCTCGTACCAAGTGCCTCGATAGAGAACGAAATCCCCGCGCGTGAAGTCGGCTTTCGACCACATCTTGAAGCCCTCGGCCTCGGCGTCCTTGATGGCCTGCTCCCAGTGGGCGATCTCCTCCGTCAGCTCCTGGCGCTCGGTCTCCAGCTCGGGGTCTGCCGGACTCCGGGAAAACCCCTTGGCGGACTCGCCGCGCTGCCACTTCTCGACCGCGCGGAGGTCGGCCCGCAGCTTGTCGAGACGGCGTAGCGTGCGGCCGGGGTCCTTCTTGAACCGCTCGTAGTTCGCGGCGGCCTGTGCCCGGCCGGTCCAGTGGGCGGCGCGGTCGCTTTCGCTGATGCTCTTGCGCATCGCGTTGTCCATCCGCGCGTGATCACGGCGGGCGCGGCCCTCGGAGTGGTGTCCGATGAGGATGGGCTGACCGAAGGCGAACCGCTCGGATATCTCGTGGCTCGCCTTCCATGCGGCCTCGGAACTCTGGGCGGCGCTGGCGGCGTATCCGCCGAACCTCTCCGCCCGGCCCTCGGCCTTCTCTTCCCGTTCCTTCTCGGCGTCGGAGAACGAGCGGCGGTCGGCGTTGTCGATGGCCAACGTGACCTCGAAGCCTGCGTCTCGGAGTCGCTGCGCAAGAAGTTCGAGCGAGGGGGTGTAGGTGGCGTGGTCGCGGCTGTGCGGGAGGTACCAGCAGTCAAGGTTCCTGCTCCAGCGGAAGGGCTGGCGTTGGGTCCGGCCGTACTCGCGGAGTCGCAGAATCTCGGCCGATCCGTCGCCCCGGCTCGTGCCCTCGATCAGGGTTCCTTCTCGGCGGGTGTGGGTGATCTCGATAGTCACTGAACTGGCTTTTCCTGGTGAGAGTTTGGTCCGTCCGCAGGGCGGACCGTGCGTTGGCAGCGGCGCTGCACCACCGGCGCGGGCCGTGAGGGACGATCGGCTCGCGGGTCGTCGCGCCTGCGCGACGACAGGGGCTGTCGCGCCCCCGCGGGGCGCGTCCGCTGCGGTCCGGTGCCCGTCGCCGGTCGGCGGAGCCGCCTGCGGCGGAGTCGGCCGGCGGCGGTGAACGCACCGGACCTGTCCTGCCGCCCCGAAGGGGTGTCCGCTGGGGTGCTCGGGGGCCTGCCGGTCCGGAGGGTTGCCCTCCCCCGGACCGGCGGGCCTTGGTGTCAGCTGCGGTGGAGCGTGTGCCGGGCGGCCGGGTCGGCGTCGGCCAGTCCGGTCCGCTCGCGCCATGCCTGGCGGACGGCGGCGCGGAGCGCGTCCCCGTCGTCGTAGGCGAACCGTCCCCGGCGCAGGTTGCGGACGATGTCGCGGAACGTGTCCTGGTGCATCGTGGTCAGCGTGTCGTCAAGCGGGGTCAGCTCGTGGGGGAACATCGCCTGGACGCTGTCGCCCGGCTGCGGGGCACCGAGGGTGAAGAACCAGACGACCGCCATCGTGGCCTCGTCGGCGAACTCCGGCCCGCCGAATGGACCGACGACGACGGCGGGGCGGGTGTCGAGCTGGTGGCCCCGGAACCAGGGCCCACCGATCACGAGCGTCGCGGTGGGGAAGTCCTGCACGGTCGGCTTCGGTGCGGTGGTGAGCATGTCGTGTCCTGTCTGGTGAGAGATTCCGCCGGGGCCGTTTGGCCCGGCGGCGGTGCCGGTCGGGGGGTTGCCCTCCCCCTTCCGACACCATTAATTAAACCATGTTCTTGGGTCTGGGTCAACCCGTCACGGCAAGTTCGCGGCGGTGCTCGGCGGCCGTCTTGACGGCGCGGGCGATAGCCCGGCCGGTCTCGATGGCCCGGACGGCGGCACCGGGGGCTTCTTGTCCTGGGTGATGATGCCCGCGAGCGGCGGCATGACGGCGGGGCCCGGGGCGATTCCGAGGATGAGCGCGGCGACGTGGGCGGCTGAGGCGACTTCGGCGGCATGCTGGCCGGGAAGGGGGGCGTCCACCTCGGGGATGCGTCGCCACGCGTGGCCGTACAGCAGGATGCGGACGGCATTGTCGGGGGCATCCTGGGTGAAGTCGAACCCTCCGGCCTGCTCCGGGTCCTCGTGGTACTGGTCGCGGTACTGGTACACCAGGACATCGCGGATGACCTCGGCGGCGAACGGGGCTGCGGCGGGCGGCTCGTAGGCGTCGCCGTCCGTCTGGCTGATGTCGAAGACCGGCCCGGCCTTGAAGCCGGAGACCTTGCGCCCCTGACTCTCGGCGGCCTCGCCTGCGGCCTCTCGCTGCCCGCCGTCGGGGGCTGCGGCCGTGGCCTCCTGGGCATCCTCGGTCCGGCGCTTGATCGGCGTCCAGATACGGAGGGAGGTGGACCCCTTGACCGGGAAGCGTCCCACCTTTCGCCAGTCTCCGGAGCTGAGTACGTGGGTCGCGTTCGGGCACTGGGCGGCGATGGCGATGCAGTTGGTGGGGCTGCGGTCGTCGCGGTCCGGGTGGGTCAGGTTCGCAGCCGTGCGCATGACGGCGGCCCAGAATTCCTCGCTGCCGACCATCGCGCCGTACGCGCGATCCATGACGGCTTCGAGTTCGCCGCGCATCTTGGCGGAGTAGGCCCGGCGCTCTTCGTCGGTCATCTTCGGCTTACGGGGCATGTCGCGGTCCTCCTGGTGAGAGATCGGCGTCCGGGGCCGGCTGACCCTCGGGGGTGTCGGCCGGGGGGTTGCGCTCCCCCTTCCGACACCACTAATTAAACCATGTTCTTGGGTGAATGGCAACCCCTTAAATCCAGTACAACCCTGCTTCGTTGCTCACGGCCCGGTATGCGGCTATGACCTCGTCTTCTATTTTCGTCCAGTGTTCGAGGATATCGGGGGCGGTCTTTTTGTCGCTGGCTGCGCGCGTCGCCCTGCGCCACTCGATGGCGATTTTGAGCGTGCGGAGTTGGGACCGGGTCAGTTCCCACCGGCCGGAGTCCGGGAGTTGATCGCCGTAGGCCATTGCTACGGCGTTGTTGATGTGTTCGGTACCGGACCAAACATTATGTGCGGCTTGGAGAGCAAGAGCGCGCTTGAGGGTGCACCGCAGGTGCGGGGCCTGGACGATCCATTGCGGCTCGATGGTGAAAATGTCGGCGCTCATCACGGGGCCTTTCCCTGTGGGGGGCGGCGCGCTACGGGAACGCGCCGCCGGGATTGATGGGGGCGCTTAGAGGGCGTATCCGTCGACGTATTCGCCGTACTCGTCTTCGGAGGTCTGAACGCTCGGGAGAAAGCGACTCACCGCGAATACAACGGCGTCGGCGATAGTCCGGGGCACGTCGTTGAGTACAAGGCTCACCGCATCACCGTCGAGCCCGATACGGACTTCTCCCGGCTCAAGATTCATGTAGACAAAGGCCGTTGTACCGTCGATGCGGGTTCGCGCTCCGGGAAGTCGCTCGGAGAGGTCGCGTGCGGCTTCCTCGACGTCCCGGCGCATCTCGGCCTGTGCGCGGTTGTGCTCCATCACTCGCTCGTGAACGTCACGGTGCGCGGGGATGAGGTCGGCGGCGATCCGGGCCGCGATGTCCGCCGGGTCCTCGGTCATGGCGACTCGGACGGTGTCGCGCTCGCCCCTGCGGAACGGGTAGTCGGTGGCGGGGAACGCGCCTCGGATGTGCAGGTGACCAGGGTCATCGAACCGCTCGGAGAGGTGGAGCTGTCGGCCGTCCAGGTGGGTGAAGGTGGCGGCGTGGTCCAGCTCCTTGACGCCGTGGCGTGCGGGCTGCGGTCGCCAGTTCCCGCCGAGTTCAAGCGCGATCGGGTGGGCCAGCTCCGCGACGGTCAGCGGCATGTTCATCCCTTGTCTCCTGGTGAGAGAGGTTGTCGGCGGCCGGTCGGCCTGCCGTGTGCCGGTCGGGGGTTGCCCTCCCCTTCCGACATCACTAATTAAACCATGTTCTAGGGGTTGGGTCAACCCGAAAATAGGCTCCGACCTGCCCTTTTCCCGTTCCGCCGACCCGCACCCGCTCGGCCGGGCCCGGCCACAACAGGCCTGGGCGGGGTTCCCTCCTCGGTCGGACAGCTCCGCCGTATCAGGGTTCCGGGCGCGGTGTCCTGGCTCGCGTAGCGACCGCGCAGCGGCTCGGCCTGGACGCCGTGACCGGGTTCCTGATACGCCCCTTGGGGTGTCCGGCCGAGGAGGGAACCCCGCCTTCACCACCCGCACCACAACGGCGCGGCACCCAACCGACCAGCCCCCACCCCCTCCGAGGAGGACCCGCCGGAGGCAGCCTTTCGCTCTGGCCGGCACCCAACCAACCCGTCGCAGGCGTTCCGGAGTCGGGGCAGTTCAGGGGGTGAATCGGTCGTGGCGTGAACCGGGACACATTATGCGGCGCCGCCAGCACCAGTACCTCGCCGAGGAGTTCGAGCGTCGCCTCCGGGCACTGTAGGACGTCGAGGTACCGGCGTGTTGGAGGCCAGACGGATGCGCCGCGCGCCCCCTCAACTGGTGGTTTAGATATCAGACCATTCTGAAAGCGGGCGATGTTCTCATAGCGTGGCCACGCCGCAGCCGGTGAAGGCAGCGGCTATCGCATCAGAGGGGAATTGCATGTCCATGAGCAAGAGGACCCGGGCAGTCCTGGGGACCAGTGCCGCGCTCAGCCTCCTCGCCGGCGGAGCGTGGGCGGGAATCGCGGTGGCCGCAGCTCCGGGCGCGAAGGTGACCGCCCCCTACGCGCAGGCCGCCGCTGTGATCAACTCCGACGGCAGCGTCAACCGGTCCAAGGGCATCGCGGCAGTCACCAAGCCCTCCACGGGGAACTACTGCGTGGAACTGGAGGACAAGGACCTGGACATCAAGAACCTGGTGCCCAACGCCACTCTCCAGCGCAAGACCTTCGACTACGACGTACAGATCTCCATGTGGCCGGACCCCACGTGCGGGAGCCGCACGGACACCTTCCTCGTCCTGACCGGAAGGCCCGGAGCCTTCGGGGACGCGGCCTTCTCCATCGTCATCCCCTAGCCCGGTAGCGATGCAAGGGCCGTCACGGCACGCTTCGTGCGCCGTGACGGCCATCCGCAAGCGCCAGGCCGCCGTCGACGCGTAAGTGTCATCACGCTTGGCGCCAGGGGGCCCTATTGAAGGTGCAGGCTGTCGAGCGCGTCGGACACGACGCCGGCCTCGGTGACGTCATGGGCCGTCTCGTTGTCGAAGGTGTGTGCTTCGCCGGTGGCGTGCGCTTCTTCGACGGCCCAGCCGTCTGCCTGGGCGGCTCCGGTGAAGGAGAGGACGGTTCCTGCGAGGGCACCTGCTACGAATACGCGCTTAATGGTGTTCACCGACCGCTAACGATCACGGAAGGTCATGGTTACCGCGCGACGCCGAATCCCTTTTCGTCTAGGAACGACTTCACTATGCCGGTCTGCCAATCGGCCATGTCCGTGCCTTGCGTTGTTGTAAGCCATGAGCGACAGGACAGTCACCGTCCCGCATCCGCCACGGCCGATTCTGATGCTTGGGCACTATTGGGCACTGCTAGCCCGCCGAAGCAGTGCCCGACCGCTCAGAGATCGCCGTCCGGATTGAACTCGTACTCGAATACGTACCGAAGGTTGTCGTACGTCTTGGACTCCGACGGAGCGGCACTCCTAGCCTTGAGGGCGATCTTGAGCGGTCCTCCGGTGAAAATGGCTACCGGATTGCCCTGCCCGTCAACGACGGGGAGTTCAGCGGGAAGTGCCTTGCCGCCGCTGACGACCAGTGTGGCCGTACCGTCCACGTAACGCAGGCTCAGTGAGCCGATGTCCTCCGGCTTGACCTCATCGACCGGGAGCAACGTCACGTCGCTGGTCTCAGGGGTGATCACCGTCGTCGGGAAGGCCCTCAAGCCGGTTACCTCGGGCGTGGCCTGCTCATCAGACATGTCTGCGTCCCTCCCTGGCCAACTCCCTGTTGACCAGGGAGGATCTCCCCATTACCTCATGTCCTCACACCCGGAAGCCTGCATTGCTTGCAGGCCGATCGCACTGCGCTTCCCCGGTTCGCCTGGTCGACCTGCCGGGCGCCCTGGAGACAAGTCTGCGGAGACGGGTCTCCTTCCGGGGCGAGCTGACGTTGGATGGCGCACGCGGTCTCGGGCATGGGGTGTTCCTCGGGGTCTCGGTGGTGCAGTCGGCGGCGGACGGTGCCTCCGTCGGGGAGGTGCCGCCCGTGGTCGCGCGGAGCGCGACGGAAGTGCTGTCGTGCCCGCAGGGCACGCCCGTTTTGGCCCGGCGTCCGGACGGGCCGGGAGGGCCGCCTGCGGCCCGGACGGCTCGGCCGGCTGCGAGCCGGGCCAGGCTGAGCCGTCCCGGAGGGACGCCCTTCGTACGGGGCCGGTGAGCGGGGCCGGCCGCCGACGCGGGCGGACCCGGACGGTGATGGGCGGAGCGTGGGGTGGGCGGCTCGATGCCGTCCACCCCACGGCCCGGCGGGCGGGGTCCGGCCGGGCGGTGCCTCCCGCCCGGCCGGGGCCTGCTACGCGGCGACCGGTTCGCGTGCGGCGACGCGGCACCGCGTGAGTACGGTCTGTGCGGTCTCGCCGTAGATGCTGTGGTCCTTGACCGTGCCGGTCAGCTCGACCTCGTCGCCCTGGTCGGGGACGTCGGCGGCGCTGCTGAACCAGACGAACACGTTGCCCTGCGGGTCCTGGAACTTCACCAGTCGGCGGCGCTGGGTGTGGTAGCCGTACGTCCGACCCTCCAGCTCGATCACGGTGGTAACGGTGGCGGGGGTGGTGATGCGCTCGCCCACGGTGCCCTGCGGCTTGCTGTTCTGGGCGGCCCGCTCGGTGGCCTCCTTCTCCTGGTCGCGGTACCAACCCGCGATGGCGGACACGAGCGTCGGCAGGTGGCGCGGGTCGACGGTCTCGCCCTTCGCCAACTGGCCCACCTTGTGGCGGTAGTCGGAGAGGCTGCCGTATCCCTGGACGGCCCATGCCCGGACGGCGGCGGCGGTGGTCGGCGCGTCGGGGTCGGCGTCGATGTCGGCCCGCCATTCCATCGGGGCCTTGCGGTCGAAGAAGTACGCTTCGACGCCGTCGGCGGTCGGCCGGGTGTTCTTCCACTGCTCGGACCGGCTGTAGAAGCGGCCCTCCGTGTTCACGATGGCGGCGGTCACCCGCAGGACCTCAGCCACCGGGACGCGGAGATCGGCCGGGATGCCGCCCTCTTCGCCGTCCCAATCGGAGTCCTTCAGCGTGCCGAACCGCCAAAGGGCCTCAAGGCCCTTGATCGGCAGACCGGTGTACGGCTCGACACACGTGGTACCCAACTGCCGCATCTCGCCGTTCTCGTGGCGGGCGAGATAGGTGGCGGTGCGGTGGCGGGCAACGGCGCACCCGTGGCAGAAGTTCTCGATGGCGCGGTACTGGCGCGCGGCCTCGGCGTCCTGCTCGGGCAGACCGGGGAACAGGCTGGTGATCGTTTCGCCCTCCGCGTCGTGGTCCAGGCGGGCAATGACGGTCCAGCCGTGGTGACGGGGGATGTCACCGGAGACCGTCACGGTGACGGTGGGCCGCTTGCCGATCAGGCGGCCGTCAGTGTCGTGGTAGTCGGCCAGGAAGGGCGCGGAGATGTCGAGCGTGTACGCGCTGAGGTGGTGGACGGCGGCGCGGGCGTTGGTGGCCTCGACAAGCTGACGGACGCGGGACTGGGCCGTGGCGGGGATGGAAAACCGCATGGCTGCGCTGGTCATCGTGAGTGCTCCTGCTGGTGAGAGAGGAATCGAGCGCCCGGCCAGGCGGGTTGCCCTCCGCGACGGCCGGGGTCGGGCCGGCTGGCGGCCCGTGGGACCGGAGGGGGGTTGCCCTCCCCCTCCGACACCATTAATTAAACCATGTTTTGGGGGGTGGGGCAAGCATCCCGGCCGGGGATGTCGAGTGCGGCGCGGTCGCGCAGGAACGCAGCGAACAAGGCGGCGGTGTAGCTGTCGGCGGTGCCGTACGTACGGCGGCAGTCCAGCGCGCCGATGCGCTCGCCCCGGTGGCGGACCGGGAACGGCTGGCCGGGGGCCGGGATGGCGAGCGCGTACAGTCCGCGCGGGGTGTCCACGCGCAGGACGACGGCGGCGGCCTGGTGGTCGTAGGCGGCGGACCAGCGGGCGGGCCCGATACCGAACTCCGCGAGACCGGACGCGATGGCGCGGGCCTGCATGATGTCGGCGGTGGTGCTGGGGTCGGGCTCGGCGGGAGCGGGGACGCATCCGCAACCGTGGTCGTCGGCGTAGGTCTCGAACAGAGCTGTACGGGTCACTGTGGGGCTCCTGGGGTGCCGGGGGCGGGCAGTTCCCGCCCCCGGCCTCGGGCGGCTGAGGTGGTTAGGCGGCGGCTTCGTCGTCGCTGGCAGGGTCGTCGCCCTCCTCGGCCTCCGGCTCGCTCGCCTCCTCGTCGGTGCCGGTCTCCTGCTCGGTCTCCGGCTCGCTGCCGGACGTGATCGCGGCGCGGGGCTTCTTCTTCGACGGGTCGTAGGGCTCCTCGTCCACGACCGACTGCTCAATGGGCGTGAGCGGGTACCCGAGGGACGCGAGCACCTGGAACCACCGGCCGGTGGGCTTCCGCGTCCACGGGGCGTGCTGGCTGTCCGTCCGCCACGCCGACCGGTTCGCGCACTTCTCCCGGACGGCCGCGATGGCGGCGAACTGGAGCTGAGGGGCCCGGCGTGGGTCCTTGGCGACGTGCCCGGCGAAACTGCCCCGATCCTTGGCCTGCTCGGTGTTCAGGCCCAGGAATCCGGCCAGGATCTCGGTGGTGCCCTCCTTGTTCAGATCGTCGGAGATTCCCCAACTGCCGTTCAAAAGAGCGTTATTGACGTGACCGATCAGGGTGTTGGTGGTGTTCTTCGGGAGGTTCCGCCGCTTGATCAGGTCCGTGATCCACTTCCGGCGCAGGGCCTCGGCCGCGTCCCAGTCGATGTTCCCCTTCTTGACGGCGGCGCGGGCGGCGCGCTCGGCCTCCTTGTCGGCGGTGGTCATCGTGCCGCCGCTGGCGCTGGCACCCTCGGGCACCGTGTGCCCGTACAGACCGGGAGCGGAGCAGTAAGGCTCGTACCGGTCCCCCCGCCGCTCATCGAACACCCACACAAGCCCCTTGCACTCGGCGTGCTCCTCGGTGCTGATGCCGCGCAGTCGCCACACAGGCGTGGCCCGCTCGGACAGCTCCTCGGCGTCCCTGATCTTCTGCCCGGCCGTCTCCAGCTCCGCGCGGTGCGCCTCCGCCTTGACCCGCTTGTCGCGCTTGGTCCGCTCGATGGCGATGGCCCAGTCCACGTCTCCCTCGTCGGCGTCATCCTCGGCGGCGGCCTCGGTGATCGCGGCGAGCGCTTCGGCGTCGTCGGCGAACTCCGAGAGCGCGGCCAGGTGCTCGAAAGTCCACTCGTAGCTGCCCGCGCCGCTCACGGCGGCGCTCAACTTCTCGTCAGACCTGACCTTGACCAGCGTCTTGACGTCCTTCTGCCGAACACCTGCGGCCTTGGCGATGCGGCCGACCTGCGCGCCCGCCTCGGCGGCGCTGAACATGGCCTGGTTCATCTCGGACGGGCTGAGGCTCTTACGGTGCTGGGCGGTCGTGATCATGTCGAGGAACTGCCCGGCCGCGTCACGGTCGTCGTCCTCCCACTCGTACGGCAGGTGGGTGAGACCCGCGTCCGTCGCTGCGTGGTAGCGGCGGTTTCCGTCGTTGACCTGGAGGACTCCGCCGTCAAGCCGCTGGATCTTGACGGGGATGCGGCACCCCTCGGCGCGGAGCGATTCCACGAACGGCGCGTTCAGGTCGAGGTCTTCGCGGGCGTTCTTCGGGTGCGGGGTGAGCGCGTCGATCCGGATGACGGGACGGGGGGTGACCGGCACGGTCTCCAGCCCTGCGGCGACGGCGGCGGCCAGTCGCTGGAACCCGTCGATGATCTGCGGCACGTCGCCGTGGGTGCGGACGACGTACAGCGGCTCCACGACGCCGTTGTCCTTTACGTCGGCCAGCAGTTCAGCCGGGGCCTCGATGTCGCGGACGTTGCCGGGGTGCGCGGCAAGTTCGGCGACCGTGAAGGTCGGCCACGGGGCAGGGGCAGCCTGGACGCCGGCCTGGGTCTTGGGGTTCGTCATCGGTCCTTCTTCTTCCTGGTGAGAGTTCTTCGGGCCGTTCGGCCCGGTGACGGTGTCGGCCGGGGGGTTGCCCTCCCCCTTCCGACACCATTAATTAAACCATGTTCTTAACAGTGGGGCAACCAGGGATGCTGTGATCGCCGTCACTCGCGTGCAGGGCTGCGGCGGCGCGAATCATCGCGGCGGCCTCGGCGGTCGTTCGCTCGGGCTCGTCCCCCCAGCACCACAGCAGGGTGCGCCGGTAGGCGTCCTCCGTGAGCTTCAGCTTTCGCCACCGGACGCCGGACACGGGGCGGCCGTTGATGTGGTCGCTGAGCACCACAAGGGAGTCGAACAGGGCGCGCTGGAAGACGTGCCACGGCTCACCGCGTACGGACCAGCGGGGCCGGGCGGAGCGTACGCCGCGCTCCCACGCGTGCAGCACGGTGCACGGGGCGGTGTCGCCCATTCGGCCGGGCTGCCAGAGGTGGTCACCCTGGTAGAGCCCGACGCGTTCGATGTGGTTGGCGGCGGCCGTGAGGATGCGGGCGGGGGTGGCCGGGGGCCTTCGTGACGGCACGGTTATGCCTCCTGGGAGGGGTCGCGGGCTCGGCGGCCGGGGGCGGCGAACGGCCACCCCCGGCCCTGTCGGGGTTACGCGGCTATGGACCCGGCCGTGCTGCGGCCGATCCGCTTACCGCCGATGTCGGCGCGGCTTCCCGCGATCCATCCGGCTCCGTACCCGTTGCCGGTCATGGTGGTGGTGCCGCCCTTCCGTGCACGCGGGTAAGCCTGGTGGTAGCTGCGCGAAACGACGGCCTTGCGGTCCGCAAGCACGAGGGCCGCGCTGCGGCCGGTGGCGCTGGTCTCGCCCCTGGCCTCTTCGCGTGCGCCGCGCTCGGCCTCCTCGATGCGGTCACCCACCCGGTTGATGAAGCCGAGGAGCCACGACCGACGCCAGGCACGCGCCCCCTGGCCCGGCGGGACCGACTGAGCGGCCAGTCCGCTGTTCATCTGGAGCAGAAGAGAGGTGTAGAGCAGTTCAACGCGCTGAAGGTCGCTCGCATACCCGAAGATGTGCACCCGGCGGGCCGGGCCGCTGCCGTCACGGCCAAGGTGGATCAGCTCGCACCCGAGAGCGAGCGCGATTCGGTTGATGAGGCGGACCCGCTCCATCGCCCACGGGTTGTCCAGAACGATCTTGCGGTCCGTCGGGGCATCACTGGCGGGGTTGGCGTCGCTGAGCATCGCCTGTTCGACGCCGTACTTCGCCATCATCTCGAACGCCCGCTTCCGGGCAAGCTCCGCCTCCGACTCCGGCGTGCGGGGGTCCTCCGCCTTGGCGAGGAGAGCGCGGATGGTTTCGAGCTTCGCGGGGGCCTTCGTGGTGCTCACGGTCGTTCTCCTGGTGAGAGAGGTTGTCAGCGGCCGGTCGGCCTGCCGTGTGCCGGTCGGGGGTTGCCCTCCCCTTCCGACATCACTAATTAAACCATGTTCTAGGGGTTGGGTCAACCCGAAAATAGGCTCCGACCTGCCCTTTTCCCGTTCCGCCGACCCGCACCCGCTCGGCCGGGCCCGGCCACAACAGGCCTGGGCGGGGTTCCCTCCTCGGTCGGACAGCTCCGCCGTATCAGGGTTCCGGGCGCGGTGTCCTGGCTCGCGTAGCGACCGCGCAGCGGCTCGGCCTGGACGCCGTGACCGGGTTCCTGATACGCCCCTTGGGGTGTCCGGCCGAGGAGGGAACCCCGCCTTCACCACCCGCACCACAACGGCGCGGCACCCAACCGACCAGCCCCCACCCCCTCCGAGGAGGACCCGCCGGAGGCAGCCTTTCGCTCTGGCCGGCACCCAACCAACCCGTGGTTCGAGATGTCCGCGGACCTGTGCCTACGGTGCGCGCGACGAGCACTGATTTCGAACAGGACTGGGGGCACGGGTGAGCACCACTTCGGCAGGACCGGTGAGCGCGGCGGACCTGCGGCGACGGGTTCGCGCTGCTGAAGCGCTGAAGGCGAAGACGCGGGAGATGGCAGCTACGAACGCGCTGAGCGCGCGTGAGGCCGCGGTGAACGCAGCCAAGGCGAAGGAGGAGGCCGACGCCACGGCTCGGGAGGCTACTGCTGTAGTTCTGCGGCTGTTCGGCAACGATGCCGAGTTGGTCTCGGAACTGCTGGGCGTGCCGGCGGAGGAGCTGGAACGCGAGGCGAAGCCTGTTACCGCCGCTCGTGCGAAGGAGATCATCGAATCGCTGCGGGCCCGTGCCGAGCGCCCCCGCCCCACCCGGGCCCGGAAGCCTCGGGCCGATGCGGCGAAAGCGGCTTCTTCGGCCTCGGGCACCCCGGCCCCGGCCGTCACAGGGGACGGTAGCCGGGCTGATGCCTCCTGAGAACGACCTTGGGCCCGGACTCTTCCCGCTCGCGGCGGTGAACGAGTCCGGGCCCGTTCACGTTGATGAGCAACTTGCCCTCATCGGTGAGCCAACGCCCGTGCGCATACCGGCTGTTGCGTGGTCAGTCTGGCTTGCCAACGAGTCCGTTCAAGCCAGGTACTGGGCAAAGGTCTATCGAACAGGGTCAACCGAGGACTGCTGGTTCTTCTTCGGCGGGATCTCCAGCACCGGCCACGCCAGCTTCAGGGCCGCCTCGCGGCCGGGCAGGACGCGACGCGGCACGGTGCCGGGTCACCTCTACGGGTACCAGCTCGCGCACGGTGTCATCCCTCGGCTCGGTTGGGGCACCGACAGCCCGACCGTCTGCCACACCTGCGACAACCACTCCTGCCAGCAGCCGACGCACCTGCGACTGGGGACAGCGGCGGAGAACCGTGCCGAATGGCTGGCCCGCCGCAGAGACCCGGGTAGCCCCCTCGCAGACCTTCGCGGCCCGGCCGGACGCTCCCGCGCCATAGGCACTGCTATCCGGGCCGGCCGGAACGGCGGGGAGTCCGAATCGGAGATCGCAGCACGCATCCGTGCGGCGGTTGCGGCGGGCCGCCCACTCAGCCTCTGGTGACGACTGGCCACCACCGAAAGATCCGCCTTTGGATAGAACGTGACACGCACTGGACCACACCGCGCCCTCGTGTACGTGCTGAACGGGCGCTGGCTGTCCTGCGACGTTGGTGCTGTGAGGGGCATTGCATGTGCCCTTATGAGTGACGGCACCGATTCGCTTCATCGATCTTGGTTCACCCGATAGGCGGATGGAATGGTTGCCTCCGTTTCCTTTCCTGCCGCGCTCGTTGGAGCAGAGTGCGGCGTTCTCAGCAGTCCCTCGCATGCGGTCGCCGCACACGTCACGCCGAACCACAGGAAGGAGGCACCGTATGCATCTGACGCCGCATGAGCAGGAGCGTCTCATGATCCGTCTCGCGGCCGATCTGGTCGAGCGACGCCTCATTCGGGAGCCCACTCTCAAGCTGAATTACCCAGAGGTCATGGCGCTGTTCTCCGCCTACGTCCTGGAGGAGGCGCGCCACGACACCAAGACGGTCGCTGAACTCATGGATACCAGTTTGAGCGATGTGGCGGAGGAGATCGAACAGCGCCACAAGGACCTCAACAACCCACTCTCCCTGCCGAAGACGACGACCACTCCGGGGATGACGACCAAGCCGGCCACGCAGAAGACGCCGGGTGCGTCGACCACGGCGCCCCCGGCGCCAAGGCCGACCATCAGCCTCATGCCGGGCGTGAGGGAAATGATCGTCGATGTGCAGATCGAGGCGACGTTCAAGGACGGCACCAAGCTGGTGACCATCCCGCACCCGTTCGGGGAAGACAAGGCACCGGTGTACCCGGGCCAGTACGAACTCCTCAAGGACGACGACGATCAGGACCGGGCGCCGTACAGCCCGAACCGGGTGTCGTACAACCTGGACCCGAGCGGCAACTTCCCGGGCGGTGACAAGCTGTGGGCGAGGAACACCGCGGACCGCCCGATCCAGGTCGGCTCCCACTTCCACTTGGAAGATGTCAACCCGCAGCTCCGCTTCTACACGGAGGTGAATGGCCGGGCGTCATCCACGCCGGCTGTCGTGACGGGGAAGCGGCTGCATATCGCAGCCGGTACCTCGGAGCGGTTCGAGCCGGGTGTCGAGCGTGCGGTATGGGTGGTGCCCATCCGGGGGCTGGGACAGGTGAAGGGACTCAAGGCCGGCAAGACCGCTCCGAACTGGACGGCCCCGACCTCATCGAGTGGCACGGCCCCGACCTCATCGAATGGGACGGTGTGATGATGGGTACTCCCCCCAACCAAGCAGCTTCCGTTGTCTCTTCGCAACCGCCGGGTCCTAGTTTCACCGTTCGCCCTCCGGTACCGCTGAAGCGGGAGGACTACGCCACGCTCTACGGCCCGACGACCGGTGACAAGGTCCGGCTTGCCGACACGGACCTCATCGTCGAGATCGAGGAAGACTGGTGCGGCGGGCCGGGGCGCAGCGGCGACGAGATGCTGTTCGGCGGCGGCAAGGTCATGCGCGAGTCGATGGGCATGTCGCACCGTGCGCGGGACAATGACCCCGACACCAAGCCGGGCGAAGAACCGATGGACACGGTGATCACCGGTGCGTTGATCATTGACCACTGGGGCGTGGTGAAGGCCGACGTAGGCCTGCGAGGCGGGGTGATCAAGGCCATCGGACAGGCTTACAACCCGGAAACGATGTCGCCGAAGCCTCAGACTTCGACCAAGTCGTATGCCTCGAACTTCGTGGTGGGGCCGGACACCGAGGCGATCTCCGGGAACGGGAAGATCCTGACCGCGGGCGGCATCGACACGCATGTGCATTTCCTGGGTCCCGGACAGATTCATGAGGCACTCGCGTCGGGCGTGACCACGCTCATCGGCGGCGGTACCGGTCCTGCGGACGGCAGCAGGGCCACCACGATGACGCCGGGCTGGTGGCACCTGGAGCAGACCTTCAAGGCGCTGGACGCCTATCCGGTCAACATCGGCCTGTTCGCCAAGGGCGGCACGATCAATCACAAGGCGCTGGAGGCTCAGATCGAGGCCGGCGCCATCGGTATCAAGGTCCACGAGGACTGGGGTGCCACTCCTGCTGCCATCAGGACGGCGCTGGATGTCTGTGACACCCATGATGCCCAAGTCGCCCTGCATGCGGACTCGATGAACGAGTCCGGGTTCGTCGAGGACACCTTTGAGGCGACCAAGGACAGCAACGGCAAGCCCCGGAGCATTCACGTCTTCCATGTCGAAGGCGCCGGCGGCGGGCACGCACCGGACATCATGAAGCTGGCCGGGAAGGAAACGGACCCGAGAACGGGTGTGGTCAGGGAGTACACGAATGTGCTGCCCGCGTCGACCAACCCGACCCGGCCCCTGACGGTCAACACGGTCGCTGAGCACATGTACATGATGGTCATCTGCCATCACCTCAACCTCAAGGTCGAGGCTGACGAGGCGTACGCGGATTCGCGTATCCGGCCCTCCACCATGGCCGCTGAGGACCTGCTGCACGACATGGGTGCCATCTCGATGATGTCTTCCGACTCGCAGGCCATGGGGCGTATCGGCGAGATGGTCACGCGGACCTGGCAGACCGCACACGTCATGAAGAAGCGCCACGGGCCCCTGCCGGAAGACGCCACCCACGGCAACGACAACTTCCGCGTCAAGCGTTACATCGCCAAGTACACGATCAACCCGGCCATCGCCCATGGCATCGACAAGTACGTCGGTTCGGTCGAGGTCCCGCGCACCGCCGAGCTCAAGGTCGCGGATCTGGTCCTGTGGGAGCCGAAGTTCTTCGGCGTGAAGCCACACATGATCATCAAGGGCGGGCAGATCGCCTATGCGCAGCTCGGTGACGCCAACGCGTCGATCCCGACACCGCAGCCGTACCTGCCCCGACCCGTGTGGGGAGCGTGTGGCACGGCTCCGGGAGGCAACTCCTTCAACTTCGTCGTGGTAAAGGCCAACGACATCAAGAAGGACTACGCGCTGACCAAGGAGGTGAAGGTCATCACGTCCACCCGCGACAAGACCAAGCGGCACATGGTGCACAACGATGTGTCGCCAAAGATCACGATCGACCCCTCCAAGTTCCAGATCACCATCGGTGAGGGCGGGGGAACGACCTCGCGCCAACCCGGAACGAAGGCAGGCGATGTCCCGCCCAACGCGCCGGGCGCATACCGGGGCACGACCAAGGATGCCGTCGCCGAGGTAGAAGGCGACCTGATGTTCGACGCGGAAAACTACCCGACCCCGGCCGCGGCGCCAGCCACAAGCCCGCCCCAGGGCAATGGCCTCTACGAGACCGAACTGCCGATGGCACAGAAGTACTTCCTCTTCTGAGCGCGGCGGCTGGCCCGGCGGTCCACCGCCGCCGGGCCGGCCGCTCGGGAAGTCCGTCCACCTGACCTCCGTACCTGCGAAAGGCAGGCCACCGCTCTCATGAGCCATGCCGCCCTGCTCGTCCTGGCCGACGGCCGTTTCCCTGCCGGTGGGCACGCCCACTCCGGCGGTGTGGAGGCCGCGGTCGCCTCGCACGGTGTCCACGACGCCGCGAGCCTGGAGGCGTTCTGTCGGGGCCGCCTGCACACCGCCGGGCTGACCGCGGCCGGCCTCGCCGCCGCGGCCGCCACCGGATACGACCCGATGGCGCTGGACGAGGCCGCCGACGCACGCACCCCCGTACCTGCGCTGCGGCAGGTCGCCCGCAAACTCGGCCGGCAGATGCTGCGGGCCGCCCGGGCCGCCTGGCCCTGCCCCGAGCTCGACCAGATCGCCCACTCGCTCCCGAAGGGCGCCCACCAGCCCGTGGTCCTGGGCGTCACCGCCCGCGCCGCCGGCCTGACCCCCTCGGATGCCGCCCAGTGCGCCGCCTACGAGAGCATCGGCGGACCGGCAACGGCGGCAGTGCGTCTGCTGAGCCTCAACCCGTTCGACGCGACCGCCCTGCTCGCCCGGCTCGCCGGTGAACTCGACGACGTCGCCCACGCCGCCGCCGACGCGGCAGCGCGGATCGATGCCGAAGGCGTCGGGGTTCTGCCCGCCGCGTCGTCGCCGTTGCTTGACATCACCGGCGAACAGCACGCCGCTTGGTCCCAGCGCCTCTTCGCCTCCTGACCCCCCACACCGTTCGGAGAACGCCATGCACCTCGACCACGACACGATGCTGCCGCACCACCACACCCCGAGCGCCGAGGCCCTGCACCCCGACGGCAGGCGCCGCGCTCTGCGTATCGGCCTCGGCGGGCCCGTCGGGTCCGGCAAGACCGCCACCGTCGCCGCACTGTGCCGCGCCCTGCGCGCCCGGCTGTCCATCGCGGTCGTCACCAACGACATCTACACCCGCGAGGACGCCGAGTTCCTGCTCCGCGAAGCCGTACTGCCACCGGAGCGCATCACCGCCGTCGAGACCGGAGCCTGCCCGCACACCGCGATCCGCGACGACATCTCCGCCAACCTCGAAGCCGTCGAACAGCTGGAGGAGACACTGCCCGCACTAGACCTGATCCTCATCGAGTCCGGCGGCGACAACCTCACCGCCACCTTCTCCAAGGGCCTCGTCGACCACCAGGTGTTCGTCATCGACGTCTCCAGCGGTGACGACATCCCCCGCAAGGGCGGCCCCGGCATCACCACCGCCGACCTCCTCGTCATCAACAAGACCGACCTCGCTCCGTACGTCGGCGCGGACCTGGAGACCATGGCCGCCGACGCGAGCAAGCAGCGCGGCGACCTCCCCGTCGTCTTCACCAGCCTCGCCTCGGACGACGGCATCCAGCCGGTCGCCGACTGGGTCAACGGATGCCTGTCCGCCTGGCATGCCGAGGTCGCCGTATGACAGCCGCTGCACCACGTACACGCCCGGCGCCCACTGCGGAACACCCCACGCCGACGCCGGTCGCCGAAGGAAACGAGACGGACAGCGGGCGGACAAACGGGGCACCCGGCGTCGGGTGGGTGCACGCAACTAACCCCGAGATCTCCGGAGTCGAGGCCACCGCTTTCATCAGGGCGGCCTACGACGGCTCCGCCACCACCGTCCCCGTCCGGCGCAACAGCGGTCCCTTCCACCTGAACCAGAAGCGATCCCACGGCGGGTGGGCCCGGATCAGCGTGCTCAGCTCCATGTGCGCACCCCTCGGCGGAGACCGACTCGCACTCGACATCACCGTCGAGGAACACGCCAAGCTGGAGGTGACCACTCCGGCCGCCACCATCGCGCTGCCCGGCGCCACCGGCGCCCCCGCGACCTACGACGTCCGTCTCGCCGTCGCCGACCACGCCATGCTGACGTGGCTCCCGAAGCCCCTGATCAGCACCCAGGGCAGCACCCTCCACCAGACCTGCACCATCGACCTCGCACTGACCGCCGCCGTCATTGTGCGCGAAGAGCAACTCCTCGGCCGCATCCCCGAGCCGCCCGGCCACCTCACCACCCGCCTGACCGTGCACCGAGGCGGCCGCCCCGTCATCGACCAGCACGGCGTCTACGGCGGGAGAGCACCGGCATGGGACGGCCCCGCCGTACTCGGCAGATACCGCGCCACTGGTCAACTTCTCGTCGTGGACCCCTGTCTGGGCAGCGACCACCCGCCGGTCCTCTTCGGCGACGATCCCGACAGGGGCCACGCCGTTCTCACCCCACTCGCCCGGCACCCCGCATACCTGGCCACCGCCGCCGGCCGCGGCCTCCACGACGTAGGCGAACTTCTGGACGCAGCACTTGAGCACATCCGGAACATGTGGACCGGACCAGAGAGCGAACCACAGGTCCGGGAATAGTGCGGCCCCGCACAAGCGTGACGACACCAAAGATCAACGTCACCATGGACATCTCGCGCCATCACTGTCCGGCGCACGGCGGCACCAGCCACCTCCGGCCCGACGAGCCACAAGTCCTGGAAAGTGGGACGTCTTCACGGGAAACGGCGGACCACGATCGCCACCCCGTACTCGACGGTGCACAAGTTCATCCGGTGCTCGTCGACGTACTTCGGCTCGGTTGAGGCCGACGCCTCGGCAATGGAGGCGCTGAAGCAGCTTCCGCACCTGATCGACCGCAAGAAGTTACCCGCTACAGAGGTCGCGCAGGAACCCTGACCGGGTCGTGGCGGCGCCTGGTGTTCGCCGTCCTCGGAGCCGAACCCGGACTCGCGGACAAGGCGGCCTACGCGTTCCGCGTACTGAAGCACCCCAACCGCACCCTGCGCCCGCCGCGACGTGTACGCGCGGCGGGCGGACCGGTGGGGTGACTCGCGGGCCGAGCTTCTGGCCGGGGACCGCGGGGTGTCCGCCCAGCCGACCGTTGCTCAGGGCGCTCGGTCTGGAGGTAGAGTCCGCCGCCCCTGGCCGTTCCGTTCCCCCCCCGAAGGCACATGAAGAAGAGCACATTCCTTCGAGTGACGGGCTAGACCTGGCGCGTCAAGCCTCGGTGCTCGTGAGATCGGCGTCCGGATGCTTGGCACACACCTCCAGAGCCTCCATCCGGGCCTGCTCGAAGGCTCGGACGACAGCCGACTTGTTGATTCCCCGAGCGTGCGCCTCTGTGTTGGCGTGTGGGCGGAACTCGGTCCGGAACTCTGCGGCCCGCGTGGTGAAGCCGTCGTGCTCGAACTCCCACGTCCACCGGCTACTCACCGGAAGCGGCTCGTACGTCAGAGTGCCGTCGGCCTCGTACGAGGCCAAGGCGTAGTGCACGAACTGCCGCTCCGGCATCCGGGACCAGACGGAGCCGCCGCCGGTCCACCGCTCGCGCTCCTCTGGGCCAAGGGCTCCGCGGCGGGCAATCTTGCCCTCTGGCCAACCGTCTGCCCGCATTGTCGCGATTTCTTCCTCGTGGTCGTCGTTCCACTGGTCGGTGATGTCCTGTGCATGCTCGCGGTCCGCGAACGGCACCTCCCGACCCCCCAGCGTGACGACAAAGACCGGGTCGTTCTCGTGCTCTGCATCGGCATCGTCCCGCGGCATGTCGCTGGCGTCCTTCCAGGTTTCCTGAGCCAGTCCTGAAAGCTGTCGAGGGACGTGGGGAAGACCGTCCGTGGTGGCGGCCAAGCCGGAGCGCTCCAGGAAGCCGGGCAGCGGGGCCGTGGGGTCCATAGCCCATTCGATGGCGGCCATGACCTCGTCATCCAAGGCGTCCAGAAGGTGGCCGTAGCGGTCCACGGTGGTGGTGATGGACTCGTGGCCAAGCCGTCCCTGGATGGCCGGCAGCGGAACCTTCGCTGCGATCAGCCACGATGCGTGGGAGTGACGAAGGTCGTGGATGCGCGGTCGCTTGATCAGGCCGTACTTCTCTGCGGCCAGCTCGATCGCGGGTATCCAGCGCAGGCGCCGGAAGGTGCCGGGGTCCCACTTGCCACCTTCGGGACCGGTGAAGATCAGGGCGTTGGGGGCCAACCCCTTTGCACGGCGCCGAAGCATCCGGTCGAGCTTGTGCGTGATGACGACGGTGCGGCGCGACTTCCGGGTCTTCGGGGGGCCGAGGATGGACTTGCCGTCCTCGTCCTTCTTCCAGGCCCTCTGTACGCGGATAGCCGGGCGCCCGTTGCGACGCCGGAGGTCTCGCGGCTGAAGCGCGGTGGCCTCGCCCCACCGGAAGCCGGTCTCCGCGATGGTCTCGCCAAGATCCTTGGCGTCGTCGCGAAGGCACTCGTAGATCCAGGCCCATTCCTCGCGTTCGAGGAAGACCATCTCCTCTTCGTCCTCGGCTCCGTCGAGCCGGGGCAGACGGGTCTTCGCGCACGGGTTGGACGCCCGCAGTGACGGTTCTGCATCGACAGCTGACTGCATGATCGCGCTGAGAAGACCGTGCTTGTTCTGGACGGTCTTCGGCGCGTAGGCAGTCCGGGGCTTCCGATCACGCGGGTCGAGCGGGGCGAGGCGCCCGGCTTCGAGGTCGTTGACCCAGTCCTGGACCATCGTCCGGACAATGCTGCCCTCGCCGTCCTCCACGGAGTACGGGCCGAACCAGGGAGCCATGTTCTCCCTGATCTCCTTCTTGTACTTGCTCCGCGTGTCGCCCTGGATACCGGTGAGGCGATCGACGTAGGCGAGCGCGAAGGGCTCGAACATGGTGTCCGCCCGCCGCCGGTCCGCAACAAAACCGTGACCTCGGGTCCAGCCCGGAGGCCACTGCTGCCCGTGCCCGTTCACCAGATCACGGAAGCGCTCGGCGGCTGTCTCGTCCTCGAAAACCTCGGACTCCTGCTTGCCGCCACGGGCTCCGCCGGCCCTCCACATCACCGTGAAGCTGGCCGTTCCGTCGCGCTTGTCCCGTTTCTTGATGTACGCCATGTGGGGCACCGTAAATCAGATCGGTGCTGACACGGTGCTGACGTTATAAACACAGAGAGGTCCCCTGACCTGCGTTTCCGCAGGTCAGGGGACCTCTACTGATGTGGAGCCTAGGAGAGTCGAACTCCTGACATCTGCCTTGCAAAGGCAGCGCTCTACCAACTGAGCTAAGGCCCCGAAAAAAGGGTTGCGTCACCGAGTGGAACAGCGCTCGGCAACCGACGCACCAACAGAGTAGCGGGTGACCCCCGTATTTCCGCAAACAGAATTGGGGCTCCCCGTCCGCGACCACTCTCCGTAAGATGCTCCGCGAGGTTCGCAGCAGCGAAGGGGAGACGCAGATGGACGCAGCACAACAGGAAGCCGCGGCAAGAGCCAGGGAGCTTCAGCGCAGTTGGTACGGGGAACCGCTGGGGGCGCTCTTCCGCAGGCTCATCGACGATCTGGGGCTCAACCAGGCCCGGCTCGCCGCCGTGCTGGGCCTGTCCGCGCCCATGCTGTCCCAGCTGATGAGCGGCCAGCGCGCCAAGATCGGCAATCCGGCGGTGGTCCAGCGCGTCCAGGCACTGCAGGAACTGGCCGGCCAGGTGGCCGACGGAAGCGTGAGCGCGGGGGAGGCGACCGACCGCATGGAGGAGATCAAGAAGTCCCAGGGCGGTTCCGTACTGAACGCCACCAGCCAGACGACGGCGAGCTCGGGCGCGCCGACCGTCCGGCGCGTGGTGCGCGAGATCCAGTCGCTGCTCCGCTCGGTGGCGGGTGCCGGGGACATCATCCATGCCGCGGACTCCCTCGCCGCCGACCATCCGGAACTGGCAGAGTTCCTCCGGGTGTACGGCGCGGGGCGCACCGCGGAGGCGGTCGCCCACTACGAGGCGCACCAGAGCTGACGGACCGCCCGGAGGGCACGGGCGGCGACACGAGCTGGATCGGGGAGCGGGCGCAGCACTATGGGTGAGATATTCGCGGGCCGGTACGAGCTGATCGATCCGATCGGCCGGGGCGGGATGGGCGCGGTCTGGCGGTCCTGGGACCACAGGCGGCGCCGCTACGTCGCCGCCAAGGTGCTCCAGCAGAGCGACGCGCACACCCTGCTGCGCTTCGTGCGGGAGCAGGCCCTGCGCATCGATCACCCGCATGTGCTGGCGCCCGCGAGCTGGGCCGCGGACGACGACAAGGTCCTCTTCACCATGGACCTGGTGAGCGGGGGCTCGCTCGCCCACGTCATCGGGGACTACGGCCCGCTCCCGCCCCGCTTCGTGTGCACCCTGCTCGACCAGCTCCTCGCCGGGCTCGCAGCCGTGCACGCGGAAGGGGTCGTGCACCGCGACATCAAGCCGGCGAACATCCTCCTGGAGGCGACCGGCACCGGTCGCCCGCACCTGCGGCTCTCCGACTTCGGCATCTCGATGCGCAAGGGCGAGCCCCGCCTGACCGAGACCGACTACGTGGTGGGCACCCCCGGCTACTTCGCACCCGAGCAGATGATGGGCGCCGAACCGGACTTCCCCGCCGACCTGTTCGCCGTCGGACTGGTCGCCCTCTATCTGCTCAGGGGCCAGAAGCCGGACTCCCGGGCGCTGATCGAGCACTTCGCCTCGTACGGCACCCCCGCCGCACCCGAGGGCATTCCGGAGCCCTTGTGGCAGGTCGTCGCGGGGATGCTCCAGCCGGACCCGCAGGCGAGGTTCCGTACAGCCACGGGGGCGCGCAAGGCGCTGACCGCCGCGGTCGAGATGCTCCCCGACGCCTCCCCCGGAGAGGACCCGGTCGAGGTCTTCGACCAGATCGGCCCCCTGCCGCCGGGCTTCGGCCCGTCCGGCCCCGAACCGACTCCTCCTCGCCCCACCGGGGCCCAGGGCCCCACCTCTCCCCAGGAACGTCTCCAGGGCCCCTCCTCACCCCAGGAACGTCTCCAGGGCCCCTCCTCGTACCGGGAACACGAGCAGCGACCGGCGCCCGCGCATTCCTCCGACCCTCACCCCGGCCCCGAGCAGCGGCAAGACCCCGCGACCTCCCCCGGCCGGCACCAGAGCCCGGCCCCGCAACAGAGTCCGTCACCTCACCACCAGAGCCCGGCCCCGCAGCAGAGCCAGTCCCCGCAGCAGACGGCCATGTCCGGCCCCCTCCAGAGCCCGTCCCCGCAGCAGAGCCCGGCCATGTCGCAGACCGGTAGCTTCCATCTCGCTCCGCCCCCGCAGCAGAGCACCGACGGCGTCTCGTCCAACGGCCCTGCTCCGTCGTCCCTGCCCTCGACCCAGGCTCCGTCCTCCGCTCCGCCCGCCGCTCCTTCGTCCCCCGGGCCCGCCCATGCGGCGCCCCCGTTCCCCGGGGCGCTGCCGGGCCGCTCGCAGGCCCTGGGCGGCGCCGTCGACCATCAGCTGCCACCTACTCGTGGCTACACCTCCGGCTTCGCCGAGGGGCCCGCCCCCGCCGCCCCGACGGCGTACGGCTCACAGCCCCCGCAGAGCGCATTTGCTCAGACGCAGGCACCGGGACGGGCGCCTGCCGGGCAGAAGCGGCCGGGACCGCCCCCGAAGGTGACGGTCCCGGTGCTGATACTCGCGCTGCTCTGTTTCGCCGTGGGCCTCTGGGCCCTGACCCAGACCTGACCAGGGCCTACCAGGACGCCGGAGGCGGGCCGTACCCCTGCGGCGGGCCCTGCTGCTGAGGTGCCGACTGCGGTGTCTGCTGCGGGGCCTGATACTGCGTCGACTGCGGCGCCTGCCCCGGCGCCGGCTGCGGGTGCTGATACTGCGGGTGCTGCTGCGGGGCGTTCTGCTGCGGGGCGTTCTGCGGCGCGACGTTCTGCGGCGAGACGTTCTGCGGGGAGACGTTCTGCTGCGGGGCGCCCGGACGCTGCGCGTTCCGGTGCGGTGGGTTGCCCTCTGCCGCCGCCGCCCGGTGTCGCGCCAGCAGCGTCCACACCCCGAGGGCGAGCACGAGCACGGTGCCCGTGCCGATACCGGCGCCCGCGACCAGCTTCATCGTGCCGCTCTTCGCGGCCTGCGCACCGCTCTGTCCGCGGGCTGCCGCGTCCCGGTCGTCGTCCGACACCCCGAAGTCACCCGGCGTCCCCGCGTAGGCCGGGCCCTTGCCCTTGTCGCCCTTCACGCTGACCCGCAGGGTCAACCCGTACGCCGTGTCCCCGAAGGTCGTGCCGACCTTCGGGCTCAGGGAGACCCGCAGGTAGTACCAGCCCGCGAGCCGCATGTCCCCGTCACCGCTGCTGGAGGTGAAGCGGTTCTCGTACGCCACGGGCGGCAGCGGGTCCATCGCCGCCGTCTTCTGCTTCCCGTCGTACGACATCGAGCTCGCGGCCTGCACGAACCCGCGTGCGGGGTTGTACAGGTCGAAGGAGACCGCGCTGCCCACGAACCCGTTCTTCGTCCCGACGGCACTGTGCAGGTCGATGTCGGAGAAGATCTGCTGTCCCCAGTCGAGGGGCACCCGGTAGAAGAGCGACTGTCCCGGCCGGATCTCGTCGCGCCACTCGCCCGTGTCCAGCCCGGTGGCGTCGTTGAAGCCCGTGCCGCCGTGCCGCTTCTGCGGGCCGCCCACGGGCGGGGCGGGCGAGGCGCTGGGCCAGCTCTCGGGCGCCTCGGTGGGCCCGGCCGTCTTGAGACCCGGTTCGGACTGGTAACGGATCTCCAGCGGCCAGTCGTCCGGTGCCGAACCGTCCGCCGTGGTCCGCTCGACGAGTACGTAGTACGTGCCGGCCTCCTGACAGCTGCTGGCGCCCTCCTCGATCGTCCGCGCCGCGTAAGTACTGATCGGGCGGGCGAACTCCGCCGATCCGAAGCCCACGTTGTCGCCGGAGTCGCAGGAAGTGTTGCCGCGGTCCAGGACGGACACCTTGAGGCCGTCACCGATACCGACCTTGGGCCCGTTGCGGGGCACGGCGACCGCCGAGACGTACGCGTTGCTCTTGGCATCGAGGTCGAGCCGGTAGTACCTCTTGCCCTTCGGCCCGATGCTGTCCTTGTACGTCGCTCCTGCGGTCAGCGCCGGAGCGTCCGCCGTACTCACGCTCCCGCTGACCGGTTCGGCCGCCGTGTCGAAGACGTACGGTGCGGGCTCGCCCGCCGCCAGCGCCTGCCCCGGCAGTGCCACCACCGCACACAGCGCCGCCGCTCCGGCGAGCACCCTGCCCAGGCCGGAGCCCGTGAGCACCCGGCCCCTGCCGCGCTGCCTCTTCACACGCCACCCCCTGTCGCGTTCACCGCCGTCCGGCGCCGCACCGTGCGGAACACCGCTCCGACGACCGACCCTGACCGGTCCGCCGCACACCGCGGCGGTCGCGGTGCCGGACCATCGTGCCCCGCCCGCCCCAGGGCTGTCCGCCCGGGGGACCGATTTGCCGGTCGATGTTTCACGTGAAACATCGACCGGCCGGGGCGACCCCCGCTCCCGCCCCTTCCCCCTGAGGCTCCCGATCGCCGCTCTCGGCCCCGGCCCGGCCCCAGCTCCAGCCCCGGTCCTGGCCCCAGTTCCGGCTCCGGCTCCGGCTCCGGCTCCGCGCAGCAAAGAACCCCGGCCGCCTCAGCGACCGGGGTCCCTCACACTCTGACTACTGGAGCTCACACACCCGAACCTGCGGGCACGGAGTCAGTCGCCTCCGTCCACAGATCCTGCTCGGCGCGATCCGCCTGGATCTGGCGGTACACGAGGAGCCCGCCAATGGCGGCCAGTGCGACCAGGAGAAGCTTCTTCACCGCGCGACCTCGTCTTTCCTTGACGTAGGAGACCTTTGGCGGCCGACTATACACACCGGCCGAGACCTATCGGTGACCTACCGCGGGCTTCAACTCGGGGACGCAAAAAAGCGGTTGGCCCGGACGAGAACTTCCTCGTCCGGGCCAACCGGTGTCTGTGGGCCTAACAGGATTTGAACCTGTGGCCTCATCCTTATCAGGGATGCGCTCTAACCAACTGAGCTATAGGCCCGCTGCGCTCGCGCGCTGACTTCTGAAGATTAGCGCACGTGGGGGGCAGTGCCAAAATCGGTTCCCCGCCCCCCACCACGAGGCCCTACTCGTCCTCGGCGAGCGTGAGCTCCACACCGCCCACGAAACCTGCCGAGAGGTTGTAGATGAAGGCGCCCAGCGTCGCCAGGGCCGTCGCCAGGACCACGTCGATCACCGCGATGACCGACGTGAAGATGAGCACCCGGGGCAGCGACAGGAACGACTGGAGGTCGAACCCGCTGCTCTCGCCGGAGCCGGCCGTCGAGCTGGTCGCCTCACTGATCGTGCCGCCGACGGTCGCGAAGACGCCCATGGCGTCCATGACCATCCACAGCACGGCCGCCGCGATCACCGTGCAGATGCCCAGGGCGATCGACAGCAGGAAACTGACCTTCATCACCGACCACGGGTCGGCCTTGGCCACCCGCAGCCTTGCCTTGCGGGTACGCGGCGTCGTCCGCGCGCCGGTGCGGGGCCGCCGCACGGCCCCGGTCTGTCCGCCCTGTGTACCGCCACTGCTCTGTCCCGCAGGACCGCGCTGACCGCCCTGGGTGGCACCGCCGCCCTGCGGGGCACCGTGCGCCTGGTAGGCCTGCGGCGGGTGGTACGGCTGGGACCCGGGTCCCTGGGCCGGCTGCTCCCGCTCACCGGGCAGCGGCCCGGCCGCGTACCCGTCGTAGTTCTGGGGCTGCGGCCCCCGGGTGTCCGTCACAGTTCCCCCCTGGGAGTCCGCGGCAGAGCCACGGGCACCGGGTGCTCCAGCCCCGGAAGATTTTCCTCCGGTACCCGTGGCTCCACTCACGACCTACTCCTCGTGCTCCCCTGCCGAAGGCTCGGCGCCCTCGACGACTTCGGCAGCGGCCGTAGCAGCGACCGCACCGTCCGCATCGGTCTCCGGGCCGTCCTCGACGCCGTCGACCTCTTCGGCCTCTCGGCCGGCCTCGGCGTTACGGGCGATGCCGACGACGGCATCCCGCTTGCCCAGGTTGATCAGTTGGACGCCCATGGTGTCACGGCCCGTCTCCCTGACTTCGCTGACTCGCGTACGAATCACACCGCCGCCGAGTGTGATGGCGAGGATCTCATCCGTCTCCTCCACCACCAAGGCCCCGACGAGCGTCCCGCGGTCCTCCACGATCTTGGCGGCCTTGATACCCAGACCGCCTCGGCCCTGGACGCGGTACTCGTCGACGGGAGTGCGCTTCGCGTACCCGCCGTCGGTTGCGGTGAAGACGAACGTACCGGGCCTGACCACATTCATCGAGAGCAGTTCGTCTCCCTCGCGGAAACTCATGCCCTTTACACCCGATGTCGCACGGCCCATCGGGCGCAGCGCGTCATCCGTCGCCGTGAACCGGATCGACTGGGCCTTCCTGCTGACCAGCAGCAGATCGTCCTCGGCCGACACCAGCTCCGCGCCGATGAGCTCGTCGTCGCTGCCGTCCGCGGTCTCCCGCAGGTTGATCGCGATGACACCACCCGAACGGGGCGAGTCGTAGTCCTTCAGGGACGTCTTCTTCACCAGACCACCCTTGGTGGCCAGGATCAGGTACGGCGTCGCGTCGTAGTCCCGGATCGCCAGGATCTGTGCGATCTTCTCGTCCGGCTGGAACGCGAGCAGGTTCGCCACGTGCTGGCCACGCGCGTCCCGGCCCGCGTCGGGCAGCTCGTAGGCCTTCGCCCGGTACACCCGGCCCTTGTTCGTGAAGAACAGCAGCCAGTGGTGCGTCGTGGAGACGAAGAAGTGGTCGACGATGTCGTCCTGCTTCAGTTTCGTGCCCCGGACGCCCTTGCCGCCGCGCTTCTGCGACCGGTAGTCCTCGGTCTTCGTGCGCTTGACGTAGCCACCGTTGGTGATGGTGACGACGATGTCCTCCTCGGCGATCAGGTCCTCCATGGACATGTCGCCGTCGAAGGGCACCAGCTGGGAACGCCGGTCGTCGCCGAACTTGTCGACGATGACGGCCAGTTCCTCGCTGACGATGCCGCGCTGGCGCTCGGGCGAGGCCAGGATCGCGTTGTACTCGTTGATCTTGGACTGCAGCTCGTCGTGCTCCGCGACGATCTTCTGGCGCTCCAGGGCGGCCAGCCGGCGCAGCTGCATCTCCAGGATCGCGTTCGCCTGGATCTCGTCGATCGACAGCAGGCCCATCAGGCCCTCACGAGCGATCTCCACCGTGTTGGAGCGGCGGATCAGCGCGATGACCTCGTCGATCGCGTCCAGGGCCTTGAGCAGACCGCGCAGGATGTGCGCCCGCTCCTCCGCCTTGCGCAGCCGGAAGCGGGTACGCCGGACGACGACCTCGATCTGGTGGGTCACCCAGTGCCGGATGAACGCGTCCAGCGACAGCGTGCGCGGCACTCCGTCGACCAGGGCCAGCATGTTCGCGCCGAAGTTCGACTGCAGGTCGGTGTGCTTGTACAGGTTGTTCAGCACGACCTTGGCGACCGCGTCGCGCTTGAGCACGATGACCAGGCGCTGGCCGGTCCGCGACGAGGTCTCGTCACGGACGTCGGCGATGCCGCCGACCTTGCCGTCCTTCACCAGGTCGGCGATCTTCTGCGCCAGGTTGTCCGGGTTCGTCTGGTACGGAAGCTCCGTGACGACCAGGCACTGCCGGTTCTGGATCTCCTCGACCGCCACCACGGCGCGCATCGTGATCGAGCCGCGGCCCGTCCGGTACGCCTCCTCGATGCCCTTGCGGCCCACCACGAGGGCGCCGGTCGGGAAGTCGGGTCCCTTGATGCGCTCCATCAGCGCGTCCAGGAGCTCCTCGTGCGAGGCCTCCGGGTTGTCCAGGCACCACTGGGCTCCCGCGGCGACCTCGCGCAGGTTGTGCGGCGGAATGTTCGTGGCCATACCGACCGCGATGCCCGCCGAACCGTTCACCAGCAGGTTCGGGAAACGCGACGGCAGCACCGTCGGCTCCTGGTTACGGCCGTCGTAGTTGGCCGTGAAGTCGACGGTCTCCTCGTCGATGTCGCGCACCATCTCCATGGAGAGGTTCGCCATCTTGCACTCGGTGTAGCGCATCGCGGCGGCCGGGTCGTTGCCCGGAGAGCCGAAGTTGCCGTTGGAGGCGACCAGCGGCATCCGCATCGACCACGGCTGCGCCAGACGCACCAGCGCGTCGTAGATCGAGGAGTCGCCGTGCGGGTGGTACGTACCCATGACGTCACCGACGACGCGGGCGCACTTGTAGAAGCCCTTCTCGGGCCGGTAGCCGCCGTCGTACATCGCGTAGAGCACACGACGGTGGACGGGCTTGAGACCGTCCCGTACGTCGGGCAGCGCACGCGCCACGATGACGGACATCGCGTAGTCGAGGTACGAACGCTGCATCTCGGTCTCGAGCCCGACGGGCTCGATCCGCACGGTCTGATCCTCTACGGCGGGGGTAACAGGGGTGTTCTCGTCGGCCATTGCTGGTCAAAATCCTTTCGAAGCGGTCAGCGACGGACCGACTCAGATGTCGAGGAAGCGGACGTCCTTGGCATTGCGCTGGATGAACGAGCGCCGCGCCTCGACGTCCTCGCCCATGAGCACCGAGAACAGGTCGTCGGCCTGCGCCGCGTCGTCGAGCGTCACCTGGCCGAGCACACGGTGGTCGACGTCCATCGTGGTGATGCGCAGCTCCTCGGCGTCCATCTCACCGAGACCCTTGAAGCGCTGGAGGTCGCCCTCCTTGATGCGCTTGCCCTGCTGCTCGCCCGCCTCGCGGAGCGCGTCGCGCTCACGGTCGGAGTACGCGTACTCGACGTGGTCGCGGCCCCACTTGAGCTTGTACAGCGGCGGACGCGACAGATAGACGTGCCCGGCCTCGACCAGCGGCCGCATGAAGCGGAACAGGAAGGTCAGGAGCAGCGTGTTGATGTGCTGGCCGTCGACGTCGGCGTCCGCCATCAGGATGATCTTGTGATAGCGGAGCTTCTCGATGTCGAAGTCCTCGTGCACACCGGTGCCGAAGGCACTGATCAGCGCCTGCACCTCGGTGTTCTGGAGGATCTTGTCGATACGGGCCTTCTCGACGTTCAGGATCTTGCCGCGGATCGGCAGGATGGCCTGGTACATCGGGTTACGGCCGGACTTCGCGCTACCGCCGGCGGAGTCACCCTCGACGATGAAGATCTCGCACTTCGTCGGGTCGTTGGACTGGCAGTCCGACAGCTTGCCCGGCAGCGACGCCGACTCCAGCAGACCCTTGCGACGGGTCAGGTCACGCGCCTTACGGGCCGCGACGCGGGCCGTGGCGGCCTGGATCGCCTTGCGGATGATGTCCGCGGCCTCGTTCGGATTGCGGTCGAACCAGTCGTTGAGGTGCTCGTGGACGACCTTCTGCACGAAGGTCTTCGCCTCCGTGTTGCCCAGCTTCGTCTTCGTCTGGCCCTCGAACTGCGGCTCGCCCAGCTTCACCGAGATGATCGCCGTCAGACCCTCACGGATATCCTCGCCCGCGAGGTTGTCGTCCTTCTCCCGAAGGAACTTCTTCTCCCGCGCGTAACGATTCACCAGGCCGGTCATGGCCGCCCGGAAACCCTCCTCGTGCGTACCGCCCTCATGCGTGTGGATCGTGTTCGCGAACGAGTACACGCCCTCGCTGTACTGCGAGTTCCACTGCATCGCGATCTCGACCGAGAGCATCCGCTCCTTGTCCTCGGCCTCGACGTCGATGACGGTCGGGTGGATGAGCTCACCCTTGCGCGAGTTCAGGTACTTCACGAAGTCGACGATGCCGCCCTCGTAGAAGTACGTGACCGTACGCACCTGCTCGTCGTCCGCGGCGTCCGCCGTGTCCGCGCCGGCGACGGCCTTGGCCGACTCCCGCTCGTCCGTCAGCTTGATGGTCAGTCCCTTGTTGAGGAACGCCATCTCCTGGAAACGCCGCGACAGGGTCTCGAAGGAGTACTCGGTGGTCTCGAAGATGTCGCCGTCGGCCCAGAACGTCACCGAGGTGCCGGTCTCGGTGGTGGCCTCGTGGCGCTCCAGCGGCGCCACCGGCGCGCCGAGCTTGTACTCCTGCGTCCAGCGGTAACCGTCGGTGCGGATCTCCACCGCGACCCGCTGGGACAGCGCGTTGACCACGGACACGCCGACACCGTGCAGACCGCCGGAGACGGCATAACCGCCGCCGCCGAACTTGCCGCCCGCGTGCAGGACCGTCAGCACGACCTCCACGGCCGGCTTGCCCTCGGACGGGATGATGCCGACAGGGATGCCGCGCCCGTTGTCGACGACACGTACGCCGCCGTCGGCCAGGATCGTCACGTCGATCATGTCGGCGTGGCCGGCCAGGGCCTCGTCCACCGAGTTGTCGACGACTTCCTGCACCATGTGATGCAGGCCACGTTCACCGGTCGAGCCGATGTACATGCCCGGACGCTTGCGGACCGCGTCCAGGCCTTCCAGGACTGTGATCGCGCTGGCGTCGTACGCCGAGGTGACCTCGGAGCTGGTGCCCGCGGAGGGCACCGCCCCGGGTACCGCAGCACCGACGGCGGCCGCCTCGGTGGAGGCGCCGCCGCCGTCCTCGCCGGCAGTGGACGGAGTGATCTCGTTGGGGTTGCCGGAATCGGCCACGAAGCGCCCTTTCTGGCACAGCACAGGCCCATCCCCTGCCGTCGGCTGGGGGAATCCCCATCCCCAGGCAGGCAGGAGCGGCTGCGTCGTTCTGTGTGAGTCGACGTGCCCCGCGAAACAAGCGGGGACTAGTCATCAGTCTACCGGTAGCGCGGACACGAATGGGGGTTTGCCGGTACCTGAGTCCGCATGTGCCGCCCCGAACCGGGGTCGACCGACTCCCCATATCCGGGGAGGGGCTCCAGGCGGCTCACACCGGCATCCAGCGCTTCGGGCTGTCAACCTCCCGCTACGGTGAGGGACGCCTCACTCCTGTCACCCGGTTTCACGTGAAACATCCGGTTCATGTTTCACGTGAAACAGTGACGGAACAGCTCTACCCGTACGTATCGCCCGGACCCGTGCTGCCCGGCGCGCGCAGAGGCCCGTACCGGCGCTGCGGCGCGTTCGGCCCTTCGAGTTTGATCACCCGCACGGTGTCCCGGCCGAGTTCCTCGTTGAGCTGCTTCAGCAGGGTCGGCAGCATCCACTTCAGCTGGGTGGCCCACGCGGTGGAATCGCACCGCACCCACAGGATCCGCTCGTCCTCGTCGTACCTCAGCGGCTCGCTGTGCTGCGCCACCGGGCCTCCGACGATGTCCTTCCAGCGGCCCATCACACCGCTGACCGCGATCGGCATCTCCCAGCCGCGCTCGGTCTTCAGCCGGTCAAGCGCGGTTCCCAGCTTCAGCGGGTCGCGCCCGTCGGCCCCCGATCCCGACCGCAGACCGCCTCCACGGCGCACGGTCTTCTTCTGCTGCGCGGCGGCGCCCCGTGCGCGAGCCTGCTCCTTCGCGGCGGCCAGCGCCTGACGGGCCAGGTCCACACCGGAGGACTCCGGCACCCCAGGCGCTTCCAGCGCCTCCCGGCCGGTGGCCGGCTTCGGCACGACGGGCTTGTCCTTGCCGCTCACAACCGCGTCACCGCACCGTCGGCAACGGAGTAACGGGCGCCCGCCAGTACCCCTGGGACGTCGTCGTCCACAGCCGCCGTCACCAGCACCTGCTCGCCAGGCGCCACCAGCTCCGCCAGCCGCTCCCGGCGGCGCGCGTCCAGCTCCGCGAAAACATCGTCGAGGACCAGCACCGGTTCGTTGCCCTCCGCCCGCAGCAGGTCGTACGAAGCGAGCCGCAGCGCCAGCGCGTACGACCAGGACTCCCCGTGGCTCGCATAACCCTTGGCGGGCAACTGGCCCAGCTTCAACAGCAGTTCGTCACGGTGCGGGCCGACCAGTGTCACGCCCCGCTCGATCTCCTGCTTGCGCGCCTCGGCGAGTGCCTCCATCAGCTGCCCGTACAAATCCTCGCGGGAGAGCGCGTCCCCCGGGGCCGAGTTGCGGTACTCCAGCGCCACGGGCCCCCCGCCGGGGGCGAGTTGCTCGTACGCCTTGTCGGCCAGGGGCTGAAGCGTCGCGATCAGGTCCAGGCGCTGGGCGAGGAGTTCCGCACCGACCTTCGCCAGGTGCTGGTCCCACACGTCGATGGTGGACATGTCCATGGACCGGCCACCGTGCCGCCTGGCCATCGCCGCCGACTTCAGCAGGGTGTTGCGCTGCTTGAGCACCCGGTCGTAGTCCGACCGCACCCCCGCCATGCGCGGCGAGCGCGCCGTGATCAGTTCGTCGAGGAACTTCCGGCGCTCACCGGGGTCGCCCTTCACCAGGGCGAGGTCCTCGGGTGCGAACAGGACCGTCCGTACGATGCCCAGCACGTCCCGCGGCCGGACCTGCGAGGACCTGTTGATCCGGGCGCGGTTGGCGCGTCCGGGGTTGAGCTCCAGCTCGACCAGCTGGGAGCGCTCGCCCTGGGTGACGGCCGCCCTGATAACCGCCCGCTCGGCGCCCATCCGCACCAGCGGGGCGTCCGAGGAGACCCGGTGGCTGCCCAGGGAGGCCAGGTAGCCGACGGCTTCGACGAGATTCGTCTTGCCCTGCCCGTTCGCCCCCACGAAGGCGGTGACGCCCGGGTCGAGCGGAACCTCGACCCGGGCGTACGAGCGGAAGTCGGCCAGCGACAGATGCGTGACGTGCATGGTGTTGCGCCGACCTTCCCCCGACTGTGCCTTGCTGCCCTGTCGGGCCTACTTCTGCTGTGCTTACTTCTTGTTGGACTCGACCGCGTGGCCGCCGAACTGGTTGCGCAGTGCGGCGATCATCTTCATCTGCGGGGAGTCGTCCTGACGCGACGCGAAGCGTGCGAAGAGGGAAGCGGTGATGGCGGGCAGCGGCACCGCGTTGTCGATGGCGGCCTCGACGGTCCAGCGGCCCTCGCCCGAGTCGGCGGCGAAGCCCCGCAGGCTTTCGAGGTGCTCGTCGTCGTCCAGGGCGTTGACGGCGAGGTCCAGCAGCCAGGAACGGATGACCGTGCCCTCCTGCCAGGAGCGGAAGACCTCGCGCACGTCCGTGACGGAGTCGACCTTCTCCAGGAGCTCCCAGCCCTCGGCGTAGGCCTGCATCATGGCGTACTCGATGCCGTTGTGAACCATCTTCGCGAAGTGGCCGGCGCCGACCTTGCCCGCGTGGACCGAACCGAACTCACCCTCCGGCTTGAGGGCGTCGAAGACCGGCTGCACCTTCGCCACGTCGTCGGCTGCGCCGCCGTACATCAGCGCGTAGCCGTTCTCCAGGCCCCAGACGCCACCGGAGACGCCGCAGTCGACGAAGCCGACGCCCTTGGCCTTCAGCTCCTCGGCGTGCTTCTCGTCGTCCGTCCAGCGCGAGTTGCCGCCGTCGACGACCACGTCGCCCGGGGAGAGCAGCTCACCCAGCGCATCGATCGTGGACTGGGTGGCGTCACCGGCCGGGACCATGACCCAGACGACGCGCGGGCCCTTGAGCTTGCCCACAAGCTCTTCCAGGCTGTGAACGTCGGCGACGTCCGCGTTGCGGTCGTAACCGATGACGGTGTGACCGGCGCGGCGGATGCGCTCGCGCATGTTGCCGCCCATTTTGCCGAGGCCGACGAGACCGAGCTCCATCAGAGATTCCTTAACCTTCGAGGCGATTCGTACCCGGGTCCGAGCCTACGCCCGGCTTGTGCGGTTGGCCCGAGGGGCACGTGAGGCCCGGCGCCACCTGGCCCCGGGCCTGCACCGCGGTGTCCGGCGAGGTCAGCCGGACAGCCGCACCGGCATGATCAGGTACTTGTACGCGTCGTCCGCCTCGGCGTCCACGGCCGGGCGGCCGCTGAGCAGCGCCGGCTTGGTCGACGTCGTGAAGGAGAGCTGGGCGACCGGGGAGTCGATCGCGCTCAGGCCGTCCAGCAGGAACGTCGGGTTGAAGGCGATCGAGATGTCGTCGCCGTCGAGGTTCGCGTCGACGCGCTCCACAGCCTGTGCGTCGTCGCTGGAGCCCGCTTCGAGGATCAGCACACCCTGCTCGAAGGTCAGCCGGACCGGGGTGTTCCGCTCGGCCACCAGGGCCACACGCTTGACGGCCTCGACGAACGGGGCGGTCTCGATGACGGCGACGGAGTTGAACTCGGTCGGGAACAGCGTGCGGTACTTCGGCAGGTCGCCCTCGAGCAGACGGGTCGTCGTCCGGCGTCCGGCGCCCTCGAAACCGATCAGGCCCTCACCGGACCCCGAGCCGGACAGAGCGATGGTCACCGTGTCACCGCTGGTCAGCGACTTGGCGGTGTCCAGGAGCGTCTTGGCGGGCACCAGGGCGACCGCGGACGCCTCCGGGTCCTCCGGCTTCCACAGGAACTCGCGGACCGCGAAGCGGTAGCGGTCGGTCGACGCCAGCGTGACCGTCTCGCCCTCGATCTCGATGCGGACACCCGTCAGCACGGGCAGCGTGTCGTCGCGGCCGGCGGCGATGGCCACCTGGGCGGCGGCGGAGGCGAAGACCTCACCGGGAACGGTGCCCGTGGCGGTGGGCATCTGCGGCAGCGCCGGGTACTCCTCCACAGGCAGTGTGTGGAGTGTGAACCGCGAGGAGCCGCAGACCACGGTCGCCCGTACACCGTCTGTGGAAATCTCCACGGGCCGGTTGGGGAGCGCACGGCAGATGTCGGCGAGCAGCCGCCCGGACACCAGGACCGTGCCGTCCTCCTCGACCTCGGCGTCGACCGACACCCGGGCCGACACCTCGTAGTCGAAGCCGGAGAGGCTCAGTGCGCCCTCCTCGGCCTTCAGCAGAAGGCCCGCGAGGACGGGCACCGGCGGACGGGCCGGAAGGCTGCGGGCCGTCCAGGCCACCGCCTCCGCGAGTACATCGCGCTCCACCCGGATCTTCACCGGAACCGCCTCCTGCTGTTGCTGGCTCGCCCTGCTGGCTTTCGTCGTCTGGACCGGTGTCCCCGACCGTCGGCCGGGGAAGTTCACCGGGGAACAGTCTGACGCACGCCACCGACACTCGTTGCTGCTGCCGGTCAAGTCGAGCGGAGAGCGGCCTGGAGGCTTCGGGCCGAGTTGTACACAGGGCCTTCTTCTTTGCGGATTCCGGGCTAACTCTTAGTGGGAGTAGTAGTAGGGCCTGTGGAAACCGTGGATAACCCCGTTTTCGCAGCTCAGACCCACTTTTTTGTCCACCGCCCCTGTGGGCGGAGCCCGTGGACAACCAGCCGTCTCTGTGGACGGCGAGAAGTTCTGCACACCCGATGCACAGGCAGGGGCGACTTCCCCACAGCTGTGTCCCCAGCTTTACCCACCTTCCCCACAGCCCAACCGACCTCGTTGGTGTGACGCCTTTCACTCGACCCGGTGAGAGGGGGTGTTTCGTTGCCGAACAGTGGACAGCGCTGTGGAGAAGCTGGGGACAAGGCCACCGATCCTGTGGGCCGCCCGTGGACAACCCGGCTCGACCCCTGTGGAGGAAAAACTTGTCCACAGGCTGTGGATCAAAGTTTGCCACAATTCCACAAGCACCTGACCTGGTGTGATGAAGCCTCAGATGCCACCCCTGTGGACATAATCTGGACAACTTCCCAGTCCCCAGGGTGTGGACGGAACATCGTCCCAGGATCTGTGGAGAACTCCACCCGGTGGGCCCGAATTCGAACACCAACAGGTGTCAACAGCCTTGGGACAACGGGCGGAAGGCGCCTCGGACGGCCCTGCGAGCACCCCGATCGGGCCCGGTGGAGCCGGATCCAGGTGCTCGGGACGACGAAGAGGGCGCCGGGAGAATGCTTCTCCCGGCGCCCTCACAGACGTGGATCCGGCTTCGTCAGCCGTTCTTGATGCGGTTGGTGAGCTCGGTGACCTGGTTGTAGATGGAGCGGCGTTCCGCCATCAGGGCGCGGATCTTACGGTCCGCGTGCATCACCGTCGTGTGGTCGCGGCCGCCGAACTGCGCGCCGATCTTCGGCAGCGAGAGGTCCGTGAGTTCGCGGCACAGGTACATCGCGATCTGCCGGGCCGTCACCAGCACGCGGCTGCGCGAGGATCCGCACAGGTCGTCCACCGTCAGACCGAAGTAGTCCGCGGTCGCCGACATGATGGCCGGCGCGGTGATCTCCGGCGAGGCGTCCTCACCACCGGGGATCAGGTCCTTCAGCACCTGCTCGGTGAGACCGAGGTCCACCGGCTGACGGTTCAGGCTCGCGAAGGCCGTGACCCGGATCAGTGCCCCCTCCAGCTCGCGGATGTTGCGCGAGATGCGGGAGGCGATGAACTCCAGCACCTCCGGGGGGGCGTTGAGCTGCTCCTGCACGGCCTTCTTGCGGAGGATCGCGATCCGCGTCTCCAGCTCCGGCGGCTGCACGTCGGTGGTCAGGCCCCACTCGAAGCGGTTGCGGAGCCGGTCCTCCAGCGTGACCAGCTGCTTGGGCGGCCGGTCGGAGGAGAGCACGATCTGCTTGTTCGCGTTGTGCAGCGTGTTGAAGGTGTGGAAGAACTCCTCCTGCGTCGACTCCTTGCTCGCCAGGAACTGAATGTCGTCGACGAGCAGGATGTCCACGTCGCGGTAGCGCTTGCGGAAGGCGTCGCCCTTGCCGTCGCGGATGGAGTTGATGAACTCGTTGGTGAACTCCTCCGAGCTCACGTACCGCACCCGGGTGCCGGGATAGAGGCTGCGCGCGTAGTGACCGATCGCGTGCAGCAGGTGTGTCTTGCCGAGCCCGGACTCCCCGTAGATGAACAGAGGGTTGTACGCCTTCGCGGGGGCCTCGGCGACGGCGACGGCGGCCGCGTGCGCGAACCGGTTCGACGAGCCGATGACGAAGGTGTCGAAGAGGTACTTCGGATTCAGCCGTGCCTGCGGCTCACCCGGACCCGGCGCGGGCGCGGGCTGCGCGGCGAGCGGCCCCGGCGCTCCGCCGGCCACGGGCAGGTTCGGGTTGCGGCCGTGGCGCGGGCCCTGGTCCTGGCGGTCGGAGCGGTCCTGACGCTGCTGCTCGTACGACTGCTGGTCGTACGTCTGCCGGTCGGGCAGCTGGGAGCGGTAGTCGTGCTGCGGCGGACGGGAGTAGGGGTCGCGGTCCTGGAAGCCGCCCAGCCGGGGCTGCTGCCAGCCGCCGTGGTCGTCCTGCTGCTCGCCGGGCCAGGTGCCTGGCGCGGGACGCGACTCCTGGCGGTACTCGGGGTAGGCGGGGCGGGCGGTGGGCAGCCCGTCGTCCTGCTGGCGCCGCCCGTAGGAGTCGTAGCTGTCCCGGGTATCCCGGCTGTCGCGCGTGTCCCGGCTGTCGCGGCCGTCCCTGCTGTCGCGTCCGTCGTGTCCGTCGCGGGTGTCACGCGGGTCACGTCCGTCCCGGTTGTCCCGGGGGTCGCGCTGGAGAGGCTCGTCGTGCTGCGGGGACTGCTGCTGTGGCTGGTACGGGGACTGCTGCTGCCGCATGGGCTGGGGTGCGGGGGACTCCCCGACGGAGTCGTCCACCGTGATCGCGATACGGATCGGACGGCCGCACTCGTGGCTCAGTGCCTCGCTGACGAGCGGGGCCAGTCGGCCCTCCAGGACCTGCTTGCTGTACTCGTTCGGCACGGCGAGGAGGGCGGTGTCCGCGACCAGTGCGAGGGGCTGGCAGCGCTCGATCCACTGTCTGTCCTTGGCCTCGAACCCCTGCTGGCCCTCGCCGAGCAGGTGCTCCAGCACGCGTGGCCACACTGCGGCAAGATCGGCAGGTACGTCAGCCACAGGGCACGCTCTCTCACAGGTCCCACGAAGGTGTGGTTCTCGGGACGGGACGGGAAGGACAGGCCGGCAGGCACCTGCAGAACGACTGCATGCTTACGAAAGCCTGAATCCTGGTTCGGCCACGGTAGTCGTGGCAGCTCACACGGTTCAAGTTGTTGTCCACAGGCTGTGCACAGTGCGGCCTCGGGAGGCGCCGGTTTGACCGAATGGCGTAGCCGCGCGTACCGTAACCAGGTCGAGTTGTCGATGGCTGCTGCCGCCTGCCTCCGATGGGCAAAGATCATGGTCAATGATCGTGAAGCGGTGCACTGAGAGCGTTGCGAGCTTCCTCGTGGGCGCACGGTGACAGCCAGGCGATGTCCCGCCACCCCCGATTCATTTCTGGAGCCCCCGAGTGAGCAAGCGCACCTTCCAGCCGAACAACCGTCGTCGTGCCAAGACCCACGGCTTCCGTCTGCGCATGCGTACCCGCGCCGGCCGCGCCATCCTGGCGAACCGCCGTGCCAAGGGCCGCAGCGAACTGTCCGCCTGATCCCGTTCGGATCATGACGTGCTGCCTACCGAGAATCGGCTGAGGCGGCGCGAGGACTTCGCGACCGCGGTACGACGAGGGCGCCGCGCAGGCCGCCCGCTTCTTGTCGTCCACCTACGCAGTAGCGGTGCAACGGACCCGCACGCGCCAGGGGAGAGCTCTCCCCCGACGCGTGCGGGTTTCGTCGTGAGCAAGGCCGTCGGCGTCGCTGTCGTACGCAATGCGGTGAAGCGGAGACTGCGCCACCTCATGCGCGAAAGGATCGCCGAGCTGCCCCCCGGTAGCCTGGTGGTTGTACGGGCGCTGCCCGGAGCGGGTGACGCCTCCCACGCACAGCTGGCCCGAGACCTGGACGCCGCTCTGCAGCGGCTGCTGGGCGGGGCTCCCCATACCGAAGGTCAGGGGAGAGGCACGCGATGAAATACCCGCTGCTGGCGCTCATCAAGCTGTACCAGTGGACCATCAGCCCCATGCTCGGGCCGGTCTGCAGGTACTACCCGTCGTGTTCCCACTACGGATTCACGGCCATCGACCGGCACGGTGCGGTGAAGGGCACTGCGCTCACCGCCTGGCGCATCCTGCGGTGCAACCCGTGGTCGCCCGGTGGTGTGGACCATGTTCCGCCACGCACCCGACGACGGTGGCACGAAGCGCTGCGCGACGCGTGGCGCGGTAGCAAGGGCGAGAAGTCCGCCGTTGGCGTGTCTTCTCAGGGATCGGCCCCCGATACCCCGAGCCCGGCCGCAGAGACCTCGCCCAATGCTCAAGGAGCCTGATTAGTGGACACGATTGCCAGTCTGTTCAGCTTCATCACCTGGCCTGTTTCCTGGGTCATCGTCCAGTTCCACAAGGTGTACGGGGCCATCTTCGGCCCGGACACGGGCTGGGCCTGGGGCCTGTCCATCGTGTCCCTCGTGGTTCTGATCCGTATCTGCCTGATCCCGCTCTTCGTGAAGCAGATCAAGTCGACGCGGAACATGCAGGTGCTCCAGCCGAAGATGAAGGCGATTCAGGAGCGCTACAAGAGCGACAAGCAGCGTCAGTCCGAAGAGATGATGAAGCTGTACAAGGAGACGGGTACCAACCCGCTCTCCTCGTGCCTTCCCATCCTGGCGCAGTCGCCGTTCTTCTTCGCCCTGTACCACGTGCTCTCGGCCATCGCCGACGGCAAGAAGATCGGCGTCATCAACGACTCGCTGCTGGAGAGCGCCCGCCTGGCGCACATCTTCGGTGCCCCGCTTGCCGCCAAGTTCACGGACGGCGCCGCCAAGATCGAGAGCCTCGGAGCCTCGGCCACCTCGGTCAAGATCGTCACCGCGGTCATGATTGTGATGATGTCGGCGTCGCAGTTCTACACGCAGCGCCAGCTCATGACGAAGAACGTCGACCTCACGGTCAAGACGCCGTTCATGCAGCAGCAGAAGATGATGATGTACATCTTCCCCGTGATGTTCATGGTGATGGGCATCAACTTCCCCGTCGGTGTTCTCGTCTACTGGCTGACCACCAACGTGTGGACCATGGGCCAGCAGATGTACGTCATCAACCAGAACCCGACGCCTGGCAGCAAGGCCCAGGACTCTTACCTGCAGCGACTGCTGAAGAGCACGGTGGAGTCGGGCGAGGTCAAGGCGAAGCGCAAGCGCAACGTCGTCAAGGTGATCGTCGCCAAGGGCACGGACCGCAACGACGTCGAGCGCAAGTTCATCACCGGTCTGGCCAAGGCCGGATTCGTGGCTGAGGCGGACGGCACGGTCTCCAAGAGCACCAGCGCGCTCGCGGAGGCCGAGGGCGGCGCGTCCGTCGCCAGGCGCCAGCAGCCCAAGCGCCAGACCAAGGCCAAGCGCCAGACGGCCGCACCCCAGCAGGGCACGGCGGACAAGGCCACCGAGGACTCCGACTCCAAGACCTCCTTGGAGAAGAAGGACGCACCGCAGGACGCCAGGCCCTCAGCGGCCGGCAAGCCCGCCCGTTCCCAAGCCAAGTCCGGGCAGCGCAAGGGCCCGCAGCGGCCCAAGCACCCGTCCAAGAAGTAAGAAGGAGTCCTCCCGTGACGGACGGCACCACCACTTCCTCCGCGCCTGCCGAGGGCACCGACACCTTGTCGCGCCTGGAGCAGGAGGGCGAGATCGCAGCCGACTACCTCGAGGGTCTGCTCGACATCGCCGACCTCGACGGCGACATCGACATGGACGTCGAGGCCGACCGGGCCGCTGTCTCGATCATCAGTGACTCAAGCGGCCGTGACCTGCAGAAGCTCGTGGGCCGCGACGGCGAGGTGCTGGAAGCGCTTCAGGAGCTCACCCGCCTTGCGGTGCACCGTGAGACCGGTGACCGCAGCCGACTGATGCTGGACATCGCGGGCTTCCGGGCCAGGAAGCGCGAGGAACTCGCGGAGATCGGCGCCAAGGCGGCGGACGAGGCCAAGACCTCCGGTGCCCCGGTGAAGCTCGACCCGATGACGCCGTTCGAGCGCAAGGTCGTGCACGACGCCGTTGCCGCGGCGGGCCTGCGCAGCGAGTCCGAGGGCGAGGAGCCCCAGCGCTTCGTCGTCGTGCTCCCCGCCTGACCGGATCATTGCCCTTCGGCCCCGTCTGTTCGCAGGCGGGGCCGAATTTTGTCAGCCTGATAGTCAGCCACCACAGTGCGGTACGGAAGGACGGTCCCCGTGACGGAGGCAGCAGCGGAGCTTCCCCAGGCCCCGGAAGTAGCCAAGGCGGTATTCGGTGAGTTCTTCCCGGGAGCCGTCCGGTACGCGGAGCTGCTCGCGGACGCGGGGGTCGAACGGGGGCTGATCGGCCCGCGCGAGGTGCCGCGTCTGTGGGAGAGGCATCTGCTCAACTGTGCGGTGCTCTCGGAGGTCGTGCCGGAGAACATCACCGTGTGCGACGTCGGCTCCGGCGCCGGGCTCCCCGGCATTCCGCTGGCCCTGGCACGGCCTGACCTGAAGATCACTCTCCTGGAGCCGCTGCTGCGGCGTACGAACTTCCTCCAGGAGGTCGTCGAGCTGCTGGGCCTCGACCATGTCACGGTCGTGCGGGGGCGGGCCGAGGAAGTGATGGGGAAGGTCGATCCCGTGCACGTGGTGACCGCGCGTGCGGTGGCTCCGCTGGACCGGCTGGCCGGCTGGGGCGTGCCCCTGCTGCGGTCGTACGGCGAGATGCTCGCGCTCAAGGGCGACACCGCGGAGGAGGAGCTCAAGGGCGCGCGCGCCGCGCTCAGCAAGCTCGGTGTGGTGCGGACCGAAGTGCTCCAGGTCGGCGAGGGAGTCGTGGATCCGCTCTCCACGGTGGTGCGTGTCGAGGTCGGGGAGAGTCCGGGCGGAGTGCGGTTCGCCGCGAAGCGGGCCAAGGCCGCGCGGACGGGCAGGACGCGGCGGCGCCGCTGAACGCCCGCGCCCTGCTGAAGGCCCGCGCCCCGGTGATGCTCCATACATGGCGCGGTACGCCGACGGCGCGGAGTGTCGGTCTCTCCTGGTGAGCCCGTCCGTGCATCGTGTTTCACGTGAAACGTCGCTCGCTGCTGCAAGGAATCATCAGCCGGGGTCGTGCGGCTGCCACTCCGCACGAAACGAAACCCGAAAGGGTCATGGGGTTGTCCACAAAGGGGCGTTCTTCCACAGGAGAGCGGACCTCACTGGTTCACGACCCCCAAAGCGTGACAGGCTCTGAGCATTACGAGCCTGAAGTCGAGGAGGGTGAATCCTTGCGGTCCGACGCCAACATCGCGGGACCGATGACCGATCCGGTCCCCGGCCCCCGTTCAGAAGCGGCGGGGGACGATGTTTCACGTGAAACATCGCCCCTGCCGGACGACACTCCCATTGGACGTGCTGCCCAACTGGCGGTAGACGCTCTCGGCCGTGCCGGCGAGGGGCTGCCCAGGCCTGAGCAGACACGTGTGATGGTGGTCGCCAACCAGAAGGGTGGCGTGGGGAAGACCACGACGACGGTCAACCTCGCTGCCTCGCTCGCCCTGCACGGCGCGCGGGTCATGGTGATCGACCTCGATCCGCAGGGAAACGCCTCAACGGCGCTGGGAATCGACCATCACTCCGAAGTTCCCTCGATCTACGACGTTCTGATCGACAGCAAGCCGCTGTCGGACGTGGTCCAGCCCGTCCGGGACGTCGAGGGGCTTTTCTGTGCCCCGGCCACCATTGATCTCGCCGGTGCGGAGATCGAGTTGGTGTCCCTGGTGGCGCGGGAGAGCAGACTCCAGCGTGCCATTCAGGCGTACGAGCAGCCGTTGGACTACGTCCTCATCGACTGCCCGCCGTCCCTGGGCCTGCTGACCGTGAACGCGATGGTCGCCGGCGAGGAAGTGCTGATCCCCATCCAGTGCGAGTACTACGCGCTGGAAGGTCTCGGTCAGTTGCTGCGGAACGTGGAGCTGGTGCGCGGGCATCTCAACCCCGAACTGCACGTCTCGACGATCCTGCTGACCATGTACGACGGCAGGACGCGGCTCGCCTCGCAGGTGGCGGAGGAAGTACGCAGTCACTTCGCCAAGGAAGTCCTCAAGACCAGTATCCCGAGGTCCGTCCGGATCTCGGAGGCTCCCAGCTATGGGCAGACCGTGCTCACCTACGACCCGGGCTCCAGCGGCTCGCTCTCGTATCTCGAAGCGGCGCGGGAGATCGCGCTGCGAGGAGCCGGTGTCTTCTACGAGGCGCAGCACGCCCATGCTGTCGACCAGAACAACCAGCACAGCATGGCGGAGGGTGTTCAATGAGCAATCGACCTAGAGGACTGGGACGCGGGCTCGGCGCGCTGTTCCCGCAGGGACCGCAGGAGAGGCAGGCCCCAACTGCCGAGTCCGCGCCGGCGCCGCAGGCGTCCGCGCCGGTGCTGACGGCGGAGCGAGGGGTGGCCGCGGCGAAGGTGACCGCACTGCCCTCGGGCGATGTTTCACGTGAAACATCGATCCCGGCGCAGGAGCGAGAGCCCGAACACGCTACGACGGAGCTCTTGGAGGCACCCGCGGGGGCCTACTTCGCCGAGGTACCGATCCGGTCCGTCAATCCCAACCCGCGGCAGCCGCGCGAGGTCTTCGACACCGACGCCCTCGCCGAGCTGGTCACCTCCATCAAGGAGGTGGGCCTTCTCCAGCCCGTCGTGGTGAGGCAGACGAGTGCCGACCGCTACGAGCTCATCATGGGTGAGCGTCGCTGGCGGGCGTGCAAGGAGGCCGGGCTGGAGCGGATCCCCGCCATCGTCCGCGCCACCGACGACGAGAAGCTCCTTCTCGACGCACTGCTGGAGAACCTGCACCGGGCTCAGCTCAACCCGCTCGAAGAGGCCGCCGCGTACGACCAGTTGCTGAAGGACTTCGACTGCACGCATGACCAGTTGGCGGACCGGATCGGGCGTTCACGTCCGCAGGTCTCGAACACACTGCGTCTGCTGCGGCTTTCGGCGCCGGTGCAGAAGCGGGTGGCGGCCGGTGTGCTGTCGGCCGGACACGCACGCGCCCTGTTGATGCTCGATGCGTCGGAGGAGCAGGACGTCCTCGCCAAGCGCATCGTGGCAGAGGGACTCTCGGTGCGTACCACCGAGGAGGTCGTCAAGCTGATGAACTCCAAGCCGAAGAGCGAGACGAAGCCGAAGGGGCCGAGGGCGGGCACCCTGATGGCCCCCGCTCTGTCGGATCTTGCCACGCGGCTCTCCGACCGCTTCGAGACGCGGGTGAAGGTCGACCTCGGCAAGAAGCGCGGGAAGATCACCGTGGAGTTCGCGTCGGTGGAGGACCTGGAGCGGATCCTGGGCACCCTTGCCCCCGGCGAGGGACGGGTTCTGGAGAAGAGCCTGGCCGAGCAGGAAGACCAGGACGCGGAGAGCTGAGGCCTCCACGAACTGTGGTGCGGGGCGGGGGTGTTCGGGCAGTGGCCGGAACACCCCCGCCCTTTGCCTGTGGTCGGTACCCGTCCCCATGACCGGTGGATACGATGCTTCCTGGTACGGCGCATCCACTGTGATCCACCTCAGGGAGGGCGGAGCCATGCGAACGGTGAGCCGGGGCCAACTGGTGACTGCGGGGCTGGGGCTGGGGGCTGTCGGCGGGTTCGTCGGCAGTCTGATCCGGGAACGGAGCGCACTGAGCGCTGCTCGTGGTGCGGCAGGCGAGGAAAGTGGGGAACTGCCTTCATGGGGCGTCGGCTCGTACCGCTCACGCTGGACAACCTTGCGGATCTTCCCCACAGGTGCCGCGGCTGTGTCTTCTGGGAACTCGATCCCGTCCGCGGGAAGGCAGCGGTAGAGGCGGGCAGTGCAGCGCGGGAGAAGGAGTCATGGATTTCGGCCGTCCTGCTGGAGTGGGGTTCCTGCGGCAGGGTGGTCTATGTGGACGACGTCCCGGTGGGCTTCGTGATGTACGCGCCGCCGGCCTACGTGGCGCGGGCGACGGCCTTCCCCACGAGTCCGGTGTCCCCGGATGCAGTGCAACTGATGACGGCTCTGATCGTGCCCGGGTATCAGGGGCAGGGGCTTGGCCGGGTGATGGTGCAGACCGTGGCCAAGGATCTTCTCGGGCGGGGCTTCAAGGCGATCGAGGCGTTCGGTGACGCCCGATGGAAGGAGCCGGGCTGTCTGCTGCCGGCGGATCACTTGCTGTCGGTGGGATTCAAGACGGTGCGACCGCATCCGAGGCACCCCCGGATGAGGCTTGAGCTGCGTACGGCGCTGTCCTGGAAGGAAGACGTGGAGATGGCGCTGGACAAGCTACTCGGCGTGGTCCAGAAGGATCCTGTGCTCCGGCCGTTGTAGCCGGTGGTAGCGCCGCAGTCGGCTCAGGCCGGAGCGGTGCAAACAGTGAGGGCCCATCCCGTACGGGATGGGCCCTCACTGTTTCACGTGAAACAACAGCGGCGACTACTGCTCGCCGATGAAGGGATCCAGGTCGCGGACGATCGCGGCCTTCGGCTTGGCGCCGACGATCGTCTTGGCCACCTCGCCGTTCTGGTAGACGTTCAGCGTCGGGATGGACATGACGCCGTACTTGGCAGCGGTGGCCGGGTTCTCGTCGATGTTGAGCTTGACGACCTCGATCTTGTCACCGTGCTCGGCCGCGATGGCTACGAGGGACGGCGCGATCTGGCGGCACGGACCGCACCAGGCGGCCCAGAAGTCGACGAGCACGGGCTTGTCGCTCTTGAGGACGATCTCGTCGAAGGAGTCGTCGGTCACGTTCTTCAGGTCGCCGGCCACGGCGGCCTCCTTCACTTCTCTGGGGTGTGGGGTGGGGAGGGGTCAGGCTGCGGGGGTCTTCTCCGGCTCGGGCACCTTCTCGGTGTCGGCGAGCGCAGCGAGATAGCGCTCGGCGTCGAGCGCGGCGGAGCACCCGGTGCCGGCAGCAGTGATGGCCTGCCGGTAAGTGTGGTCGACGACATCGCCCGCGGCGAAGACACCGGCCAGGTTGGTGCGGGTCGAAGGGGCTTCGACCTTCACGTAACCCTCGTCGTCCAGTTCGACCTGGCCCTTGAACAGCTCGCTGCGAGGGTCGTGGCCGACGGCGATGAACAGGCCGGTCACGTCGAGCGGGGCGCTCTCGCCGGTCTTGGTGCTGCGCAGGGTCAGGCCGGAGAGCTTCTGGTCGCCCTCGAGGGACGCGGTCTCGCTGTCCCAGGCGAACTTGATCTTCGGGTCGGCGAAGGCGCGTTCCTGCATCGCCTTGGAGGCACGCAGGGTGTCGCGACGGTGGACGATGGTGACGGACCTGGCGAAGCGGGAGAGGAACGTGGCCTCTTCCATCGCGGTGTCGCCGCCGCCCACCACGGCGATGTCGTGGTCCTTGAAGAAGAAGCCGTCGCAGGTGGCGCACCAGGAGACACCGCGTCCGGAGAAGGCGTCCTCCTTGGGGAGGCCGAGCTTACGGTGCTGGGAACCGGTGGAGATGATCACAGCCTTGGCGCGGTGCACGGTGCCGGCGGTGTCGGTGACCGTCTTGATGTCGCCGGTGAGGTCGACCGAGACGATGTCGTCGGGAATGAGCTCGGCACCGAACCGCTCGGCCTGGGCGCGCATGCTGTCCATCAGGTCCGGGCCCATGATGCCGTCGCGGAAGCCGGGGAAGTTCTCGACTTCGGTGGTGTTCATCAGCGCGCCGCCTGCGGTGACGGCACCTTCGAACACCAGCGGCTTCAGTGAGGCGCGCGCGGTGTACAGCGCGGCGGTGTAACCGGCCGGCCCGGAGCCAATGATGATCACATTACGGACGTCGCTCACGGGTTTCTTCCTCGTCTCTGCAGACTGCCTACTGCCAACCGGGGCCCGGTCTGAACCTTCCACCCCACCCAACGGATACTACGGGCCTGGCATTCCCGAGACGGACGGGCACGTTGGCGCGTGGGTCAGTGACGCGGGTAGGCGTGTGTCAGCAGCAGCTCGCCCTTGCCCGCAGGGGTGGCGTCCACGCACGCGGCGTCGATGACGTACGCCTGCACCATCGTGCTGTCCGAGGGGTGCGGCAGCAGTACGAGAAAGGCCTGCTTCCCTTCGTACATGCCCTGCTCGGTGCCCAGCGGTGTGTCGGGGCGGCCGGTGCCCCTCTGGATGCAGGAGGGGACGCCGAGAGCCTGCTTCGTGGAGTTGGGGCTTTCCTGTATGTCGACCGACGGAGCGTTCTTGTCCTTGGGGGTGCGCAGGCTTTCGTGGCGCGTCGCGCCGAGCAGGTTCTGGACGTGGTTCTGGAGCGGCGCACCGGAGAACTGCTGGATCTGTGCGGCGGACGCGGCGTCCTTGCCGGAGTGGTGCGGTGCGGACCGGAACGACTGGAACGACTGGACAAGCAGAACGGCGAGGCCGAGCGTTGCGACGCCCAGGACGGCGCTCCACACGGCACGGCGGCGGGGCTTGCGCGAACCGGGGCGTCCGGGCCCGGTCGTGGCGGGGGCGCGGCCGGCCCGCTGTGGGGCAGCAGGACGTTCCACGGATCGGCGCCGCGAGGGCGCAGACGATGTTTCACGTGAAACATCGGCAGGTTCGTCGGCCCCGTGAGCCCGTCGGCCGTCGCCGTGAGCTGTGCCGGCGACTGCCGAGGAGCCGGGCGCCTCGGCGGCGGACGCTGCGGAAGCGGGGGCCGCCGAGTCGGTCGCGGAGTCAGGGGCCGTGGAGTCCAGCAGGGCTTCGGCCGCCAGGGCCGCGTCGATACGCCCCGCGATGTCGGCGGGCATTCGCTGTGGACCGGGCAGGGTGCCGAGCAGCCCCCGGATCTCTTCCAGGGAGCGCTGCACGTCGGCGCAGAGTGCGCAGCCGTCGACGTGCTGCCGTACGTCCTCGGTGCGGGACGGCGACAGCAGTCCCTCCGCGAGGTCGGCGATCTCCGCGACATCCGGGTGCTGAGCCGTGCCGGTCATGGAGGTCACGCGCGCCCACCTCCGCCCTTCACAGCGGCAGGACCGTTCGGCCCTGCGTCTTTTGGTTCGGTTGCCGGTGGGACGGATGTCCCCGGCCTCCGGTTCCTTCCCCCTCCGGAGTCGTCGTTACCCCCGGCGCCGGTACGCAGATGAGTGAGGAGGGGAAGGAGTCTCGCCCGGCCGCGTGCGCAGCGGCTTTTCACCGTCCCCGCCGGCACGTCGAGGACCCGGGCGGCCTCCGCGACCGGGTACGCCTGCATGTCCACCAGGATCAGGGCTGCGCGCTGTTCGGCGGGGAGGGTGCGCAGTGCGGCGAGGAGTTCACGGTGCAGGTCCTGGCGTTCGGCGGGGGCCTCGGCGGACTCGTGGGGTTCCAGGAGCTGCTCCAGGCGCTCGGTGTCGTCCACGGGCGAGGTCTTGCGGGAAGCGGCCTTCCGGACCCGGTCGAGGCAGGCGTTGACCGTTATTCGGTGCAGCCAGGTGGTGACGGCGGACTGTCCGCGAAAGGTGTGGGCGGCCCGGAAGGCGGAGACCAGGGCGTCCTGGACGGCGTCGGCCGCCTCCTCGCGGTCGCCCAGGGTGCGAAGGGCGACCGCCCACAGCCGGTCGCGGTGCCGGCGGACGAGCTCCCCGAAGGCGTCCGGGTCCCCCTTGACGTGCCGGGCCAGGAGATCCTGGTCGTCGGCATCGCGCAGTGTGACTTCGTCCAACGGTGAGCCCCCTCTCCCCTGGCGGCTGAGTCAGCCGGTGAACTTCACATCGGTTATGGCCTGCTTGTACCCGGGGTCGCTGTACTCATCGCCGGGCGCCGACGGCATCGCGGTGATCCACACGAGCACGTACCGGGACTTCACCGGAGACTCTGCCCGCAGATCGGCGGTGGTGCCGTCGGTCTCGGTGGAAGCGATCTTCTTCATCGAGTCCAGCGAGGCCGATGACGACATGGAACCGGCGGCGTACAGGGAGATCGCGGTCTTGCTGCCGCTGTAGCTGAGCTGTATCGAGGCCGCCGAGACGTCCTTGGGGGCGCCGAGGTCGTAGACGATGCCGACACCCTGCTTGAAGGGGGCGAGCACCGGCCCGCCCTTGAAGGATTTCGTCCGCCAGTACGTCGAGCTGTCACCGTCGTACGTCTTGCCGACGTCGGAGGCGTGCTGCGGCTTGCCGTCCGGGTAGTACTCCTGGGCGTCCTTGACCGCGAGCGGACCGTTCGGCCTGGGCTTCTCGTCGCTGCCGTTGTTGATCGTGGTGTCGGTGGTGACGGGCTCGTCCGCGCTCTTGCGGTCCAGCAGGGTGTCGGCGAGCTGCCAGCTGCCCAGGCCGAGAGCGGCGATGAGGAGCGAGGCCACCCCCCACTTGAGGACCCGGCCGGTGCGGCTCTGCAAGGGCCTCGGCGGAGTCGGCACCGGCTGGGGGGCGGCGACGGGCCGCGGTTGCTGGCGCCCGTACGCACCCTGCTGGTACGTGGTGCGCTGATAGTCGGGCGGGGTGGTGAACGTGGGCTCCGGCGGACGGACGCGGGGCATTGCCGCGACGGCCTTGGCGAGCTCGTCGGGCGTCGTGCAGGGCGGCTCCTGGCGGGAGGCGGTGGCCCCGTCGTTGGCCAGGGCCCGCATGGCGAGTTCCGAGAGCCCTCGGTGGACGCCGGCTCGTACCTGGTCCGGGGCGATCAGCCCGATGCCCTTGGGTAGGCCGGTGAGACCGTAGGCGTCGCTCTCGTACGGCCAGCGCTGTGTCAGCGACGCGTACAGCAGCGCCCCGACCGCCTCGGTGTCGGTGAGCTGGGGGCGCTCGGCCGTGATGCCGCGCAGGGCCGCGTTCACCGCGAGGCCGCGGATCCGGTACTGGCCGGTGGAGGTGCGGAGCACGGCGCTCGGGGTGAGCCGCAGGTGGGACAGGCCCTCCCGGTGCGCGGCTGCCATGGCCTGCGACACCTGGCTGACGAGCTGGTACGCGTCGTGCGGCTCCAACGGTCCGGTGGCGAGCACGGCGGTCAGCTCGGTGGCGTCGGGCAGCCACTCGTGGACGACGTAGACGAGGTCGTTCTCCTCGACCGCGTCCAGTACCTGTACGAAGCGGGGGTCGCCGAGCAGTGCCGAGGAGCGGGCCGCGGCGAGCACGGACCTGGCCCGTGCGTGGTCCGCGGGCAGCAGGTGGACGCCGACGGCCCGCCGCAGTTTCTCGTCCACCGCGCGCCAGCTGCTGAACCCGTCCAGGCGGGTGACGCACTCCTCGAGCCGGTACCGTCTGGCCAGCTTGTGGCCGCTGTGCAGCTCGGGCGCGACGATCGGGGTCTCGGTGCCCTTCTTCTGGCCCGCCTCGTTCTGTGTGCTCATCTCCGATGTGCCCTGGCCTTCCGCCACCCCGTCGGCCGTGGCCCTGTCCGCACCAGCGGCAGACGATGCCCTTCCGCCGGAGGCGGGAGAAGGGCCGTCACCGCTGTTGTCGGCCACGTCGACGGCAGCCGTGCTACGTTCCGCCACCGTCGTTCCTGCCTCCCCATCCGTTGCGCGCTGCTGAGCAGCTTTGCCAATTGTGCCCACAGTCCGCTGCTGTGCACGACACACGACGGCGGGCGATGGTTGTGCGGACGTGTACGTTCCTCAGCGGCCGAGCCGTCCGCGGACCATACCGACCAGAGCGTTCAGCTCCGCGATGTGCATCTTTCTCGCGGCCACGAAGAAGACGCCGAGGAGGACTGCCCCGCCCACGATCAGAGCGGCGAGAGAACCGAGAACGCCCTGGCCGAGGGCTTGCGAGAGCGCATACCCCGCCGCACCGGCAAGCATGGCTGCCGGAACCGAGGCGATCGCCAGGCGTGCGTACGTACGCAGGACGTTCGCCCCGTCCAGATCGCCGCCGAGCCGCCTGCGCAGCCGCTGCCAGGCGATGCCCACACCGATCGCGTAGGCGAGTCCGTAGGACGCGGCCATACCGGTGACGGCCCAGCGGTCCGGCAGCAGGAGGTAGCAGAGCGCGGAGGCCCCGGCGTTCACCACTGCCACGATGACCGTGTTGTAGAAGGGGGTGCGGGTGTCCTCGTACGCGTAGAAGGCGCGCAGGACGACGTACTGCACGGAGTACGGGATCAGGCCGAGGCCGAAGGCCATCAGCATGTAACCCATGTTCGTGGCCGGGGCGATCCCCGAGGAGCCGAAGATCAGTGTGCAGATCGGTACGCCCAGCGCGAGGAAGGCGAAGGCGATCGGGACGATGGCGACGGCGGTGGTGCGCAGACCCTGCGAGATGTCGTCGCGGACCGCGCCCGCGTCGCCCTCGTTCGCCGAACGGGACAGCCTGGGCAGCAGCGCGGCCATCAGGGAGACGGTGATGATGGCCTGCGGCAGTCCCCAGATGAGCTGGGCGTTGGCGTAGGCGGCGAAGCCGATGCCGTTGCCGTTCTTGCCGACGGCGGCGGTGGCCAACTGGATGACGACGATGGCGCCGGCTTGGTTGGCGAGGACGAACAGGATCGTCCACTTGGCGAGCTTGGCCGCTTTGCCGAGGCCCTGCCCCTTCCAGTCGAAGCGGGGACGCAGCTTGAAGCCGGTCTCGCGCAGGTACGGGATCATCGCGAGGGACTGGACGACGAGGCCGAGCAGGACACCGATGCCCAGCAGGCGCTCGCCCGCCGGCGGGATGCTCGTCACCTTCATTCCGGAGTTCGCCGAGGTGCCGTACACCCAGATGAACATGCCGAGCGTGCTGATGATGACGATGTTGTTGAGGACCGGTGTCCACATCATCGCGCCGAACTTTCCGCGCGTGTTGAGGATCTGTCCCATCACCACGTGGACGCCCATGAAGAAGATCGTGGGAAGGAAGTAGCGCAGCAGGGTGACGGCGACGTCGTTGGCTGCCGCGTCCTGGGAGATCTGCACCGACAGGAAGCGCACCAGGAGGGGTGCGAAGACCATCGCGAGGGCGGTGAGAGCGCCGAGGGCCACGGTGACGAGGGTCAGCAGGCGGTTGGCGTAGGCCTCGCCGCCGTCCGCGTCGTCCTTCATGGCGCGTACCAGCTGCGGTACGAAGACGGAGTTGAGGCCGCCGCCGACGGTCAGGATGTAGATCATCGTCGGCAGCTGGTACGCGACCTGGAAGGTGTCGCCGAGCAGGCCGGCGCCGAGCGCCGCGATGATCAGGGCGGAGCGGATGAAGCCGGTGAGGCGGGAGACCATGGTGCCCGCGGCCATCACCGCACTGGACCGCATCAGTCCTGCCGCGCGGCCGGCGGGCTTCTTCGGCGGGGGGGCAGCCGCGGGTTCCGGGGCCGCGGGGGCGGGAATGCCCGGGACCTGCTGGTCGCGGTAGAGGTGCGCGAACGCGTCCTGTTCCGGCCGGTCGTCCTCACTGGCCCTGGTCACCAGGTCGTCGACGCCGGTGAACTGCACGGTGCGGGCGTCGTCGCCGTACGGCAGGTGGCGGGAGGGCCCGTCGGGCTCGGGCGGCGGGGTCTGGGCCCACACCCTCGGGTCCGGGGCATGGGGCGGCGCGGCCGGCTGCTGGTAGAGCGGCGGCGTCTCCTGGTAGGTGCCGGGCGGTGGCGGGGGGTGCGAGGCACGGTCGTACAGCGCCTCGGTCACCGGGTCCTGCGCGGAGATGTCCTGCGCCCGGTAAGGATCGTGCTGATAGGCGGACTGCAGATAAGGATCTTCCTGGGCGGGCGGCGGAGGCTCCTGCCGCGGGGGCGCGTGGCCCGCGGCATCGCCGCCCGCGCGCTGCCCGCGGTCACCGTCGTACGGCGCGTTCATTGCAACCCCACCTCATCGTCCCCGGCCGACGGCCACGACATCGCTCAACGGTCCTTGCTCAACGGTCCACTTTCTCACCCGTGGCCGAAGGCTCCCCGCTTTCCGGACCGGTGTCCGGGTTCGGGTCACTCGGCTGCTCGGGGTCCCCACCGTCGGGAGCGCCGTTCTCGGGCGCCTCGCCGCGGGCCGCCGAGCGCTTGCGCTGCGAGTACATCTTGATTCCGGCCAGGACGAGGAGGAGCACGCCGCCGGCGATCACCAGCATCACCGTGGGGGTGACCTCGTTGACCTTCACCGTGAAACGCATCTCCGGCCCGTACGGAGTGCCGTCCTCGGTGAACAACTGGGCGACCACCGGCACCTTGCCGTTGGCGTTCGCGGTCGTCGCGATCTTCACGGACTGGCTGTGCCCGCCCCTGACCTTGATCGGTTGCTCGGTGACCGCGCTGCCCTCGCCCTCGCCGAGCTTCAGCCGGGTCGGCTTGGTGGACTGGAGGCGCAGCACCAGGTGGTGGACGTCCTGCACGAGCTTGTTCTGCACCGTCACCGGGATCGTCGCGCTTCGCCCCGAAAGGGTCGCGGTCGACTTCTCGATCAGGGTGATCTCGCTGGTGAGGTCGTACAGATAGCGCTGGACGTCCGCACGGTAGATGCCCGCCGCCACGTCGTGGCCGCGCCAGGACGTCGACATCTCGCGGTTTATGGCATTGCCGAACGGGGTGACGACCCGCTCCGGGCGCGTCAGCACCACCTTGAAGTGGTCGAGTGTGTTCTGCGTCGCCTTGATGTCCTCGAAGGCGGAAGTGGGGAGCTCCCGGTCGCGCAGTGTGCCGGGGTAGGCGGCGGAACCGGGCACCTGGGTGGTCGCGTCGGGATCCGGTTTGGCCTTCGCGGCGGCCACGAGGTCGAGCGGCTCGGTCCAGCGCTGGGAGTCGAGGGCGCGCAGGGCGGAGGCCATCGTCTGGGCCTGGGTGACGCTCGGCATGCGCTGCGGAGCGACGACGGTGCTGCGTTGTCTGTCCTCGTCCTGCTGGGTCAGCGCCAGCGTCTGGGCGAGGAACTCCTGGACGGCCAGCGTGGAGTTCTCCGCCCTGGACATGTCGCCCTGGAAGGCGGTGGACAACCGGGCGTCGGCGACGATCGCGGTACGGCCGGCGCCGATCGGGCGGGCGGAGGTCGGGGAGTACGGAAGCCCTCGGATCTCGCGCAGGCTGTCGCTGCGGGCGATGACGTTGTGGGCGCCGGCCGAGGTGGCGGTGTTCATGATCGCGGGGTCCACGGCTCCGTCGATCGGCCAGGCGAAGTCCGTGGACGCCTTGACGTGCAGGGTCGAGTCCACGGTGATCTCGGCGGCCTTGGTGGCCCGCTGCAACTGGTTCAGGGAGCCGGGAACGTTCTTGCCGCGGTGGGCGAGGGAAGCGAGGTCGGGGTCGGCGAAGGGGAGCGCCACCACCTTCTTGCCCTTCACGGCGTTCTCGACCGAGTTCAGCCACTGCTTGGCCACTGCCTGGCTCTTGCCTGGCACGTTGACGCCGGTCGCCTTGTCCTTGACCGTGTAGCCCTTCACCATCGCGTCGACGGTGGCGAGCAGGTCGGGATCGATGACCCAGGTCACCGGGAGCTCGTTGCCGAGCGAGACCAGTTGTCCCAGCCGTCCGCCGGGGGCGAGCTCCTTGGCGAGGTCGTCGTTCTCGAAGACGGGGGTCTGCTGCTCGTCCGATCCCGTCTCGGCGCTCAGCCGGGTCGTGGAGATCAGCGGCCACATGTAGGTGAGCTGGGTCTTCTGCTTCGTGCCGTCGTCCTGCCAGGGAAGGAAGGTCCGCTCGACGCCCAGCACCCGCTCGGCGCCCTGCCCGGCGGACTTCCCGGAGAGCGTCACACCCAGCTGATACACGCCCGCGTCCTCCAGTCCCAGCTTGTCGACGGGGACGGCGAGGCTGAAGTCCGTACTGACGCCGGACGGCAGCTTCGGGATCTTGACGACGTAGGTCTCCAGCTCCTGGGGCTCGTTGCCCGCGGAGTAGCCGCTGCGCGCGGCGGCCGCGTCGATCTGGGTGCGGCCGGAGAGCCTGCTGCTCACGCCGAGCCCGACCCTGGCCTCGGTGATGGTCTCCCGGCCCTTGTTGGTGACCGTCCCCGACACCGTGACGGTGTCGTCCTTGACCGGGGCACTGGGGGTCAACGAGTCGAGGGAGACATCGACCGTGCGCGACCCCGACGCCTCCGTCGCCGCGTACGCCGCCGGGGCTGCCGGGAGCTCCGCCAGGCCGACCAGGAGCGGGGCACCGGCCATGAGGGATGCCGCACGCCTTACCCATCGGCGGGCAGGAGAAGGAGTCATCCCCTGGAAGTCTGCCGCCTCGGCCACGCGCTCGCCCGTCCCTCGTCGTCGTTGGCTGCCGTTGATGGTTGTCCGGTTCCTGCGTCCACGCATGGTAACGATGCGCGCCACGGCGAAGTGCCGCGGACTGCGCCACATGATCGGAAGAGTCTCTCAGGGCCCCGCGAAAACGATGACACTCCGCCCGGCGGGGGCACGTACCCTTTTCTGTTGTGCCGAACGCCAACGAAGACAACTCCAGCGCCCTGAGTCAGGTGCAGCGCCGCGCAGTGAGCGAACTGCTGCGGGTCTCACCCGTCGCCGACGACCTCGCCCGCCGATTCCGGGAGGCGGGCTTCCGGCTGGCCCTGGTCGGCGGCTCGGTCCGGGACGCGCTCCTGGGCCGGCTCGGCAACGACCTGGACTTCACCACCGACGCCCGTCCCGAGGAAGTACTGAAGATCGTCCGGCCCTGGGCGGATGCCGTGTGGGAGGTGGGGATCGCCTTCGGGACCGTCGGTTCGCAGAAGGACGGCTATCTGATCGAGGTGACGACCTACCGCTCCGAGGCGTACGACAGGACCTCGCGCAAGCCCGAGGTGTCCTACGGCGACTCCATCGAGGAGGACCTCGTCCGCCGCGACTTCACCGTGAACGCGATGGCGGTCGCCCTCCCGGAGAAGGATTTCGTCGATCCGCACGGCGGCCTCGACGACCTCTCTGCGAAGCTGCTGCGCACGCCGGGGACGCCGGAGGACTCCTTCTCGGACGACCCGCTGCGGATGCTGCGTGCGGCCCGGTTCGCCGCGCAGCTCGACTTCGAGGTGGCCCCCGAGGTGGTGGCGGCGATGACGGCGATGTCCGAGCGGATCGGGATCGTCTCCGCCGAGCGGGTGCGTGACGAGCTCAACAAGCTGCTGCTCTCCGACCACCCGGCCAAGGGTCTCTCCTTGCTCGTCGACACCGGCCTCGCGGACCACGTGCTGCCCGAGCTGCCCGCACTGCGGCTGGAAAGTGACGAGCACCACCGGCACAAGGACGTCTACGAGCACTCCTTGATCGTTCTCCAGCAGGCCATCGATCTGGAGGAGGACGGGCCGGACCTGGTGCTGCGGCTGGCCGCACTGCTGCACGACATCGGCAAGCCGCGCACCCGGCGCTTCGAGCAGGACGGCCGGGTCTCCTTCCACCACCACGAGGTGGTCGGCGCGAAGATGACCAAGAAGCGCATGACCGCGCTGAAGTACTCCAACGACATGATCAAAGACGTGTCGAAGCTGGTGGAGCTGCACCTGCGCTTCCACGGCTACGGCACGGGCGAGTGGACCGACTCGGCCGTGCGCCGGTACGTCAGGGATGCCGGCCCGCTGGTGGAGCGGTTGCACAAGCTGACCCGCTCGGACTGCACCACCCGCAACAAGCGCAAGGCGACCGCGCTCTCACGGGCCTACGACGGGCTGGAGGAGCGCATCGCACAGCTCCAGGAGCAGGAGGAGCTGGACTCCATCCGGCCCGACCTGGACGGCAACCAGATCATGGAGGTCCTCGGTATCAGCCCCGGGCCCGAGATCGGCAAGGCCTACAAGTTCCTGCTCGAACTCCGCCTGGAGAACGGGCCGATGGGATACGACGAGGCAGTCGCAGCGCTCAAGGAGTGGTGGGCGGCCCAGGACTGAGCCGATGTTTCACGTGAAACATCACTCCTGGCCATGGGGTCGGCGACCGGGAGTGTTTCACGTGAAACGACGCCCAGCCCTGGTGGTTGGCGGCCGCGAATGTTTCACGTGAAACATCGTCCGCCTCGCGCGAGCCGGTTCCAGCGGGCCAGTGCCAGTGCCACCCCCGCGTAGAGCGCCGCGGTTGCACAGACCAGGGCTGCCGAACGCCCGTCCGGCGGCAGTACCAGGGCCGCCGTGGCCGCCGCGCCGACGAACGCCACGTTGAAGAGCACGTCGTAGAGCGAGAAGATGCGGCCCCGGTAGGCGTCGTCCACGGAGGACTGCACCTCCGTGTCCGTGGCGATCTTCGAGCCTTGGGTGGCGAGGCCGAGGAAAAAGGCACCGGCCAGGACCGGTACGGGTGAGAACGGCAGCCACAGCGCCGGTACGAGGACGGCGGCCGACGCGGCACACAGCACCGTCCAGCCGTACGGCCCCAGCCGCGCGGTTGCCCACGGGGTGAGCAGCGCCGCCGCGAAGAACCCGGCGCCGGAGATTCCCGCGGCGAGCCCCAACAGCGCCAACCCGTCAGCGCCGTCACCCCGGGCGGACGTATCGGCCCACGCGTACCGGCACAGCATCAGCACGGTCACCGTCAGTGCGCCGAAGCAGAAGCGCAGCACAGTCATCGCAGCCAGGGCGCGGGCAGCGGAGCGTTGTACGGCCAGGTGGCGCAGTCCGTCCCGCAGTCCTTGGGCGGTGGAGGCGAGCGCCGCGCCCAGCCGGGGTTTCCTCAACTCGGGTTCCGGGCCCAGCAGATCGCGGCCCATGCGCAGAGCGGCCAGTGCCGATCCGAGGTAGAGCAGGGCGCCCAGGAGAACGACCACGGCGTCGGAGTCCGGGCCCAGCAGCCGTACGCCGAATGCGAGTCCGCCGCCCAAGGTGGCGGCGAGGGTGCCGGCTGTGGGCGAGAGCGAGTTGGCGACCACCAGACGCTCGGTGTCCACGACGCGCGGCAGGGCGGCCGAGAGCCCGGCCAGGACGAAGCGGTTGACTGCGGTGACCGACAGGGCGGAGGCGTAGAAGATCCAGTCGGGAGCGGAACCCACGATCAGCAGTGCCGTGCACGCGGCGAGGGCCGCGCGCAGCACGTTGCCGTACAGGAAGACCTGGCGGCGGTTCCAACGGTCGAGCAGGACCCCGGCGAACGGGCCGACGAGTGAGTACGGGAGCAGCAGCACCGCCATCGCGGAGGCGATCTCCGCCGGCGAGGTCTGCTTCTCGGGAGAGAAGACCACGTACGCGGCCAGGGCGACCTGGTAGACGCCGTCCGCGCACTGGGAGAGCAGCCGCACGCTCAGCAGGCGCCGGAAGTCGGGCAGGCGCAGCAGCACCCGCAGATCACGCACGACGGACATGCGAGCAAGGGTCACACACGGTGGTTGCGAGGTGGGGGCCGGGCGGGCATGGATGTTCCGGTGATGCCTGCGGCTTGCCGGGAGGTGACGAGGAGGGGCCCCGGACAGCTGCTGTCCGGGGCCCCTCCTCGTGGAAACGGTGGCGGAGCTTAGCGCTCGACCTCGCCCTTGATGAACTTCTCGACGTTCTCGTAGGCCTCGTCGTCGAAGTACTGCACCGGCGGGGACTTCATGAAGTACGAGGAGGCGGACAGGATCGGGCCGCCGATGCCACGGTCCTTGGCGATCTTCGCGGCACGCACGGCGTCGATGATGACGCCCGCGGAGTTCGGGGAGTCCCACACCTCGAGCTTGTACTCGAGGTTCAGCGGAACGTCGCCGAACGCACGGCCCTCAAGGCGGACATACGCCCACTTGCGGTCGTCGAGCCAGGCCACGTAGTCGGACGGGCCGATGTGGACGTTGTCGGCACCCAGGTCGCGGTCGCGGATCTGCGAGGTGACGGCCTGCGTCTTGGAGACCTTCTTGGACTCCAGGCGGTCGCGCTCCAGCATGTTCTTGAAGTCCATGTTGCCGCCGACGTTCAGCTGCATGGTGCGCTCCAGGCGCACTCCGCGGTCCTCGAACAGCTTCGCCATGACGCGGTGCGTGATGGTGGCGCCGACCTGCGACTTGATGTCGTCACCGACGATCGGGACGCCCGCCTCGGTGAACTTGTCCGCCCACTCCTTGGTGCCGGCGATGAAGACCGGAAGGGCGTTGACGAACGCGACCTTGGCGTCGATGGCGCACTGCGCGTAGAACTTCGCGGCGTCCTCGGAGCCGACCGGGAGGTAGCAGACCAGGACGTCGGCCTGGGCGTCCTTCAGGGCCTGGACGACGTCGACGGGGGCCGCGTCCGATTCCTCGATGGTCTGGCGGTAGTACTTGCCCAGGCCGTCGAGGGTGTGGCCGCGCTGGACGGTGACGCCGGAGGACGGCACGTCGCAGATCTTGATGGTGTTGTTCTCGCTGGCGCCGATGGCGTCCGCGAGGTCCAGACCGACCTTCTTGGCGTCGACGTCGAAGGCGGCGACGAATTCCACGTCCTTGACGTGGTACTCGCCGAACTGGACGTGCATCAGACCGGGCACGCGACTGTCCGGGTCAGCGTCCTTGTAGTACTCGACGCCCTGGACCAGCGACGCAGAGCAGTTGCCCACGCCGACGATGGCTACGCGAACGGAACCCATTGACGGTTGCTCCCTGTGTGTTCTCGACGAGGCCTGCGGAGTGCAGGCTTCAGTTGGCGGTGTCGTCGGACGGGCCCGGCGGGGTGGTACCCCGGTGCCGGGGCAGGCCGTCCTTGTCACCTGATGTGCGGTCACCGGCTGTGCGGTCACCTGATGTGCTGCCGGACGACGTGGTGCCGTGCGGCAGACCGGAGCCGGGATCGCCGTCGGATCGGCGCTGATCCCGGCCTGCCCGCTCGCTCTCGATCAGCTCGTTCAGCCAGCGCACCTCGCGCTCCACGGACTCCATGCCGTGCCGCTGCAGTTCGAGTGTGTAGTCGTCCAGGCGCTCACGGGTGCGGGTGAAGGAGGCCCGCATCTTCTCCAGCCGCTCCTCCAGCCGGCTGCGGCGCCCTTCGAGGACCCGCATTCGCACCTCGCGTTCCGTCTGCCCGAAGAAGGCGAAGCGGGCTGCGAAGTGCTCGTCCTCCCAGGAGTCGGGGCCGGTGTGCGAGAGCAGCTCCTCGAAGTGCTCCTTGCCGTCCGCCGTGAGCCGGTAGACGATCTTGGCGCGGCGTCCGGCGAGCGAGGCGGCGAGCGCGTCCTCGGGGGCGCTGCCCGGCTCCTCGATCAGCCAGCCGTGGGCGACGAGCGCCTTGAGGCACGGATAGAGCGTGCCGTAGCTGAAGGCCCGGAAGACGCCCAGCGAGGTGTTGAGCCTCTTGCGCAGCTCGTACCCGTGCATCGGGGACTCACGGAGCAGGCCGAGAACGGCGAACTCGAGGATGCCGGAGCGTCTGCTCATCCTTCGCCTCCCTGCCGTTCCTGTGAAGTCCCGCCCGCTGTCCAGCACTTATGCCGAACTTATGCCGGGCTGATGTATCGACTCGATACATCCAGACGATAGAACGACCGTCCGCCCGCGACAAGGCCAGGCATGGTGAACGGCGTCACATCACCAATTCGTGGGACTCGACTTGCCTGATTTGGGACGAACATCGGCACTGGGAGGGTTTTGAGCCTGCGTAGTCTGTGCGGCATGCAAAACACCGGGAGCCGCGTGACGCAAGGGGGCGTCGTGTTTCCGGGAGTAGCAAGGGCTGGCCTGTGGGAGGGCACGTCCGCATTTCGGGGGGACCGGAACTCAACTGCCGCTTCCAGGCGAACTCGCCTGCCCGAGGAGTAGTCGTTCGATGAGCGAGCACCGTCGCAAGCCTCCGCAACCGCAAGGTGGCGGACGTGCCGCGGCCAGGAAAGCCGCCCAGCAACCTTCAGGCCGCCGTGCGGCCCCGTCGTCCCGCGGCCCCGCCGCGGGGGCGCCGTCTGGTGCGCACAGTCAGGAGGCTCCGTACGGCCAGGAACGCCCGCACGGAGGAAGGGCCGAGGCCCGCCGGGCCGCCCAGCGAGGCGGTGGCGGCGGCGGACGCCGGGGAGGCGGAGGCGGAGGCGGCCGGGGTGGCGACGAGGGCCCCGGGCGTGGCCGCGGCAGGGGCGACAGGCCGCAGAAGAAGAGGTTCATCGACTACCCACGCTCCACGAAGCACGGGTGGCAGCGGTTCGTGCCGTCCTGGAAGCAGGTCGTGGGGGTGTGCGTCGGCTTCGTCGGCGCGCTGATGGCGGCGGGCAGCATCGCGTACGCCATGGTCGGCATCCCCAAGGTGCACGCGACCGCCACGGCGCAGAACAACGTGTACTACTGGGACGACGGAAAGCCCATGGTGGCCACCGGCGGTGAGTTCAACCGCCAGGAGCTGGCCTACGACAAGATTCCTCCCGCCATGCGCTACGCGGTGATCTCCGCGGAGAACAAGTCCTTCGAGGACGACCCCGGTGTCGACCCCATGGGTATCCTGCGCGCGGTCGTCAACATGGCCAAGGGCGGTAACACCCAGGGCGGTTCCACGATCACCCAGCAGTACGTGAAGAACTCCATGCTCGAACAGGACCAGACCCTGGGGCGCAAGGTCCGGGAGCTGCTGATCTCGATCAAGGTGGGCGGTGAGGTCGACAAGACAGAGATCATGGCCGGCTACCTCAACGTCTCCTACTACGGGCGTGGTGCGTACGGTCTGCAAGCCGCGGCACGCGCCTACTTCGACAAGGACGCCGAGAACCTCAACGCGAGCGAGTGTGCCTTCCTGGCAGCGGTGCTCAAGGGTGCGACCTACTTCGACCCGGCCGGCGCGGAGTCCATCGACCCGGAGGCCACCCCGGTCAAGAACCGCAAGCGTGCCGAGGACCGCTGGGGCTGGATCCTGAACGAAGAGGTGAAGGACGGTCACCTCAGCGCGGCGGAGCGGGCGAAGTTCCGGGAGTTCCCGAAGGTCGTGGCGATGAAGAAGAACGCCCAGCTGAGCGGCCAGATTGGCTACCTGGTCGACCTCGCCAAGGCCAACTTCATCAACAAGAACGACAGGGGCATCGACGCCGAGGACCTCTCCAAGGGCGGGTACCGCATCTACACCACCTTCAACAAGAAGAAGGTGGAGCGGCTGGAGAAGGCCGTGAAGAGCGTCTACGACAAGAAGATCGACCCCGCGAAGCGCCCCGAGACCGACACCCACGTCCAGTTCGGCGGCGCCTCGGTCGACCCCAGGACCGGTGCGATCGCAGCGGTCTACGGCGGCACGGACGCCACCAAGCACTTCACCAACAACGCCGACCAGACCGGCGCCCAGGTCGGCTCCACCTTCAAGCCGTTCGTGCTGGCGGCGGCGATGCAGCACGGCAAGCGCGACCCCGCGGGGCCTGCTGAGCAAGGGATGGACGAGCGCACCCTGGTCTCCCCCAAGAGCATCTACAACGGTGACGACCAGCTCAAGATCAAGCAGTACAACGGGGAGATCTGGCGCGACGAGAAGGACAAGGAGTGGTCCCAGACCAACGACGGGCACGAGTCGTACGGTCCGATCGACCTCCGCGAGGCGATGCGGGTGTCCGCCAACTCGCCCTACGTACAGCTGGGTATGGACGTCGGCATCAAGCAGGTGCGGGAGACGGCCAAGTCGGCCGGGCTGCTGGACTCCAGCCTGGCCAAGGGCGAGAACCCCTCCTTCTCCATCGGTATCTCCGACCCGAGCGCCATCCGGATGGCCGGTGCGTACGCCACCTTCGCGGCCAGTGGCGAGCAGAACGAGCCGTACTCGGTGCGGGAGGTGAAGAAGGGCGGTGAGCCCTTCTGGAAGCACCAGCAGAAGTCGACGCCGGACGCGATCGACTCCAACGTGGCCGACAACGTCACCGAGGTCCTGAAGAACGTCGTCGAGAAGGGCACCGGCTCCAACGCGCGGATTCCGGGTCGCGACGTGGCAGGCAAGACCGGTACCACCGACGGCAACAAGTCCGCGTGGTTCGTGGGCTACACGCCGGAGCTGTCGACCGCCATCGACATGTACCGGCTGGACGACAACGCGGAGAGCAAGAAGCGCGCGTTCCTGGAGATGTTCGGCACGGGTGGCGAGAAGAAGATCCACGGAGCTTCGTTCCCGTCCCAGATCTGGCACGACTACATGGTGGACGTGCTGCCCGAGAAGGGCGGGACCTTCCCCGTCCCTGAGCCCATCGGCGAGACGGTGTGGGGCGGTGGCGCCAAGAGCCCGGAGCCCACGCCGACCGTGACGCCGTCCGAGACGCCGTCCGAGACGACCACGCCCACGCCGCCGCCCGTGACGACGCCCCCCACCACTCCGCCCGCGGAGACGAAGCCCCCCGGCGGTGGCGAGGAGTGCGACGTCTGGGACTGGGAGTGCCAGCAGGGCAACAACGCCGGCGGAGCCAACAACGGCGGTGACAACGGAGGTCAGGACCCGGGCCGTCCGCCCGAGGAGACCAAGCCCCCCGGCGGTGACACCACCGGCGGCGGCGAGGACGCCGGCGGGGACAACGGCGGCAACGACACCGGAGGCGGCATCTTCGGATGAGCGGCCACCGGTAGGACGCCGGAGGCCGAGCGCCCACCAGGGCCGTCGCACCGAGTACGCGGGTGCGGCGGCCCTCTGCCGTGTTCCGGGCCGTGCGGCCGCCCTCCCCCGGGCATCGGGCGGCCCCTCGCGCACCGAGCGCGCTCGCGGTCGTTCTTTCTGTCGTGCAGGCACTGTGCGCCCCCCCGAGCCTGGTCGTGCTTTCCGTCGCGCACAGGCGGGTACGGCAGGATGTCCCGCATGACGAGCGTGCACGAGGACCGGCCCGTACCACCGACGCGGCAGGACGAGGTCGCCGCCGCGGGGAGTGAACTCATCGGCGGGCCCATCGGCCGGTGGGCCCGACTCGGCGGCAGCCGGCTCACCCCAGTCCGGGTGGTCGCCCTTGCGGCGATCGGCATGTTCGCCCTCGGCATGGTGCAGAAACTGCCCTGCTACAACTGGGCCTGGTTCCAGGGCACCAGCTCCCAGTACACCCACGCCTGCTACTCCGACATCCCGCACCTGTTCGTCGGACGGGGTTTCTCCGAGAACCTGGTTCCCTACTTCGACCGGCTGTCCGGCGACATGAACTTCCTCGAATACCCGGTCCTCACCGGGCTGTTCATGGAAGTCGCTTCCTGGCTGACCCCGTCGGGCGGCACCCTCCAGCACCGTGAGCAGATCTACTGGCTGGTCAACTGCGGCATGCTGATGATCTGCGCCGTCGTCATCGCCGTCTGTGTCGCCCGCACCCACCGCAGGCGTCCCTGGGACGGACTCCTCGTCGCCCTCGCGCCTGCCTTCGCCCTCACCGCCACCATCAACTGGGACCTCCTGGCGATCGCCCTGACCGCCGCGGCGATGCTGATGTGGTCCCGTGGCAGGGCGCTCGCCTTCGGCATCCTCGTCGGACTGGCCACCGCCGCCAAGCTGTACCCCGTACTGCTTCTCGGGCCGGTGTTCCTGCTGTGCTGGCGGGCGGGCAGGTGGCGGGAGTTCGGTGCGGCGCTGCTGGGCACCGCGGGCTCCTGGCTGCTGGTGAACCTTCCCGTGATGCTCCTCGCGCCGGAGGGCTGGAAGAAGTTCTACACGTTCAGCCAGGAACGGCAGGTCGACTTCGGCTCGTTCTGGCTGATCATCACGCAGCGCACCGGGAAGTCGTTCGAGGTCGAGGACGTCAACACTTACGCCACCCTGCTGATGCTTCTGATGTGCGCCGGCATCGGCTGGCTCGCCCTCGCCGCCCCGCGCCGTCCGCGCTTCGCGCAGCTCGCCTTCCTGGTGGTCGCCGCGTTCATCCTCACCAACAAGGTCTACTCACCGCAGTACGTCCTGTGGCTCGTCCCGCTCGCGGCGCTGGCCCTCCCCCGCTGGCGCCACCTGCTGGTCTGGCAGGCCTGCGAAGTCATGTACTTCCTCGGGATCTGGCTGTACCTCGCCTTCACCACCAGCGGCGACAAGCACCAGGGGCTGCCCACCGACGGCTACCAGCTCGCCATCGCCCTGCACCTGCTGGGAACGCTCTACGTGTGTGCGGTCGTCGTCCGCGACATCCTGCTGCCCGAACGGGACGTCGTGCGACGCGACGGCTCCGACGACCCGTCGGGAGGGGTGCTGGACGGAGCCCCGGACGTCTTCGCCATCGGCCGCTCCGCCCGCGGCACCTCGTACAAGGCGCAGCAGGTCCAAGGGCCTCGTGTCCAGTGGGGAACCGGGCAGGGCGCCACCACCGCGGCCGACTGATCCCAGACGGCCTTTCGTCATGTTTCACGTGAAACATGGCGTCCGGTGGTGCGGCTCAGCGCTCCACCAGCCGGTCGAACTGCGTCGTCGTGTGCCGCAGATGTGCCACCAGCTCCTCGCCCACCTTCGGCTCGGCCGCGTCGGACGGTACGAACAGGATGGACACCTGCATGTGCGGCGGCTCGGCGAACCACCGCTGCTTGCCGGCCCATACGAACGGGGCCAGGTTCCGGTTCACCGTCGCCAGACCGGCCCGCGCCACACCCTTGGCCCGCGGCATCATCCCGTGCAGCGCCTTCGGCGCCTCCAGGCCCACCCCGTGCGACGTGCCGCCCGCCACGACCACCAGCCAGCCGTCGGAAGCCGCCTTCTGCTGCCGGTAGCCGAACCGGTCGCCCTTGGACACCTGTGTCACGTCCAGCACGGCGCCCCGGTACTCGGTCGCCTCGTGGTCACCCAGCCACAGTCGCGTGCCGATCCGGGCACGGAATCGGGTCTGGGGGAACTGCTGTTGCAGCCGCGCCAGTTCCTCCGCCTTCAGGTGGCTGACGAACATGGTGTGCAGCGGGAGGCGTGCCGCGCGCAGTCGGTCCATCCACGTGATGACCTCCTCGACCGCGTCCGAACCGTCCGTGCGGTCCAGCGGCAGGTGCAGTGCAAACCCTTCCAGGCGTACGTCCTCGATCGCCGCGTGCAGCTGGGCGAGTTCGGACTCCTTCACCCCGTGCCGCTTCATGGAGCTCATGCACTCGATGACGACCCGGGCACCTACCAGGGCGTGCACCCCGTCCACGGAGGAGACCGAACGGATCACCCGGTCCGGCAGCGGCACCGGCTCCTCGCCCCGCCGGAACGGGGTGAGTACCAGCAGGTCGCCGCTGAACCAGTCCTTGATCCGGGCCGCCTCGTAGGTCGTTCCCACAGCGAGGATGTCCGAGCCGAAGCGCGTCACCTCGTCCGCGAGACGCTCGTGGCCGAAGCCGTAGCCATTGCCCTTGCAGACCGGCACCAGGCCGGGGAACTGCTCGATCACGGACTTCTGGTGCGCCCGCCAGCGCGCGGTGTCGACGTAAAGAGTGAGCGCCATGAGCCGGTCCGGAACCTTTCCCGTTGCTGCGGTGAGTCAGAGACATGAAACGTGCGAGGGCCGCTCGGGCCCGGACATCAGCGGCGCGACATGTAGACGTCGAGCGCCTTGTGGAGCAGCTTGTTGAGCGGGAAGTCCCACTCACCGAGGTACTGGGCCGCCTCGCCGCCCGTGCCCACCTTGAACTGGATCAGCCCGAAGAGGTGGTCCGTCTCGTCCAGCGAGTCGGAGATGCCGCGCAGGTCGTAGACCGAGGCGCCCATCGCGTACGCGTCACGCAGCATCCGCCACTGCATCGCGTTCGAGGGCCGGACCTCGCGGCCGATGTTGTCGGAGGCACCGTAGGAGTACCAGACGTGTCCGCCGACCACCAGCATGGTCGCCGCCGAGAGGTTGACGCCGTTGTGGCGGGCGAAGTACAGCCGCATCCGGTTGGGGTCCTCGGTGTTGAGTGCCGACCACATGCGCTGGAAGTACTCCAGCGGGCGCGGCCTGAAGTGGTCGCGGACCGCCGTGATCTCGTACAGGCGCTGCCACTCCGCCAGGTCCTGGTAGCCGCCCTGGACGACCTCGACACCGGCCTTCTCGGCCTTCTTGATGTTGCGGCGCCACAGCTGGTTGAAGCCCTTGTGGACCTCCTCCAGCGACCGGTTCGCCAGCGGGACCTGGAAGACGTAGCGGGGCTGCGCGTCACCGAAACCGGCGCCGTCGTCCTCACCCTGCTGCCAGCCCATCTTGCGCAGCCGGTCCTGGACCTCGAAGGCGCGCGGTTCGATGTGGGTGGCCTCCACGTCCCGCAGACGCTTCACGTCCGGGTCCTGGATGCCGGCCTTGATGGCCGCCGCGTTCCAGCGGCGGATCACCACGGGCGGGCCCATCTTCACGGAGAACGCGCCCTGCTGCTTCAGGTGCGTCAGCATCGGCTGCAGCCACTCGTCGAGGTTGGGCGCGTACCAGTTGATCACCGGGCCCTCGGGCAGGTACGCCAAGTAGCGCTTGATCTTGGGAAGTTGCCGGTACAGGACGAGCCCGGTGCCGACGAGTTCACCGGACCTGTCGAACCAGCCCAGGCTCTCCGAGCGCCACTCCGCCTTCACGTCGGCCCATGCCGGCACCTGCATGTGGCTCGCCGCGGGCAGACTCTGGATGTACGCCAGATGCTGCTCTCGGCTGATGGTCCGAAGGGTCAGGCTCGTCATGCGGGGCGCTCCTCGGCAGGTGTGTCCCCATGGGATCAGGGGCTCCGGCTCTCGCGCCGAAGCCTACTGGGCAAAGGGAGCACCCCGCCCGGCCTGTCCTGCCGGAACCGGAGGCAGAACGGAGACGGCACCGGTGCGGAACACCGGTGCCGTCTCGGACGTCAGCCCAGGAGCCCGCCGAACAGCCCGCCGTGCGCCATGCCGAGGAAGAAGCCGATGGCAGAGGCGCCCAGCCCGAGGATCGTCACGAACCTCTCCCGGGTGGTCGCCGAGACGAACATCCCGTACCCGCCGACCAGGATGCCGACCAGGCCCGCCCAGGAGCTCAGCAGGTGGAGGTGGTGGAACATCGCCGTCACCAGCGCCAGCACACCCAGTACCACCGTCACCGCCATCAGGGTGTCCTGGAGCGGATGGGACTTCCCGTCGGTCGCGAAGAGGGAGATGGACGAGTCGCGTCGTATTGCCTGTGCCATGGGGCACCTCCTGGCAGAAGGCGACGCCCTGTGGCGCCGCTCACACCCGATGAGTACAGATTGCGTCCCCTCTGGGCCCGATTTCAACCGGAAGCCTCTCTACGGGTACTCTGGACGGTCTGCACCGGTGTCACCGCTGCCCTAAACGTTTCCGCGGGTTCTTTCCCACGGGAGTGTCAGTGGCAGCCGATACCGTTGCGTACGCATCACGACCCTCCTGCCACGGAACGACCGTGGCCGCTGAGTCCAAAGGAGGTGGGTTCCACATGCGTCACTACGAAGTGATGGTCATCCTCGACCCCGATCTCGAGGAGCGCGCTGTCTCCCCGCTGATCGAGAACTTCCTCTCCGTCGTCCGTGAGGGCAACGGAAAGGTCGAGAAGGTCGACACCTGGGGCCGTCGTCGTCTGTCCTACGAGATCAAGAAGAAGCCTGAGGGCATCTACTCGGTCATCGACCTGCAGGCCGAGCCTGCGGTCGTCAAGGAGCTCGACCGACAGATGAACCTGAACGAGTCGGTCCTCCGGACCAAGGTCCTCCGCCCCGAGACCCACTGAACCTCGGTTCAGCGGTAATCGGGTCCGAGTAGCACCCACCAGCAGCACCACAGCAGCCAGCAGCAATCCCCGCCGAGAGGTTCACCCATGGCAGGCGAGACCGTCATCACGGTCGTCGGCAATCTCGTCGACGACCCCGAGCTGCGCTTCACCCCGTCCGGTGCGGCGGTCGCGAAGTTCCGTGTCGCGTCCACCCCCCGCATCTTCGACAAGCAGACCAACGAGTGGAAGGACGGCGATGGCCTGTTCCTCACCTGCTCGGTCTGGCGTCAGGCGGCGGAGAACGTCGCGGAGTCGCTTCAGCGAGGCATGCGCGTCGTCGTGCAGGGCCGGTTGAAGCAGCGGTCCTACGAAGACCGTGAGGGCATCAAGCGCACGGTCTACGAACTGGACGTCGAGGAAGTCGGCCCCAGCCTCAAGACCGCCACGGCCAAGGTCACCAAGACCACCGGTCGCGGCGGCCAGGGTGGCGGGTACGGCGGTGGCGGCGGCCAGCAGGGTGGCGGCGGCGGCAACTGGGGCGGCGGCTCCGGTGGCGGCCAGCAGGGCGGCGGAGCTCCCTCCGACGACCCCTGGGCCTCCAGCGCGCCGGCCGGTGGACAGCCGCAGCAGGGCGGGGGTGGCTGGGGTGGAAACTCCGGCAACTCCGGCTCCGGCGGTGGCGGTGGCTACTCGGACGAGCCGCCCTTCTAGGGCAGCTCGAACCCCCACTTCTTGATCACACAGGAGAAACACCATGGCGAAGCCGCCTGTGCGCAAGCCTAAGAAGAAGGTCTGCGCGTTCTGCAAGGACAAGACCCAGTACGTGGACTACAAGGACACGAACATGCTGCGGAAGTTCATTTCCGACCGCGGCAAGATCCGTGCCCGCCGCGTCACCGGCAACTGCACGCAGCACCAGCGTGACGTCGCCACGGCTGTCAAGAACAGCCGTGAGATGGCGCTGCTGCCCTACACGTCCACCGCGCGATAAGGGAAGGGTGACCGACAGATGAAGATCATCCTGACCCACGAGGTCTCCGGCCTCGGCACCGCAGGCGACGTCGTCGACGTCAAGGACGGTTACGCTCGCAACTACCTGGTTCCCCGTGGCTTCGCGCTGCGCTGGACCAAGGGTGGCGAGAAGGACGTGGCGCAGATCCGCCGCGCCCGCAAGATCCACGAGATCGCGACCATCGAGCAGGCCAACGAGATCAAGGCCAAGCTCGAGGGCACGAAGGTCAGCCTGGCCGTCCGCTCCGGCGACGCCGGCCGTCTCTTCGGCTCCGTGACCCCCGCCGACGTCGCTGCCGCGATCGTCTCCGCCGGTGGTCCGAAGGTCGACAAGCGTCGCGTTGAGCTCGGCGCCCCGATCAAGACCCTCGGTACGCACCAGGTCTCCGTGCGTCTGCACGACGACGTGGCCGCGAAGCTCGGCGTCGAGGTCGTCGCTGCCTGAGTGCAGCACGCCCCGGCCTGAGAAGGTCTGAGCACGAGGAAGGGCCGCACCCCTTGGGGTGCGGCCCTTCTCTCTTTACGGACCCGGAGCTCTACGGCCCGCCGGACCGCTGTTTCACGTGAAACAGTGCCCTGCGCGGTGGATCGGCGAGTGGCACCGTTCTCACGTGAGAAGCGCCCGGGCGTGGATCAGCGGGTGGCGCCCGTGACGATCCAGCGGCCGGAGCGGGTGCGCCACCACAGCGTGGCCATCCGGACCGCCATCATCAGAACCATGGCCCACCACAGGGCTGTCAGGCCGCCGCCCAGCTTCGGGACGAGCAGTGCAACCGGGGCGAACACCGCCAGGGTGGCGAGCATCGCCCAAGCCAGGTAGGGGCCGTCGCCCGCGCCCATCAGGACACCGTCGAGGATGAAGACCACCCCTGAGACGGGCTGGCTGACGGCCACCACCAGGAGCGCCGGCAGCAGGGTGTCCCGTACCACCGGGTCGCTGGTGAAGAGGGGTACGAAGAGCGGACGGGCGAGCACGACGAGAACGCCCAGCACCACGCCGGCGGCGATGCCCCACTCGACCATGCGACGGCAGGCCGCCCGAGCGCCCTGCTCGTCCCCTGCGCCCAGGTAGCGTCCGATGATGGACTGCCCGGCGATCGCGATCGCGTCCAGGGCGAAGGCCAGCAGGGTCCACAGGGTCAGGATGATCTGGTGTGCGGCGATGTCGGCGTCCCCCAGTCGCGCCGCCACCGCGGTCGCGATCATCAGTACCGCGCGCAGCGACAGCGTGCGGACCAGGAGCGGCACCCCGGCCTGTGCCGAGGCGCGTATCCCCGCGGCGTCCGGACGCAGCGAGGCACCGTGCCGGCGGGCGCCACGGACGACGACCACGAGGTAGACGGCGGCCATCGCCCACTGGGCGGCCACGGTGCCCCATGCGGAGCCGGCGATGCCGAGCCCGAAGCCGTACACGAGGAGCACGTTGAGCACGCCGTTCGCGACGAAGCCGCCGATGGCGACGTACAGCGGGGTCCTGGTGTCCTGGAGGCCGCGCAGGACGCCGGTGGCCGCCAGCACCACGAGCATGGCGGGGATGCCGAGACTGGAGATCCGTAGGTAGGTGATGGCGTGCGGGGCGGCCGTGTCGGAGGCGCCGAAGAGATCCACCAGACCGGGCGAACCGGGCAGGACGACGGCGATGACGACCGCACCGAGGAGTAGGGCCAGCCAGATGCCGTCCATGCCTTGTCGGATGGCGGCGGCGAGGTCCCCGGCGCCCACGCGGCGGGAGACGGCGGCCGTGGTGGCGTACGCGAGGAAGACGAAGATGCTCACCGCGGTGGTGAGGAGCCCGGAGGCGATGCCGAGGCCGGCCAGCTGGGGCGTGCCCAGGTGGCCGACGATCGCGCTGTCGGCCATCAGGAACAGCGGCTCGGCCACCAGGGCGCCGAACGCCGGGAGGGCGAGGGCGACGATCTCGCGGTCGTGTTGGCGGCGGCCTGGTTTCGATGCCGCGGGAGCCTGTGTCATGAGCTCAATCTAATCTTCCACAGGTAAGAGATGCAATTGCCTTGGGACCCTTACTCAATGTGGTGTGGAGGGTCCGGTCGTGCGCCGTTTGAAGTGATCTTGGACCGACTTGAAAAGTTTTTCTCCCCCACAGTCAGTGGACGGCGTTTGTGCAGGTCAGACGGGTGACGTGAGGTCCGTCCCGGACTTGTCCACAGCACTGTCCCCCGGTCCATGCACAGGTTCTGGCAAGTTCTCCACAGCAAGACGGCGGTTTCTCACAGGCCCTGTGGATAACCAGATTGGCTGACGGTGCCCGCGGGCCTACCGTGGACCGGCGCCCGACGTGTCTTCCGGCGTCGCAGGGCACCGGGAAACCACCTGACTTGATGTGCCGGAAGCGGAAGTCGGGCATCTCATTTGTCAGAGCCGTGCCGTAAGAAGAGTGGCACAGCGAGGTCCGCGGAGCGGACGGGAGGAGGTGGGCCCGGTGACGATTTCCGAGCCCTTGGACGACCCCTGGGCCGACAGCGGTCCGGGTGACCGTCTGCCCGCCCGTAACCGCGAAGGGGGACGCGGCCGCGACGAGAGGCATGACCGGGGCTCCGACGGCGGGGGCTGGGACGGGGGCGGGAGCAGCGGCTTCGAGCGCGTACCGCCGCAGGACCTGGACGCGGAGCAGTCCGTGCTCGGCGGCATGCTGCTCTCCAAGGACGCCATCGCGGACGTCGTGGAGGTCCTCAAGGGCCACGACTTCTACAAGCCGGCGCACGAGACGGTCTTCCAGGCGATCCTCGACCTGTACGCGAAGGGCGAGCCCGCCGACCCGATCACGGTCAGCGCCGAACTCACCAAACGCGGCGAGATCACCAAAGTAGGCGGCGCCCCCTACCTGCACACGCTGGTGCAGTCGGTGCCGACGGCGGCCAACGCCGAGTACTACGCGGAGATCGTCCACGAGCGAGCGGTGCTACGCCGCCTGGTCGAGGCCGGTACGAAGATCACGCAGATGGGGTACGCGGGCGACGGCGACGTCGACGAGATCGTCAACTCCGCCCAGGCGGAGATCTACGCCGTCACCGAACAGCGCACGTCAGAGGATTACGCACCGCTCGGCGACATCATGGAGGGCGCGCTCGACGAGATCGAGGCGATCGGTTCGCGCAGCGGGCAGATGTCCGGTGTGCCGACCGGTTTCACCGACCTCGACTCGCTGACCAACGGCCTGCACCCGGGCCAGATGATCGTCATCGCGGCCCGCCCCGCGATGGGCAAGTCGACGCTCGCGCTGGACTTCGCGCGAGCCTGTTCGATCCAGAACAACATGGCAAGCGTGATCTTCTCGCTCGAAATGGGCCGCAACGAGATCGCGATGCGCCTGCTGTCCGCGGAGGCGCGGGTTGCCTTGCACCACATGCGCTCGGGCTCGATGACGGACGACGACTGGACCCGGCTGGCCCGGCGGATGCCGGACGTCTCGGCAGCCCCGCTGTTCATCGACGACTCGCCGAACCTGTCGATGATGGAGATCCGGGCGAAGTGCCGGCGGCTGAAGCAGCGCCAGGACATCAAGCTGGTCATCATCGACTACCTGCAGCTGATGCAGGCCGGCGGATCCAAGCGGAGTGAGAGCCGTCAGCAGGAGGTCTCGGACATGTCGCGAAACCTGAAGCTGCTGGCGAAGGAACTGGAGGTACCGGTGATCGCGCTGTCCCAGCTGAACCGAGGCCCCGAGCAGCGCACGGACAAGAAGCCGATGGTCTCCGACCTGCGTGAATCCGGTTCGATCGAGCAGGACGCGGACATGGTGATCCTGCTGCACCGCGAGGACGCTTACGAGAAGGAGTCGCCTCGCGCGGGCGAGGCGGACATCATCGTCGGCAAGCACCGAAACGGCCCGACGGCGACGATCACGGTGGCGTTCCAGGGCCACTACTCGCGCTTCGTGGACATGGCGCAGACCTGATCCGGGGCGCCGCGGGGTCTTGACCGATCCGAAGGGACGCGTCGCAGAGGCGTGCCCGCGCGTCCGTCGCCGGGAACAGCCGTCCACGCGGCAGCGAACAGTCGGCCCGCCCGGGAGGGAACAGCCGGTCCGCGCGGCAGGGAACAGCCGGCCCGCCCGGGAGGGAACAGCCGGCCCACCCGGCAGGTTTGCACGGACGGAGGGGCAGGGCCGCACGGGCCGGAGCGGCCCGCAGGCCGCAGGGTCTTCGGCCACCGGGCCGGGGCCCGGTGCCCCGGGGTCGCGGTGCTCCCGCCGCTCCCTCGCACGACGTCGTACGCATTTGGGACCCAGACATATTTTCCGCAGGAGGACTCTTCATGACTGACCGGCCTTTGACGCTCATGGCAGTGCACGCCCACCCCGACGACGAGGCCACCAGCACCGGAGGGGTCCTGGCGCGCTATGCGGCGGAAGGAATCCGTACGGTTCTCGTGACATGTACCGACGGCGGTTGCGGCGACGGACCGGGTGGGATCAAGCCGGGCGACCCCGGCCACGACCCCGCGGCCGTCGCCTCGATGCGTCGTCAGGAACTCAAGGAGAGCTGTGACGTCCTGAAGATCAGCGATCTGGAGATGTTGGACTACGCCGACTCCGGAATGATGGGCTGGCCCAGCAACGACGCGCCCGGCTCCTTCTGGCGGACCCCCGTCGAGGAGGGTGCCGCCCGGCTCGCCGAGCTGATGCGGCACTACCGGCCCGATGTGGTTGTCACGTACGACGAGAACGGCTTCTACGGTCACCCCGACCACATCCAGGCCAACCGCATCACGATGGCGGCGCTGGAGCTGACCGATCTGACCCCGAAGGTGTACTGGACGACGATGCCGCGCTCGTCGATGCAGCGGTTCGGGGAGACGATGCGCGAGTTCCACGAGGACATGCCGGAGCAGGACCCCGCCGAGGCTGCCGCGCTGGCCGAGATCGGCCTGCCCGACGACGAGATCACCACCTGGGTGGACACCACGCCGTTCAGCGGGCAGAAGTTCGATTCGCTGGCCGCGCACGCCAGCCAGGGCGAGAACATCTTCTTTCTCAAGATGGGCAAGGAGAGGTTCGCCGATTTCATGGGCATGGAGACCTTCATACGGGTCAAGGACGCCACCGGGGCGGCGGTGCCGGAGAACGATCTCTTCGCCGGGCTGCGCTGACCACTGGCGCGGCGGCGCCTGACGCCCCGGGGGCAACTGACGCCCCGGGGGCACCTGGCGCCCCGCGGGGCGCACCGCGCGCCGCGCGTGGCGCACGGGCCGAGCAGTCTGCGCCTGCCGGCGCGCCAGTTCCGCGGGCCGAGCAGTCTGCGCCTGCCGGCGCGCCAGTTCCGCGGGCCGAGCAGTCTGCGCCTGCCGGCGCGCCAGTTCCGCGGGGGGAGCAGTCCGCGCCTACCTGCGCGGCACCTGCCTCACCCGTGCGGCCTCGCGGGTGAGGTGATCGCGCTCCGGCACGCTGGTCGCGGTGCGGGAGGCCTCCGCGTACAGCTCGGCGGCGAGTGTCAGGTCACCGGCCCGCTCGTGCAGGTACGCCCGTACCGCGGTGTGCCGGGGCAGGTCGGGCGGCACGTCGCAGAGCGCCGCCAGTCCGGCCTGCGGTCCGTCCGCCTCACCGACCGCGACCGCGCGATTGAGCCGTACCACCGCGCTGTCGGTGAGCCGCAGCAGCTCGTCGTACCACTCGACGATCTGTGTCCAGTCCGTCTCCGACGTGCTGGGGGCGTCCGCGTGCAGAGCGGCGATCGCCGCCTGTGCCTGGTACTCGCCCAACCGGTCGCGGGCGAGCGCGGTCTGCAGGATCGTCACGCCCTCGCTGATCAAACCGGTGTCCCAGCGCGTCCGGTCCTGCTCGGCCAGCGGCACCAGCCGGCCTCCCGCGCCGGTGCGGGAGGCGCGGCGCGCATGGTGGAGCAGCATGAGCGCGAGGAGCCCCGCGACCTCGGGTTCACCGGTGAGCGTGACGAGCTGGCGGGCCAGCCGGATCGCCTCGGCCGCCAGGTCGACGTCCCCGCCGTACCCCTCGTTGAACACCAGGTAGAGCACGCGCAACACCGTGGGCAGGTCGCCGGGCCGGTCGAGCCGCTGCTCCGCGATCCGTCGCTTGGCCCGGCTGATCCGCTGCGCCATGGTGGCCTCGGGGACGAGGTGTGCTGCCGCGATCTGCCGCGTGGTCAGGCCACCGACCGCCCGCAGCGTCAGGGCGACGGCCGAGGCAGGGGGCAGAGCCGGGTGCGCGCACAGGAAGTAGAGCCGCAGCGTGTCGTCCGTGGCGGGCGCGGGACCGGCCGGCGGTTCGACCTCCACCGCGAGTTCGCGGTTCCGTCGCGACGATTCGGCGCGGGAGGCGTCGATGAACTTGCGCCAGGCGACCGTGACCAGCCACGCCTTGGGGTCGCGCGGGGGGTCGTCCGGCCAGGTTTCCAGGGCCCGGACCAGGGCCTCCTGCACGGCGTCCTCGGCCGACGCGAAGGAGGCTCCGCGCCGGACGAGGACACCGATCACCGAGGGCACCAGGGCGCGCAGCAGCGACTCGTTCACTCGGTGACCGTGGGGGTCTCGCCGTAGAACGGCCGTACCTCCAGCCACTCGTGGATCGGCTTGCCGCCCGCGCCCGGGGCGGCCGACAGCTCACCGGCGAGCTCGACCGCGCGGTCCCAGTTCTCCACGTCGATGATCATCCAGCCGGCGATGAGGTCCTTGGTCTCGGCGAACGGGCCGTCGGTGACCGGCGGGCGTCCCTCGCCGTCGTACCGTACGAACGCGCCCTCGGGCGACAACGCCTGGCCGTCGACGTACTCACCGGTCTCCTCCAAGCGGGCCGCGAAGTCCCGCATGTACTGCATGTGCGCGTCGACCTCCTCCGGCTTCCAGCGGTCCATCGGTACGTCGTTGACCGGCGCAGGGGCACCGCGGTAGTGCTTCAGCAGCAGGTACTTCATGGTGGTTCTCCTTCTGTGCCGGCACGGGCCGGGGTGGCCCTTGCTGTCCCTGGGACGGAGCCGGTGTCACGTTCTCGACACCGCGCGCCCGCCGACTTCCAGAATTCTGAACCTGCGGGCGGCTTCCTTCGCGGAATTGACCTTCAGGTGACTTGAACGTCGACAATCGCGCTCATGAACGAGGACGGCGAGGATTCTGCGGACGGCGGCGGCTTCGAGGAACTGCTGAGCATCGGCGCGTTCGCCCGGCGGGTGGGCCTGGCGCCGAGTGCGCTGCGGTTCTACGACGACTGCGGGGTGCTGCGCCCCGCGCGGGTGGACGGCAGTACGGGGTACCGCTTCTACGGGCCGGGACAGGCGGCGCGTGCCGTGCTGGTACGGCGCCTGCGCGAGGCCGGGGTGCCTCTGGTGGACGCGTCGGTGGTGCTGGACGGTGCGCCGGACGACGCGCGGGAGGTGCTGCGGGGCCATGCCCGGCGCACCCGGGCCACGGCGCGGGCGGCGGGGGCGCTGATCGAGGAGATCCTGCGAGGGCTGCCTGGGGCGGAGGCGGGGGACCGGGATGAGGCGAGTACTCCGGTTGCTGTGCCCGCCGTGGGCACGGGGCCGGCTTCCGCCCGGGTGGGCGGGCCCGAACTGGCCGCTGCTGTAAGGCAGGTGGAGTCGGCGGTCGCCGGCGGGGCGTTGCGGGAGGAGTTCCCGGTGCTCGGATGCGTACTGGTCGAGTGGGACGGCGAAGCCGACGAGGTGCGCCTGGTCGCCACGGACCGCTACTGCCTGGTCGTACGGGTACTGAGGGCCGCGTCGGCGGGCGGGGGCGCTGCCCGGGTGCTGGTGGAGGCGGAGGAACTGCGCGCGGTCGGGGCGTGGGCGCTGCGGCGGCGGAGGTCGAGTGGGAAGCCGGCGGTGGTGGGCGGACCGCGCGGGTCCGGATGGCCGGTGCGGGGATCGCCGGTACGCCCGGGACGGACGGTGACTGGTGGGAGCTGTCGCCTCGTACGGGAGAGGAGTTTCCGCAGTACCGGACGGTGCTGGAGGGACTTCCCGAGGTACGTCACCGGGTGATCACCGAGCGGGCAGCGCTGCGCGACCTCCTCGCGGGCGGGGGTGGCGCCGTGGTGCTGAGGTCCGGCGCCGCGGGAGAACTCGTGGCCGAGGTACGGGAGACGGGCCGCCGGGAGGTGCTGCGCGCGGTGGTGGTTCGAGCGGGCGGGCAGGGGCCGACGGCGGTGCGGGTGGCGTTCGACCCGGAAGTGCTGTTGCAAGCGATCGATGCCGGGGTCGGGCCGGACGTACTGCTGGAGATCGGGTCGGCGGTGGAGCCGGTGGTGGTCCGCTCGGCGGACCAGGGCAGCTTCACGACGCTGGTGATGCCGGTGAGGGACGAGCGCGACGCTCATGGGGACGGTGGCGAGCGGGACGCGTACGCGGACGGTGGCGGGCGTAGCCACCGAAGGAGTGCCGAGGGGACGGGTGAGGGTTGTGGACGCTGAGAATCCGGTGGTGTTGCTGTGCGTGCGGGGGATGCGGGCGGAAGCGGCCGGCCGGGCCGACGAGGCACACCGGCTGTTCACAGAGGCGTGGGAGAGCGCGGTCGACGACTACGACGCCTGTGTGGCCGCGCACTATCTCGCCCGCCGGCAGTCCTCTGCGGAGGAGACGCTGCGATGGAACCGGGAGTGCCTGGAGCGGGCGGACCGGGTGGGCGACGAACGGGTGGCCGGGTTCTACCCGTCGCTGCATCTCAACATCGCGAAGTCGCTCGCGGAGTTGGGCTCCGTAGGCCCGGCGCGTGAGCACTACGAGCGGGCGGCTGCCCACATCGACGCGGTGCCCGAGGGGCCGTACGGGGACTGGATCCGGTTCGCGGTCGCGGAAGGGCTGAGGACGGGGAGCGCCGCAGCGGCGGGTGCTCCCGGGCAGGCGGATGCTCCCCGACCGGCCGGTGCTGCCGGACCGGCGGGCGCAGCCGGCGCGGTGGACGAACTGGTGACCCTGTGGTGCGCGCGGCAGGAGCTCAAGGCGCTGGGGCTCGTGCTTCCCGTCCTCCTGGGGAACCTGGGCACGGTCGCCGACCAGGAGCGGACGGTGCTGGTGCTGCGGATGGTTCATGCGGGGCGATGGCTTCCCGAACGGGAGCAGGCGCTGCTGGAGCGGGGCATCTCTGAGCTGACAGAGATCGGGGCAGCAGCGGGGCCGTGAAATGAGCTCGACGCGAGGGGAGGGGAGAGGTAGGTGTGGCACATGACTACTCCCGCGGACAAAACTCCTGGCACTGCTGGCACTGCTGGCACAGCTGGCGCCCCTGGCACTGCTGGCACTGCTGGTGCTCCGGGCGCCCCTGGCGCCCCTGGCACTGCTGGCGCTCCGGGCGCCCCCGCCGCTCCCGGCACCAGTGACGCCCCCCACGTGGACGACCTCCTGCCGGCCACCCGTCGCTCCCTGCTGCACCGCGTCGCCGCCGCGCAGGCGAACGGCCGCGCGCCGTCCCTGGTGGCCGCCGTGCAGCGGGAGGGCCGGGTGGTGTGGGCGGGTGCGCGGGGAGCCTCGGCTGACGGGCGGACGGCGAGCGAGGAAACGCAGTACCGGATCGGGTCCATCACCAAACCGTTCACCGCCGTGCTGGTGATGCGCCTGCGCGACGAGGGGCTGCTGGACCTCGCGGACCCGCTGGAGAAGTACGTGCCGGGCACCGGCGTGGGAGACGTCACCCTCCACCAGCTCCTGGGCCACACCGGAGGTCTGGCCGCCGAGACCCCCGGCCCCTGGTGGGAGCGGACCCCCGGTGACCTGCGTCCCGAGCTGGCGGACGTACTGGGTGACGTACGCACGCGAGAGGCCCGACCGCACCCCGCCGGGCGGGTGCACCACTACTCCAACCCCGGGTACACGCTGCTCGGTTCCGTGGTCGAGGCGGTGCGCGGAGTGCCCTGGGCGGAAGCGGTGCGGCGGGAGATCACGGAACCGCTCGGCATGACGCGGACGAGCGCACAGCCGCAGGCGCCGTTCGCGCAGGGGTGGGCGGTGCACCCCTGGGCGGACGTGCTGCTCCCGGAGCCCGCGGTGGATCTGGGACTGATGGCGTCGGCGGGGCAGTTGTGGTCGACAGCCGGTGACCTCTCCCGGTTCGGCGCCTTCCTGGCGTCGGGCGACGAGCGGGTGCTCGGCGCGGCTTCGGTACGGGAGATGCGGACGCCGGCCGCGCCGCTGGAGGCCGGGGGCTGGGGCGGCACGTACGGACTCGGGCTGCAGGTGATCAATGTCGACGGGCGGGTGCTGGTGGGACACGGCGGTTCGTTGCCCGGGTTCGTGGCCGGGCTGTGGGTGAGCGTGGAGGACTCGGTGGCGGCCGCCGTGCTGGCGAACGCGACGTCAGGGCCGCAGGTGGGATCGGTGGCCGCGGAGCTCGTACGCGTGGTGGCCGAGGCGGAGCCGCGCATCGCGCAGGAGTGGCGCCCGCTGCCGGACGCAGGGCTGGACCGGGAACTGCTGGAGCTGACCGGGGACTGGTACTGGGGCACGTACTCCTACGGGCTGCGGCTGCTGCCCGACCGGGGGCTTTCGCTCGCGCGGCTGGACGGCGGCGCGGGACGCGGCTCCCACTTCCGGGCGAGGCCGGACGGGACGTGGGTGGGGCTCGACGGTTACTACGCGGGGGAGACGCTGCGGGTGGTGCGGCGGCCGGACGACGGGTCGGTGAGCCATCTGGACCTCGGCTCGTTCGTCTTCACGCGGGAGGCGTACGAGTCCCGGGCGCCGGTCCCCGGCGGTGTGGACGCGCGCGGGTGGCGGGGCGTCGGGTAGCCCGCGCGCCTTGCCCGTCGCCGCCCACAGCTGTCCGCGGCGACGGGGCGAGCCGCACGCGGCCTGCTCGGCGACGCCTCAGAGCTGGAGCTTGAACCCGACGTGGGATGCGGTGAAGCCGAGCCGCTCGTAGAAACGGTGGGCGTCTGTACGACTGGCGTCGGAGGTGAGCTGTACGAGCTGGCAGCCGCGAGTGCGCGATTCCTCGACCGCCCACTCGATGAACCGGGTGCCGAGGCCGCTGCCCCGCTCGTCCGCCTGCACCCGTACGGCCTCGATGACGGAGCGGGTGGCGCCCTTGCGGGACAGACCTGGGATCAGGGTGAGCTGGAGCGTGCCGATGACGCGCCCGGCGCGCTCGGCGACGACGAGGAGCTGGTTCGGGTCTGCGTCGAGACGCTTGAGGGCTTCGAGGTACGGGGTGAGGTCGTCGGGGGACTCGCGCTGTGCGCCGAGCGGGTCGTCGGCGAGCATCGCGACGACGGCGGGCAGGTCCGCCTCGGTGACGGGGCGTATCACCAGGCCGTCCGGCAACTGGTGCGCGAGGTTGGACGCCGGGTCGGTCACAAGGTCGTTCCGAGTAGTCATGGGCGCAGGTTACGCAGGTCGGGTGGCCGGGGAGCGAAGCTCCTCGACGGTGCGCACCAGGGGGGCGAGTTCGGGGTTCTCGGCGGCCGCGTCGAGGGCTTCGCGCAGGGCGCTGTCGTTGCTGGGGCGGGCCTGGGCGAGGAGGGCCTGTCCGGTGGCGGTGACGTCGGTGTAGATGCCGCGGCGGTCGGTGTCGCAGAGGTACCGGGTCAGCAGGCCGCGGTCTTCGAGCCGGGTGACCAGGCGGGTGGTGGCGCTCTGGCTGAGCAGGACGGCCTCGGCGACCTGCCGCATCTGGAGGTGGCCGCCGGGTCCGCTGTGCTGGCGGCTGAGGACGTCGAGAAGCGAGTACTCACGGACGCTGAGGTCGTGGTGGGCCTGGAGAGCCTTCTCGATGTGCGCCTCGATGCGGCTGTGCAACAGGGAAAGGGCGCACCAGCCCTGGGCGAGGGCGGTGAGTGCGGGGTCGGTCGCGGTCATCTGGTCTCTCCTCGTCCCCTTGGCGCGGTGGGCGGTGTGCGCGGCTCCGGCGGGCGGAGCGGGCGGCCGGGGGTGCGGCTCAGCAACCAGGATAGGCGACAACCGCAATATCCCGCGCGTGCAATTAGTCTGCGGCCGGTGATGTGTTCGTTTTCCGGAAGTCTGCGGCCGGTGACGCGTTCGTTTTCCGGCCCATGCGGTGCGTCGCCCCGGCGCCGGGGATGAGATCTTCTCTTCAGGCTCCCTCGGGCTTCCTCAGGCACGGGGCAGATGGCGGGCGACCCGGAACGGCGTGACACAGGTCATGCGGATTGGGCGCCGGAGCGGCCATAACCGGGTTATGCGGATCATGAGGTGTGTTTCACGTGAAACATCGCGTCCTGGCTCGTGCCGGGGCCCGGCAGGAATGGTGCCTGGGTTCCTGGGAATGCGCTGCCTCGGGCCGAGGGGCCATGGGCATGGGGCGAAAGCAGCCTAGAGGTAAGGAGAGATCGGAAACCAGGACTTCCCGGTCTTCGCCCGTTCCGAGGTGCGGGCTGACACGCTGCGACGACGGGAACTGCGGCCAAGGCGCAGCGTTTCCGCCTTGCTCTCAATGAGGGAGAAGCGCGACCACATGACGTTCGAGGCGAGGCACAGAATGGATGCACCGACCACCACAACGGCCGGGAACAAGGACGCCGACAGCGAAGGCGTCGCCGATGTGAGCAGCGGCTGGTTCACCCCCATGTCCCCGGCGGAGACCGAGGTGACGCAACCCTCGCCGCCCACTGCCCGACCCTCGTCGGCCGCCGAGGGTTCTTCGACCGCCCCGCCGGCACCTGCCCGGCCGACCACGCCGGAGCCCGTCCGGGCCTCCACGCCGCCGACGCCCGCCGAGTCCGCCCCCTCGGCCCGCCCGGCTGCGGCCCAGCCCTCTCCCGACGCGCTTCGGGTGCGCCGCACGCTTGCCGAGATCGGGCCCGCCGCCGACCGGGCGACCTCGTACTTCTACGCGCTGCTCTTCGTCCGCCACCCCGACCTACGGGCGCTTTTCCCACCGTCGATGGACACCCAGCGCGACCGGCTCTTCAAGGCGCTGCTCACGGCCGCCGAGCACATGGACACGCCGGACGTGCTGCGGGAGTACCTGCGCCACCTCGGCTCCGGGCATCGCAAGTACGGGACGCAATCCGCGCACTACCCGGCGGTCGGGGAGGCCCTGATCGGTGCGCTGGCGCGGTACGCGGAGGCGGTCTGGGACCAGGAGACCGAGGCGGCCTGGGTGCGTACCTACACGGCGATCTCGCAGATCATGATCGACGCGGCGGCGGAGAGCGAGCTGCACTCCCCGGCGTGGTGGCACGCCGAAGTCGTCGCGCACGACCTGCGCACCCCCGACATAGCCGTGGTGACGCTGCGCCCGGACCAGCCGTACCCCTTCCTGGCCGGGCAGTACACCAGCCTGGAGACGCCGTGGTGGCCGCGGATCTGGCGGCACTACTCGTTCGCGGCGGCGCCGCGCGCGGACGGTCTGCTGACCCTGCACGTCAAGGCGGTGCCGGCGGGCTGGGTGTCGAACGCGCTGGTGCACAGGGCCCGTCCCGGGGACGTACTGCGGCTGGGGCCGCCGTCCGGGTCGATGACCGTCGACCACACCACGGACAGCGGCCTGCTGTGCATCGGCGGCGGCACCGGTATCGCGCCCATCAAGGCGCTGGTCGAGGACGTGGCCGAGCACGGGAACCGGCGACCGGTCGAGGTCTTCTACGGGGCACGCTCGGACCACGACCTGTACGACATCGACACGATGCTGCGCCTGCAGAAGTCCCACTCGTGGCTGTCGGTGCGCCCGGTGGTCGACGACCGGGCCCAGTTCCCGGACGCGGTACGGCAGTTCGGGCCCTGGAACGCGTACGACGCCTATCTGTCGGGTCCGCCCGGCATGATCCGCAGCGGACTCGACGCGTTGCGGACGATCGGGATACCGGGCAGCCGGATACGCCACGACTCCCTGGAGGAGCTCGTCGCGGCAGGCAACTGAGACCGCTGCCCGCCGCGGGCCGGTCCAGGACCCCTGGCCCGCAGCTCAGCCCAGGTCCTGGGCGAGCAGGGCCCGCACCCCCTCGATGTTGCCGTCCAGGTAGTGCCGCAGCGACAGCGGTACGAGATGGACGGCCGCGATGCCGACCCGGCTGAAGGGGACGCGGACGATCTCGTACTCGCCGAGGGGGTCGTCCACCTCCGGGCCGTGCCGCAGCGAGGTGTCCATGGAAGCGAGCCGGCAGACGAAGAAGTGCTGGACCTTGACGCCAGCTCCCGCATTGCCCGCGATGTGCTCGACGGTGTCGACGAAGCAGGGAACCACGTCGGTGATCTTCGCGCCGAGTTCTTCGTCCACCTCCCGGTGCAGGGCGTCGACGACACTGCCGTCGTCGGGTTCGACTCCCCCGCCGGGGGTCACCCAGTACGGGTCGACGCCTGGCTTGGTGCGTTTGATGAGGACGAGGTGGTCGCCGTCGAGGAGGACGGCGCGTGCGGTGCGCTTGACCACGGGACGTTCGGTCATGGCAATAACGTGGCCCGCCGGAGCCGTGCCGAAACTCCCGTGCCCCGGTCGGCTCCCGTTCAGCACCAGTCACCGGCAGCGCGCAGCAGCCATTCGTGCGCCCGCGCGAGACGCGGCTGGGCGAGTGTGCCGGACCGTACGGCCAGGAAGTAGGTGCGCAGCGGGGGCACCGCCGGCTCGTGCAGCGCCACCACGCCGCCCCGGGCGAGATCGTCCTCGCACAGGTAGCGCGGCAGGACGGCGAGGCCCGCGCCCGCCACGGTGGCCTGCAGGACGGCACGCAGGTCGGGAGCGATGACGGTGCCGGCGGCGGCGGGCGGGGTGTCGAAGACGGCGGCCCAGTACCGGGCGACGAGCGGCAGGCTCTCGTGCACCTCGACGACGGGCAGGTGCTCCAGGACGACGGCCCCCTTGGCGGCCAGGAGCTCCGGGGTGAGGTGCTTGGCCCAGCGGGGAGCGGCGACCAGGACGTGTTCCTCGTCGCAGAGGGCGGTGGCGCTGAGGAGCCCGCCGCGCGGCCGGTCGGTGGTGATGGCCAGGTCGTGGTGGCCGTCGGCGAGGCCCTCCAGCGTCTCCTCGGCACTGCCGAAGGTGACCCGCAACGCCAGGCCCTGGGCGGTGAGCGGGGAGAGTGCGGGCAGGGCGCGCAACGAGGTGAACTCGGGCGGCCCTGCCAGATGGAGGGTGCGCACCCCGGACCGGTCGTCGAGACCGGTCTCGACGATCTCCATCAGGGCGTCGAGATGCGGGGCGGCGCGATGGGCGAGTTCGTCACCGATGGCGGTGGGGGTCACGCCGCGGGCCCGGCGCAGGAACAGCGGGCGGCCCAACTGCCGCTCCAGTGTGCGTATCTGGCCGGTGACGGCGGGCTGGGACAGCCCGAGGAGCGCGGCGGCCCGGGTGAACGAGCCGGCCCGGTGAACGGTCACGAAGGTGCGCAGCAGGGCCAGATCCATGTCATGCCTTCCGCGTTGCGCGGTGTTCTGTCCACGACGGCCCGCGGGTGCTCGCCCACTTGCCCGGTCCGTCGTCCAGTCACCGTGGTCCGGTCCCCGCCGGTGTCCCCGAAGACGCAGTATAAATATGTCGATAGGTCTCTGTCGCCAGCGTGATTGGACACTGACGCTGAGTCAACTAGCCTTGTGCAGGCGGTTCTTCGCGCGCAGAACCGGGACGGTCCGAGCCACGAGGGGGGAGGCTCGGACCGTCCGTCCTACGCCGTGCGGCTACCCGGTGCTACTCATACGGCTGCCGTGTCCAACGGTCCGCCGGCGGCCTCCAGCGCCCGCAGTACGTCGACGGTCAGGTCGTTCACGTCCTCCGCACCGACCGACAGCCGGATGAAGCCCTCCGGTACGGCGTCGCCGCCCCACCGTCCGCGCCGCTCGGCAGTGGACCGTACGCCGCCGAAGCTCGTCGCGTCGTCGACCAGCCGCAGCTCCTCCAGGAACCGTTCCGCGAACGCCTTGTCCGGCAGGGTGAAGGACACCACGCACCCGAACCGCCGCATCTGCCGGGCGGCGACCGGGTAGGACGGGTCCTCGGGCAGCCCCGGGTAGCGCAGACCGCTCACGTACGGGTGACCCCGCAGCGCCGTCGCAAGTACCAGGGCGCTCGCCCCCTGACGGTCGGCGCGCAGTTGCAGGGTGGCCAGGGAGCGGTGCGCGAGCCAGGCCTCCATGGGGCCGGGGATCGCACCGACGACCTTGCGCCAGCGCCGTACCCGCGCCGCCAGTTCCGCGTCGCGGCAGGTCACGTAGCCCAGCAGCAGATCGCCGTGGCCGGTGAGGCCCTTGGTGCCGCTGGCCACCGAGAAGTCGGCGCCCAGGTCGAGCGGCCGCTGGCCGAGCGGGGTGGCGAGGGTGTTGTCCACGGCGACCAGAGTGCCGCCCTGGTGCGCGGCGTCGACAAGGCGGCGGATGTCGCAGACGTCCAGCCCGGGGTTGGACGGCGACTCGATCCACAGCAGCCGCGCCCCGTCCAGTTCGGCGAGCTGGGCGTCCCCCGCGGTCGGCGCCGTGCGCACGCTCACCCCGTACGCCTCCAGCTGCTCCCGTACGAGAGGGAGCGCCTGGTAACCGTCGTCGGGGAGCACCACCGTGTCGCCCGCCTTGGCCTGCGAGAGCAGGACGGCGGAGATCGCGGCCATGCCCGAGGCGAAGACGACGGTGTGGGCGGTGACGCCCCCGTTCTCCGAAGGAGGCGCCTCCAGTTCGCTGATCGCCCGCTCCAGATGCGTCCAGGTGGGGTTCTCGTCACGGCCGTAGGTGTACGGGCCCTTCGGTTCGCCCGGCAGGTGGAAGTGGGCCGCGAACACCGGCCCGGGAAGGGTCGGCTCGTAGGCCACCGGGTCGGGCAGACCGGCCCGTACGGACCGGGTGCCGTCGCCGTCCTCGTCGGATATCCCCATCGGGGGTCAGTCCCTTCCGTCGGGGAGGAGCACGTTCAGTGCCCAGGAGACAACGCTGATGATCAGGGCGCCGACCACGGCGGTCCAGAAGCCCTCGACGTGGAAGGCCAGGTCGAACTTGTCGGCCAGCCAGGACGTCAGCAGCAGCATCAGCGCGTTCACCACGAGTGTGAAGAGGCCGAGCGTGAGCACGAACAGCGGGAAGGAAAGGAGCCTCACCACCGGCTTGACCAGGAAGTTCACCAGACCGAACAGCAGAGCGACGACAATGAGCGTGCCCGCCTTGCTGCCCGTACTGGAGCCGGTGAGGGTGATGTCCTCCAAAAGCCACACGGCCACCAGGAGCGCGATCGCGTTGGCGACCGTCTTGACTGCGAAATTCATCATGTGTCTGATCGTGGCAGACATGATCGGGGAAATCAGTGCAGCCGATGCCGGTGCGGCACGGCGCGGGCGTGCGGCGAGGAGCAAGTGGGCATGAAGGCATTCCGACTGGACGAGCTGGAGGCGGAACGGGCCGCGAACGACGGCGCGTATCTGCAGTTCCTCAAGGAGAGGAACATGTCGGCGGGCCTGTACGCGCTCGACGCGGGCGACACCGACCCGCAGCAGCCGCACAACGAGGACGAGATCTACTTCGTGGTGAGCGGCAGGGCGGCGATCACCGTCGGCATGGAGACCTCGCAGATCGCGCGGGGCAGCGTGGTCTATGTACCGGCGGGAACGGCGCACAAGTTCCACCACATCTCGGAGGACCTGCGGGTGCTGGTGGTGTTCTCCCCGCCGGAGAGCTGACCGCGCAGTGACCGCGCGTTGTTCCGGGGGGATGTTTCACGTGAAACATCCCCCCGTGTGCATGCGGGTTCCCTAGGGGGTGGATCAGGGGTCTTCAAGGGCTGCGCGGTCCCCGCTCGGGGTGGCCCCCCGCCTAGCATCGGAGGCAGGGAAACACCGCAGATCCGGGCAGGAACCGGACCGAAGGAAGGGCAAGAAGATGGCTGCACGAGAGATGTTCGCGAGCCTGCCGGGCTGGGTGAAGTGGGTCGCGATCCCGGCCCTCGTCCTGCTGGTGTTCGGCGGCGCGATCCTGACGGCGATCGGCACGCTGATCGGACTGCTCTTCAAGCTGTTGGTACTGGTGGCCCTGGTCGGTGGACTGATCTACCTCGTGCGGCGGTTCAAGTCCTCCTCGTCGGGCGACTCCTCGCACGGTTGGTAGGCACTGGTTTCCCGTGCGGGCATTAGCCCGCCGGGGGGAATCTGACACGTGAAAGCAATTAGGGCCCCGGGCAAGGCAGTTAGGGTGAAAAACCGCTGCCGTCACCCGGGACTCCCGCTCCCCGGCGACCGCACTGCCCTTCGGGACCCCGGGAGCGACCCATGGCCACGGCCCAGCCCACGGCCCGGCAGAGCGCCGTAACCGCACCGTCCGTACCCGCACCCGGCGGCGCCTCCGCACCACCCGTACGACCCACACCCGGTAGCGCCTCCGTGCCACCCGCGCCTGGTGCCTCCGCGCCACGCGTACCCGGCGCGTCCGCACCGTCCGCACCCACCGCCGTGTCCGTCGTGTCCGCACGGCCCGTGTCTGCTCCCGCCGGCGGTCCCGCTCCCACCTTGATCGGTTCGGTGCAGCGTGCTCTGCGTCTCCTCGAAGCCGTGAGCGATCACCCCGACGGCGCCCCCGCCAAACAGCTCGCCCGCGAGGCGGGACTGCCGCTGCCCACCGCCTACCACCTGCTGCGCACCCTGACCCACGAGGGATACCTCCGTCGTGAGCAGGGTGTTTTCGTGCTGGGGGCCGCCGCGGAGCGGATCGGGCGCGGTGGTTCCGGGCAGGTTCGCCGCGGAATGATGACGGACACCATGGAACGGTGGCGCGACACGCTCGGCGTCGCCGTGTACTTCGGCGTCTACCGCGACGGTGAAGTCGAACTGACGGCCTCCGCCGAGAGCATCGAACACCCCGCCGTCGAGGAGTGGGCCGACCTCCGCGAGACGGCCCATGCGCACGCGGTCGGCCAGTGCCTGCTCTCCCAACTGGACACCGAGGCGCGCCGCGACCACCTCGACCGGCACCCCGTCGAGGCCATCACCCCGTACACCGTTCGTGACAGTGCGTCCCTGCTGGAGAGGCTGGCGGCGGTCGAGCGGATGCAACCCGTGCTGGAGCGTCAGGAGTACGTCCTGGGGACGGCGTGCGCGGCGGTGCCGATCACGATCGGGCCGATGGCGGCGGTGATGGCGATTTCGGTACCCCTCGCGGAGGAGGCCCGGCTGGTGCCCGCGATCGAACGGTTGCGCGGGGAAATGGGTGAGGTGGTTCGTTCGCTCATGTTCTCTATCAGTATCTGAAAACTCACTCCTTGTGATCTGTTACTGGTTCAAGCACGATGGCGTCAAGAGGGACGGATGGGATCGTTCCGGCCACTTTCTTCTACGGCAGGGTTGGCGATGCGCGAGTCGGTTCAGGCAGAGGTCATGATGAGCTTCCTCGTCTCGGAGGAGCTCTCCTTTCGTATTCCGGTCGAGCTCATGTACCAGGCGAAGGATCCCTACGCGATCAAGCTGACCTTCCACCTGCCCGGTGATGCGCCTGTGACCTGGGCTTTTGGCCGCGAGCTGCTGGTTGACGGAATCAACGAATCCTGCGGCGAGGGAGATGTGCACATCTCCCCGACCGACCCCGACGAACTTGCCGATGTGCACATCAGGCTCCAGGTGGGCGCCGACCGCGCGCTTTTCAGAGCGAGCGCGGCGCCGCTGGTGGCGTTTCTCGACCGCACGGACAAGCTTGTGCCGCTCGGCCAGGAGCACACGCAGAGTGACTATGCCGGATGCCTGGAGGACGAGTTGGGCCGGATTCTGGCGGAGGAGAACGCGGGCTGAGGCCCGGCGGGTTTACCGCCCGCAGGACCGCTCGCAGGACCGCTCGCAGGACCGTTCGCTGGTCCCGGCCGTGGGTTGCGCCCGCAGGACCCGCCCGGATCGAAACGCCAGAGGCGGCCGGAGTCACCCGGCCGCCTCTTCTGTCATGTGCCCCTGGCGTGCGCGCACCCCCGGCGTACCGGCCGTGTCGGCGGTGTCGGCCGCGCCGGCCGGTGACAGCGGTCTCGGTCGCGCCGGTCGCGTCAGCCCTTGCGGCGCCGGCCGCGTCCGGTGCGTACCGGCATCGAGGGCGAGGCGGTGCCCGAGCGGTCGGCGGAGACGACCAGCGCGGCGAGCGCGGTGGTCACGGGGACCGAGGCGACCAGCCCGATCGAGCCGACGAGGGTGCGCACGATCTCCTGGGCGACGAGCTCGCTGTTGGCGACCGTCCCCACACTGCTCTGGGCGATCGAGAACAGCAGCAGCAGGGGCAGGGCGGCGCCCGCGTAGGCGAGGACGAGGGTGTTGACGACCGAGGCGATGTGGTCGCGGCCGATGCGGATGCCCGCCCGGTACAGGGCGCGCGGGCCCATCGTCGGATCCGCCTGGTGGAGTTCCCAGACGGCGGAGGTCTGGGTGACCGTCACGTCGTCGAGGACACCGAGGGAGCCGATGATGACGCCCGCGAGAAGCAGGCCGCTCATGTCGATGGAGGGGTACAGGGTGTGGATCAGGCCGGTGCTGTCGTCGATGTTTCCCGACAGGAAGGCCCAGCCGATGAAGAGGGAGCCCAACAGTCCGATCAGCAGCAGCGAGACGAGGGTGCCGAGGACGGCGACGGAGGTACGGGCGTTCAGCCCGTGGCAGGCGTAGAGCGCGATCAGCATGATGGCGCTGGCACCGACCACCGCCACGACCAGCGGGTTCGAGCCCTGGAGGATGGCGGGCAGGATGAACAGGGTCAGGATCGTGAACGACGCGACGAGCGCGACCAGCGCCATCACGCCCTTCATCCGGCCGACGATCACCACCGCGACGGCGAAGATGCCTGCGAGCACGGTGAGCGGAAGCTTCCGGTCCACGTCGGTGACGGAGTACTGCAGTTCACGCGGCGCGTCCGGGGCGTACGCGACGACGACGCCCTGGCCCTGTTCCAACTGCCGGGGGGCGCCGGGCTGGACGATCTCGGTGAAGGTGCGGCCCTTGTCCGCGCCGCTGGTCACCTCGACCGTCGCCTTCTTGCAGTCGCCCTTGGCGCCGTCGCCGCCCGGTGGTGACAACGGGTCCGCCTGGCCCTGCGGTTGCTGCGGCTGTTCGGCGACGTTCGCGGCCTTGCAGTCGATGGCCTCGACCTGGACGACGCGGCCCTGCTCGGTCTGCCGGTCGAAGCCCACGCCGGTGCGCTCGTGGGTGGGTGCGCCACCGGGCCACAGGATCGCGAGGCCGACGAGGACGGCGGTGGCGAAGGGGATCAGTACCGCCGCGATGACCTTGCGCAGGTGTTTGGAGACGGGGGCCGCGGGCCCGTGGCTGTGGCTGTGGCCGTGCGAGGAGGCCGGCGGCGAAGGGGACGGCGGGGGCGGCTGTGTGGACGGCGGACCGGACGGCGGCTGTGGTGGGGTCACCCGGCGATCATCGCAAGAACGAGGGGGGCCCTCTGTTCAGCGCGCCCGGAATGGCGCTAGCGTGGGGGCACCTTTGCACACGCGGGAGCTCGGAGCACCGGGCTGAGAGGGCGCTGACCTCCGTACACGTACGGAAACGGCTGCGTCGACCGCTGAACCTGTTACCGGGTAATGCCGGCGTAGGGAGTAGGTCTCATGACCACGATGGATGCACGCACGCCTGCCTCCGGCCAGGAAGGGCGCAAGCCCGGCTGGCACAAGGGGTACGTCGACGGATCACGTCCGGACCTGCGGGTGCCGGTCCGTCAGGTGCACCTGACCAACGGGAAGGACGTGACGCTGTACGACACGTCCGGCCCGTACACCGACCCGACCGTCGAGACGGACGTACGCCGCGGCCTGGCCCCGCTGCGCGAGAACTGGATCGTCGGACGCGGGGACACCGAGGAGTACGCGGGGCGCCCGGTGCGTCCCGAGGACGACGGCATCAAGCACACCTCGCCACGCGGGGGCCTCAGGAACCTCGACGCGGTCTTCCCCGGCCGTCCGCGCCAGCCCCGCCGGGGCCGGAACGGGCAGGCGGTGACCCAGCTCGCCTACGCACGGCGCGGCGAGGTCACCCCGGAGATGGAGTACGTGGCCATCCGGGAGAACGTCTCGCCCGATGTCGTACGGGAGGAAATCGCCGCCGGACGCGCGGTGTTGCCCGCGAACGTGAACCACCCGGAGATCGAGCCGATGATCATCGGCAAGCGGTTCCTGGTGAAGGTCAACGCCAACATCGGCAACTCGGCCGTCACCTCCTCCATCGAGGAGGAGGTGGACAAGATGACCTGGGCCACCAAATGGGGCGCGGACACGGTCATGGACCTGTCCACCGGCCGCAACATCCACACCACCCGCGAGTGGATCCTGCGCAACGCGCCCGTCCCGATCGGCACCGTGCCGCTCTACCAGGCGCTGGAGAAGGTCGACGGCCGCGCCGAGGCCCTGACCTGGGAGGTCTACAAGGACACGGTCATCGAGCAGGCCGAACAAGGCGTGGACTACATGACCGTCCACGCGGGGGTGCGCCTCGCGCACGTACCGCTGACGGCGCGCCGCAAGACCGGCATCGTCTCGCGCGGTGGATCGATCATGGCCGCCTGGTGCCTGGCGCACCACCAGGAGTCCTTCCTCTACGAGCACTTCGAGGAGCTCTGCGAGATCCTCGCGGCGTACGACGTGACGTACTCGCTGGGCGACGGCCTGCGGCCGGGCTCCATCGCGGACGCCAACGACGAGGCTCAGTTCGCCGAGTTGCGGACGCTCGGGGAACTCAACACGATCGCCAAGCGTTTCCACGTACAGACCATGATCGAGGGCCCGGGACACGTCCCGATGCACAAGATCAAGGAGAACATCGACCTTCAGCAGGAGATCTGCGAGGAGGCGCCGTTCTACACGCTCGGCCCGCTGACGACCGATGTGGCCCCCGCCTACGACCACATCACCTCCGGCATCGGCGCCGCGATGATCGCCTGGTGGGGCACCGCGATGCTCTGCTACGTGACCCCCAAGGAGCACCTGGGGCTGCCCGACCGGGACGACGTGAAGACCGGAGTCATCACGTACAAGATCGCTGCGCACGCGGCGGACCTCGCCAAGGGCCACCCGGGTGCGCAGGAGTGGGACGACGCGCTGAGCGACGCGCGGTTCGAGTTCCGGTGGGAGGACCAGTTCAACCTGGCCCTCGACCCGGACACGGCACGGGAGTTCCACGACGAGACGCTCCCAGCCGAACCGGCGAAGACGGCGCACTTCTGCTCGATGTGCGGGCCGAAATTCTGCTCGATGAAGATTAGTAGAAGCATCACAGAACAGTTTGCCCCTGACCTGCTCTCTTCTGCCTCGGATGAGGAGATCGAGGCCGGGATGCTTGCGAAGTCCAAGGAGTTCGCAGCAAGCGGCAACCGCGTGTACCTGCCCCTGGCTGACTGATCGGTTGATTGGGGTGGAGGCTCCCGGCGAGTCTCCACCCACAGTCTGGTGCTACACAACCGCCCTGTGACCCGCGCCAGTTGTCATAGGGCGGTGTCACAATGTTCCGTATGGGTGAAGAATCGCGCTCTTCGGCCGACACAGTGGTGGCCCCGAACGGTCTGTCCGAACACGAACTCAATCTGGGCGAACGACTGCTAGGCGCGGGTGCCATCCTGCTCCATCAGCAGGGCGACGGTGAGACAGCTGCGATAGCTGCTGATGTGATCACGGTAGACGTGATGCTGTGGGATTCGGACTTCGGCCAGGAAAACTACAAGGCTTTGCTGGAGATTGAGCCGCATCTTCTTCCTCGCTTCACGGAGGAGATCCTGGAGCGGATGCGCTCCGCCATGCACAGTGTGCTCCGCAGGGAGAAGCGGGACGCGTCCGTGGGCTACATCGAAGCCGTCCCGGTGATCCCCCGGGTGAGCGCGAACTGGCGCGAGCAGCTGAAGGCGGTTGGTGGCCCGAAACCCACGAATCAGGCACGCCGGGTGCGGTTGGAACCGCAGCATCCTATTGAGGACGGCCTCCACTTCACCAACGAGTGGGAGCACCGTGTCTACAAGGTGCTCGCACACCGGCAAGCGGACCTCCCGGACAACGACACGATCGGCATCATGCCCCTAGGTGCCATGCGCGTCCGCGGGCACACGTATGAGCCTGACCTGCTGATTACGTATCGCGGCTGTGCCGGCGTCATTGAGATCGATGGCCCTTACCACAAGGGACGAGCCTCCGACGACAAGGGCAGGGAACGTCTGCTTCGGAATGCTGGCGTCAAGTACATCGATCGCCTCGATGTCTGTGACTCCACAGACAGACTTGAGGTCGAGAAGTTCGTGACTGACTTTCTTAGGCATCTCGGCGGCTAGGACGGCTGCCCGTATCCGAAGGTGCTTGAGCCACATGCTGTGAGCGCTCGTGCTCGATGAAGATCAGTAGAAGCATCACAGAGCAGTTCGCCCCGGATCTCGCTGTGACCAGCGACGATGAGGTTCAAGCCGGGATGCTCGCCAAGTCTAAGGAGTTCGCAGAGTCGGGGCACCGGGTGTACCTGCCAATTGCGGACTGATCCTCTGACGTCAGAGCGGCCCCCCGCATCTCACGCTGTGCGGGGGGCCGCTGCTGTTCCGGAGCGGCAGCTACTGGGCCGCCCCCCTGGTCAGTTCGGTTACGAAAGTTGTCCACGCTTCGGCTCGCACGATGAATGCGGGCCCGTCGGGGACCTTGGAGTCTCGTACGGCCATCATCATGCCGTCGTCCAGTTGTGCGCCCTCCACACAATTGCCACCCTGGTCATTGCTGTAACTGGACTTGTGCCAGTCCATGCCTCGAACGGCCTCAGCGCAGAGGCGTGCACCCTCGACGCAGTCGCCACCCTGGTCATTGCTGTAACTGGATTTGAACCAGTCCGCGCCGCTGAGCGCACCTGCGTTGATGATGGTCACTAGCTGTGCTCCTTGATTGCTGTCTTGATCATGCTCAGGGACTCTTGCGGCCCTGCGGCGAGCGCGCTGAGATCTGCGAACGCGTCTTCGTACCGCTCGATGGCGTCATCCTGGCGGATCACCCACGCGTCGGCGAGGTTCTCCAGATACACGAGCGGCTTGAGGGCCGCACGCTCCGGGAACTGGAGAACGGAGAACTTCCCGTTCATGCCGGAGTGCGCGCCTGCCTTGAATGGCACGACCTGAATTCTGACGTTGGGGCGCGCTTCGACCATGGCGATGATGTGCCCCAGTTGGTCACGCATCAACGCGGGTGATCCGACCGTCCGGCGTAGTACCGCCTCGTTGAGGATCGCCGTGTACTTCAGTGGCGGCGTCGTGCGGTGCAGTACCTCTTGCCTGGTCGTGCGGACGGTCACCAACTTGTCCACGTCGTCTGCCGAGAGACCTTCGTGTGCCCGCTCGTGAATCACGCGCACGTACGCCTCGGTCTGTAGCAGGCCGGGGACGAACTCGGCCTCGTACGTCTGGAGCACTGTCGCCGTGGACTCCAAGCCGAGGAACGCTTTGAAGCCGGGCCTGATGATGGGCCGGTACTCGGCTGACTGCCACCAGTCACGTTTGGTCTTGGTCACGGCGGCGTACCCCTGAAGCAAGGCCCTCGTCTCCGGGCTGGCTTCGTAGATCTCGCAGAGAGCCATCACTTCGGCGGGCTCCACCGCCGCGTTCTCGCCGGTCTCCAGCCTGGTGAGCTTCGACGGGCTCCAGATGAGCCGCCTGCACACCTGGGCCGCTTTGAGACCCGCAGCTATCCGCAGGGTGCGGAGTTCGCTGCCGAGTTGAAGACGGCAGAGCGCGGGCGTTGCCGCCTCCACGTCTGTGATCATCTGCTTTCCCCTCTGCGATGTGTTCAGTGTGTCGGCGAACGTTCCGGCCGTGCAAGGAACGTTCTGCGGATTTGCGGGACCTCACGCGCTCGGATGCGAACTCGCCGTGACAGCAAGGAACTTGACGACCAAATTTGGCTAGCAGAATTCTGTTTTCACCGTTCCAGAGTAGCCACCGGAGTGTCAGTCTCGTGTGTAGTCGCTCGGCTCCAGACGGTTGCTCCTCTGGAGCGGGCTGGCGAGTCCGGGAAAGCATTCGCGGGAGAGTGGAGACGGTGAAGTGAGCGAGCAACAGGCGTTGGGTGCCGCTGAACCTCGGCCCGCTCAAGGCGACTTCGCCATTGACGAGCGGCGGAACAAGGTGGGCATAGTCCAGCTCACCACCCACCGTTACGTCCAACTGCGCCCCCTCGACCTCGGGGTTTCCTGGGATGCCGATCCGGCGGTTGTGCGGCCGTTGACGGTGCTGGAGTACCTGAGTGCGCGTGTAGCGGTCGCGAATGGGGCCCGGTGGTTGGTGTGACGCGGACTGAGGCGGTGGCGGCGATCGGGTCGTTGGTGGAGCACTCGGAGGCAGGCGCTCGGGGTGTGTGTCTGGCTGCTGAGGAGTGGGAGAGCCCGGCGACTCGCCGCGTGTCGTTCACGGTGTTCGTTCGGCCGCTGGGTGGTGGCAAGGAGTGGACGGCTCCGCCCTCGAAGGTGCGCCTGGTGGTGGATGGCGAATGAGCAGACCCGACTTCTGGTGCGAGATCACGGTGAGCGCGGGGGTGCAGGACTTTCCCTTACGTGGCTACCTGGCGTCTTCGCCTCGCCTGGCGGTGCGCTGGCTGCGCGAACAGGCTTCACGCCTAGCGGACTTGGCGGACCCGGCCCCCTCTGCGCCATGGCTTCAGTGCGAGTGCGACGCGGTGGCCGGCACTCGTGCGGTGCTGCAACAGGTGTCGCCCGAGCTGCCGGACGGGCCGCAGGAGTTGCGGTCCTGGCGTCATGACTGGCGGGGTCAGGAATCACTGATGGGCTCCCTCGCCGATGGCGGGCTGGTCCGCTTCGTCTCCGATACCGGCAGTGCGGTCCTGGTGTTCTCCGCGCGCCCCCTGCGGACGTACTTCGCTGATGAGTGGCGGTTGCGCGAACTACTCGTTCCGGTCTGACCCGGCCCCTTGAACTTCCGTCCTGGCCGCGTGAGCCCTCAGGAAGACCCGGCACTCCTGCCGGGTGGGGCTCGTGGCTCCCCTTCCCGTGGCCGGGGCGGAACCATTTCCCGTCCGGCTGCCTGAGTGCGGTCGGCAGCCGGACGGGGTACCACGCGGGCCCGTGGGCCTGCTCGCAAGGTTCGCAACGTTCGTGACGAGAGCAAGGAGACTGCTATGGGATGGGGAACAGGCAAGGGTGGCGGTGGCGGCGACGGGAAGCACTCCGGGGCCAAGGACCCGGGGAAGGACAAGCCCAACCCGGATACGAAGAGTCCGAAGCCTGAGCCGAAGCACAAGGGGAAGTAGGCGCCACGGAATGACGATGATCGGAGCAGAGGAGCGGGCCGCGATGCGCGGCCTGCTCCGCTCGGTGAGTGAAGATCTCGGGGCCCCGGTGTCGCCGGGCTGGGAGTCCGCGTTCTGGGGGGTGCCCCGGCATGCCTTTCTCCCGGAGACGGTGTGGGTGGGTGATGACCTGGAGGAGTGTTCTCGTTCGTCGGCCCCGGCGGAGTGGCTGCGGTGGGCGTACGCGGATGCTCCGGTGGTGACGCAGGTGAACGACGGCCTGGAGGCGGAGGCGGGGGACCGGTGGGCGTCGTGTTCGGCGTCGGCGCCCTCGATCGTGTTCCGCATGCTCGACCTGCTGGATGTGCAGCCTGGTCATCGGGTGCTGGAGATCGGGACGGGGACGGGGTGGAACGCGGGTCTTCTTTCCCATCGTGTGGGCTCGGACCTGGTGTCTACGGTGGAAGTCGATCCGATGCTCTCCGGGCGGGCGGCACGGTCGTTGAAGGCTCTGGGCCTGGAGCCGGATGTGGTGTGCGGTGACGGGGCGTTTGGTGCTTGGTCGCGCCACCACTTCGATCGGGTGATGGCCACCTGTTCGGTGCGGTCGGTGCCTGCGGCCTGGGTGGATCAGGCGGTGCCCGGCGGGGTGATCCTGCTCCCGTGGGAGTCGCCGTGGTTCTGCTTCGGCCTGCTGCGGTTGATCGTGGACGGGCATGGGGTCGCGTCGGGGTCCTTCTTGCCGCACTCGGCGTTTATGCCGATGCGCCAACAACGCGTGAACCTGCGCATCTTCCGGGATGTGGTCCGCGATGAACACGTGCCGGCCGAATCACACACCGAGGTTGACCCCCGGTGGCTGGCGGGCGGGAACTGGTCGGCGATGTTCGCGCTGGGGCTGCTGCTGCCGAGGGTGTGGCACACCTGGCACGAGAACCCAGACGTGGACGGTGTGACACAACGCCTGTGGCTGGCCACTACGGACGCCACTTCGTGGGCGGCGGTGGACTGGGACGGAACGAGCCGGGACCGGTTCACGGTGTGGCAGCACGGGCCGGTGAACCTGTGGGACATGGCGGAAGCGGCTTATCTCTGGTGGAGCAACGCGGGCAAGCCGGGGCCGGAACGCTTCGGGATGACCGTGGACGCCGACGGCACTCACACCCCGTGGCTGGACTCCCCGGACCGCCCGGTGCCTCGTCTGTGACCTGGCGGGCGGGGCGGGGTGGGAAAAGCGGCCCGCGGATTTCTCCGCGCAGAGCAAGGCACCTCACCTCTGGCCCCGTACGCACTCGTCATCCAAGCTTGACCCGCTCGCGCACTGCCGGAAGCAGACCATGAACAGCTTCTGGACGTTGGACCGTGTCCGCACCTGTTTGCGCACGTTCCGCGACCTCGACCACACGCATCAACTCGGCCTCTTAGCCTTTCGGTTGGAAACCTGGTGGTGTCGGCACGTGTGGCAACGGGAGCTGTACCGGCTCCTTGACGCCTCCCTCCTGGTCCACGGCGGACGCTCGTGTCCCATTGAGCCGCCCTACACCCGCCCCTCCCGCCCTCGGGGCAACGCATGACGTAACTACCCCCGGGCGCCTCTGCCCCGGCTGTCTGCCTTCCGCGCTGATGGCCGGGGCTGTGCTGCCGTACTGGGGGAGTGCTCAGCATGCGCACGCGGGTGGCCGGGGCGGCTTTGGCCGGTGTCCTGTTCGGGTTGGGGTCGGGCATGTTCAGGGGGCCGTACGCTGGCCCGGCAACTCGGGCAGTCTGTGGACCTGCCCGGAATTTGAACGAGTGGCCCCCTGGACTTGTCCGACGCGGGCCCCGATCCGAACAGGTGGGTAAAGCCGCCCCGGACGCCCGCCCCAGCCACGGCATCGTGAGCACCCCGATGCCTGCCGAGGCTTCTCCGACCGCAGTGCTGCACCGTTGGTCCGCGCGTCGGGTCCGGGGAGATGACTGGGGATGTGCGGGCTTCTTCGCGGATCGGCGTCCGCTGTGGGGCTGTTGCGCGCTGAGCGGGCGGGGCCGTCGCGCGGTGGCGTAGACATTTAGCGCGGCGGCCGCGGCCGCCAGCGCGCGCGGGTCGCGAAGCGGCCCGCCTTGATCCAGTAAAGAAACTCTGAACAACTCAGTGAAGCTGGGTTTTTGGTCGCCTCTGGTCCCGGGCTCAGGGGCGGTAGCGGCCGGTGTTCTTGAGCCTGTCCATAAGAAGATTCAGCTGGTCAGCCTGCTCGTCGGGGTCGGGTTCCCCGTTGACACGTCGGCGACGGGCCTGGTCCTCCTGAAGTGCGCGAAGTTCTGCCTGAGCGGCTTCCAGCTCGGTACGGGCTTGCTGCACTCGTACTGCGGCCTGTTCCGCTTTCGCGTTGACTTCCTCGTCAGTCTCACCGCTGAACTTCACGGCGTCTTCTTCGGCACGTCTCTGCTCGGCGTCGTCCCGCAAGCCCTGGTGGTAGCGCCGCAAGAAGCGTTCGCGACCGTCGGCCTTCGCGCTGACGAACACACCACGCCCTTGAACCGAGTAGATGAGGTTCTCGTCCTTGAGGAGCCGCAGGGCGTTTTGAACGGTCGAGTTGGCGATGCCGAACTGTTCCTGGAGCTCGCGTGCGGAGGGCAGTTTGTCGCCAGGCTTGAGCTCGGTATAGATGAGCTCTCGGAGCGCTTCCGCAGTGCGGACGTAGGGACGGGTGTGCTCCTCCGATGGTGCCGTCTGCCAGCCACGGCGAGTATCGCCGAGCCCTACGTACTGGGGGTCCCGCTCGTCATGGATGACGTCCGCATTGGGCTCGCCTTCCTCGGTCTCTAGCCCTGAGTCGCCCACGTCACCCTCATCGGGGTTGCCCGCGCTAGTGGCCGGCACTTGGACTGCACCCGGCTTGGGGGCCCGGACGTAGCTGCCTCGTCCGAGGACGGAGTAGATCAGGCCCTCGGATTTCAGGAGCCGCAAGGCGTTCTGAACCGTCGAGCTGGAAATGCCGAATCGGCGCTGCAACTCGCGGGCCGACGGGAGCTTCATCCCTGCCCGCAGTTCTCCGCATGCGATCGCAGTACGTAGCACCTCGGCCGCCTGCACGTAGGGCGGCCGAGGGTCTTCGTTCAAGGGCAGCGTCATGTTTTCGAGGGTAGCGGCGTTCCACCTACGCGGTACACCTGCACGCCGGACTGGGCCCACTCGCTGGGCATGTGCGAACCGTCTCGCCTGTAGTGCCGTATCGGGTGGGATCTACTGTTGCGGGTGTGCCGCCGTAGCGCTAGGGTTCTGTCATCGGTCGACGTACGACTGATGACGGAAAGGAAGTTTTGCCATGGCCATGACCTACATCCGCGTGGGGCTGCTCCCGTCGACGACCTTCATGGTCGGCACGGTTGCGGCGGCGAAGTGGAAGGACCAGGAGAACGGTCTGCGGGCGGTGGACCGCGAGACGGGTCAGCCGATGTTCACGCTGACGCTCTTCCTGATGGAGGAAGACCGCGCGGAGGCAATGAAGATCTCGATCCCGTCGGGCGGTCTTCCCAACGGTCTGCACCCGGGCCGGTTCGTGAAGCCGGTGGACCTGTTCGCGATCCCGTGGGCCCGGATCTTCAACGAGGCCCTTCAGGAGGGTGTCGCCTACCGCTGCGCCTCCCTGGAGCTGACGGAAGCCCCGGCCGTGCCGCAGGAAGCGGCGGCCTGATCTTCGCCCCGTCTGCTCCGCACGCACAGGACGGTGCATCGGGCGCGCCGTCCTGGCGTCGGGCGGACTCTCCTCCGCCCCTGACCTTCCCTCGTATCGAAAGGCTTCTTCGTGGTGAACGAAATCAATGAGGTGATGAGCGGGGTGCAGACCGCTCTCCCCGACGTCGCCCTGATCTGTGCGATCGCGCTGACTGTGTGGGCGGTGGTGTGGGTGGTCCGCTACCTGGCTGCCTCGCCGATGAAGCGCCGGAGCATACGGCAGGCGGTCCGTATCCGAGGGTCCTGGAGGCGGCTGGCACGGATGGCGAACCTGTCGGTAACCGACCGCCTGCCGACCGCCTTCGCCTCCCTGTCGAGCGGGGACAAGGAACCCAAGCCCCGGGTCCTGGTACCTCGTATCAAGGTCACCCCTGACGAGTTCGGGGTGATGGTCCGGGTGAAGTGCCTGCCGAACGTGGGCCTGAAAGAGTTCCAGAAAGCGGCCCCGTACCTGGCGGACGCCTGGCGCATGACCCGCGTCTCTGTGCTCCCGGACAAGCCGGGCCACGTCCTGATCCGTGGCGTGCGGGTGGACCCGCTGATCACCCACACCACGCACACCCCCACGGGCCGGGAGCCGAAGAAAGTGGCCATGTGGGACCTGGGAGTGGACGAGTTCGGCATGCCCGTCTCCATCCCGCTCTGCGACGTGCCCGGCGTGACCATGGCGGGCCTGCCCGGCTTCGGCAAGACCTCCGCCATTAACCGGCTGATCTGCGACTGGGCCCCTTCCGGGGCAGTGCAGTTCAACGTGTTCGACGGCAAGGTCTCCCACGCCTACGAGGGCGACTACGCGGACGTGACCTCACGCCTGTACGCCTTCACCGGTGACGACCTGGAAGCGGCGAACAAGGAGTTCAAGCGCCTGGTGGAGTTGCGCCGTGCCCGCTCGGCCTCGCAGAAGCGTGCCCGGGGAATCAAGAACTTCTGGCACGCCGGACCGACCGAGGAATGGCCGCTGATCGTCACGATCATCGACGAGGCACACACCTACTTCCGCGACTACAAGGGCTCCGACCCGCAGACCAAGAAGCTCGCCGCGCTGAGTGCCGAGAACGCCCGCCTGGTGGAAGACCTCACCAAGAAGGGCCGCGCCCTGGGCTTCCTCACCGTGATCATCACGCAGAAGACCACCGGCGACGCGATCCCCACGTTCATCCGCGACGTCTGCCCGGTCGGCCTGTCCTTCGCTCAGAAGACTGCCGACGCTGCTGTGGCCGCGCTCGGCGACGACATCCGCCAGTGGCCCGAAGCCAACCCCGTCACCCTTCAGGACTCCGCGTACGTCGGCGTCTGCGTCATGAACGCCCACGGCCGTCCCGGCTTCGTGCGTATCCGCACCCCCTACGTCTCCGACGCAGACACCGCCCGCATCGCGGACGCGACCGCCCACCTGACCCGCGACCCCGGGCTGATCCTCGAAGTCGTCACCGGTGAGTTCACCATCCACCTGTCCAAGACCCTCCCCGACGCTGCCTGAGCACCCCGGCCCACCGACACCGCCCACACCCCCGAAGGGAGGTGAACCCTCATGTCACAAGACCGGATCACTCAGCGCACGGTGACCGTGGTCATGGCCGTGATCGCCCTCCTCGCGTTCGTATTCTCCTTCGGCAACGTGTGGAACCTGGCCCTGCGTCTCGGCGTCCCCGGCCCGGTCGCCCCGCTCATCGCCCCGATGGTGGACCTGTCCGTGGTCGGCCTCATGGTTGCCCTGCGGCACCTGTCCCTGCGCGGCGTCCCGGCCGAAGACCTCACCGGGGCAACCCGTCTCATGCACGTCTCCGGCTTCTTCACCCTCGCCCTGAACATCGCCGAACCGATCCTGGCCGGGCACTACGGACGGGCCTGCGTGGATGCCGTCGCCCCCCTGCTCCTCCTGGGCTGGGGAGCCGTCGGCCCCACCCTCCTGCGCCACTTCCACGCCGTCGCCACCCCTGCCCCCGTGGTCCTGCCGGAACCTGACCGCACCGGAGCACTCCCGACGCCCACCCCGGCCTCGGCCGCAGAGGACACTTCCGCACCCCCGGAAGCTCCCGCCCCTGCACCGGTCCCGGCACCGGCCGTGGCTCCGCCGGTGGAACCTGCCCCTGCCCCGGCCGTGCCTACTCCAGTAGCCCCGGCCGCGCCCGTTCCGGCGGCTCCGGTGCCTGCGGCTCTCCTCGACGCCGCCCGGGAGATCGCGGACGCGCACACCACCACCCACGGCACCCCGATCACCGCGCCCCAACTCAAGGCCCGGCTCGGCGTCAGCCTCCCGCTCGCCACTGCCGCACACGCCGCACTGACCGGCTGAGCCCCCCGGCCGGCACTCTTGCCCGGCCCCTCCCACACCCCACGCCCGACAGGGCCCGACTCGTCATGCCCGCGCGGCGGCACCCACCTACCTGGTGCCGCCCGCTGGCCCCACCCCGGAATGGACACCACAGCTCATGGGCCGCTCCCTCGACCTGCGCCACGTCATCAGCCCCGCCGTCCGTGACCTCCTCGACCTCGCCAACAGCGGCAATTTCGACCGCGTCACCGAACAGGTCCGCCACCTGCGCGGCTGCACCGGCCCCATCAACCTGACCGGCCACACCACCACCCGCACCCCCGCCGGGGAAGTGGTCCGGTCCTACTCGACCGCCGACGAACCCACCGGCCGACTGCTGACCACCTGCGGCAACCGCCGCTCCTCCCGCTGCCCCGCCTGCTCCCGCCTCTACGCCGCCGACACCTACCACCTCATCAAGGCCGGACTCTCCGGCGGGAAGAACGTCGCCGAAACCGTCCGCGACCACCCCCGCGCCTTCCTCACCTTCACCGCCCCCTCCTTCGGCCCCGTCCACAACCACCGCACCACCCAAACCGGCACCCCCCGCCGCTGCCGCTGCGGCACCACCCACCCCGACGACGCCCCCGAACTCGGCACCCCCCTGAACCCCCGGACCTACGACTACACCGGGGCCGTGCTCTGGAACGCGCACGCCTCCCAGCTCTGGGCCCTCTTCACCACCTACTTCCGCCGCATCCTCGCCAAACAACTCGGCCTGAAAATGTGGCAGTTGAACGAATCGCTGCGACTGTCCTTCGCGAAGGTCGCCGAATACCAGCAACGCGGCCTGGTCCACTTCCACGCCGTCATCCGCTTCGACGGCTCCGACGGACACACCACCCCGCCCCCCGCCTGGGCCACCTATGAAGCCCTGGAGAAAGCCGCGACGGCAACAGTCGAGACCACATCTCTGACCGTGTCCTCCGACACCGTGGGAGACCACGAAATCCGCTGGGGCGAAAAGTTCGACTGCCGCCCCATCAAAGCCTTCGGAGAGGGCCGGTACACGGATCAGTCCGTGGCGGGCTACGTCGCCAAGTACGCCACCAAAAGCGCCGAAGGAACCGGCACCGTCGACCGCACCCTGATCTGCCGCACCTGCCAGGGACGGGGAACCGTCGGCGGACGCATCAAAGACATCTGCCCCGACTGCGACGGCACCCAACAAGCCGAACCCCTCCGGGACCTTCCCGTACACCGGCACGTCCGGCAGATGATCCGCACCGCCTGGGCCCTCGGCGGCCTCACCGAATTCGCTGATCTCAAGCTCCGCAAGTGGGCCCACATGCTCGGCTTCCGGGGGCACTTCTCCACCAAATCCCGTGCCTACTCCACCACCCTCGGCGCCCTCCGCGACGTCCGCCGCGCCTGGCGCACCGCCCAAGCAGAAGCACACCGCCTCGACACCGGCCATGACGAAACCACCCTCGTCACCGAAGCCTCCTGGGCCTACCTCGCCACCGGCTACCGCCCCGGTGAACGACTCCTCGCCAACCAAACGCGCCATGAGATCAACCAGGCCCGCGAAGCCAGAGCACGGGCCAAGACAGAAGGAGAGGTGTGGCAGTGACCACCGTCATGGAGCCGAGTGCGCGGAAGAGTCTCACCTGCGACGAGGCGGCCGTTGACCTTTGGATTGAACGCTGTCTGAGCGACGCCCCGCCGCTTGGAGAGGGTCAGCTTCGACGTATCGGCGAGATCCTTGGTGTCACCCTGACTCGGAAGAGCGCCACACCGGCCTGAGCTGTGACACGTCGAATGGCTTTCGGCCCTTGCCGCTCGGCTCGGCGATCACCGCGTGAAGCACCCCCTTAATCATCTCCCGCTTCTGGGTGAGGGTCTTCGCCTCCCACTCAGCGTCAATGTCTGCCGTGGCAGCCTCGGCGGTTGCTAGCAGCTCCAAGTGCTTCCCGTAGTCGGCCCGCAGCTCTTTCACCAGCGCATCGAGCGCAGGGAGGTTGCGGAAGAACGTCTCATCATCGATCTGGCCTGACTGCCAGCGCTGTTCGAGCGCGTTACGTCGGCCAATAGTTGCTTCCAACTCATCCCCCCTAGTCCAGTCAGGGACCTCGCGGGTGGCGGCTGCGGCATCCTTCTTGAGTTTGGCTCTCACAAGCCGCTCGATGTGCTTGTCTGTCTCGTCGCCTCGCTTGTACGTCTTGTTGCAGCCACCGTCCACGGTCTTCTTGCACATGTACGCGTGCTTGTAGGTGAGCCACGTGTTCGCCTTGATGCCGATCATTTTGTTGTTGCAGGACGTTCCGTCGGGCAACTTGCTCCCGCATCGCAGGATGCCGGTAAGCACGTACTTGTGGACGAGCCCACCGCGAGGCTGGCCCGTGCCACGGCCTCGCTTCTTGATCGTGGCCACCACAGCGAACCATTGCTTGGGCGTGATGATGGATTCCCACTCGCCCACGATGGGTTGCCCATCGTCATCCCGAACTAGCTCGCCCTTGATCTCGCGGTATCCGCAGAGTCGGGCGTTCACCAGGACTTGTTTCACGGTCGCGTACTGGACGGCGTTCCCCCTGGCGGTCACGAACTCCGCCTTCTTCCATTCCGCGGTGACCTCACTGATGGAAGCACCGGCGATCACGTCCGTCACCGCCCGCCTGATGGCATCTGCTTCCCTGGGCCGGAGGGTGACCTTGTCGTCATCCCAGCCGAACGGTCGCCATGCGGAAACCGACTGTCCTCGGATCGCTCGGTTGTGGTGGCTGGTTCTGCTCCGCCTCTGCTTCTTCCTCGTCTCGGCGAGTGACATGGCGACACCCACCAGTCCCTTCACCTCGAACCCCTCGGCGTAGAGGTCCTGGGGCCCGTTGGAGTCGTAGTAGACGCGGTCAGGGTGCCCCGTGAAGGCTCGGAGGTAGCGTTCCCAGTCGCCTGGGCGTCGGTAAAGCCGGTCGTCGTTGATCGCCATCACGCCATGGACGGGGTATCCCTCGGGTGTGCGTCCTGCGGTGAGGTCCACCAGCATCTGTTCGAAGTCATCCCGGATGACCTCTTCCTTGCTGGCGCTCTTGTCGTTGTCCGTATACCGGTAGACGACAAGCCAGTTCAGGTTCTTAGCCTTCGTGGTCAGCTCGCGGTGCTGGTCCTCGATGCCGTGTGCGTCCTTTGCGCGTCCGTCGAAGCTGATGCGGGCGTAGCAGACGACGCACTTCAACGTGGGATCGGCGGTGAGCATCGCTTGGACCTCGGCGACGCTTGGCAGATCGGCCGGCATACCTCTGAGGCTGCTGACGAGTTCTTCGCGGGTGGCCATGTCTCCCCCTCGGTCGGCTCCCTGACGCAGATCGGGGAGCAACCTAGCATGTGTGTCATCTAGCAGTGTTCTGCTCGATGAAGATCTCGCACGACATCCGGCGCGAGCACGGGGGGACGGCGCAGGAGATCGAGGCGGGCATGGCGGAGAAGTCCGCGGAGTTCGCCGCCGCGGGCAACAGGGTGTACCTGCCGATCGCGGACTGAGACCGCTCGGCGTCGGCCCCCTCCGGGCCGGAGTGACGGCTTCGGCCCAGAGGGGGCCGCGCGGGCCGGAGCGACGGCTTCGGCCCGCTTCGGCCCGGAGGGGGCCGCGCCGGTCACTCCGGTTTGTGGTCCGGGCCGCCGTAGTCGGGGCTGGAGAAGTCCGGGCTGGAGTAGCTGGGGCGGGTCCGGTGGCCGTTGCCGCTGTGCTCGCTGGGGCTGCCGAAGTCGGGCCGGGAGTAGCCGAGGCCGGGGATGCGGTTCTGCCGGGGCTGTTCGGGGACGGCGGGGGCGGTCTCGGGCGGCCTGGTGAGTTCGTCGCGCAGGAACGGCAGGATGCCCCGCTCCAACAGGGCCCGCGTCCAGGCTTCCCTGGCCCGGTCGACCTCCTCGTTGCTCGCGTCCCGGTGGCCGACCTGGAAAGCCGTCGAGCGGTTGCGCAGTGCGGTGAACAGCAGTCCGACGACCGCGCCGAGCAGCCCCGCCACGGTGAGCGCGCCGAACACCCAGCCGGCGGTCAGCACCGCCCCGGCGACCGCGGGCGCGGGGTCGAGCATGCTCAGCAGATACCCGACCAGCAACAGCACCACCGCTGCGATCCCGGCCAGCACGGGCGTGAGTACGGCGACGACGGCGACGGCTCCCGCGCCGGTGGTCTCCGCGTGCTCGCCGACCCCGGGCACGAGGAGGGCGCCGGGCGACGGGACGGCGGGAGAGCGCAGATCTTGGCGCGCCTTGACGTAGTGGTCGTACTCGGCCGACGCGTGAGCGGCGATTATCGCGCTGGCACTGAGCGCCATGGTGCGCAACTGCTCGCTGTTCAGCCGCTGTCCCAGCGCGGCGAGATCCGGGCGTTCGTGCGCGGTGCGCAGTGCTTCGTCGAGGGTCCGCTCGAACTCCGGGCGGTCCTCGGCCAGCAGGTGCGGAGCGCTGTTCATGTGCATCCCCCGATGCTCCGTAGGGCCGGGTTGCCCTCTTCGGTGGGCAGTTGGGCGGAAACGGAGGAGAGCCTGCTACGGATAACCCGATGGTAGAGCGGTTACGGCACGGGTTGACAGGGGGTTTCAGGAAATTGGCCCGACGGCGCGGGCGTGCGCGCCGGGCGCGCACACGCCCCCGTAACCCTCAGTCACCCAGCGGGAGCCGCACCACGAGCAGCTTTCCGGCCATGGTCACGCCGCCGTCCATGGCGATGGCCAGCGAGTCCGCATAGACGTGCGGCCCCTCGACGACCGGTCCCGAGCTGCCCTCTCCGTCTCCCGCGTCCTCGTTGCCGACCTGGCCCAGGAGGTAGGGGATGGGACTGTGACCGTGCACGATGCGCTCGCCGCCATATGCGCCCAGCAGTTCCCGTACGGCGTCGGAGCCGCCTTCGTCACGGAACGCGAAGCGCTTGGTGAATTTACGGAAGACGTCCCAGCACTCGTCCGCGTCGTTACGCGTGAGGATGTCGTGCACCGTGTCGTTGACGTCCTCGATGGTGGCGCCGTAGTCGAGGTAGGCCGTGGTGTCGGAGTGGGTGAGCAGGTGCCCGTCCTCCAGGGCCACCGCGTCGAGGCGGGACATCCACTGGAGGTGGACGTCCTGGAGGCGCTCCATGTCGTGCTTCTGTCCGCCGTTGAGCAGCCAGGCCGCCTGGAAGGTGGCGGTGCCCGCGCCGGAGTTGACGGGGGTGTCGCCGAATCTGCGGGCGCCGAGCAGCAGCAGCTCGTGGTTGCCCATCAGTGCCTTGCAGTAGCCGCCCGCCGCCGCCGACTCGGCGGACAGCCGCATCACCAGGTCGATGACGCCGATGCCGTCCGGGCCGCGGTCGGTGAAGTCGCCGAGGAACCAGAGCCGCGCGTTGCCCGCGGCCCAGTGGCCCTCGTCGTCGATGAGGCCCTGCTCGTGCAGGGCGTCCAGCAGCTCCACGAGGTAGCCGTGCACGTCGCCGACGACGAACAGCGGGCCCAGGCCCTCGCCCTCGGACCGCTCCTCGGTGTCCGGCCGCGCGACGGGCCCGGTGTCGCCGGGCCCCGCGCTGTCGTCCCGGCTGATCACCGGGAGATCGCGTTGGGTGGGCGTGTAACCCTCGGGTTCGTCGCCCTCCTCGTACGCCTGCCTCGCCTCGTTCGCCTGCCCGGTGCCGTACGACGCGACGGGAGCCTGGGCGTAAGGAGGCACCCGGAAATCCCGCAACGTCGCCGTACGCACCGCGGGTCCCTGACCGGCCCCCTGAGTCATTGACCCCTCCACCACCGTCGCACCGCCGTACACCTTGGGGTCCCACCTGGTCTCCGGTGGTCCGCCGTGTCGTGCGCCCATCATAGGAATGCGGCCCGCGCTGTGTGAGGCACCAGGGGTGGTGAATCCGGGTACACACCCGGTTCACCGGTTGTTTCGTCCGTATTGCGGAGATCGGTCCCGGTGTTGATTTTCGGGACGGCTCTCCGCTGCCGCCCCGGCCGGCCCGTCCGTCAGTCCCCCGATGGCGAGCGCGGCGCACTCACGGTGGTGCGCGGAGGACGTCGCTGGGAAGAGGTACGGATGATGAGTTCGGTCGGTATCACCTGCTCGACGGGTTGCCCGGTGTCCAGTCCCTCGATGGCGTCGATGAGCAGCTGGACGACGGCGGTACCGATACGGCGGGGTTTGAGCGAGAGCGTCGTGATGGGCGGCTCGGTGCTCGCGTACACGGTCGATTCGGAGCAGCAGACGAGGAGCAGGTCCTCGGGGACCCGCAGCCCGTAGCGGCGGGCGGCGGCGAGCAGATCGGTGCCGTTGGGGTCGAAGAGTCCGTACACGGCGTCCGGGCGGTCCGGGCGGGCGAGCAGCCGGTCGGCCGCGACGGCGCCCGCGCACGGGTCGTGGGCGGGGTAGGACTCGTACACCGGGTCCTGTCCGACGCGCTCGCACCAGTGCAGGTACGCGGTGGTGGAGAGCCGGGTGTAGGTGTCGGTGGTGGTGCCGGTGAGCAGGCCGATGCGGCGGGCGCCGGCGTCGGCGAGGTGGTCGAGGAGTTCGAGTACGGCGGCCTCGTGGTCGTTGTCGACCCAGGCGGTGACCGGCAGGGTGCCGGCTGGGCGGCCGTCGGAGACGACGGGCAGCCCCTGGCGCATGAGCTCGGTGACGACCTGGTCCTCGTCGGACGGGTCGATGACGACGGTCCCGTCGAGTGCGACGTTCTGCCACACGTCGAAGGGGCTGTGGCGGGAGGAGGCGGGCAGGATGACGAGGGCGTAGCCGCGGGCGAGCGCGGCCGAGGTCGCGGCTCTGGCCATCTCCGCGAAGTACGCGAATTCGGTGAAGGTGAAGGGTTCGTCCCCGTAGGTGGTGACCGTCAGGCCGATGAGGCCCGACTTTCCGGTACGGAGCGTGCGGGCCGCCGCGGACGGGCGGTAGCCCAGCCGGTCGGCGACCTCGCGGACGTGGCGACGGGTGGCGTCCGGGAGCCTGCCCTTGCCGTTGAGGGCGTCGGAGACAGTTGTGATGGAGACACCGGCTGCGGCGGCGACATCCCGGATGCCTGCACGTCCTGGCCGACTGCCTCGCCGGGGTGTCTCGGTCCGGCTCACCTGATGCTTCCCTGCTGCTGTCATGGCGACCCGATAGTAGGGCGCGGAGGACCGATTGGCGTGGGTGCATATGCGCGCATTGACAGGCACGTTTCTGCACAGGGAGAAGTCCTCAATGACCATGGAAGCCAAGGGAGTTACGGGGTGTGAGGCCGTGGAGTCCAGCGGCAGGCGGTGTGAGTCCGGCATCTGCCCGAAGTCTCGATGAGGTCTCAACTCACCAGTTCGGGGGACGCGCGCCACGGCGTGAGCCACCGGCGCGCGTGAACGACAGGGGCGCGCCCCCAGTGGATCACGCCGTCCGGGACAGACCTCGGCGGCCCCTTCGCAGCACCGTCCAATCCTCATAGGGTGAGCAGTATTGGCGGTACGTACGGTCGAGGAGGACCTTAAGTGAGCGACACGAGCGGTACGAGCGCGACGAGCCCCAAGCTGCGCGCGGTGCTGGACGGCATTCCCACGTACAAGCCCGGGAAGCCGGCCTCGGCCGCCGACACCGAGGCCCCGGCGGCGTACAAGCTGTCCTCCAACGAGAACCCCTACCCCCCGCTCGCGGGCGTGATGGAGCGCGCGATTGCGGCGGCCGGTGCGTTCAACCGGTACCCCGACATGGCCTGCACGGGGCTGATGGAGGAGCTGGCGAACCGTTTCGGCGTGCCCGTTGCACACCTGGCGACCGGCACCGGCTCGGTCGGGGTGGCCCAGTCACTGCTCCAGGCGACCTCGGGGCCCGGCGACGAAGTGATCTACGCCTGGCGGTCCTTCGAGGCGTACCCGATCATCACGCGGATCAGCGGGGCGACGGCGGTACAGGTGCCGCTGACCGACGGCGACGTGCACGACCTGGACGCGATGGCGGACGCGATCACCGAGAGGACCCGGTTGATCTTCGTCTGCAACCCCAACAACCCCACCGGCACCGTGGTCCGCCGCGCGGAGCTGGAACGCTTCCTGGACCGGGTGCCCAAGGACGTCCTGATCGTCCTGGACGAGGCCTACCGGGAGTTCATCCGTGACGAGCAGGTGCCGGACGGCATCGAGCTCTACCGGGACCGGCCCAACGTCGCGGTGCTGCGGACCTTCTCCAAGGCGTACGGTCTGGCCGGGCTCAGGATCGGCTTCGTGGTGGCGCACGAGCCGGTCGCGGCGGCGCTCCGCAAGACGGCGGTGCCCTTCGGGGTGAGCCAGATCGCCCAGGAGGCGGCCATCGCCTCGCTGCGCGCCGAGGGCGAGCTGCTGGAACGGGTGGAGGCGCTGACCGCGGAGCGGGCCCGGGTGTACGAGGCGCTGACCGGGCAGGGCTGGACGGTGCCCGTGACGCAGGCGAACTTCGTGTGGCTGCGGCTGGGGGAGCGCACGACCGACTTCGCGGCGGCGTGCGACCGGGCGGGTGTCGTGGTGCGGCCGTTCGCGGGCGACGGAGTGCGGGTGACGATCGGCGAGACCGAGGCGAACGACCTGTTCCTGAAGGCGGCGGAGGAGTTCCGCAAGGAGCTGTGACCGGAGGAGCTGTGACCGGTTCGAGGTGATTGCCGGTGCCCCTGTGAGCCGTGCGCGGCTTGCGGGGGCACCGGTGTTTTTTATGGGCACCCCCCTGGACAGCTCCGAATGGGCGTGCGACATAATGCTTGTGAATGTGAACGCGTTCACAAGCGTGTCCCGGTTCGTCCCGCGATTAGTGGGATTAAAGGGGCAAACTGCCGACGATACCGGCGAAGTAAGGAGAGGACGACGTGGACCTGGCTCTGGCGCCTGAGACCCTGGCGCGATGGCAGTTCGGCATCACCACCGTCTACCACTTCCTGTTCGTCCCCCTGACGATCTCGCTCGCGGCGCTCACCGCCGGGTTGCAGACCGCCTGGGTGCGGACCAACAAGGAGAAGTACCTCAAGGCGACCAAGTTCTGGGGGAAGCTCTTCCTCATCAACATCGCGATGGGGGTGGTCACCGGCATCGTGCAGGAGTTCCAGTTCGGCATGAACTGGTCGGACTACTCGCGCTTCGTCGGTGACATCTTCGGTGCGCCGCTGGCCTTCGAGGCGCTGATCGCCTTCTTCTTCGAGTCGACCTTCATCGGACTGTGGATCTTCGGCTGGGACAAGCTGCCGAAGAAGATCCACCTCGCATGCATCTGGCTGGTGTCGATCGGCACCATCCTCTCCGCGTACTTCATCCTGGCGGCCAACTCCTGGATGCAGCACCCGGTGGGCTACCGGATCAACAAGGAACGCGGCCGGGCCGAGCTCACCGACTTCTGGAAGGTGCTCACCCAGGACACCGCGCTCAACCAGTTCTTCCACACTCTGACCGCCGCGTTCCTGGTGGGCGGCGCGTTCCTGGTCGGCATCGCGGCCCTGCACCTGGCCCGCAAGAAGCACGTCCAGGTGATGCGGACCTCGCTGCGGCTCGGCCTGGTCACCGTGGTGGTTGCCGGTCTGCTGACCGCGGTCAGCGGCGACCTGCTCGGCAAGGTCATGTACAGGCAGCAGCCGATGAAGATGTCGGCCGCCGAGGCGCTGTGGGAGGGCGAGGCGCCCGCGCCGTTCTCCGTCTTCGCGATCGGCGACGTCGACAAGGGACACAACCGGGTCACCGTCGAGATCCCCGGAATACTGTCCTTCCTCGCCCACGACAACTTCACCGAGTACGTCCCGGGCATCAACGAGATCAACAAGGCGGAGCAGGAGAAGTTCGGCCCCGGCGACTACCGGCCCAACATCCCCGTCGCCTACTGGGGCTTCCGCTGGATGATCGGCTTCGGCATGGCGTCCTTCGGCCTCGGGCTGCTCGGGCTCTGGCTGACCAGGAAGAAGTTCCTGCTGCCGCCCGGCCTGCGGACCGGCGAGGACGAGGTGCCCAATCTGGTGCTCTTCCGCAAGAAGGCACTCAGCCCGCGCCTCGCGTCGCTCTACTGGGTTGTCGCCCTGTGGACCATGCTCTTCCCGCTGATCGCCAACTCGTGGGGCTGGATCTTCACCGAGATGGGCCGGCAGCCATGGGTCGTCTACGGGGTGCTGAAGACCTCGGCAGCCGTCTCCCCCGGCGTCTCGCAGGGCGAGGTGCTCACCTCGATGACCGTCTTCACCCTGCTCTACGCGGTGCTGGCCGTCATCGAGGTCAGGCTCCTGGTGAAGTACGTCAAGCTCGGCCCGCCCGAGCTCACCGAGGCGGACCTCAACCCGCCCACGAAGATCGGCGGCGACGACCGCGACCCCGACCGGCCGATGGCCTTCTCGTACTAGGGACCGGTGAACTGCTGTGGAACTCCATGACGTCTGGTTCGTCGTCATCGCCGTCCTGTGGATCGGCTACTTCTTCCTGGAGGGATTCGACTTCGGGATCGGCGTACTGACCAAGCTGCTCGCCAAGGACCGCAAGGAACGACGGGTCCTGATCAACACCATCGGGCCCGTCTGGGACGGCAACGAGGTGTGGCTGCTGTCCGCGGGCGGCGCCACCTTCGCCGCCTTCCCCGAGTGGTACGCCACCCTCTTCAGCGGGTTCTATCTGCCGCTGCTGCTCATCCTGGCCTGCCTGATCGTGCGCGGAGTCGCCTTCGAGTACCGGCACAAGCGGGACGAGGCGCGCTGGCAGACCAACTGGGAGCACGCGATCTTCTGGACCTCGCTGCTGCCGGCCTTCCTGTGGGGAGTGGCCTTCGGGAACATCGTGCGAGGCGTGCGGATCGACGCGGACATGGAGTACGTCGGTAACTTCCTCGACCTGCTCAACCCGTACGCCCTGCTGGGCGGCCTCGTCACGCTGACGCTGTTCACCTTCCACGGAGCTGTGTTCGCGGCGCTCAAGACGCTCGGCGACATCCGGACCAGGGCGCGCGCCCTGGCCGTGAAGCTGGGCGTACTGACCGCGGTGCTGGCACTGGTCTTCCTGATCTGGACCCAGGTCGACAAGGGCGACACCAGCAGTCTCGTGGCGCTGGTCGTGGCCGCCGTGGCTCTGGTCGTGGCCATCGGGTGCACGGCGGCCGGCCGGGAAGGCTGGGCGTTCGCCCTGTCCGGCGTGACCATCGTGGCCGCGGTCGGGATGCTCTTCCTGACGCTCTTCCCGAACGTCATGCCGTCCTCGCTGAACGATGCCTGGAGCCTCACCGTCACCAACGCCTCGTCCACCCCGTACACCTTGAAGATCATGACCTGGTGCGCGGGCATCGCCACTCCGGTGGTGCTGCTCTACCAGGGCTGGACGTACTGGGTGTTCCGCAAGCGCATCGGCACTCAGCACCTCGCCGACGCGCACTGATGCCGTTCCCGTTCCCTGGACCGCGACACGGTCCAGGGGTCCCTAGTGGGGGATGTTTCACGTGAAACCGATCGACCCGCGTCTGCTCCGCTACGCCCGCGCCACCCGCTTCTTCCTCGGGGCGGTGGTCGTCCTCGGGCTTGCCGGGGCGGGCCTGGTCGTCGCCCAGGCGATGCTCGTCGCGGAGGTGGTGGTCGGGGCGTTCGAGGACGGGCTGGGGTCCGGCGGACTGCGCACCCCGCTGCTCCTGCTGGCGGCGGTCGCCCTCGGCCGCGCGCTGGTGGCCTGGCTGACCGAGCTCGCCGCACACCGGGCGAGCGCGGCGGTCAAGTCCGAACTGCGGGGGCGGCTGCTGGAGCGGGCGGCCGGCCTCGGTCCCGGATGGCTGGGCGGCCGACGGGTCGGTTCGCTCGTCGCGCTGGCCACCCGGGGGGTGGACGCGCTGGACGACTACTTCTCGCGCTACCTGCCGCAACTGGGACTCGCGGTCGTCGTTCCGGTGGCCGTGCTCGCGCGGATCGTCACCGAGGACTGGGTGTCGGCGGCGATCATCGTGGTGACGCTGCCGCTGATCCCGCTCTTCATGATTCTCATCGGGTGGGCCACCCAGTCCCGGATGGACCGGCAGTGGCAGTTGCTGTCGCGGCTGTCCGGGCACTTCCTGGACGTGGTCGCCGGGCTGCCGACGCTCAAGGTGTTCGGGCGGGCCAAGGCGCAGGCCGAATCGATCCGGGCCATCACCGGCGAGTACCGGCAGGCCACCATGAAGACGCTGCGGATCGCCTTCCTGTCGTCGTTCGCCCTGGAACTGCTGGCCACCCTGTCGGTGGCGCTGGTCGCCGTGACCATCGGGATGCGGCTCGTCCACGGTGAACTCGACCTGTACACCGGGCTGGTCATCCTGATCCTCGCGCCGGAGGCATATCTGCCGCTGCGCCAGGTGGGGGCTCAGTATCACGCGGCGGCGGAGGGGTTGTCGGCCGCGGAAGAGATCTTCGTGGTGCTGGAGACCGAGCTGCCCGCGGGCGGTTCGGCGGACCTGCCGGTCTCCAACGCGCTGCGGGTGGAGGGGGTGACCGTACGGCACGAGGGACGTGCGGCGGCCTCTCTTGAGGCGGCGTCGCTGGAGGTCGGGCAGGGCGAGACGGTGGCCCTCGTCGGGCCCAGCGGGGTCGGCAAGTCGACGCTGCTGAACGCGGTGCTGGGGTTCGTACCGCTGGAGCAGGGGCGAGTCACCGTCGGCGGCACCGACCTGGCGGACGTGGACCTGGAGAAGTGGCGGGAGCGGGTGGCATGGGTGCCGCAGAGGCCGCACCTCTTCGCCGGGACAGTCGCCGAGAACGTACGGCTGGCTCGGCCGAACGCCGACGACGCGGCTGTGTGGGACGCGCTGCGGGCGGCAGGGGCGCACGAGTTCGTGACCGCGCTGCCGCACGGGGTGGAAAGCCTTCTCGGGGAGGACGGGGCAGGGATCTCCGCAGGGCAGCGGCAGCGGCTCGCGCTGGCGCGGGCGTTCCTCGCCGACCGGCCCGTGCTGCTTCTGGACGAGCCGACGGCGGCGCTGGACGGCGAGACCGAGGTCGGCATCGTCGAGGCGGTACGAAGGCTGGCGGTGGGGCGGACCGTGCTGCTGGTCGTCCACCGGCCGGCACTGCTGGCGGTGGCCGACCGCGTGGTGGAGCTCGGCGTGGCGGGGGCCGCGCCCGGCGGCGCCTTCCCCGCACCGCGTGCTGCGGAGGTACGGCCTTCGCAGCGGCCGACCGCCGTCGACGGCGATGTTTCACGTGAAACAGGGGCCGGGGCCCGCGGCGCCGTGGGCGGGGTGCTGCGCCGGGTACGGCGGGATGCTGGAGAGCAGCGTGGCCGGCTCGGACTCGCCCTGCTTCTCGGGAGCCTGGCGCTCGGATCGGCCGTGGGGCTCATGGCGGTCTCCGGCTGGCTGATCTCGCGGGCCTCGGAGCAGCCACCGGTGCTGTACCTGATGGTGGCGGTCACCGCGACGAGGGCCTTCGGTATCGGGCGGGCGGTCTTCAGGTACGCGGAGCGGCTGGTGTCGCACGACGCGGTGCTTCGGATGCTGGCGGACATGCGGGTCGCCGTGTACCGGCGGTTGGAGCGGATCGCGCCCGCCGGGCTGCGCGAGACACGGCGCGGGGATCTGCTCTCGCGGCTGGTCGCCGATGTGGACGCGTTGCAGGACTACTGGCTGCGGTGGGCGCTGCCCGCAGGAGCCGCAGTCGTGGTGAGCGTGGCGGCCGTCGGGTTCACCGGATGGATGCTGCCGGAGGCGGGGGCGGTGCTCGCCGCCGGGCTGTTGGCCGCCGGGGTGCTGGTGCCGCTCGTGAGCGGGGCGACGGCGCGGCGTGCCGAGCGACAGCTGGCTCCGGCCCGCGGGGCGCTGGCCGTACGGGTTGCCGATCTACTCGGTGGCGTGGGCGAGTTGACGGTGGCAGGAGCGCTGCGACGGCGGCTCGCCGCTGTGCGGGACGCGGACTCCGTGCTGACGCGGATCACTTCGCGTGGGGCTTCGGCCACCGCGCTGGGCGGCGGTCTTTCGGCTCTGGTGTGCGGGCTGACCGTCGTCGGAGCGGCCTGGGTGGGCGCGCAGGCCGTGGCCGACGGGCGGCTGGCCGGGGTGCAGCTCGCTGTGGTGGTGCTGACCCCGCTGGCCGCGTTCGAGGCGGTGACCGGGCTGCCGCTGGCCGTGCAGTACCGGCAGCGGGTGCGGCGCAGTGCCGAGCGGGTGTACGAGGTGCTGGACGCGCCCGTTCCCGTACGGGAGCCGCAGAGCCCGGCGAAGGTACCCGCCGCACCCTTCCCGGTGGAGGTACGGGGGCTGTCCGCGCGGTACGCCGGGCAGGAGCGGGACGCGCTCGCCGGGGTGGACCTGACGCTGGAGGCGGGGAAGCGGATCGCAGTCGTCGGGGCGAGCGGAGCGGGCAAGACGACCCTCGCACAGGTGCTGCTGCGGTTCCTGGACGCGACGGAAGGCAGCTACGAGATCGGTGGCGTGGCCGCCGGCTCCCTCGACGGGGACGCCGTGCGCCGGGTCGTGGGGCTGTGCGCGCAGGACGCACACCTCTTCGACAGCTCGGTACGGGAGAACCTGCGGCTGGCCAGGACCGACGCGGACGACGCCCAGCTCCTGGAAGCGCTCGGGCGGGCCCGGTTGCGGGACTGGGTGGAGGCCCTGCCGGAGGGGCTCGACACCCTCGTCGGTGAGCACGGGGCTCGGCTGTCGGGCGGTCAGCGGCAGCGGCTCGCGCTGGCCAGGGCGCTGCTGGCCGACTTCCCCGTGCTCGTACTGGACGAGCCGGCCGAGCACTTGGACCTGGCGACGGCCGACGCGCTGACGGCCGACCTGCTGGCCGCAACCGAGGGCCGGACGACCGTGCTGATCACGCACCGGCTGCAAGGGCTGGAGGACGTCGACGAGGTGCTGGTGCTGGACGAAGGGCACGTCGTGCAACGTGGCGCCTTCGGGGCCTTGGCCGGGGTGGACGGGGCGCTGCGCCGGATGCTGGAACGGGAGCGGGAGGTGGAACCGGTCGGGTAGGGGGCGGGGCGGGGGCGGTCCGACCGGGCGGGCGGATGGTCGGCGCAGGCGGGACGGCCTGCCGGGGGAACGGCCGGGGTGTGCGGTCGGACTGGGCCGGGGGGGGGAAGGGTCGGCGCGGCTGGCCCGACCGGCCGGGGGAATGGTCGGCGCGGGTGGTCCGACCGGCCGAGGCCGCTTGCTCAGTGGCCATAACTGCTCGGGGCGCCGGCGTAAGCGGTCCAAACGCCCGCTGGTCGACTTTCCCCTTTAAATAGGACTAACTAGTCTCAAGGGCATGTCAGCGCAGCACGACCCGCCCGCCCCGAAGGACCACCTCGACGCAGCGACCGAGGCGACCCGGAGTCTGCAGGGGCTCTCGACCGAACTCACCGCGCGGGTGCCTCAGCTGCTGGAGGCCATGCGCTCGGTGGGCACCGGCCTCGAACTGCACTCCACCCTGGACCGGATCTGCGAGACCGCCGCCGAGCTCGCCGACGCCAAGTACGCCGCGATCGGGGTCGTCGACGAAGAGGGCGAAGGGCTCCGCGACTTCGTGACGTACGGCGTGAGCGAGGCGGAGGCGGCGGCGATCGGCCGACTGCCCGGTGGTCAGTCCGGGCTGCTCGGGGCGCTGATCAGGGACCCGGTGCCGGTTCGGCTCGGGGATCTCACGGCCGACCCCCGGTTCGAGGGCTTTCCCGCCCACCATCCGGCGATGCGGACCTTCCTCGGGGTGCCGATCCGGGTGCAGGGCGAGATCTTCGGCAACCTCTACCTCGCCGAGAAGAGGGACGGCGGCGAGTTCAACGACTACGACCTGCACATGCTGCGCGTGCTGGCCACCGAGGCCGGGATCGCCATCGGCAACGCCCGGTTGTACGAGGCGGCCCGCCAGCGGGAGCGGTGGATCGACGGGTCGGTGGCCGTGACGACGGCGCTGCTGTCCGGTGGTGATGCGGACGACGCGTTGACCGTGGTCGCGGAACAGGCACGGCGGCTGGCCGACTCGGCGGCCGGGATGGTGCTGCTCCCCGTGGAGGAGGGCGGGCTGGAGATCGCGGCGGTGTCCGCCGACAATCCGGGTGATTCGCTGGGCCTGGTGATTCCGGCGGAGAGTCCGATCGTGGGGCTGTTGCTGGGCGGCGAGTCGGTGTTCGTGAGCGACGCGGCCACCGATCCGCGTGTGATCACCAAACTCTCCGGCCTGTACGGGCCCAGCATGTTGCTGCCGCTGCACAGCGGCGGCCGGGTGCTGGGCGCACTCGCGACGCCCCGTGCGCGAGGCGGAAAGCCGTTCACCGAGGTGGAGCGGACCCTGGCCACGCAGTTCGCCTCGCAGGCCGCGCTGGCTTTGATGATGGCGGAGTCGCAACGCGATCGCGAGCGTCTGGCGGTCTACGAGGACCGCGACCGTATCGCCCGTGACCTGCACGATCTCGTCATCCAGCGGTTGTTCGCGACCGGAATGATGCTGGAGGGCGCGCAGCGCAGGTCGGTGGTGCCCGCGGTGCAGGAGGGCGTGGGCAAGGCCGTGGACGAGCTGGACGTGACGATCCAGGAGATCCGAACGGCGATCTTCGCACTGCAGCAGGGTCCGGCCGAGGCGCCGTCCGGGCTGCGTACCAGGGTGCTGCGGGAGATCAACATGGCTGCGGTACCGCTCGGCTTCAAACCCGCACACCACTTCGTCGGGCCGGTGGACGCACTGGTCGGCGAGCTGACCGGGAAGAACCTGATCGCCGCGCTGCGGGAGGCGCTGTCGAACGCGTTCCGGCACGCGGAGGCGTCGCGGATCGAGGTCGTCGTGGACGCCACGGTCACCCTGGCGGACGGGCGCCGGGCCGTACGGCTCACGGTGGCGGACGACGGTGTCGGCATCCCGGACGGCGGGCGTCGCAGCGGGCTGCGCAATCTGAGCCGGCGGGCGGAGGCGCTGGGCGGCTCCAGCTCGTACGGGCCGGGGCTCGGCGAGGGGGGAGGGGGGACGGCGGTGGTGTGGGAGGCGCCGCTCTAGGTGCGCCTGGAGGTGTGTCCGGGCGGCAGGAGGGGGGAGACCGGGGGTGGGTGCCGGGGGGCCCGGGGTGGCGCCCGGGGCCGCCACTGACATGGTCAGACCGAGACCCAGACCCAGACCCAAGCCCTGTGGACTGCCGCTGCGGACGCGGAGGGCGTTTCGTCAGGGCCGGCTAGGGCCGGTGTTCCGCCAGGATCTGTTCGATGACGGCTGCCACACCGTCCTCCTCGTTGGGGGCGGTGCGGCCCGACGCAACAGCCAGGACCGCCGGATGGGCGTTGCCCATGGCGTACGGGCGCCCTGCCCAGGCCAGCATCTCGATGTCGTTCGGCATGTCACCGAAGGCCACGACCTCCTCGGGGGCGATGCCTCGTTCGGCGCAGCAGCGGGCCAGGGTGCTCGCCTTGGAGACACCGGGGCCACTGATCTCCAGGAGCGCGGTAGGGCTGGACCGGGTGACCGAGCCGAGACCGCCGACGGCAGCCCTGGCCAGGTCGAGAAAGTCGTCCGGGGTGAGCGAGTCATGGTTCGCCAGGAGCTTGATGACGGGGTCGCCGCTGCCGGGGGCCTGTTCGTGCAGCAGTTCCTCGGCGGTGGCGACGCTCGCCGCCGGGTCGAACTGGAACGGCGGGTAGTCCGGTTCGTAGTGGATGCCACTGGTCAGCTCCACGGCGAAGGAGGTGCCCGGGGCGGCGGCGCGCAGCGCGGCCACGGTGGCGAGGGCGTCGACGCGCTCCAGGGGGCGGACCTCGATCAGTTCGCCGCCCGCGTGCAGATCGACGACGGCGGCGCCGTTGGCGCAGATCGCCAGGCCGTGGCCGTGCACGTGCGCACTGACCACGCCCATCCAGCGGGCGGGCCGACCGGTCACGAAGAAGACCTCGATGCCCGCTGCCTCGGCGGCGGCGAGAGCGGCGACGGTGCGCGGCGAGACGGTCTTGTCGTCACGCAGGAGGGTGCCGTCCAGGTCGGTGGCGATCAGGCGCACGGGAGTGGTCGCGCCGGAACCGGCACCTGCGCCGTCGGCCGGGCGGGGGCGGGGGTCGGTAGCTGAGGTCACCACCTCATCCTCTCGCATGGAACGCACGGACGTGCGAAAGGGTGCACATTTGAGGGGGCACAACCGGACGGAAAGCCTCCGCCGCCTGCCCGCCCGCTGACCGACCAACCCGCCGGCCGCCCGGCCGCCCGGCCGCCCGGCCTCGCCCAGCCCAGTCACCCCAACTGTGTCAGCCCCTCCGTCGCGATCTGCTCGAAGACCTTCTCGTCCGCCGCGAACTGCGTGTCCGCGATCGGCCAGTGCAGCACGAGCTCGTCGACGCCCAGCTCCGCGTGGCGCCCGGCGAAGTCCACGAACGCGTCCAGGGAGTCCAGCGGCCGGTCCGGGGTGAACCCGGTGAGCAAGGTCTTGCCGAGCTCCCCCGCGTCCCGCCCGATCGCCTCACACGCCTCACCGAGCCTCGCGATCTGCCCCCGGATCGCTGTCAGGGACTCCTGAGGGGTGCCGTTCTCGTAGAGCTTGGGGTCACCCGTGGTCACCCACGCCTGACCGTGCCTCGCGGCGAGCTTCAGCCCGCGCGGTCCGGTCGCCGCCACCGCGAACGGCAGCCGCGGCCGCTGTACGCACCCGGGCACGTTCCGTACGTCCCCCGCCGACCAGAACGTGCCGTCGTACGACACCGCGTCCTCACTCAGCAGCCGGTCCAGCAGCGGTACGAACTCGGCGAAGCGGTCCGCACGCTCCCTCGGCGTCCATGGCCGCTCCCCCTCCGGCAGGAGCGCCGTCGCGTCGAACCCGCCCGCGCTGCCCGCGCCGATGCCGAGAGTGACGCGTCCCCCGCTGACGTCGTCGAGCGAGATCAGCTCCTTGGCCAGGGTCACCGGGTGGCGGAAGTTCGGCGAGGTCACCAAGGTGCCCAGCCGCAGCCGGCCGGTGGCACAGGCGGCAGCCGTCAGCGTGGGGAGCGCCCCGAACCAGGGGCCCTCCCGGAACGGCACCCGCCACGACAGGTGGTCGTAGGTGTACGCGGTGTGGAAGCCGAGCTCCTCGGCCCGCTGCCACACCTCCTTGCCGCCCTCGTGCCAACGGCGGACCGGCAGAATCACAGTGCTCAGACGCATGAGTCGACTGTACGGTCCCCGCTCACGCTCCCGGAAAGCCCAGGAAGTCCGCCGGTACGTGTGCCGTGAGCCAGACCCCGTTGGCGCTGACCCGAAAGGCATGCCCGGCGCGGTGCATCGCCCCGGCGCGCACGCACAGAACCACCGGCCGGCCCCGGCGGGCCCCGACCCGGGTGGCCGTCTCCCGGTCGGGGGACAGATGCACGTCGTGCCGGTTCATGGGGCGAAGGCCCTCGCTGCGGATCGCCGTCACGGCACGGGGGTTGGTGCCGTGGAAGAGGTGTTCCGGCGGCTCGGCCGCGGGGAGCGCCAGATCGACGCCGGCCACCGTGTGCCCCTGGCTGGCGCGGATCAGGGTGCCGCGCCGCGGATCGTCGTCCCGGACCGCGAACCGTTGCTTGTCGTTGTCGGCGACGACGTGGTCCAGCTCGGCGCGGGTGAGGTGGAAGCCGTGCGCGGCGGTGGCCCGGATCAGCGCCTCGACCTCCACCCAGCCGTGGTCGTCGAGGGTGAGCCCGATGCGCTCGGGCTGGTGCCGCAGGTGCCTTGAGAGGTACTTCGACACCTTGGTGGCACGGTGCTCATTCATGCGCTCAGAGTCCTCGCCCCGGGGCCTGGTGCGCATCCGAATTAGGCGCGACGGGCGAGCAGTTCGAAGTAATCCACAGCCAACTCGCCTTTTCCACAGCGAAAATGAAGGATCTGTGGATAACTCGTGCCCTTTTTAGGATGTTTTATCAATTTTGGCACGATTGTGTCGTCCGGTGGAGAGGGAGTCCAAGGTCCTTGCCTGAAGTTCCCTTTCCGTCGCCGCGGTGACGAACGCCGAGGCGTTCTCCGGGCCGACCAACGCCTGGACCGCGGCGATCGTTCTGGCCGGGAGGGTGAGTGCGCGCGGCCGCAGGTCCGGTTCCGGCGCGGGCCCGGACCCCAGGTGCTGCTGGAGGTGCCGGGTGGCGAACAGCCGCATGGCACGCGCCAGTTCGGCGTCCACACTCTGCTGGGCCAGCGGTCGGAGCCGCCGGACCAGTGCGGCTGCCTCCGCCGCGTCCGAGTCGGTCGGCGGCCGGTGTCCGAGATAGCGGGCGAAGACGTGCTCGGTGGTGAACTCCAGGAACCTGGCCGCTATGTGCTCCACCTGTCCCCGCAGCTCCCACAGGTGATCCGAGATCGCCTTGAGGGGCACCCCCGCCGCGTACAGCTCGGCCGCCACCGCGAGCTCCTGCGGTGACGGCACCAGGAACTCGTCGTCGCGGCCCGCGATCCGCTCCAGCACACCCAGCTCCACCGCCTCGGCCACCGCCGCGTCGTCGGGCCGGCCGCCGAACCGCTCGTCCAGCTCCGCCCGCGTGATCCGGGCCGACTCCTCGTCGGTCCAGGGCCCGCCTACCTCCGCCGCCAGGCCGAGGACACCGCCGAGCCCACGCCCCGCGTCCCAGGCCTCCAGCAGCTCCTTGATGCTGGCCAGGGTGTAGCCGCGGTCCAGCAGGTCGGCGATCTGCCGCAGCCGGGCCAGGTGCGCCTCTCCGTACACATTGGCCCTGCCGCGCCGCTCGGGCCTGGGGAGCAGCCCTCGGTCCTGGTAGGCGCGGATCGTACGGACCGTGGCACCACTGCGGTGAGCGAGGTCCTCGATCCGGTACTCGGCCTCCGCCTGCTGTCCGGACATGGTCACTTCCTTGTCTGCCGGTTCAGGACCGCAGCGCCGCCCGGCCCACCGCCCCCGCGGCGGCGCGCGCGGCCGGCGAGGTCGCGAGGTACTCGACGGCCCTGCGCAGCGAGCCTTCCTGCGAGGGATGGTACGACCGCCGGAGGTAGCGGGGTATCGCCGCACCCAGCTCCCCCCAGGTCGGCAGCAGTCCCTTGGCGACCGCCTTGTTGTGCGCGCGGAGCGAGTAGCGCTGCCGTCCCACGAGCTGCGGGTCGTGCCGTATCAGGTACGAGGCGCCCCACGCCCACAGCCACAGCATCACCGGCGCGACCACGGCCATGCCCTCGATCCTGCGGGCGTAGCGGGCCGGGCCGTCGCCGCCGCAGTGCTGGTACATGTCGAAGGCCACCGCGCGGTGCTCGACCTCCTCCGCGCCGTGCCAGCGCAGCAGGTCCAGCATCACCGCGTCCGGACCGGCCCGGTCCAGCCCTTCCGCACCCAGCACCCAGTCGCCGAGCACCGCCGTGAACTGCTCGATCGCGGCGACCACGGAGAGCCGGAAACGCAGCCACTCCCGGGCGGGCACCGGCGCTCCGAACGGCGGGCTCTCACCGAGGAGCTTCTCGAAGAGGAAGTCGACGTGCTTGGTGTAGGCGCCGGTGTCCAGTCCCTGGCCGGCCAGGTGGTCGAGGACGTAGCTGTGCTGGACGCTGTGCGTGGCCTCCTGCCCCATGAACCCCTTGACCTGCTGGAGGAGCCCGGGGTCACGCACCAGCGGCAGCGCCTCCTTGAAGACCTTGACGAACCAGCGCTCGCCGGCCGGCAGCAGGAGGTGCAGCACGTTGATGACGTGGGTGGCCGTCGGCTCGTCCGGTATCCAGTGCAGCGGGGTTTCGCGCCAGTCGAAGGAGACCCGGCGGGGAGCGATGACGTGATCCGCCCCGGCCGTGTGACGGCTCTCGAGGCCGGTGGTCCCGGGCATGTCATGGCTCTCGGGACCGGTTTCGCCGGCCGTGTCACGGCTCCCGGGGCCGGTGGTGGGTTCGGTGCTCACAGCGGCGGCTCCAGACGGGCGATCGCACGCAGGGTCCTCGGTGCGAAGCGGGACATGAGGTGGGCGCCGCGCGCCTCGGGCGTGACCGGAACCACTGCCTGGTTCTTCACCACCGCGCGCAGTACGGCCTCGGCGACCTTCTCCGGCGGGTAGTTGCGCAGCCCGTACAGCCGCGAGGAGCGTTTCTGTTTCCGCTTCTCCTCGTCCTCCGTCACTCCGGTGAAGCGGGAGGTGGCGGTGATGTTGGTGTTGACCAGGCCGGGGCAGATCGCGCTGACGCCGATGCCCTCCCCGGCGAGTTCGGCGCGGAGACACTCACTGAGCATGAGTACCGCGGCCTTGGTCGTGCTGTAGGCGGGCAGCGCCTTGGACGGCTGGAACGCGGCGGCGGAGGCGGTGTTGACGATGTGGCCGCCCTGGCCGCGGTCGGCCATCTGTTTGCCGAAGGTACGGCAGCCGTGAATGACACCCCACAGATTGACGTCCAGGACCTTCTTCCAGTCCTCCGCCGTCGTGGTCATGAAGGAACCGGACATGCCGATTCCCGCGTTGTTGACCAGTACGTCGACGATGCCGTACTCGGCGGCGACCTTCTCGGCCAGCTTCTCCATGGCCTGGCCGTCACTCACGTCGACGACCTCCGGCCAGGCTTCGGGCGCGCCGATCAGCCGGGACAGTTCGGCGGTGCGGAACGCCCCCTCGGCATCCCGGTCCACCGCCACGATCCGGGCCCCCGCCTCGGCGAAGGCGAAGGCGGTGGCCCGTCCGATGCCGCTGGCAGCACCGGTCACCAGGACCAACTGGCCCCCGAACCGGTCGGCGTGCTTCCCGGGGGCCGTCGAAGCGCGTGGCGCCACCCCTGCGGCACTGTCCTCGTTCGCCGTCACGAACTCGCCGATCCACGACGCGAGCTGGTCGGGCCGGGTGCGCGGAACCCAGTGCTTCGCGGGGAGGGTGCGCCGCAGCAGTTGCGGAGCCCACATCTCAAGGTCGTCGTAGAGGCGCTCCGAGAGGAAGGCGTCCCCGGTGGGGGTGATCAGCTGGACGGGTACGTGGGCATACGCGTCGGCGCGAGGCCTGCGCAGACGGGCCCGCACATTGTCACGGTAGAGCCAGGCGCCGTGTGCGGCGTCCTGCGGCAGCGACGGCGTCGGGTACCCGTCGGCCGGCACCTTCTCGATCCGCTGGAGGATCTTCGGCCACCGCTTGCCGAGCGGCCCGCGCCAGGCCAGCTCCGGCAGCACCGGCGTGTGCAGCATGTACACGTACCAGGACTTGGCGCCCTGCCCGAGCAGTTGCGCAGTACGCCGCGGTGTCGGGCGGGACATCCGCTTCTTGATCCAGTGCCCGAAGTGGTCCAGCGAGGGACCGGACATGGAGGTGAAGGAGGCGATCCGCCCCTGCGTCCGCGGGACGGTGGCGAACTCCCAGCCCTGCACGGAGCCCCAGTCGTGTCCCACCAGGTGCACAGGCCGGTCCGGACTGACCGCGTCCGCGACCGCCAGGAAGTCGTCGGTCAGTTTCTCCAGCGTGAACCCGCCGCGCAACGGCTTGGGCACCGACGACGCGCCGTGCCCGCGCACGTCGTACAGCACCACGTGGAAGCGCTCCGCCAGCCGGGTCGCGACCCCGGACCACACCTCCTTGCTGTCGGGGTAGCCGTGCACCAGCACCACGGTCGGCTGTGCCTCGTCCCCCCACTCGGCGACGCACAGCTCGATGCCGCCGGTGCGCACCCGGCGCTCGCGCGCCCCTTCCGGTCCGGTCGTCCCCATCGTCATGCCGCCTTCTCCTCGGCCCAGCGCCGCACGTGCGGCAGGTCGTCGTCCAGCCAGAACGCGCTCTGCTCGGGATCCGTGGAGTCGGTGACGACCAGGATCTCCTCGAACTTCACGCCCGTACCCCGGAAGCCGAGGTGCGGTTCCACCGCCCACAGGCCGGGTCGCGGCGGGTGGTCGGAGAACTTGTACGGGCTCCACAGCGGCGACCAGCCGTCCCGGTGCCCGTGCAGCGCGTCGCCCGCGAGACCTTTCAACGACTGTGTGCCGAACCCGAACACATGCGGTGACCAGGCCCGCTCCCGCACCCGGTCGATCTTGTGGGCGATCACCCCGAAGGGGTAGGCGCGGTGCCGGTTGGCGTACCCCTGGCGCACCATCAGGCGTTCGACGTTCTCGTAGATCTCCCGCAGGGTCCGCTTCTCCCGCACCTGGTCGAGGATGAGCTCGCGGTGCGCCTCCAGGTCCGCCAGCAACCGGTTGTGCACGGGGTTGAGCCCCAGGCAGCCCGAGTATCCGATGTCCGCGGTGAAGCCCTTGTGGACCGGTGCCATGTCGAGCACGAAGGGCATCCCCGGCTCCAGCTTCCGGTTCGTCGGGAAGAACTGGAGCGGTATGCGGAAGCCGGTGAACGCCGTGCGGTCCCCGAACCACGCGAACGGCAGGTGGAACCAGTCGCGCACACCGCGCTCACGCAGCCACACCCGCTGCATCCGCGCCGCGTCGCGCTCCGTCACACCGGGCACCAGCTGCGCGGAGACCGCCTCGGCGCACTCGTAGGCGAGGCGCTGCACCTCTTTGAACCCGCGCAGCTCCGCGGTCAGTTCGCCTCGTGTGCCGGCGATTTCTGAGATTGCTGAGGCCATGCCACCCGTCCGTCCCGTGTAGCGGTACGCGTCCGTAACTTGACACTGATGAATGTGACAATGCTCGACGGCTACGTCAAGGGGTGTGCACACGGCCTGTGGACAACTCCGCGTGATCCACCCGTGGTTCGATGCGGCGGGCGTCGGCGGTCAACCCCTCTCAACCCGTGGGACTGCTCCCCCCTACGGGTCCGTACGACCAGAGGCGGAGGCGGGAACAACCGCCTGGGCTGACGTCCGATGTGGTCCGCGCCACTACCTTCGAGGTGTGACCAAAGTGATCGCGACCGAATCCCTGAGCATGCGGTTCCCCCGGGTGACCGCACTTGACCGGCTCTCCCTGGACATCGGGCCCGGAGTAACGGGCCTGGTGGGTGCCAACGGGGCCGGCAAGTCCACGCTGATCAAGATCCTGCTGGGTCTGAACCCCGCCACGGAAGGCCGGGCCGCCGTGCTCGGGCTCGACGTCGCCACCAGTGGCGCCGAGATCCGTGAGCGCGTCGGGTACATGCCCGAGCACGACTGCCTGCCGCCGGACGTCTCGGCCACCGAGTTCGTCGTCCACATGGCGCGCATGTCCGGGCTGCCCGCGACCGCCGCCCGCGAGCGGACCGCCGACACCTTGCGCCACGTCGGCCTCTACGAGGAGCGCTACCGCCCCATCGGCGGTTATTCGACGGGTATGAAGCAGCGGGTCAAGCTGGCCCAGGCCCTGGTCCACGACCCGCAGCTGGTGCTTCTCGACGAGCCGACCAACGGCCTCGACCCGGTCGGCCGTGACGAGATGCTCGGCCTGATCCGCCGCGTCCACACCGACTTCGGGATCTCGGTCCTGGTCACCTCGCACCTCCTGGGCGAGCTGGAGCGCACCTGCGACCACGTCGTCGTGATCGACGGTGGCGCGCTGCTGCGGTCCAGTTCGACCAGTGACTTCACCCAGACCACCACGACCCTCGCGGTCGAGGTGACCGACTCCGACACCCACCCCGACGGCACGCGCGCGTTGCGTGAGGCGCTCACCACGGCAGGTGTCATCCTGCACGCCGCCGAGGAGCAGGGCCTGCCGGGCGCCGGCCACATCCTCCTCGTCGAGGGCGAGGGCGACGCCACGTACGACCTGGTCCGGGACACCGTGGCCGACCTGGGCATCGGCCTGGTGCGGATGGAACAGCGCCGCCACCACATCGCCGAGGTCTTCCGCACGGAGCAGTCCCCGGACGCGATGAGCCAGCCGTCCGGAACGAAAGCCTCCGGCTCGGCAGCCTCCGGCTCGGCAGCCTCCGGAGCAACGGCCTCCGCATCAACAGCCTCCGGATCAACCGCCTCCGGAATAACACCTTCCGGTGCGGCGGCGGCCGGCGCGGTCGCCACCGGATCACCGGCCCGGCCGGGCGCGGACAACGCAACTCCCGCAAGCGCCCCCCATGGCGCCCCGCGGGCCGAGAAGCAGAAGGGAGGCGGCCACGATGGCAACTGAACTCACGCCGCCGGGCGCCGACCCGACGCGCATCCACAACATCGGCTACCGCAAGTACGACGGCCCACGCCTCGGCCGCGCGTACGCCCGCCGGTCGCTCTACTCGCAGTCCCTGCGCGGCGCCTACGGACTGGGCCGCAGCGCCAAGTCCAAGGTGCTGCCGATGATCCTGTTCGGCGTGATGGTCCTGGTCGCGGCGATCATCGTCGCGGTCGCGGTGGCCGCCCCCGCGGGGACCATGACCAAGCTGCCGGTGTCCTACACGGCGTTCGCGATCTTCCTCCAGCCCGTCATCAGCCTCTACCTGGCGGCGCAGGCCCCCCAGACGGTCTCGCGTGACCTGCGCTTCAAGGCGGTGCCGCTGTACTTCTCGCGGCCGATCGAGCGCAGGGACTACGTCCTCGCCAAGTTCGGCGCGATGGCTTCCGCGCTGTTCCTCCTGACCGCGGCCCCGCTGGTGGTCCTCTACGCGGGCGCGCTCCTCGCCGAGTTCGACTTCGCGGACCAGACCAAGGGCTTCGGGCAGGGACTGGTGTCCGTGGCGTTGCTGTCCGTCCTGTTCGCCGGGCTCGGGCTGGTGATGGCGGCGCTCACCCCGCGCCGCGGCTTCGGCGTCGCCGCCGTGATCGCCGTGCTGACCATCTCCTACGGTGCGGTCTCGACCGTCCAGGCCATCGCGTACACACAGGAGGCGACGGGCGCGGTCGAATGGCTCGGCCTGTTCTCGCCCATCACCCTCATCGGCGGCGTCCAGACCGCCTTCCTCGGTGCCACCTCGTCCTTCCCCGGCGGGAGCGGCCCCGGCGCCGGAGCGGGCGTGGTCTATCTGCTGGTCGTCCTCGCGCTCATCGCCGGCTCGTACGCCGTCCTGATGCGCCGCTACCGGAAGGTCGGGCTGTGACAGTCATCGACATCACCAAGGCCTCCCGCTGGTTCGGGAACGTCGTCGCCGTCAACGACGTGACGATGAGCATCGCTCCCGGCGTCACCGGCCTCCTCGGCCCCAACGGCGCCGGGAAGTCCACCCTGATCAACATGATGGGCGGGTTCCTCGCGCCCTCCAACGGCACCGTCACCCTGGACGGCAAGCCGATCTGGCGCAACGAGAGCGTCTACAAGGAGATCGGCGTCGTCCCCGAGCGGGAGGCGATGTACGACTTCCTCACCGGCCGCGAATTCGTCGTGGCCAACGCGGAACTGCACGGCCTGGACGACCGGGCGGCCCAGCACGCGCTGGCCACGGTCGAGATGGAGTACGCCCAGGACCGCAAGATCGCCACGTACAGCAAGGGCATGCGCCAGCGCGTGAAGATGGCGTCCGCCCTGGTCCACGACCCGTCGGTGCTGCTGCTGGACGAGCCGTTCAACGGTATGGACCCCCGTCAGCGCATGCAGCTGATGGACCTGCTGCGCCGCATGGGCGCCGAGGGACGCACCGTGCTGTTCTCCTCGCACATCCTGGAGGAGGTCGAGCAGCTCGCCTCGCACATCGAGGTGATCGTCGCCGGACGGCACGCCGCCTCGGGCGACTTCCGCAAGATCCGCCGTCTGATGACGGACCGCCCGCACCGCTATCTCGTCCGGTCCGGCGACGACCGCGCCCTGGCCGCCGCCCTCATCGCCGACCCGTCCACGGCCGGCATCGAGGTCGACTACACGGAACGGGCACTGCGCATCCAGGCCGTCGACTTCGGCCGCTTCACCGAGCTGCTCCCGCAGGTCGCCCGCGCGCACGGCATCCGCCTGTTCACGGTGCAGCCCTCCGACGAGTCCCTCGAATCGGTCTTCTCCTACCTCGTCACGGCCTGAAAGGAGCTTGCTGCGATGTACGAACCCACCGTCGCCCGGCTCACCTACCGGGCCCTCCTCGGCCGCCGCCGCGCGGCCATCCTCTTCATCCTGCCCGCCCTGCTCATCGTCATCGCGGTCGCGGTGCGGATACTGGTCGGCGTGGACGACGGCGTGGCCGCCGACGTCCTGGGCGGCTTCGCGCTCGCCACGATGGTGCCGCTGATCGGCGTCATCGCCGGTACGGGCGCGATCGGCCCGGAGATCGACGACGGCTCCATCGTCTATCTGCTCTCCAAGCCGGTGAAGCGACCGACGATCATCTCCACCAAGCTGATCGTCGCCATCGCCGTCACCATGGCCTTCTCCGCGATCCCCACCCTCATCGCCGGCCTGATCCTCAACGGCAACGGCGGCCAGATCGCGATCGCCTACACGATCGCGGCCCTCGTCGCCTCCATCGCCTACAGCGCGGTCTTCCTGCTGCTCGGCACCGTCTCCCGGCACGCGGTCGTGTTCGGTCTGGTGTACGCGCTGGTGTGGGAGACCCTGTTCGGCAGCCTGGTGCCCGGTGCGCGGACCCTCAGCATCCAGCAGTGGGCGCTCTCACTGGCCGAGAAGGTGGGCACGAACGGCACGATCACCTCGGACGTCGGGCTTCCCACGGCGGTGGTCCTGTTGGTGGTGGTCACCGGCCTGGCCACCTGGTACGCGGGTCAGAAGCTGCGTTCGCTCACTCTTGCGGGTGACGAATAGCCCACGGCGGCTTTTTCGGGAACGGGAGGCGCCCCCGGTTCGTATGACACATACGAACCGGGGGCGCCTCCCGTTTCTGCCGAACAGGCCCCGAGCCTCAGCACCTTGAAAGCTGCAGAGAGAGTCGAGAAGGCGGCGAGACCAGATCTTCCCGTGCCCGGCCGGGCGGTCAGGTCTTCCCGTGCCGGGCCTGGAGGTCAGGTCTTCCCGTGCCCGGCCTGGAGGTCAGATCTCCCGGCCCCTGACCTGGAGGTCAGATCTTCCGGTCCCTGGCTGCGAAGAGTCCCACCACCAGGGCCGCCGCACACACGCCCAGCATCAGGGCGATCGGCACCGTCCAGTCGCCGGTCACCTGGTGGACGGCGCCCGCTGCCAACGGGCCGACGGCGGCCAGCAGATAGCCGATCGTCTGCGCCATGCCGGAGAGCCGTGCCGCGGTCGCCGCGTCCCCGGCGCGCAGCACGATCATCGTCAGTGCGAGTCCCACGGCGCCGCCCTGACCGATGCCGAGGATCGCCGACCACAGCCAGGCTCCCGCCACCGGGGCGACCATCAGGCCGGCATAGCCGGTCGCGACGAGAGAGGCGACAACAGCGACCAGCGGGCGCTGGCTTCGCATCCGGCCCGCCAGCAGGGGGACGACGAATGCGCCCGCGACCTGGATCAGGTTGTTGAACGCGAAGATCACGCCCGCCGTGGACCGGCTCATGCCGTGATCCGTGAAGATCGTCGGCATCCACGCGATCAGGACGTACGACCACAGGGACTGGAGGCCCATGAAGAGAGTGACCTGCCAGGCCAGCGCCGAGCGCCAGACGCTCTTCGGGGAGGTTGCGGCAGCGGCGGCCGGGGCGACCCGTACCTCGTGTCCGGTACGGCCGCGGGTGATCAGAAGCTGAGGCAGCCACGCCACCGCGGCGACCGCCGCCAGCAGCGACCAGAACGCCAGCGACGCCTCCCAGGAGCCGCCGAAGGCCTTCTCCAGCGGCACAGAGGTGGCGGCCACGACAGTGGCGCCGGCAATCATCGAGCCCGTGTAGACCGAGGTCATCGGCGCGGCCTTGTCGGGGAAGTCCCGCTTGATCAGACCCGGCATCAGCACATTGAGGAGGGATATCGCGACACCGATCAGCAGACCACCGCCGTACAGAGCCGCCGTCGAGGGGAGGACCCGCACCAGGATGCCCACGCCGAGCAGCAACAGGGCCGCGAACAACACCAGTTCGGTACCGAAGCGCCGTCCCAGCCAGGGGGCGATCATCGCGCCGACACCCAGGAAGAGCACCGGTACGGAGGTCACGAGACTGGTGGCCGTCGACGACAGCCCGAAACTGTCACTGATCTCGCCGACAAGCGGGGACACGCTCGCGAGTGCCGCCCGCATGTTGAGCGAGGCCAGCACGATGCCCACCATGAGCAGTACCGGATGCGCCAGCAACGCCCGCCGCGCGGCGACCCCTTGGGGAGTGGGCCGGACGTCGGCCTCGGCGTCCAGCAGTAGTTGATCGGCATCCGGGCGTGACAAGGCAAGCACCTTTCTCGGGTGGGAGATGGGGGGGTGGGCAATGAGGGCGGCAGGCGGGATTCAGCGACCGACGAGGCCGCGGATCACGTCGATCGGCACCTGGAGGAGCGCCCGCGCGGCCTGTTCCGCCGTGGCCGGGTCGCCGCTCTCCACGGCGTCGACCAGGGCGGCGTGCGCGTCCAGGTCGATGGGCGGCATTTTGTGATCACCGAGTGAGGTGACCAGGGACTCGTGCACCTGGGCGGAGAAGAAGCGGTAGACCTCGCTGAAGGCCGCGTTGTGGGTGGCTTCGACGACGCTCCGGTGGAAGACGAGATCGGCGTCGGCCGCCCGGTCGCCGTGTTCGCGCAGTGCGGCCAGGGCGGTACGCAGTGCGCGGAGATCGTCTTCGTCGCGGCGTACCGCGGCGAGCCGGGCGGCCTCTGCCTCCAGGGCGACGCGCAGTTCCAGTACGTCGAGTACGCCGGCGTGCTGCATGCCTCGCAAGACCGCTGCCGGGTCGGCCGTCGAGCGGACGAAGGTGCCGTTGCCCTGGCGGGACTCCAGCAGACCGGCGTGCACCAGGACACGTACGGCCTCGCGGACGGTGTTCCGGCCGACACCGAGTTGTTCGGCCAGCACGTGCTCGGTGGGGATCCGGTCGCCGACGGACCACTCGCCGTCAGCGAGCTGGTCGCGGAGCTGATCCACGACCGAGTCCACGAGGGACTTGCGCCCCGCCGCCTGAAGAGCCATCTCGGCGTCCCGCTTTCAGAGTGATTCGCCCGGTTGCCCAGTCATCCTACAACCGGCCGCCCGGTTAGGTGTACACCCCCTTTAAATGAGGCGGAGGCCGGGCGGTGAGGACAGGGCGGGCCGGTCGGCGGGCGAAGAGGCCGGGTGGTGGCGACCAACGGGGTCAGTCAGCGGCAAGGGGGCCGGTGGCAGCCGGCCGTACACAGATGCGGGGCGGGGCGGGAGCAGCACCTCGGTGCCGACCCCGCCCCGCCCCCCGGAATCTCAGCGCTGCAGCAGGTTCTCCAGGACCACGGCGATTCCGTCGTCCTCGTTGGACGCGGTGATCTCCTGGGCGACGGCCTTCAGCTCGTCGTGAGCGTTGGCCATGGCAACGCCGTGCGCCGCCCAGCCGAACATCGGAACGTCGTTCGGCATGTCGCCGAAGGCGATCGTGTCCGCGGCCTTCAGCTTCAGCCGGCGCGCGGCCAGCGACAGACCGGTCGCCTTGCTCAGGCCGAGCGGCAGGATCTCCACGACCCCTTCGCCGGCCATGACCACGTCCACCAGGTTCCCGACCGTCGCCCGTGCGACCTGCGCGAGGGCGTCGTCGGACAGCCCGGGGTGCTGGATGTACACCTTGGTCAGCGGTGCGGCCCACACCTCGGCGGGGTCCTCGAACGGGACGTACGGCAGCGGGCCCTCGTGCACCCGGTAGCCGGGGCCCATCAGGACCTCGCCGTCCATCCCGTCCCGGCTGGCGGCCAGCGCCAGCGGGCCGATCTCCGCCTCGATCTTGGAGAGCGCGAGGCCGGCGAGTTGCCGGTCCAGCGTCACCGAGGTCAGCAGCCTCCGCTCGCCGGCGTGATAGACCTGCGCGCCCTGCCCGCACACCGCGAGTCCCTTGTACCCGAGGTCCTCGAAGATGTGCTTGGTCCAGGCGACGGACCGGCCGGTCACCACGATGTGCGCGGCGCCCACCGCGCAGGCCGCGTCGAGCGCGTCGCGCGTACGCTGCGACACAGTCTGGTCGTTGCGCAGCAGCGTGCCGTCGAGGTCGGTCGCGATCAGCTTGTACGGGAACGGGGCCTGGGCGTCCGGGACGGCGGAGGCAGCGGTAGTCACTTGGCGATCGGCTCCAGGACCTCGCGGCCGCCCAGGTAGGGACGCAGGACCTCGGGGACCCGTACCGAACCGTCCGGCAGCTGGTGGTTCTCCAGGATCGCCACGATCGTGCGAGGGACCGCGCACAGCGTGCCGTTCAGGGTGGAGAGCGGCTGGACCTTCTTGCCGTCACGCATCCGGATCGAGAGCCGGCGGGCCTGGAAGCCGTTGCAGTTCGACGCCGAGGTCAGCTCGCGGTACTTGCCCTGGGTCGGGATCCAGGCCTCGCAGTCGAACTTCCGCGACGCGGAGGCTCCCAGGTCACCGGTGGCCACGTCGATCACCTGGAACGGCAGTTCAAGGGCGGTCAGCCACTGCTTCTCCCAGCCCAGCAGCCGTTCCAGCTCGGCCTCCGCGTCCTCCGGGTGCACATAGGAGAACATCTCGACCTTGTCGAACTGGTGCACGCGGAAGATGCCGCGGGTGTCCTTGCCGTACGTCCCGGCCTCGCGGCGGAAGCAGGGCGAGAAGCCCGCGTAGCGCAGCGGCAGCTTGTCCGCGTCGATGATCTCGTCCATGTGGTACGCGGCGAGCGGGACCTCGGAGGTGCCGACGAGGTAGTAGTCGTCCTTCTCCAGGTGGTACACGTTCTCCGCGGCCTGGCCGAGGAAGCCGGTGCCCTCCATCGCGCGCGGGCGGACCAGCGCGGGTGTCAGCATCGGGACGAGGCCGGCCTCGGTGGCCTGGGCGATGGCCGCGTTGACGAGCGCGAGCTCAAGGAGCGCGCCGACACCGGTGAGGTAGTAGAAGCGCGAGCCGGAGACCTTCGCGCCGCGCTCCACGTCGATGGCGCCCAGCGCCTCGCCGAGTTCGAGGTGGTCCTTGGGCTGGAAGCCCTCGGCGCCGAAGTCGCGGATCGTGCCGTGCGTCTCGCGGACGACGAAGTCCTCCTCGCCGCCCACCGGCACGTCCTCGTGGACGATGTTGCCGAGCTGGAGCAGCAGGCGCTGGGCCTCGTCGGCGGCCTCGTTCTGTTCGGCGTCCGCGGCCTTCACGGCGGCCGAGAGCTCGCCGGTGCGCTTGAGCAGCTCGGCCTTCTCGTCGCCGACGGCCTTCGGGATCAGCTTGCCGAGCGACTTCTGCTCGTTGCGGAGTTCGTCGAAGCGGACGGCGGACGACCTGCGCCGCTCGTCGGCGGAGAGCAGGGCGTCGACGAGTGCGACGTCCTCTCCACGGGCGCGCTGGGAGGCGCGAACACGGTCGGGGTCCTCACGGAGCAGGCGAAGGTCAATCACCCCACCAGGCTACCGGTGACTACCTGCGCCCCTCACCCTGATATCCCCGTCCACTCCTGTCCGGGTGCGCTGTTTGACCGTAATGCCGGCATTGAGAGTTCGATGGACCGGTGGTGCCGAATCGGGCATCACGGCCTTTTCCCTTGCGCGGGGCGGGAGTTGGGTCACGGCTTGTCCACAGGGGGTGGGTGTTCCTGCAAGTTATCCACAGGGTGTGCGAAAGATCTGTGGATGCCGGAATGGATCATTCCGAAAGGGGCATCCGGGGCGATGGATTCCCTCCCCAAACACCCCTCACACACTCATTCGAGTGGGAATTGCTCCCCCTAAAGAGTTGATCAACTCAATTGAGGTGACACCGCCGTACCTGTCGGCCTGTGGAAGGAAGAGGGGCTCTAGGGCGATTTGTCGACCATGTCGCGTTACGTTGTCGACTTGTCCCCAGGGGGCGACCCTGTCCTGTGGATAACTTTGCCGTTGTCCTCAGGCCCGGCCGTCCTGGCACCGGGCCAGCCAGTCCGACGCTTCCGTGAACTCCCGGTCCGACGTCCCGTGCCGCAGTTCGGGCACGTCCTCCACCGCGACGCCGGCCCTCGGGTAGGAACCCAGGAACCGCACCTTGGGCGCGATCCGCTTCAGTCCCATCAGCGCCTCACCCACCCGGCGGTCCGCGATATGGCCCTCGGCGTCCACCGCGAAGCAGTAGTTCCCGATGCCCGCCCCCGTCGGCCGGGACTGGATGAGCATGAGGTTCACGCCCCGTACCGCGAACTCCTGGAGCAGTTCGAGCAGCGCACCCGGGCGGTCGGGGCCCAGCCAGATCACCACCGACGTCTTGTCCGCCCCGGTCGGCGCGGCGGGGCGTGCCGGACGGCCCACCAGCACGAAGCGGGTCTGCGCGTTCACCGCGTCGTGGATGTCGGTGACCAGCGGCTCCAACCCGTAGGTCGCCGCCGCGAACTCCCCCGCGAAAGCGGCGTCGTAGCGCCCCTCCTGGACCAGTCGCGCCCCGTCCGCGTTCGAGGCGGAGGACTCCCACACCGTCTCCGGCAGGTTCTCCTTGATCCAGTTGCGCACCTGCGGCTGGGCGGCCGGGTGGGCGGTCACCGTCTTGATGTCGTGGAGTTTCGTGCCCGGTCGCACCAGCAGCGCGAACCGGATGGACAGCAGGACCTCGCGGTAGATCATCAGCGGTTCGCCCGAGGTCAACGCGTCGAGGGTGGCGGTGATCCCGCCCTCCACCGAGTTCTCGATCGGTACGAGTGCCGCCGCCGCCTCTCCGTTGCGTACGGCGTCCAGTGCGGCAGGCACCGACACCATCGGGGCGAGCTCACGGGTGGCGGCTTCGGGGAGCGTACGGAGGGCGACCTCGGTGAAGGTGCCTTCGGGGCCAAGGTAGGCGTAGCGCGTCGCTGACATACGGTCACCCTAATGGGCCGTACGGGACCCGGCTCAGCCGTCCCAGGACCGTGCACGGCTCTCTCAGGTCCCGGCTCGCCCATGCGCGGCCCCCAAGGTCCCGGCCCCAGTACGGTCGGTAGGTCGCCGATCCCGAGAGTCTCCCGGCTCAGCCCTCCAGCAGACGCTGTCCCACGTACTCGCCCTTGCTCGGGCCGCCCGGTACCGCGAACAGGCCGCTTGCCTCGTGCCGGATGAACTTCGACAGTGCGTCCCCCCGGTCGAGCTTGCGCTGCACCGGCACGAAGCCCCGCATCGGGTCCGCCTGCCAGCAGATGAACAGCAGGCCCGCGTCCGGCACCCCGTCCGTCGCGATGCCGTCGTGGTAGGAGAAGGGGCGCCGCAGCATCGCCGCGCCCCCGTTCTGCTCGGGCGCCGAGATCCGGGAGTGCGCGTCCGACGCGATGACCAGCTTGCCGTTCGGTCCCACCTTCTGGAGATCGGGCTCGGTGAACTCGTCGCCGCCGGTCAGCGGGGCACCGTCCTTCTTGCGCCTGCCGATGACCGCCTCCTGCTCGTCCCTGGGCAGCTGCTCCCAGTCGTCCAGGAGCATCCGGATGCGCCGGACGACCGCGTACGAGCCGCCCGCCATCCACTCCTGGCCCGCCGGGCCACCGCTCTCCGGGACGAAGATCCGCTTCTCGAAGTCGGCCTCCTTGGGCTGCGGATTGCCCGTTCCGTCCACCTGGCCCATCAGATTGCGGGTCGTCATCGGGGCGGCGGTCGCGCCGGGCGAGCGGTTGAAGCCGTTCATCTGCCAGCGCACCCTGGCCGCCTCCCCGGCCTCCTTCTGCACCGCGCGCAGCGCGTGAAAGGCGACCAGGGAGTCGTCGGAACCGATCTGAACCCACAGATCGCCGTTGCTGCGCCGGGCGTCGAGGTGGTCGGAGGAGAAGTCCGGCAGCGGATCCAGCTCCACCGGGCGCCTCGCCGTCAGCCCCGTGCGGTCGAAGAAGGTCCGCCCGAAGCCAAAGGTCACGGTGAGGGACGACGGCCCGGCGTCGTTCGCGACACCGGTGTCCGTGCTGCCCGACGATTTGCCCGCCATCAGCCGCTCGGCCAGCCCCGACCAGCGGCGCAGCAACGCCGTCGCCTCCTTGCGGCCGGACCCGGGCGCCAGGTCGAAGGCGATCAGATGACCGCGGGCCTGGAGCGGGGTGGTGATTCCGGCCTGATGTTTCACGTGAAACATCGCCTCCGTCGACCCGACGGAGGACAGCGGGCCCGGCCCGTCGGCGACCGGTTCCCCCTGCAGGGCGGAGACCGCTCCCGCGCCGCCCGCCCCGCCCAGGACGAGCCCGGCGGCCGACGCCGCGCCCGCGGTGCCGATCAGCCGGCGCCGCGAGATACCGGGAGAGGCCGCGGGAGAGGTGTCCCCCGCGGCGCGGGAGGTCTCGGTGGAGGGTTTGTCGCTCACGCCGGTCAGCCGATCTTGACGTTCTGGTTCACGGTCACTTGGTCGATGTCGGAGGTCCTGATCGTCACTTCGATCTTCCACGTTCCGGCCATCGGGATCTGTACGCCGCTCGCACTCCAGTGTCCGGGAGCGAGCTTGTCGGGCACCGCGGGCAGCGGGCCGATCTGCTGGGCCTCGTTGGTGAAGGCGACCTTCAGCTCGGGGGCGTCCACCGGCTTGCTGTCCGGGGAGGTGGCCCAGACGTGCAGCGCGTTGCCGCCGGTACGGCCCGGGTTTATCTGGAGCCGGACGGTGCCCTTGCCGCCCTCGCCGCCGGTGTCGAAGGGCATGTTCAGATCGAGTGGACGATTCGGTACTGCCGGAGCCACCGCGCTGCCGCGGCTCGTCTCCTTGAGTTCGGTGCGTCCCGGTTCGGTGCTGGTCAGGACCGTGGTGACGGCGAGCAGTACGACCGCGACCCCGGTCTCCAGGAGGACGGAGCGGCGCAGCCCCGACCGTTCGGGGTCGGCGTCGCGGTCCCGCTTGGCGCGGGCCGTGCTCATCGCGGCCTGCTGCCTCGCGAGTTGGGCGGCCCGCTCGGGATCGGCGGACCCCGCCCCCGCTTCGCCGCGCTCGGCCTCGGCCGGCACGGTCACTGATTCGGTCCGCGCGGTCTCGGCCTCGGCCACCGGGCCCTGCGCCAGCCGCCCGGTCCACCGGCGCGAGAACCAGGCCGCCGTGACCATGACCGCGACCAGCGCGACCTTCGCCAGCAGCAGCTGTCCGTACGTCGTGTCGACGAGCGCCTTCCAGGAGCCGACCTGCCGCCAGGACTGGTAGACCCCGGTCACCACGAGCACGGCGACCGAACCGAAGGCGAGGCGGGAGAAGTTCCGTACCGCGGTGCGGTCCAGCGCGGGCGACCGGTGGAGGGCGACCAGCAGTGCGGCCAGTCCGCCGAGCCAGGCGGCGACGGCCAGCATGTGGAGCACGTCCACCGGCATGGCGATGCCCGCCTGGATGCCCGTCGAGGCGTGCTCGGACATCGCCCAGGTGGCGGCGATGCCTGCCGCGACGACCCCTCCGCCGAGGGCGAGGCCGAAGGTGAGGTCCTTGCGCGAGGAGTCTTCGTCGTCGTCGGCATCGTCGGCGCCGACCTTCTTCGCGTACGCGCCGAACAGCACGGCCACGAACAGCGCCGCCGCGCCGAGCAGCAGCAGCCGCGACACCAGCGCCGCGCCCGCCTTGGTGGTCAGTACGGCCTTCAGCGCGGCCAGGTCGAAGATGCCGGAGAGCTCCCCCGACCCCGTGTAGGGGGCCCGCAGCAGCAGCATCAACAGCGTCGACGCGGCGAGCACCAGCCAGCCGCGCACCACCAGCCGCTGCATCGGACGTTCGGCAGCCCCCCGCCGCCAGCAGGCGAGCACGAACGTGGCCCCGCCGACGAGCACGATGAAGCCGGCGTAGGCGGCGTACCTGGCGATGCCGTAGAGCGCGCCGACCGCGCCGCCCCCGGCCTCCTGGTCCGGCAGGGCGACGCTGCTCTTGGAGGGGGCGCCGATGGAGAAGGTCTGGGCGCCGGAGATGGGGTGGCTGTCGGCGGAGACGGCCTGCCAGGCGACGGTGTACGTGCCGTCGGGCAGACCGCTGTGCAGGGCGACGCCGTACTTCACGACGTCTCCGCTGCACAGGTCGAGTATCTCGCCGGTGTCGGCGCGCTTGCCCGACGGGTCGAGGACCCGGATGGCGTCGTCGCCGAGCGAGATCTGCTCGGAGAAGTTGAGGGTGACGTCCTTGGGGGCGGTGGCGAGCACCGCCCCGTCCTTCGGGTTGCTGTCGGTGAGCGCGGCGTGCGCGGCGGCAGGGCCGATGCCCGCGAGCAGCGCGCCGAACAGGGCGATCGCCACGAGCAGTACGCGTACCGCTGTGGTGGTCGCGGAGGTTCCGGCGGCCTGGCCGGCCGCCGGGGTTCCGAAGCGCGGGGCGGTGTCCGTCATGGTGTGGTCTCAGCCCCTCAGTGGTGTTGCTGCGGGTTGTGGGTGGCTGCCTCCACCGGCATGTCGACCTTGACGGTGCCGGCCTTCTCGAAGTGCAGCTCGACGGCGACCTTGTCGCCCTTGCTCGGCTTCTTGCGCACATCGAGGAACATGATGTGGTTGCCGCCGCGCTCCAGGTCGAGCGTGCCGCCCGCGGGCACGTCGAAGGACTTCACCTCCTGCATCCTGCCGTCCTTCGTCGTCTCGTGGATCTCTGCCTCACCGGCGAACCCGGGGGCGGTGACGGACTTCAGCCTGTCCGCGACCGCGCCGCTGTTCTTGACGGTGAGGAAGCCGCCCGCCATGTCGGCCATGGCGGGCTCCGGCATGAACGCGCCGGAGACCTCGATCCTGGGCCCGCTGTCGGCCGCCGGAGCGGTCGTCTTCGTGGCGGCGGTCCTGTTCCCCGTGTCGCCGCCGCAGCCGGTGAGCGCGAGCGAGCCCGCGAGGGCCAGGACGGCGAGCGGGGCGACACGTGTGGTGGCGAAGGTGCGGGTGCTGCGGACGCCGCCGGCGCCGCGGGTCCTGCGGCGGTTCACGGCGTCTCTCCCTTGACGATCTTCGGGAGATCGGCGGTGTAGTCGTCGGCGGTGGCCTCGTCGGTGTAGAGGAGGTAGCCGGCGTCGGTCTTCGGCGAGAACGCGATGACCTGCTTGGTGTGCATCGACGTGACCTTGCCGTCCTTGTCCTTGGTGGACGGCTCGATGCTGACGCCCAGCTGGCGTGCCCCGGCCTGGATGGTCGGGAAGTCGCCGGTCAGCCCGATGAAGTCCGGGTTGCCCGCGCCCTTGAGCCACTTCCCGAGTTCTTCGGGGGTGTCCCGTTCCGGGTCGGTGGTGACGAAGACGACCCGGAGCTTCTCCTGGTCGGCCTTCGGCAGCTTCTTGTACGCGGCGGCGATGTTGCTCATCGTCAGCGGGCACACGTCGGGGCAGTTGGTGTAGCCGAAGTAGATGAGCGTCGGCTTGCCCTTGGTGGCTTCCCGCAGGTCGTACTCCTTGCCGTGCGTGTCCTTGAGGACCAGGTTCGGCTTGGTGTAAGGGCGGTCGAGGGCCGTCGCGGCCTTGGCCTTGGTCGGCGAGACCTCGGCGACCGACTGGTTGCCCTCCTTCGGTGTGTCGTTGCCGCCACAGGCGGACAGGGTGAGCGTGGCCGCGGCGACGAGCGTCGCCGCGACCAGCACGTTCTTCTTGGCGATGGAACGCAATGGAGATCCTGGAGCTTGAGGAACGGGTGGATCAGGCGGCGCGGCGGCGACCGGCGAGAACACCGAAGGCCACACCCGCGACACCGACGACGATGCCCACGATGCCGAGGATGCGGGCGGTGGTGTCGCTGCTGTCGGCCGCCGCGGCGGTCGCCTTCTCGTCACCGTCGTGCGAGTCGTCGGCCTTGGCCGCCTTGTCGTCGGCGGCCGGGGTGTCGTGACCGTCGGCGGCGGCGGCCGTCAGCTTGAGGACGGGGGCCGGGGACTGCGGCTCCGGCTGCCCCTCCTTGGGCTCCTCGATCCAGCGGACGACTTCCTTGTTGTCGTACGTCTGGACGGCCTTCAGTACGAGCTGGTCGGCGTCCTCGGGGAGCTGGCCGAGCGAGAGCGGGAACTGCTGGAACTCGCCGGGGGCGATCTTGCCGCCGGTCCAGGTGATCTTGGAGACCGCCTGCTTGATCTCCTTGCCGTGCACCTTCAGCGGCTTCTCGAGATCGGCCTTCTCGACCTTCGCGGTCCAGCCGGGGACGGCCTGCGGCATCACGGAGGTCAGCGGGTGGTCCTTGACCGGGAAGCTCACTTCGAGCTTCACCGTCGAGGCGTTGTCGCGCTCGTTGGGGACCTTGACGTTGACGGTGGCGTAGCCGCCCTTGGCGGCCGGGCCGACGGGCTGCACGCTGACGTGCGCGAAGGCGGGACCCGCCAGCAGCACCACGGACGCGGCGGAGGCCACGGAGACGGCGGCGAGACGGGACAGACGGGTGGTACGACGGACTGCGGTCATGGCTGTGAACCCCATAGGTCGAGAGCGAATCGGGTGACAGGAGCACCTCGTCGAGGCGCACCGGATCCGCGACCCGCTCCGTCGTCAGGAGTGCAGACGTGAGGGGCCGCGTCAGGCGATGAGGGAGTACGCCGAGGCGGGCGGCCCGCGCCTGCTCACCGAGTGCTGCAGGGCCCGCCCTTCCAAGCGCACCGGGGTGCGGAACGCGGCGGGTACCGTGCGCGGTCCGCCCGAGGGCGCGCACACCAGCCCCGCCAGAAGCGCGTGCACGAGTACGAGCGCGGCGCGCAGGGACCGTACGAGTGCTCCCGCGGCGATCTCCTCGGCGCTGTAGGCGGAGAGCCTGCCGAGCCGCCGCAGTGCGAGATCGCCGTGCCGCAGCAGCCACCCGGTGGCGAGTGCCGCCAGCAGGTGCCCGAGCAGCATGGGGAGGGTGGGGACCAGGGAGTGCAGACAGTCGGCCGCCGTACCGGCGCCGCCCTGTCCAGTGCCCGTACCGACATCGCCGTACGCACCGTACGCCCCGGACACGCCGTGACTTGGATGTCCGCCGGCGGCCGGACCGAGCCCCGCCGTGGTCACCACGTCCCGTGCCTCGGCCTCGTCGAGTCCGGCTCCGCCACCGCACATGAGGTCGGCGGCGAGCGCGCCCAGCGGGCCCTTTCCGTCGCCGGCGGCGGCTGCCGTGTGGTTCTGCCCGAGCCCGAACAGGACGTGCAGCGCGAGTTGTCCCGCGGTCAGCGCGAAGGTGATCGACGGCAGCGACCGGGTCCGGCCGACGAGCGGCACGGCCAGCGCGAACACCCCGGCGAAGGCCACCGCGAGGGTCCACCACGGCACGGTCGCCGTGGAGCCCAGCACGTGCCCCGTCGCGGACAGCACGACGCAGACCGCGGCGAACACCGCGGCCCTGGCGAGTCGCGGGGCGACCCTGCTGTGTGCGTCGCGCGAGGCGACCGGCTGTGACATGGCGGAGCCATCATCGCACTGCGACCCCGCCCCGGACCCGGCAGGTCCGGAAGCTCCCGATGGTCCGTTACATCACCCCGGGCGGGCCGTCGGAGCGGCCCGCGAACCGGCCCTGACGCGGCTGCGTATACACCGGCGCGCAGGGCGCGTACATCCGCCGAACGAGCGCTCTCACTCCCGTACCGGGCTTACGGAACGCCGCTTGCGGCAATACGTAGACGTATGTCGAGCCGCAGCCAGGAGGCTGGAGCATGAGCATCTGGTGGTCACTCCACTTGCGGCGCGAAGCCGCGAGCGTCCCGCTCGCCCGCCGTCTTCTGCTCGGCGCCATGGAGACCGCAGGTGTCGACCCCGATGTCTCCTACGACCTGTCGGTCGCGCTCAGCGAGGCGTGCGCGAACGCGGTCGAGCACGGCGGCGGCCCCACGGGGGGCACGCACTGCGCCGAGTACCGCGTGACGGCGTACCTGGACGGCGAGAAGTGCCGGATCGAGGTCACCGACTCGGGACCGGGCTTTCCCTCCGGGCGGCGCCGCAATCCGGCCGCGCAGGGTGGTGGACACCTCCGGGAGAGCGGCCGGGGACTCTGCCTGATCGAACAGCTCGCCGACCACGTGCACTTCCGCAACGGCCCCGGAACGGGCGCGGTGGTGAGCTTCGACAAGATCCTCAAATGGCGCGAGGGCGCGCTGCTCCAGGCATCCTGACGGACCCCGGGCAACGCGCCCTCACCACCTCTGCCCCGGTCAGGCCTTGGTCGCGGCCATCCACGCCTCGACCTCGTCGGAACGGCGCGGCAGGGCGGCCGACAGGTTCCTGTTGCCGTCCTCGGTGACGAGGATGTCGTCCTCGATCCGGACGCCGATGCCCCGGTACTCCTGCGGCACCGTCAGGTCGTCCGCCTGGAAGTACAGGCCAGGCTCGACGGTCAGGCAGACACCCGGCTCCAGCGTGCCGTTGACGTACGCCTCGGTGCGTGCGGCGGCGCAGTCGTGGACGTCGAGACCGAGCATGTGGCCGGTGCCGTGCAGGGTCCAGCGGCGCTGCAGGCCCAGCTCCAGGACCTTCTCCACCGGGCCTTCGACGAGGCCCCACTCGACGAGCTTCTCGGCGAGCACGCGCTGCGACGCGTCGTGGAAGTCGCGGTAGGCGGCGCCCGGCTTGACCGCCGCGATACCGGCCTCCTGCGCCTCGTACACCGCGTCGTAGATCTTCTTCTGCAGCGGCGAGAACGTGCCGTTGATCGGCAGTGTGCGCGTGACGTCGGCGGTGTAGAGGCTGTGCGTCTCCACGCCGGCGTCGAGCAGCAGCAGGTCGCCGGAGCGGACGTCGCCGTCGTTGCGCACCCAGTGCAGGGTGGTGGCGTGCGGGCCTGCGGCGCAGATCGAGCCGTAGCCGATGTCGTTGCCCTCGACGCGGGCGCGCAGGAAGAACGTGCCCTCGATGTAGCGCTCGGAGGTGGCCTCCGCCTTGTCGAGGATCTTCACGACGTCCTCGAAACCGCGGACGGTGGAGTCGACGGCCTTCTGCAGCTCGCCGATCTCGAACTCGTCCTTCACCACGCGCGCCTCGGAGAGGTAGACGCGCAGCTCGGCGTCGGTCTCGGCGGTGACCTTGTCGGCGAGGGCCGCCTCGATGCCGGCGTCGTGCCCACGGACGTTACGGACCCGGCCGGTGCCCGCGCGCAGTGCGTCGGGCAGCTCGCGGACGTCCTTGGCGGGCAGACCCAGCACCTGCTCGGCCTCGGCGAGGGAGTGCCGGCGGCCGACCCACAGCTCGCCCTGGCCGTCGAGCCAGAACTCGCCGTTCTCCCGGTCGGAGCGGGGCAGCAGGTAGATCGTCGCGTCGTGGCCGGTCGCGGTGGGCTCCAGGACCAGAACGCCGTCCTGGGTCTGGTCACCGGTCAGGTAGGCGTACTCGGTGGAGGCGCGGAAGGCGTACTCGGTGTCGTTGGAGCGGGTCTTGAGGTTGCCCGCGGGGATCACCAGGCGCTCGCCGGGGAAGCGCGCGGAGAGCGCGGCGCGGCGGTTGGCGGTGTGCCGCGCCTGCGCGATCGGCTCCAGGCCGTGCAGCTCGGTGTCGGCCCAGCCGGACTTCATGTTCTCGGCGAGCTCGTCGGACACTCCCGGGTACAGCCCGTTCTTGCGCTGCTTGATGGGCTCTTCCTCGGTGGCCCCGGCGGCTTCGCCGTCCACGCTCTCGGGGGTCTCCGGGGTCTCCGGCTTGAGCTCCTCAGACACGACACGTCTCCTCATACGACACAGGGCCAGGGGTTTCCCGCCTCCTGGCCCTCCATCGTATGTCCGTGCGGACGGGCGGTCCCCAGCCTGTGGATAACTGTGAGAAATCAGTCGCCTCCGCACCTGGGTGCCGGCCGGGCCGGGCCGCGAGCAGCCCGGCGCGTCAGTCGAACCGGGTCGCGACCAGTGCTGGTCGTCAGTTGAACCGGGCCGCGAGCAGCACGATGTCCTGCGCCGCCTCGGCCTCGTCCAGCCCGCCGGGCAGCACCGTCCGCAGCACGTGGTCGGCGAGCGCGCCCGGGTCGTCGCGGAGCACCGCCGGTACGCCGGCCGCCGCCGCGTGCAGCCGGGCGAAGGCACGGTCCATGGGGTCGCCGGTCCGGTGCAGCAGCCCGTCGGTGTAGAGCAGCACCGTCTCGCCCGGATGCGGGGTGATCTCCACGCTGGGCGCCTCCCAGCAGGACAGCATCCCCAGCGGCGCCGAGAGCGTCGTCTCCGCGTACTCGGTGCGCCGCTCGCCGACGATCAGCGGCGGGCTGTGCCCCGCGCCCGCGAACACGATCTTCCGCCTGGCGGGTTCGCAGTACGCCATCAGCGCGGTGGCCGAGCGGGCGGGCTCGGTGAGCCGCATCAGCAGTTCCAGGTCGGACAGTACGGCGACCGGGTCCTCGCCCTCCATCACTGCGTAGGCCCGCAGGCTCGCCCGCAGTCGGCCCATCGCCGCCGTCGCGCCGGGACCCGACCCGGTGACCGAGCCGACGACCAGTCCGAGCGCCCCCTCGGGCAGCGGCAGCGCGTCGTACCAGTCCCCGCCGCCGAGCGGTCCTGTCCGGTGGCGGACCGCCATTCTTACGCCGGGCACCCGCGGCAGCCGGCGGGGCAGCAGTCCTTCGGTGAGCGTCGCCACGCGCGCGCGTGCCCGCTCCAGCTCCAGGAGCCGGGCCAGGTGTTCGGTGGCGTACCTGAGATAGAGACTCGCCAAGTGGCGTCTTCGGGCGCCCGGTTCGGCGGGTTCGTCGTAGAGCCACACCACCGCGCCGAGGCGGCCGGAGGGACCGGCCAGCGGGAGGGCGTAACTGGCCGCGTAGCCGAGCCGGGCGGCGACCTCGCGGTGCAGCGGGTCCAGGCCCTCCTCGTGGAGCAGGTCGGGGCTGGCGCCGTCGGTGTCCGTACCGGGGGCGCTCCCGGCGGCCCCGTCGAGGATGCGTCCGTACGCGGTGGAGCCGCGCGGCACCGTCTCCAGGTGGCCGAGATCGGCGTGCGCGAGACCGAGACCCACGGTGCTCGCGGGGCCGAGGCCGTCGGCGGGCTCCAGGGCGGCGAAGCCACGGCGGGCCCCGACGAGAGCGGCTCCGGCGCGCACCACCTCGTGCAGCGCCTCGTCGAGCGTCCCGGTGCCCACCAGGCGTTCGGTGAGTTCGTGAAGGGTGGTCAGGTCGGAGACCCAGCCGGCCAGCCGGTCCTGGATCACTGCTCCCGCAGGCGCGGAAGTCTGGGCGGGGGGTGGTACCAGGGGATCGATTCCAGCCACTTTCGGCACGTGTGGGGCGCTCATGTCAGCCGGCTCTCCGCCTGGTGCGATTCGCTCGATAGCATCGCAAACCCCCATGTCATTCTGCGCCGCTCTCAATGGATCCACATCTACACGCAGATGTAAGGCGATGTCCAGCATTGTCTCCCTGATATTCACGGTGTCCCTGGGGAAACTGAGCAATGCCAAGTTGGCGTGAAAATGCACTCCCCGACAGATATTTGGGGTCGACTGGGGCCGTTCCACAGCGCGTCATATCAAGCCGTGCTGGGTATCTGACACCGTGATGACCGGGGGACTGCGGCCGTGCCGCCGTCGACCTGGAACCCGGCGTAGGGCGCAGGCGTCCTAACCGCTGTGGGCCCGGCACGAACCCCGAGCGGCGGGGAAGCACAGGGAAGGCACCACCGGAGAATCTGGCGACGTCCCACGGGACGGGCAAGCGCCTCGTGCGCGCCACCCCACGCCATGCTCCGCGCTCGGCCCCGATGGGTTGCCGTACCGCAGTCTGTTCAGTGTCTATGCACGCGCAGTAAGTGATGCACACATGGTGCGATGTGGACCTCGGCGTTCAACGGAAAGGAACGAGCGCTCATGCGCGAGATCCCCGGAAGGCGACGCGGGCTCCGGTTCCGGCGAAGCGAGCGGCCCGCCCCACCCGGTACGGCGCTGACCTGCGCCACGGTGTGGCGGTGGCCGGTTCTCCCGGGAGTGGGGCTGTCCCTGGACGGTGCCCGCGGCGGTGCGGGCCGTAGCTGTGCCTGCCCCGACCCCGAGTGCGTGGTGCCCGGCGCGCACCCCTTCGACCCCGGCCTGCTGGCGGCCACCACGGACCCGCGCATGGTGCGCTGGTGGTGGGAGAAACGCCCGGACGCGCCGGTGGTACTGGCCACCGGGGGTCGCGCCCCCTGTGCGCTCAGCCTGCCGGCGCTGGCGGGCGCGCGGGCGCTGGTGGCGCTGGACCGGATGGGGGTGCGGCTCGGACCGGTCGTGGCGACGCCTACCCGGTGGTCGCTGCTGGTGGCCCCGTACTCCCTGGAGCGGCTCGGCGAGCTGCTGTACGCGAAGGACCGCGTCCCCTCCTCCCTGCGGTTCCACGGGGACGGCGGCTATCTGGTGCTGCCCGCCTCGCAGACCGGCACGGGGCCGGTGCGGTGGGAGCGGGAACCGGCCGCCGGCCGGGACGGGCGGCCGTGGCTGCCGGACGTGGAGACGGTGCTGGACGCCCTGGTGACCGCGAGCAGCGGGGCGCCGGGCGGCGGGAGCAGGCTCGCGTACTGACGGGACAGGACCCGCGTGCCGACGGGACAGGCCGTCACGCGGTCGTGCCGCTCACTCGTAAGAGTGCGAGACGGCGCGAGTTCGGCGGAATTGGGCGCGCGGCCGGCAAGGCGCGCGCCTTCCGCCGATATCTTCGGCCCACCGTCCCGAATTCTCGGGCAGTCGACAGGTGGGGCTCTCCTTGAATATCCGCATGATCGGGCTTTCGGCCGTCGTGGTGTTCACCGTGCTGCTGCCGCTGGCGGGGGCGTCGGCGGGGCCGGACGGCTCGGAGGGGGAGGGCGCCGATCCCGCGGAGGCCGCGGCCGACCCCGCAACCGGTGAGCGCAAGGCGCGGCAGGACGGGAAGACCCCGTCCGGGCAGGACCAGGACCCCGCGGCGGAGGGGCAGCGGGAGCAGAGCGGCCCGCCGGTACTCGTGCGCTCGCAGTGCGGACCCGAGGTGGCCTCCCCCGACGGTGTCGAGGCGCAGACGTGCGTACTGGCACAGGGCCGGGAGGTCTGGGCGCGCACGTACTACCGGAACGCCACCGGCGCGGAGCTGGACGCCGTGCTCACCCTCATGGGCCCGGCGGGGCGGACCGTACGGTCGCGCTGCGCGGTGGGTGCGGACGACGAGCCGGGGTCGTGCGAGACGCCGCACGGACAGGCGGGCGGTCGCGGCGCCGAGCCGAGGACGGCCGCCGAGCCGAGGATGACCGAGCCGGCGACGGCCGCCGAGCCGAGGAGGTACGCGGCGGTTTCGGAATTCGCGAGTCCGGGCGAAGGCCGGCTGCTGCTGCGGTCCGGAAGCAACTCGGCCGCGCCCACTCCCGGTTGACCGGGAGCGAAAACTGAAAGGCCCGATCGCTGGCGACGGGGGATGCACCAGCGACCGGGCTCCTAGAACGGTAACAAGAGATCTGCTGTTCGCAAATTCGATCTCGCGTATTCAGACAGCGATTTACCCGTCAGTACGGGGAGTTGTGACCGGAGTCACCGTGCCCCGTCCGTCCCGTTGTGCGCCGTGCAACGGCGACGGGCGCGCCCCCTGGCGAGAGGCGCACCGACGACGGGGGACGGGACTCAGCTGAGGGTCACCTGACGGTTGGTGAGGCCGCCGCGGGCGCGGCGCTCCTCGGCCGTCAGCGGCGCGTCGGAGGCGAGCGCCGGGGCGAGCCGCTCGGCGAACTCGGCGGCAGGCTTCTCGCACTGCTCGGCCGTCATCGCGCTCGGCAGGTCCCAGACCGGGACGATGATCCCGTGCGCCCGGAACGAGCCCACCAGCCGGGTGTCCTCGCCGAGCGACGCGTCACCGGCGGCCTGCAGCCGGGCCAGCGCGTCGAGGAGCTGCTCCTCGGGGTGCGGCATGGCCCACCGCAGGTGGTTCTTCTCCGGCGTCTCGCACCAGTAGGCGCCGTCCACGCCCGTCAGCCGTACGGTCGGGATGGCGGCGGCGTTGGCGCGCTCCAGCGAGGCGGTGACCTCGGCGGACGCGTTGTCGCTGTCCGGCACCCAGAACTCGAAGCCCGTGTGCACGTCGGGCACGAACGCGGCGTCGGGGTCGAGCAGGTCCTGGAGACGCGGACCGTCGGCGGACACCTTGTCGGCCGCCACCGGGTTGCCGGGCTCGGTGGAGAGCGCCCGCTGGAGGGTGTCGGCGAGGTCGCGGCTCAGGTCGCCGGACGGGGTGTCGTTCTGCAGTCCGAGGAGTACGGAACCGTCCTCGCGGCGCAGCGCGGGCCAGGCCATCGGGAGCACGGTCGCCAGGGTGACGGACGGGACGCCGTCGGGCAGTCCGTCCTTGAGGTGGAGTTCGACCGTCGCGGCCGGGACCAGTTCGCGCAGCGCGACCCAGTCGCACTCACCCGCCAGGCCCTCGAAGGGGCGCTGGACCAGTTCGGTCACGGCGTGCGACGCGGCGCGGCCGTGGCACGCCTTGTAGCGGCGGCCGGAACCGCACGGGCAGGGCTCACGCGCCCCGACCACCGGCACGGGCTCGTTGCTGCTGTGCTGCGGCTTGGCGGCCTTGGTCTGCGGGCGCTTCTTGGCCATGCGTGCTTCTCCCATTGCGGCAGTGCGGTGTCGGCGCGAGCCTAGCCGCAATGGGGAGCCCGGCCCTGCGGCCCGTACGGGAACCGCGGTCGCCGGACGGGGCGGGAGCTCCTGCGTGCCGACCATGACGGGCCTTCGCCGACCATGACGGGCCTTCGCCGACCAGCCTTCGCCGACCATGACCGGCCTTCGTGAACCATGACCTGACCGGCCTTCGCCGACCACCGCCGGCTTCGCGGGCAGTCGTAGGCCGTCCCGTCGCCCCGGATCGCCGAGCCCCCCCCGCCACGTGGGTCAGCCCAGATCGTCGAAGGGGACGGCGAAGTCGAGCGACGGTGCAGCGACGCGCGTAGCGAAGTCGCTGTGCCGGTGGTCTCCGTCGAGCAGGACCCAGACCGTCACCTCGCCGGACGCCCTGTCGTCCCGTACGCCCCAGTCGCGGGCGAGCGCGCTGATGATGTTCAGCCCGCGGCCTCCCCTGGCGGTGACCGAAGGGGTGGCCGGAACCGGACGGGTCGGACCGCCGCCGTCCGTCACCTCCACCGTCAGCCGGCCGGCGGGGTCGACGCCCCACGCCGCCTTGACGTCGCCGTCACCCACCTCTGCCGCCGTGCCCAGTGGCCTGCCGTGCCGGCAGGCATTGCTGAGTAGTTCGGAAAGGATCAGAACCGCATCATCAACGACCGATTCGGACACCCCTTTTGTGTGCAACTCCGCACGCATCTGGTGTCTCGCCGCCCGCACGCCGGCAGGGCCATGTGGAATGGCCATGCACGACGACGTGGGCACCTCCTGTGCCTCCACCAACGCCACCCCCGAGACCTCCTTCGCCCCACGCCACGGTGTGAATTCCCCAATGGCCTGGACCGGAAACCGGCCAAGCGTTGGCCAATGATGCACTCGTAACGATCGAATACGGTACGGATGCGCCGGTGCACTCCCAGTAGCGGGCGCCTACAACGGACCTGTTCACCCCCGGGTGGCCACCCGGGGCCTCACCTCGGCTGGTCGCGGCCGAGCTGGGCGAGTACCTGTTTGGGGCGGTTGGTGATGATGGCGTCCACCCCGAGGCGGACGCACATCTCGACGTCCTCCGGTTCGTTCACCGTCCATACGTGCACGCGGTGGCCGGCGCGGTGCAGCCGGGCGATGTAACCGGGGTGGTTGCGCACGATCCGCATGCCGGGGCCCGCGATCCCGGCGCCCGCCGGGAGCCGCCCGTCACGCAGCCGGGGCGTGACGAACTGCATCAGGTAGACCGTCGGGATGGCCGGTGCGGCCAGGCTCACCCGGTGCAGCGACCGCGCGGAAAAGCTCATGATCCGCACCGGGGCCGGGGCGTCGGGCTCCTTCGGCGCACCGTCGAGGCCGAACCGTTTCAACAGCTCCAGGAGTCTCCCCTCGACCTGCCCCGCCCACCGGGTGGGGTGCTTGGTCTCGACGGCCAGCTGGATCGGGCGGCCCGCGTCCGCGACCAGCTCCAGGAGCCGTTCCAGGGTCAGGACGGAGGTGAGGTCGCCGCGGCCGGGATCCCGGTCGGGGCGCTCGATGCTCTCCTCGCGCCCCTTCCAGGAACCGAAGTCCAGGGCGGAGAGGTCGGCCAGTTCGAGGGCGGACACCGCGCCGCGGCCGTTCGACGTGCGATTGACCCGGCGGTCGTGCACACAGACGAGGTGACCGTCGGCCGTCAGACGCACATCACACTCCAGGGCGTCGGCCCCGTCCTCGATTGCCCTCTGGTACGCGGCCAGGGTGTGCTCGGGCTCCTCCTCGGATGCTCCGCGGTGGGCGACTACCTGAATGGTCTGCTGTCGTGCGTGAGTCACCGCGACATGGTGTCACCGACATGGGGCAGGTGTACGCGAAGCAGTACGCAGCGGAACACCCGGCGCGGGCCCGCGGGGCGCCGCCCTGGGCTGGACGGTGGTGGTTCGGCCGCCGATCGGCCTCTTTGAGTGGGCCCCGGGATGCGCCCGAAAGGTCCGTTATAAAGGATGACCAGCGGACACACAGGTCCCGCTTACAGTGCTCCGACGTGCTGTGGGAAAAGCTGACGGCACACACTTGCACAGAGACGATGCAAACTACACAGACCCAGGACGACGCGGAACCGAGGAGAGAGCTGTGAGCACCGAGAACGAGGGCACTGCGGTACCGGCCGCCCCGTCCGCACCGCCGCCGCCTCCCGCTCCGGTGACGGGGCCGGGCACCCCGGACCCCACCAGGGAGCTTCCGACGACGCCGCCCGCCGCTCCCGCGGCGCCTCCCGCGTCGGCCGACGCGCAGCAGCCCGCTCCCCACGGTGGTGCGCAGCCCGCACCCCACGCCGGTGCGCAGCCCGCCCCCCAGGCTGTCGGCGCCCCGCAACCCGCCGCCGCCCAGGGGTCCGGCGCCGGTGCTCCGCAGCCGCCCGGTGCGCCCGGCGCGTCCTGGCCCCCGCCCCCGCCGGCGTACCCCTCTTACGGCAACACCGGCGGCGGCCACGGATACGGCCACGGCGCCCCCGGCAACGGCGGTGGCAGCGGCGACGGCAACCACGGTGGCGGCGACCCCTGGGGCGCTCCCCAAGGAGCCGGTTCCCCGGCGCCCAGGCGCAAGGGACGCGGCGGGCTGATCGCGGCGGTCCTGGTCTCGGCGCTGCTCGCGGGCGGCGTGGGCAGCGGGGTCGGCTACTGGCTGGCGGACCGCGAGGCCAACTCTCCCAGCGGCTCCACCACCATCTCCGCGGCGGGCACCCCGCAGGACTTCAAGCGCGACCCGGGCAGCGTGGCGGGAGTGGCGGGCAAGGCACTGCCCTCCGTCGTGACCATCGACGCGCAGAGCGGCAGCGGCGAGGGCGGCACCGGCACCGGCTTCGTCTACGACAAGCAGGGCCACATCCTCACCAACAACCACGTGGTCGCCTCGGCGGCCGACGGCGGCGAGCTGTCCGTCACCTTCTCCAACGGCAAGAAGTACGCCGCCGAGGTCGTCGGCCGGGCGCAGGGTTACGACGTGGCCGTCATCAAGCTGAAGAACGCGGGCGACCTCAGCCCGCTCCCCCTCGGCGACTCGGACAAGGTCGTCGTCGGCGACCCGACGATCGCCATCGGCGCCCCCTTCGGTCTGTCCAACACGGTCACGACCGGCATCGTGAGTGCCAAGGACCGCCCGGTCGCCTCGGGTGACGGCCAGGGCAGCAAGGCCTCGTACATGAGCGCGCTGCAGACCGACGCCTCGATCAACCCGGGCAACTCCGGTGGCCCGCTGCTCGATTCGCGCGGTGCGGTCATCGGCATCAACTCGGCGATCCAGTCGGTTCCCAGCGGCGGGCTCGGTGGCGGAAGCGGTCAGTCCGGTTCCATCGGCCTCGGTTTCGCGATCCCGATCAACCAGGCCAAGACGGTCGCCCAGCAGCTCATCAAGACGGGCAAGCCGGTCTACCCGATGATCGGCGCGACGGTCGGCATGGACCAGAAGGGCAGCGGCGCCAGGATCGCCGACGCGGGCGCGGGGAACACGCCCTCGGTGACCCCCGGCGGCCCGGCTGCCGCGGCCGGCCTCAAGCCCGGTGACGTCATCACGAAGTTCGAGGACCGGGTCATCGACAGCGGCCCGACGCTCATCAGCGAGATCTGGACCCACAAGCCCGGCGACAAGGTCAAGCTGACCTACACCCGCGGCGGCAAGCAGTCCACAGCAGAAGTAACCCTGCAGGCACGCGAAGGCGACGGCTGACCCGTTAGGCTGTCCTCGCGTCACCGCAGGTCGGTGGCGCGAGGGTGGGTTGCCCGAGCGGCCTAAGGGAACGGTCTTGAAAACCGTCGTGGCAGCGATGTCACCGTGGGTTCAAATCCCACACCCACCGCAGCAGTACGTCGAAGGGGCGTCCGGATCTTTATCCGGGCGCCCCTTTCGCGTGCGTCGGGCGAGGTCGGGTGCGGGTGCCGGTGCCGGTGCGGGTGCGGCGGGCGTTGGTTGTGGGCGGGCGAGCTCGGGTGCGGGTGTGGCGGGCGTGGGTTGTGGTGCGGATGCACCCGTGTGCGCACCGTCGGCCGTGTGGGCCGGGAAGCGGTTATGTCCGCGTGGTGGTCGTCAGGCGGGCCGCCGAGGCGATCGTGGAGCGGGCTTCCTGGAGGGTGAGGCCGGAATGGAGGGCCGCCTCCGTGAGCGCCGGGGTGAGGGTTTCGCCGATTCCGTTCTCGTAGGCGCGGCAGGCGGCCCAGAAGAGGCGGGTGTTGCGCTGGCCCTCGTGGGCGGTGCGGACGAACTCGACGAGGCCGCGGCCCCGGTCCGTACCCGGTAACGGGGGTGGTGGGGGTCCGCGGCGGCCGCGTGGGCGGGGGGTCAGGAGCGGGAGGAGGGCCGGCGGGCAGGGGGCGGCCGGCAGGTGGGCGGTGCCGGGGGCCAGGCGGTAGACGCCGTGGGAGGCGAGGGATCCGGGGCCGACCAGGTAGCCGCCCGCGCCGCGCACGTCGATGCCGGGGGCGAGGCGGCTCGCGGAGTTGGGGACCGTGATGCCGGGCGGACCGGTGAGCCAGAGATGGCGTCCGCCGGAGGGCGTGCGGACGGTGACCGTCTCCGGGATGTCGAACCGGTGCGTGCGGGCGAGGTGTTGGAGGGCCGCGTCGGGGTCGGTGTCCGGGCGAGGGTCCAGGTCGAGGCCGATCAGGTGGTGCGGGGGCCGGCCGCAGGCGATGCCGTAGCCGGTGGCCCAGGGCGCCGCGGCGAACAGGGCCCGTACGACCGCCGGGTCGGTCGACGCGTCGTGGACGCCGTGGCCGGGGAGCCCGCACTCGCCCCGGCAGGGCGGACTGCGCGGATCGGTGTCCTCGTGGTGGGGGGAGCGCAGGGCGGGCAGCTTCGTTCGGGACAGCGGGATGACGGGCAGGCCCCGCTCCGCTGCGGAGAGCGCGTGCGCGAGGGCCAAGGTGGCGGTGAGCCGATCTTGGGTGGCCATGAATCTATAATCGTACGAATGTTCGAACAAGGGAAGCCGGGGAAAGTTGGCCGAAAAAGTGCCGGAACGGTTCACCTTATGGGGTTACTAGCCGCCATGGGCCATTTGCTCGCTCCAGGGCTTTTTGGGGTGAGGTTGGGGGTTTATCGACAAAACCTCACGCTTGCGAGCGAATAAGAGCGTGGTGGGTGGTTCGCCGGGGATTCGGTGGGTGATTCTGATGCAGTGACGTCGACACCAGCTCCGAGGCGGTCGGCCAACTTCCTCGGAAACACCCGTACTTACAGTTCCTGGAGGAATTGACATGGCAAGCATCCGTAGCGCCCGCGTCATCGCCGCTGTCGCCGCTCTCCCGCTCGCTGCCGCCCTCTTCACGGGTGTTGCCGCTGCTGACAACGGCTCTTTCGCGGACGACGGATCGAACGCCACCGTGGCCACGCAGATCGGCACCGGTGTGGGCGGCACGAACAACGGCAACTCCACCACCACGCAGCAGGTGGCGACCGGCGCAGGCGCCTCGAACCAGAACAACACCGCCAGCGTGAACGGCTCCGACGACACCGCCATCCAGCAGGGCAACCACAACGTCGCGGTGTACTTCACCGAGCTCTGGTAGTACCGCGCGGCCTGTTGGGGGTCCGTGCTGCGGGGAATGAACGACTGCCTGTACGGCGGTGCCAAGGCGCCGCCGTACAGGCATTTGCGCGTTCGGGGGTGAGCCTGGCAGGGCGGGCCATGAGCGATGTGTGGCGGGTCCGTGCCGTTGACCTTGACAGGGTGCGTAGATCTGACGGACAGTCAGAAAGTGCTTCTTGTACGTGCCCTCTGAACGCCCGGACGACCCGCCGAAGGACACCGCCGTGCACCTCGCACCGACCGGGCGCCAGCAGCGGCTGCGCGCCGAACTCCGTTCCTACTTCCGTGACCTGATGCCGCAAGGGCCGCCCGTCGGACCGGCGGACCAGCGAGGGCTGCTGCGGCGGATGGGCGCCGACGGGCTGCTCGGCATCGGCTGGCCCGTCGAGTACGGCGGCCAAGGGCGCGGCGCCGACGAGCAGTTCGTCTTCTTCGACGAGGCCTACCGGGCGGGGGCCCCCGTTTCGATGGTCACCCTCAACACGGTCGGTCCGACCCTGATGAAGTACGGCACGAAGGAGCAGAAGGACTTCTTCCTGCCCCGGATCCTGCGCGGCGAGTGCGTGTTCGCCATCGGGTACAGCGAGCCGCAGGCCGGCACCGACCTGGCGGCGCTGCGCACCCGCGCCGTACGCGACGGCGACGACTGGCTGATCGACGGGCAGAAGGTCTTCACCAGCAACGCCCAGCACGCGGACTGGATCTGGCTCGCCTGCCGGAGCGATCCCGAGGCGCCGAAGCACCGGGGCATCTCGATCGTCCTGGTGCCGACGGACGCCCCCGGTTTCTCCTGGACGCCGATCGAGACGGTGGGCGGACTGACCACCACCGCCACGTACTACGACGGGATCCGGGTGCCCGCGGGGAACCTCGTGGGCGAGGAGAACGGCGGCTGGGGACTGATCACCAACCAGCTCAACCACGAGCGCGTGGCCCTCGCCGCGATCGGGATGCAGGCTGAGGACACGTTCGCCGAGGCGCTGGCCCATGCCCGCACCCCGGACCCCGACACCGGCGAAAGGCCTGGTGACAGGGCGTGGGTACGGGCGCGGCTGGCCGAGGCGCACGCCCGTCTGTCGATGGTGCGCCTGTTGAACTGGCGGCTGGTCGGGGACGTGGGGTCGGGGTCGCTGGCTCCCGGCGACGCGAGTGGCGTGAAGTTCGTGGGGACCGAGAGCGCGGTCACCGTGTACCAGATCTGCCAGGAGGTGGTGGGCGACGCGGGGTTGGTGAGAGCGGGGTCGCCCGGGGCGCTGGGGGACGGGCAGTTGGAACGGATGAACAGGGCGGCCCAGATCAACACCTTCGGGGGCGGGGTCAGCGAGGTGCAGCGGGAGATCGTCGCGACGATGCGGCTCGGGATGAGGAGGGGGACCCGGTGAAGGGAGGGTCGGTGGCCGGGGAGGGCGACGAGCTCCACGCGCGGCTGAGGAAGTACGAGGGCCGGCCGGCGGCCACCTCGGGGGTGGGGAAGGACCTGGTCAACGAGGCGATGATCAGGCACTGGTGCGAGGCGATGGGGGACGGCAACCCGGCGTACGCGGGGCCGGGCGCGAGAGCCCCTGCGACGATGCTCCAGGCCTGGACCATGGGCGGGCTGTCCGGGCACACCGACCGTACGTCCGCGCACGAGGAGCTGTTCGCCCTGCTCGACGGCGCCGGGTGCACCGCGGTGGTGGCGACGGACTGCGAGCAGGAGTACGTCAGGGACCTGCGGTGCGGGGACCGGGTGACCTTCGACGCGGTCATCGAGTCGGTGTCGCGGCGGAAGACGACGAAGCTGGGCAGCGGTTACTTCGTGACCACACGGATGGACGTGTACGGGGAGGGACAGCTCGCGGGCACCCACCGCTTCCGGATCCTCAAGTACGCACCGCACGGCAGGAAACGCGAGGAAGCGCCGCACAGCAGGGAACGCGAGGAAGCGCCGCACAGCAGGGAACGCGAGGAAGCGCCGCACGGCGAGGAGCGTACGGACGCGCATGTCCGCAACAAGGAGGAGGCCTCCGCGCGGCGCCCGCGGCCGGTGATCAATCGCGACAACGCCGGTTTCTGGGAGGGGATTTCCGCCCACCGGCTGCTCATCCAGCGGTGCGAGGGGTGCGGAGTGCTGCGGTTCCCCTGGCTGCCGGGGTGCAACGCGTGCGGGTCGGCGCGGTGGGACACCGTCGAGGCGAGTGGCGAGGGGACGGTCTTCTCGTACGTGGTGATGCACCACCCGGCGTTCCCGGCCTTCGAACCCCCGTACGCGGTGGCGCTCGTCGAGCTGGCGGAGGGTGTGCGGGTGATCAGCAACGTGGTCGGGGTGGAGTCAGGAGAGGTGCGGATCGGGCTGCCGGTGCGGCTGGAGTTCCGGCGCTACGACGCGGAGTTGGAGCTACCGGTGTTCCGGGCGGTCGAGGGCGGAGGGGGCACGGGTGGACTTCACACCGACTGAGGAGCAGCAGGCCGCGCGGGACCTGGCGGCGCGGATCTTCGGCGATCTGTCGACGCACGAGCGGCTGGTGGCGGCCGGTTCGGGCACGGACGCGGAGTTGTGGAAGCGGTTGTGCGAGGCGGGGCTGCTCGAAGCCGTCGAGCAGGTCGGTCTGTTGGGCCTGGTGCTGCTCCTGGAGGAGCAGGGACGGACCACTGCCCAGGTGCCTTTCGCGGCGACCGCGGTCTTCGGAGTACTCGCGTTGAGCGCGTACGGGACGGAAGAACAGCGGAAAACGATGCTTCCGGGCCTGCGAAACGGGTCCATGGTGGCCGTAGGTGCGTTTCCGGCCACCGGCGCGAGCCCCGTGCGGGTCGTTTCCGATGAGGACGCGAACCCCGTCCAGGTCCTTTCCGACGAGGAAACGCACGGGTGTGTGCTGTCCGGGACCGTGCCGGTGGTGCCCTGGCTGCGGGACGCCACCCATGTGGTCGTGCCGGACCGGGACCGGGCGCTGTGGATCGTACGGACGGGGGCGGAGGGAGTCGCCGTCGAACCGGTCGGAACCACGGCGCCGTGGTCGGTCGGCCGGCTCACGCTCACCGGTGCGCGGGGAGAACGGCTCGGCGGGCCGGGGCCCGAGGCGTACGGGCGGATCAGGGGTGCGGCCCGGATCGCCTTCGCCGGGCTGCAGGCGGGGGTGTGCGCGGGCTCGCTGGCGCGGGCCGTGGCGTACACCTCGCAGCGCGAGCAGTTCGGCCGGCCGCTGGCCACGAAACAGGGGGTCCAGCTGCGTGCCGCCGACGCCCACATGGACACCGAGGCGATCCGGGTCACCGCGTACGAGGCGGCCTGGCGGTACGACCGGGCCCTGCCGCACACGACGCACATGCTCACCGCGGCCTGGTGGGCCTCGGAGGCGGGGCGGCGGGTGGTGCACGCCGGACAGCATCTGCACGGGGGCGTAGGGGCCGACGTGGAGTACCCGGTGCACCGGTACTTCCTCTGGGGACGCCAGCTCGACGCGTACCTGGGCGGCGGCGGCCAGACGCTGGAGGAGCTCGGTGAGGTGCTGATGGCGGAGGGGACCGGGGCATGAGGACGGGCGAGGAGCTGCCGCAGCCGGAAGTGGGCGAGGAACCGCCGCGGCTGGAGTTGGGCGGGGAACTGCCGCCGCTGGAGATAGCGGTGACCCGCACCCTGATCGTGGCGGGGGCCGTGGCCTCGCGCGACTACCAGGACGTGCACCACGACGCCAAGGCCGCCCGCGACAAGGGGTCGCCGGACATCTTCATGAACATCCTGACGACGAACGGCCTGGTGGGCAGGTATGTGACGGACTGCGTCGGCCCCGATAAGCGGCTGTGTGCGGTACGGATCCGGCTCGGCGCCCCCAACTATCCGGGCGACACGATGGTGCTGCGGGGCACGGTCACGCGGGTGGACGAGGCGGCGGGCACGGCGGAGATCAGCGTGGTCGGTACCAACGGCATCGGCCGGCACGTCACCGGCACGGTGGGGGTCGGGCCCGCACCGGCGGGGGAGAGGGCGGGGTCCGAATGAGCATCCGCAGGGCGGACAATCTCGGCGGGAAGGCCGCCGTGGTGGGGATCGGCGCGACCGAGTTCTCCAAGGACTCGGGGCGCAGCGAACTGAAGCTCGCCGTGGAGGCGGTGCACGCGGCACTCGACGACGCCGGGCTCACCCCGGCCGACGTCGACGGCATGGTCACCTTCACGATGGACACCAGCCCGGAGATCACCGTCGCGCAGGCGGCCGGGATCGGTGAGCTGTCGTTCTTTTCCCGCGTCCACTACGGCGGCGGCGCCGCCTGCGCCACCGTGCAGCAGGCGGCGCTCGCCGTGGCGTCGGGGGTGGCCGAAGTGGTGGTCTGCTACCGGGCCTTCAACGAGCGGTCGGGGCGGCGGTTCGGTTCCGGGGTGCAGCGCAGGGAACCGTCGGCCGAAGGTGCGGCGCTCGGCTGGGCGCTGCCGTTCGGCCTGCTCACGCCCGCGTCGTGGGTGGCGATGGCGGCCCGGCGCTATCTGCACACGTACGGGCTGACTCCCGAGGCGTTCGGGCACGTCGCCGTCACCGGCCGTCGGCACGCGGCGCGCAATCCGGCCGCGTACTTCTACGAGAGGCCGATCACGCTCGCCGAGCACGCCGCCTCGCGGTGGATCGTCGAACCGCTGCGGCTGCTGGACTGCTGTCAGGAGACCGACGGCGGCCAGGCGATCGTGGTGACCGGGGTGGAGCGGGCCAGGGACCTCGCCCGGCCGCCCGCGGTGATCGTCGCCGCGGCGCAGGGTGCCGGGCGCGGGCAGGAGCAGATGACGAGCTTCTACCGCGACGGACTGGCCGGGCTGCCGGAGATGGGTGTGGTGGCGCGGCAGCTGTGGCAGACCTCAGGGCTGCGGCCCGACGAGATCGACGTGGGGATCCTCTACGACCACTTCTCGCCGTTCGTGCTGATGCAGCTGGAGGAGTTCGGGTTCTGCGGACCGGGTGAGGCTGCCGGGTTCGTCGCGGCGGACGCGCTGCCGCTCAACACGCACGGGGGACAGCTGGGCGAGGCGTACCTGCACGGGATGAACGGGATGGCGGAGGCGGTCCGGCAGGTGCGCGGCACCTCGGTCAACCAGGTGCCCGGAGCGGCCAGGACGCTGGTGACGGCGGGCACCGGGGTTCCCACATCCGGGTTGATCCTGGGCGCTGATTGCTGACAGGCCCGGCGTGAGTCGTGGACTCGGCGGCTGATTGCCCGTTAGATCACCTTATGTACCGATTCATTGGTTCTCCGTATGTACGTAAATTCGCGCCGGGGCGGCTGTTCGGTCTGACCGCGGTGGTGTTCGCCCTGCTCGCCACCCTGGTCCTGCCCGGCCCCGGTCCGGCCGCCGCGGCCCAGCCCGCAGCGGTGAAGCCGTACTCGGGCAAGCCCGTGCACTTCAACGGCTGGGCGTTCGACACCTGTGAAGCGCCCTCGCTCGCCACCATGACGGCCTGGCGCAGAGCCTCCCCGTACCGGGCCGTCGGCATCTACTTCGGCGGCCGGGCGCGCGGCTGCCCCCGGCAGAAGAACCTCAACAAGCAGTGGATCAAGTCGGTCGACCGGATGGGCTGGTTCCTGCTCCCGATCTACGTGGGCTCGCAGTCGCCCTGCGTGAAGCTGGCGCACAAGAGGGGACAGCTCATCGGCAGCAACCCGTGGGGGCAGGGCGCCGCCGAGGCGAGGGACGCCGTCACGCGGGCCAGATGGCACGGCATGATCCCCGGCAGCACCCTCTATCTCGACATGGAGGCGTACAACATCCGCAACCGCGCCTGCGCCGCCCGTACCCTCAGCTTCGTCCGCGCCTGGAACCGCGAGCTCCGCAAGTACCGCTACATCCCCGGTTACTACAGCAGCGCCGATTCCGGCATCCGGCACCTGGAGTGGGCCAGGCAGGCACGCATCGGCGACCTGCCGACGGTGCTGTGGTTCGCGCGCTGGGGAAGGAAGCCGTCGGTGGCGGCGGAGCCGTCCATCGCTCCACGGGCCTGGACGCCGCACCGTCGCATCCACCAGTACGCGGGCAACGTCAAGGAGACGCGGGGCGGCCACCGGCTGACCATCGACCGCAACCGGATCGACGCGCTGGTGGCCCGCACCTGGGAGTGAGCGTCCCCGGGCGGGTGCCCGAGAGCCGGAGGAGCCCGGGGAGCGGGAGGGGTCAGGTGCCGGACGGCCCCGGGTGCGACCCTGACGTTCCTCCTGCTCCCCTCCACCTTCAGGAGGTGGGGGGCGCCCCACCCCTACAACCTGAGGCGGACATGTCTTCGGGACCTGGGGCCGATCCCCGGGCCCGGTCCCGCTTCTAGCGTGGACACATGACCACGCCTGTCTGCACCAGCGCATCGAAGGCCGCCACCGGGCACGCCGGGCACGCCGTGAACCCGGGACGCACCGGGCACGCCTCCTCCTTCACCGGGTACCCGTCGTTCTCCAGCTATGTCCGGGCCCGCGGCCCGGTCCTGCTGCGCACCGCGCGCTCGCTGACGGCGAACCCGTGCGACGCCGAGGACCTGCTGCAGACCGCGCTGACCAAGACCTATGTCGCCTGGGAGCGCATCGAGGACCACCGGGCCCTGGACGGGTACGTGCGCCGGGCGCTGGTCAACACCCGCACCTCCCAGTGGCGCAAGCGCAAGGTCGACGAGTTCGCCTGTGAGGAGCTGCCCGAGCCGCCCGCGGGCTCGGGCGCCCCCGCCGCCGACCCCGCCGAGCAGCAGGTGCTGCACGACGCGATGTGGCGTGCGGTGATGAAGCTCCCCGACCGGCAGCGCGCGATGGTCGTCCTCAGGTACTACGAGGACCTGAGCGAGGTGCAGACCGCCGAGGTCCTCGGCGTCTCGGTGGGCACCGTCAAGAGCGCCGTCTCCCGCGCGCTCGGCAAGCTCCGGGAGGATCCGGAGCTGACGCCGGTTCGCTGACCGGGCACGACTCCGGGTTTTTACCTGCCTTTTGGTTACTCCCAGGTAGTGACATACCGCCGGGTACGCGCGCAGAATCGGCCAGACACGCACGCACGTACCGGCGATGACCGGTGCCGTGTGCCAACATCGCGCGCCCACCGGGAGGACGCCGTGCTCAGCACCATGCAGGACGTATCGCTGACCGTGACCCGCATCCTGCAGCACGGGATGACCATCCATGCGAAGTCGCAGGTCACGACCTGGACGGGCGAGGCGGAACCGGAGCGCCGCACGTTCGCCGAAATCGGTGACCGGGCCGTCCGCCTCGCGAACGCCCTGCGCGACGAACTCGACGTGGTGGGCGACCAGCGGGTCGCCACCCTCATGTGGAACAACAGTGAGCATGTCGAGGCGTACTTCGCGATCCCCTCCATGGGCGCCGTGCTGCACACCCTCAACCTGCGGCTCCCCGCCGAGCAGTTGATCTGGATCGTCAACCACGCCGCCGACCGCGTGATCATCGCCAACGGCAGCCTCCTCCCGCTCCTCGCCCCGCTCCTGCCGCACCTGCCCAGCGTCGAGCACGTGGTGGTGGCCGGCGCCGGTGACCGCTCGCTGCTGGACGGCTGCACACCGCGCGTCCACGAGTACGAGGAGCTGATCGCGGGGCGACCCTCGACGTTCGACTGGCCCGACATCGACGAACGCTCGGCCGCCGCGCTCTGCTACACCTCCGGCACCACCGGCGACCCCAAGGGCGTCGCGTACTCCCACCGCTCCATCTACCTGCACTCCCTGCAGGTCAACCTCGCCGAGTCGATGGGACTCACCGACAAGGACACCACCCTGGTCGTGGTGCCGCAGTTCCACGTGAACGCCTGGGGGCTGCCGCACGCCACGTTCATGACGGGCATCAACATGCTGATGCCCGACCGCTTCCTTCAGCCCGCACCGCTCGCCGAGATGATCGAGCGCGAGCGCCCCACGCACGCCGCCGCCGTGCCCACCATCTGGCAGGGTCTGCTCGCCGAGGTGACCGCCAACCCGCGCGACCTCAGCTCGATGGCTCAGGTCACCATCGGCGGCGCGGCCTGCCCGCCCGCCCTCATGGAGGCGTACGACCGCCTCGGCGTGCGGCTTTGCCACGCCTGGGGCATGACGGAGACGTCACCGCTCGGCACCATGGCCCACCCGCCGACCGGCCTCACCGCCGAGCAGGAATGGCCCTACCGCATCACCCAGGGCCGGCTGCCGGCGAGCGTCGAGGCCCGGCTGAGCGGCCCGGCCGGCGAAGTGCTGCCGTGGGACGGCCGGGCGGCCGGCGAGCTGGAGGTGCGCGGCCCCTGGATCGCCGGGTCGTACTACGGCGGCGCGGGCGGCGAGAACTTCCGTCCCGACGACAAGTTCAGCGAGGACGGCTGGCTCAAGACCGGTGACGTCGGTGTGATCAGCGCGGACGGCTACCTCACCCTGACCGACCGGGCCAAGGACGTCATCAAGTCCGGTGGCGAGTGGATCTCCAGCGTCGACCTGGAGAACGCGCTGATGGCCCACCCGGACGTCGCCGAGGCGGCGGTCGTGGCCGTCCCGGACGACAGGTGGGGCGAGCGCCCGCTGGCCACCGTCGTGCTCAAGGAGGGCGCCACCGCCTCGTACGCGGATCTGCGTGACTTCCTCGCGCAGAGCGTCGCCAAGTGGCAACTGCCGGAGCGCTGGGCACTGGTCGCGTCGGTGCCGAAGACGAGCGTCGGCAAGTTCGACAAGAAGGTGATCCGCAAGAGCTACGCGGACGGCGAGCTGGACGTCTCGCAGCTCTGAGCACGGAAGCGGGCCCGGGAGTGTTTCACGTGAAACACCCCCGGGCCCGCCCATGTTTCACGTGAAACACCGCGACCGCCGGTCAGTTGGCGGTGCTGCCAGTGGTGCCGCAGTGATGCTGCCGCCAGTGGTGCTGCCGCCAGTGGTGCTGCCGGTGCCGCGTCAGTTGGTGCCGATCTTCGCCAGCAGGTCGACGATCCGGCTCTGCACCTCGGTACTGGTGGAGCGCTCCGCGAGGAAGAGCACCGTCTCGCCCGAGGACAGCGGGGGCAGCTGTGCCTGGTCCAGCCCCGCGGAGGTGTAGACGACCAGCGGAGTGCGGTTCAACTGCCCGTTGGCACGCAGCCAGTCGACGATGCCCGCCCGCCGCCGGCGTACCAGCATCAGGTCCATGACGACCAGGTTCGGCCGCATCTGGGTGGCGAGGCTGACCGCCTCGGTGTCCGTCGCGGCGCGCGCGACCTGCATGCCACGCCGCTCCAGGGTGGCGGTCAGGGCGAGCGCGATCTCCTCGTGCTCCTCGATCAGCAGGACCCGCGGCGGGTGCTGCTCGCTGTCCCGCGGGGCGAGCGCCTTGAGCAGCACCGCCGGGTCCGCGCCGTACGCCGCCTCCCGGGTCGCCTGTCCCAGGCCGGCCGTGACCAGCACCGGAACCTCGGCCGCCACGGCCGCCTGACGCAGCGACTGGAGCGCGGTCCGAGTGATCGGCCCGGTCAGCGGGTCCACGAACAGTGCGGCGGGGAACGCGGCGATCTGCGCGTCGACCTCTTCGCGGGAGTGCACGATCACCGGCCGGTAGCCGCGGTCACCGAGGGCCTGCTCGGTGGAGGCGTCCGGCGCGGGCCACACCAGCAGCCTGCGCGGATTGTCCAGCGGCTCCGGGGGCAGCTCGTCGTCCACGGGCTGCGGGACCGGCCGGTTGGACACCTCGACGGCGCCACCGGGGCCGTCCAGCGGCTGGGGGCCCTCGCTGCCCTCGTCGGGGGCGCCTATGGCGTACGCGCGGCCCTCGGAGGCCGTCGGGATGAGCTGCGGGGCGTCCGGTCCTGTGGACACGGTGCCGGTGGGAGCGCCGTCGCCCGCGCCGTTCTCGTACGCGCCGGGCTGCGGGCCCTCGGCGTCCTGCGCGTGGCCGCCCTGCGGGTGCGGGCGGGCGGAAGGCTCGGCCGAAGGAGCGAGCGCTGCCGCCGCCGGGCGCTCCGACTCGGAGGGCGTGGCGAGCCGACGACGGCGGCCCGATCCCAGCGTCTGGTTCTGCTGCTGCGCGATCTGCTGGGCGAAGGGCATGCCCTGCCCGAGCGTACGCACGCTGAAGGCGCGCCCCTGGGTCGAGTGCGTCGACTCGGCGGGCAGGGGCAGCGGTTGAGCCTGGGACGGGTTGTGCGGCTGCGGCAGGGGCAGCGGCCGGGGCTCCGGGTTGGCCACGTCAGCGGCGGGCGTGGGCCAGCCGCCGTGCGCAGTCTGCTCGCCGGGCGCCTGGGCGGACGCGTCACCTGCGCGGCCCGGCGCACGGTCCGCGTCGGCGGGCGGCAGGGCGAACGGGCTGCGTGCGCTCTCCGCCTCCGCCGCGGCCGGAGCGGTGGCCAGTGCGCGGCGGGCGCGGCGGCCTCCGGAGGTACCGCTGCCGGTGGCGGCCTGGCCCTGGCCCGGTCCGTGGGCGGGGCCGCCCTGCGCCGACGCGCGGGCGTGGCCCGGGTACTGCGCGGCGCCCGCGGCGGCGAACACCTGACCGTGCCCGGAGGTGTCGTCGGCGGAGGGGGCGCCGTTGCCCGCGGGGTCCGTGTCGTTGCCGCCGGGCCCGGGAACGTTTCCGGTGCCGGGCATGGCGGAGGCCTCGGCGCCCGGCGGTCGCAGGCCGTAGGGGGCCTCGGCCTGACCCGGCCCGGCCGTCCGTCCTGCTTCACCTGCCTGGCCGCTGCCCGGTCCCGGTGCGGGCGCACTCACGGGACCGGCAGGGCCGGACGTCGTCCCTGCCGACGGGCCGGCCTGTCCGCCCTGGACCGGCTGCCCCGGCCGGCCGTCGTGGCCCGCCTGTCCTGCCGGATCCGTCCGGTCTGCCGCACGGGCCCGGTCCGCACGGGCCTGGTCCATCTGCGCTTGGTCCGTCCGTGCCTGGTCCGTCCGGTCCGAGGTACGGCCCGCGGGCGGCAGCGCGGGCATCGCCCCGCCGTCACGACGCCCTGACGGAGCCTGCGACCCCTCGGGCTGCGCGGCAGATGCGTGCGCGTGAGCGCCCTGCGGGCCGAGGCCCTGAGCGGAAACACCTTGAGTGCCGAGGCCTTGTGGGGAAACACCCTGAGTGCCGAGGCCTTGCGGGGGAACGCCCTGGCCCCGGTGGGCTCCCGGGCCCTGCGGAACGCCCTGCGGGGGAACCACTCCGTGCGGGTCGACGCCCTGCTGGCCCGAACCCTGGTGGCCGGAGCCCTGTTGGGGGGCGCCCTGCTGGCCGGCGCCCTGCTGGGGCACTCCCTGCGGGGGAACTGCCTTCCCCAGTGCAGCCCGACCGGCCGCACCCTCTCCAGCCGTGACCACGGAGCCTTCGGACGGACCGTCGGACGACCTCGTGGGGCCGGGCAGGGCCAGGGCCTGGCCGGGCTGCCGGCCGTCACCGGCTCGGCCGGCACCACCCGTACCCGCGGCTTCGCCGGACCCGGTGCCGTTCGCTGCGCCCGGTGCCGACGGCGACGGCGTGCCGTCCGTGCCGCCCGGACCCTCGGCAGGGCTCGGCCGGCCGCGCCTGCGACCCGTACCGCCGCCCGCACCGCCGGAACCCTCGCCCGTGCCCTGGGCCGGGATCAGTTCCTGCGGCTGTTCGTCGGCGGGCCCGCGGCGCGCACGCCGACGACCGCTCGGAACCTGCGCGGCGGCAGCCTCGGCGAGCGCACCCGGGCTCGCCTCGACCCCACCGCCGTTCGCGTCGAGGAACGCGTCGGTCGAGGACCGCCTGGCCCGCCGTCCGCCACCCTGCTGGGCGGGCAGCGCGGCGGTCGGCCCGTGGCCTTCCGCGGCCCCGTGACCGGCCATGTCCCCGGCGCCGTCCGTGCTCCCGGCACCGTCCGCGACCTCGGCCGGCGGGTTCTCGGCGGAGGGCGTCCCGGCGGCCGGTACGGAGGGGGCGGCAGGAGCCGTGGCTCCCGCGCCCGCGCCCAACGGCACCTCCAGCACGTACGCGCTGCCGCTCATGCCGGGCACCTCGTGCGTCTGGAGGACCCCGCCGTGCGCCGCGACGATGCCGCGCACGATCGGCTCGTGCACCGGATCGCCGCCCGCGTACGGCCCGCGCACCTCGAAGCGCACGACCTCGCCGCGCTGCGCGGCGGCCACCACGATCGTCGAGTCGACGTACCCGCCGCCTGCTGCTGCGGCCGGAGCCTTGCCGGTCGAGTCCACGCCCGCCACGTCCGCGACCAGGTGGGCGAGAGCGGTCGCCAGCCGGCCGCCGTCCACCTCGGCCTCGATCGGCGGTGCGTGCACGGCGAACTGGGCGCGGCCAGGACCGATCAGCTCGACCGCCCCCTCGACGGCGGCCGCCACGATCCCGTCCACCGACACGTTCGCCTTGACCAGGGGTTCGGTCCCGGCGGCCAGCCGTTGGAAGCCCAGCACGTTGTCGACGAGGGTCGTCATCCGGGCGTACCCGGCGGCCAGGTGGTGCAGCACCTGGTTGGCCTCGGGCCACAGCTGTCCCGCCGGATCGGAGGCCAGCGTGCCCAGCTCGCCCCTGAGCTCCTCCAGCGGTCCGCGCAGCGACCCGCCCAGCACGGCGCTCAACTGGGCGTGCTGCCCCGCAAGTTCCTCGTACCGCTCCTGGCCGAGCGCGACCTCGGCGTCGTACCGCTCGCGCGTCGAGGCGAGCTCCTCGGCGTGCAGGGCGGTCAGCTGCTCCAGTTCCTCGGCGTGCTGGACGGCCTGTTCCTCGTACGCGCGGCGGTCGGTGAACGTCATCACCGCACCGACCAGCTGCTCCCCGTCCCGCACCGGGGCGGTCGTCAGGTCGACGGGCACCTGCTTGCCGTTCTTCGCCCACAGCACCTGCCCGCGCACCCGGTGCTTGCGCCCGGACTTCAGGGTGTCGGCGAGCGGCGACTCGTCGTACGGGAACGGTGTCCCGTCCGCACGCGAGTGCACGGCGAGCGTGTGCAGCTCCTTGCCGCCCAGGTCGCTGGCCCGGAAGCCGAGGATCTGCGCGGCGGCGGGGTTCGCGAGGACGATCCGGCCGTCGTTGTCGGTACCCACCACGCCCTCGGACGCGGCGCGCAGGATCATCTCGGTCTGCCGCTGCGAACGGGCCAGCTCGGCCTCGGTGTCGACGGTCCCCGACAGGTCCCGTACGACGAGCATCAACAGCTCGTCACCGGTCAGCGAGGTGGAGCCGGGATGCCGCTCGACGGTGAACGCGTCCCTGCCGTCCTCCAGGTTCGCGCTGGTCACCTCGACGGGGAACTCGCTCCCGTCGGTGCGCCTTGCGATCATCCGGGTCGGCTTGGTGCGTCCCAGCGCGTCGGCGTTGTCGGGCCGGCGCATCGAACCCGGGATCAGCTTGGAGTCGAACTCGGGCAGCAGGTCGAGCAGCCCGCGCCCGACCAGGGCGGTGCCCGGGGTCTCGAAGGTCTCCAGGGCGATGGTGTTGGCGTTGACGACGGTTCCGTTGCAATTGACGAGCAGCAGCCCGTCCGGAAGAGCGTCGAGTATCGCTGCGAGGCGAGCAGCGCCTCGGAATGGCCTGCTGCTCACAACGACGGTTCCTCCCTGAATTACTGCACTTGTCCAGGCGATCATGCCCGGTTGGCGACCCTCCGCCGGCCCCAATTTTTCCCCTCGGGACGCGCGTTGTCACTGCAAGGAGTCTAAAGGCTGGGAATACGGGCGTGACGGCGGATGAGGGGAGCGACTGTGGAGCTGTGCCTGCCCACGAGGTGGATCTTTACGCCGGGCGGGCCGGGATCATCGGCGCGGCGCGGCGCGGCGCGGCGCGGTGTGGCGTCGCGTCACAGGTTGCCGGTGCGCGGGCCCTCCTGACTGTGGCGCCGACGAACGGGCTGGCCGCCCTCCGGCCGCGGGGCCGACGGGCAGGCCCTCCGGCCGAGGCGCCGATGGACAGGGTGGGCGGTGCGGGCGGTGCGGGCCGTACGGGCGGGGCGGGCGCGCGCGGAAGTGCTTTGCCCTGGTGCCCGCTCGACCGGTACCGTGGGCCGCGATTGGTGACACCGCGCGATGCTGTGCCATCATTTGCATCGCACCTACCCGTGATCGCGCAGGCGATTGCGTTACGTGGGTCGTGTTGGAGGCGTCGCCTAGTCCGGTCTATGGCGCCGCACTGCTAATGCGGTTTGGGTCTTAAAGCCCATCGAGGGTTCAAATCCCTCCGCCTCCGCCAGCACATCGAAGCCCCGGTCCACCAGGACCGGGGCTTCGTTCGTTCCGTGCTGCCGTAGGTCTGCCGCAGGTCTGCCGCGGGCCGACGCGCCCGTCACTCGTCCGGGTGTCCGTGCAGCTCAGGCCGGGTGTGCGCAATGGATTTCGCATGACGGCGCAGGTCATGTAATGTTCTTCTTGCAACGCCGACGGGGCGGAAAAACGGCCCGGAAGCACAGCGACAAGCACTCGTAGCTTAACGGATAGAGCATCTGACTACGGATCAGAAGGTTGCAGGTTCGAATCCTGCCGAGTGCACAGCGAGAGAAGCCCCCCGGACATCGTCCGGGGGGCTTCTTCGTGTCATGCCCCTTCTCCGAAATTGGCATGTACCGCACAATGGTCTGGACCTTCGCTCTCCCCCCACTGTTCGAGGAGTGATGAATCGATGTCCAGGCGATGCGTGCGGGCCGGACTGGCCTGGTTGCTGGCGCTGTGCGGTGTGGTGTTCGTGGCGGGGCCGGGCAGGCGGCGGCCGTGGACCGGGAGCGGCCGCACCGGGGGTTCGTCGTCGGGGAGGCGCAGTTCGAGCGGATGTTCCCGCAGCGGAACTCGTTCTTCACGTACGAGGGACTTGTCGAGGCGGCCGAGGCGTTCCCGGCGTTCGCCAGGACGGGTGACCGGGAGACGCGGAAGCGGGAGGCGGCGGCCTTCCTGGCCAACGTCAGCCACGAGACGGGCGGGCTGTTCTACGTGGTCGCCCAGAACACGGAGACGTATCCGATCTTCTGCGACGAGACCCAGCCGTACGGGTGCCCGGCCGGGCACGACGCCTACTACGGGCGCGGCGCGATCATGCTGAGCTGGAACTTCAACTACAAGGCGGCGGGCGACGCGCTGGGCATCGACCTGCTGAACAACCCGTGGCTGGTGGAACGGGATCCCAAGGTCGCCTGGATGACCGCGCTTTGGTACTGGAACACCCAGCGGGGCATGGGCGAGTACACCGGGCACGAGGCCATGGTGCGGGGGAAGGGCTTCGGGGAGACGATCCGCAGCCTGAACGGGCCCGAGTGTGACGGTGGGAAACCGGAGCAGGTGGCGCACCGCGTGGGGTTGTACCGGGAGTTCGTACGCCTTCTGAACGCGCGGCCGGGGCGCGGCGTGAGCTGCTGACGAGAGGCGGCCGGGAGTGCTCCGGCGGGGCCGGCTGTGCTTCGGCGGGGGCCGGGTGGGCTTCGGGGGAGGCAGGTGGGTTGGCCTCGAAGCGTTGTCAGTGGTGCGGGACACACTGGAGGCATGGAGAGGCAGTGGCGTAGCGCGGGGGTGAGCTGGGCGGGCGGCGTGCCCGGCCTGCGGTGGGAGCCGGGGACGCTCTCCGGCGGGGTGGGCGCCGGTGCCGGCCGGGCCGCGTCGGGGCCCGGGGCCGGGAGCGGCACGGGCGCCGGGAGAGGGAGCGGTACCGGGGCCGGGGGCCGTGCCGGGGCGGGATCCGGGCCCGTCAGTCCGTTGTCGTACGGGATGGTGGAGGGCCGGGTCTCGTACGGGCGGGAGATCGGTTTCCGGGTGGTCGGGGAGCGGCGGTGCGTGGGGGTACGGGGGAATCCGTGCCCCCACGCGGCGGCGATGGCGGGGCGGGCCACGCAGGCGCAGTGCGCGGACTGCGCGCGGCTGGACCGGTCGCGGTCGGTGGCGGCCGACACGATGGCCGACGACCCGCGTCCGTACGCGGTCTACCTGGCGTGGTTCGGGCCGGGGATGGTGAAGGTCGGGATCACCCGCGAGGACAGGGGCCCGGCGCGACTGCTGGAGCAGGGGGCGGTGGCGTTCAGCTGGCTGGGGCGGGGGCCGCTGATGTCGGCGCGGCGGTGCGAGGAGTTGCTGCGGGCGGGGCTCGGGGTGCCGGACCGCATCCCGTACGCGAGGAAGCGAGGCGTGCGGGCCGCGCTGCCGGGGCCGGCGGACCGGGCGGCGGAGGTCCGGGAGCTGCACGCGCGGGCGGTGGGGCTGACGGGGTGGCCGGAGGCGCTGGCGGCGGCGGAGTGCGAAGTGGTCGATCACGCGGACGTGTTCGGGCTTTCGGGGCTGCCGGAGGCGGCGGGCGTGGTGAGTGAGCTGGTGAGCGGGGGGAGTGTGGCGGGCCGGGTGGTGGCTGTGGCGGGTCCGGATCTGCATGTGGAGGTCGGGGGCGCGTCGCGATCTGGTGCGGCGGTCGCGGGCGCCGCTGCTGGGAGCACATCTGCTGGGGGCACCTCTGCCGGAGGCACTACTGCTGCGGGTACGTCGGTCGCGGGGAGCTTTGGGGGCACGCCTGGTGCGGGCGCGTTGGTCGCGGGCGTCACCGGGGGCATGCCTGGTGCGGGCGCGTCGGTCGCGGGGACGACTGGGGGCATGCCTGGTGCGGGCACGTCGGAGGTCGTGGTGGTGGACAGCCGGCTGTTGGCGGGGTGGGGGTTGGCGAAGGGGGACGTGGGGGATGGCCTGACGGTGCCGGTGAAGTGGACGGTGAGGGAGCCGGAAGTGGGGGTGCAGGAGGGGTTGTTCTGAGGCAGCCGCTGCGGCCGTGTTTGCTGAGCGTGTGGTGGCGGGTGGGGCCGCGGGTGGCGTTGGGGTGTCGATCGGTGGGGCCGCGGGTGACGCTGCGGGGTGTCGCTCGGTGCTGCCGCCGGTGACGCTGGGGGTGTCCCCGGTGCCGCCGCCTGTGCCGCTGCGGGAGGCACCGCCGCGGGTGCTGCCGGCGGGTGGGCTGCGGGTGCGGCTCGGTGTTGCCGGCGGGTCCGCTGGGGGTGCGGGCCGGTGTTGTCGGCGGTGACGCTGGGATGGGTACCCGGTGACGCCCCCTGTGACGCTGCGGGAGGTACCGCCGGGGCCGGTGCTGCCGGCGGGTCCGCTGCGGGTGCGGCCCGGTGCCGCCGTGCCTGTGACGCCGCCGGAGGTGGGTGGGGTCCGTCTGTGTCTTTTTCGAGGCGTGGTCCGCACGTAGCGTGCCGGCATGACGACGAGTGCGGATGAGGCAGCGGAAGTAAGGGCCTTCTGGGGGCGGCTGGGGCTTCCGGGGCTGGTGGATGTGCATACCCACTTCATGCCCGAGCGCGTGCTGGACAAGGTGTGGGCCTACTTCGACGCCGTGGGGCCGATGACCGGGGTCGAGTGGCCGATCACGTACCGGTTCGAGGAGGAGCGGCGGGTCGCGCTGCTCCGGGAGTTCGGGGTTCTCGGGTTCACGTCGATGATCTATCCGCACAAACCGGGGATGGCGGAGTGGCTGAACGGGTGGGGGGAGGAGTTCGCGGCTCGGGAGGCCAGGTGCTTGCGGACGGGGACCTTCTATCCGGAGCCGGGTGTCGAGGCGTATGTGCGGCGGGCCGTGGAAGGCGGGGCCCGGATCTTCAAGTCGCATCTCCAGGTGGGGGCCTACGACCCCAACGACCCCCTGCTGGAGCCGGTCTGGGGAATGCTGGCGGAGGCCGGTGTTCCGGTGGTGATGCACTGCGGGTCGGGGCCGCAGCCGGGCAGGTTCACCGGGCCCGCCCCCGTGGGGGAACTGCTCGCCCACCATCCCCGGCTGCGGCTGATCGTGGCGCACATGGGGATGCCGGAGTACGCGGAGTTCATGGCGCTCGCGGAGAAGTACGAGGAGGTGCGGCTCGACACCACGATGTCGTTCACGGACTTCAGCGAGCGGATGGCACCCTTCCCGCCGGGTGAGTTGGGGCGGCTGCGCGACCTGGGGGACAGGGTGCTGCTGGGAAGCGACTTCCCCAACATCCCGTACGGGTACCTGCACCAGCTGGAGTCGCTGGAGCGGCTCCAGCTGGGCGAGGAGTGGCTGCGGGCGGTCTGTTACGGGAACGGGGCGCGGTTGTTCGGGGTGTGAGGGGCGGCCGGGCGGTGGGGCCTCCGGGAGCGGGACCTGTCAGAGGTCGGTCACAGGAGTGCCTTGGCCAGTGCTCGCCATTCGGCGCGCGGGAGGGCCGCGTGCCTGTCGTCCGCCGTCAGGGCCTGCAGGGCCAGGTGGTCGGCGCCCGCCGCGTAGAACTCCTCCGCCTTCGCCCGTACCCGGTCCGCGTCGCCCAGGGCGAAGAGGGTGTCGAGGAGACGGTCGCTGCCGTTGTTCTCGAAGTCGGCCTCGGTGAAGCCGAGGCGGAGGAGGTTGTTGGAGTAGTTGGGCAGCCCCAGGTAGAAGCCGAGCATCGTACGGGCGACCGTGCGGGCCCGGTCCAGGTCCGCGTCGAGGACCACCGTGAGCTCCGGGGCGAGGAAGGCGTCCGGGCCGAGCGCCGCGCGTGCCTGCGCCGTGTGCTCCGGCGAGACGAGGTACGGGTGCGCGCCCGCCGCGCGGGAGGCGGCCAGCTCCAGCATCTTCGGGCCGAGGGCCGCCAGGATCCTGCGCTCGGCGGGAAGCGCGTCCGGGGCGGCGTCGAGGGCGTCCAGGTAGGCGACCATCGCCGAGTAGGGCCGGGTGTACTGCGGGGCCATCGCGTCGTGGCTCACGCCGAGGCCGAGCAGGAAGCGGCCTGGGTAGCGGGCCTCGAAGTCGGCGATCTGTGCGGCGACCGACTCGGCCGGGTGGTCCCAGATGCTGAGGATGCCCGTCGCGACCTTGATCCGGCTCGTGGCGTCGAGGAGCGGAGCGACGTCGTCCAGGGACGGGCTGCCCCCCGACCACACCGTGCCGTAACCGAGGTCTTCCAACTCGGTCACCGCGTCGGTCAGTTCGAGGCGGCCCTCTGGGGTGGTGGGGCGGAGCGCCCCGCTCCAGATGCCGAGGCGGCCGAAGGAGTGGGCAGTACGGGAGGCGGGTGAGTCGGAGGTCATGTGGGGGCAACGGGAAGGTGCGTGGGGCTATTCCACGGGGTCAGGGGTTCTGCGGGGTCAGGGGTTCTGCGGGGTCAGGGGTTCTGCGGGGCCATGGGTTCTGCGGGGCCATGGGTTCCACAGGGCCATGGGTTCCACAGGGCCATGGGTTGTGCGGGTTCTGCGGGTTCCAGGGGTTCCGCGGGTTCCACAGGTCCCACAGGTCCCACAGGTCCCACAGGTTTCACGGAGGTGAGACCGGAAGTCCTCGCGGGCCGGTCGCGCCTCGGTGGTGCCTTCGCTTCTCAGCAGATTCACAGGGATGGACAAGGGGGCTCTCACCGGTCGCGATCAGGGTGGCCCCATGAGGACAGCGAACGCACCCCGGACGGGCGGGACCTACCGCGGCGCCGACAGCCCCAGCCCCAGTCACAGCCTGGGCCATGCCCCCACCCACACCCACACCCACACCCCCAGCCCCGGCATCAGCACCGGTTCCCGCGGCGGTGCGGGCGGTGGTGAGGTGCGGGTGCTGGTCGTGGACGACGAGGCCTCGCTCGCCGAGTTGCTGTGCATGGCCCTTCGGTACGAGGGCTGGCAGACCAGGAGTGCGGGGGACGGCGCCACCGCGGTGCGTACCGCGCGTGACTTCCGGCCGGATGCCGTCGTACTGGACGTGATGCTGCCGGACATGGACGGGCTGGCCGTGCTGCGGAAGGTACGGGCGGACCTGCCCGAGGTACCGGTGCTGTTCCTGACGGCACGGGACGCCGTGGAGGACCGGATTGCCGGACTCACGGCGGGCGGCGACGACTACGTGACCAAACCGTTCAGCCTGGAGGAGGTCGTCGCGCGGCTGCGCGGGCTGATCCGGCGGACCGGGGGGCGCGGCCTGACCGCCAGGCCCGGATCCGAGCTGGTGGTGGGGGACCTCCGGCTCGACGAGGACAGCCACGAGGTGTGGCGCGGCGAGGACGAGGTGCGGCTCACCGCGACCGAGTTCGAACTGCTGAGGTTTCTGATGCGCAATCCGAAGCGGGTGCTCAGCAAGGCGCAGATCCTCGACCGGGTGTGGAACTACGACTTCGGGGGCCAGGCCAACGTCGTCGAGCTGTACATCTCGTACCTGAGGAAGAAGATCGATGCCGGGCGCACGCCGATGATTCACACGCGGCGCGGGGCCGGGTACCTGATCAAACCGGGTGGGTGACGGGGTGCGGGGGGCGAGCCCCGGGGGCCGGCCGTTCGCCCGGCGCGGCGGGCGGAAGCTGTCGTTGCGGGCCCGGCTCGTGGTGTCCTGCGTCGCGCTGATCGCGGTGGTCGCGGCGGTGATCGGGGTGGTGACGTCGGTCGCCCTGCACTCCTACCTGGAGCACCAGGTCGACGAGCAGTTGAGCGCGGCGCTGGCGCGTGAGCACGGGCGGGGGCTGCAGTTCGTGGCCGCGCCGGGTCATCCGTTGAAGACCGTCGGGCTGCGGGGCGGCGCGGGGGCCCGGAGCGTGGACGCCGCCGGGGCGCGCCCCGAGGCTCACCTGGCGCGGCTCGACACCGCCCAGGTGAAGGCGTTGCAGGGGGTGCCGCGGGACGGCGAGCCGCACACGGTGACGGTGCCGGGACTCGGGGACTACCGCGTGGTCGCGCGGAACGGGGGCACGGGCGGCCAGGGGCCGGGGAGCGGGCCGGTGCCGGGGGTGGTTCCGGAGCCGGGAGGGGTGTACGGATCGGGCGGGGACGGGAGCGCGTCTGCTGGGAACGACCAAGCCGGCGAAGGTCAGGCTGGCGAAGGTCAGGCCGGAGGAGACCAGGCCGGGAGTGACCAGGCCCAGAGTGGTCAGGTGGTGCTCGGGTTCCCGCTGGCGGAGGCGCAAGGGACCGTACGGACGCTCGTCGTGGTGGTGGTGTGCGTGACGCTCGCCGCGCTGCTCGCCGCAGGGCTCGCGGGGAACGCGCTGGTGGGTGCCGCGCTGCGACCGCTGCGCCGGATCGCGGCGACCGCGACCCGGGTGTCCGAACTGTCGCTGGACCGGGGCGAGGTGGCGCTCCACGAACGGGTGCCGCAGGCGCAGGCGGATCCCCGTACCGAGGTCGGCCAGGTCGGGGCGGCGCTCAACCGGATGCTCGGGCACGTCGGTTCGGCGTTGGTGGCGCGGCAGGAGAGCGAGACGCGGGTACGGCGCTTCGTCGCCGACGCGAGCCATGAGCTGCGGACACCGCTCGCCTCCATACGGGGGTACGCGGAGCTGACGCGCAGGAGCCGGGAGGCGGTGGCGGCCGGGCCCGACACCCGGCACGCGCTCGGGCGGATCGAGTCGGAGGCGACGCGGATGACGGGGTTGGTGGAGGACCTGTTGCTGCTGGCGCGGCTGGACGCGGGGGTCGAGGGCGGGGGCTCCGCGGCCGGAGCGTCGCTCTCGCTGGAGAGCACTGATCTCGTACCGCTGGTTGTGGACGCGGTGAGCGATGCGCGGGCCGCGGGGCAGGACCATGTGTGGCGGCTGGAGCTGCCGGACGAACCCGTTCTCGTACGGGGAGATCCGGCGCGGCTCCAACAGGTACTGGTCAACCTGCTGGGCAACGCGCGCACGCACACGCCGGCGGGGACCCGGGTCACGGCGCGGGTGCGGGGGGTGCCGGCGGCCGGGCCAGCAGGTGCCCGGGGCGCGGGGGCTGCGCGCGGCGCTCCGGACGAGGTCCTGGTGGAGGTACGGGACGACGGGCCGGGAGTCGCTCCGGAGTTGCTGGGCCGGGTGTTCGAGCGGTTCGCGCGGGGGGATGTGTCGCGGACGAGGCTGGGTCGGGGGGCGGGGGTTGCGGTGGGGGTTTCGGCGGGGCCGGGGAATTTGCCGGCGTCCGCGTCCGTATCGACAGCTGCGTCCGCATCGGCATCCGCGTCAACATCCGTATCCGCAGCCGCAGCCGCAGCCGCAGCCGCAGCCGCAGCCGCATCCGCATCCGCACCCGCATCCGCGGCCGCATCCTCGTCCGCCTCGACGGGGCTGGGGTTGGCGATCGTTCGGGCGGTGGTGGAGGCGCACGGGGGGCGGGTGGGGGTGGAGAGTGTGCCAGGGTGCACGGTGTTCTCGGTGTGGTTGCCGGGGGAGTGAGGCGGCGGGTCCGGGACCGACGCGGGCGCGGGCGCGGGTGTGTGGGTAGGTGCGGGGCGGTGGGGGTGGGGCTTGCCTGCGGCGCGGATCCCCTCCCCGCCCCTTCCCGAAACCGCTGGCCGCGGGGCCGGGGGCGGCACGGCGACGCCGGTGGGGGTGGATGTCCGGGGCTGCGCCCCGTGCCCGGCTGCGCCGCGCGTCCTCAAACGCCGGACGGGCTGGATGGGCGCCCCCCCCCGCGCCTCCCCCGACTCACAGCCCTCCCACAGCCCCGTCACACCCTCACGACAGCCGCCTTGACCAGCCTCTTCTTCATGAGGCCATCCAGTGAGAGTTCGCTGCAGGATTCGTCGCAGGCTCCGTCCAGGCGGGCCGGGCCGGCTGGGTTGTCCGCGCTGCCCGCCCGGCGGCCCATGGGCGCCGCAGGTGACGGGGCGCCGTTGCTCGACATCGTCATTCCGGTGCACAACGAGGAACGGGACCTGGAGCCGTGCGTGCGGCGGGTGCGGGCGCATTTGGACGGGAGCTTTCCCTATCCCTTCCGGATCACCGTCGCGGACAACGCCAGCACGGACGCGACGCCCGCCGTCGCCGCCCGGCTCGCCCGGGAGCTGCCCGACGTCGCATGGGTGCGGATGGGGGAGAAGGGGCGGGGGCGGGCCCTGCGGGCGGTGTGGGAGGCGTCGGACGCGCCCGTGCTCGCCTACATGGACGTAGACCTGTCGACGGACCTGAACGCGTTGCTGCCGTTGGTGGCGCCGCTGGTCTCCGGACATTCGGACCTGGCGATCGGGACCCGGCTGGCGGGCGGCTCGCGGGTGGTGCGCGGGCCGCGCCGGGAGTTCGTGTCGCGGACGTACAACCTCATCCTTCGGTCCTCGCTGGCCGCCAGGTTCACCGACGCCCAGTGCGGGTTCAAGGCGATACGCGCCGATGTCGCACGGCGGCTGCTGCCGATGGTGGAGGACACCGGGTGGTTCTTCGACACCGAGATGCTGGTGCTGGCGGAACGCGCCGGGCTGCGCATCCACGAGGTGCCCGTCGACTGGGTCGACGACCCCGAGTCGAGCGTACGGATCGTCCGTACCGCCGTCGACGACCTCAAGGGGGTCTGGCGGGTGGGGCGCGCGCTCGCCGTCGGCGCGCTGCCGCTCGACCGGCTGGCCCGGCCGTTCGGGGACGACCCGAGGGATCGCGAAATCGCTGCCGTTCCGCGGGGGTTGGCGCGGCAGTTGATCGGGTTCTGTGCGGTGGGCGTGCTCAGCACGCTGCTGTACCTGGGGCTGTACGCCGCCGTGCGCACCTTCGCTGGGCCGCAACTCTCCAACGTGGTGGCCCTGCTGGTGTCCGCCCTCGCCAACACCGCCGCCAACCGCCGCTTCACCTTCCGGGTGCGCGGGCGCCGCCGCGCGGTCAGGCAACAGGCCCAGGGACTGGTCGTCTTCGCCATCGGACTGGCCCTGACCAGCGGCTCCCTGGCCGCGCTCACCTCCGCGACCGGGGCCCCCTCGGCGCACAGCGAGCTCGCCGTCCTCGTGGCCGCCAACCTCGCCGCCACCGTCCTGCGCTTCCTGCTGCTGCGCGCCTGGGTCTTCCCCGAGGCGCCGGCCACGGCGGAAGCGTTCCCCCATGCCGAGAAGAGCTGAAGTTCCCATGAAACCAACGCAGTTCGTCCGGGCAGGCATGCCGAGGATCAGGCCGGGGCTCGTCGTCCTGCTCCTCGCCACCGCCGGCCTCTACCTGTGGAACCTCAGTTCCTCCGGTTACGCCAACTCCTTCTACTCCGCCGCCGTCCAGGCCGGCTCCGAGAGCTGGAAGGCCTTCTTCTTCGGCTCGTCCGACGCCGCGAACTCCATCACCGTCGACAAGCCCCCGGCCGCGCTGTGGCCGATGGCGCTGTCCGTACGGCTCTTCGGGCTCGGCTCGTGGCAGATCCTCGTACCCGAGGTACTGATGGGCGTGGGCACCGTCGCCGTGCTGTACGCGGCGGTCCGCCGGCGCTTCTCGTACGGCGCCGGGCTTCTCGCCGGTGCGGTGCTCGCGCTCACACCCGTCGCCGCGCTGATGTTCCGCTTCAACAACCCGGACGCGCTGCTCGCCCTGCTGATGACCGTCACCGTGTACTGCGTGCTGCGCGCGCTGGAGGACGCGCGGACGAAGTGGCTGGTGTGGGCGGGCGTCGCGGTCGGCCTCGCGTTCCTGACCAAGACCCTCCAGGCGTTCCTCATCCTGCCGCCGCTGGCCGTGCTGTACGCGGTCTGTGCGCCCACCGGGGTCGGCCGCCGTTTCGGGCAACTCGCGCTTGCGGGCCTGGCGTTGGTCGTTTCCGGCGGGTGGTGGGTCGCACTCGTCGAGCTGTGGCCCGCGGGTTCGCGCCCGTACATCGGCGGCTCCCAGACCAACTCCTTCCTGGAGCTCACCTTCGGCTACAACGGGCTCGGCCGGATCAACGGCGACGAGGCCGGCAGCGTGGGCGGCGGAGGCGGACCCGGCGGCGGAGGTGGCGGGGGTGGCATGTGGGGCGAATCCGGGATCTTCCGGATGTTCGGTGCGAGCGTGGGCGGCCAGATCTCCTGGCTGCTGCCCGCCGCGCTGATCCTGCTGGTGGCGGGGCTCGTGGTGACCTGGAAGGCGCGCCGTACCGACACCGCGCGCATCGCGTTCCTCGCCTGGGGCGGGGCGCTGCTCGTGACCGCCGGCGTCTTCAGTTTCATGGCGGGGATCTTCCACGAGTACTACACGGTGGCCCTCGCCCCGTACGTCGCCGCCCTGGTCGGCATGGGGGCGAGTGTCCTGTGGGAGGAGCGGCGCAGCCCGGCGGCCGCACTCACGCTGGCCACGACGGTGGGCGTGACGGCGTACTGGGCGTACGTCCTGCTCGGCCGCACCCCGGACCATCTCCCCTGGCTGGGCGGGGCGGTGCTCGGCGGGGGCGTGCTCGCCGCGCTCGGGCTCCTGGCCGGCGGGCTGCTGCCGGGGCGGTACGCGGAACGGCCGGTGCTGCGGTACGTCGCCGTGGGCGCGGCCGGTCTCGGCCTCGCCACCGCCCTCGCGGGCCCGGCGGCGTACGCGGCGCAGACGGTCGGCACCGGACACTCCGGCTCGATCGTGACGGCCGGGCCGTCCACCAGGGGCGGCGGCGGGCCGGGAGGCGTGCGCTTCGGAGGCGGCGAGCGCCCCGGCCGGTGGACGGGCACCGGCAACGGACCGCCGGGCGCGGGGGGCGGCCGTGGCGCGCCGGGTGGGCCCGGTGGGCCGGGCGGCACCGCCCCCGGTGCACAGTCCGCGCCCACCGCTCCCGGTGCACAGTCCGCGCCCACCGGCCCTGGCGGACAGTCCGCCCCCGGCGGGCAGCGTGGTGGCCTGGAAGGTGCTGGTGGAGGCGCCCCCATGAACGGCCTCCTCGACGGCCAACGTGTCGACCCCGCCGTCCAGGCACTGATCGGCGCACACGCCGACGACTACACCTGGGCCGCCGCCGCCATCGGCTCCCAGAACGCCGCCAGCTACCAACTCGCGACCCGTAAGCCCGTGATGGCCATCGGCGGTTTCAACGGGAGCGACCCGTCGCCGACCCTTGCCGCGTTCCAGACGTACGTACGCCAAGGGAAGATCCACTACTTCCTCGCAAGCGGCGCGAGCGGCGCGGGCGGGCGCGGTGGCGGGCCGGGCGGCGGCAACAGCAGCACCCTCACCACCTGGGTCGAGGCCAGCTTCGCCAAGGTGTCCGTGGCCGGGACCACCCTCTACGACCTGACGAAACCGCTCACGAGGTAGCGAAGCAGCGAGGTAGCGAAGCTGCGAGGTAGCTAGCAGCGAGAGCAACTCGCTTTACGGCGTACAAGGGACCCCTCTACGGTGTATAGCCAATAGCTATACACCGTAGAGGGGTTTCCCATGACGTCGTCGTCATCGCCAACCGCCGCAAGCACACCGCCCGGTGCCGGAACGCCCGGTGCCGGAACGCCCGGTGCCGGAACACCCGGTGCCGGAACACCCGGAGCCGGAACATCCGATGCCGGGACACAGCGCCATCCGCAGCGCTGGCTGGTCCTCGGGGTCATCTGTCTCGCCCAGCTCACCGTGCTGCTCGACAACACCGTCCTGAACGTCGCCGTCCCCTCCCTCACCACCGAGCTCCACGCGACCGGGGCGGACGTCCAGTGGATGATCAACGCCTACTCGCTCGTCCAGTCCGGGCTGCTGCTCACCGCGGGCAGCTCCGCCGACCGGTACGGCCGCAAGAAGATGCTGCTGGCCGGGCTCGCGCTGTTCGGCGCCGGGTCACTGGCCGCCGGACTCGCCCAGTCACCCGGCCAGTTGATCGCCGCACGCGCCGGGATGGGTGTGGGCGGGGCGCTGCTCATGACGACCACCCTGGCCGTCGTCGTCCAGATCTTCGCCGAGGACGAGCGGGTCAGGGCGATCGGGCTGTGGGCGACCGTCAGCTCCCTCGGGGTCGCCACCGGCCCGCTGGTCGGCGGGTTCGTGCTCGACCACTTCTGGTGGGGAGCGATCTTCCTCGTCAACATCCCGGTCGCGCTGCTCGCGCTGGTCGCGGTCGCCGCCCTCGTACCGGAGTCGAAGAGTCCGGCGGGGGGCCGGCCCGATGTGCCCGGGGCGTTGCTCTCGACCCTCGGCATGTCGTCGGTCGTGTACGCGATCATCTCCGGCCCCGAGCACGGCTGGACGTCTGCCGGGGTGCTCCTCGCGGCGGGCGCCGGGGTGGTCGTGCTGGCCCTGTTCGTGGGGTGGGAGCTGCGGATTCCGTATCCGATGCTCGATCTGCGCTTTTTCCGCGACGAGCGCTTCGTCGGAGCCGTCGCGGGGTCGATCCTGGTGACCTTCGGGATGGCGGGTTCGCTCTACCTGCTCACCCAGCACCTCCAGTTCGTGCTGGGGTACGGGCCGTTGGAGGCGGGCCTGCGGACGGCCCCGCTGGCGGTCACCGTCGTCGTACTGAACGTGGCGGGGGCGGGCGCACGACTGCTGCCCAGGCTGGGGACCCCGGTGACGATCGCCTTCGGCATGGCGCTGATCGCGGCCGGTCCTGCGGTGATCGGCTGCCTCGGGAGCGAGAGTTACCCGTGGACGCTGGTGGGGCTCGTGGTGATGGGAGCGGGCATCGCGCTCGCGGGGCCCGCCATGGCCGCCGCCATCATGAGCGCCATCCCGCCGGAGAAGGCGGGGGTCGGCGCCGGAATCAACGGGATGCTCGGCGAGTTCGGCAACGGACTCGGGGTGGCGGTCCTGGGCGCCGTGCTGACCTCCCGCTTCGCCGCACTCTTCCCGGCGGCGGCCGGCGCGGTGTCACTGCCGGCGGCGATGGCGGCAGCGGACGGCGCGCAGGAGCGTGCACGCATCCGTCACGCCTTCGCCTCCGCCCTGCAGAGCGGCCAACTGGTGGGGGCCGCGGCGGTACTGGCGGGGGGCCTGCTCGCCGCGGTGCTGCTGCGCCGCGCGGAGGCGCGCGGCGACCGGCCCGGCCGAGCGGGCGCGGACCCGCAACAGGTGCCGGACCAGCGGAATCCGTCCTGCGCACCCGTACCGCCCGGGTAGTCCTCGGCATACCATCGGGCGGGACGAACCGGAACAACACGGTCCGTCCCGCCCGACGGAGCAGAACCGAGGAGTGTGTCCCATGGTGCCCGCGGCCGACCGCGTCAACAAGCCTGGACAGAGCAGTGTGTGGCTGGACGCGAGGACGCCGCGGAGCGGTGGCGGCACGGGGCGGGCGGGTGCGGGGGGCGGTGGCGCCGGCGGGGGTACGGGAGCTGGGGGCGCGGGCGGACGCAGGGCCGAGTCGGCCGCGGCCGGGCTGGACCGGGAGAAGATCACCGTCGTGACCGTCGCGCTCCTCGACGCCGAGGGTCTGGCCAAGTTCTCCATGCGCAGGCTCGCCGCCGAGCTGAACGTCACCGCCATGTCCGTCTACTGGTACGTCGCCACCAAGGACGACCTCCTCGAACTCGCCCTCGACCGGGTGGTCGGCGAGCTGGCGCTGCCCGACCCCGAGGACGGCTCCGACTGGCGCGGACAGCTGCGCCGGCTCGCCCAGAGCTACCGGGAGATGCTGGTCGGCCACCCGTGGGCGGCCTCGCTGATGAGCCGCTTCCTCAACATCGGGCCGAACATGATGCGCTTCTCCACCGCCTCGCTGGGGCTGATGGCCAGGAGCGGGCTGCCGCTGGAGCGGCAGGGCGGCGCGATCGCGGCGGTCTTCCAGTTCGTGTACGGGTATGCCAACAGCGAGGGCCAGTTCCACCGCAGGGCGGCCGACCTCGGCCTGAGCGCGGACGAGTTCTACCAGCAGGCGATGGGGACGATCGCGGGGGAGATCGAGTCCTCCGAACTGTTCCGCAGGTCCACCGAGGTGATGGAGGCACGCGGCGGCGACACGGTGGCCGAGATGTACGGCCGCGACTTCGAAGTGGCACTCGACGTCCTGGTCGCGGGCATCGAGGCGATGAGTTCGGGGGGCGGAGGGAGCGACGTGTAGCGGGTGGGGGGCGCAGGGCAAGCCGCGCGGCGGCTGCGGGCGCGGACAGGCGGCCGGGTGCCCCCGCGGCGGCTGCGGGCGGACAGGCGGCCGGGTGCCCCGCTGCGGCTACGGACCGACACGTGGCCGGCCGCCCCCGCGGCGCGCTACGGGCGGACACGCGGCCCAGTGCCCCGCGAGGCCGTTACGGCATTCCCAGCGTGTCCGTGCCCCGTACCGCCTCCGCCACCGTCGCGTAGACGGGGACGTCACGGCGGGTTCCGGTCAGGGTGATCACCCGTCGGACCACCCCGTCCTCCTCCGCCGCGAGCCGCACCGCGACGCCGGACTCCTGGGCGTACTCCCGTGTGGCGGAGATCAGCCGGGCGCCGCGGCTGTCGGTGAAGGTCGTACCGGTGAAGTCCAGCACCAGGACGTCGAGGAGGCCGCGGCGCAGGTCCACGGCTTCGAGCACGGCCCCGTACAGCTCCTCGCAGTTGGAGATGTCGATTTCTCTCGGCATCGCGAGGAGCGTGCAGCGCGGCGCGTTCGGACGTTCCGGGAGATCACAGGGGGTCAGACGGAAGGGCACAGCTGTCACCTGTCCGATGCCGACGGCAACCGGTGCGCGTCGTGTTCGGTGGGGCCGCTTCCTGACCGGGTCCTCCATTGGACCACGCGCGCGGCGACCGGGTCGAGTGGACGACCGGAAGGGGACGGAAGCTTTGCGCGGAGGGCCGGGCTTGTCCGATCCCCACATGATCCCCGCCCGATTGCTTCGCCGCAGGACAGGAGCGGATAGAGTCTGTTCGTCCTTTGCTCGCAGTCGGGAATGTGCTGCGGAGCTCTCCCGGGCACGGTCGCGTCCTTGGCCGTGCACGCCGAAGAGGTTCGTGGTGACTGCGTCCGACATTCCAGAAATTCCGTATGCCCAGGTCGATTTCAGACTTGCCGAGGCACTGGCCTCCGCTGCGCTGAAACTGCACGAGACCGCGGGGCGTGAGGAGACCGCGCGGGCCGCGGTCCGCCTCGCGCGCGACATGGTCCCCGGCGCCGACCACGCGAGCCTCTCGGTCGTCGAGCGCTCCGGCAAGGTCCGTACCCTCGCCACCACCCTGCCGCAGCGCTGCGAAACCGCCTGCCCGGACGCCGATGACGGCGGGTCGCCGCCCGTTCCCGGCGACGAACTGTGGGAGACGCCGGTCTCCCGGGTCGCCGACGACGCGGGCGGGTCCGCGCTGTTCCTGCGGCTGCGCGGCCATCAGAGCCGGTTCAGCGTGCTCGGTCTGTACGCGGCGAAGCCGCACGCCTTCGCGGACGAGGAGCCGGTACGGGTCGGCAGGCTGCTCGCCGGGTACATCGGCATCGCCTTGGAGACGGCCGACGTGCAGGAGCAGCTCCAGGAGGCCATGCAGACCCGCGACGTGATCGGCCAGGCCACCGGTCTGCTGATGGGACGGCTGAACATCGACGCCGTACAGGCCTTCGACCGCCTGGTGCGTGCCTCGCAGAAGGGCAACGTCAAGCTGCGCGACATCGCGTCACGCATTGTGGATGCCTCAGCGACCGAATGACGACCGTGCGTGAGGAAACGGCGTTTGTGGCGCGATCCGGGGCACTCGCGAAGGTATGACCGACACGACTGACGTAGGTGCCGGGCCGGGACGCAGCAGTCGCTCCGGCGCCGGGATCGGCGCTGGACTCAACGGCTTCGACCTGCGGACGATGCACGACGCCCTCACCGATTGGAGGGGACTCGACTCCTTCCTCCAGGAGCTGACGGTGCAAGCCGTGCGGGCCGTGGAGAGCGCGGACTCGTGCAGCGTCACGATGCGCAGGGGCGGGCGGCTGGTGACGACCGCGAGCAGCGACAGCGAGGCGCTGCTGCTCGACGCCATGCAGTACGAGGTCGAGGCCGGTCCCTGCGTGTGCAGTCTGGAGAACGGGGTCGAGGAGTACGTCGCCGACATGCGGCGCGAGCAGCGCTGGGGGCCCTATCCGGGGCTCGCGGCGGCGCAGGGCATCCGGTCGGTGTTCGCGGCCCCGCTGTCGCTGCAGGCGAGGCCGGCGACCTCGCTGCCGACGGAGCAGGTGCGGCGGCACACGGTGGGGGCGCTGAACCTCTACTCGCAGCGGCCGGAGGCGTTCCGCGAGGAGCGGGAGATCGCCCGCCGCTTCTCCGAGCAGGCGGCCGGGGCGGTCGCGGTCGCCGAACGCATCGAGCGGGAGTCGGAGGCGGCGCGGGACCTGCGGACGGCGATGGAGTCGAGATTCGTGATCGACCAGGCGATCGGGATCGTGATGGCCAGGCAGCGGTGCCCCGCGGAGGACGCCCTGGTGATACTCAGGCGGGCGTCGCAGGGCCGGAACGTCAAGCTTCGGGAGCTGTGCAGGGAGCTGGTGCAGCAGACGGGGGGAAAGCCGCCGCAGCCGGGGGGGTTCGTGCAGCGGGGGTAGGCGTGGGCCGGGTGAGGAGGGGGCGGCTCCGCGTGGGGGCCGCCCCCTTGCCCGCCCGTTCCGCCCCCCGGGGGCGGCCCCGCCGCCCAAGGAAGCGGCGGGGGGTGGCTGGGCGCGGCCCCGCCGCCCGAGGGAGCGGGCGGGGGGTGGCTGGGCGCGGTCCCGCCGCCCAAGGGAGCATCATGGACGGCGGCAGCGATGCCTGAGTCGAGCCAGTGGCTGGCCGACGAGGGCCCCAGAGAGGGTCAGGGCTGGGGGAGGGCGTCGCCCTGGACGGCCTGGATGTCGAGTTCTACCCGCAGGGTGGCGCCGATCGCCGAGATGCCGGCCTGGACCACCTGGTTGTAGTTCATCGCGAAGTCGTCGCGGCGCAGGTCGGCCGTCGCGCGGAAGGCCGCCCGTACCCCGCCCCACGGGTCGGGGCCGGTGCCCAGGTAGCTGAGGTCGAGGTCGACCTCCCGGACCACGCCGTGCAGCGACAGCTCGCCCTTGACCGTCCAGCGGTCGGGCCCGGCCGGCACCAGGCCGGAGCTGCGGTAGGTGATCTGCGGGTGCGTCTGCACGTCCAGGAAGTCGGGCGACTTCAGGTGTCCGTCGCGCATCGCGTTGCCGGTGTCGATCGTCTCCGCCGAGATGACCGCCTCGACGCGTGACTTCTCCACGTCCTGCGCGATCTCGATCCGTCCGCCGAAGTCCGTGAACCGGCCGCGCACGCTGGAGATGCCCAGGTGCTGGGCGACCGCGCCAACCGACGAGTGCACGGGGTCGATCGTCCACGCGCCCGGGGGCGGCAGTTCCACACCGCCCTGGCGGGTCAGCACCACGTTGCCCGCGTCGATCCGGCCGGCCGCCGTGACCAGTGCGGTCGAGGCGACGGGCGCGTAGCCGACGGCGGTCACGATGACCGTGTACGGGCCGGGAGCCAGCGTCGCCGCGTCCACCACGGCCCCGTCCCCGTCCGCCGCGGCCCGCAGCACCTGCGAACCCGTCATGTCGGTGACGGTCACGACGGCGTGCTGCACGGCCCAGCCGTCCCGGGTCCGTACCTGTGCGCGAAGTCCCATACCGATACCTGCCCTGCTTCTTTCTCGTACCTACGAACAAAAAGAGGGGGGCGGCAGGCCGTCCCCTGCCTGCCGCCCCCTCGACTCCGCCGCCGGGGCGCGCCTCCGCTCGAAACGCGCCCCGGGTCAGGAGGTCTGTACTACTCGCCCGGGTGGGCGAGCTCGATGTCGTGCGCGTCCACGCCGCGCCCCGCCACCGTCAGGTTGCCCGCCATCGGGGGGTAGCCGGTCGCGATGACCGTGTACTCGCCGGCGTCCAGGTCGGTGAAGGCGTACGCGCCGTCCTCACCGGTCGTGGAGGTGGAGACCACATTGCCCGCCGCGTCCATGATCGTGACGCGGGCGTCCGGCAGCGGCCGCCGTGCGGCGCCGGCCCGGACGGTGCCCTGGACCAGCGCGCCGGCCTGGAGGACCGCCTCGACGCGGGTGATGCCCGTGCCGCCGATCTCCACCGGAAGTGCCATCGGCCGGAACCCGGCCGCGTTGACCGCGATGGTCACCGGTCCGGGGACCAGCTCGCCGAAGGCGAACTCGCCGCTGACGCCGGACTTGCCGGTGGCCAGGACGTCGCCGCGCACGTCGGTCACGATGACCATCGCGTCGGCGACCCCGGTCCCGTCGGCCGCGCTGCGCACCGCGCCGCTGAGACCGCTGGTGCCCGAGAGCAGGATGTCGTACGCCATCGGCTCGTCCCCGACGGTGACCGTCGAGGCCTGTGGCTGGAAGCCGTCGGCGGAGGCGATCAGTACGTACGAGCCGGCGGCCGGTGCGTCCAGGGCGTAGCGACCGTCGGGCTGGGCCACCGAGCGGCCGAGCTGACGCCCCGCGAGGGAGATCAGCGTGACCGCCGCGCCGCGCACCGAGACACCTTCGGCGGTACGGACGACGCCGTGCAGGGTGCGTCCGGTGGGCGGGGTGGTGGGAAGCGGCTGGGTCACGGGTGCCTCCTCGTGGGCCGGGGCCGCGCCGGACGTGCCCTCTGCCGGGGTCTCCGACGGGACGGTGGCGGCGGTCGGGGCCGCGGAGCCGTCGTTGGAGGACTTCAGGGCGACCTCCTTGACGAACAGCACCAGCAGCAGGGCGACCAGGGCGAAGGGCGCCGCGTACAGGAAGACGTCCGCGATGCCGTTGCCGTACGCGCTCTCCATCACCTTGCGGATCGGGGCGGGCAGGGCGTCCATGTCGGGGATGCCGCCGCCGGAGCCGCCGGCCGGGGCCTTGATGCCCAGGGCGGCCATGCCGTCCTCGGCGTAGTGCGAGATACGGGTGGCCATGACCGCGCCGAGCGCGGAGACGCCGATCGCGCCGCCGAGGGTGCGGGTGAAGGCGACCAGGGAGCTCGCCGCGCCGAGCTCCTGCGGCTTGACCTGGTTCTGGGTGGCGAGGACCAGGTTCTGCATCATCATGCCGAGACCCAGGCCCAGGACCGCCATGTAGATGGCGACCTGCCAGTACTCGGTGTCGTACGCCATCGTCGAGAGCAGACCGAGGCCCGCCGTCAGACCGACGGCGCCGCCGACCAGGAAGCCCTTCCAGCGGCCGGTCTTGGTGATGATCGCACCGGAGACCGTGGAGGAGAGGAACAGACCGGCGATCATCGGGATCGTCATGACGCCGGACATCGTCGGCGACTTGTCCCGGGCGAGCTGGAAGTACTGGCTCAGGAAGACCGTCGAACCGAACATCGCGACACCGACGAACAGGCTCGCCGCGGCGGTCAGCGCGATGGTGCGGTTGCGGAAGAAGCGCAGCGGGATGAGCGGCTCGCCGACCTTGGACTCGATGGCCACGAAGATGATGCCGAGCACGATCGAGCCGCCGACCATGACGTAGGTCTGCCACGAGTTCCAGGCGTAGTTGTCGCCCGCGAGGGTGACCCAGATCATCAGCAGCGAGGCCGAGGCGGCCAGGAAGAACGCGCCGAACCAGTCGATCTTGACCTTGCGCTTGACGACCGGGAGGTGCAGCGTCTTCTGCAGGATGATCAGGGCGATGGCCGCGAACGGCACGCCCACGTAGAAGCACCAGCGCCAGCCGAGCCACGAGGTGTCGGTGATGACACCGCCGAGCAGCGGGCCGCCGACGGTGGCCACCGCGAAGGTGGCGCCGATGTAGCCGGAGTACCGGCCGCGCTCGCGCGGCGGGATCATCGCGGCGATGACGATCTGGGTCAGTGCGACCAGACCGCCGGTGCCGACGCCCTGGAGCACGCGCAGGCCGATGAGCATCCCGGTGTTCTGCGAGAGTCCGGCCAGTGCCGAGGCCACCACGAAGATGATCAGGGATATCTGGACCAGCAGCTTCTTGCTGAACAGGTCGGCGAGCTTGCCCCAGATGGGGGTGGTGACCGCCATCGACAGCATGGCGGCGGTGACGACCCAGGTGTACGCGCTCTGGGTGCCGTCGAGGTCGCGGATGATCTCCGGAAGGGCGTTCGACACGATCGTCGACGACAGCATCGCGACGAACATGCCGAGCAGGAGGCCCGCGAGGGCTTCCATGATCTGGCGGTGTGTCATCGGAGCGGCACTGTCGGAGGCAGGGGCCGAGGGGGCCCCGTGCTTGGCGTGGCCGCCCCGCACACCGGGAGGTGTGGTCGTAGCCAATTGAATCCTTGTCCTTTTCGCTTACGCGGGTGTTGCGGGTGGTGCGGAAGTCATGAGTGCGCTGCCCCCGGGCGAGTACCCCGCCGGAGGTGACTGTCCCGCCCTACGGGGCGAGTGCGCCGCAGTCGTGCTGCGCGGGCGTCCAGGAACGGCAGTCGCCGAAACTGTCGCGCAGCCGGGCGAGCATCGTGTTCAGCTGCCCGACCTCGTCGTCGGACCAGTCCTCAAGGGTGTGTGCGAGGACTTCGGTGGTGCGCAGGGAAAGCTCGTCCAGGACGGCTTCCCCCTCGGTCGTGAGGCGGAGGATGCGCGAGCGCTTGTCACCCGGGTCGGGCGAGCGCACGATCCAGCCGCGTTCTGCGACATGGGCGACATGTCGACTTGTAACCGAGATGTCGATGGCCATGAGCTCGGCGAGACGGCTGAGCCGCATTTCGCCGTGGCGTGCGAGGAGGGTGATCACTGCCGCGGAACCCGGTGGGCACTCGACGGGCAGAATGCGCGCCAGACCTCTCTTCACGGCGCCGATGGCACTGAGCTGGCGGGCCAGTTCCTCGTACTGACTCTTGGCTGCCACAGCACCTCCCAGAACAGCTGCACAGCTTGGTACCGCTGTTATCTTGTTGCTTTAGGCAACCATATGACTAGATGGTTGCTTCAGACAAATTAATTTCGGGCCTCTGGGGCAAAGGAATCCAAAAGGCTCGTCGATCGGCCGGTCAAGGGAGCCGCGGGGGCGTGTAAAGCCGCAGCTCAGTACATATGGGCGCTTGGGGTGTCGCCGAGGGGCCCACCTTCGCTAGGGTCTCGCGCATGGCACACAACCCCCACGCCCCCCAGGGCCAAGGTCCCGAGGGCAGCTACGACCCGGCGGGCAGCACCCAGATGTTCCGTGCGTTCGTGGACGAGGAGCCCGCGCAGCAGGGCCGCTCGCAGCCGGCCGCGCAGGCGTCGGGCCCGAAGACCGGCCTGATCGTCGCCGTTGTCGCCGTCGTGATCGTCCTGGCCGCGGTGGCCTGGCTCGCGCTCGGCTAGCACCCGCCCGCTCCTCGTCACGTCCCCTGTCCCTACTTCCAGGTGGCGGTGACCCGCCGGGTTTCCACGTGCATTCCCAGCGGCACCCGCCAGGCATCCACACAGACGGTGTACGTCGCACTCCTGGTCGCTCCCGGCCCGATGGATCCGGGCAGCGGCTGGGAGGACGTACGCGTCCCCCAGTCGACGCCGAGCGCCCCGATGATGTGCGTCGCGAACGTGACGGTGCCCGAACGCACCGCCGTACCACCGGAGTTGCGCAGCGACACGGTCACCTTCTCGCACCACCGCCGGTCCGCCTTCGCGCGCACCGGTGAACCCACGGCGAGTGCGGCGGGGCCGGGCGGCCGGGGCTTCGGCGGCGCCGGCTTCGGCGGGGCGGGCTCCGAGGGCTTCGACGGGGGCGGTCCGGACTGCGGCGGCCTCGCGCCGGACGCCCCTCCGGCGCTGCCCGCGGGCGCGCCTCCGGTCGACCCGTCGCCCCCAGGGGTACGGGAGGGCTGCCCGCCGGCTCCGGAACCGGACCCCGAGGACGTACCGGCCACGGACCCCGGCGCGGACTCCCCGGGCACGGTGGAGCCGGGCGCGGTGGAGCCGGCTCCGGCAGATCCGGCTGTGGCAGAAGTGGATCCGGCAGAAGTGGATCCGGCAGAGGCGGATCCGGGAGCAGTGGATCCGGCAGAGGCAGCTCCGGCAGAGCCGGCCACGGCTCCGGTGGAACCCGGTGTGCCTGCGGGATCGGCCGGATCCGCCCCCGAACTGCCCGCATCGCCGCGGGAGTTGGTAGAGGTCGGGTCGAGCGGTACCAGCTCGACCTTCCCCTCGGGCGGTACGGCCTTCGTCGGCGCCCCCTCGGGCCCCGCCCCGGCCGCTCCCACCGCGACGAATCCCTTGTCGGACCCGCCCTCGCCCCCGAGGGCGAGCCAGCCGCCCAGGCACAGTGCGACCGCACCGGCCCCTACCGCCACACCCTGACATCGCATCGCGCCAGTCTGGCTGACGACCCGTCAAATGACCAGAGTGAGCCTGGACTTGGGCAGCAGCGCGGGGATCGGTCGGCGATCAGTCGGCGATCAGTCGGCGATCAGCCCTTCCCTGAGCTGCGAGAGGGTGCGGGTGAGCAGCCGCGAGACGTGCATCTGGGAGATGCCGACCTCCTCGCCGATCTGCGACTGCGTCATGTTCGCGAAGAACCGCAGCATGATGATCTGGCGTTCGCGCGGCGGGAGTTTGGCCAGCAGCGGCTTGAGCGACTCGCGGTACTCCACGCCTTCCAGGGCGGTGTCCTCATACCCGAGGCGGTCCGCGAGGGAGCCCTCGCCACCGTCGTCCTCGGGGGAGGGGGAGTCCAGCGAGGAGGCCGTGTACGCGTTCCCGACGGCGAGGCCGTCGACCACGTCCTCCTCGGACACGCCCAGTACGGCGGCGAGTTCGGGCACGGTGGGCGAGCGGTCCAGCTTCTGTGCGAGCTCGTCACTGGCCTTGGTGAGGGCCAGGCGCAGCTCCTGGAGCCGGCGCGGCACCCGCACCGACCACGAGGTGTCGCGGAAGAAGCGCTTGATCTCACCGACGACGGTCGGCATGGCGAAGGTCGGGAACTCCACGCCGCGTCCGCAGTCGAAGCGGTCGATCGCCTTGATCAGGCCGATGGTGCCGACCTGGACGATGTCCTCCATCGGCTCGTTGCGCGACCTGAACCGCGCGGCGGCGTACCGCACGAGCGGGAGGTTGAGCTCGATGAGGGTGTCACGGACGTACGTGCGCTCCGGGCTGCCCTTGTCGAGGACGGCGAGCCGCAGGAACAGGGAGCGGGACAGCGTGCGGGTGTCGAGTGCTTCCGGCTGGGTGACGATCGGCGGCGCCGAGGCGGCGGGAGCCTGGTCGGGCACGGGCTGGACCGGAATCGCGGGGATCACCGGTGCACGGTCGAGCATGTCGGGCGCATCCTTGATGAGCACCTTCGAACTGCCCTGTTCTACGGACATGCCACCCCCTCTTAGGGTCGCGGACGGTAGCGGCGGACGCTTCCCGTCGGAGGAAGCAGCCTCCACCTGAATACCGGCGGCGGAGGTGCTGCAAACGCGGTTCCAGCAGAATGTCACATGTCGGCAACGCGCTGTAGCGTCAAGTCGACAAATACATGCAGGAAAGAGGGGGTGTGGGGCTTTTCTTCCCCCCACAGGTTCCAGCTGGTTCTACCCGTGAGGATTACGCCTCGATCCGATTTGCGGATCGCAGTCGCGCGAAGCTCCTGGCAAGCAGCCGGGACACATGCATCTGGGAAACTCCCAGCTCGGCACTGATCTGGGACTGCGTCAGGTTGCTGTAGTAGCGCAGCATCAGGATCCGCTGCTCGCGCTCGGGGAGCTGGACGAGGAGGTGCCTGACCAGGTCCCGGTGCTCGACCCCGGCCAGCGCCGGGTCCTCGTACCCCAGGCGGTCGAGCAGGCCCGGCAGGCCGTCGCCCTCCTGGGCCGCCTCCAGGGAGGTCGCGTGGTAGCTGCGCCCCGCCTCGATGCAGGCCAGCACCTCCTCCTCGGTGATCTTGAGGCGGTCGGCGATCTCGGCGGTGGTGGGGGAGCGGCCGTGGGCGGTGGTGAGGTCCTCGGTGGCGCCGTTGACCTGTACCCACAGCTCGTGCAGACGGCGGGGTACGTGCACGGTGCGGACGTTGTCGCGGAAGTAGCGCTTGATCTCGCCGACGACGGTCGGCATCGCGAAGGTGGGGAACTGGACGCCGCGGTCCGGGTCGAACCGGTCGATCGCGTTGATCAGGCCGATCGTGCCGACCTGGACGACGTCCTCCATCGGCTCGTTGCGGGACCGGAAGCGGGCGGCGGCGTACCGCACGAGCGGGAGGTTGGCCTCGATGAGCGCGGCCCGCACCCGGGAGTGCTCCCCGCAGCCGGGGGTCAGCCCCTTGAGCTGGCTGAACAGCACCTGGGTGAGGGCCCGGGTGTCGGCGCCCCTGGTGCGGGCCGCGGGGGTGCCGGGGACGCGCTCGGGGGTCTCGACGAGCGGGGGCTCCTGGAGCGGCGCTTCCTGGGCTGGCGCACCCTCGGGCGAGGTCCCCTGCTGGGGCGGCGCTTGCGGAGCAGTACTGGCCGGCACAGTCGCCACCCCTTTTTCGGTCGCTATCTGGACACTTCGCTTAACTCGTCTGTCAAAAGCGGTCATAGCATCACAAGACATGTGCACTGTGTGCAAGCACCGTATAGCGCCGTGTTGAGGGCAAGTTGGGGCATAGGCATACAAAAACCCCGCATCGAAGAGATGCGGGGCCGGGCGTTTCTTCCGCTCTGAAAATACGTTTCTGCAACACCCGGCGGGCGCGGCGCACGCTTTGCGGCGGGCCCGTCGGGCGGCGGACGCGAACTAGAAGGGGTAGTCCGCGATGACCCAGGTGGCGAACTCGCGCCACTGTCCGGCGGCGGCCTGGTGGGCCGGGTGCTCGATGTAGCGCTTCAGGGAATCGGCGTCCGCGACGGCCGAGTTGATGGCGAAGTCGTAGGCGATGGGGCGGTCCGTGATGTTCCAGGCGCACTCCCAGAACTCCAGCTCGGGCACGAGGTCCGCGAGCTCGGCGAACGCCTTGGCGCCTGCCTGCACGCGCTCCTCGTCACGGGAGACGCCTTCGTTGAGCTTGAAGAGGACCAGATGGCGGATCACGGGGCACTCCTGGGGGAAGAGGAGCGGCCTTGTCGGGCGTACGGGCTACTTCACGAGGTTGGTCATGAACGAGCCGATCCCCTTGGCCGCGTCGGACAGGCCCTGGAAGCCTAGCCCGACCATGTTGGCCGCCTTCTCGGGGGAGGTGATGATCGTGTACAGCACAAAAACGACCACGATGTAGAGAATGGCCTTCTTGATGTCCACGCCCAGACCCTCCCCTGTGGTCCGCCGAGCAGTCGCGAGAGTCTAACCGTACGAACGGGCAACTCGAGTGGCGGAACGCGCGCACTCACCTGCCCGTCCGGGGACCTGCCGGAGATCTTCACGCACGCATTGAGGACCAACGGCCCGCCCCTGCGGGTCTTTCGCCGGAGTTGCGGCGCTTGCGGGGGGAGCAGGATGGGACATGAGCCCGGAGGGATCTGGCAGGAATCCACCCGGGCGAGGAACGGGACCTCACTGCGGGGTCCGCGCCGCATTGCTCCCCCGACAGCGGCCGGACTTCGAGGACCGTTCTCATCGGGGGAAGCGGCTTGTCCCCCCGATGCCGCTTCCCCCGTCCTCACCGTTTCGGGCGCTCCAGGAACAGCAGCAGCCCCGGCCTCTCCCAAGGCCGGGGCTGCTGCCTTTTCCCGTACCCCGCGTCACTCGCGTCGCGGGGAGGAATAAAGAAAGCCCCTCCGGTCTCCCGGAGGGGCTTCTTCGATGGCGGTAGCGGTGGGATTTGAACCCACGGATAGCTTGCACCATCACACGCTTTCGAGGCGTGCTCCTTAGGCCACTCGGACACGCTACCGAGACAGAGTCTAGCCCACCGGAGGCAGTGCTCCGAAACCGATAACCGCAGCTCCGGTCAGCGGTCCCGCGCGAGCTCCGTCAGCGGTCCGGCGCGAGGCTCCGGGGCGGGTCCTGCGGAAGGTCCGGCCGGCGGGTCCGGAAGAACGCCGTCAGCTGGGCCGCGCACTCGTCCTCCCGTACGCCGGAGATCACCTCGGGCCGGTGGTTGAGCCGCCGGTCCCGTACGAGGTCCCAGAGCGAGCCCGCCGCCCCGGCCTTCTCGTCGCGCGCCCCGTAGACCACCCGCTCCACGCGGGACTGGACGATGGCGCCCGCGCACATCGTGCACGGCTCCAGGGTGACCACCAGTGTGCAGCCCCGTAGCCGCCACTCCCCGAGCTTCGCGGCGCCCCGGCGGATCGCCAGGACCTCGGCGTGCGCCGTCGGGTCGCCGTGCAGCTCGCGTTCGTTGTGCCCGGTGGCCAGGAGCTCACCGGCCGGGGACAGCAGGACGGCGCCGACCGGCACGTCGCCGGACTCCGCCGCCGCAGCAGCCTCGGACAGGGCGTGCGTCATGGCCGCGCGCCACGGATCCCGTACGGGGTCGTACGGTCCGGGGCCCGCGGCGTCGGACGGTGGAACCTCCTCCACTAGCGCACGGCCTCCAGGATCTCCGCGGCCCCCAGTGCGTCGGCGATGTCCGACAGCGCTTCGCTGCCGAGCGCCAGGAGCTCCTTCTCCGTCATGCCCAGATCGGCCAGGACCTGCCGGTCACCGGCGGGGCCCGCCGCGACGGGGCCCGCCTGCGCGGGGACCAGGGAGGTTTCCCCGGTCTCCGCCCCGGCCCCCGGCGCCGCGGCGTCCGGGGTGTCGCTCTCGCCGTCCTCGGTGCCGTCGAGGTCCAGCGCGTCCAGGTCGGCGACGGGATCTTCCCCGTCGGTGCCGAGCAGCTCGTTGGTGAGGATCTCTCCGTACGAGGAGCGGGCGGCGGCGGCTGCGTCGGAGACGTAGATCCGCGGGTCCTCCAGCTCCTCCACGCGGACGACGCCGAACCAGGCGTCCTCCTGCTCGATGAAGACGAGGACGATGTCGTCGTCGGCCGAGCCCTCGCGGGCCAGTTCGACGAGGTCCGACAAGGTCTCCACGTCGTCGAGCTCCGTGTCGCTCGCTTCCCATCCGTCTTCGGTGCGCGCGAGCAGTGCGGCGAAGTACACCGTGACTCTCCCACTGGTCAGAGGTGACGATTCAGCGGTGCTCAGAAGGCCCCGCCCACTCGGAATCGTGGCAGAAACCTCGGCCGAGCGAGAGGTCTTCCGCGCTTGCGTCGTGCATCAGTCCGGAGGGTGAGGTGTGCGCGGGGGCGTACGAGGGGGTCGTCCGGCTACCAACGGAAGGTCCGCATCCGCATCTGCTGGCGCATTCTGGCCGCTCGGGCCCGCCGCGGCTGGACGCGGTCACGCAGCTCCTTGGCCTCGTTCAGTTCGCGCAGGAACTGGGCGCGTCGCCTTCGGCGCGCCGCGTCGCTCTCCTGCGCCCGCTGCTCCTGAGAGTCCTGCTCGGCGCGGGCGGTGTCCTGTTCCGGCTGCTGCTGCGTCATGGACCGCACCGTCCTGATGAGGCGTGATTGGTATGTCTTCACCTTCCCTGTGGTTGCCGGGATGATGCGAGCGGGGGCCGCGCCGGGCACACGCCGGGCACGCCCGGTTACTGTGGAAACATGCGGATACACGTCGTCGACCACCCGCTGGTGGCGCACAAACTCACCACGCTGCGCGACAAGCGCACCGATTCCCCCACCTTCCGGCGCCTCGCCGACGAGCTGGTCACCCTGCTCGCGTACGAGGCCACCCGGGACGTGCGCACCGAGCAGGTCGACATCGAGACGCCGGTCACCCCGACCACGGGTGTCAAGCTGTCCCACCCGCGCCCCCTGGTCGTGCCGATCCTGCGGGCAGGTCTGGGCATGCTCGACGGCATGGTGCGGCTGCTGCCGACGGCCGAGGTGGGCTTCCTCGGCATGATCCGCAACGAGGAGACCCTCCAGGCGGAGACGTACGCCACCCGGATGCCGGAGGACCTCTCCGGCCGTCAGGTGTACGTCCTCGACCCGATGCTGGCCACCGGCGGCACGCTGGTGGCGGCCATCAGGGAGCTCATCAAGCGCGGCGCGGACGACGTCACCGCGGTCGTGCTGCTCGCCGCGCCGGAGGGCGTGGAGGTCATGGAGCGCGAGCTGGCGGGGGCGCCGGTGACCGTGGTGACCGCCTCGGTCGACGAGCGGCTCAACGAGAACGGCTACATCGTGCCGGGCCTGGGCGACGCGGGCGACCGGATGTACGGCACCGCGGAGTAGCTCAGCACTTGGCGCCGGAGGGCGCGGGCACGGGCCTGGTCAGGGCGACCAGGGCCTGGTCCGCGCTCTTCTTCGTGTCCAGGGACTTGAAGCCGTTGCCGATGATGAGGTCGACCTCCTGCCCGCCGCGGGTGTCCGCCTTCTTCTCGGCGCCCTTCAACTGGGTGCCCAGGACCGGGAGCTCCGCCGCGAGGGACCTGGGCGCACCGACCAGCAGCCCGGGGCCCTTGATCTTCTTCTCGTACTCCTCGGGCGCGTTGTCGACCTTGACGACCTGGAAGCCGCGCTTCTTGAGCTCGTCCCCGACCTGCTTGGCGAGGCCGCTGCGGCCGGTCGCGTTGAAGACGTTGACCTTCACCGCGGACGGCTTCGGGACACCCTTCGCGTCCTTCGCAGGAACGGCCGGGGCCGCGGACGCCGCGGGCTTGCAGTCGGGCCGTTTGCCACCGGCCACGGTCTTCTTCCCGCCGCCGGTGAAGACGTCGATGAGCTGCACCGTTCCCCAGCCGGCCAGGCTGAGCGCGGCGACGGACGCCACCGCCAGGAGGATGATCCGGCGGCGGCGGTGGGGGCGGCGCATCCGGGGATAGGCGTTACCCGTGATGCGGTACTTTCCGCCCATGCCGGGGGGAGTCAGCATGCTCATGGGCGCAGCGTAGTGCCGACCAGGTCGGTTGCGTACTAAATGATCAACCAATGGGTCAACGACCGACCCGAAAGGGCCAACGAGACACCCGGCTGCCGTGCGGGCCCCCGGGTCAGCCCAGTTCGAGGACGCGTGCGTGCAGCACCTGGCGCTGCTGGAGCGCGGCGCGGACCGCGCGGTGCAGTCCGTCCTCCAGATAGAGGTCGCCCTGCCACTTCACGACGTGCGCGAAGAGGTCGCCGTAGAAGGTGGAGTCCTCGGCGAGGAGGGTCTCCAGGTCCAGCTGGCCCTTGGTGGTGACGAGCTGATCGAGGCGGACCGGGCGCGGCGCGACATCTGCCCACTGCCGGGTGCTTTCCCGGCCGTGGTCGGGGTACGGCCGGCCGTTTCCGATGCGCTTGAAGATCACACGGAAAGCCTACCGGGGAAGGTGCTCCGGGCGCAGCCATGAGGGAGGGATGCAAAGGTCGTATTCAGCGCCAGAACGGGAGCAAACGATGAGCGGAAGTACCCCCTCCGGTGACCCGGGCAGTGCTGCGGGTGCCGAGGCGACGGCCATCGCGGGCGGATACGCCTTCACCGGGCCCGCGCTGGATCTCGGTGCGCTGCTGTGGGACGGGGTCTGCCTGCCCCAGGCGCAGATCCGCGTCCCGCTCGCCGTGCTCAACCGGCACGGACTCGTCGCGGGGGCGACCGGCACCGGGAAGACGAAGACGCTGCAACTGATCGCCGAGCAGCTGTCGGCCCAGGGCGTGCCCGTCTTCCTCGCCGACATCAAGGGAGACGTGTCCGGCGTCTCGGCGCCCGGCGAGGAGAACGAGAAGGTACGGGAGCGGGCGGCGTCCGTCGGGCAGGACTGGACCGCCACCGGGTATCCGTGCGAGTTCTACGCGCTGGGCGGGACCGGCCCCGGCATTCCGCTGCGGGCGACGGTCACCAGCTTCGGTCCCGTACTGCTGTCGAAGGTGCTCCAGCTCAACCAGACGCAGGAGCAGTCGCTCGGACTGATCTTCCACTACGCGGACTCGAAGGGTCTGGAGCTGGTGGACCTGAAGGACCTGCGCGCGGTCGTCGCCTTTCTCACCTCCGACGTGGGCAAACCCGAGCTGAAGGGGATCGGCGGCCTTTCGACGGTGACCGCCGGGGTCATCCTGCGGGCGCTGACCGCCTTCGAGCAGCAGGGCGCGGGAGAGTTCTTCGGTGAGCCCGAGTTCGACACCAACGAGCTGCTGCGGCAGGCGCCGGACGGGCGGGGGCTGGTGTCGGTGCTGGAGCTGGCCGCCGTGCAGCGCAGCCCGCAGCTCTTCTCGACCTTCCTGATGTGGCTGCTCGCGGACCTCTTCCACGACCTGCCCGAGGTCGGTGACCTGGACCGGCCGAAGCTCGTCTTCTTCTTCGACGAGGCGCACCTGCTGTTCAACGGGGCGTCGAAGGCGTTCCTTGAGGCGATCACGCAGACCGTGCGGCTGATCCGCTCGAAGGGGGTCGGGGTCTTCTTCGTGACACAGACCCCGAAGGACGTGCCCGCCGATGTGCTGGCCCAGCTGGGAAACCGGGTGCAGCACGCGCTGCGGGCGTTCACGCCCGACGACGCGAAGGCACTGAAGGCGACCGTGCGGACCTTCCCGCACTCGCCGTACGACCTGGAGGAGGTACTGACCGGACTCGGGACGGGCGAGGCGGTCGTCACGGTGCTGAACGAGCAGGGTGCGCCGACGCCGGTGGCGGCGACCCGGCTGCGCGCGCCCCGGTCGCTGATGGGGCCCGTCGGTGACGAGGCACTGGAGCGGGCGGTCAAGGCCTCGCTGCTGTACGGGCGGTACGCGGAGGCGGTCGACCGGGAGTCGGCGTACGAGAAGCTGCAGGCCCCCGCTCCGGCGGCGGTGCCCGAGCCCGCCGCCGCGCCGGAGAAGTCCGACCCCTCGCTGGTGGAGCAGGTGGTCGGGAGCGGGATGTTCAAGTCGCTCGCCCGGTCGATCGGGACCCAGCTGGGCCGCGAGATCAGCCGCTCCATCTTCGGGACCTCGCGCAGGCGCCGGTGAGTTCTCGGTGCGGCGGCAGTCATAACAGGCAGAGGGTTCCACTTCCGGAGAGGAGCAGACGATGAGCACTCGTGGATTCGGTATCTGCCTGTGGTTCGACGGCAAGGCGGAGGAGGCGGCCGACTTCTATCTGTCCGTCTTCAAGAACGGGTCGCGCGGCCGGACGCTGCGCTACAACGACGCGGGCCCCGGCCCGGCCGGCACCGTGGTGACGGCCGAGTTCGAGATCAACGGACAGCGTTTCATCGGGCTGAACGGCGGACCCATGTTCCAGTTCAGCGAGGCGATCTCCTTCGAGATCGAGTGCGTCGACCAGGCGGAGGTCGACCACTACTGGACCCGGCTCACCGAGGACGGCGGCCAGGAGGGCCCCTGCGGCTGGCTCAAGGACAAGTACGGGGTGTCCTGGCAGGTGGTGCCCACCGAGCTGACCGAGCTGATCGGCGACGAGGACACGGAGAAGGCCACCCGGGCGACGAAGGCGATGTACGCGATGAAGAAGATCGACATCGCGGCGGTGCGGAGGGCCTTCGAGGGGGCGTAGGGCTGGCGCGGGATCAGGCGGTCGGGGCCTGGGGCTCGCCGCCGGGGTCAGGCGGTCGGTGTGCCCGCTGTGTCGCCCGCCGATGCGCCGGGGTCAGGCGGTCGGTGTGCCCGGGACCTGGCGTTCGCCGCCGTTGCGGGTCTGCCAGTCGCGGTAGACGTCGACCGCCGCCGCGCGCGAGTCGTGCCGCATCGGGAGCCGGCGCTCCTGCCAGGGCTTGGCGAACTCGTCGTAGAAGGTGCCGAGCTCGAAGTACTTGCGGTCGTCCACGTAGTGCGGCTCGTACTCCTCGCGCGTGGTCAGGAAGACGACCTCCGCCGGGGAGCAGTAGTAGAGCGCGCCGAGGCACATCGGGCACGGCTGGGCCAGGACGTAGATCGTGCAGTCCGTGAGGTGCTCGGTGCCGAGCTTCGTACAGGCGTCGCGGACTGCGAGGATCTCGGCGTGCGCCGTCGGGTCGTCGGTCTGGGCGACCTTGTTGCCGCTCTCGGCGACGATCTCGTCGTCGCGGACGATGACGGTGGCGAAGGGGCGCCCGCCTTCCGCGACGTTGGCGCGGGCGAGGTCGATGGTGCGCTGGGCGAAGTCCATGTGTGTTTCCTTCCAGGGTGCCGACGGAGTGTGCAGGGTCGGCACCATGTTTCACGTGAAACACGCTCCTGCCCCGTAGGGCCCGGAGCGATTCGCACAGGAACCGCTCACGCGGCCGCCGGCATACGGGCAGGGGTGGCGGGGCGGGAGTCGCGCCACGGGTAGCCGTGGGCGCGCAGGGTGCGGGCGAGCGCGTGCCGCGAGGCCTGGCGCGGCGTACGGGCCAGCTGGCGGCCCGCCGCGTCGAGCACGACGAGGTCCCGGCCCTCCGGGTACACGGCCGCCACGTCCTCGCGAGCTAGGGCGCTGGCCTTCTTGCCGTCGCGCGGATCGATGCCCAGCGAGCTGTCGGAGACGGTCAGCCGGGCCGAGTCGGCGACGGCGACGTAGGCGGCGAGCAGGCCGAGGGCGGTGGCGGCGCCGGCGCACAGCGCGACCTGCCAGGGCTGGTCCAACCCGCCGAGGGCGTCGACGACCCGGCCCAGGGTCCCGGTGGCCGAGCCGTCCGTCCAGCGGGCGGGCGGCGGCAGCAGAAGGCCGAGGCCGAGTCCGACGGCCGGGAAGCCGAGGAGGATGCGCAGGAGCCGGGTGCGGGAGTAACCCAGCACGGTCGGTCCGGGTGGTTGGTTGCGGCTCAATTCGGCTCCCCCGTCGGCGTGTTCGCGTCGGGGCACGTGAAGGTGTCCCGCTCTCGTTCGAAGCCTAGCCAGCGGCGTACCGGCAGATCGTCGGTCCAGGGGTGGGTCCGTACCCGCACCGCTATGGCCCTTGGGACCGATACGGGTCCTCCTTCGCGCGTACGCCGCTCTCCTCCTGACGGGCCGGCCGGTGGGTCAGAACCCCGGGGACAGACCGACGGCTCCGGGCCTGCGGGCCGCGAACGCGAGCGACTTGACGGTGGAGGCGCAGATCTGTTCCTTCACGAAGGCGGCGGGCCTCCCGGTGAGGACCAGGTCGCGGGGCGAGTCGTCCTTGCGCACCGACTGCACGAGACCGCCGTGGCGGCCGAGGCTGACGCACTGGAGCACGTAGGTGACGGGCTTCGGTACGGGGTCCAGGCCGCGCCCCTCCGCGAGGATCGACGTCGCGATCCGCGACCCCATGGGCAGGGCCGCCGCGCACGACATCCGGTGGGTGCCGCCCGCGTCGCCCGCGACGTAGATCTCCGGGTGCGAGAGGGAGCGGCGGGCGGCGTCGACGTCGACGCGGCCGAGGGAGTTGAGGGCGAGCCCTGCGGAGGCGGCGAGGCCGGTGTTCGGGGACATCGACGCCGACCAGACGACGGCGTCCGCGTCCACGCTGCCAGGGTCGTCGACCCGCAGGCCCTCCTCGACGCGCACGCCGAGCCCGGCAAGCGCGCGGCGCAGGTGCGTGCGGCCCTTGGCGGAGACGCTGGGGGCGATCTCGCCGGAGGTGAGGAGCCGCACCTGCCAGTCACGGCCGTGCCGTTCGGCGAGCTCGGCGGCCATCTCGATGCCGGTCAGCCCGCCGCCGACGACGGCCAGCCGGCCGGGCCCGTCGAGAAGCCGCTTGTGCAGGGCCGCGGCGGACTCGGCGGTGAAGACGCGCTCGGCGGCGCGCTCCGGGAAACGGGTGGAGCTGCCGAGGGCGTACACGAGGCGGTCGTACGGCAGGACCAGACCGCTGTCCGTGGTGACGGTGCGGGCGGCGGCGTCGAGGGAGGTGGCGCGGGCGGTGTGGTGGGTGACGCGGGTGTGACGGAGGAAGTCGTGGAGCGGGTGGGTGATCTCGGATTCGGGGCGGCCTGCGGCGACCTCGTGCAGTCGGACGCGCTCGGTGAGGTGGCCGACCGGATCGACGAGGGTGACCTGGGCGTGCGGGGCCACCCGCAGGGCGGCCATCAGGCCGGAGTACCCGGCCCCGAGGACGACGACGCGCTGCCGGCCTTGCTGCGAGTGCTTCGTGTGGGCGTTCATGTAAGGGGGACGACGCGGCCCCCGCAAGTGTGAGGTGACGCCCGTCACAGCACCCGGCAGAGGGGCGGGTGACGGGCATCGTCCCCGGTCACAAGGCCGAGAAGTCCAGGTGGCGGAGCTTTTCCGGGTTTACGACGAGGTCGATGCCGATGATCCGGCCGTCCTCACCGAGGGTGAAGGACAGCACCCCGCTCTGGTCGGTCGACGAGGCGTCCAGGACGAGACCCGGCGCCCCGTTCACGTCGTACGGCAGCAGCCGCATCCTGGCCGGGTCGAACGCGCGGTAGAGGTGTTGCGTGAGCGTGGCGACCTTGGCCGCGCCGAAGACCGCCTTGCGCGCGGCGCGGACGAGACCGCCGCCGTCGGAACGCCACGCCACCTGCGGGTCGAGGACGGCCAGCAGCGCGTCGAGGTCACCGCCCCCGGTGACGGCGGCGAGGAAGGTGTCCACCGCCCGCCGGTGCTCGGCCCGCGCGACGGACCTGCGCGGCTTGGCCTCCCGTACGTGCTTGCGCGCCTGCGAGGCCAACTGCCGCACGGAGGACGGAGACTTGTCCAGCGCCCTGGCGATCTCCGGAAACGGAACGTCGAAGACGTCGTGCAGCACGAAGGCGGTGCGCTCGGCCGGGGTGAGACTCTCCAGGACGGTGAGCATCGCCGTGCTGACGGACTCGTCCAGGGTGGCCCGCTCCTCGGGCCCCTCGGCGGCGGGCGCGGTGACCAGCGGCTCGGGCAGCCACGGCCCGACGTACCGCTCGCGGCGGGCACGGGCCGAGGTCAGCTGGTCGTAGCAGAGGCGGCTCACGGTGGTGGTGAGGTACGCACGGGGGTTGTCCGCAATCCCTTCGTCGAGCGCGTGCCACCGCAGCCAGGCCTCCTGCACGGCGTCGTCCGCGTCGGAGACGGAACCGGTGATGCGGTAGGCGACCGCGTGGAGATGGCCGCGGTGCTGCTCGAACTCTGCCTGGTCCGCCATGATTTCCGCTCCGTCGTGTGCGGGATGGGTCCCTGCGAGGGTAATCGGGGGGCGACTCTGTGAGGATCGCCCCATGGCCACCTTGGTAGCTTTCTTCGCCCACCCCGACGACGAGGTCCTGCACGCCGGCGGCACGCTGGCCCGTGCGGCGGCGGAAGGGCACCGGGTGGTTGTGGTGTCCGCGACGGACGGCGAGATGGGTCCCGTACCGCACGAGGCGTCGCGACTGGACGAACTGCGCGCGAGTGCGGAGGCGTTGGGCGCCGCGCGGGTGGCGTGCCTGGGTTTCGCGGACAGCGGTCACGGCAGGGACCTCTACCCGGACCCGCCCGGCCGGCAGCGGTTCGTACGGGCGTCGCGCGAGGAGGCGGCCGAGCGGCTCGCGGCCGTCCTGCGGGAGGAGCGGGCAGATCTGCTGCTGACTCACGACGCCGCAGGTGGTTACGGCCACCGGGACCATGTACGGGCCCACCAGATGGGACTTGCGGCGGCCGAACTGGCAGGCGTACGAAGGGTGCTGATCGCGGCGATCACCCGCACGGCGCCGATCGGGCTGCTCAGGCTGCTGCCTGCGCTGATGTCACTGGCGGCCTCCCCGCTGTCCCGGCCGTTCGCGCGAGGGGCGCTGCGGGCACAGTCAACGCGGGTCGCCCGCACCCGGCGGGCCGAGATCACCCACTCGGTCGACGTGCGCGCGTACGCCGACCGCAAGCAGGCGGCGCTGGCCTCGCACCGCTCCCAGGTGTGGGGAGAGGGCCACAGTGCGGCGGTGTTCCGCGCGCTGGTACGGATGCCCTCGGGGACGTTCGGGATGCTGCTGGGCCGGGAGCGCTTCGTGGAGGTGCGCACCGCCCGTGGGCCGGCCCGGGGGGAGCGGGCCTGAGATCTCAAGGCGATGGCCGGACCGTGGCCGCGGCCGTGCGGCAGCCGGTCAGGAGGGGCGGGCCGTCGAGGCCTGCAAGGCGCCGGTCAGGACGGCGGGTGGGTCGTCGACGCGCGGGGGCGCAGGAGTGTCGGCAGGTGGGAGGTCACGGTGCGGCGGATGCCTTCGCGGGCTTCCAGGAGGCGGGTGACCGCCTGGGCCCCCGCCGCCGCGACGGGGACGTCGAGCGCCGTCACGGCGGGTGTGGTCGAGGCCAGCGCGGACAGGTCGTCCGCCGCGGCGAGGCTCATGTCCCGGGGTACCTCCAGGCCCGCGGCCTTGAGGCCGTGGAGCAGGCCCAGCGCCAGATAGCTGTTGTACGCGACCACGGCCGTGGCGCGCGGAGGGATCGCCGCCGCGGCCGTGATGCCCGAGTCGAAGGTCGGCGGGAGGGGGCCCAGCACATGCAGACGGGCTCCTTCGGTCGCGTCCGTGAGCGCGTGCATCGCGGTCCTGCGGTGGGAGTCGGCCCAGGAGCCCGCGGGCCCCGACACGTACGCGATGTCCCGGTGCCCCAGGTCGAGCAGGTGGCGCAGCAGGTCCGCGGTGCCGGCGGCGGTGTCGAGGACCACGGCCGGCAGGCGGCCCACCCTGCGGTCCACCAGCACCAGCGGACGGCGGGCGGCTCGCGCGCGCAGTGCGGCGTCCGTGCCCACAGGGGCGACCATGATCAGGCCGTCCACCTGGTCGGAGATGCGGTCGGCGAGGGCTGCCTCGCGGTCCGCGTCGTACTCGGAGACGGCGATCAGCAGGTGGTTGTCGGTCTCCTCGGCGGCCTGCTGCGCACCGAGGACGAGCGGTGCGAAGAAGGGGTTGGCGAGGGTCGGGACGATCAGGCCGAGCATCGCGGTGCGGCCGGTGGTCAGCGCGCGGGCCGCCGGGTTGGGGTGGAAGCCGAGCCGGCCGGCCGCGGCGCGGACGCGTTCCAGGGTGGCGGCGGCGACCATCTCGGGCCGCCGCAGGGCGCGTGAGGCGGTGGCCTTGGACACTCCGGCCTCGCGGGCCACGTCAGCGAGTGTCGACACCGTTCTCCCCATCCCCTTTGTCCCTGTGCCGGGTCGGCGTCGGTGTCGGCCCGGTGCTGTCTGTCCGCCGCGTAACGCCTGACGCGGCACTGCGTACCGCACACCGCGCGCCCGTAGGCCCGTGAGCCCGCCGTGTACGCGGTTGGTGCGTACCGCGGGCCCGTGCGCCCGCTGCGTACGCGGTTCGTACGTTCCTCCGGGATCGAAGTGTGACCGATGTCCGTCTTCTCGTCGCGCCCGGGGCATGCCATTCTAAGTGCAACCGGTCTCTGCAACCGGTTGCATCAGCGGTTGCATCAGCAGTCGCAGTCAGGCCTTCGTCCCGGAGCAGAGTGGCTCCCCGGACGGCCTCGCCCTTCCCCTCCGACGCCGAGGTGCCCTGCCATGACCTCCCGTACCGTCCCCGCGGACGCGTCCGAAACGGACCCGGAGCCTCCCGCCCCGGGCTCGGGCTCGGGCCCCGCCGCGCCCTCCCTCCTGGAACGCCGCTTCCGGATCCGCGAGCGCGGGAGCACGCCGCGTACCGAAGCCATCGCCGGGCTCTCCATGTTCGTCGCCGCGGCCTACGCGGTGGTCGTCGTGCCGGGGCAGCTGGCCAAGGCGGGGGTGCCGCACGGGCCCGTGACCACCGCCGTGATCGTCGCGATCGTCCTCGCCACGCTGGCGATGGGCCTCTTCGCAAACCTGCCCTTCGTGCTCGCCCCCGGGCTCGGCGGGGTCGCGCTGCTCGCGGTGACGATCGTCGGGCAGGACGGGGTGCCGTGGGACTCGGCGCTCGGGATGGTGTTCTGGTCCGGGATCGCGTTCCTGGTGCTCACCGCGCTCGGGATCAGGGACCTGATCACCAGGCTGATGCCACTGAACCTCAAGTACGCGATCAGCGGCGGCCTCGGCCTCTTCATCGCGCTGCTCGGCTTCCGGGACAGCGACCTGGTCGTCGCGAAGCCCACGAGCAACGCGCTCGGGCTCGGCGACCTGTCGCAGCCGACCGCCTACCTGGCCCTCGCCGGGCTGGTCCTGCTGACCGCGCTGATGGCACGCAAGGTGCCGGGCGCCTTCCTGATCACGATCGCCGTCGTGACCCTGGTGGGCATTCCGCTCGGTGTCACCGAGGTGCCCGACCACCTCTTCGGCGCGCCGGACAGCCCGGCCGCCGTCGCGTTCCACATCGACGTACTCGGAGCGCTGCGGCCCGAGTACTTCCCGTACATCTTCGCCTTCTTCGTCTCCGAGTTCTTCTCGATGACGGGCACCCTGCTGGCCGTCGCCGGACGGGCCGGGCTGACCGACGAGCACGGCAACATGCCGGGGATCCGCCGCCCGTTCTACGTGGACTCGGTCGCCGTCATCGGCGGCGCGGGCCTCGGCGCGCCCAGCATGACCGCCTACCTGGAGTCGTCGGCCGGTGCGGACAGCGGCGGCAGGACGGGTCTGTCCTCCGTGTACGCGGCGCTGGGATTCGCGGCGCTGCTGCTGGTGACGCCGTTCGCGACGCTGATCCCGCAGGCGGCGACCGCGCCCGTGCTGATGTACATCGGGCTGTCCATGCTCGGCGCGCTGCGCAACATCGACTTCAAGGACCCGACGGACGCGATCCCCGCCGCGCTGGTCGTCGCGACGACGGTCTTCTTCGGGAACTTCGGCACCGGCATCGCGGTCGGCCTCGTCGCCCACGTCCTGGTCAAGGCGGTCGCGGGCCGGTTCAAGGAGATCCCGGCCGGCCTGTGGATCGTACTGATCCCGCTCGCCTACTACTTCTACACGCTGGTCCCTTCATGACCCCCGTGTCCCCGCAGCCTTCCGAGGAGCTCTCGCGCATGCCCGGCACCGTCAACCACCCGTACGACGTCCGTATCAGCGGCGGGCGCGTCGTCTCCACCTTCACCGGCGAGGAGTTCGCCGCCGACGTGCTGCTGCGCGGCGACACCGTCGCGGGCGTCGTCCCGCCCGGCACACCCGCCGAGGCGCTCGAAGAGGTGGACGCGGCCGGGATGCTCGTCGTACCCGGCTTCGTCGACGCGCACATGCACATCGAGTCCTCCTTCCTCACCCCGCAGACCTTCGCGGCGCTGACCCTCGCGCGCGGCACGACGACCGTCCTCGCCGACCCGCACGAGATCGTCAACGTGGCGGGCGCCGACGCGATGCGCTGGATGATCGAGGCGGGCCGGGACACCCCGCAGACACAGCTGTGGGGCGTGCCCTCGTGCGTACCGGCGCTCGAAGGCCTGGAGCACGCGGGCGCCGCGCTGTCCGCCGCCGACATCGACGAGATGCTCGGCTGGCCCGGCGTCATCGCGCTGGGCGAGGTCATGGACTACCGCGCCGTCGTCGCCGACGACGCCCGGATGCGCGGCATCGTGGGCGCCGCCCGGACGCGCGGCGTCATCCTGGACGGCCACTGCCCCAATCTCAGCGGCGCCGAACTCAGCGCGTACATGGCGACGGGTGTCGACTCCGACCACACCAAGAACCGCACCGAGGTCGTCCTGGAGAAGGCGCGCATGGGGATGCTCATGATGCTCCAGGAGAAGTGCCTGCTCCCCGAGGTGATCGAGGCGCTGCGCGCCCTGCCGCAGCTGCCGCCGCTCTGCCTCGTCACCGACGACCTCGCCGCCGACCACATCCTCACCACCGGTCACCTGGACCACATCGCCCGCGTGGCGGTCGCCGCCGGACTGCCCGCCGTCGACGTACTGCGGGCGCTCACCTGGAACCCGGCACAGCGGATGCGGCTGTACGACCGTGGGGTCGTGGCCCCGGGCAAGCGCGCGGACCTCGTGCTGCTGAAGGGTGAACTGGCCGACTTCGACGTGCAGTTGGTGTTCGCGGCCGGACAGGTCGTGGCGCGTGGCGGACGGCCCGTGTACGAGACGGCGGCCGGGGAGGCCGGCGCGCTGGCAGGGACCGTGCAGGTGGAGGAGCAGACCGAGGACGGATTCCGGTGGCGGGTACCGGCTCTCGCCGACGGGACGCATGTGTTCCGCGCGATGCGGGTCAACTCCCGTGACACGTACACGGAGGCGGCGGAGATCGCCCTGCCGGTGGTGGACGGAGAGGTCGACTGGGAGGGCCGCGTCACGCTCGTCCGTGTCCGCAACCGCTACGGGCGTACGGACACGGTCTTCGCGCCCCTCCTCGGCCGCACGCTCTCGGCCGGGGCGATCGCGACGACGTACGCCCACGACAGCCACAACCTGGTGACGGTCGGCACCTCGCGGGCCGCGATGGCCGAGGCCGCGCGCGCGGTGGTCGCCGACGGCGGCGGAGTGGCGGTCGTGCGCGAGGGGCAGGTCGCGGCGCGGCTGCCGCTGCCGGTGGGCGGTGTGATGTCGCCCGCGTCGGCGCACGAGATCGCGGCCCGCTCGGGCGAGGTGCGCCAGGCGCTGGTCGGCTGGGGCTGGGAGCACCTCAACCCCTTCATGAGCGTCTCCACGCTGACGCTCGCCGTCTCGCCGAGTCTGAAGATCACCGACCGTTCGCTGGTGGACGTGGTGCGGCGGGAGCCGGTTGGCGCGACGGTGAACACTGCCTGACCTGCCCGGAAACCGCGGGCAGGACTGATTGTCAGACCCCTGTGGAAGCATTCTTTCCGTCAGCTGTAAACGTCGTGGTTTGCGGGTGGGGGCGTGATGAGTACGTACGGATGTGAGGCGTGCGGCGGGCCGCAGGGCAGGTGGCGGCCGGTGCTGGGGCGTGCGGTGTGCGCGGCCTGCGAACGGGCCGACGGCGGCCGTGAGCCGGTGCTGCTCGCCGAGGTGCTGGCGAGTACCGCCATCGAACTGGGCTCGGCCGCCCGGCAGTTGCGGTCCGTACCAGCACCGCGGACGTCCGGGGGCACGGTGTGCAAGCGGTGCGGGGCCGCCGCCGAGTGGCACCGGACGGTGCGCGGGAAGTGGATCCTGATCGAGCCGGGGGAGCGGGTCGTGGGCTCCGTGCCCGCGGGCAAGCGGTGGCGGATCGCGGGCGACGGGACGGCCGTAAACCTCGGTTCGGCGATACCGACGGACACCTGCCGGATCAGCCACTTCGACCTGTGCCCGGCGAGGTCGGCGGCGGTGGCGTAGGGGCGCGCGCGGTCGTGGAGAATCTGCCGCGAAGTTTTTTCGGCCGGGCGGTCACACTTTCGTGGGGCGCCGAGTCATAGGGGTGTACGGGCCGAGCGGCCCACCGCGGCGGGGCCAACGCCGGCGCGGAGCACACCTGATGAGGAGTCCGCCATGTCGACCACCTACGTTGTCGTGACCGTCGTCGCCGCTGTCATGGTCGCCTTCTCGGCCGGTTCGGCCGCCCTGGGCGCCAAGTGGGCCGTGGAGCCGATGAAGGACTACGGCGTCCCGCAGGCCTGGCTGCCGTGGCTGGCGGCGGCCAAGGCGGCGGGCGCGGTCGGCCTGCTCGTGGGGCTGCTGGTGCCGGCCGTCGGCCTCGCGGCGGGGATCGCGCTGGTGCTGTACTTCGCCGGGGCGGTCGTCACCGTGGTCCGGGCCCGCTGGTACGCACACATTCCGTTCCCGCTGGTGTACGCGGCACCGGTGGTGGGAGCGCTGGCGCTCGGACTCGCGGCCTGACGGCTGACAGCTGTCGGCTGCCGGCTGACCGACCTGACCGGACGACAGGGGGAGGGGGTGGGGCGCGGTCCCGCGCCCCTCCCCCTCCCCCTCCCCCTTCTGCGCTACGGCCGGATCAGCTGCTCACCGCACCGCCGTGGCCGTGGCCGCTGTGCAGGCCGCCGCTGCCGCTGTCCCCGCCCGTCGTCGGCTGTGACACGACCGGCTTGCCGAGCGAGCTCAGGTCGTGGGCGTAGGTGCCGACCGCGTTGGCGATGACGTCGACGTTGATGTCGAGCGCCTTCTGGTTGATGTTCGTGATGTCGTCGCACTTCGAGTGGTAGCACTTGTCGTACGCGACGCCCGCCTGGCCGCCGAACTTCGCGGCCTGGGCCGCGGTCTTGACGCCCTCGGCGCCGGTGAAGGTGCCGCCGGACGGGATTCCGTGGTCGATGAAGGGTCCGTAGTCCGAGCGCCCGTCGAAGTCGGTGCCCTCGTGCGGGAAGCTCCGGCTGTCGAGGAAGTCGTTGATGCCCTTCTCCAACTGGGCGGAGCCTTCGGGGCCGGGGCCCGAACCGGTGTTGTCCGAGTTGTCGCCGTCGTACACGAACTGGCCGAAGTTCGGCGAGGCGATCATGTCGAAGTTGAGGTAGAGCGCGATCTTCGCGCGCTGCTCGGGGGTGAGCTTGGCGACGTAGTCCTCGGCGCCGAGCAGCCCCAGCTCCTCCGCCGACCACCAGGCGAAGCGCACCTTGTTGGCGGGCTTCTTGCCGTCCTTGGTCGCCTTGGCCAGGTTGAGGGCGACCTCGGTCAGACCGGCGGAACCGGATGCGTTGTCGTTGATGCCGGGCCCGTCGGTGACCGAGTCCAGGTGCGCGCCCAGCATGACGGTGCGGTCCGCGTTGCCGCCCTTGGTCTCGGCGACGACGTTGCGGGTGGTCTTCTTCTGCTGGAGCTGACGGATGTCCAGGGTGACCGTGACCGGGCCCTTGGCGACGTCCGCGGCCAGGGCCTCGCCGTCGGCCAGGGAGATGCCGCCGGTGGGGAGCTTGGCGTCCGCGGGGGTGCCGAGGGTTCCGTTGAGCGCTCCGGCCTCGTTGTTGTAGATGATCGCGCCGACCGCGCCCGCCGTCGCGGCCGTGGCCTGCTTCTGGGCGAACGAGCAGCCGCCGCGCTTGACCAGGGCGATCTTTCCGGTGAACCCGGCCGCGTAGTCACCCGCCTCGCAGCCCGTCGTCTCGTCGACCGGCACATGGGCGACCGCTGCTTTCAGGCCACCGACGGGGGTGGACCGCGTGTACGACATCGCGATGATGTCGACGTCGCGCGGCGCCGGGGCGTCGACGGTCAGCTTCTCCGCCTGCGTCTCGATGTACGTGAAGTCGAACTTCTCGTAGTGGACGTCGTAGCCCGCCTTCTTGAGCAGGCCGAAGACGTACGCCCCCGAGGCGTCGTGGCCGAGCGAGCCCGCCGCGCGGTTGCCGCCCGCCGAGTCCGCTATCGCCTGGAACTGCTTCAGGTGCTGGTACGCGCCCGGCCCCGAGGAGTCCGCCACCAGCTTCTTCGCGAGCTTGGCGGCGTCCTGCGCCGGGTCGGAGCCGGCACGCTGCGCGGTGGCGGGGGAGGCGGCGGCGAGCAGGAGCGGCGTGGCGATCGCCAGCGACGCCACGGCGGCCATGGCTCTGCGGCTGCGGGATGAAGCGTTCACAGGAGTCCTCTCGGTGCGAACAAAATGTGAGGGGAAGCTAGCGACTCCGTGGGCTTCTGGGAATGCTTGTGCCACAACTCACACCCGAGAGTGGCCTGGCGGGCCGCCAGGTGGCGTGCGAGGACGGCCGAATGGCGCTCTTGTGTCACCCGGGTTGTGTGTGCGCCCAGTTGGGACGCACACAAGCGGGGGCGTCCGATCCGCGCGGCGGGCGGGCGGCCGGTCCACAGGTGCGCGGGCAGGCGGCCGGTCTACAGGTGCGCGGGCGGGCGGCCGGTCTACAGGTGCGCTGGGCGGGCGGCCGGTCTACAGGTGCAGGGACAGCAGCTGGTCGAGCCCGTCCTTGAGCTGTCGTGCCGTCACCCCGCGGCTCTCGTGCAGGTGCTGGACGAGGCTCGGGGAGAGCACGGCGAGGAGCAGGTGCGCCACGAGTGCGGCGTTCGCCTGCGGCTGGATCTGCCCGATGAGCATCGAGGCGTGGGTGTGCAGGGTCAGGTACGGGGCGCCGTAGTACCGGCCGCGGGGCGACGCGCTCTCGGCGGCCAGCAGCAGTTCCTGCTGTTCGGCGACCCGGTCGGCGAGCGCGTGGAGGAACGCGCGCAACCGGACCGCGGGTGGCGTCGGGGGTGCGGGCAGGGCGTCGGGCCCCAGCGGCGGGGGCCCGCTCACGAACGCCTCCTGGAACTGCTGCTCGCGGTCGTCGACGAGCGCGTAGAGCAGCTTCTGCACATCGCCGAAGCGCCGGTAGACGGTGCCGACGCCGATGCCGGAGGCGTGCGCGACGGCGTTCATGGTGAGGGCGCGGGGGCCCTTGTCGGCCACGATCAGGGCGGCGGCGTCGAGGATCCTGCGCCGGTTCCGGGCGGCGTCGGCGCGCTCGACGGGGGGCCCGTCGGCGCGGGGGAGGGCGGGGTGCTTGGTGTTGGGCGTGCTTCCGGCGTTGGGCGCGTTCCCGGTGTCGGGCGCGCCCCCGGCCCCGCGCCGCCCGGAGGGTTCGCGTCCGGTCTCACGTACGGCCGGGTGCTCGACGGCAGGGCGCTCGGCGGCGGGTTCGCTCTCGGGCTCGCGCATGGCGGGATCGTACCCGAAGCGGAAATGTATCCACTTTTGTCACCAGCTCCCTTGCCAAGCGGATAGTCATCCGTTTCACTTCTCGAATGTGGCAACTCAACTGCGTGCGGCCCTGTGGGAGTTGGTTCTCACCGCCGCGTTCCTCTTCCTCGTCGTCACCGCCGTGCGCTGGCTGCTGGTAGCCGACTCCCCGGCGGTGGCAGCACTCCCCGCCCCCACCCTGCGGCTGGCGGCGGTCGCGCTCGTGGTCGGCGCGGCGATCGCCCTCGTCATGTCGCCCGCGCTCCAGCGGATCACCGCGGGCCATCTCAACCCGGCGGTCACCCTCGGCCTGTGGGCCCTGCGGGCGTTCCCCGGCCGGGCCGTACTCCCCTTCGTCGCGGCCCAGTTGGCGGGTTCCGCGCTCGGTGCCTACCTGGGCCGCGTGGCATGGGGTCCGGCCGCCGACACCGCCGCCGTGGCGCCGGGGGAGGCGTGGGGCGGAGCGGCGGTGCTGGTGCTGGAGGCCGCCGCGATGGCCGCGATGATGTTGCTCGCGGCGTACGCACCGGGGGTCCCGCGGCTGACCCGCGCGCTGCCCCTCCTGATGGGCGGCGGCGTGGCGGCGGCGATCGTGGGGCTCGGCCCCGTGACCGGGGGCTCGGTCAACCCGGCCCGGCAGTTCGGCCCGGCGCTGCTGTCCGGGCAGACCGCGCACCTGGCCGCGTACCTGCTGGCTCCGGTGCTCGGGGCGCTGTTGGGAGCGGGAACGTACCTGCTCGGCCGGCGCGGGAAACGCGCCTGTCCTGCGGAGGTGGCGGGCGGCGTGTAGTGCACGTGCTCGGCCGGCGCGGGAAACGTGCCTGTCCTGCGGAGACGGCGAGTGGCGTGTAATTCACGTCACACAGAAAACACCGGAGCCATGGGCAACTGCCCCGATTGCTCCACTTCGCGTCGCCGGGCGCGCCGGAGCCCTCCGCCGAGCGCCGGAATCTCCCTTCTCCCGGCCGGATCACGGTCGTACGATCACCGAGCCGCCGCGCGCGTGAGCCCGGCTCCGCAGCGGCGCTCCCTCTCTCTTCTTCAGCCAGAAAAGGGCTCGCGTGAAGATTCACCGCATGCTCGCGACGGCCGTGGCCGCCGCTGTGACCGCGCCCGTCCTGCTCCTGTCGGCGGGCCCGGCGTTCGCCGCAGGCCCGACGTCGCCGACGCAGGTGCAGGACCAGAAGCACAAGCCCACCAAGGACGAGCTGGCGAAGCTCGCCGAGAAGGCCGCCGCGGCGCAGAAGGCCTACGACGGCGCGCGCACCGCCGAGGCGCTCGCCCAGGCGGCGGTCGACGCCCTGGCCGGTGACAAGGCCCCGCTCGTACTGGCGCTCGCCCAGGCGAAGAAGGACGTCGACACCGCCACGACCCAGAAGACCTCCGCGGACAAGGCGGTCACCGAGGCGCAGGCCGCCCTGGACGAGCTGACGGCCCCGGGTGGTACACCGCCGGCGGACGCGGTGGAGAAGGCCGAGCAGACCCTGGCCGACGCGAAGGCCGCCGCCGGCACCGCGAGCGAGGCCAAGGTCAGCGCGGACGAGGCACTCAGGGTGGCCGGCAAGGCCCTCGACGACGCCCGCGCCGCCGCGCAGCGCGACCTCACCTCCGCCAAGGCCACCACCGCCAACGCCAAGGCTGACAAGGACCTCGCCGACAAGGCCCTGAAGCAGGCCCAGGACGAGGCCGCCGCGGACCCCGACCCGTCGGACCCCTCCGACCCCTCGGATCCCTCCGACCCGCCGACCGACCCCGCGGACCCGAGCGATCCGCCCACCGAGCCCGGCGACGAGGAGTGCGACTACGGCGCCGCCCTGAGCACCACGCTGGTCGGCCTGCCGTCCAAGGTCGTCGCCGGCACGACGGTGAGCTTCACGCTCCACGTGACCAACGGGACCAAGGCGGAACTCGACAAGGTCAAGCCGTTCGCGGCCGTCTACGACGGCACCAGGAACAGCCACGGCGACCTCAGCGACGAGCTCGGGATCCAGTCGGCGCCCGCCGGTTCGAACGACTGGAAGGACGTCGGCGAGGCCGAGTTCGCGGGCACCATCACCCATCTGAAGGCCGGCGCGTCCGCCGACCTGAAGCTGCGGTTCACCGTCGACAGGAAGACCCCGGCCTCGACCGGCCTGGCCTTCGTCGCGGGCAACTACTGGAACGAGAACGGCTCCTGCGGCGGCAACGACCTCAAGGAGTACAAGTTCTCGATCCTCGCCGCGGGCAGCGACCCCGGCAGCAACCCGGATGCCACGCCCGGCCCGGTCAAGGACGCCACCAGGGTCCCCACCCCGCAGGGCGGCACGTCCACGACCCCGGTGAGCACGTCCGCGACGGGCAGCCTGGCCTCCACCGGCTCCAGCGGCACCACGCAGCTCGTCCTCGCGGCGGGCACGGCGGTCGTACTCGGCGCGGGCACGGTCCTCGTCGCACGCCGCCGCAGGAGCGGCCGACAGGGCTGACCGACCGCCGCGAGGTACGGACGTACAGCGCAATAAACGAGGTACGGACGTACAGCGCAATAAAAGGGGGGGCGGGGCGGGGAAAAACCCCCCCCCCCCCCCCCCCCCCCCCCCCCCCCGGCGCCCCCCCCCCCCCCCCCCCCCCCCCCCCCCCCCCCCCCCCCCCCCCCCCCCCCA
>NZ_JBIVVC010000003.1:704801-826359 GCF_044757485.1 Streptomyces sp. NPDC091272
GGGGGCCCCCCGCGCGGGCCGCCCCCCGCGCCGTGGTGTTGCTCAAAACAAAAAAAAACCCCCCCCCCCCCCACCCCCACCGGGGGGGGGGGGGGGGGGCCCCAAAAAACCCCCCCCCCCCCGCCCCGGCCCATGCCCCCCCTGCGCACGCCCCTCACCCGCCCAGCAGCCCCCGCACCGCCGCGCGGTCCACGTTCGTCAGGGCCCGCACCAGCTTCGGCGTGAGGAAGACGATCACCAGGCCGAGCAGCGAGACCGCGGCCAGCTGGAGGGGCGAGGTGATGTCGTACGTGTGGTGGACGCCGCCCGAGGTGAAGTCGTACACGCGGTACCCGGCCCAGCCGTCCACGTACCGCGGGAAGACCCAGTTGTAGGCGGGCAGCAGCGCCACCACCCAGCCCACGGCGAGGAACGTCACCGAGACGACGAAGCTGAACAACCGCCACGGCAACATCACCACCTGGAACAACAGTGCCTGCCAGGCGGCCGTGTCGGAGAGGCGGTGGGCCATCGAACCCCAGAACCCGCCGCGCTTCGGCGCGCCCAGCGGCCCGGGGCCCGTCACCCGCAGCCCGAGTCCGTGCCGTGCCCGCACCCGCTCGGCCGCGCCGAGGCCCCGCGCGCCCGCCAGCATCGCGGCGAACACCGGAAGGCCGAGCAAGGTGACGGCGAGGCCCGCGCCGGCTGCGAACATCGCCACGGCGAAGGCGAACCCGCCGACGGCCACCGGCAACGAGGTGATCGTGTACCCGATCTCCCGGTAGGTCGCTCCGGCGAAGGGCCCTCGTAGGAACCCGGTCCCGGGCGCGCCGGACGCACTCTCGCGGGCGGCCTCGACCTCGTCCTCGTAGCGGTACGGGCGTGGGGCGGTGGTGACGGCGGTCATGGCGGGCCTCGAATCATCGCGGTGGGGACGTCTCACGACGTTCCGTTGTCGACGTGTGGTGCTGGCACCACCCGACGGGGTTCTGACACCGGCAACGATTCCGGAAACGGCGGTCCGGGGGCATGGGGCGGCCCGCCCGATCGATGGTGGTGCCAGCCCCCCGGGCCGGACGCGGGACAACCCTCCACGAGGTGCGCGCAGGTACGGAATCCACCACGAAGTCCCGCGCGGCGGTGCAGGATCGGGGGTGTGGCGTGGTTGCGCCGCACCGGCTCAAGGGGAGGAGCGCAGGGTGCCGTTGGAGTTCGGACTGTGGCGGGTGGACGACAGACCGGTACGGGTCACCACGAGGCCGATGCAGGCGGAGTCGAGACTCGAAGACCTCATCGAGGCCGATCCGGAGATCCTGGGCAGGCCCCTGCTCCTGATCGGCCGGCAGGTGCAGACGGATCACGGCAAGTTCATCGACCTGCTCGGGATGGACGTCGAAGGGGGGTTGCACGTCCTGGAGCTGAAACGGGACCGCACGCCCCGGGAGGTCGTGGCGCAGCTCCTCGACTACGGCTCGTGGGTGCAGGACCTCAGCAACGAGCAGGTACGGGAGATCTACGGGGCGTATGCCCGAAGGCGCGGCCTGGCGGAGGAACTCGACGAGGCGTTCGCGCTGCGCTTCGGCGGCAGCCCGCCGGAGGCGTTGAACAGCGCGCACACCCTGACCGTCGTCGCGAGCGAGATCGACGCGGCCACGGAGCGGATCGTCACCTACCTGGCAGCCGGCTACCAGGTCCCCCTCAACGTGCTGTTCTTCCGCCACTTCGAGGACGAGGGGCGCTCCTACCTGGCCCGCACCTGGCTCATCGACGAGGCCGAGGTGGCGGCGACCCCCGCGGCCGCCAAGGCGCGCGGCAAACAGGAGCCCTGGAACGGCACGGACTGGTACGTCTCGTTCGGCGAGGAGCCCGCGGGCCGCAGCTGGGAGGACGCCCGTCGCCACGGCTTCGTGTCGGCCGGGGGCGGGGACTGGTTCTCCCGGACGCTGCGTGCTCTGCCAATAGGTGCGCGGGTGTTCACCCACATCCCCAAGGTGGGGTACGTAGGGGTGGGCACGGTGTCCGGTGAGCCGCAGCCCTTCGAGGACGCCACGCTCACCGTCGACGGCGAACGCCGCCGACTGGCCGACCTGCCTCTTGAGGGCAGCTACCGCCCCCACGCGGACACGGCCGACGCAGCGGCGGACACGGCCGGCGTCGAGGCGGACACGGCCGGCGCCGAAGCGGGCGAGGACCGCCGCGAATGGGTCGTGCCGGTCCACTGGGAACAAGCGGTCCCACGCCCGAGGGCCCTGTGGCGCACCGGCTTCTTCGCCAACCAGAACTCCGCCTGCAAACTCCGCGCCCGCTTCACGGTCGAAGAGGTCTCCCAGCACTTCGGCATCGACTGAGGCGGCGCGGAAGCCGGAGAACCCGCAGGGCCTCAGCCACGGACACCCCGGGAAACGGGCCGGAGCGCCCGAAGGACTCCGAGGAATCCCGCTGGGGCTGTTGGCCGGACAAAGCAGAAGGCCCGGACCGCCTGAGCGGTCCGAGCCTTCTAGCTGCGGAGGATACGAGATTCGAACTCGTGAGAGGTTGCCCCCAACACGCTTTCCAAATGTTCGTCCGGGGTGCGGGGGCGTACGGGAGCGTCCTGACCTGCGGTGGAGACGGTGACGGTGGGGGTTCCGAACGGTGCTGCACACAGGTGAACGCAACCAGAACTGCAATCACGGATCTGGGCAGCCGGTGCGGTCGACGGCGGCTTCCGTGCGGCGCCACGCGACGGCGTCAGACGTCCCGGATGATGACGCGGTCGCCGCAGAGCTGGGCCCAGTCGTCGCGGTCCGAGGTGATAACCAGGGCAGGGGATGGCGAGCGGAGGGCCATGGCGGCGACCAGAGCATCGATCGCGTACTTGTGGCCGTGCAGTCCGCCGGCGTCGCGCAGCAGGCTGACAGCAACGAGTGCGTCCTCCGGCGCCACAGGCTCCAGCCGCAGGCGGGAGAGGTACCACTGGAGGCGTGGCATGTCGGTCTTGCCGTGCACCGCCTCGACGACAGTCAGCGCCGAGACGCGGACCGGGATACCTGCTCGGCGGGTCGCTTCGATGCGTGCCGTCAGGGCGCGGTCGTGACGGAGGAGGAGGGAGAGCGCCTGGGAGTCCAACACGACCGAGCGGGCGGTCACTTCCCTCATGCTGCGTGCTGTCCCGCGTCGTCGGCGTGGCCGAAGAGTTCTCGGGCTGCGGCTTCGATCTCGGCCTCGGTCAGTGGGCCGTGTTCCGCCTCCTGGGCGGAGACGATTTCCGTCAGGCCGTCCATCTCCATCTGGTGCCGTACCGCGTCGGTGACGTAGGACGACAGGCCGCGCTTGCCCGTCCGCTCGCGGAGAGCCGAGAGCAGATCGGCCGGCAGGGAGACGGATACGTTCTCGGTGTGTCCCGCACGCTGGGTCGACATGCCGCCAATGTAGTACAGGAACTATTACAGCGCCCTGGTGTTCGGAGGAAGTTTGAGTGAGGCCGTACAACGATGAGGCGTACTCCCGATCTGAAGTGCCAGAAGGGTACTTTCCGGGTCATGTTCCGAGCCGCAGGAAAGGTGGACGGGAAGATGGCCTACGGGACATGGGGTGCCGGTGGGAAGCGGACGAATCCCTGTGGCTGACGGGAGCGGTGCCGAGGCGGCGAACCCGGCCGCTGACATTTGCCGTGCCGCCGCCGCTGCGTACAACGCCCCGCTGCTGGAATCCGGGAGCTTCTGCGTGATCCTGGCGACCGGGGACGGGTGTGACTTGATCGTTGCTTGCTCGCCCCATGAAGCGACCCTCTGGCTCGGCCAGCACAAATGGTCCGACTACGAGTGGCGATCCGGCGACGCGGGCGAGCTTGAAGACCTGGCCGAGACTCTGGCCGCGGTCCAGCGGGGCGAGGGCGAACTCCACTTCCGTGCGCATCAACGCCACCTTGTCTACCAGGGTGGCAGGGTAGGACACCAGATCATCGCCCTCGCGCCGTTCACCGACAAGACACTCACCCTCGCGCTCCCCGCCTGGTCGCGTGCCTCGGAGGACGGCTGCGAGGCGACAGCCGGCTACCCAGGCCCGTAGGTGTGGTCCTTCAGCGACTGTGAGTCGATCACGGCCGTCGTCGACTCGGTGTTCCAGCCCCGAAGCCCTTCCTGAACGTCGTGGTCTGCGCGGCCGGGGTCGCCCCCAAAGCCCACCGGCTGATTACCGCCGCGCAGCTGAAGGGCGGGGAAATCAGCGTGGTCGCCACGCCCCAGGGCGGCTTCCTGGACACCGACGCGATCGAGGCCCGTACCGGCTAACCGATGCGTGGACATTGCCCCGCGGTGGAACTGCGACCACGCAACGACGAAGGCCCCGGCCGGCGAACCGGTCGGGGCCTTCGTCTGCCCTGATGGGCGGGTGCGGAGGATACGAGATTCGAACTCGTGAGGGGTTGCCCCCAACACGCTTTCCAAGCGTGCGCCCTAGGCCACTAGGCGAATCCTCCGCCGCAAACAATACAAGACGTTGGGGAGTGCTTGCGACCGTCTTCCCGGGGCGGAGGTGATGCGGGGGGTTCGACGGATCCGCAGGTGGGGCCGGGTCGTTTTTCGGGGAGGGGATCGGCTAGGGTGGGCATCAGCCCCTCACGTGGCGCTATCTGACTGAACTCCCCCAGGGCCGGAAGGCAGCAAGGGTAGGTTGGCTCTGGCGGGTGCGTGGGGGGTCTTTGCGTTCCCGGGGGCAGGTGGGGGACGCGGGGGAGCGGGCCCAGGGGCGGGAGCCGGGGTGCGGGGCCCTCCGCGGATCGGGCGGGGCGGCGGTGGGTGGCTGTGCGAGATTCGCGACCGGTGCGGAGCCCGCCGCGGGATTGGTGCGGAGCCCGCCGCGGGATTGGGGCGGGGCCGGTTGTCGGTGGGTCCCGATAACCTCGTATGTGTGTCGTCCCTTGCGCTCTACCGCCGTTATCGCCCCGAGTCGTTCGCCGAGGTCATCGGGCAGGAGCATGTCACTGCCCCGCTGATGCAGGCCCTGCGGAACAACCGGGTCAACCACGCGTACCTGTTCAGCGGGCCGCGGGGTTGTGGAAAGACGACCAGCGCGCGGATTCTCGCGCGCTGTCTGAACTGTGAGCAGGGGCCGACGCCGACACCGTGCGGCGAGTGCCAGTCCTGCCAGGACCTGGCGAGGAACGGCCGCGGGTCGATCGACGTCATCGAGATCGACGCGGCTTCGCACGGTGGCGTCGACGACGCGCGTGACCTGCGGGAGAAGGCGTTCTTCGGGCCCGCCGGCAGCCGGTACAAGATCTACATCATCGACGAGGCGCACATGGTCACCTCGGCGGGCTTCAACGCCCTGCTGAAGGTGGTCGAGGAGCCGCCGGAGCACCTGAAGTTCATCTTCGCCACCACCGAGCCCGAGAAGGTCATCGGGACGATCCGCTCGCGTACGCACCACTACCCCTTCCGGCTGGTGCCGCCGGGGACGCTTCGCGACTACCTCGGTGAGGTGTGCGGCAAGGAGGAGGCCTCGGTCGAGGAAGGCGTACTGCCCCTGGTGGTGCGGGCGGGAGCCGGGTCCGTGCGTGACTCGATGTCCGTGATGGACCAGCTGCTCGCCGGAGCGGTCGACGACGGTGTGACGTATGCCATGGCGACTGCCCTCCTCGGGTACACGGACGGCTCGCTGCTCGACTCCGTGGTCGACGCCTTCGCCGCCGGTGACGGGGCGGCGGCCTTCGAGGTCGTCGACCGGGTCATCGAGGGCGGCAACGACCCGCGGCGATTCGTCGCGGACCTGCTGGAGCGGTTGCGGGACCTGGTGATCCTCGCGGCCGTGCCCGACGCCGGGGAGAAGGGCCTGATCGACGCCCCCGCCGACGTCGTGGAGCGGATGCAGGCGCAGGCCTCCGTCTTCGGCGCCGCCGAGTTGAGCCGGGCCGCCGACCTGGTCAATTCGGGGCTCACGGAAATGCGTGGGGCCACCTCGCCCCGGCTCCAGCTGGAGCTGATCTGTGCGCGGGTGCTGCTGCCCGCCGCGTTCGACGACGAGCGGTCCGTGCAGGCGAGGCTGGACCGGCTGGAACGCACCGGGGGTAGTGGAGGAGGCGGAGTCGGCGGGTTTGTCCCTGGCGGGGGCATGCAGGGGATGCCGCCCATGGGTTACGTTCCCGGGCCCGACGCGCACGGGGGTGGGATGCCGCAGGCTCCGGTCGCACCCGTTCCGGCCGCACCGGCCGCACCGGTCTCGCCGGCGGGTCCCGGCCATGCCGCTCCGGCCCCGGGGGCCCATGTTCCGGCCGGTACCGGTCCGGATACGCACGCGCCGGCCCCGGCGCATCACGCGCCCGCCGCGCAGGCTCCGGCAGCTCCCGCCCAGGGGGCTCCGGTGTCTCCCGAGTCCCAAGCGCCTCCCGCAGCCCCGCCCGGCGGAGCCCAGCCGCCCGCGGCCCCCGCGCGGCGGCCCGGTGGGTGGCCGACCGCCTCCGCCCCCGGCCAGGGGCGGCCCGAGCCCGCCCCCGTACAGGCGCAGTCACAGGCCCCGGCGGCCGCACCGGCAGGGCCCCCCGCCCAGGGGGCGCCCAGTGCCGCCGCCGCTCAGGGCGCCGCCCAGGTGCAGAACATGTGGCCCGGGATTCTGGAGGCCGTGAAGAACAAGCGCCGCTTCACCTGGATCCTGCTCAGTCAGAACGCCCAGGTCGTCGGCTTCGACGGGACCACCCTCCAGGTCGGCTTCATCAACGCCGGGGCCCGCGACAACTTCGCGAGCAGCGGCAGCGAGGACGTACTGAAGCAGGTTCTCGCCGAGTCCTTCCAGGTGCAGTGGCGGATCGAGTCCGTGCTCGACGCGGGCGGAGGAAACGGCGGCGGTGCGGGTGCGGGGATGCCGCCCGCCGGCCCTCCCGCGGGGTATGGCGGCTTCGGTGGTGGCGGTGGTGGCGGTGGTGGCTTCGGCGGTGGCGCGGGTGCTCCGGCCGCCCCGCGCCCGCCGCAGCCGGCGGCTTCGCAGAGTGGTGGGTTCGGCGGCGGATCAGGTGGCGGGGCCGGGGCCGCCGGTGGTTCCGTACCGCAGGCCGCGCCTCAGCACACTCCCCAGCACTCCCCCCAGCAACAACAGCCTTCCGCGCCGCGTCCGCAGGGGCAGTACCAGGCAGCCGCCGGCCCGTCCGCGTCGGCGCAGCAGCACGGCGCCGCCCCCGACCGCCCGCCGGTCTCCGTCGAGGACGACGTACCGGCGGACGACGATCCGGATCTGGTCGACTCGGCGCTCTCCGGCCACGACCTGATCGTGCGCGAGCTGGGTGCGACCGTGGTCGAGGAGTTCGTCAACGAGTGACGGGTACGAGGGGCGGGTGCCGGGGGGCGGGTACGAGAGGCAGGTGCGGGGCCGCCTGCTGTTCTCCACGCTTGGCCGGGTGGTCGTTCCCGTAGCGCCTTCTTGTAGTAAGGCACAAGGTCGATCCCGGCACCCCGTGGGCGGGAACTCCAACCCGGTGCGGCTCCGCCCCCCGGGCAGGCTCTAGGCTGCACCCGTGAAGGTCCTCGTCATCGGCGGCGGCGCCCGCGAACACGCCCTGTGCCGCTCTCTGTCCCTCGACCCCGGCGTCACCGCCCTCTACTGCGCCCCCGGCAACGCCGGAATCGCGGAAGTGGCGGAGCTGCACCCGGTCGATGCCCTCGACGGGGCCGCCGTGGCGCGCCTCGCCACCGACCTCGACGCCGGTCTCGTCGTCGTGGGGCCGGAGGCCCCGCTCGTCGCGGGTGTCGCCGACGCCGTGCGGAAGGCCGGGATCCCGGTCTTCGGCCCCTCGAAGGAAGCGGCCGAACTGGAAGGGTCCAAGGCGTTCGCCAAGGACGTCATGGCCGCGGCCGGGGTGCCCACCGCCCGCAGCTACGTGTGTACGACACCCGAGGAGATCGACTCGGCGCTGGCCGCCTTCGGCGCTCCGTACGTCGTGAAGGACGACGGCCTCGCGGCCGGCAAGGGCGTCGTGGTGACGGGGGACGTCGAGGAGGCTCGGGCGCACGCGCTGGCCTGCGACCGCGTCGTCATCGAGGAGTTCCTGGACGGCCCCGAGGTCTCGCTCTTCGCGATCACCGACGGGGTGACGGTCCTGCCGTTGCAGCCCGCGCAGGACTTCAAGCGCGCGCTGGACGGCGACGAGGGGCCCAACACCGGTGGCATGGGCGCCTATTCGCCGCTGCCGTGGGCCGACCCCAAGCTCGTCGACGAGGTCATGGAGTCCGTTCTCCAGCCGACCGTCGACGAACTCAGGCGCCGCGGCACCCCGTTCTCCGGGCTGCTGTACGCGGGCCTTGCGATCACGTCGCGCGGCGTGCGCGTCATCGAGTTCAACGCCCGCTTCGGCGACCCGGAGACCCAGGTCGTCCTGGCCCGTCTGCGCACCCCTCTCGCGGGCGTACTGCTCGGCGCCGCCAACGGCACCCTGGACGCCCAGCCGCCGCTGGCCTGGCGGGACGACGCGGCCGTCACCGTCGTCATCGCCTCGCACAACTACCCCGGAACGCCCCGCATGGGCGACCCCGTCGAAGGGCTCGCGGACGTGGTGGCGCAGGACGCCCCCGAGGCGTTCGTCCTCCACGCGGGCACCAGGCAGGACGGCGACGCCGTGCTGAGCGCGGGCGGGCGGGTGCTGTCGGTGACCGCGACGGGCGCCGACCTGACGCAGGCGCGCGAGCGTGCGTACCGCGCGGTGGGGCGGATCCGGCTCGCCGGCTCCCAGCACCGCACCGACATCGCGGCGAAGGCCGCGGCGGACGCGGCGGCGGGCGGGGCAGTGGACGGCGCGGCGGGCGGGGCAGCAGCCGGCGCGGCAGGCGGCTGATCGGACGGGGCCCAGGGCGCACCGACCGTCAGGCAGTCCTCCGGGAGAGCCGGAGCCCGACCCGGGCTCCGGCTCTCCCGTTTGCGGACGTCCCCGGGCTCCCAGCTCCCGGCCCTGGTTCTCGGCTCCCGGCTCCCGGTCCCGGTCCTCGGCTCCCGGCCCCCGAGCCCTCGTGCCCCGGCCCCCCCGTACCCCGGCCGGTGCCTCACCCACGCCCCTCACCCCCGTACAGGGCACCCACCCCCCCGCACCCTGGGGCGCGCGCTCCGGTGTCGTACGCCGATCCCGGCTTTGCGCGGGAAGCCAGCACCTTTACCCAAAGCCATTCCATCGAGTGACGGCTCCGCCATCCGCATGACTGGTGCCGATGCCCCAACTAGGGTGCCGCGAAGGCGTTCCGGCACTTGGCCCACCGACATTGCGATGTCAGTGGCGGGTGCCACAGTGGGGGAGTGAGCAACCCATTCGTCGGCGAGCAGGGCAGAGGGGGTGAATCCGGTCGTGTCCGGTGTGTCTGATTCCGGTGCCAGTTCCCATGGCCCCGATTCTCGGTCCGGTTCTTCAGGTTCCGGTGGCTCGGGTGCGTCGCGTGCCTCGGGTGTTCTGGGTACGGAGCAGGGTGCGCAGGCCGCGCGGGAGCGTGCGCTCGCCGTGCTGAGGGTGCGCGGCCGGGCGGTGTCCGTGGCCCTGCTGCCGGCGGCCGTCGCCGTCGTGCTCCTGGTCGGGGGCGCGACCGGACGGCTCGCGGGCGCCGGCTGGGACGCGGCCCGCTGGGCGGTGTGCGGACTCGCGCTCGTCGTGCTGGCGGCCGGTCTGCTGGTGGCGGCCGTCGTCACCCGGGCCAGGCCCGCGGTGACGCCCACGGTGGAGCTCTCCGAGGCCACCGCGCCCGACCTCTACCGTCTGGTCCGGGACCTGGCCGTGCGGCTCGACGTGCCCGCGCCGTCCGCGATAGCGCTGACCCCGGACTGCGACAGCTGGCTGGAGGACCGCTCGCACGCGGCCGTCCGCGCGGCAGCCGGCCCCAAGCACGAAAGCGCCACGCGCCAGGGAGCCAAGCGCGAAGGCCCCAAGCGCGAAGGCCCCCAGGGCCGGAGCCCGGACGCGGCCGTCCGCACGGCGGCCCGCCCCGGGCCGGAGCCCGACGGGTCCATACGCACCGGCCCCACCGTCCCGGCGACCGGCCCCGCCGTCCCGGCGACCGGCCCCGCCGTCCCGGCGACCGGCCCCACCGTCCCGGCGACCGGCCCCACCGCCCCGGCGACTCCCACCACTCCGGCAGTCGGGCCCACCGCCGCGCAGCCCGGACCCACCGCCCCCGTCCTGGTCATCGGCTCGCCCTTCCTGTGGTGGATGCGCGTGGCCGAGTTGCGTGCCGTCCTCGCCCCCGTCGTCGCCGGTACGGGCCCCTCCGCGCATCCCGACATAGCCGCCGCCCGCCGTTTCGTACGGGGCCTGGACGCGGCCGTCGCGGTCGCCGCCAAGCCGGGGCAGGGGCCCGCGGCGAGGATTCGCCGGATCGCGCTGGCGCCCCTCGGCCGGATCTCCCGGATCCTCCTGGCGGCCTGCCGCGAGCACATCACCCAGTTGGAGCGGGGCGTTGCCGCCGCCGCGTCCGAGCGCGCGCAGGCCGTGGACTACGGACTGCGGATCGTCGCCCAGGAGCAGGTCGGCCTCGCCTACGCGGGCTGGGACCGGCTGCTGACCCGGGTCGCGCTGCCGGCCTGGCGGATGGGGCGCTGGCCCTCCCGGCTGGACGCCGGCGTGGTGTCCGCCCTCACCGAGCTCTCCCGTCGCGATCGCCTCGCCGACGGGTTCGCCACCCGGCTCGGCGAGCGTCCCGCCTGTGACCTCCTGGAGGAGCCGGGCACGATCGACGAGGCCACCTCCCTGCTGGCCGCCCGGCTCTTCCACGGCGGCCCCGCGACCCCCGGCCCCGACTGGTCACCGGTCGACTGGCAGACCTATCCCGAAGAGGTCGTCGACCGGAAGTGGCGCACCGAGGCGGCCCGGCTGCACCGCGTCCTCGACACGCTCGGTGTCCGCCGCTCCGGCGGCGACCGTACGGGCCCCACCCTGGCCCGCGTCATGGACCACCTCGCCGCCGAGGCCGTGGCCCACACCGGTGCGCCGGGGCCGGACGACGGACGCAGCGACGAGGAGCGCACCGACGCCCTCGCCGCCGGTATCACCGCCGAGGCCGCCCGCGAGGAGGCCGCAACCCCGCCGCCCGCGCCGGTCCTGCTCGGCGACGGCCAGGAGTTCCTCGACGGCGGTTCCTGGGGCGGCGACCCGCTGCCGGTCTTTCCCATACAGCCGCCGCGCACCGGCCGTGACCTGCTCGCCGACCACGTCACCGCGATGGTCTGCTGCGCCGCGGTCGACACGGCGGGCGCGGCTCCCGGCCTGGACTGGCTGGACGGACCCGCCCTGCTCGTCGAGGGTGAGCGCCGCAGCGACCTCACGGGGCCGGTTCTCAGCCTCGTCGAGGACGGCGACCCCGCCCCGCTGCGCGGATGGCTGGCGGCGGTCGGCGTGCGGCCGGAAAAGCCCGTACGGCTGGTATGAGCCCCCGCGCCCGGAAGTACGCCGCCGCGCGGGTCCGTTCGCCGCGTTCGCCGCTCCGCGGGCCCGTACGCCCCCCGGTCCGGCGGCTGGCGCAGAACCGCCGCGAGGTCCCACGAACGGAGTACGAGGTTCCGTTTCACGCCAATTCGCGACGAACGGTGACGGAGTGCGTGCGTTATGTGATGTGCTGGGGTCCTGAAGCTGACAGCCGGTGCACCACTGTTGGTCCGGACGACCGCTGAGTCTCGGGCCGAGGGAGGGGAGTGACGTGGGGGTGGAGCAGATTCGCTGGGATTCGGGGGCGCTCGCGCACGCCGTCTCGGACCCCTTCGGCCAGGGCCCGCTGCCCTGGCTGCGCGGCGGCGACCAGTATCTCGACGCGGACGGCACGGTCGTCCCCTGGTACGCGGAGCTGGATCCGGCCACCGGCGCCAAGGTCCCGCCGCCCCGCCGCACCTCCGGGCCCCGCGTGGCCGACGACGTGAACTGCCAGATCAAGGGCTTCACCTCGTCCGGCTCCGTCTCACCCGGCGGCTCCGTCGACTTCCACGTCACGGTCAACCCGCCGCAGGAGTTCTCCGCGTACGTCTACCGGATCGGCCACTACAGCGGCGCCGGCGCCCTCAAGGTCGACACCAGTCCCCGGCTCTCCGGCATCGTCCAGCCCGCCCCGCTGACCGCCGACCGCACGGTCTCCTGCCACCACTGGTGGCAGTCCTGGCGTCTGCAGATCCCCGAGTACTGGAGCCTAGGCGCCTATGTCGCCGTGCTGACCAGCGCCGACGGGCACCGCACCCACGTCCCGTTCACGGTGCGCGACGACCGCCCTGCCGACTACCTGCTGCTCCTGCCCGACATCACCTGGCAGGCCTACAACCTCTACCCGGAGGACGGCCGCACCGGGGCCAGCCTCTACCACGCCTGGGACGAGGAGGGCCGGCTGCTCGGCGAGGAGGACGCCGCCACCACCGTCTCCTTCGACCGGCCGTTCGCGGGCCAGGGCCTGCCCCTGCACGTCGGGCACGCCTACGACTTCATCCGCTGGGCCGAGCGCTACGGCTACGACCTGGCCTACGCGGACGCCCGCGACCTGCACGCCGGCCGCATCGACACCTCCCGCTACCGCGGGCTGATCTTCCCCGGCCACGACGAGTACTGGTCGGTCCCCATGCGCAAGGCCGCCGAGCGCGCCCGGGACCAGGGCACCTCCCTGGTCTTCCTGTCGGCGAACACCATGTACTGGCAGGTCGACCTGGGCCCCGCCCCCTCCGGCGCCCCCGACCGCCTGCTGACCTGCCTCAAGCGCCGCGGCCACGGCAGGACCGCACTGTGGCGCGAGGCGGGCCGCCCCGAGCAGCAGCTGCTGGGGATCCAGTACGCGGGAAGGGTCCCCGAGCCGAGCCCTCTCGTCGTGCGCAACGCCGAGCACTGGCTGTGGGAGGGCACCGGGGCCGGCGAGGGCGACGAGATCGAGGGCCTGGTGGCGGGCGAGGCAGACCGGTACTTCCCGCGCACCGCGCTGCCCGAGCACCGGGGCCGCATCCTGCTCGCCCACTCCCCCTACCGGGACGGCGAGGGCGCCCTGCGCCACCAGGAGACCTCCCTCTACCGCGCCCCCGGCGGAGCCCTCGTCTTCGCCTCCGGCACCTTCGCCTGGTCACCGGCGCTGGATCGCCCGGGCCATGTCGACCCCCGCATCCAGAAGGCGACGGCGAACCTCCTGGACCGCATCGTCAAGGGCACCTGAGACCCCACCGGGGACGCTGCCGGGGCCCTCCCGCGCGCCCCCGCCCAGCACGCCCGCACCACCCCGTCCGCGCGCCCCGGCCACCCTGACCGGGGACTTCCCCCGTGCGTGCGGGAGAATTGACCGCGATAGGCCATAACCACGGGGAGGAACCGTGTCCGGATTCGTAGTAAAGCCCGAGCCCCAGCAGGTGCCGGGCCTGGTGCATCTGCACACCGGCAAGGTGCGCGACCTGTACCAGAACGAGGCGGGCGACCTCGTGATGGTCGCCAGCGACCGCACCAGCGCCTTCGACTGGGTGCTGCCCACCGACATTCCCGACAAGGGGCGGATCCTCACCCAGCTCTCACTGTGGTGGTTCGACCAGCTCGCCGACCTGATCCCCAACCACGTCCTGTCGACGGAACTGCCGGCCGGCGCCCCCGCCGACTGGGCGGGCCGCACCCTGGTGTGCAAGTCGCTGCGGATGGTCCCGGTCGAGTGCGTCGCCCGCGGTTATCTGACCGGCTCGGGCCTGGTCGAGTACCAGGACACCCGCACGGTCTGCGGGCTCGCCCTGCCCGAGGGCCTGGTGAACGGCTCCGAGCTGCCCGCGCCGATCTTCACGCCCGCCACCAAGGCCGCCGTCGGCGACCACGACGAGAACGTGAGCTACGAGGAAGTGGCCCGCGACGTCGGCGCGGAGACCGCGGCCCAGCTCCGCCAGTCCACCCTCGCGGTCTACGGCAGGGCCCGGGACATCGCGCGCGACCGGGGCATCATCCTCGCGGACACCAAGTTCGAGTTCGGGTACGAGTCGGTGGAGGGCGGTGAGGACCGCCTGGTCATCGCCGACGAGGTGCTCACCCCGGACTCCTCGCGCTTCTGGCCGGCCGACGACTGGGAGCCAGGCCGGGCGCAGCAGTCCTTCGACAAGCAGTTCATCCGGAACTGGCTGACGTCCGCGGCCTCCGGCTGGGACCCGAAGTCGGAGAACCCGCCGCCGGCGCTCCCGCAGGAGATCGTCGACGCCTCCCGGGCGAAGTACGTCGAGGCGTACGAGCGGCTGACCGGCCAGAGCTGGTCCTGACGGCCACGCAGAAGGCCCCGGTCGCGATGACCGGGGCCTTCTGTTTCCACTGGAGCGGACGACCAGGTTCGAACTGGCGACCTCAACCTTGGCAAGGTTGCGCTCTACCAACTGAGCTACGTCCGCAAGCGCCGTGGCGCGAGGCCAACTATACCCAACCTCGCTCCCGGGCGAGACGCACTGCCGCATGACGGTTCTCGGCCCCCAGCTTGGAGACCGCCGACGACAGGTAGTTCCGTACGGTTCCCTGGCTCAGTGCGGCCCGCTCGGCGATCTCCGCGACGGGTGCCCCGTGCGCCGCGAGCTCCAGCACCTCGGCCTCGCGCACGGTCAGCGGCGAGTCCCCGGCGGCGATCGCGTCGGCCGCCAACTCCGGGTCCACATAACGGTTTCCGGCCCGTACGGTACGGATGATCTCCGCGAGGCGCTGGGCGCTGACGGTCTTCGGCACGAAGCCGCGCACGCCCGCCGCGAGCGCCCGCTTCAGGTGCCCCGGCAGCCCGTGACTGGTCACGATCAAGGTCCGGCAGTCCGGCAGCGCGGTCCGCAGCGATGTGGCCACCGCCACACCGTCGAGCCCCGGCATCTGCAGATCGAGCACCGCCACGTCCGGCCGGTGCTGGAGCGCCATCGCGAGCGCCTCGGGCCCGGTGGCCGCCTCCGCGACCACTTCGAGGTCGTCCTCCAGCGCGAGCAGCGCGGCCAGCGCCCCCCTGATCAGGTGCTCGTCGTCGGCGAGCAGGACGCGCACGGCGGCGGAGGTGAGGGGCGGGTCGACAGTCATGCGGCGTCCGCCCCCGTCCGGGTGGATCCGGCCGGTTCGTTGGTCATGTTCTCAATTCCCTCGTGTGCGGGGCCTGTCGGCCCGCCCGGAGTGCTCAGTGGAACCTGTGCCGTCACGCGGAACGTGCCCCCGCCGCTCTCTCCCGCGCTCAGCGTGCCGCCCACCGCGGCCAGCCGCTCCCGCAGACCGGCCAGGCCCGACCCGGGCGGACCGGACGCACCGACGGCGCCCGCCGTGGGCGTGCCGTCGTTCTCGACGACGAGGACCGCGCGGTCCCCGTCCGAGGTCAGCCGCAGGGAGCAGCTCTTCGGATTGCCGTGCCGCAGGACGTTGGTGGTCGTCTCGCGGACCACCCAGCCGAGCGCGGACTGCACCCCGGGGGACAGATCCGTACCGAGCGCGTCGTCCACCCGGCAGCTGATCCCGGCGGCTGCCAGCACCCCGCGTGCGCCCTCGATCTCGCTGCGCAGGTCGGCCTGCCGGTAACCGCGTACGACCTCGCGCACCTCGCGCTGCGACTCCTGGGCGATCCGCTGCACCTCGGCCATCTGCTCGGCCGCCTCGGGCCTGCCGCGTCGGGCGAGCTGGACCGCGAGCTCGCTCTTGAGCGCGATGACGGCGAGGTTGCGGCCCATCACGTCGTGCAGGTCCCGGCCGAACCGCAGCCGCTCCTCGGCGACGGCGAGGCGGGCCTCGGTGTCCCGGGCCCGGTCGAGCTCCCAGATCGTCGCCATGTACCAGAGCGAGGAGCGGAAGGCGCCCAGTCCGTAGACGCCCGCCAGTCCGATCGAGAAGCCGGTGGCCACGGCGAGGGAGGTGTGGTGCGTGGTGGCCTCCACGACGACGCCCGTCACGATCGCCGCCGCCGCGGTCGCCGCGGTCAGCCGTCGGGGCGTCGACAGGGCGCACACGGAGATCGAGGACGGGCTGAGACCGAACATGAGGAGCAGGACCAGGCTCGAACCGTCGTCCCCGGCAGCCGCCAGACCGCCGGTCGCCTGGAGCGTCACGGTCAGGGCGGCGAAGGCGGCGCCGAGCACCACGGAGACGGTGGCGGTCCGCCAGGGGGCGGGCGCCCCGTCCAGGCGGTGGGCGATGCCGCGCCGGACGGCGTGCATCGAGAGCACGGTCTGCACCACGGCAAGAGCCGTCAGGCCCTGCGCCATCGCCACCGGCCCCGGCTCCCTGACCAGGTGGGTGGGGAAGGGGCTCAGCACGCCGAGACACATGAACCAGGGCAGTGCGTACACCGTGATCCGCATGTACAGGTCCATCTTGGCGGCCCGCCCGCGAACCTGCCAGAAAGCCTTCATGCCCGTATCTCCTCCTGGGAACCGGCTGCTGCCCGGAGCGCGTCGGCGCTCCGGGCAGTGCTGCCGGACACCGGCCCTAGCGCCGCGGCTCCCAGCGGAACCGCTTCTTGACCGTGAACACCGACAGTACGATCCAGGCGGCCGCGACGGCCACGGCTCCCAGCGCGCCGGGCCAGGTCAGGCTGCCGGTCCAGCCGCCCCGCAGCAGCTCCACCACCGGGGAGAGCGGCAGCAGTTCCAGGACCGAGGCGACGGGGTCCGGGAAGACCTCCAGCGGTACGACGACCCCGGAGCCCGCCATCGAGATCAGCATCACCGGTGTGATCGTGAGCTGCGAGCTCTCCACCGACTTGGTGAAGGCGGCAGTGGCGGCCGCGAGGACCGTGGCCACCGCGACCCCGAGCACCATGCCCACCGCGACGAACAGCACGTTGGCGGGCATCTCCACGTCCAGTACCAGCGCCCCCGCCACCATCAGCACCACGCACTGCACCAGCCCGGCCGCCAGCGCGGCGATCGAGGTGCCGGCCAGGATCTCCAGGTCACCCGGCTCGCCGGTGCGCAGCCGCTTGAGCACCAGCTCCTCGCGGCGGGTGACGAAGGTGCCGACCAGGGTGGTGTAGATCCCGAAGATCAGGACGAAGGCGACCGCCGCCGGAATCAGCATCGCGCCGATCGACAGGCCCATCTTCCCCAGGTCCATGCTCCTGGTGGCCGTGCTGGTGGAGAAGGTCAGGGCGATCGGCATCACCAGCAGCATGATCAGTCCGGCCTTCTGCCGGGCCAGCAGGGTGAGTTCGGCCCGTGCCAGCGCCCTCAGCCGGCCGGTGACCGTGCTGCGCGGCCCGGCGGCCGTGCCGGGCCCTGCGTGCGTCAGTGTGCCGCTCATCGCGCCGCCACCTCGTCCCTCGTCGTGTTCGTGGCGGCCGGCACCGCGGCCGCCGACTCCTTGGCCTCCCGTGCGATGTGCAGGAAGGCCTCCTCCAGCGAGGCGGACCGCACGTCGAGCCCGCGCAGCTCGACGCCCACGCCCTGGGCCCAGACCAGCAGCCCGGTGGCGGCCCGCTGCAGGGCGGGGGTCGTCAACTGGACGGTGCGGCCGGTCAGCCGGTGTTCGGTGACACCCAACTGGCCCAGCGGGGGCAGGTCCCCCAGGTGGTAACCGGCGGGCAGCTCGAAGCTGATCCGGGACGGATGCGCGGCCACCACCTCGTCCACCCGCCCCTCGGCGGCGATCCGGCCCTCGTGCATGATCGCCAGCCGGTCGGCCAGCTCCTCGGCCTCTTCGAGGTAGTGCGTGGTCAGCAGTACGGTCGTGCCCTGCTCGCGCAGCTCCCGCACCAACTCCCAGGTCTCCCGCCGCCCTTCGGCGTCGAGACCGGTGGTCGGCTCGTCCAGGAAGAGGACCTCCGGCCGGCCGAGCACCGCCATCGCGAGGTCGAGCCGCCGCCGTTCACCTCCGGACAGCTGGACGACCCGTACCGCGTGGCGCTTGCCGAGCCCCACCAGCTCCAGCGCCTCGCCGACCGGGCGCGCACCGCTCGTGCACCCCGACCACATCCGGGCCGTCTCCAGCACCGTCAACTGCGAGGGGAAACCGCCCTCCTGGAGCATGACGCCCACCCGGGGGCGCACCTTCGCCCGCTCGACGTGCGGGTCGTGGCCCAGCACCCGTACGGATCCGCCGGTCGGCGCGGCCAGTCCCTCCAGCAGTTCCAGCGTGGAGGTCTTGCCCGCCCCGTTGGTGCCCAGGAGCGCGAAGAGTTCGCCGCGCGCCACCGAGAAGGAGACGGAACGGACGGCTTCGAAGCCCCCGGTGTACGTCCGCCGGAGCCCCTCGACGTCGATCACAAGCTCTGCGTTGGTGGTCATGTCTTCAAGACTCCCGTCGGCCGGGGGCCGGCGGCAGTGCGCGCTGTCATCGCCCCCGATGACAAATGTCATCGGCCCACGGCACAGACGGAAGGCCCCGGCGCGACGACCGGGCACACGCGGAAGGCCCGGTGAGCGCGACCGGGCACACGCAGAAGGCCCCGGTCGCGATGACCGGGGCCTTCTGTTTCCACTGGAGCGGACGACCAGGTTCGAACTGGCGACCTCAACCTTGGCAAGGTTGCGCTCTACCAACTGAGCTACGTCCGCAAGGTACTGCTGGGGGGTACTTCTCGGTGGTGCGGCATCACCCTACCCGATCCGCCGGGGTGGCCGGTAATCGGTGGAGCGATGCAGAGCGGGTGACAGGAATTGCACACTGCGCCTTCCTCCTGGAAGGAGGATGTTCTACTACTGAACTACACCCGCACGCTGCTTGGGGCGGGCCTTGCGGCCTTGCCCTTCGGCGTGCTCCAGACTTTAGCCCAGGTACCTGGGTCTGATGCAAATCGGTTCCCGGCCGGTCGCGCGGAGACCCGCGGCGGAGCGGCCGGGAACCTGCCGCTCCGTCAGGAGGCCTCGGCGAACGCCTCGTAGACCTTCTTCGGGATCCGCCCCCTGGCCGGCACCTCCATCCGGTGCGACCGCGCCCAGGCGCGCACCGCGGCGGGGTCCGGGGCCACGGAGGTGTGCCGGTACGCCTTGCCCGACTTCGCGTGCTTTCGGCCCGCTGTCACGTACGGCTTCAGGGCCGTGCGCAGTTTCTTTGCATTGGCGGGATTGAGGTCGATCTCGTACGACTTCCCGTCGAGGCCGAAGGTCACCGTTTCCGCCGCTTCTCCTCCGTCGATGTCGTCGGAGAGCGTGACCACTACGCGTTGAGCCACGGATATCGGTCCTTCCTGGTGGGCGTGTACCGGCTTGAGTATCGATGTCACCGCGCTGACGTGCGGCGATGCCGCGATTCCGGCTGTTTTGAAGTCGCTCTGGAGCAATACTGCTTTCCCTTGTATTCCTTTGTACAGGGGGAGGCATTGCATTGTGAAGCCCAGTCAATTCCGTCAGCGTGTCCGAGGGCAATGCGGGGCCCCTCTTTTTTCCCTGATTTTTCCTCGCGTTGTCGGCGCCGATACCGGAACGTGATGGCCGGCCAGCATATCTACCCGCGTAGAATTTCTGGGCGGGTACGCTGGTGAAACCGCCTTAAGCACCACACCACACCGGGAGTGCCAGTGGCACGCGTCGTAGTCGACGTCATGCTCAAGCCCGAGATTCTCGACCCGCAGGGACAGGCGGTGCAGCGTGCACTGCCCCGTCTCGGCTTCAAGGGAATCGCGGACGTCCGCCAGGGGAAGCGTTTCGAGCTGGAGGTGGAGGGACCGGTCGACGCCGCCGCCCTCGCCCGCATCCACGAGATGGCCGAAACGTTCCTCGCCAACACCGTCATCGAGGACTTCACCGTGAAGGTGGAGGACGAGAAGTGACGGCTCGCATCGGAGTCGTCACCTTCCCCGGCACGCTCGACGACCAGGACGCGCTGCGCGCCGTCCGCCTCGCGGGCGCCGAGCCGGTGTCCCTGTGGCACCGCGACAAGGACCTCCACCAGGTCGACGCGGTCGTCCTCGCCGGAGGGTTCTCCTACGGCGACTACCTGCGGGCCGGCGCCATCTCGCGCTTCTCGCCGGTGATGGACACGCTCATCGAGCAGGCCAAGGACGGCCTGCCGGTCCTCGGCATCTGCAACGGCTTCCAGATCCTCACCGAGGCCCATCTGCTGCCCGGCGCGATGCTCCGCAACAACCACCTGCACTTCATCTGCCGCGAGCAGAAGCTGCGGGTGGAGAACGCGCGGACCGCCTGGTCGCTCGATTACGAGCAGGGCCAGGAGATCTCCGTACCGCTGAAGAACATGGACGGGCGGTACGTCGCCGACGAGCGCACGCTCGACGAGCTGGAGGCGGAGGGCCGGGTGGCGTTCCGCTACCTCGACGGCAACCCCAACGGCTCGCTCCGGGACATCGCCGGCATCACCAACGCGGCGGGCAACGTCGTCGGCCTGATGCCGCACCCCGAGCACGCCGTCGAGCCGCTGGTCGGCACGGGCCGTACCGACGGGCTCGGATTCTTCACCTCGATCCTGAAGAAGCTGGTCAACGCATGAGCCTTGACACGGTCAAGCACGCTGCCTCGACGCCCGACGTCGAGCAGCCCTGGAAGGAACTCGGCCTCAAGGAGGACGAGTACGCCCGGATCCGCGAGATCCTCGGCCGCCGTCCCACCGGCGCCGAGCTCGCCATGTACTCCGTGATGTGGTCCGAGCACTGCTCGTACAAGAGCAGCAAGGTCCACCTCAAGCAGTTCGGCGAGAAGGTCCCGGAGAACGACGCCATGCTCGTCGGCATCGGCGAGAACGCCGGTGTCGTCGACGTGGGCCAGGGTTACGCGGTCACCTTCAAGGTCGAGTCGCACAACCACCCCTCGTACATCGAGCCCTACCAGGGCGCGGCCACCGGCGTCGGCGGGATCGTCCGCGACATCCTCGCCATGGGCGCCCGCCCGGTCGCGGTCGTCGACCCGCTCAGGTTCGGTGCGGCCGACCACCCGGACACCAAGCGGGTGCTGCCGGGCGTGGTCGCCGGAATCGGCGGTTACGGAAACTGTCTCGGCCTGCCGAACATCGGCGGCGAGGTCGTCTTCGACGCCTGTTACCAGGGCAACCCGCTGGTCAACGCCGGTTGCATCGGCGTGATGAAGCACGAGGACATCCACCTCGCGAAGGCGTCGGGCACCGGCAACAAGGTCATCCTGTACGGCGCCCGCACCGGTGGCGACGGCATCGGCGGCGTCTCGGTCCTCGCGTCCGAGACCTTCGACGACACGAAGCCGACCAAGCGTCCCGCGGTCCAGGTCGGCGACCCCTTCCAGGAGAAGCTCCTCATCGAGTGCACCCTGGAGATCTTCGCGGAGAAGCTGGTCGACGGCATCCAGGACCTCGGCGGGGCCGGACTCTCCTGCGCCACGTCCGAGCTGGCCTCGGCCGGTTCCGGCGGTATGCGGGTCGAGCTGGACACCGTGCCGCTGCGTGACTCCTCCCTCTCGCCCGAGGAAATCCTCATGAGCGAGTCGCAGGAGAGGATGTGCGCGATCGTCGAGCCGCAGCACGTCGGCCGCTTCCTGGAGATCTGCGAGAAGTGGGACGTCATCGCCACCGTCATCGGTGAGGTGACCGAGGGCTCCCAGCTGGAGATCTTCTGGCACGGCGAGCAGATCGTGGACGTGCCGCCGCGCACCGTCGCCCACGAGGGCCCGGTGTACGAGCGCCCCTACGCCAGGCCCTCCTGGCAGGACGCCCTCCAGGCGGACGACGCCAACCGGCTGGCTCGTCCGGCCGACGGTGACGCGCTGCGCGAGCAGGTCCTCCAGCTGGTCGCCTCGCCCAACCAGGCCTCCAAGGCGTGGATCACGGAGCAGTACGACCGCTTCGTGCAGGGCAACACCGTGCTCGCCATGCCGGAGGACGCGGGCATGGTGCGCATCGACGCCGAGACCGGTCTCGGCGTGACCATGGCCACCGACGGCAACGGTCGCTACGCCAAGCTCGACCCGTACGCGGGCGCCCAGCTCGCGCTCGCCGAGTCGTACCGCAACGTGGCGACCACGGGCGCCAAGCCGCTCGCGATCTCCAACTGCCTCAACTTCGGCTCCCCCGAGGACCCGGACGTGATGTGGCAGTTCGCGGAGGCCACCCGCGGTCTCGCGGACGGCTGCCTGGCACTGGGAACCCCGGTCACCGGCGGCAACGTCTCGCTCTACAACCAGACCGGCGGGACCGCCATCCACCCGACGCCCGTCGTCGCGGTTCTCGGTGTCATCGACGACGTCTCGCGGCGTACGCCGATGGCGTTCGCCGAGGAGGGCCAGCTGCTCTACCTCCTCGGTGACACGCACGAGGAGTTCGGCGGCTCGGCGTGGTCGGAGGTGGTGCACGGCCACCTCGGCGGCCTGCCGCCCAAGGTCGACCTGGCGCGCGAGAAGCTGCTGGGCGAGATCCTGATCTCGGCCTCGCGCGACGGCATGGTCGACGCCGCCCACGACCTCTCCGACGGCGGTCTGATCCAGGCCGTGACCGAGTCCTGCCTGCGCGGCGGGAAGGGCGCACGGCTGGTGGTGCCGGACGGCACCGACCCGTTCGTCTTCCTCTTCTCGGAGTCGGCGGGCCGTGCGGCCGTGTCCGTCCCGCGCAGCGAGGAACTCCGCTTCAACGACATGTGCGGGGCGCGCGGTCTGCCCGTCGTCCGCATCGGTGTCGTGGACGGTGACGAGATCGAGGTCCAGGGCCAGTTCAGCATTCCGCTGAGCGAGCTGCGGACGGCTCACGAGGCGACGATTCCGGGCCTGCTGGCCTGAGCGGACCCTGGCGTCCCGCCCGTACGCGGTGGCCGCGGCCCCGTCCGGACATTTCCGGACGGGGCCGCGCGCGTGCGGGTCCGGGGCCGCGGCCCGCGACAAAGCGCGGGTGAACGGGATAATGCGCGGGTGAACGAGCAACTCCCCCTCCCCGTGCGGCTTCCCGCCTCACGCATACCCGAGGGCACGGCCCCCTGGCGGTCCGCCGACGCGCGGACCTGGCTGGCGGCCGTGCCCTCGGGCCGCTGGACCCGACCGGTGTGGCCCGCGCTGGTGCTGGTGGCAACGGTGCTGTGGGCCCTGCTGGCGGTGGCAACGCCACCCCGGCCGCACGGGATCCCCGAGCCCCCGCTCCTGCACGGGACCACCGCGGGGCCGGGTGGCTACGGGGCCGGCCACGGGGCTGGGGTGCGGGACACGGTCCGGCCGCACGGCTCCGGCGCGGAGGCGGGGGACACGGCCGAGGTGGGTGGTTCCGGCGCTGAGGTGCGGGGCACCGGCGGGACCGCGCGACTCACCGTCTCCACGACGTACTCGACGACTTCAGGTCCCGCGGACGGCTTCGGCCGCTTCGATCCGTGGTGGCTGCCCACCGCGCTCCTGGGGCTCCTCCTGCTGGAGCTGTACTGGATACGGCGCCGTCCCGCGCTCGCCCTCGCCGTACTCACTCCGCTGACGGTCGCGGGCCTGGGCCACGACGACGTGCTTGGCGTCGCGGTACTGCCCGCGCGGATCGCCGTGCTGGTGGCGGCCGTGCTGGTCGCGTTCCACCTGGCCCACCGGCTGGCCCTGGGCGTACGGCAGCGGGCGCGGGCGGTGGACGCGGCCGGGCCGGCGCGGCACCCGCTGCCTCCGGCGCGGAGCGGCCGACCCCGCGGGCCGCTCCTCTCCCTGCTCGCCGGCGTGCTCCTGCTCGGCATGGCCGCCGCGGTCTGCGGACAGGCGGAGCACGAGGAGAGCCAGTGGATCCTCCTGACCGCCGGGACGCTCGGCACGGCGCTCCTGGTCAGCGCCGCCGGCACCGGCCTCCAGGTGTGGCGCCGGCGCCGCCCGCAGCCGGCCCTGCGGGTCCTGGTCAGGGAGGGCGAGGACGGCAGGACCTGGGTGTACGCGGCCGACGACGGGACCGGCTCCGAGCCGCTGCTCGGTTTCAGGTCCTGGGGGGCCTACGAGGGGGAGCCCACCACGGCCCCCACGAGCACGGGCCCCGCGGGCACGGGCCCCACGACGGCCGGTCCCACGAGCACGGACCCCGCGGGCACGGGCCCCACGACGGCCGGTCCCGCGAGCACGGACCCCGCGACCGCGGGGTCCCGGCCGCTGCGGGAGGCCGTTCTGTACGGGGTTCCCGCTCCTGGCGCGGTGGTCGCGTACATCGGCGCGGTCGACGGTGCCGACGGCCGGGTCACCGTGGAACACAGCACCACCCCGGCCGTCCTCGCCCCCCGCCACCTCCCCGCGCTCCCGCACACCTCCTCCGCCACCCGCCCCGACCGCCACCGCGGCACCGAGAACGGAACTCCCGTGTCCACCGAGACGCCCTCGCCCTCCAGCCCCCTCACCACCGTCCGCAGCTGGTCGGCGGGTCCCGTCGCGCGCCTCGCCGCACTGCTGCTGTTCCTCGTCGAGTCGGGCGCCCTCTGGGCCTTCCTGGAGGGCGACCGGGGCTGGCGGGTCTGGTTCACGCTGGTCCTGCTGCCCTTCACGCTCTCGTACATCGCCACCGGTCTCAACTGGCGGGTGACCGCCGACCGTTCGGGACTGTGGATCGCGGGAGCCTGGCGGGTGCGGCAGCTGCGCTGGACCGAGCTGGAGAAGGTCGGGTGCGACGAGGACTCGCTCACCTTCCGGGGGCCGCGGGGTGTCCGCGTGCTCGTACGCCCCACGGGCTGGGCCCCGCTGGACCGGCGCACCGCCAGGGGACACGTGGCGGGCCATGCCGCCCGCGAGATCCGCGCGATGCTCGCCGCCCCGGAGCTGCGGCCCACCGACGACAGCACCCCGGGTGACCAGGGGATGCCACTGGGCCCGGTGTTCGTGCTGATCGCGCTGCTGGGCATGGTGGCAGCCCTGGCGCTGTAGCGGAGCACCGTGGCCGGCGGCGCGGCCGGTCCACACCCCGGGAGGTGTCGGAGCGGCCCGGTCCGCGCCCCCGGCGATGTCGTACCCCGGGGCTAGTCTCGTTCCATGTCACCTGCGACCGGAAGCCCCGCCAGGAAGAAGCGCCCCCGGGTGTACGACCCGGTGCGGACGCGCGCCGCCGTTCTCGCGCAGTTCGGGCATGTGCGGGAGATCGTCGGCGGGCTGCGCGAGGAGCAGTTGGACCGGCCCGCCGCCCTGGGGGAGTGGACGGTGCGGGAGCTGGCCGCGCACATGTCGATGGCGGTGGGGTCGCTCGTGCGGGCGTTGCGGGAGCCCGCGCCGGGACGGGCGGAGGTGAGCCTGGCGCAGTGGCCGTTCGCGACCGGGACGCACGCCGGGCAGATCGCGGACGATTCCAGCAGGCTTGCCGCGTCCGCGCCGGTCGCGGAGCTGTACGCGCGGGTGGCCGACGAGGTCGCGCAGGTGCTGCCGGGGGCCGAGGACGACCGGATCGTGGCGACCCGGGTCGGTGCGATGCGGTTCGGGGACTTCCTCGTCACCCGCACCGTGGAGCTCGTCGTGCACAGCGACGACCTGGCGCGGGCGACCGGGCTCGTCGTCCCGTTCGACCGGCAGGCCCTCGCCGCCTGTACGCGGCTGCTCGCGGACGCCCTCGCCGTGAAGGCGCCCGGAGCCTCCACGGAGGTACGGATCCCGCCGTACGCGGTCGTGCAGTGCGTCGAGGGCCCCCGGCACACCCGAGGCACCCCGCCGAACGTCGTGGAGACCGACCCGCTGACCTGGATCCGGCTTGCCACAGGACGTACACAATGGGCGGACGCCATCGAAGAAGCCCAGGTCAGGGCCAGTGGAGAGCGTGCCGATCTGGTGGGCGTGCTGCCGATCATGGGGTGAGAGGGGGGCGTCGGCAGGAGTAAGTGGAACCGGTAGTCCCACCTGTTCCGTCACACCGGCATGCAGACGAAGCCGAAGCACAAGACGCTGAAGACGCTGGGTGTGCCTCTCACCGCGGCAGCGCTGCTCGCCGTGTCCGCGTGCGGTACGGAGACCACGGGCGCGGGTGCGGGCGGTGACAGAAAGGGTGACGGGGGCGCCGTGCAGACGGACCTGCCGCTGACCGGGGTGCGGTGGACGGTGGAGAGCTCGACCGTGGGCGGGAAGAAGGCCGCGGCGCCCAAGGACACCTTCGTCGAGATCGACGACAAGGGCGCGGTCAAGGGCAACTACGGCTGCAACTCCTTCTCCGGCCGGGCGACGGTCAACGGCAGCGCGGTGGAGCTGGACAAACTGCTGTCCACCCAGATGGCCTGCGACGCCCAGGACTTCGAGCTCTCGCTGCGCAAGGCGTTCAAGGAACGGCTGAAGGCGGAGCTCGACGACAGCCGGCTCACGCTGACCACCGCGAAGGGCGACACGGTCGCGCTCACCTCGAAGCCGGTGGAGCCGGACGCTCCGCTCGCCGGGACCCGGTGGGCCGTGGACTCCTTCACCGTCCGCAAGACCATGAAGCCCGGCGAGGACGGCAGCGCGCGGTCCGTGCCGAAGGACGTGGCGGGAAAGGCCTACCTGACCTTCGGCAAGGACGGTTCGGTACAGGGCCGCACCGGCTGCAACTCCCTGAACGGCAAGGCGAAGCAGAGCCCGGGGGCGCTGGAGTTCGGGCGCATCGCCACCACCCGCATGATGTGCGCGGGAGAGGCCGGTGCGGTGGAGAAGCAGATGCTGAAGGTGCTGGAGGGCAAGGTGACCTACACGGTCGACGGCCGCTCCCTGTCCCTCACCGGCAGCGCGGGCACGGGCCTTGAGGCAAAGGCGGCAGGCTAGGGCGGGAACTGCCGACGCCGCTCACCGGGCGCCAGTCGGCTGCGCGGTGGCGCAGCTCGGCACCGGCGCGCCGGTGAGGGTCCCGTGTGCCGGTGCCGGCTGCTACGCCGCGCACCGGGCCCGTCAGCTCCGCCGCCACTCAACTCCGTCAGCTCCGCCACCGCGCAACGGGGCGTCCGTCAGCCCGCGCGGCGGCGCAGCTGGACCGTCAGCCCCTGCGACGAGGCGCCGGGCCCGTGAGCTCCGCCGCCACGCAGCAGGGCGTCCGTCAGCCCGCGCGGCGGCGCAGCTGGACTGTCAGCCCCTGCGGCGAGGGGCCGGGCCCGTGAGCTCCGCCGCCACGCAGCAGGGCGTCCGTCAGCCCGCGCGGCGGCGCAGCCTCACCCGTCAGCCCCTGCGGCGGCGCAGCTTGAGCAGGGCCAGTGCGCCGAGCGCGAGGAACGCGGCGCCGCCGACGGCCAGCGGGAGCGTGGAGGAGTCGCCACCGGTCGTGGCGAGGCGGTCGCCCGACTGCTGGGCGGACCCGGCTCCGGAGCCGGCAGGCCCGGCGTCGTCGGACGCCGTGCCTGCGGTCGGCGTCGAACCGTCCTGCGCGGAGCGGCCCGCGTCCGCCGACGCCCCGGCGTCCTGCACGGCCGGCGGCGTCCCGCCCGTCTGCGGCGCGGTGCCGGTCCCGGTCCCGGTGCCGGTGTCCGTGCCAGTACCGGTGTCGGCACCAATGACCTCCGCCGGCGCCGGAACCCCGTCGAGGCTGACCGCCACCTTCGCCGAGCCGGTGCCCGTCGAGATCACCTTCACGCTCACCTTCCGCGCGGTGTCCCTGAGTTCGGCGCCGGGCTTCAGCGCGTCCGCGTCCGGCGCCTCGCCCGCCCCCGGCGTGGGGTCGATGAACGCCGACTTCGTGTAGTCGTCCCCGGTGACCTTGTACGCGTGGACGCCCCGTACCCCCTTGTCCAGCGAGCCGGACCGCGTCCGGAACTCGACCACCAGCCTGTCCTCGCCCAGCGGGATGCTCAGCGCCCGCACCCCGCCGCCCTTCCCGGCCAGCGGGCGCAGCGTGTACGTGCCCGACCTGTCGACCCGCGCGAGCTCCCCGGCCGTCAGCCAGTCGTTGTGGATCAGCTCGGGGGCGGTCAGCCCGGCCGCCGAACCCCCGCCGCCCATCACGGACTTGTGGCTCGTGGACTCCTGCGCGTCCTCCTTGCAACCCGCCCCCAGGTCCCCCTCGGGGCAGCGCAGCCGCATGTGGTGGTGGTACCCCAGGTTGTGCCCGAACTCATGGATCAGCGCGTCGATCGAGAAGTGCTCGGCCGGCATCCACGTCTTGGGCCCGCCCACCGAGCCGAGCCCGCCGAAGCCGCAGTCCGCCTTGGCGTTGGGGAAGACGATCGAGACATGGTCGAACGAGTCCTCGGCGATCCCGTCCGCGGCCAGCGCCCGGTACGTCTGCTCCGCCATCTTGGCGGTGTCGCAGCCCGCCGCCGACATCGGCAGCGTGAAGGGCCCGAGGACCTTCTCTCCCGCGTCGCGCGGCCCGAAGGTCGTCCTCCCCCTGGTTATCTCGTTGTAGTACGAGGTCAGGGACCCGGAAGTGCCGTAATAGGTGCTCTCCAGCTGTGACTTGAGCTTCGCGGTGTCAGCGAGCGTGCTGTCCTGGAAGTTGACCATCACGACCTGCACGGTGCGCTCGGCATCGGGAGTGGCCCCCTCGGCGCCTCCAACTCCGCCCGCCGCGTGGGCCGGTGCGGCCACCGCCGCCAGGACGACCCCGCAGGCGAGCGCGGAGAGCCGAACCGAAGAACGTGTCGTACGGGAAAGGGAACGGGAGCTGGAACGGGAAAGGGAATGGGAGCGGGAGCTGGAACGGGAAAGGGAATGGGAGCGGGAGCGGGTGCTCATGGGGAGGGGGGATCCTTCGCGGCAGGGAGTGGGGGGACCGCGCCACACGCTAGACGGCGCGACGCCCCCAACACCCCACTCCCAGAACGCTTTAGGGCCTGCTTAAGCCCCCTTTAAGAGCCGTACGCCCTCACGCCCCCGCCGGGTACGGCAGCAGCCCCGCGTCCGTCTTCTCCCACGCCCCCCGCAGTGCCGCGAGACGGCCGGGCTCGGCCGCCGCCAGGTCCGCCTGTTCCCGTGCGTCCGCCGTCAGCCGGAAGAGCTGGTCCCGGCCCGCCTTGCCCCGGTAGTACTTCCACTCCCCGCGGCGCAGCGCCCGCTCGCCCCGTACCCGCCAGAACAGGTCACGCTCCGGCAGCCTCTCGCCGCGCAGCAGGTACCCGGCGAGCGAGGTGCCGTCCAGCGGGTACGCCCGGTCCGGCCTGGCCCCCGCCAGTTCCAGGAGCGTCGCCGTCCAGTCGGGGGTGAACACCGGGACGTGGCTGACCTGCCGGGCGTCGATCCTGGCCGGCCAGCGCAGCAGCGTCGGCACCCGGATGCCGCCCTCCTGGAGCGAGCTCTTGTTGCCGGACAGCGGCCAGTTGTAGGAGAAGCGCTCGCCACCGTTGTCGCTGGCGAAGAAGACGAGGGTGTCCTCCTCCTGCCCCGACCTCTTCAGCGCCTTCAGCACTTCGCCGACCGAGCGGTCCAGGTCCTCGACCATCTCCGTGTACTTCTCGACCGAGCCGCCGTCCTGGTGCCACAGCGCGCGCGGGTCACCCGCCTTGATCCGCCGTACGACCTCGGCGCTCGCCTCCTTGTCGCCCTCGGCGATCCACGGCCAGTGCGGGGTGGTGAAGTTCAGGTTGAGCAGCCAGGGCCGCTCCTCGTGGTCGCGCCGGACGAACTCGCTCGCCCGCTCGGTGAGGATCCGGGTGTAGTACCGCAGGTCCTTGTACTCGGCGTCCCCCTCGTAGAGGTCGTACTCGCCGCCGCCGCCGAGCTTCGAGTAGTACTCCAGCGCGCCGCCGAAGTTCCCGAAGAACTCGTCCCAGCCGGACCGGGTGGGGCTGTAGTCGGGCAGGAACCCGCAGTGCCACTTGCCGATCAACGCGGTGGAGTACCCGGCGCCGCCGAGCAGGGAGGCGAGCGTGGGATGGGTGGGTTCGAGCCCGACACCCTTGTCGGCTATCGGCTCGGCGAGCCCGCCCTTCGTACGGCCGGGGAAACGGCCGGTGTAGAGGCTGAAGCGGGTGGGGGAGCAGGTCGCGGAACCGGAGTACGCGTCCGTGAAGCGCACGCCCTGGGCGGCAAGCCGGTCCAGGTGGGGCGTACGGATGTGGGGCGAGCCGTAGGAGGACAGGTCGGCCCAGCCCAGGTCGTCGCCCAGGATGAACAGGATGTTGGGCCGCTTCGAGTGCTTGCCGCGGGCGGAGCGGAACGGGCGCTCCTCGGGGGCGCGTGCCTCGGCGGGCGCGGAGGTGAGGCCGACACCGGCACCGGCCGCGGTCGCGGCGGCGACGGCTCCGGCGAAGGTACGGCGGGACAGGGGGGAACGCGAAGTCACGGCTTCTCCAGGCAAGGCGGGACAAGGCGGCCGGAACCTCCCCACCCATGGATGAAGAGGGCAGGGGAGGGCACGGCGAGGCCGAGGGAAGAGGTGCGGCGGAGTGACTACGCGCAGCGACAGATGGCGCTGGCGACACGGACCAGGTCGACGTGCCGACGCGCAACGAGCGGGACCGAGAGGTCGCCGGAGGGCTGCATGGGCCGGAACTCTGGCCGAGGGCCCGCACGACTGTCAACGATCGTCCCGGATGGTGGACGCGGCGGTGGACGCGGGAGCCCGCGGCGGGCGGCATCCGTTGGCGGACGCGGCACTGGACGGGGGAGCCCGCGGCGGGGGCATCCGTTGGCGGATGCGGCGCTGGACGGGGGAGCCCGCGGTGGGAGCATCCGTTGGTGGACGGAACCGGGGCGCCTGCGGCAAGCGCTGCCGCGGCGGGGGCATCCGTTGATGGCCGCGGCGCCAGACGGGGAAGCCCGCGGCGGAAGCATCCGTTGGTCAACGGGACCGGGGCGCCTGCGGCAAGCGCTGCTCGCGGCGGGCGGCATCCGTGGGCGGACGCGGCGCCAGACGGGGAAACCCGCGGTGGAAGCATCCGTTGGGCGACGGGACCGGGGCGCCTGCGGCAAGCGCTGCCCGCGGCGGCCCGTGCACGGGACGGGGCGGGGGCGCCTGCGGCGAGCGCTGCCGCGCCGCCCCGCCCACACGGGACGGGATCAGGGCGCATGCGGCGAGCGCTGCCGCGCCACCCCGCCCACACGGGACGGGACCAGGGCGCCTGCGGCGAGCACTGCCGCGCCGGCCCCCCGCGCGCGGGCGAGCACTGCCGCGCCAGCCCCCGCGCACGGGCGAGCACAGCCGCGCCGGTCCGTGCCGCACGGGCGAGCCCTGCCGCGCCGGTCCGTGCCGCACGCGCCGGGGGCGCCTGCGGCGAGCGCGTCCGTGACCGCCCACCCACCCCACGCGTCCCCCGCGTCACCCGTTCGTACGAACACACACAGGACCCTCGGATCACCGTCTCCGGCGACCTCGCCGCAGGTGCCGTCCGGCGTTGATCGTCAGGGCCTCACAGAGCTCTGACCTGGGCATCTGCAGGACCGTTTCACCCCGGGCCAGGGCCTGTTCGTATCCCCAATTCGGACCAGTGGTCGATCTCGCCTACACTCGGTGGCGTGCCTCGTGGTGATGGACGACTCAACCACGACCTGCTCCCCGGTGAGAAAGGCCCCCAGGACGCTTGCGGCGTCTTCGGTGTCTGGGCTCCCGGCGAAGAGGTCGCCAAGCTCACCTATTTCGGACTGTATGCACTGCAACACCGTGGACAAGAGTCCGCGGGAATCGCGGTAAGCAACGGGTCCCAGATCCTCGTCTTCAAGGACATGGGCCTGGTCTCGCAAGTCTTCGACGAAACCTCCCTCTCTTCCCTCCAGGGTCATATCGCGGTCGGCCACGCGCGCTACTCCACCACCGGAGCCTCGGTGTGGGAGAACGCGCAGCCGACGTTCCGTGCCACCGCGCACGGCTCGATCGCCCTCGGCCACAACGGAAACCTGGTCAACACGGCGCAGCTCGCCGAGCTGGTCGCCGATCTCCCCAAGGAGAACGGCCGCGCCACCCAGGTGGCGGCCACCAACGACACCGACCTGGTCACGGCCCTCCTCGCGGGCCAGACCGACGACGACGGCAAGCCCCTGACCATTGAGGAGGCCGCCGCAAAGGTGCTCCCTAAGGTGATGGGCGCCTTCTCCCTCGTCTTCATGGACGAGGGCACCCTGTACGCGGCGCGCGACCCGCAGGGCATCCGCCCGCTGGTCCTCGGCCGGCTGGAGCGCGGCTGGGTGGTGGCCTCCGAGTCCGCCGCCCTCGACATCTGCGGTGCGGCCTACGTCCGCGAGGTCGAGCCCGGCGAGATGCTCGCGATCGACGAGAACGGGCTCCGTACCTCTCGATTCGCAGAAGCGAAGCCCAAGGGCTGTGTCTTCGAGTACGTCTATCTCGCGCGCCCCGACACCGACATCGCGGGCCGCAACGTCTATCTCAGCCGGGTGGAGATGGGCCGAAAGCTGGCCAAGGAAGCTCCTGCCGAGGCCGATCTCGTCATAGCGACGCCCGAGTCCGGCACCCCCGCCGCGATCGGGTACGCCGAGGCCAGCGGAATTCCGTACGGCTCGGGCCTCGTCAAGAACGCCTACGTCGGCCGGACCTTCATCCAGCCGTCCCAGACGATCCGCCAGCTCGGCATCCGTCTGAAGCTCAACCCGCTCAAGGAAGTCATCAAGGGCAAGCGCCTGGTGGTCGTGGACGACTCGATCGTCCGCGGAAACACCCAGCGCGCACTGGTCAAGATGCTCCGCGAGGCGGGTGCGGCGGAGATCCACATCAGGATCTCCTCGCCCCCCGTGAAGTGGCCCTGCTTCTTCGGCATCGACTTCGCGACCCGCGCGGAGCTGATCGCCAACGGGATGACCATCGAAGAGATCGGCACTTCGCTGGGGGCCGACTCGCTCGCCTACATCTCCATCGACGGCATGATCGAGTCGACCACGATCGACAAGCCGAACCTCTGCCGCGCCTGCTTCGACGGCGTGTACCCCATGGAACTCCCCGACCCGGAGCTCCTCGGCAAGCAGCTCCTGGAGACCGAGCTCGCGGCAGGGCCGGCGAACACCGCTGCCGCCGAAGCGCTCCGGCGGCCGTAGCGAGCCCGCGGGAACCTGCCGGCCCCCTCTGTTCCCAAGCGACACGAAAGTTCTCACCTCCCCATGTCTGAGAAGTCTGAGACCACCGGTGCCAGCTACGCGTCAGCGGGCGTCGACATCGAAGCCGGCGACCGCGCCGTAGAGCTGATGAAGGAGTGGGTGAAGAAGACGAAGCGCCCCGAGGTCCTCGGTGGCCTCGGCGGTTTCGCCGGTCTCTTCGACGCCTCCGCCCTGAAGCGGTACGAGCGTCCGCTGCTGGCGTCCGCGACCGACGGCGTCGGTACGAAGGTCGACCTCGCCCGCCGCATGGGCGTGTACGACACGATCGGGCACGACCTCGTCGGCATGGTCGTCGACGACCTCGTCGTCTGCGGCGCCGAACCGCTGTTCATGACCGACTACATCTGTGTCGGCAAGGTGCACCCCGAGCGTGTCGCGGCCATCGTGAAGGGCATCGCCGAAGGCTGTGTCCTGGCGGGCTGCGCGCTGGTCGGCGGCGAGACGGCCGAGCACCCGGGCCTGCTCGGCCCCGACGACTTCGACGTGGCGGGCGCCGGCACCGGAGTGGTGGAGTACGACCGGCTGCTCGGCGCCGACCGGATCAGGGAGGGCGACGCGGTGATCGCGATGGCCTCCTCCGGTCTTCACTCGAACGGGTACTCACTCGTCCGGCACGTCGTCTTCGACCGCGCCGGCTGGGCCCTGGACCGGGAGGTGGCCGAGTTCGGCCGCACGCTCGGCGAGGAGCTGCTGGAGCCGACCAAGATCTACTCGCTGGACTGTCTGGCCCTCACCCGTACCGCCGAGGTCCACGCGTTCAGCCACATCACCGGCGGCGGCCTGGCCAACAACCTGGCCCGGGTGGTCCCCGACCACCTGCACGCCACCGTGGACCGCTCGACCTGGGCCCCCGGCGCCGTGTTCGACGTCGTCGGCCGGGTCGGCCAGGTCGAGCGCCTCGAACTGGAGAAGACCCTCAACATGGGCGTCGGCATGATCGCCGTCGTCCCCCAGGAGTCGGTCGACGTGGCCCTGGCCACGCTGGCGGACCGGGATGTCGACTCCTGGGTGGCCGGCGAGATCGTCGCGCGCGGCGAGCACCGCGAGGGCGCCGCGCTGAGCGGTGACTACGCGAAGTAGGGCGGGTCGGGACGCACAGAACCCGGTCCGGGGCGAAAGCCTCGGACCGGGTCCTGTGGAACTGCTCAAACCTTATGAATATTTTCGAGGTGTACGCACGCCAGAGCGGTGACGGCCGGTGAAAAAGCGGCCAGAACTGGAACGTCAAGCGCCGCGGCGCTGCGACGAAGGGCCGGACTCATCGTCCTCGTCCTCGTCGTTGTACTGCGACGCGTACTGTGCGTACGGGTCGTCTTCCTCGTCATCGTCCTCGAACGGCTCGCCATTCGGCGGCTGTTGCGAAGTCGAAGCGCCCAGCTCATTGGCCAGACGCGACAGGTCGGTCCCGCCGCTGCTGTACTTCAGCTGGCGGGCGACCTTCGTCTGCTTGGCCTTTGCCCGGCCGCGCCCCATGGCTCGACCCCCTCGGTGACGGGGCTCGACGGCCCCAGAGTCTTGACACGCGTTCATGGTTGGGAACGGGCTCTCCGTGGAGAGACCGGTCCGCAGGACTTCAACGGTACCTGCTTCTTTGGCCATACGGTACGCCGCCCGCAGGAGACGCCGCGCACCTCGACCGGCGAGACGTCCCGTCCCCGCTGGTCAACCGCGATTTTAGCCCCTTCCGCAACGGCGACCCGCCGAGGGGGGTGAGCCATGTCTCCCCTGGCGGGCCGGTCGGGCGGGTCAGCGCCGTGCGCGTGCCTCGGCCATCCGCCGCTCGGCGATCCGGTCGGCCGCGGCGGCCGGCGGAACCCCGTCCTCCTTTGCACGAGTGAAGATCTCAAGTGTGGTGTCGAAGATCTTCGCGGCCTGCCTCCTGCACCGGTCGAAGTCGAAGCCCTGCAGCTCGTCGGCGACCTGGATGACACCGCCCGCGTTCACCACGTAGTCCGGCGCGTAGAGGATCCCGCGGTCGGCGAGGTCCTTCTCGACGCCGGGGTGGGCGAGCTGGTTGTTGGCCGCCCCGCACACCACGGCCGCGGTCAGCACCGGCACGCTGGTGTCGTTCAGGGCGCCGCCCAGCGCGCAGGGGGCGTAGATGTCCAGGCCGGGCACCCGGATCAGCGCCTCGGTGTCGGCGGCGACCGTGACGGCGGGGTGGCGGTCCGTGACGCGGCGCACCGAGTCCTCCCGTACGTCCGTGACGACGACCTCCGCGCCGTCGGAGAGCAGGTGCTCCACCAGGTGGTGCCCGACCTTGCCGACACCGGCCACACCGACCCTGCGGCCGCGCAGTGTCGGGTCGCCCCAGAGGTGCTGCGCGGAGGCGCGCATCCCCTGGAAGACACCGAACGCGGTGAGCACCGAGGAGTCGCCCGCGCCGCCGTTCTCGGGGGAGCGGCCCGTCGTCCACCGGCACTCGCGGGCCACGACGTCCATGTCCGCCACGTACGTACCGACGTCGCAGGCGGTCACGTACCGGCCGCCGAGCGAGGCCACGAAGCGGCCGTAGGCGAGGAGCAGCTCCTCCGTCTTGATCTGCTCGGGGTCGCCGATGATCACGGCCTTGCCGCCGCCGTGGTCGAGGCCGGCCATGGCGTTCTTGTAGCTCATTCCGCGCGAGAGGTTGAGGGCGTCCTCCAGGGCGGCCTCCTCGCTCTCGTACGGGAAGAAGCGGGTGCCGCCGAGGCCGGGCCCGAGGTCGGTGTTGTGCAGGGCGATGACGGCCTTGAGGCCGGAGGCGCGGTCCTGGCAGAGCACGACCTGCTCGTGCCCTCCCCGCTCCGAGCGGAACAGGGTGTGCAGGACGCCGTCGGAAGATGCGGTCACTGTGGTGACTCCCAAGTACGAGACGGGGAAGCCCTCTTGCGGGTGGAGAGGGCCGATGGGCATGAGAGTAGGGCCTGGGTGGCCCCCGTGAGGGGCCGGAGGCCGGGATCACCCCCTTCCGGGGTACCCCCCGTGGGACGATTTGGTTCCGGTCGAGGTTGAGGAGCTGGCGTGCCACTGGCGTCATCGGTGATCGTCCCGTACGTGTCGGCCCTGCGGGTGTACGAACCGCTGGCGGCCTTCCCCGAACCGGAAAGGACCCACTGGGCGCGCTACGCCCGCCGCGGGACGCTCCCGGGCCCGCAGGACGAACTCAGGTGCTCGCTCGCCGATTTGCTGCCCACCCCGCCCGTCGCGGTGCCGGTGCACGAGAGCGGTGACGCCTACGTGGCCGAGCTCGACGAGGTCGTGGTGGTGTGCCCGTGGCGGACCAGGCTGCGCGGCTGGCTGGCCCTGGAGGAGCTGGCCGCGCAGTATCCGCAGTCGCTGCTGGACGCCGTGCTGCCGCCCCTCCTGCGACGGCAGGCGCACGCCGACCACCAGCGCTGGCGGGAGCGGAACCCGGACGCCAGGCCGTGGATCAGAACCTCGGTCTGGCACGTGCCGGTGCGGTGGTTCGTGCTGTTCGGGGACGAGGAGCGCGAGTACGTGAAGGCCTCGGGGGACGAGGCGGCGGTGCTGCGGTACCGGACGCCGATGGTGCAGGCCAGGCGCCGGGTCGCCCGCGGCCTGCGCACGCTGCGCGAACAGGTCGGGGAGGGGGAGGAGGGCCCGCTGGTGACCGGCCTGGTGGACGTGGGGCGCTGGCTGGAGGAGTTCCACCCCCGCTCGCTCGTCGAACTGGACTACGGCGGGCTCGCGTACGTACTGGACGAGACGCATCTGGCCGGGGACAGGTCGGCGGCGGACGTGGCCGAGGGCATCGCCGCGCTGCGGGCCGGCGACGGGGAACGGGCGGCCAGGGCGTACGAAAGGCTGGCGGAGCGCTGGCGGGTGGTCCGGGACCGGCAGTTCGCCAATTGAGCCGGATGTCGGACTCCGCACACGATTTGAGCGAAATCTGAGCAGGAACTGAACCGGAGCGTGATGTGGTGCGTGTGACAGGTGGGGAACAGGTGCTCGGGACCTACGTCCTGATCCGGGCTTTTGCGGCAAGCGTGACGGACAGCACTTAATCGCCCCTTGCGCTCATCCCCCGCCCTCGTGTCAAAATAGGACAAGGAGTCCGGGGAGGGCTCCTTCCGTCCAACTAGGGGCGGAATGCTCGGTATTGCACGCTATGGGGGGTCTGATGACTCCTGATCGCTCTGTGACTGATCGTCACTGTGACGTGACTGTCCGCTATGGCATGGTCCATCGGCTTCCGTCGCTGATGAACACCTCAGAGGGCAATTCCGTCGGTTTGGCCCACACGGCTGGACGGATGGTGTAGTTGTAGTGCCGAGGACAAGCCGTTCGTCCTATAACCGACTCGGCCCGCGTCCGCCATTTCGGGCAACGCGGGTCAAGGTGCAGAATTTAGAGGAAAGAACCGTGAAGGTTCGGTTCTCCCGAGGAGGCCGCTCATGACCGCTCGCACCCCTGACGCCGAGCCGCTGCTGACCCCGGCTGAGGTCGCCACGATGTTCCGCGTGGACCCGAAGACGGTGACCCGCTGGGCCAAGGCAGGCAAGCTCACGTCCATCCGCACGCTGGGTGGGCACAGGCGTTACCGCGAGGCCGAGGTCCGCGCACTGCTTGCGGGCATTCCGCAGCAGCGCAGCGAGGCCTGACGCTTCGTATTACCTCGCATTACCGCTTCACCGCTTTACCCGCAGTAACGGCTACACCCCGCAGTGCAGGGCATTGCCTACCGGATCCCCCAATTCGGTGCGTGCCCGCCGTTGGCTTCACCCATAGCTCCACTCGACAGGCCCCCGCCCCAACGGGAGCCGAGTCGTTCGATCGCGCCGGACTCCGCCGAGTCCGGCGCGATCTTTTTTGTGTCCGGGGCGGTCCGGTGGAGCCCGGCACGGCTCTGACCTGGGGTGCTGAGGGGGAGGGCCCAGGGTGCCGTGGAGCGCCGGCGCGGGTCGGTGCAATTGCACATATTAAATTGGCCCGTTGTAGGGAGGGTGTAAAAAAGCCCGTCCCGCATACTGGTCCGGTGACACCCGTCACAGCTCATGACTCTTGCCAAGTACGAGCTTGCCACCCGGGGGAGGGGCGGCGCGCGAGGCAATGGTCACGGATCAGGGGGACTTTCGTCCCGAGCCGGTGGGGGTCCGGCAGCGGCGTCGGTGCGGCCCTCGGCGCGCCGGACCTCGGTCCTGCCCCGCGGGTCCTCCAGGAGCCTCTGCGGGGGCCCTTGCGGGGTCCTCTCGGGCTGCAGGGCGAGCAGCAGGAGCCGGTGGCAGATCGGGCAGTGCCTGGTGCGGTGCCGGTAGCCCGTCGCGGCCGCCAGGTGGGCACGCAGCAGTGCCCGCGTCTCGTGTTTCGCCACGGCTGCCGCCACGCGTCACCTCCGGAGTGCGGACCCCTGCTCCTTGGGTTACCGGCGGCAGTTGACGTCGTCAAGACGGAACGCGGAACCGCAGTAAACGCAGAGAACGCAGAGAACGCAGAGAACGCAGAGAACGCAGAGAACGCAGAGAACGCAGAGAACGCAGAGAACGCAGAGAACGCAGAGAACGCAGAAAACACCGAGGCCCGCATCCGTGGGATGCGGGCCTCGATTTGCTGCGGTCCTGACGGGATTTGAACCCGCGGCCTCCACCTTGACAGGGTGGCGAGCACTCCAAACTGCTCCACAGGACCTTGCTTCGCAGCTCCACGCCGGCGTTCTGCGTGCCGCGTGTTGCTGCGAGACAGACTGTACAGCAGGTCAGAGGGTGCAGTCGAACTCGAAGGGGAGGGGCGCCCGGCTACGGGGCGGCAGCGTCGATCGCCTTCACGATCCGCTTGTCGGAGACCGGGTAGGCCGTGCCCAGCGCGTGTGCGAAGTAGCTGACCCGCAGCTCCTCGATCATCCAGCGGATGTCCCGCACCTCCTGCGGCACGGGCCTGCCCTGCGGCAACTGCTCCAGCAGCCAGGCGTACTCGTCCTGCATCTCGTGGACCTTCTCCATGCGCGCGGTGTCGCGCTGGGCGCCGGTCGGCATCTGCTGGAGGCGCCGGTCGGCGGCGACCAGGTAGCGCATCAGGTCGCCCAGCCTGCGCAGCCCGGTCCTCGTGACGAAGCCCGCCGGCATCAGCACGTCGAGCTGCTTGCGCACGTCCGTGAGGTTGGGCAGCAGTACCGGGCTCTTCGTCGACTTCAGCCGGCGCTCGCAGGCCTGCCAGGCGGCCAGCACCTGCTGGACCTGGCCCACGGTCCTCACCGTCGCGTCCACCAGGTCGGCGCGCACCTTGTCGTACAGCTTGCGGAACGACTCCTCGTCCCAGGCCGGGCCGCCGTGGTCGGCGATCAGCTTGTCGGTGGCGGCCGTCGCGCAGTCCTCGAAGAGCGCCTGGACGGAGCCGTGCGGATTGCTGGAGAGGGCCAGCTTCTGCTGGTTGGTGAGCTTGTCCGAGGCGAACTTCGCCGGATTGACCGGGATGTTGAGCAGGATCAGGCGGCGGGTGCCGGCCCACATGGCCTGCCGCTGCTCGGCCTCGGTGTCGAAGAGCCGTACGGAGACGGACGTGCCCGCGTCGACCAGCGCCGGATACGCCTTCACCGGCTGCCCGGCGCGCTTGGTCTCGAAGACCTTGGTCAGCGCGCCGATGGTCCAGTCGGTGAGGCCGGTGCGCTCGATGGTCTCGCCGCCGGAGCGCTCGGCGGTCGCCGCCGCGGCCTTGGAGAGCGCCTGGCGCGCCTTGGGGCGCAGCCGCAGCCGCAGCGCCTCCAGGTCCTTGTCCTCGGCGAGCTTCTTGCGCCGCTCGTCGACGATCCGGAACGTGATGCGCAGGTGCTCCGGGATGCGCGAGAGGTCGAAGTCGGCGGGGGAGACGGGCACCCCGACCATCTTCTGGAGCTCGCGTGCGAGCGTGAAGTGGATCGGCTCCTGCAACGGAACCGCGCGGTCCAGGAAGCGGGACGCGTAGTTCGGCGCCGGAACGTAATGCCGGCGGACCGGCTTCGGCAGCGAGCGGATCAGCTCCGTCACCACCTCCTCGCGCAGCCCGGGGATCTGCCAGTCGAAGCCCTCGTCGGTGACCTGGTTGAGCACCTGGAGCGGGATGTGCACGGTCACGCCGTCCGCGTCCGCGCCCGGCTCGAACTGGTACGTCACCCGGAACTTCAGCTGTCCCTGCCGCCAGGAGTCCGGATAGTCGTCCTTGGTCACCCCCGCGGCCTTCTCGTTGATGAGCATCTCGCGCTCGAAGTCGAGGAGTTCGGGCTCCTCGCGCTTCTTGTGCTTCCACCACGAGTCGAAGTGGGCGCCGGAGACGACGTGTTCGGGGATCCGCCGGTCGTAGAAGTCGAAGAGCGTCTCGTCGTCGACCAGGATGTCGCGGCGGCGGGCCCGGTGCTCCAGCTCCTCGACCTCGGTGAGGAGCTTGCGGTTGTCCGCGAAGAACTTGTGGTGCGTGCGCCAGTCGCCCTCGACGAGTGCGTTACGGATGAAGAGGTCGCGGGAGACCTCGGCGTCGATCCGCCCGTAGTTGACCTTGCGCTGGGCGACGATCGGTACGCCGTACAGCGTGACCCGCTCGTACGCCATCACCGCCGCCTGGTCCTTCTCCCAGTGCGGCTCGCTGTACGTGCGCTTGACCAGGTGCTGGGCGAGCGGCTCGATCCACTCCGGCTCGACCTTGGCGTTGACGCGCGCCCACAGCCGGGAGGTCTCGACGAGCTCGGCGGACATGATGAAGCGCGGCTGCTTCTTGAACAGGGCGGAGCCGGGGAAGATCGCGAACTTGGCGTTCCGTGCGCCCAGGTACTCGTTCTTGTCGGTGTCCTTGAGCCCGATGTGGGAGAGCAGGCCCGCGAGGAGGGAGGTGTGCACGGCCGTCTCCGGCGCGTCCTCGTCGTTGAGGTGGATCCCCAGCTGCTTCGCCACGGAGCGCAGCTGGGCGTAGATGTCCTGCCACTCCCTGATCCGCAGGAAGTTCAGGTACTCCTGCTTGCACATCCGGCGGAAGGACGAGGAGCCCCGCTCCTTCTGCTGCTCGCGGATGTAGCGCCACATGTTCAGGAACGACAGGAAGTCGGACGTCTCGTCCTTGAACCTGGCGTGGTTCTGGTCCGCCTGCTGCTGCTTCTCGACCGGGCGTTCGCGCGGGTCCTGGATGGAGAGCGCGGAAGCGATCACCATCACTTCCCGTACGCAACCGTTCTTGTCGGCCTCAAGGACCATCCGGGCCAGCCGCGGGTCGACGGGCAGCTGGGACAGCTTGCGGCCCTGCTCGGTCAGCCGCTTCTTGGGGTCCTTCTCGTTCGGGTCGAGCGCGCCGAGCTCCTGGAGGAGCTGCACGCCGTCCCGGATGTTGCGGTGGTCCGGCGGGTCGATGAACGGGAACTTCTCGATCTCGCCGAGACCGGCCGCGGTCATCTGGAGGATGACGGACGCGAGGTTGGTGCGCAGGATCTCCGCGTCCGTGAACTCCGGGCGGGTGAGGAAGTCGTCCTCGGAGTACAGCCGGATGCAGATGCCGTCCGAAGTGCGACCGCAACGGCCCTTGCGCTGGTTCGCGCTGGCCTGGCTGATCCGCTCGATCGGCAACCGCTGGACCTTCGTGCGGTGGCTGTAGCGGGAGATGCGGGCGGTGCCCGGGTCGATCACGTACTTGATGCCGGGCACGGTCAGCGAGGTCTCGGCGACGTTCGTGGCCAGGACGACGCGGCGGCCGGTGTGCCGCTGGAAGACACGGTTCTGCTCGGCGTGCGAGAGGCGTGCGTAGAGGGGGAGCACCTCGGTGAGCCTGAGGTTCCGCTTGTTCAGTGCGTCCGCGGTGTCGCGGATCTCCCGCTCGCCGGAGAGGAAGACCAGGATGTCCCCGGGGCCCTCGCCCTGGAGCTCGTCGACGGCGTCGGCGATCGCGGTGATCTGGTCCCGGTCGGAGTCGTCGCCCTCCTCTTCGAGGAGTGGGCGGTAACGGACCTCCACCGGGTACGTCCGGCCGCTGACCTCGACGATGGGGGCCTCGCCGAAGTGCCGGGAGAAGCGCTCGGGGTCGATGGTCGCCGAGGTGATGACGACCTTCAGGTCCGGGCGCCTGGGCAGCAGCTGGGCGAGGTAGCCGAGCAGGAAGTCGATGTTCAGACTTCGCTCGTGGGCCTCGTCGATGATGATCGTGTCGTACGCACGCAGTTCGCGGTCGGTCTGGATCTCGGCCAGCAGGATGCCGTCCGTCATGAGCTTGACGAAGGTGGCGTCCTGGTTCACCTGGTCGGTGAAGCGGACCTTCCAGCCGACGGCCTCGCCCAGCGGGGTGTTCAGCTCGTCCGCGATGCGGTCGGCCACGGTGCGGGCGGCGATCCGGCGTGGCTGGGTGTGTCCGATCATCCCCTTCACCCCGCGCCCCAGCTCCATGCAGATCTTGGGGATCTGGGTCGTCTTGCCGGAGCCGGTCTCGCCCGCGACGATCACGACCTGGTGGTCGCGTATCGCCTCGGCGATCTCGTCCTTCTTCTGGCTGACCGGAAGGTTCTCGGGGTACGTGATCGCGGGCACGCGGGAGGCGCGCCCGGCCACCTTGGCAGCGGACTTCTCCGCCTCCACGGCGATCTCGTCCAGAACGGCCTGCCGGGCCTCCGGCTTACGGATACGACGGGCGCCTTCGAGGCGGCGGCCGAGGCGGTGGGCGTCACGGAGCGAGCTCTGGGCGAGGGTGGCCTGGAGATCGGCGAGGGAAGTAGACATACCTGGTCCAGGATCTCACCCACGCCCAACTCCTGGCGAACGGGTTTCCGCGGGGCGGGGCGGGGTGGGGGGGGGTAGGGGTAGGCGGGGGCTGTGGGGTTGTGCGGGTGCGTCGTGGCTGGTCGCGCAGTTCCCCGCGCCCCTAACTGCCGGCCCCCAGCCGCCTTGGGCAGCGGGGCCGCCCCCCGGGGGCGGGACGGGTGGGCAAGGGGGCGGCCCCTTGCGTGGGCGCGCCCCTCTCGCGTGGGGCACACCCTCGGCGCGGCGCCGTTCCGCGATCCTCGGGTTCGTCCCCGTACCCTCGTGGCGGGCAGAGTGGTGCCCGGTCCCGCCGTCCAGCCGATCAGACCAGACCAGAGAGGCCCGCCCGTGTCGTCCGTCGTCGCATCCGCGCACTGGACCCGCTGGGCAGCCGTGGTCGCCGTCGTCCTCGGCGTGCTCTGCGGCCCCGCCGCGTTCACGGCGGGCGCGACCGCCGGCGCAGGCGCGACCGCAGCCGCGACCGCAGGGACGAGCGCAGAGTCGCACAGCGTCGAAGGCGCGACCATGAACGCCGCCGCGACCCCCCACACCGCCGACACCCCCACCCCCGGCTGCCGCCCCTCCCACCCCTCCGACGGCGCCGGTCAGCCCGCCGTCCCCGCCCGGCACGGCGCCCCGTACGAGCTGGTGCCCGCCCTCTTCGACAGCCGTGGCGCCGTCGGCGGCTGGGGCCTCGACCGGGCGCTCGCGTGCCCCACCGGTCGTGCCCCGCCCCCGGCAGGACCGCCGACCCCCGTCGACCTCTCCGTACTCCTGCGCGTCTAGGAAGCGCGGCCACCACGCCCGCTTCCCGTACCCCCGCACCCCGTACCGCCAGGAGCACAGCACCCCCATGCCCAGCCCCAAGAACTCCCCCCGCCGGACATCCAAGGCCCGCGGCGTCCTCATCGGCGCCTCGATCGCCACGGCGGCGGCCCTTCTCGGCCTCGCCTCCTACTCCGCCACCAAGCCCGAGGACCGCAACACCGTCACCCCCACCCTCGACACCTCCAGCCCCACCGCCCCCGCCGCCGGCGCCCAGAACGGCGTACATCCCGAGCTGGCGAAGCTCGCCCGCCGTACCGAGGGCGATCCCCTCGCGCAGGGGAGGGCGGACGCGCCCGTCGTCCTCGTCGAGTACGCCGACTTCAAGTGCGGCTACTGCGGAAAGTTCGCCCGCGACACCGAGCCCGAGCTGGTGAAGAAGTACGTCGACAACGGCACCCTGCGTATCGAGTGGCGCAACTTCCCGATCTTCGGCGACGAGTCCGAGGCCGTCGCCCGCACCTCCTGGGCCGCCGGGCAGCAGGGCGTCTTCTGGCCCTTCCACCAAGCCGCGTACGCCAAGGACGCCAAGGCGAAGGGGTACGGGAAGGACCGGCTGACGGAGATCGCGCGGGAGGCGGGGGTGAAGGACCTGGCCAGGTTCGCGGCCGACTCCGACAGCGCCGGGGCCCGCGCCGCCGTCAGGAAGGACCAGGAGGAGGCGTACGGACTCGGCGCCACCTCCACCCCGTCCTTCCTGGTCAACGGGGAGCCGATCGCCGGCGCCCAGCCGGACGAGGTCTTCGAGCAGGCCGTCGAGAGGGCGGCGAGGGCCGCCGCCGCAGCCAAGAGCGGCGCCGCGCAGGGCAACCGGCCGACGCAGGGCGCGCCGGGCAACGGGGAGGCGCAGGGCGCGCCGGGGAACGGGGAGGCGCAGGGCGCGCCGGGGAACCGGGAGACGCAGGACGCGCCGGGGAACCGGGAGGCGCAGAAGTGACCCCCGACATCGGCTACTTCGCCGCTTTCCTCGGTGGTCTCCTCGCCCTGATCAGCCCGTGCAGCGCCCTCCTGCTGCCCGCCTTCTTCGCCTACTCGATCGACTCGGCCTCCCGCCTCGTCGCCCGCACCTGCCTCTTCTACGCGGGCCTGGCCACGACCCTCGTGCCGTTGGGGGCCGCGGGTTCGTACGCCGGGCGCTTCTTCTACGGCAACCGCGACCTGCTGGTCACCTGCGCCGGCTGGTTGATCATCACGCTCGGTGTCGCCCAGATCCTGGGCATGGGCTTCGCGTCGAAGAAGATGGCGGAACTCTCCGGCCGCATCCGCCCCACCACCGCCCTCTCCGTGTACGCGCTCGGCGCGGTCTACGGCCTCGCGGGCTTCTGCGCGGGGCCCATCCTGGGCAGCGTCCTCACCGTCGCGGCCGTCAGCGGCAGTCCGGCCTACGGCGGCCTGCTCCTGGCCGTCTACGCCCTGGGCATGGCGGTCCCGCTGTTCCTGCTCGCCCTCCTCTGGGAGCGCTTCGACCTGGGCAGGCGCAAGTGGCTCCGTGGCCGCACGCTCACCGTCGGCCGCTTCGAACTCCACACCACCTCCCTCCTCTCCGGTCTCTTCTTCATCGTGCTGGGCGTCCTGTTCCTCCTCTTTGACGGTGCGACGGCCCTGCCGGGCATCCTCGACGTCGACGACTCCTTCGCCGTCGAGCGCTGGGCCGGCGGCCTCGGCGAAGCGGTCCCCGACTGGGCGCTGCTGGTGGCCGTGCCGGCGGTGGTGGGCGCGGTCCTCGGGGTACGGGCGCTGCGCGGCAGGGGCGACGACCCCGACAATGGGCGTGACCTGAACGGCCTACCCGAGGAACGACTTCCGCGATGACGACACCTCCGCCCCCGCAACCGCCCCAGGACCCGAACGGCGGCTACGGCTACCCGTCGTCCGGCGGCCCGTACGGCTACCCGCAGGACGGCACGCCGGGACAGCAGTCCCCGTACGGCTACCCGGGTCAGCCGGGTCAGCCGGGTCTCCCGGGCTACCCCGGTTACGCCGCCCAGCCCGGTCAGCCCGGTCAGCAGAACCCGTACGGCGTCCCCGGTCCCGGTGGTCCGTACGACCAGGGGCTCGGGATGCCCCCGCGGCCGTTCTCCACCAGCAGCGCGATGTGGGCGCACCTTGGCACGCTGCTCGCGCTCACCGTCGGCGCGTTCGTGACCTGCGGCCTCTCGGCGCTCGCGGCCTGGGTGGTGGGACTGTCCATCCGCTCCGGCGCGCGCGACCCCTTCACCCGGCAGCACGCGACGGCCGCCCTGAACATGGCGCTCACCTCGCTGATCATCAGCGTGGCGATCACGGTGCTGTCGTTCGTCCCGATCGTCGGTCTCGTGCTGGTGGTCGCGGGGATCGGCTGGGGCATCGCGGTGATCGTCTTCATGATCCTGGCGACGGTCGCGGCCAACAAGGGCCTGCCGTACCGCTATCCGTCGTTCCTGGCGTTCCCGATGGTCAGCGCCTGACCGCGGGTCCCAGGATTTTTGCGGGCGTCAGGACCCAGGAGATAGTCTTGTGCGAATGGCAAAATCACGTGGAGAGCGGCCGTCGGCGGCTCGGCAGGTCAACTCGCGCAACGCGCGCTTCCAGCAGTGGCAGGCCCTGCTCGGCAACCGCAACAAGCGCACGCGCGCCGGTGAGTTCCTGGTTCTCGGGGTCCGGCCGATCTCCCTCGCGGTGGAGAACGGCTGGCCCATCCGCACGCTCCTCTACGACGGACAGCGCGAGCTGTCGAAGTGGGCGCGCGAGCTCCTGCGCACGGTGCGCACGGAGCAGCTCGCGATGGCTCCCGGGCTGCTGATGGAGCTGGGCGAGAAGAGCGAGACCCCGCCCGAGGTCATCGCCGTGGTGGAGATGCCCGCCGACGACCTCGACCGGATCCCGGTCCGGGAGGACTTCCTGGGCGTCATGTTCGACCGGCCGACCAGCCCGGGAAACATCGGCTCCATCATCCGCTCGGCGGACGCCCTGGGTGCCCACGGGTTGATCGTGGCGGGCCACGCCGCCGACGTCTACGACCCGAAGTCGGTCCGGTCGAGCACCGGTTCCATGTTCTCCCTGCCCGCCGTGCGGGTGCCGTCACCGAGCGAGGTGATGGAGTGGGTGGAGGCGCGCCGGGCCGCGGGGACACCGATCGTCCTGGTCGGTACGGACGAGCACGGTGACTGCGACGTGTTCGACTTCGACCTCACCCAGCCGACGCTGCTGCTGATCGGCAACGAGACGAACGGGCTCAGCAACGCCTGGCGTGCGCTGTGCGACCACACGGTCAGCATTCCGATGACCGGCTCCGCGAGTTCCCTGAACGCGGCGAACGCCGCGACCGCGGTCCTCTACGAAGCCGTCCGGCAGCGGGTCAGCGGAAGAACCGCAACAACTCCCTGAGCAGCCGGGGGTAGTTGTAGTGGGCGCGCGCCCGTTCCTGGATCAGTCCTACGGCCTTCGCGTGGCGCTCGAAGTCGCCTGTCAGCCGGCCGAGCGTCGCGGCGGGGTCCGCGCCCAGTGTCAGGGCTCCGACGTCGTCCCCGTACACCAGGGACATGAACTCCGTCTCGGGCGGCAGCACGGGCAGCGAACCCGACGCGAGCGTTTCGAGCATGCGGGCCGTGAGCAACCCGGTGTCGGCCACGAGCGGGCTGACCAGCACCGGGGTGATCACGGCCCGCCCCATCTCCGGGACGACGTGTCCGAACGGCACCGGCGGCTGGACCTCGACCCCGGCCAGCCGTTCGGGCTCGGCGGAGGTGATGTCCTCGAACCCGGGGCAGGTGCTCCCGTCCCACCACCGTCCGCAGACCCGCATCCGCCGCAACCGGGCCGCCCTGGCGGCCTCCACGATCTCGACGAACGGCTTCCAGCGCCCCCAGTTGCTGCCGATGTACTGCAGCTCGTAGTCCCGCTCGAAGCCGAGCTCCAGAGGGTGCCGTACGAGCTGGGGCATGCCGAAACACGGGAAGAACTCCGCCCCGTCCGGCAGGGGGCCGGTCAGCTTGGGCTGTAGCACGAGGTCACTGAGCGTGGCGTAGAGCCGCCGCCAGTCCTCGGTCGAGTGGGTGCCGACGGAGCTGTCGTCGGCGGTGGCGACGCCGCCCCAGTGGCCGTCGAAATCGATTATCAGGCGCCTCCCCCTGGGAAACGAACAGGCCAGGTCGACCTGCTCGTCCGACAGGAACTGCCGGGCCTCGAACATGAGCACAAGATGTGTTCCCCACCGGATGTCCTGCTCCACCGGAAGGTGCAGCGGGATCTGCTCGTCCATCCGCGAGAGCGGGCCGCTGATCCGGACCTCGCAGTCCGCCTCGGCCGCCGCCTGCACATAGGCGGCGACGGTCTGGCTGAACCCCGCCTGCCAATGGAAATTTCCGGCTATGAGAACTCGGGCTCCTGCCATACCGCCTCCGAAGAACGCAACTGGGGGCACTGCCGATGCGATTCTAGAGAAGAGGAACTGGGGAAAACTCCAGCCAAAACGCACTGCTCAGGCGTCAGAGTTCAGGTGCCGGAGGTCTGGCGTCGGAGGTCAGGTGTCGGAGGTCAGACGTCGGAGTCCAGCACGTCGCCGGCCCGGACCAGCACGGCCGACCGGGTCCCGACCTTCAGCCGCTCCAGGGTGGGTACCGGAGCGACCGGGATCTTGCGGCTGCGGTCGGTGAGGGCGATGACCGCGTGCGCGGGCAGCACCGACGCGAGCGAACGCAGCATGCCCGTCACCGGCTGCCCCGGCACCGACCCTTCCCAGTGCGTCCGCTCGCCGTACGGCAGGTCGGTCAGTACGACATCGGGTGCGGACCCGGCGACGGCGGCGGCCAGCGAGCGCGGATCGAAGACGTCCGCGGTGTGCACGGCGGCCGGCAGTCCGCCGCCGCCCGCCGACAGCCGGTCCCGCAGCCTGCGGGCGGCGGCCGCCGCCTCCAGGTACGCGGGCTTGGCGAAGCGCTCGCTCTGCTCGCGGCGCTCCTGCTCGCGCGCGGTCAGCCCGTGCGGGGAGAGCAGCGCGAGGTTCTTGGCCGCGAGTTCCAGCGGGGCGGGATCCACGTCGGAGGCGATCACCTGCCGCAGCGAACGACGGTGCAGGAGACCCAGCACCGTCAGGAGGTATCCGCTGCCGCAGCACGGGTCCCACAGGGTGACCGGGCCGTCGCCGGGGAGCCTGGCGCGGGCCCGCAGGAAGATCTCCGTCGCCAGCCGGACGGGAAAGGCCGGGTAGCCCGGTGCGGAGTGGAGCACGACACCGCAGGCGAGATCGGAACTGTCGACCCGCTCGACGGCGTGGCGGTACGAACTCACCTGTCCACTCCCCAAAGACTCGGAACCGCCTTCGTCGCAGCCCTGACGCGATCATAGTGCCGCGTCCCCCGCGCGGCCCGCCGCTGCCGCCGGACCGGTCTCACGGGCCGGAAGTCTGAGGTTTTCCCGAACGTGTCCCCACTTACGATCTCTGCGACCGGACGCCGTGGTGGCGAAGCCGCGAAGAAGGGTGGGCCATGTTCCCGCAGTTCTCAGACGGAACACGTCTGCTGGTGACGGGAGGGGCGGGCTTCATCGGCTCGCACGTCGTCGACGTCTTCCTGGACGCAGGGGCCGAGGTCACGGTGCTGGACAACATGACCACCGGCGACCCGGCACGGCTGGACGGGCGTGTGGCCGTCCACCGCGTCGACGTGACCGATTCCGCCGCGCTCGACGAGGCCGTGCGGTCGGTCCGCCCCGAGGTCATCTGCCATCTTGCGGCCCAGATCGACGTCCGGGTCTCGGTGGCCGACCCCGCAGCGGACGCACGGGTCAACGTACTGGGCACGATCAACGTCCTGGAGGCGGCGCGCGCCGTCGGCGCGCGGGTCGTGTTCGCCTCCACCGGCGGGGCGCTCTACGGGGAAGGGGTCCCGGTCCCCACGCCCGAGGACACGCTGCCCGCGCCGGGAGCCCCCTACGGCACGGCCAAGTACTGCGCGGAGCAGTACATCGGACTGTTCAACCGGCTGCACGCGACCGAGCACATCGTGCTGCGACTGGGCAACGTGTACGGGCCGAGGCAGAGCCCGGCCGGTGAGGCGGGCGTCATCGCCATCTACTGCGGGCTGGCCCGCGACGGCGAGGTGCCCACGGTGTTCGGCGACGGTTCGCAGACCCGCGACTACGTGTACGTCGGGGACGTCGCAGCGGCGTTCGTCGCCGCGGTACGCCACCGTGCTCCCGGCGTGTGGAACATCGGCACGGGCCGGGGGAGCACGGTGCTGGAGGTCCTCGACCACCTCGCCGCCGTCGCCGGACGCGACCTGAGCCCGCGCTTCGCGCCCCGCAGGCCGGGCGAGATCCAGCACAGCACCCTGGACGTCTCGCGCGCCGCCGCCGACCTGGGCTGGACCGCTTCCGTCCCGCTGGAGAAGGGCGCCGCCGCCACCTACGCCTGGGTCCTGGCCGGCTCGCCCGTCCGGTAGCGGGCCAGGACCGCCGGGCGGGCGGCGGGGGGCCGCGGACTCACTTGCGCAGGCGCAGCAGGAGTCCGTGGCCGACGCCGGCCGCGGTGGCCGCCCCGTACAGGCAGAACAGCAGCGGGGTGCAGCGGGACTCCGGTGCGGTGCGGTGCCGGGTCAGCTCCTTGCGGAGTCCCACGACGCTCTGGTGGCGCCGTGCCTCCGAGCGCCCCTGCCAGTAGGCCCGGCGCAGGAGGTAGCGCAGGGTGAGCCGGCCGGGGTCGACGTCGTGGACGACCGCGTGGTCGGGCAGCAGGCACTCCCGGGCGCCCGCCTCCTTCATCAGCGAGATGAAGGAGGTGTCCTCGCCGGACTGCAGGTTGCCGCCGGTGCGGCTCAGGTCGAGGTCGAAGGTCAGGCCCCGGCGGTGCGCGAAGTCGGAGTCGACGCCCATGCAGGCGCCCCAGATCTTGATGTCGCCGCGGTCGCGGTGCCAGCCGACGAGGTGGAACTGCCCCGAGGAGAGGAACCAGGGCAGCGGCAGGAGTTCCCGTGGTGGCCGCAGCCGCGTGCCCACCACGTGTGCCCCGGCACGGAAGGCGGTGCGGACGGCGGCCACGGCTCCTGCGTCGAGCCGCACGTCGTCGTCCACGAACAGCACGTGCCGCCCGGGGTGTTCGCGCAGCACCGTGTTGCGGGACGCGGACAGCCCGCGGGTGGAGCCCAGGACGCGCATGGTGCCCCCGGCCTCGTTCACCTGGGCGGCCACCTTCTCGGCCTCGGGAGTCACCGGCCGGTCCAGCAGTACCACGTACTCGTCGCCGTTCAACTGGCCGAGGTTGTGCCGCAGATGCCGGCGGACGTTCTCCAGACGGAAGGCACAGACCGCCACCACCATTGGACGTCGCCCGGGGGTGCTCAGGTCCGCGGTATCTCTCTTGTCCAAAGTCACTCCAGTACGGCTGCGTTCCATTGGTGAGGGAACTCGCGAGTGCCATTCTCCAGTCATCCTAGGAACTGCTTTCTAAGGAATATGCTAAAGAATCCGGGGCCCCGACCGCATTGACTGCTGTTAGTGTCGATGCGTCGGTCAACCAGAACAACTGGACAGGTGAAGGATGTTGGGATCAGGGCGCTTAATTCGCGCGGACGACCCGGTGCTCACCTATCGCGGTGCGGTCTCCCTCCAGGAGACCGACGGTGGAATTGCACCTTGGCGAGTTCCGTTCGCGGAGCGAAACGTGTTCTTTCCCGAGGGCGGCGTCGGGCGTGCCGCGATGCCGTCGGGGGTGCGGGTCACCTTCCGTACCGACGCCGACGCGTTCGCCTTCCGCTACGCGGCCCGCCCCGCCCCGGAGATGGCGGGTCCGCCCGAGGTGGCGCAGGTCGACGTGCGCGTGGACGGCAAGCCGGTCGCGAGCCTTCCCGTGCTGACCGACCGGGAGATCCACACCTGCCGGGTCGAGTCACTGCCGGGCGGCGGCGACCGTCTCGTGGAGCTGTGGCTGCCCTGCCTGAACCAGTTCATCCTGCACGGGGTGGAGCTGCCGGCCGGCTGCACGGCGGGTCCCGACACCCTGACCGCGCCTCGCTGGGTCCACTACGGGGCCTCCGAGTCGCAGGGCCGCGGGGCGCTGTCACCCAGCCGGAACTGGACCGCGGCGGTCGCCACCGAACTCGGCCTGGACCTGACGTCGTTGGCGATCGGGGCCGGTTGCTACCTGCAGCCGCTCTTCGCGACCCTGATCCGCGACCTGCCCGCCGACCTCATCACGTGCATGGTCGGCATGAACATCTACGGCGCGCGGGCCCTGAACGACTTCACCTACCGGCCGAACCTGGTCGGCATGGTCCGGATCATCCGGGAGCGACACCCCTCGACCCCGCTGGTCATGGCGTCCCACCACCACTCGCCGTGGCACGACCCGTTGGAAGGAGACGGTTACCTGTCCCTGACGGAGGTACGCAGGCAGACCTGCGAGGCGGTCGACCTGCTGCGCGCGCACGGCGACGAGAACGTCCACTACGTCCACGGCCCGAGCCTCGCCGGGCCCGACACGGCACACCTGTACATCGAACCGCCGCGCACCGATCCGCTGCACTTCAACCAGGAGGGGCACGACCTGCTGGCGGCGGCCTTCCGGCACAAGCTCGTGGAGCTGGTGCCGGACCTGGCGAGGGGCTGAACCGCCGCCGGAGGGACGGACGGTGTGGCCGTCCCCGCGGCACGGAGGTCCTAGGAACCCTCGTCCGTGTCGGGTCTGCGGGCCGGTTGTCCCGGGGCCGGATCGTCGGAGTCCGCCGGCAGCCCGTGCGCGAAGGCGACCAGCCCGGCCTGCAGCCGGGACTCAAGGCGGAGCTTCGCGAGTATCTGCGCCATATGAGCCTTGACCGTGCGCTCGGTGACCCCGAGCAGCGCGGCGATGTCCCGGTTGGAACAGCCGTGACTCAGCAGGGCGAAGACCTGTAGCTCACGCTCGGACAGCAGATGTACGTGAGCCAGCCCGTCCAGCCAGGGGAACTGGGCTCCGTGGTCGATTCCATCGTCACCAGGTTCGCTGGTGTCGCCGAAAGATGGCAAGGCTTGCCCCCGTATGAGCGTGTTCTACCTCACATGCCCTACGAGGCCATCCTGCGCACCGTCACCCAAACACGAGGTGACCTGGTGAGGCGATATCACCTATGCGAAGAATACTTCAAGGGCGATGCTCGCCTTTGATCATTCTATCGCATCACTGGCTCCTGACCAGTCTTTCTTCCGGCTGCCTGAGACCGCGCGCAGGACCCGCCTTCGCGCCGCGCGAGCGGCCGGCGTGTCGGCGGGTCCTGGTCACTCAAAAAGCCGAGCGGAACGTTACGCGCAACAGCAAATCCCGTTCCGGCCGGGTTACGCGTCGTGGTTTTTGCGTCGTATCGAGATCAGCTGTGTGGGAACGGCATCAGCTGATGCGTTCCTGGAGAACTTTGGGTGGCCAGACCTCGGGCCGCAGGATTCCCAGTGTGTAGGCCCTGGCGACGAGAGCGGTGCGATTGGACACCCGGAAGCGTTCCATCATCTTGCTGACGTGGTACTCGACGCCCTGACGGCTGAGATAGAGCTTGTTTGCGATGCAAGTGGTGCGGTCACCTGCAGCGATATGCTCCATGATCTTGGCGTCCAGGTCGGATAATGACGTGGGGGCGGTTCTCACCTAAAACTCCCTGGAGGAAGAGTGTGGGGGTTGAGAGAGCCGGAGTGTGGAGTCCGGATGCCAGCTGCTGAACCTTTGTACCCAACACTCCTTCGTGAGGAGTAGTGGACCTTTGTTCAGGTGGTAATCGCGGTTCCTGGATATGGGTTTGTACGGGTAATTGGGGTGGTTTTGGGCGACTTGTACCCCCGATGAAACCACTTAGCACCCCGCACCCTTCCTATTCCGGCATGCCGGGTGTTCAGGTCGAGTGGTACGCAGTCGACCCCTGGAATCGGTGAATGGTTACGCAGCGCCACGAAGGAAGCTCTCGGTGACCGGGGAAGGGCCTGAATCGGGGCTCCGACCCAGGACTAGCAATTTCCTCATACCTGCCCGACCTATCCTCGACCTCTGCGAATCTGTGGCGCGGAACGAGCGGAGACGGCATGAAAATTGATGTGCTCCAGCCCACCTGCAATCTCGATACGGTGCGGGACGGACGCGGCGGTATTTTTACCTGGGTCCCCCCGGAACCCATCCTGGAATTCAACATGCTGCACCTGTATCCGGGAAAGGTGCGCGGGCTGCATTATCATCCGCACTTTGTCGAGTACCTGCTCTTCGTCGAGGGGTCGGGTGTGCTCGTCACCAAGGACGACGCGGAGGATCCCGACTGCAAAGAGGAATTCATCCATGTCTCGCGCGGGGTCTGCACCAGGACGCCGGCGGGGGTCATGCACGCCGTGCACGCCATCACCTCCCTGACGTTCATCGCCATGCTCACCAAACCCTGGGACACCTGTGACCCCCCGCTGGTCCAGGTCGAACCACTGCCGCACACGCTGGAGCGCCGGTGAGGGTCGCGGTGCTCGGCGCCACAGGGTTCGTCGGCGCGGCCGTCACCCGGGCGCTGGGGACGGCGGCCGTTCCCGTGACCCGGGCCAACTACGAGGAGGCCCGCCACGGCGGCCCCTACGACGTCCTGGTCAACGCGGCCTGTCCGTCCGGGCGTTACCGGGCCCGGCAGCACCCCGAGGAGGACCGCCGCGAGACGGTCGACAAGACCCGGACGCTCCTGCGCGACTGGAAGTGGGACCGCTTCGTCCAGATCAGCACCCTCTCGGCACGCACCCAGCTGGACACCCCCTACGGCATGCACCGGGCCGAGGCCGAGGAGCTGTGCGCGTCCCACCTGGTGGTGCGGCTGGGCCCCATGTACGGCGAGAGCAACACCAAGGGCGTCCTCATGGACTTCCTCCACGAGCGACCCGTCTACGCGCACGGCGATTCGCGCCAGAGCTTCGCCCCGGTGGAGTGGTGCGGCGCCTGGGTGGCCTCCCACCTCGACGCGGCGGGCCTGTGTGAGGTCGGCGGGCGGGGGACGGTCGGCCTGCGGGAGGTCAGGGACGCGGTCGGTTCGCGCTCCGTCTTCGCGAACGACCGCAACGACGACCAGTTCCCGCTGGTCAGTGAACCCGACTGGCCGGACGCCGCGGACGTCATTCCCTGGCTCAGGGCCCGCGGCCGAGCATTGACTGGAGAATCATGACCGCGACCGGTCACATGACCGTTGTCGACCGCTGCCGGATCTGCGACAACACCGAGCTGCTGCCCGTGCTCGACCTCGGACCGCAGGCGCTCACCGGTGTGTTCCCGCGCTCGCGCGACGAGGACGTACCGCGCGTACCGCTGGAGCTGGTGCGCTGCTCGCCCGGCGGCTGCGAGCTGGTCCAGCTGCGGCACACCGCCGACTTCGGCCTCATGTACGGCGAGGGCTACGGCTACCGGTCCAGCCTCAACCGCTCCATGGCGGACCACCTGCGCGGGAAGGTCGCGGCCCTGCGGGGCCTGGTGGACCTGGGCCCCGGCGACCTGGCCGTGGACATCGGCAGCAACGACGGCACCCTGCTGGCGGCCTACCCCACGGACGGGCCCGCCCTGGTGGGCGTGGACCCCGCCGCCCCCGTCTTCGCCGGCACCTATCCGCCGGGCGCCGAGCTGATCCCCGACTTCTTCGCCTGCGACCTGCTCGGCGGGCGCCGCGCGAAGGTCGTCACCTCGATCGCGATGTTCTACGACCTGCCGCGCCCGATGGAGTTCATGCGGGAGGTGGCCCGCCTCCTGACGGACGACGGCATCTGGGTCACCGAGCAGAGCTACCTGCCCGCGATGCTGCACTCCGGCGCCTACGACGTGGTCTGCCACGAGCACCTGGACTACTACGGGCTCCGCCAGATCGAGTGGATGGCCGAGCGGACCGGGCTGAAGGTGGTGCAGGCCGAGCTGACGCCGGTCTACGGCGGCAGCCTCTCGGTGGTGCTCGCCCGCCGCGGCTCCCCCCGGCAGGCGGACGAGGCGGCCCTGGCCCGCATCAGGGCCGGCGAGCACGACCTGCCCTTCAAGGAGTTCGCCCGGCGGACCGAGGAGTCCCGCGACCGGCTCCTGGAGTTCCTCACCGCCTCGCGCGACAAGGGACTTCGCACGCTCGGCTACGGAGCCTCGACCAAGGGCAACGTCCTGCTCCAGTACTGCGGACTGGACGAGACCTTCCTGCCCTGCATCGCCGAGGTGAACCAGGACAAGTTCGGCTGCTGCACACCCGGCACGGGCATCCCGATCGTCTCCGAGGAGGAGGCGAGGGCGATGGACCCCGACCAGTTCCTGGTCCTCCCGTGGGTCTACCGGGACACGATGGTCGCCAGGGAACGCGACTTCCTGGCCTCCGGGGGACACCTGGTCTTCCCGCTGCCCACCCTGGAAGTGGTGTGAGGCGGGTGCCGGGACTGAAGGAACGGGCCGGCGCGCGAGTGCTGTCGCTGGGGCTGCTGTCGGTCCTGCCGCTGCTGGCGGCGGCCCTGCTGCTGTGGCACGGCGCCACGGGCGGGGACGACACGCGGCGGCCGGGGCCCGGGAGCGCCGCGCCGGACGCGGCGCACGTCGAGGGCTGGCAGCTGCTGCTCGCCCTCGCCGTGGTGGTGGCCACCGCGCGGGCCGTCGGAGCCCTGGTCAGCCGGCACCTGGGCCAGCCCCGGGTGGTGGGCGAGATGATCTCCGGGATCGTCCTGGGCCCGTCGGTGCTCGGTCTGCTCGCCCCCGGGGTCTACGACGCGGTGTTCCCCACCGCCCTGCACTCCTACCTCGACCTGTTCGCGCAGGTCGGGCTGGCGCTGTTCATGTTCCTGATCGGCATGGAGTTCGGCGAGACCCGCCACGAACGGGCGGGCAGCACGGGCGCGGTCATCGGGCTCGTCGGCGTCTGCGTGTCGTTCGCCCTCGGCTGCGTGCTCGGCTACGCGCTGTACTCCGGCTACGCCCCGGAGGGCATCGGCTTCCTGCCGTTCACCCTCTTCCTCGGCATCGCCATGAGCGTGACCGCCTTCCCCGTACTGGCCCGGCTGCTGATGGAGCGCGGCATGCTCCAGTCCCGGGCGGGCACGTACGCCATCGTGGGGGCCGCCACCGCCGACCTGGCCTGCTGGCTGCTGCTCGCGGTCGTCGTCGCGCTGCTGCGCAGCGACTCGCCCCTGGGAGTGCTGCGCACCCTCGGGCTCACCGTGCTGTTCTTCGGTGTCATGGTGGTGTTCGTCCGCCCCGCCCTGAAGCACTTGCTGGAGCGGACCCGCTTCCCCGACGGCGGGGTGCTGGCGCTGATCGTTCCCTGTGCGCTGCTGTCGGGGGTCGCCACCGAACTGATCGGCATCCACCTCATCTTCGGGGCCTTCCTCTTCGGCGCCGTCTGCCCCAGGTCGGCGCCGGCCCTGGTGAGCGCGGGCGGCAGGCTCCAGGAGCTCGTCACCGCGGTGCTGCTGCCGCCCTTCTTCGCCTCGGTGGGGCTGAAGACCGATCTGCTGCAACTGGGCGAGGGCGGCGGGGCGTTGTGGATCTGGGCGGGCGTCGCCCTGCTGGTCGCCGTCCTCGGGAAGCTGGTGGGCAGCGCGGTGGCGGCCTCGCTGATGTCGGTGGAGCGGGTCGACGCCCTGCGCATCGGCACCCTCATGAACTGCCGCGGACTGACCGAGCTGGTGATCCTGTCCATCGGGCTCGAACTCGGGGTGCTGTCACCCGCGTTGTTCACCATGCTGGTCGTGGTCACCATGTGCGCCACCTGCCTGACCGCGCCGCTGCTCGACCTGCTCGACCGCGCCGAGGCGCGTCACGCGCCCGCCCGTGCGAAGGCGCCGTCCACCGTCGGCTGACCTGGCGCGCGGCGCATTCCTACCACGGAATTGCGGAATGGGTCTAGGCAATTCCCTCAAGAATGTCCACGGCTCACCGAATAGAATTTCCCCGGAATGCGGAATTGTGCGCGCCGGGTCAAGTACGCCTGAAAAACAGGGAGGTGGGTCGTGGAAACAACCGACCTGTACATCGGTGCTCTCGGCGTTTTCGTACCGCCCTTGGTCAGCGTCGAGAGGGCCGTGGAGCGAGGTCTTTACCCGGCCACGGAGGCCGAGGCGCACGAACTCGGCGGGACCGCGGTGGCCGGCGATGTCCCCCCGCCGGAAATGGCCTTGCGGGCGGCGCAGCAGGCGGTCAAGAGGTGGGGCGGATCGCCGACCGAATTCGATCTGCTGCTGTACGCGAGCACCTGGCACCAGGGGCCGGACGGCTGGCCGCCCCAGGCGTACGTGCAACGGCACCTGACGGGCGGCGACATGCTCGCCCTGGAGATCAGGCAGGGCTGCAACGGCGTGTTCAGCGCGCTGGAGCTCGCCACCGCCTACCTCCGGGCCGATCCCGCCCGTACGAGCGCGCTGATCGTCGCGGCCGACAACTACGGGACACCGCTGATGGACCGGTGGCGGATGGGCCCCGGCTTCATCGGGGGCGATGCCGGGTCGGCCCTGGTGCTGACCAAGCGGCCCGGCTTCGCCCGGCTCCGCTCGCTGGCCTCCAAGGGGCTGCCGGAGATCGAGTCGCTGCACCGGGGTGACGAGCCGCTGTTCCCGCCGAGCATCACCCGGGGCCGCCCCACCGACTTCAGTGCCCGTATCGGCCAGCAGTTCGCCACCCGCAGTCCCGCCTCCGTGGCGATGGCCCAGATCCAGGACCACATGACGGAGATCGCCGAGCGCGCGCTGGCCGGGGCCGGGATCACCATGCAGGACGTCGCCCGCGTGTCCTTCATGAACTACTCGCGCGAAGTGGTCGAGCAGCGCTGCATGGCGGCCTGGGGCCTGCCGCTGTCCCGGTCGACCTGGGAGTTCGGCCGGGAGGTCGGCCACTGCGGGGCCAGCGACCACCTGCTCTCCATGGAACACCTGGTACGGACCGGCGAACTGGGCCCCGGTGACCACGTCCTGCAACTCGCCACGGCCCCCGGCCTGGTGGTCTCCAGCGCCGTCCTGGAGGTCCTCGAATCTCCGGACTGGACCGCATGACGAACCCGGGCCACGAAGAACCGTGCGTGACGAACCGGGGCGACGGAGAGCCACGCATGACGAACCCGGGCGACGGAGCACCACGCATGACGAACACGGGCAACGACGAACGGAGTACTGCCGTGAACCCCATCGAGCACCCGACGGGCTCCCTCCCCCCGGTGGCCGTGGTCGGTGTCGGATGCCGGTTTCCCGGGGGCGTCAACTCGCCCGGTGAGTTCTGGGACCTGCTGATGGCCGGGCGCAACACCGTCGGTGAGATTCCCCCCGGCCGCTGGGAGAGCTACCGGGACTTCGGCCCGCGGTTCGACGCGGCGCTGCGGACGGCCATCCGCTCCGGCAGCTTCCTGGACGACGACATCGCGGGCTTCGACGCCGAGTTCTTCGGCATCTCGCCCCGCGAGGCCGAGCTGATGGACCCGCAGCAGCGCCTCGTGCTGGAGGTGGCCTGGCAGGCACTGGAGCACGCGGGCATCGCGCCGCACACCCTGGCGGGCAGCGACACCGGTGTGTTCGCCGGCGTCTGCACCTACGACTACGGCGCCGGCCGGCTGGAGGACCTGCCGGACATCGAGGCGTGGACGGGCATCGGGGCGGCGGTCTGCGGGGTGTCGAACCGCGTCTCCCACGCGCTCGACCTGCGCGGGCCCAGCCTCTCCGTCGACACCGCGTGCTCGGCCTCGCTGGTGGCGCTGCACACCGCCGCGCAGAGCCTGCGGCTCGGCGAGTGCACCCTGGCGCTGGCCGGGGGAGTCAACCTGGTGGTCTCACCGGGGCAGACGCTCGCCCTGGGCGCGGCGGGCGCGCTGGCGCCCGACGGCCGGAGCAAGCCGTTCTCCGCGTCCGCCGACGGGTACGGGCGGGGCGAGGGCTGCGGTGTCCTGGTCCTCAAGCTGCTGGCGGACGCCGAACGCGACGGTGACCGGGTGCTCGCGGTACTGCGCGGCAGCGCCGTCAACCAGGACGGCCGGACCAACGGCATCATGGCCCCCTGCGGGCAGGCTCAGGAGCACGTCATGCGGCGCGCGCTGGCCGCCGCGGGCGTCACGGCCGACACGGTCGGCTTCGTGGAGGCCCACGGCACCGGCACCCGCGTCGGCGACCCCATGGAGGTCGGGGCGATCGGCGCGGTCTACGGCCAGGGCCGCTCCGGCGACGAGGCCTGCGTGATCGGGTCCGTGAAGTCCAACATCGGGCACCTGGAAGGGGCCGCCGGGGTCGCCGGGGTCATCAAGGCGGTCCTCACCCTCGGTGCCGACGTGATCCCGGCCAGCCTGCTCGACGGTGCGCCGAACCCCGAGATCGACTGGGCAGGCCTCGACATCCGGCTGGCGACGAGTGCCGTGCCGTGGCCGGAGCGCCCGCACCCCCGCCGGGCCGCCGTGTCCGGGTTCGGCTACGGCGGGACCGTGGCCCACGTGGTCCTGGAACAGGCGCCCACGGCAGCGGTTCCCGCACCGGACGCGGAGCCGGCCGGAGCCCTGTTCCCGGTGTCCGCGGCCTCCCCCGGGGCGCTGGGCGACCGGGCCGCCGCGCTCGCGCGACGGGTCGAGGAGGGCGCGGACCTGGCCTCGCTCGGGCACACCCTGGCCCACCGGCTCTCCCCGCTGGAGCACCGGGCCGCGGTCGTGGCCACCGATCGCGAGGAACTGGCCGCGGGGCTGCGCGCGCTGGCCGCGGGCGAGCCCGCGCCCGGTGTCGTCACCGGCGCCGCCCTGCCGGCCGCCGGCCGTCCCGTCTGGGTCTTCTCGGGCCATGGCTCCCAGTGGGCCGGGATGGGCCGCGAACTCCTGGAGGCGGAGCCGGTCTTCGCCGAGGTGATCGACTCGCTGGAGCCGGTGTTCAAGGAGGAGATCGGGTTCTCGCCCCGGCAGATGCTGCTGGAGAGCGAGCACACCGAGGTCGACGGCGCCCAGACCATGATCTTCGCGATGCAGCTCGGGCTCGCCGCGCTGTGGCGCTCCCGGGGCGTCGAGCCCGCCGCCGTCGTGGGCCACTCGGTCGGCGAGATCGCCGCCGCCGTCACCGCGGGGGCACTGAGCACGACCGACGGGGCCCGGCTGATCTGCCGCAGGTCGTCGCTGCTGCGCGAGGTCGCGGGGCGCGGCGCGATGGCGATGGTCTCGCTGCCCTTCGACGAGGTCGCCGAGCGCCTCGCGGGCAACGGGGCGGTCGTCGCGGCCATCGCGTCCTCGACGGCATCCACCGTGATCTCGGGCGACCCGGGGGCGGTGGAGGAGATCGTCGGCCGCTGGAGCGAGGAGGGGACGGTGGTACGGCGGGTCGCGTCCGACGTGGCCTTCCACAGCCCGCACATGGACCCCCTGCTGGAGCGGCTGCGCGCGGACGCCGGCGAACTGGAGCCGCGCACCCCGCACACCCGCCTGTACACGACCGCGCTCGCGGATCCGCGGGCCGGGGTGAGCGCCGACGGCGCGTACTGGGCGGCGAACCTGCGCAACCCGGTACGGCTCGCCGCCGCGGTCGCCGCCGCGGCCGAGGACGGCCACCGCGCGTTCGTCGAGCTGTCCCCGCACCCCGTGGTCGCGCACTCGATCCACGAGACGCTGGCCGCGTGCGACGTGGAGGACGTGTTCGTCGGCACCACGCTCCGGCGGAACCGGCCCGAGGCCGCCACCTTCCGGGCCGCCGTGGGCGCGGCCCACTGCCACGACGTGGCCGTGGACTGGTCGACGCTCCAGCCCGGCGGGCCGCAGCACTTCGAGACCCTGCCGTCCTACCCCTGGCAGCACCGCCCGCTCTGGCGGTCCGCCGCCGGGACGCGGGGCGGCGAGCGGGGTCACGACGTCGGCTCCCACACGCTGCTCGGCACGCCCGGTGGCGTCGCGGGCAGTGAGGTGCGGCTGTGGCACAGCACGCTGGACGACGACAGCCGCCCGTACCCGGGCAGCCACGCCCTCAACGGCGTGGAGATCGTCCCGGCCGCCGTGCTGGTGGCCACCTTCCTGGCCGCCCGGCCCGAGGACGGCGAGAGCGTCGCACTGGCGGACATGACGATGACCCACCCGGTGCTGACGGCAGGTCAGCGGCAGATCCAGGTCGTCCGCGACGGCGCGGCGGTGCGGCTGGCCTCGCGCACGGTCGCCGACGCGTCCGACCCGAACCCCGGCTGGCTCGTCCACACCGAGGCCCGGACGGTCGCGCCCGACCTCGACGGCCTGGCGCGGCAGTCCCTGCTGGATCCCGGCGAGCACCGTCTCGAACCCGCCGACCCCGGCATGGTCGCCCGGCGGCTGGCCGAGGTGGGTGTGCCCTCGACCGGTTTCGAGTGGGGCGTGGAGAGCCTGTCCGCCGGTCTCGGCGTGCTGCGCGCCCTGGTCTCCTCGCCGGACACCACGTCCTGGGCCCCGCTCCTGGACGCGGTGATGTCGATCGCGCCCGCCGCCTTCGAGGGCCTTCCGCTGCTCCGCATGGTCGTGCGCGTCGACGGGATCACCGTGGCGGGCCCGCCCCCGAGCACCGCGACGGTCGAGGTGGTGCCCGACCCCGGTGTCGCCGACACCGTGCACGCCCTGGTCACCGATCAGGACGGCCGCCCGGTGGCGAGCCTGCGCGGCCTGCGCTACCCGGTGGTCGAGCAGTCGCCCGTACCGGAGGCGAACGAGCCGGGGAGCGAGGCGCTCCCCGAAGCGGTGTCGTTCTCGGGTCTCGCGCCGGACGAACTGCGCTCCCGGCTGCTCGAAGTGGTGCGCGAACAGATCGCGCAGGAGATGCGACTCGCGCCGGCCTCCCTGCACGTCCGCCGCCCGCTGGTGGAGCAGGGGCTCGACTCGGTGATGACGGTGGTGGTGCGCCGCCGGCTGGAGAAGCGACTCGGCCGGGACGTGCCCGCCGACATCTTCTGGAAGCTGCCCACCATCAACGCCATCGTCGACCACCTCACCGAGAGGTTCACCGAGGACGGCCGTGCGTCCTGATTCCCGTACGGATACCGCACGGCCCCGGGGACGGCGAGGTGAAAAGGCCGCGTGGGGCGGCGAAAAAGCTTAGGGAAAACCTGAAGAACACGCCCGTAGGATCGTTGTTGAGCGGAGACAGCCGATGCCAATCGGAGCGCCCTTGAAACGACTTGAGCCAATGGCTCTGACTGCAAGGTGTGGGATATGAAGGCACTCGTACTGGTGGGTGGAATTGGCTCCAGATTGCGGCCGATAACGCACACCTCGGCAAAACAACTCATCCCGGTGGCCAACAGGTCCGTTCTGGCCTACGTACTGGATTCCCTCAAGGAAGTCGGAATTACGGAGGTCGGGATAGTCGTCGGGACGACCGCGGCGGAGATCCAGGCGGCGGTGGGCGACGGTGCGCAGTTCGGACTGGACGTCACCTACATCATGCAGGACGTCCCGCGCGGTCTGGCTGACGCCGTACTCATCAGCCGCGACTTCCTCGGTGACGACGACTTCGTCATGTACCTGGGTGACAACTACGTCGTGGACGGCATCGTCGACTTCGTCGCGGACTTCCGCAGGGACTCGCCGGCCGCCCAGGTCATGCTCGCCCAGGTCGCCGACCCGCGTGCGTTCGGCGTGGCCGAGCTCGACGCCGACGGCCGGGTCACCGCGCTGGTGGAGAAGCCGCAGGATCCCAGGAGCGACCTGGCGGTCGTCGGCGTCTACATCTTCGGACCGCAGGTGCACGAGGCCGTGGCCCACATCGTCCCCTCCTGGCGCAACGAGCTGGAGATCACGGACGCGATGCAGTGGCTGATCGACCACGGGTCGGCCGTCGGCGCCACGGTGATCGACCGGTACTGGAAGGACGCCGGGAACGTCACCGACATGCTGGAGATGAACCGGCACCTGCTGGAGACGCTGGAGCGGCGCGTCGACGGCGAGGTGGACGAGGCCAGCGAGCTCGTGGGCCGGGTGGTGGTGGAGGCGGGAGCGAAGATCACCGGCTCGCGCATCGTCGGCCCGGTGGTCATCGGTCCTGACACGGTGGTGCAGGACTCGTACATCGGTCCTTTCACCTCCGTCGAGGGCAACTGCCGGGTCGCGCACAGCGAGCTCCAGTACTCGATCGTGATGCGCGGCGCCTCGATCGAGGGTGTCGCCCGGGTCGAGAACTCCCTGATCGGCCGGGACAGCGAGGTCAACGCCGCACCACGGACGTCGACCGCGCACTGTCTGGTGCTGGGCGACCACAGCAGGGTCCAGGTCGCAGGTTGAACACGCCCCCGGGGACGGTGAGTACGACGGTGGACGCACGGCAGGAGGACCCGCGGCACGACGGCGCGGGCGCGGAACGGGGACGGCACGTCCTGGTCATCGGCGGCGCCGGTTTCATCGGCTCGCACTACGTGCGCGAACTGGTCCGCGACGGCGGCCCGGCGCGGGTGACCGTGCTGGACAAGCTGACGTACGCCGGGAACAGGGCGAACCTGGCACCCGTCGCGGGCCGCCACACCTTCGTCCAGGGCGACATCTGCGACGCCCGGCTGCTCGCGGAGGTGGTCCCAGGACACGACCTGGTGGTCAACTTCGCGGCCGAGTCGCACGTCGACCGCTCGATCGCCGACGCGGCTCCTTTCGTACGCACCAACGTGCAGGGGGTGCAGACCCTCATGCAGGTGTGCCTGGAGGCCGGCACGCCCAGGATCGTGCAGGTCTCCACCGACGAGGTCTACGGCAGCATCGAGAGCGGCTCCTGGGACGAGGACGCGCCGCTCTCGCCCAACTCCCCCTACGCGGCGTCCAAGGCGGGCGGCGACCTGGTCGCCCTCTCCTACGCCCGTACGCACGGGCTGCCGGTGAGCGTGACGCGCTGCGGCAACAACTACGGGCCGTACCAGTTCCCCGAGAAGGTCGTCCCGCTGTTCACCACCCGGCTGCTGGACGGGTACGGCGTCCCGCTGTACGGGGACGGCGGCAACGTCCGGGACTGGATCCACGCGGCGGACCACGTGCGGGGCATCCGGCTGGTCGCCGAACGCGGCCTGCCGGGGCAGATCTACCACATCGCGGGCACGGCGGAACTGACCAACCTCGAACTCACTCAGCACCTGCTGCACGCGTTGGGCGCCGGCTGGGACCGGGTCGAGCGGGTCGCCGACCGCAAGGGGCACGACCGGCGTTACTCGCTCTGCGACGCCCGGCTGCGGGCGCTCGGCTACGCGCCGGGCGTGCCGTTCGAGCAGGGCCTCGCCGACACGGTGCGCTGGTACGCCGAGAACCGGGACTGGTGGCAGCCGCTGTGCGACCGCGCCCCGGCCCCGGGCACGGCGGGTGCGGCCCCGGTGGGCGCCGCCCGCACCCATGACTAGGCAGACACCGTCCGAGGTGTCGCCCTTCGCCGGCGAAGTTCCCCTTCGCGTTGATTCCCAGATTCCCAGATTCCCAGATTCCCAGATTCCCAGGAGATTTGATGGCGCACTGTCTGGTGACCGGCGGAGCCGGTTTCATCGGCTCCCACGTGGCGGAGGCCCTGCTCGCGCGCGGGCACCGGGTATCGGTTCTGGACGACCTCAGTGGCGGCAGCGCCGAGCGTGTTCCCGAGGGCGCGCAGCTGTTCACCGGTTCGGTGACCGACGCGGAACTGGTCGAGGGACTCTTCGCGGAACAGCGGTTCGACCGGGTGTTCCACTTCGCCGCGTTCGCGGCGGAGGCCATCAGCCACTCGGTGAAGAGTCTGAACTACGGCACCAACGTGATGGGCAGCGTGAACCTCATCAACGCGGCGCTGCGCACCGGTGTCTCGTTCTTCTGCTTCGCCTCCTCGGTGGCGGTGTACGGGCACGGCGAGACCCCGATGCGGGAATCGTCGATCCCGGTACCGGCCGACAGTTACGGCAACGCCAAGCTCACGGTCGAGCGCGAGCTGGAGACGACGATGCGGTCCCAGGGGCTGCCGTTCACCGCTTTCCGTATGCACAACGTGTACGGCGAATGGCAGAACATGCGCGACCCCTATCGCAACGCGGTCGCCATCTTCTTCAACCAGATCCTGCGCGGCGAACCGATATCGGTCTACGGCGACGGCGGCCAGGTACGGGCCTTCAGTTACGTCAAGGACGTGGTGGACGTCATCGTGCGCGCCCCGGAGACCGAGCGGGCGCACGGCCGCGCGTTCAACGTCGGCTCGTCCCGCACCAACACGGTCCTGGAGCTGGCGCAGGCCGTGCGCCGCGCGGCCGGGGTCCCCGACCACCCCATCGCGCACCTGCCCGCCAGGGACGAGGTGATGGTCGCCTACACCGCCACCGACGCGGCCCGCGAGACCTTCGGCGACTGGGCGGACACACCGCTGACGGACGGGCTGGCCGCGACCGCCGCGTGGGCCGCTTCCGTCGGCCCCGCGGAGCTGCGCCCCTCCTTCGAGATCGAGATCGGCGGAGAGCGCGTCCCGGAGTGGGCGCAGTGCGTGGCCGACCGGCTGGGAGCCGCGAGCCGATGACCGCCGGCACGAGCACGTCGCACTTCGAAGCGCACCTGACAGTGGAGGTAGGACACAGTGAACGAGCTTGAGATTCGGCGCCGGGTGCAGGAACTGGAGCCGTGGGTCAACGACTTCGTCTTCGAAGGAGTCCGTTATGCCACCGCCTCCACGCGCGACTACCTGCTGAGCCACCCCCCGCAGGAGCGGGCCGACGCGTTCTTCGCGGCCTTTCCCGCGGCCAAGCGGGTCCTGGAACTCGGCGCGCTGGAGGGCGCGGACACGCTGGCGATGGCGGGCCGGTCCGGCGTCGAGATCCTCGCCCTGGAGGGGCGCGCGGAGAACCTGCGGCGGGCCGAGTTCGTCATGGAGGTGCACGGGGCCGGCAACGTCGAACTGCGGCTCGCCGACGTGGAGTCGATGGACTTCGCAGAGCTCGGCCACTTCGACGCCACGCTGTGTGCCGGGCTCCTCTACCACGTGCAGCGGCCCTGGCAGCTCCTCGCGGACATCGGCGCCGTCTCCGACTGCCTCTATGTCTCCACCCACTACTGGGGCGGTGCGCAGGGGCTGACCGACATCGAGGGTTACGACGTCCACCTCGTCCGCGAGGACCACCCCGAGCCGCAGGCCCGCGGCCTGAGCGTCGACGTGCGCTGGCTGGACCGGCCGTCGCTGATGCGCGCCCTGGAGGAGGCGGGCTTCACCGACGTCGAGGTCCTCCAGGAGCGCAGGACGGACGAGGTCTGCAACATCGTGGCCGCCTGCCGCAAGGCCGGCGTGCCCCGCTCGTGACGGTCCGGGCCGAGAGGGAGGAAGTGGACGGATCCATGACTGCACCAGCACACCACCGCGCCACGGCGGTCGAGCAGTTCCGGCGGGACGGTTTCGCGAACGCGGGCGCGGTGCTCCCCCCGGAGGCGGTCGCCCGCCTCAAGGAGGGCGCCGTCCGGCTCATCGCCGCCTTCACCGACGAGGGCCTGCGCGCCGACGACTACTGGAACTTCCCCGTCGAGGGGGACGAGCGTCCCGTTCTCTACCGCGTGCACAACCTGGAGAAGCAGGACTGGTCCCCCGAGCGGGAGTTGCTGCACCGCGAGGAACTGGCGGAGCTCGCCGCCGCCTTCGTGGGAGGGCCGGTCGTGCCCACCGCCTACGCACTCGTCCTCAAGGAGCCGTACCGCGCCGCGGAGGTCCCCTGGCACCGCGACCGCGTCAACGTCGGCCCGCACACGGTCTGCAACCTGAGCATCTGCCTGGACGACGCCGGCCCGCAGAACGGCTGCCTGGAGGCCGTCCCGGGCTCCCACCTGCTCCCCGACGACGCCGAGGTCCCCGAGGTCCGTGCGAGCGGACCCGTGGTTGCGGTCCCGGCGCGCGAGGGCGACGTGGTGGTGCACGACGTCCGGCTCGTCCACGGTTCGGGCCAGAACACCAACGGCGCCTGGCGGCGGACCATCGTCATCGAGTACGCCGACCCGGCCGCACCGCCGGCGCCCTGAGCGCCGAGCCGCAGGGCACAACATCGACCGGCAGGTCAGGGAGTCTTTCGGATGAGAATTCTGTTCACCGCCTCGAACTGGGCGGGGCATTACATGTGCATGGTGCCCCTGGCCTGGGCGCTGCGCGCCGCGGGACACGAGATCCGGGTGGCGTGCCCGCCGTCGCAGGAGCGGGGCGTCGCCGCGACCGGCCTGATGCCGGTTCCGGTGCTCGACGGCCCGGACATGATGGAGAGCGCCCGGCTGGCGTTCTACGTGCAGGCCATGTACACACCGCCGCAGTCCGGTCCGCGCCCGCTGCCGCTGCACCCCTTCACCGGTCAGTCGATGCAGTCGCTCAACGACTTCGACCCCGGCGAACTGCGTGACTTCTGGAAGAAGTCGATCGACGCGGTGCAGCGCAGCTACGACAACGCGGTGAACTTCGGCGAGCACTGGCGGCCCGACCTGGTGGTGCACGACATCATGGCCGTCGAGGGCGCGCTGGTCGCCGCGCTCCGCGGGGTGCCGAGTGTCTACGTCTCCCCGGGGTTCATCGGCACCGTGGAGACCGAGCCGGGGCTCGACCTGGTGTCGGCGGACCCGCTGTCGTGCTTCGAGAAGTACGGGGTCGAGTGGGGCCGCGACAAGATCGAGTACGCCGTGGACCCCTCGCCCGACGTGGCGGTGCCGCCGATGGGCGGCGCACTGCGGCTGCCCATGCGCTACGTCCCGTACAACGGCGCCCAGGGCGTGGACCCCTGGCAGCTGGGGCCGGTCCGGGGCAAACGCGTGTGCATCGTCTGGGGGAAGTCGGCATCGGGCATCTTCGGCGCCGACGTACCGGCGCTGCGGCACGCCATCGACACGTCGGTACGCCAGGGCGCGGAGGTGGTGCTGACCGCGCCGGTGGAGCAGGTGGACAAGCTGGGCACCCTGCCGGCCGGCGTCCGGGTGCTGCGCGACTGCCCGCTGGAACTCATCCTTCCGCAGTGTGACCTGCTGATTCACCACGGCAGCGCCAACTGCTACATGAACGGCATCGTGGCCGGGGTTCCGCAGCTCTCGCTCGCCCTCAACTACGACACGCTCATCTGCGGCCGGCGCATCGACCCGGCCGGCGCGACCGTGACCCTCTCCGGGCTCGAGGCCTCGGCCGAGAAGGTCGAGGAGGCGCTGGGCAAGGTGCTGTTCGACCACCGCTACCGCCTGGCGGCGCAGAAACTCCGGGACGGCGTCGAGCAGGCACCCTCGCCCGCCGCGGTCGCCGGGCTGCTGACCCGCCTCGCGCAAGAGGGCGGGCTCTCGGCGCAGGACGTCGCCGGGATCACCAACCACACCGCACAGGCCCGGAGGATCTCATGACGGTCGGGCCGGCGAAGGGGCAGCACGCCGTGGTCACCGGGGGCGCCGGCTTCATCGGCTCCCACCTGTGCGAGCGGCTCGTCGAGCAGGGCCTGCGGGTGACCTGCGTGGACAACCTGTCGACCGGCAGGACCGCCAACCTCGAGGCGCTGGCGGGCGACGAGCGGTTCACGCTGCTGCGGGCCGACGTGAGCGAGCCGTTCTCGGTCCAGGGGCCGGTGCACCACGTCGTGCACCTGGCGTCACCGGCGTCCCCCCTGGACTATCTGGCGCTCCCGCTGGAGACGCTGCGGGTCGGCTCGGCCGGGACCGAGAACGCGCTGCGCCTGGCGCACGAGCACGGCGCCCGCTTCGTGGTGGCCTCCACCTCGGAGATCTACGGCGACCCCGCCCAGCACCCGCAACGCGAGAGCTACTGGGGCAACGTCAACCCGATCGGCCCGCGGTCGGTGTACGACGAGGCGAAACGGTTCACCGAGGCGCTGACCGCCGCCTACTCACGCACGCTGGGCGTGAACACCGGCATCGCCCGCCTCTTCAACTCCTACGGTCCGCGGATGCGCCGCGACGACGGCCGGGTGGTGCCGACGTTCATCGGCCAGGCACTCGCCGGTTCGCCGCTCACCATCAACGGGACCGGCGACCAGACCCGGTCGCTCTGCTTCGTCGAGGACACGGTGCGGGGGCTGCTGGCCCTGATGGGCTCCTCCTTCCCCGGCCCGGTGAACATCGGCGCGACCGGCGAGATGACCGTCCGTGAGATCGCCGAGGCGATCGCCGGACACGCGGGGGCCGAGCTGCGGACGGAGTTCCGCGAGCCGGCCGAGGACGAGCCTGGCCGGCGCTGCCCCGACATCGAGACCGCCAGGGTGCAGCTGGGCTGGAAGCCCGAGGTGCCGCTGGCCGAAGGCATCAGACGCACCCTGCTCTGGTGGGGGAGCACCTACGCGCACGACACGGACCGCGACGGCGTGAACGAACCGAGCGACATCGGAAGTGGAGCGGCATGACAGGCGAGACACCCGCGGTCAAGGGAGTGCGTATCCCGAGGACCGTCGAGGAGCTCAACATGGTCTGGGAGTGGAACGACCCGGAGGGGATGCAGGTGCGCCTCGCGGGCTACCAGCCGCGCGACGAGTACCTGCACGACCGGGCCGGGCGGATCGACCAGATCGCCGGGGCACTGTCCCTGGACGCGGGCACCGACCTGTTCGAACTCGGCAGCGGCGAGGGTGTCATGGCCCGCGAGCTGGCGCTCCGGGTCAACAGCCTGCTGTGCGCGGACGTCAGCCTGTCCTTCCTCGACAAGGCCCGCGCCACCTGCGAGGGCAGGCAGAACGTGGCCTTCCACCACATCGAGAACGACTACCTGGCCCAGCTGCCCGAGGCCTCCTTCGACGCCGGGTTCGCGCTCAACGTCTTCATCCATCTGAACGCCTTCGAGGCCTTCCTCTACCTGCGGGAGATCCGGCGGGTGCTGCGCCCGGGCGGCCGGTTCCTCTTCAACTACCTCGACTTCGGCGAGGTGACCGGGCCGCAGTTCCACGAGTACGTCAAGAGCTACCCGGGCGCCCACCCGGTCGCCGTGAAGGGGTTCATGTCCTGGCTCGGCAGCGACGTGGTCCGCAAACTCGCCGCGGAGGCCGGGCTGGCACCGGTGCCCGGCTCGCAGGAGGACCACGGCGGCGTCTGCTTCCTCACCCTGTGCAGGCAGGAGGAGGCATGAGGTACCGCACGCTGGGACGCGAGGGCCCCAAGGTCTCCTCCGTCTGCCTGGGCACCTGGGCGCTGAGCGGATTCTGGGGCAGCAGCACCGAGCCGGCCGTGGAGGCGGTACGGCGCGCCTTCGACCTGGGCGTGAACTTCTTCGACAGCGCGCACTCCTACGGCGAGGGCAAGGCCGAGGCCGGCCTGGCCCGCGGTCTCGGCGACCTGCTGCGCACCCACCGCTCCGAGCTCGTCATCGCCACGAAGGGCGGGCTTGAGCTGCACGGCAACGGTGTGGTCCGCAACAGCGACGCCGCCTTCCTGCGGGCCAACCTGACCGACAGCCTGCGCACCCTGGGGACCGATTACGTGGACGTGTTCCTGGTCCACTGGCCCGACCCCCGCATCCCGCAGGCCGAGACCGCGGGTGTGCTGGCCGACCTCGTGGCGGAGGGGCTCACCCGGCAGGTGGGCGTCTCGAACCACACCGTCGAGGAGATGACCGAGTTCTCCGCCGTGACACCCCCGCAGGTCGCCCAGGTCCCCTTCAACATGCTCGACCGCTCGGTCGAGAAGCGGGTGCTGCCGCACTGCGAGGCCACCGGGACCGGCGTCATGGGATGGTCGGCGCTCGCCCACGGGGTGCTGGCGGGAGCGCTCCGCCCCGGCCAGGTGTTCCCGCCCGACGACTGGCGCGCCTACTCCCCGATCTTCCGGGGCGAGCGCTTCGCCGAACTGCTCGCGGCCGTGGACAGGCTGCGGGGATTCGCCGCCGAACGCGGGCACAGCGTGGCCCAGCTCGCGCTGGCCTCAGTGCTGGCCCACCCCGCCCAGGTCGTCCCGGTCATCGGCGCCCAGCTTCCCGAGCACCTGGAGGACAGCGTGCGGGCCGTGGACATCCACCTCGACGAGAGCGATCTGCTGGCGCTGGAAGGCCTGTTGGCCGGTGCGCCCGAGCTGGACGGCAGCGGGGACCAGCCGCCCGCGCGTGCGGAGAGGGCGGCCTGAGATGACGTCACACATCCCGGTGCAGGAGCTCAACGACTGGTACGACCGGCTCACCGTCGAGATCATCGAGCGGGTCTGCGAGCCGGACTCCTGCTGTCTGGACATCGGCGCCGGAGGCGGCGAGATACTCACGCACATGCGGCGGGCCGCCCCGCGCGGCCGGCACCTGGCAGTCGAGCCCCTGCCGCACTACGCCGAACAGCTGCGCGGCGACTTCCCCGAGGTCACGGTGTGGCAGGCCGCCGCCGCCGCGACCGCGGGCCGCGACAGCTTCGTCCACGTGGTCTCCAACCCCGGCTACAGCGGCCTGCGCCGGCGCCCGTACGACCGTGCCGACGAGACCCTGGTGGAGATCGCGGTCGACACCGTACGGCTGGACGACGTGGTCCCCGACGGCACCCGCCTGGACCTGGTGAAGGTGGACGTCGAGGGGGGCGAGGTGGGCGCCCTGCGCGGAGCCGCCGAGCTGCTGCGCAGACAGCGCCCCGTGGTGGTCTTCGAGCACGGCGGTGACCACGCCATGCGCGACTACGGCACCACCAGCGACGACCTGTGGGCGCTGCTGGTCGACGACCTCGGCTACACGCTGTACACCCTGTCGGCCTGGCTGGCGGCGGAACCGGGCCTGGACCGGGCCGCCTTCGCCGACGAGCTGCGCGCGCAGTGGTACTTCGTCGCCGACCACGAGCCCCCGTCCGCCCGTTCCCTCCGAGGAGAGGTGACCCCGTCATGACCGAGACAACCGACCCCTCCCTCGCCTCCCGCACCGTCCCCGAGTGCCGCATCCGGGAGACCGGCCTGCTCCCCGAGCACGTCACCGCCTTCCGGCGGCAGGGTGTGCTGGCCGTGCGCGGCCTGCTCGACCCCGCCGAACTGCAGTCGGTGCAGGAGGCCGCGGGCGGCCTGATCGACGACGCCTGGCGCACCCGGTCGATGCACGACACCATCTGGACGCTGGAGCCCGACGACCCCGACGCGGCCCCGGTGCGCATCGAGTACGTCATGGACAAGTCCCCGGTGCTGGCCCGGCTGGCGGGCCACCCGCTGCTGCTGCGGGCCATGGAGACCCTGGTGGGTCCGAACGTCATCCCGACCTGGGACAGCATGGTGTTCAAGACCACGGCGGGCGCGCCCCGGCTGCCCTGGCACCGCGACGGCCAGATGTACCCCGAGGCGGTCGCCGTCACCGGCGGCGGGCGCGTCATCGACGTGGGCATCTACCTCGACCCCGCGCCCGAGGACAACTGCGTCTGGGCCGTCCCGCAGTCCAACTACTGGCCGGACGAGCGGTTCACCGAGACCGCCGCCCGGCTGAACGCCACCGAGTGGGACACCACCGGGGCCGTCCCCGCCGTGATGGAGCCGGGCGACGCCCTGCTGCACAACATCCTGACGCTGCACGGCGCCCCGGCGGTGGTCGGCAAGCAGCGCAGGGTCGTCTACTACGAGTACCGGCCGGGCGAGGTGGAGCACCACCTGGGCCCGCACGTGCCCGCGTACGTGGGGCTCAAGCAGCAGGTGCTGCGCGCCTGCCTGGAGCAACGGGCGGCGTCCGCGGCCCACCGCGACGAGGAGCCCTTCGACTACCGCCCGGTGGAGCAGTACCGGCTGTGGGACGAGTCCCCCGAGATCTCCGGTCTGCGGTTCCCGCACGAGGAGTACTGGCGGTGACGAATCTGCTCCACCGCCTGCCGCTGCCGGGCACGCGGACCCCGGCGGCGCCCGCGCGCCCGCGCCGCACACCCACCGCCCAGGAGATCGTCGCCGAACGGTACCGGGAGCGGACGGACCCGCGCCCCGGTGACTGGGCCTACGCCCACCTCCTCGACCTGCGGCTGGCCCTCGCCGAGCAGCTCGCCGGGGCGTCCGGACGCTGGCTCGACCTCGGTGCGGGCACCTCGCCGTACCGCGAACTGCTCCCCGGCGCCCGGCTGGAGACCGCCGAGATGCGCGGCGGCGAGGACCTGAGCGCCGATCACGAGCTCGACGACGAGGGGCTGAGCAGCCTGCCCGACGGCTCGTTCGACGGTGTGCTCTCCACCCAGGTCCTGGAACACGTGACGGACCCGGACCGGCATCTGCGGGAGGCGCTGCGGCTGCTGCGGCCCGGCGGCACGCTGGTGCTCTCCACGCACGGGGTCTGGGAGGAACACGGCGGACAGGACCTGTGGCGCTGGACCGCCGACGGACTCACCGCGCAGGCCGAGCGGGCCGGCTTCACCGTGGACCGCGCGGTCAAGCTCACCTGCGGGCCCCGGGGGCTGCTGCTCCTGCTGCGCCACCACGGCCGGCAGCACGGCTGGCCCGGCGGCGGTCCGGTGGGACTGCTGCTGCGCGCCCTGGCCCTGGCCGACCGGCTGCGCCCGCGCGTCCTCGACGACTACCTCGACCGGGTCTTCGCGGACCTCGGCCGAGCCGAGGGCCCGGCCGAGCCGTTCTACCTGGACATCCTGCTGGCCGCCACCAAGCCCCGTACGCCGGAGAACCCGGAAAGAGACGCGAAGTGACCCAGAACCCGCCGAGCCCCACCATGTGCGTGCTGCCGTGGATCCATCAGTGCGCCTCCATCGACGGTGTCTACGGCCGCTGTTGCGTGGACGACTCGATGTACCACAACGAGCTGTACGAGTCCGTGGGCGAACCGGTCTTCAAGCTGAACGCCGACGCCATCGGCTGTACCCCCCACTCGCGGTACGCGGCGGACAACCCCGACGAGGTGCGGGGGCTGACCGAGGCGTTCAACAGCCCCAACATGCGGCGGACCCGGCTGGCGATGCTGGCCGGCGAGCGCGTGTCCGCGTGCGACTACTGCTACCACCGCGAGGACCGGGGCGCGACCTCCTACCGGCAGAGCATCAACGAACGGTTCGCCGACACGGTGGACCTGGACGAGCTGGCCGCACGCACCGCCGACGACGGGACGTACGACGAGTTCCCGTTCTTCCTCGACATCCGCTTCGGCAACACCTGCAACCTGCGCTGCGTGATGTGCGCCTACCCGGTCAGCTCCGGCTGGGGCGCCAAGAAACGGCCGTCCTGGTCGTCCGCGGTGATCGACCCCTACCGCGCGGACGAGGAGCTGTGGGCGACGCTGCGCGAGAACGCCCACCTCATCCGGCGGCTGTACTTCGCGGGCGGCGAGCCGTTCATGCAGCCGGGCCACTTCGCGACGCTGGACCTGCTGATCGAGACCGGCAACGCGGGCAACGTCGACATCGTCTACAACTCCAACCTCACGGTGCTGCCGGAGAAGGTCTTCGGCCTCTTCCCGCACTTCAAGAGCGTCGGGATCGGTGCCTCCTGCGACGGGGTGGGCGAGGTCTTCGAGCTCATCCGCGAGGGCGCGAAGTGGGACGTCTTCGTGGCGAACCTGCGCCGCATGAAGGGGGAGGTGGACCTGTGGCTCCAGGTCGCCCCGCAGCGGCTGAACCTGTGGGGGCTGCGGGACCTGCTGCTGTTCGCCCGTGCGGAGGGCCTGGAGGCGGACCTGGCCAACGTCGTGCAGTGGCCCGACGACCTGTCGGTCGCCAACCTCCCGGACGAGGAGAAACGCCGGGCGACCGTCGAGCTGACCGAACTGGCCGAGTGGTGCGACGGCCTTGGCTGGACCAAGCCCGCCGCGCACCTGCGGGCGCTGCGCGCGTTCATGAACGCGGCGGACCCGGCCGAACTGATCACTGAAGGAGGAGTATGAGCGGGTCGGCGAAAGCTGCCTTGATCGCCGAGGGGCTGCGCAAGACGTACGGGGCCGAGAGCGCGCTGGACGGTTTCGACCTCGTGGTGCCCGAGGGCACGGTGTGCGCCCTGCTCGGTCCCAACGGCGCGGGCAAGACCACCGCCGTGAGGATCCTGAGCACCCTGCTCAAACCGGACGGCGGCCGTGCCGTGGTGGCGGGCCACGACGTGACGCGCGCGCCCGCCGAGGTGCGCCGCTCGATCGGCGTCACCGGCCAGTACCCGGCGGTCGAGGAGATCCTGACCGGCCGCGAGAACCTGGAGATGTGGGGCCGCCTCTACCACGTGGGCGTCAAGGAGGCACGGCGCCGTACGGAGGAGCTGCTGGAGCTGTTCGAGCTGACCGAGGCCGCCGACAAGCGGCTCAAGCACTACTCGGGCGGTATGCGGCGCAGGCTGGACCTGGCGGCCGGCTTCTTCACCGTGCCCAAGGTGCTCTTCCTCGACGAGCCCACCACCGGCCTGGACCCCCGCAACCGCAACGAGGTCTGGAAGATGGTCCGTTCGATGGTCGGTCAGGGCACCACCGTGCTGCTCACCACGCAGTACCTGGAGGAGGCGGACCGGCTCGCGGACCAGATATCCGTGATCGACCAGGGACGCGCGGTCGTCGAGGGCACCCCCGAGACCCTCAAGTCCCTGGTCGGCGGCGACCGGATCGTGGTGACGCTGGCAGCCGGGTCCGACCTCGCGGGCGCCGCGGCGGACGTCGCCCGCCTGGCGGGGGCCGAACCCGAGGTCGACACCGAGACCCGCCGCATCGACGCGCCGGTACGGGACCGGGTCGGGGACCTGGTGGAGATCGTGCAGTCGCTGCGCGAACGGGGGCACCAGGTCGCCGACGTGGCGCTGCGCCGTCCGACGCTGGACGACGTGTTCCTGCACGTGACCAACCGTGCCGCTCGTAGGAAGGAGCCGGTCGGATGATGACCGTGCTGGAAAAGACCCGCTGGGCCGCCGTCGACGGCTGGGTGGTCGGCCGCGCCAACATGATCAACTGGCGCCGCAACCCCGGACTGATCTTCTACTGCGCGATGTTCCCGATCATGACCGTGGTCTTCGGCTACGTGTTCGGCAGCGCCATGTCCGTGGCGGGCGGCGGGGACTACCGCGAGTTCCTGATGCCGGGGCTGTTCGGCCAGGCGATGATGTTCGGCGTGGTGACGAGCATGCTGGCCGTCACCAGCGCGGTCTCCCGGGGGGTGACCGACCGGTTCCGCGCGATGCCGATGGCGCAGTCGGGCGTCGCGCTCGGCCGCAGTTTCGCCGACATGTTCAGCTCGGTGATCGAGCTGACGATCCTCCTCGGCTGCGGCCTGCTGGTCGGCTGGCGCTGGCACGAGGGAACCGGCAACGCGCTGGCGGCCCTCGGACTGCTCCTGCTGTGGCGCTACTCCCTCATCTGGGTCGGCGTCTATCTGGGGCTGCTGCTGCCCCCGGAGGCGGCCGGCGCGGCCTATGTGCCGATCCTGCCGCTGACGATGCTGGCCAACACCTTCGTGTCACCGGAGAAGATGCCCGGCTGGCTGGGCACCATCTCGGAGTGGAACCCGCTGTCTTCCACGGTGACCGCCTGCCGGGAGCTGTTCGGCAACCCGGGTGTCACGGGCAGTTCCTGGGTCGCCCAGCACGCGATCGAACTGGCCGTCGCCTGGCCCCTCGTACTGCTGCTGATCTTCGTACCGCTGTCGGTACGCCGCTACCGGACGCTCAGCCGGTGACCACAGGAGAAGGGACACCGGCGATGGAAGCCGAGTCGCGAGCCGTCCGGCTCTACCGGACGATGCGCCTGATCAGGGAATTCGAGGAGCGCTGCCTGGCGATGTCGCTGACCGGCGAGATCGTCGGCGGTATCCACCCCTACATCGGCCAGGAGGCGGTGGCCGCGGGCGTCTGCGCCGCACTCGGCCGCGATGACATCCTGACCAGCACTCACCGGGGCCACGGCCACGTCCTCGCCAAGGGCGCCGACCCGAGGCGGACGCTGGCCGAGCTGTGCGGGACGACCGCCGGCCTGAACCGGGGCCGGGGCGGTTCGATGCACGCCGCCGACGTCGGTCTCGGTGTGTACGGCGCGAACGGCATCGTGGGGGCGGGCGCGCCCATCGCCGCCGGTGCGGCCTGGACGTTCCAGCAGCGCGGCGACGACCGGGTGGCGGTGAGCTTCTTCGGCGACGGCGCGCTCAGCCAGGGCGTGGTGCTGGAGTCGTTCAACCTGGCCGCCCTGTGGCAGCTGCCGGTGGTCTTCGTCTGCGAGAACAACGGCTGGGCGACCAGCCTGCCGCTGAAGCGGTCGCTGGCCGGTGACGCGGTGGAGCGGGCCGCCGGGTTCGGTCTGACGGCGCGCGCGGTGGACGGCATGGACGCCGACGCCACCGCGGACGCCGCCGCCGAGGCCGTCGCACGCTGCCGCGAGGGCGGCGGCCCCACCTTCCTGGAGTGCCGGACCTACCGCTTCCACGGCCACCACTCCTTCGAGGAGCAGGTGGGGCTGACCTACCGGGACGCCGCCGAGGTCGGCGACTGGCACGCGCGCGACCCGCTCGTCGCCCAGAGCGCCCGGGTGCCGGAGGCCACGGCCGGCGCCATCGACGCCGAGATCAGCACGCTGATCGACGAGGCCGTGGAGTTCGCCCGCGCCGGGCAGGCCCCCGAGGCGGACGAAGCGCTCCACCACCTCTATGCCGACGGCACGACCGCGCGACCCGGAGTGATGATCTGATGGCTGCAGTTGCGTACATCACGGCGCTGAACCAGGCGCTCCACGACGAGATGGCCGTCGACGACCGCGTCTGCGTGTTCGGCGAGGACGTACGGCTCGGCCTCACCCAGGTCTCCAAGGGGCTGCACGAGCGCTACGGCGACGGACGGGTCGTCGACACACCGCTGTCCGAGCAGGCCTTCACCAGCCTGGCCACCGGCGCGGCGATGGCGGGGCAGCGGCCCGTCGTGGAGTACCAGATCCCCTCGCTGCTCTATCTGGTGTTCGAGCAGATCGCCAACCAGGCGCACAAGTTCTCGCTGATGACCGGGGGACAGGTGGAGGTCCCGGTGACCTACCTGGTGCCGGGTTCCGGTTCGCGCTCGGGGATGGCGGGCCAGCACTCCGACCACCCCTACAGCCTGTTCGCGCACGTGGGCGTCAAGACCGTGCTGCCCGCCACCGCGTCCGACGCCTACGGCCTGCTCCTGTCGGCCGTGCGCGACCCGGACCCGGTGATCGTCTTCGCGCCGAGCATGCTGATGGGGACGGTCGAGGAGGTGCCCGGCGAACTCGGCCCGGTACCGCTGGGCTCGGCCCGGATCCACCGTACGGGCGAGGACGTCACCGTCGTCGCCACCGGCCACTGCGTGCACGTCGCGCTGGCCGTCGCCGAGGCGATGGCGGACGAGGCCTCCATCGAGGTGGTGGACCCGCGCACGATCTACCCGATGGACTGGGAGACGATCCGTGCGTCGACGCAGAAGACCGGCCGGCTGGTCGTGATCGACGACGCCAACCGGATGAGCGGCATCGGCGGTGAGGTGCTGGCCACCGCGGCGGAGCAGTTCGACCTGGTGACCCGGCCCCGGCGGGTGACGCGGCCGGACGGCGCCGTCATCCCGTACGCGCTCGTGCTGGACCAGGCGCTGCTGCCGAACGCGGGCCAGCTGACCGACGCGATCCGCGCCGTCCTGAAGTGACGCGACGACGCGATCCGGATTCGAACGGAAGACGGGAGAGAAGATGAGTTCCGAACGCCGGCCCCGAGTCATGACGATCACCGTGGGGACCAACGAGCTGCGCTGGCTGGACCGTTGCATCCAATCCTTGCTGGACAGCGACACCACCGGGTTCGACCTGGAGGTCTGCTACGTCGACAACGACTCGGCGGACGGCAGTGTCGAGCACGTGCGTACGGCCTACCCCGCGGTGACGGTCATCCGCAACGAGCGCAACCTGGGCTTCGCCGGGGCGAACAACGTCGGCATGCGCCGGGCGCTGGAGACCGGCGCGGACCACGTGTTCCTCGTCAACCCCGACACCTGGACACCGCCCGGCCTCGTGCGGGGACTGACCGAAGTGGCCGAGCAGTGGCCGCAGTACGGCATCCTCGGCCCGCTCCAGTACCGCTACGACGCCGACTCCACCTCGCTCGACGAGTTCAACGAGTGGACGCAGACCGCGCTGTGGCTCGGTGAGCAACACGCCTTCGCCGGCGACGGGCTCGACCACCCGTCGCCGGCCGGCCCCGCGCAGGGGCGGGCCCCGCGGACCCTGGAACACGCCTACGTACAGGGCGCGGCGCTCTTCGCCAGGACCGAGATGCTGCGCGAGACCGGGCTGTTCGACGAGGTGCTGCACACCTACTACGAGGAGACCGACCTGTGCCGCCGGGCCCGCTGGGCGGGCTGGCGGGTGGCCCTGCACCTGGACCTGGGCATCCAGCACCGGGGCGCCGGAGGGGCCGCCGTGGCCAGTACGTACAGCCGGGTCCACATGCGGCGCAACCGCTACTACTACCTGCTGACCGACGTCGACTGGCACCCGGCGAAGGCCGCCAGGCTCGCCGGGCGGTGGCTCGTGGCGGACCTCCTGGGGCACAGCGTCGTCGGCCGCGTCCCCGCCGCGACGGGAGCGCGCGAGACGGCCGAGGCGCTGCGCTGGCTCGCCGACCGGGTGCCGACCATGCGCACCCGCCGCCGGGACCACCGCGCGCTGCGCTCCCGGGGCGGGCGGACCGCGCCGAAGGGAGCCCTGCGGTGAAGCCGTTGAAGGTCGCGCTGGTCAACATCCCGCTGCGGGTGCCGGGGAGCGACAAGTGGATCACCGTGCCCCCGCAGGGGTACGGAGGCATCCAGTGGGTCGTCGCCAACCTGATGGACGGACTGCTGGAACTCGGGCACGAGGTCTTCCTGCTGGGAGCCCCCGGCAGCCTGGCCGGGCGCCCCGGGCTGACCGTCGTGCCGGTCGGCGAACCGCAGGAGATCCAGCAGTGGCTGCGGACCTCGGACGTCGACGTGGTGCACGACCACAGCGGGGGCGTGATCGGTCCGGCCGGGCTGCCGCCGGCCACCGCGTTCCTCAGTTCGCACCACTTCACCACCCGGGCGGTCAACCCCGTGGGCTGCACCTACAGTTCACGGGCGCAGCGCGCGCACTGCGGCGGCGGTGACGACGCACCCGTGATCCCCATCCCGGTCGACCCGGCGCGCTACCGGCCGGCCGGGGGCGGGGTGGCCAAGGAGGACTTCCTGCTCTTCCTGGGGCGGGTCTCCCCGCACAAGGGCGCGTTGGAGGCTGCGGCGTTCGCGCACGCGTGCGGCGTGCGCCTGGTGCTCGGCGGGCCCGTCTGGGAGCCGGAGTACTTCGAGGAGATCACCCGCCGGTACGGCTCGGTCGTCGAGCCGATCGGTGAGGTGGGCGGTGAACGGCGGCTCGGCCTGCTCGCCTCCGCCCGTGCGGTGCTGGTCATGTCCCAGCCCGTCACCGGTCCGTGGGGCGGTGTGTGGTGCGAGCCCGGCGCCACGGTGGTCTCCGAGGCCGCCGCGAGCGGCACGCCCGTCGTGGGCACCGGCAACGGCTGTCTGGCGGAGATCGTGCCCTCGGTCGGCAGGATCGTGGACTACGGAACCGGCTTCGCGCCGGACGCGGCCCGCGGGACCCTGGAGGAGTTGCCGGCGCCGGACGAGGTGCGGAGCGCGGCGGAGCGGCTGTGGGGCCATGTGTCGATCGCCGGGCGCTATGTGGAGCAGTACCGGAGGCTGTTGTCCGGCGTGACCTGGAAGTGAGATGCCGGAGGCTGTTGTCCGGCGTGACCTGGAAGTGAGCTGCCGAGGTCCGCGGCGGCCGGGCCGCCCGGACCTCGGCAGCTTTTCAGCGCTCGTCCAGCCAGGGCCGCGGTTCGGGGTCGGTGACCTCCTCGACCGGCCCCATGAAGACCAGCACGTAGGCCCTGCGCGGCTGTCCGGTGAGGTTCGGGCCCGCGTAGTGCGGAGCGCGCAGGGCGTGCACCACGGCCTCCCCGGGCGCGAGGGGGACGGGCGCCCCCGCGGCCGGGTCCACCGCGTCGGTCACCAGGCCCCGGATGCGGTCGTCGCCGTCTATGTGCCGGTGCGGCAGTACCGGGCCCAGGTGGCCGCCGGGCACGTAGTGCAGACAGCCGCTGTCCACGGTGGCCTCGTCCAGCGTGGTCCAGATGCTCAGCCCCCGGCGGCGCCAGCGCGGGTCCATGTAGCCCTCGTCCTGGTGCCAGGGCGTCGCCGCGCCGTAGTTCGCCGGTTTCGAAATGGCGTGCCCGTAGAAGTCGAGTTCGTCCTCGGGGATTTCCAGGAGCCGCGCGGCGATCGCCCGGCACCGCTGGAAATGGGCGCTCTCGACCAATTCGGGGACGAACTTCTCCGGACGTACGATCTGCGGCAGCCGGGCCGGCTGATCGGAATCCTGTCGTGCCGCGATGTCGAAGTAGTCACCCGTCGCGAAGTCGGCGTTCTCGGAGAACAGGCGGTCGTACACACCGCGCAGCCACTCCAGCTCCGTGTCGTCCACCAGGCGTGGCAGCGACGCGAATCCGTCGTCCCGGAAGGCTGCCCGGTGCTCTTCGCCGATCACCGTTTCCATGGCCTCCATCAATGGCTCCCTTCGTCAGGTATTCGAGGAGTACGATATGGTCCTCCCCGAAATATGGCATCAGCTTCGGCCGGAGAATAGTGAATTAACTAGACTCTTTCCGGCGGTGTGGATTCCCCGGCCTGCGGGCGGCAATCCCATTGATACGCGTGCAATACTCTCGCAGCGACGTATGCAAAATACGGGAGCTGGTTTCTATGAGTGGACACAGTGCGATTGCATTGGATGTCGGGGGAGTCATCTACTTTGACGAGCCCTTCGAACTGGCATGGCTTCAGGGGACCTTCGATCTCGCGGTCGCCGCCGATCCCGGAGTCACCCTGCGGGATTTCGTCGAGGACACCGAGCGCTTCTACCTGGGCGGCGCCGCGCCCGACGGCCGGCCCGGCCTGCTCGCCTCGGCGGCGGCCGACGCGAGCTGGGCGCGCGTGCGCCGGGCCTGGCGCGAACTGGCCCAGGAGATACCAGGTTCCGTCGGGGCGGTGCGGGCGCTCGCCCTCGAACTGCCGACGGCCGTGGTCGCCAACCAGCCGCCGGAGTGCGCCGACGTGCTCGCCGACTGGGGGCTGACCGACTCCCTGGCGCCGGTGGTCCTCGACTGCTTCGAAGGGGTCGCCAAGCCCGACCCGCGACTGCTCGGCATCGCCCTGGCCAGACTGGACGTCCCGCCCGACAGGCTGCTGGTGGTGGGCAACCGCGTCGACCACGACGTGACACCCGCCCGCTCACTGGGCTGCCCGGCGGTCTTCGTGCTGGCGCGGGACGACTACCGCGTACCGCCGGGCGTCCATCCGGACATCACCCGGGCCTACCGCGCGCTGCGCCAGGTCCGTACCGCGCCGCCGGGGGACGACGTGCCGCGGGTGGCCTCGCTCGCCGAGCTGGTGGCGTCGCCCCTGCTGCGTCTCGGAGCGACGTGACCACGGCGGACCGGCCGCCCGGCCCGCGCACGGCGGTGATCGGGGCCACCGGTTTCATCGGGTCCCATCTGGTGGCGGGGCTCACCGCCGAAGGGTCGGGGCCCCCGGCCGCCTTCAACCGGGCGTTCCCACCGGTGACCGGCGGCCGTGCGGCCCCGGGGCTCGCGGCGGCGGACGTCGTGTACTTCCTGGCCGCCGGACTGAGCCCGGTCCTCGCCGAGCAGCGCCCCGACCTGGTGGAGGCCGAACGCGCCCTGCTGGCACAGGTGTTGGAGGCGCTGTCCGCACAGGGGCGCCGTCCGGTGCTCGTACTGGCCAGCTCGGGCGGGTCCGTCTACGCACCCGAGATCGCGCCCCCGTACCGCGAGGCCACGCCCACCAGGCCCGACTCCGCCTACGGGCACGCCAAGCTCCGCCTCGAGAACGAACTGGCGCAGTACGCGGACGCCGTCCGTGCCGTGGTGGCCAGGCTGAGCAATGTCTACGGCCCCGGCCAGCGGGCGGCGCGCGGGTTCGGTGTGCTGCCGCACTGGCTGTCGGCGGCCGCCAGGGGCGAACCCGTCCGGGTGTTCGGCGATCCGCACGTGGTGCGGGACTACGTCCACGTCGACGACGTCACCCGGCTCCTGCTCACGCTGCGCCGCGGGGCGCACGGCGGCCGTCTGCCCGCCGTGGTGAACGTCGGATCGGGCGCACCCACCTCGCTGAGCGGGCTGCTGGACATCGTCTCCACGGTGACCGGCGGCTCCGTCGCGGTGCGCTGGGAGCGGGGACGCTCCTTCGACCACCGGGGCAACTGGCTGGACGTCTCACGGGCCCGCGCCGAACTCGGCTGGCAGGCCACCGTGCCGCTGGCCGAGGGCGTACGGCAGTGCTGGGCCCGGGTGCTCGACGACCTCGCCCGGGTCCGGTCCGTCCCGACGCGCTAGGCCCGCGGTTCGCCCCCCGGGGCCCGGCCCGCTGCTCACCGGGGCCCGGAGGGGCGGGTGTTGCTCCGGTCAGGCCTTGGCCCGGCCGATTCCCAGGGTCGGGCTGGTCACCAGGTAGAGCCCGGTCGCGGGGTCGTAGAGGTCGTGCGCGTCCATCTTCCCGGGCGCCTCGCTGACCGGGGCCCGCGGCGTGCGGGCCGCCGCCATCAGCCGCGCGCTCTCGGCCGCCTCCAGCAGCTGGCGCACGGAGTTGTCCCCCGGCAGGGCGACCGCGTCGGCGTGCGCCTGCTGCGCGTGGTCCTCGTGCGTGCCGGTGACGGCGTCGTGGATGTCGGCGAGCCCCGCGACCAGCTCGGCGAACGCCACCGCGCCGTCGACCTGCTCGTACTCGGTGCCGGCCCGCTCCGGGGCCATCGCGTCGGCGAGCTCGAAGTAGGCCTCCTTGCCCGCGTGTTGCTGGTACACGCCGGACACCAGGGTAAACAGCCGCTGGTAGGAGTTGCGGTACAGCGACTCGTAGAACGTCCCGGCCTCCTGCTCGGTGACGTCCTCGTTCACCGTGGCCAGCACCGAGGCCGCCGCCAGCATGCCGCTGTACAGGGCCAGGTGGACGCCGGTGGAGAGCAGCGGGTCGAGGAAGCAGGCGGCGTCGCCCGCGATGTAGTAGCCGGGGCCGTGGAAGCTGTCGGCCACGTAGGAGAAGTCCTGCTCCACGTGGACGCCCGGCTGGTACTCGCCGTTCGCCATGAGGTCGCGGACGGTCGGGGACTCCTCGACCAGCGCGGCCAGCAGCCCCTCCAGGTCGTCGTGGTCCCGGCGGCGCTCCAGGAACCGGTCCTGGTGGCAGACGAAACCGACGCTGTAGCGGTCCCCGCGAAGCGGGATCACCCAGTACCAGCCGTCCTTGGCGCCGATGACGTTGATGCCGCCCGTGGGCGAGGTGGGCAGCAGGGAGCCGCCCTGCCAGTAACCCCAGATCGCGACGTTGCGGAAGATCTCCTGCGGGCGGCGGTTCTTCAGGTGCTGAGAGGAGATGACGCCGGCCCGCCCCGATGCGTCGATGACGTAGTCGAACTCCCCGCCGACCAGTTCACCGGTGTCGGGGTCCAGCCACTCGGCCCCGGTCGCCCGGTCGCCGTCGAACAGCACGCGCTTGACCGTGACGCCCTCGGTGACGTCGACGCCCTGCTTGACCGCGTTCTTCAGGAGCACGTGGTCGAAGTCGTCGCGGTCGACCTGCCAGGAGCGGACGTCCGAGCCGAAGATCTTCGGCCAGTCGATCGACCAGTCCTCCTTGCCCCAGCGGAGCAGCACGCCGTTCTTCACGGTGTAGCCGCGGGAGTCGACCTCCTCCAGGGCGCCGACGAGGTCGACTATCGTGCGGCACGAGGAGGCGATGGATTCGCCGATGTGGTAGCGGGGAAATGTCTCCCGTTCCAACAGCTTGACGGACATTCCCGCCTTGCTGAGCAAGGAGGCCGCCGTGGACCCTGCCGGCCCACCGCCGATCACGAGCACATTGTTGGACATCCGACTCCTCGCTAGGAATTCAGGTTTCACGGCGCAGGGCATTGCACATGCCTAATCGTGAAATACTTTCCAAAGTGTAGTCGTGACGCTCTAGTGGAATTTCTAGTACTTCTTCGCACGCGGCTATGTAGCATCCCGCTTCGGGGTTGGTGTCGAACTAAGCGACCCCGGTAAAGGAGCGTCATGGGAACCTGCGTACTGACCGGGGCACAGCTCGACAGCTTCGTCTCCGACGGCTTCATCCACCTGCCGGGTGCGTTCCCCGCGGAGCTCGCCGACGAGGCGCGCGCCCTGCTGTGGCGGCAGCTGGAGATGGACCCCGACGACCCGGCCACCTGGACGCGCGAGGTCGTCCGGCTGGGGGTGCGCGACGACGACGTGTTCGTCCGCGCCGCCAACACCCCCGTCCTGCACGCCGCCTACGACCAGCTCGCGGGGGAGGGCCGGTGGCAGCCGCTGACCCAGGTCGGCACCTTCCCGGTGCGCTTCCCCGTACCGAAGAGGCCGGAGGAGACCGAGGACTACGGCTGGCACATCGACGCCAGCTTCCTGGCCGACGACGCGGACGCCGACCGGGACTGGTCCGGTGAGCTGGACGTGATCCCGCCGGACTACGACAAGGTCTTCCGGTACAACGTGCGCTCCCGCGGCCGGGCGCTGCTGCTGCTGTTCCTGTTCTCCGACACCGGGGAACAGGACGCGCCGACGCTGATCCGCGCCGGCTCCCACCTGGACGTGCCACCGCTGCTGGAGCCGTACGGCGAGGCGGGCACCTACCTGGAGGCCGCCGAGGTGGGACGGGACCGTCCGCTCAGGTCCGCGACGGGCAAGGCCGGGGACGTCTATCTGTGCCACCCCTTCCTGGTGCACACACCGGTGGCCAACACCGGCTCCCGCCCGCGGTTCATGGCGCAGCCCAACCTGCTCCCCGTGGGGGAGCTCGAACTCGACCGCCCCGACGGGCGGTACACCCCGGTGGAGCGGGCCGTGCGCAGAGGCCTCGGCGAGGACGCGCCGCAGACGAGAGGACCGGTGACGCGATGACGGAGCAGCGGACCGAGGCGCCCCCCTGGACGGATTTGGTCAGGCTGGTGTTCGGCGGGATGGCCACCCAGGTGGTGGGCCTCGCGGTGCGGCTCGGCCTGCCCGACGCGATCGGGGACGGGGAGCGGGACGCCGGCGCCCTGGCCCGTGACTTCGGCAGCGAACCCACCGCCATGAACCGGCTGTTGCGCGGCCTGGCCGCGCTCGGGGTGCTGCGCGAGCGGGAGCCGGGCGTCTTCGCGCTGACCCAGGTCGGGCAGTTGCTGCGGGCGGAGAGTACGCCCTCCTTCCACTCACTGGCCCGGATGCTCACCGACCCCGCGGTCGCCACGGCATGGCAGCACCTGGACCACAGCGTCCGCACCGGCGGCCCGGCCTTCGACGAGGTGTTCGGCCGCGACTTCTTCGCGTACCTGGCTGGCGACGCCGACCTGTCGGGGCTCTACAACGCGGCGATGAGCCAGGGCACCCGGGGCGTCGCCTCGCTGGTCGCGTCCGAGCAGGACTTCTCGGCCGTCCGCACGGTGGTGGACGTCGGGGGCGGCGACGGGACGCTGCTGGCCGAGGTGCTGCGCGCACACCCGGCGCTGCGCGGAGTGCTGTACGACACGGAGGCGGGGGCCGCCCAGGCCAAGGACGTGCTGTCGGCGGAGGGCGTCGCGGACCGCTGCACGGTGGAGGTCGGCGACTTCTTCGCCGCCGTCCCCGGGGGCGGCGACCTCTACCTGCTCAAGAGTGTCGTCCACGGCTGGGAGGACGAGCGGGCCGCGACGATCCTCGCGCACTGCCGCCGGGCCCTGCCGGCGCACGGCCGGGTCGTCATGGTCGAGCACCTGCTGCCTGACACGGTGCCCGCGGACGCCGTGCCCACGACCTACCTCAACGACCTCAACCTGCTCGTCAACGGCAACGGCCTGGAGCGCACCCGCGGCGACTTCGAGCGGCTGTGCGCGGCGGCCGGTCTGACGGTCCTGGCGCTCGCACCGCTGGCCGGCACCGACCTGTGGCTGATCGAGGCCGTGCCCGCCCCGGCGGGGACGCCAGGATGACGTCCGTACGACTTCCCACGCCTCCCACCGGGCCCGACGAATATCATTTCCGGCTTTCGGTGAATTTCCGGACGGCCGCTGAGGGACGCTAGTGAATTCCCTATACTGCCGATCCGGACAGTGATTCACCTGAGTTTGTCACGTAGCATTTGCAATGACTGGTGATACGTATTTGCCCCGCGGTGTGTGGCAGCAGAATCCATGTGATCACGCCGTTCTGTGGGTCCCTCACGGCTGGGAGACGATTCTGTCTAAGAGAGCGCTCATAACGGGAATCACTGGCCAGGACGGCACTTATCTCGCGCGTCAACTCATCGAGTCCGGATACGAGGTATTCGGAATGGCCCGGGGCCAGGGCCGGCCCTACGCCCGCGACGGCCGTCCCCTGCACCCGGACATCCGCGTGGTGAGCGGCGACCTGCTCGACCAGACGAGCCTGATCGCCGCCGTCGAGCAGTCCGACCCGACGGAGATCTACAACCTCGGGGCCCTGTCGTACGTACCGGTCTCCTGGCAACAGCCCACCGTCGCAGCGGAGGTGACCGGCAAGGGCGTGCTGCGGATGCTGGAGGCCATCCGCATCACGGCGGGGCTCAGCAGCTCACGGACCACCAGCAGGGGCGTGCCACGGTTCTACCAGGCGTCGACGTCGGAGATGTTCGGCAAGGTACGGGAGACCCCGCAGAACGAGGGCACGCCCTTCCACCCCCGTAGTCCGTACGGGGTGGCCAAGGCGTTCGGGCACTACATGGTGCAGAACTACCGGGAGTCCTACGGGATGTTCGCGGTGAGCGGCATCCTGTTCAACCACGAGTCGCCGGTCCGCGGCCCCGAGTTCGTCACCCGGAAGGTGTCCCTCGCCGTGGCCGCCGTGAAGCTCGGCCTGATGGACAAGCTCCAGCTCGGCAACCTCGACGCGGAACGCGACTGGGGCTTCGCCGGGGACTACGTACGGGGCATGACCATGATGCTCGCCCAGGACGAGCCGGAGGACTTCGTCCTGGGCACCGGGATCACCCACCGGGTGCGCGACCTGGTGGAGTTCGCCTTCGCGCACGCCGGTCTCGACTGGCGTGAGCACGTGGAGGTGGACCCCCGGCTGCTGCGCCCGGCGGAGGTGGAGCTGCTCTGCGCCGACCTGAGCCGGGCCCGGCAGAAGCTCGGCTGGAAGCCCGAGGTCTCCTTCGAGGAACTGGTCACCATGATGGTCGACCACGACCTTCGGCTGCTGACCGACAGCGAGAAGGCCGTCGGCGAGGTCGTGCTCGAACAGGCCGGTCTGTGGTAGGCCTCCCGGCAGGCCGGGCGACGGACGTCGTGGACCTCCCCTCCCCGCCGTACCCGCCGGAGGCCGCGGGTGCGGAGTTCCACGACTGGTTCACGCGCTTCTCCGCCGCCGCGCAGTGCCTGGTGACCCGGGCGCCGCTGACCGAGCTGCGCGGATGGCGCTTCGACGCGGACACGGGCAACCTCGCCCACGAGTCCGGGGCCTTCTTCTCCGTCGAGGGCCTGCGGGTGCACACCAGTTACGGGCCGGTGCCCGAGTGGAGCCAGCCCATCATCAACCAGCCCGAGATCGGCATCCTCGGCATGCTGGTCAAGGAGGTGGACGGCGTCCCGCACTGCCTCGTGCAGGCGAAGATCGAGCCGGGCAACCACAACCGCGTCCAGCTGTCACCGACCGTCCAGGCCACCCGCAGCAACTACACACGTATCCACCGCGGCCGCAGCACCCGCTACCTGGAGTTCTTCACCCGGCCCGGCGCCGGCCGGACGCTGGTGGACGTCCTGCAGTCCGAGCAGGGCGCGTGGTTCCTGTGCAAGCGCAACCGCAACATGGTCGTCCAGGTGGCCGAGGACGTGCCCGCCGCCGAGGGGTACCACTGGCTGGCGCTGACCGAACTGCGGCGGCTGCTGCGGGTCGACGGCCTGGTCAACATGGACACCCGGACGGTGCTGGCCTGCCTGCCGACGGACGCGTTCCCCGACTTCAGGCCGGTGCCGGTAGGTGGCCTCGCGGCGGCGCTCGTCCTGTCGGCGACAGGCGCGGGCCCCGCCCTGCACGAGAGCGGGGCCGTGCTGCGGTGGTTCACCGGAGCCAAGAGCCGGCACGAACTGACCGCGCACCGCAGGCCCTTGCGCGACCTCCCCGGGTGGCACAGCACCCCGGAGCAGATAACCCACGAGGACGGACGGCACTTCGGCATCATCGGCGTGACCGCCGAGGTCGCCCACCGCGAGGTGGCCGTGTGGGACCAGCCGCTGCTGTCCCCGGAGGGCCGCGGCATCGTCGCGTTCGTCATCAAGGCCATCGAAGGGGTCGCACACCTGCTGGTCCACGCCCGGTTCCAGCCCGGCCTGCTGGACGGCGTCGAGATGGGGCCGACCGTGCAGTGCGTCCCGGACAACTACCCGGCGGGGCCGCCCCTGTTCCTCGACCACGTCCTGGCCGCAACGCGCGAACAGCTCCTCTACAGCGCCGTCCTGGCCGAGGAGGGCGGGCGCTTCTACCACTCGCAGAACAGCTACCTCCTGGTCGAGGCGGACGACGACTTCCCCGTGGCCGTACCCGAGGACTACTGCTGGATGACCGTCCATCAGCTCACCGGGCTCCTGAGGCACGGCTACTACGTCAACGTCGAGGCCCGGAGCCTGCTCGCCTGCCTGCAGAGTTGGTGACCCCCATGAACAACGAGCGTCCCGTGCGGCTGGGCATTCTCGGCTGCTCCGACATCGCCCGACGCCGTACCCTCCCGGCCGCCCTGAAGGTGCCGGAGGTGACGGTGACCGCTGTCGCCTCCCGGCGCGCGGACACCGCGCGTGCGGTGGCCGCCGAATTCGGCGGCGACGCCGTCGCCGGTTACGAGGCACTGCTGGAGCAGCCGGATGTCGACGCCGTCTACATCTCCCTGCCCACCGGTCTGCACCACGAGTGGACCGTGCGGGCACTGCGGGCCGGAAAGCACGTGCTCGCGGAGAAGCCGCTGACCGACCGGTACCCGGACACCGTCGCCGCGGTCCGCCTCGCGGACTCGCTCGGCCTGACCCTGCGGGAGAACCTGACCTTCACCCAGCACTCCCTGCACGACGCCGTGCACAAGATGCTCGGCGAGGGCGCCATCGGTGAACTGCGCTCCATGACGAGCGAGTTCGGCTTTCCCCCGCTGCCCGCCGGCAATGTCCGCTACCGGGCGGACCTGGCCGGCGGCAGCCTGCTGGACGCGGGCGTCTATCCGCTCGCCGCGGCGAGCATGTTCCTCGGGCCCGACCTCGACGTGGTCGGGGCGACGCTGCGCAGGGGAGCCGGCACCGAGGTCGACGTGGCGGGCGACGTGCTGCTGTGCGCGCCGGACGGCCGCACGGCGCACGTGGCCTTCGGATTCGAGCACGCCTACCGCTGTGCGTACACGCTGTGGGGGAGCGAGGGCCGGATCGTCGTCGAGCGTGCCTTCACCCCGCCGCCCGACTTCCGCCCCAGGGTGCGCCTGGAACGCGCCGACGGGGAGCGGGAGCACGTCCTGCCGGCCGACGATCAGTTCGCCGGCACCCTCACGGCCTTCGCCAGGGCCGTCACCGGGGGCGGGGCGGCGGCCCGCAGCACCCACGTCGTCGCACGGGCGCGGTTGGTGGCCCAGGTGCGGGACCGGGCACGGCTGCTCGGCGACGGCTGGTCAGGAGGAGCAGATGGCCGATGAGCGCGAGCGCGTTCTCGTCGCCGGTGGCACGGGGTTCGTGGGCCGTCAGCTGTGCGCGCACCTGATCGCGGCCGGGTCGGAGGTGACCACGATCGCCCGGCGGACACCGGACTTCCCGCTGCCGGGCCGGCTGCTCACCCTGGACGTCACCACGGCGTCGCCCGGTGAGCTGGCCGACGTGATCGACGCCGTCCGGCCGCACACGGTGGTCAACGCCATCGGCAGCAACTGGGGGATCGCCGAACGGGACATGGAGACGAACTGCACCGTGCCGACCCGCCGGCTGCTGGACGCGCTGCGGCGGGCCACGTGCCGGCCCTACGTCGTCCACCTGGGCTCGGTGCTGGAGTACGGACCGACCCTGCCCGGCGAGACGACCAGGACCGCGTCGCCGCCCCGGCCGACGACCGCTTACGGCAAGGCCAAGCTCATGGCGAGCCACGCGGTCCTGGAGGCCGCGGCGGAGGGCATCGTGGCGGCGGGCGTGCTGCGGATCGCCAATGTGGCGGGACCCGGCACCCCGGCGGTCAGCCTGCTCGGCCGGGTGGCCGGGGGGCTCGCGGACGCGGTCGCGCGGGACATGCTCCCGGCGGTCGTGGAGCTGTCCCAGCTGCGCGCCCATCGCGACTACGTGGACGTGCGCGACGTGTCGGACGCGGTGGTGGCCGCCACCCGGGCCCGCGTTCCGGGGCTGGTCGTCCCGATCGGACGCGGCGAGGCCGTGCCGGTGCGGGGCCTGGTCGACCTCCTCGTCGAGGTGAGCGGTGTGCCCGCCGAGGTCCGGGAGCTGCATGCCGACGCCACCGGCGCCGTCGGTGACGACTGGATCCAGGTCGACCCCCTGCCCGCCAGGGAGCTGCTGGGCTGGACCGCCGTCCGGACGTTGCGCGAGTCCGTGAGCGGGCTGTGGGCCGACACCCTGCGCACCCGCGGGCTCCACGGCCGCGCGGGGCTCTCCGGCGCACCGCACCGGGCCCCGGAGCGCACAGGGACGAACGAGCTGACGCGGAAAAGGGTGGGCGAATGGAGTACATGATCATTGAGATGGACGAGACGGTCCGGGACCGCCTGGCCACTCTCGCGCAGGACAAGGGGACGACGATCTCCGGGCTGGTCAGCGACCTGGTCGCGGACGCCCTGACGGAGAGCGAGCCGGTGGGACGGCCGCGGGTGGCACCGCGGCGGAAGCCGGACCGCACCCGGGCGGAGCGGGAGAGCGAGGCGGCGGCCGACGCGGCACTGGCCGCCCGCTTCGGCGACTGCGCCACCCAGGTGGGCCTGCAGGTGGGGTTTCTTCCGCCGGGATGGTGACCGGGGGCGGCTCGTGCTCCATGCATATGAAGAAGCCCCGGACGGCGTGCCGTCCGGGGCTTCTTCATGTGGTGGCTGGGGCCGGGATCGAACCGGCGACCTATCGCTTTTCAGGCGATCGCTCGTACCAACTGAGCTACCCAGCCACTCGGATCTTGCGATCCGTAGCGGTCCTGACGGGATTTGAACCCGCGGCCTCCACCTTGACAGGGTGGCGAGCACTCCAAACTGCTCCACAGGACCAAGCTTGTGCGAGCACGAGTCTCGCACAGGTGTTGCGTACCCCCAACGGGATTCGAACCCGTGCTACCGCCTTGAAAGGGCGGCGTCCTGGGCCACTAGACGATGAGGGCTAATTGGCCCGCCTGTGCGCCTTGCAGCGCGTCGGGGACGTGAGAAGCATATGGGATGCCGGGGGCGATCGCCAAAACGGTTTACCCGGACCGGGGCGCGGGCGTTTCCGAGGGGCCGTCCCCCGGGCTGTTCCCGTCCGGCAGATGGCGGCTGACCTCGGCCGTCGTCAGGCCGAGACCGCCGAGCGTGATCTCGTCCCAGGCCTGTAGCCGGCGGCTGTCGCGGTCCAGGTAGAGGAGCGAGGCACGGATCTTCTGCGGGTCGTCGTCCTCCACGGCGCGCAGTCCGCCGCCACCGGTGGAGCCCTCGACCATCAGCCGGGTGCCGCCGGCCAGCAGCTCGGTCTTCCGTTCGTGGGTGTGGCCGGCCAGGGCGAGCGGTACCTCCCCGGCCGACTGGGCGGCGGCCACCGGATTGTGGGCGACCGCGATGTCGACGGGCGTGCCGGCCGCCCTCTGGTCGCGGAGCGCGGCCGCGAGCTGGACCCCGGCGACGCGCTCGCTGCCGTCCCCCTGCGGCGCGACCGAGCGGTCCGGGGTGAACTGCGGATCGCCCGTGCCGGCGACGCGCAGCCCGCCCGCGACGGTGACGGCGCTCCCGTTGTCGAGCACGTGCACGTTCTTCAGGCGGGACATGTACGCCTGGGTGGCCGCCGAGTCGTGGTTGCCACGGACCCAGAGGTACGGGGCTCCCAGGTCAGGGATCGCGTCGAGGAAGACGTTCTCGGCGGAGCTGCCGTGGTCCATGGTGTCACCGGAATCGATGATCGCGTCGATGTCGTACTGCTCGACGAGCGAGCCGATGATGCTCCAGGACGCCGGGTTGAGGTGGATGTCCGAGACGTGCAGGACGCGCATCGTGGTGGGGGACGGCTGGTACGCGGGCAGGCTGGAGGTCGCGTCGTAGAGCTTGGTGACATTGGTGACCAGCCGGGCGAGCTCCTGCTGGTACACGTCGAAGTCGGAGACGATGCTGCGGGCGTCACCGACGACCGAGGGGGCCGAGGAGAGCAGCCCGGAGAACTTCGGCTCCAGGACCGACTTCGGGTTCCAGGTGGCGAACGCGGTGACGCCGGACGCGGCCAGCAGGGCGAGTGCGAGGCCCCCGGCGGCCAGGGCGCGGCGGGGGCGGCGGTACACCGCGAGCCCGAGCGCGCAGGCCCCCGCGAGAACGGCCACGGAGGACCGCAGGGCCAGGTCGAACGCACCGGCCCCGACGTCCTGGGTGATCTCCTCCTGGAGCCCGGAGATCCGCTCCGGATGGTTGACCAGGGCCGCCGCCCGGTCCGGGTCGAGCTGGTCGACGTCCACGTCGAGCCGGAGCGGGGCGGTGTGCGACTTGAGCTCCAGGGCGCCCAGCGGGGACACATTGATCTTGGTGCCGCCGCTGAGGGACGGACGCAGGGTCATCGTGGTGTCCACCGGCCCGACCGGCGTACGCACGTCGCCCACCGTGAGGAGCCCGAGCCAGGCCCCGAGCAGCACGACGGCGACGAGGCCCAGGCCCCGCGCCCAGGGGTGCGGGGTGTGCAGGAGGGCGCTGGTGGGCGCGGTGTGGTGCGAGCGGTAGCGCCGGGTGAGGCGGGCGGTGGTGGCGCGTAAGCGGAGGCGGGCTCGGGCCATTGGGGGCGTATGCCCGGCGGGGGGACAGCCATGCCGGAGAAACGGTTCCGTACGCAGGAAGAGTGAGCCGGCCCGGGGCGGACGGAGGCCCGGCCGGGGCGGTCACGGCAATGCCGGGCACGCCCGCGTCCCCGTCTGCCGCGCCCGCGCCGCGTCGGTGTCGGTGCCGGACCGGGGCGGGGTCGGCAGAATGGGAGGGTGCTGGAGATGACGCGTGAGGAGTTCGAGGAACTGGTCGCCGAGGCGCTGGACCGGATACCGCCTGAGCTGACGCGGTTGATGGACAACGTCGCGGTCTTCGTCGAGGACGAGCCCGCGAAGAACGACCCGGACCTGCTGGGCCTCTACGAAGGGACGCCGCTGACCGACCGCGGGGAGTGGTACGCGGGTGTACTGCCGGACCGCATCACCATCTACCGCGGACCCACCCTGCGGATGTGCGAGAACAGGGAGGACGTGGTCGCGGAGACGGAGATCACCGTCGTCCACGAGATCGCCCACCACTTCGGGATCGACGACGAGCGCCTGCACGCCCTGGGGTACGGGTGAGCGACGCGCGGCCGGGGAGCGGGCGTGGCGGCGGCGGGGGCGTGGGCGGGGGCGTGGGCGCTTCGGGCGGCGGCCCCGGCACGGACCCCGAGGGTGGCCCGGGGCCCGCTCCCGACAGCTGCGGGGCCGCTCCCGACAACGGCCGCGGAACGGCCCGCCCGTGGCCGGTGCTCGGGGCGGTGTCGGCCGGTGGCGCGCTCGGGGCCCTGACGCGTTACGCCGCGCTGCTGGCCTGGCCCGCGCCCGCCGGAGCCGTCCCCTGGGTGGTGCTCGGCATCAACGTGCTCGGGTCCGCGCTGATCGGGGTGCTGATGGTGCTGGTGGCCGAGGGCGGGCGCGGCGCGCATCCGCTGGTGCGGCCGTTTCTGGGGGTGGGCGTGCTCGGGGGCTTCACGTCGTTCTCCACGTACGCCATGGACATGAGCGGACTGCTGGGGCGCGGGGCGCCCTTCGCCGCGCTCCTGTACGGGGGCGGCACGCTCCTCGGCGCGCTGGCCGCGGTCTGGGCGGCGGCGGCCGTGACGCGTCGCCTGAGCGGTGACCGCTCGCCCGCGGTACGGGGACGGCGGACCCGGGGGCGTACCGCGTGAACTGGCTGCTGGTGCTGATCGGCGGGGCGGTCGGGGCGCCGCTGCGGTATCTGACGGACCGTGCGGTGCAGGCGCGGCACCCGTCCGCCTTCCCCTGGGGGACGTGCACGGTGAACGCCGCCGGGAGCCTGGTGCTGGGGGTGGTCACGGGGGCGGTCGCGTCCGGCGCGGCCACCTCGTCCGTGCAACTCCTGGTCGGCACGGGGCTCTGCGGCGCCCTCACGACGTACTCGACCTTCTCCTACGAGACGTTGCGGCTGGCCGAGAGCGGGCAGCGCTTCCTCGCGGGGGCGAACGCGGCGGTGTCCGTACTGGTCGCGCTGGGCGCGGTGACCCTGGGGCTCGCGCTCGGCGGATCCGGCGGGTAGCGCGGGGCCGGGCGGGCGGTGTGCGTGCGGGGCGGGAGGTGTGGCGACGGTGTCCGGGGGGTGGCGGCGCGGTGGTGGTCGCGTGCCCGCGCGTGTCCCCGGCGGGGGAATGGGAGTTGAGAGGGCAGACCCCAACTCGCCGTACGGCCCCGGGAGTGTCGCAGACCCGTGCGCCGACACCCCCTTGGCCGTCATTGCCGGAGGTGCGCCCGTGCGCCAGTTGCCCACCCCTGTCCGACTCGCCGCCGCGGCGCTCGCGGTGGCGGCCTCCGCAGGTTGCATGAGCGTGAGTGACGGCGAGGGCAGACCCCTCCCGGCCCGCCCCGCCGCCAAACAGGAGCAGGCCGGCCCCGACGCGGGCGCGGCGGAGAGCGGCGAAGGCAGGCGGCGCACCGACTCGAAGCCCGTCTCGCGTGCCGAGGGTGGTACGGGGGAGGGACCGGCCGAGGGTCCGACGGTCGCCCCGGACGCCTCGCCGGGCCCCGAGGCCACCCCCTCGAAGGGCTCCCCCGGCGACGCCCCCCACGCCACGCCGTCCCCGGGGGCCGGAGGTGGTGGCGGCAGGGCCACGCCGTCCACCAGGGCGCCCTCACCGTCCGCGACCCGCCCGACCCAGCGGCCCAGTCCTTCGCCGCCGCCGACCAGGCCGCCCGAGCCGACCCCGACACCGACCGAGCCGTCGACGCCGCCCCCGCCGTCCGAGTCCCCCGCGGCGCAGAACCGTGCCGATGGGACGCAGGCGCCCGTGCGATACCGCGGGGGACAGCCGGGTCAGGTGGTAAATCCGCAGGTGGAAGCGGTGTAGCGCCGTCGATTTGCCAGGTGAGGGGGAGGGTGCGTATGGTTATAGATCGTTTGATCCCATTGCCCGGCGCCGACACAGAAGAGCGCCGTGTGGCGCGTACTCTCCCTTGCCGTGACTGACCGCATCGAGGCGGTTTCACTTGCGATTCACGGAGTTTGGGCGCGTGCCGAGACTCCGAGAGGTTTCGCATCCGCATGTCTGTTTCCAGTTCTGACCGCACCGCCATGCCCACCGAGGCCGCCGAGCAGCAGCTCGACGCCCCGGTCGAGGCTGTCGAAACGGTCACCGTCGACGTCGAGACCGTCGACACCACCGAGGTCGTCGAGGCCGCCACCGAGATCGTCGAGTCGGCGATCGTCGGGTCCTCCGACGCCGAGGTTGAGGCCAAGGTCGAGGCCGCCTCCGAGCCGGTCGCCGCCGAGGCCGCCGCCTCCGAGCCGGTCGCCGCACCCGAGGCCGCCGCCTCCGACGAGATCGCCGCCGACGACGTCGACGCCGAGCCCGTCCACACCGGCCCCACCTTCGCCGACCTGGGCCTGCCCGAGGGCATCGTCCGCAAGCTCGCCCAGAACGGCGTCACCGCCCCCTTCCCGATCCAGGCCGCGACCATCCCGGACGCCCTGGCCGGCAAGGACATCCTCGGCCGTGGCCGCACCGGCTCCGGCAAGACCCTCTCCTTCGGTCTGCCGACCCTGGCCACGCTGGCCGGCGGCACCACCGAGAAGAAGAAGCCCCGCGCGATCATCCTCACGCCGACCCGTGAGCTCGCGATGCAGGTGGCCGACGCCCTCCAGCCGTACGGCGACGTGCTCGGCCTGAAGATGAAGGTCGTCTGCGGCGGTACGTCCATGGGCAACCAGATCTACGCACTGGAGCGCGGTGTCGACGTCCTCGTCGCCACCCCGGGCCGCCTGCGCGACCTGCTGAACCGTGGCGCGGCCTCCCTGGAGAACGTCCAGATCGCCGTCCTCGACGAGGCCGACCAGATGTCGGACCTGGGCTTCCTGCCCGAGGTCACCGAGCTGCTCGACCAGATCCCCGGCGGCGGCCAGCGGATGCTCTTCTCCGCCACGATGGAGAACGAGATCTCCACCCTGGTCAAGCGCTACCTGACCAACCCCGTCACGCACGAGGTCGACAGCGCGCAGGGCAACGTCTCGACCATGACCCACCACGTCCTCGTCGTGAAGCCGAAGGACAAGGCGCCGGTCACGGCCGCGATCGCCGCCCGCAAGGGCCGCACGATCATCTTCGTCCGTACGCAGCTGGGCGCCGACCGTATCGCCGAGCAGCTCCAGGACTCGGGCGTCAAGGCCGACGCCCTGCACGGCGGCATGACCCAGGGCGCCCGTACCCGCGTCCTGGAAGACTTCAAGAAGGGCTACGTCAACGCCCTGGTCGCCACCGACGTCGCCGCCCGCGGCATCCACGTCGACGGCATCGACCTGGTCCTGAACGTGGACCCGGCCGGCGACCACAAGGACTACCTGCACCGCTCGGGCCGCACCGCCCGCGCCGGCAAGTCGGGCGTCGTGGTCTCCCTCTCCCTGCCGCACCAGCGCCGCCAGATCTTCCGGCTGATGGAGGACGCGGGCGTCGACGCCTCGCGCCACATCGTCGGCGGCTCGGGCGCGTTCGACCCGGAGGTCGCCGAGATCACCGGCGCCCGCTCGCTGACCGAGGTCCAGGCCGACTCCGCGACCAACTCGGCCAAGCAGGCCGAGCGTGAGGCCAAGGAGCTCGCCAAGGAGCTGGAGCGCATCCAGCGCCGCGCCACCGAGCTGCGCGAGGAGGCCGACCGCCTGGTCGCCCGCGCCGCCCGTGAGCGTGGCGAGGACCCGGAGGCAGCAGTGGCCGAGGCCGCAGCCGCCGCCGAGGCCGAGGCCCAGGAAGAGGCCCAGGCCGCTGCCGCCGCCGCTGCCAAGGCAGCGGAGGAGCAGCGCCAGCGCCGCGACGACCGGGGCAACTTCGAGCGCCGTGACGACCGTGGCGGCTACCGCGGCAACAACGACCGCGGCGGCGACCGCGGCGGGTTCCGTGGCGGCGACCGCCGTGACGACCGCGGCGGTGACCGTGGTGGCTTCCGCGGTGGCGACCGCAACGACCGTCCGTCCGGTGGCTACCGTGGCGGCGACCGCAACGACCGTCCCGCGTCGGGCGGCTTCCGTCGCGACGACCGTCCCTCCGGCGGTTTCCGCGGCAACGACCGTCGTGACGACCGCGGTGGCGACCGTGGCGGCTTCCGCCGCGACGACCGTCCGTCCGGTGGTTTCCGTGGCGGCGAGCGCAGCGGCAGCGACCGCCCGGCGGCCACCGGCTACCGCGGCAACGACCGCAACGACCGTCCGGCGTCCGGCGGCTTCCGTCGCGACGACCGCAGCGACCGTCCGGCCTCCGGCGGCTTCCGTCGTGACGACCGCGGCGACCGTCCCACCGGCGGCGGCTTCCGCTCCGGCGGCAGCGACCGTCCGTTCAACCGTGACCGTCGTGACGAGCGCCCCTCGGGCGGCTTCCGTGGCGGCGACCGTCCGTCCTCCGGCGGCGGCTTCCGCGGCGGTGACCACCGCGGCAGCTCCACCGGCACCGGCACCGGCTCCTTCGGCCGCCGCGACGACAAGCCCCGCTGGAAGCGCAACGGCTGATCCAGCCTGAACGTGCAGCACCGGAAAGGGCCCGCTCCCCAGGAGCGGGCCCTTTCCCGCACCCGCGCAGGCCCGCACGCCACGCCCTCACGGGGCCCACGCAGCACGACCGCACGGGGCACGCGGCACGCCCTCACGACGGCGCCGGCCAGGTTTCCGCGGATACCCGATCGGCTGTCACGGACGGGGCAGCTATGCTCTTGGGAGTCCTGCCGGGGGCCATTAGCTCAATTGGCAGAGCAGCGGACTTTTAATCCGTTGGTTGTCGGTTCGAGTCCGACATGGCCTACAGGACGAAGTGGCGGGCTCACGCCCGCGACGTGCGGGGGAGCGCCCCGGCCGGTTCACACCGGTCGGGGCGCTCCTTCGTTTGCGGGCGGGGCGGCTGGCGGGCGAGCGGTCCGTGGCCTGGGTGGTCGGCGGGGCTGTCCGGATGGCGTAGGGTTGTGTTTACCGACGCGGGGTGGAGCAGCTCGGTAGCTCGCTGGGCTCATAACCCAGAGGTCGCAGGTTCAAATCCTGTCCCCGCTACTGAAGAAGTAGTGCACACGGAAGGCCCGGAACTCGAAAGAGTTCCGGGCCTTCCGCGTTGGGTCGTCGTGGGTAGGGACCGGGCTTCCGTCCCCCACTTGGCCGATGCCGATTCGCCGTACGGCGCGGCTCCGGCCAGCCTGGGTGGGGAGCGGTACCGTCCGCACCCGGTGCGGACCTGGGCAGGAGAACTGACGGTGGTGGGGTACGGGCGGGAGAGCGGCGGCGCCGGAGCGAGGGGCTGGGCCGGGGGCCGGGGCGGCGCCGGTCCCGCGGGCGGCGGGCGTGGCAGGAAGACGCGGCGGTTCGTGCGGGCGCTGCCCGCGCTGATGATTGCGGGCGGTCTCCTCTACGACGCGCTCACGCCGTCCAACTTCACCTCCTCGCCGCTGTTCGCCGCGGCCCCCCTGGTGGCCGCACCCTTCTTCTCGCTGACCAACACCGCGCTGACCGCGTGTGCCTCCGTGCTCGCCGTGCTGGGGCTGCGGATCGCCAACGACGCGCTGACCACCGTGGTCGGCCTCACCGAGCTGCTGACCGTGCTGACGGTGTCCGTGCTCGCGATCCTGATCAACAGAGTGGTACGCAAGAGCGACCGGCAGCTGGCGTCGGCGCGGGTCATCGCGGAGGCGGCGCAGCGGGCCGTCGTGCCCACCCCGCCGGCCAGGATCGGCGGGCTGGAGGTGGCCGCCCGCTACAAGGCGGCCGAGGCTGACGCATTCATCGGGGGCGATCTGTTCGCCGTGCAGGACACCGCGTACGGGGTGCGGCTGGTCGTGGGGGATGTACGGGGCAAGGGGCTGGAGGCCGTCGAGGCGGTCGCGGTGGTGGTGGGCGCCTTCCGGGAGGTGGCCGAGACGGAGAGCTGTCTGGAGGGCGTCGCCCAGCGGCTGGAGCGGGCGCTGGCGCGCGAGGGGCGGCGCAGGGAAGGGCTGGACGCGCTGGAGGGGTTCACGACGGCGGTGCTCGCCGAGATTCCGCGCGGCGCCGGGATCGTACGGCTGGTGAACCGCGGGCACCCCGAGCCGTTGCTGCTGTACGCGGACGGTGCGCTGGACGTGCTGCAACCCACGGAGTTCGCGCTGCCGCTGGGGATGGGGGAGCTGGGGTCCTGGCCGGACCGGGCGCGGGAGTTCCGTTACCCCGAGGGTTCGACCCTTGTCTTCTACACTGACGGCCTCTCCGAGGCCCGGAACGCGGAAGGGGTCTTCTACGACCCGGCGGTCCGGCTGCGGCACTCGCTCTTTCCCGGGCCCGACGCCGTGCTGGACGCGCTGACCAGTGACGTGCGGGTGCACACGGGCGGCAAGCAGACGGACGACATGGCACTGCTCGCGGTGGGCCGCCCCGGGGTGGGGCAGTCGGAGCCGCGGCGGACCGTGGAGATCGTGAAGCGCCCTTGAGCGTCCGTGAGCGCTGGGTGGGTGCCGGTGTACACGGGGGCCACGGGTCGTTACCGGCTGTGCCGGTGGGGGAGCCCTCCGCGTAACAATTGACGATCTATCAGGTACGGAGGGTTTGCGGGTCGGGAACCGGGTGAAGCGAGGGGCTGCTGTGTCGTCCTGATTTGCTGTCATATCCAGCTGTATGCACCGGCCATGACCGCCTGCGCGGCGTTAACGATCACTTGGATCGGCTTGGAATTCCACTTGTGTGTCTATTAACGTTCGATAACGCAGCGCGGTCGTCCCAGCCGTCGTCAGAGACGGCGCCGTGCGCGTGCGCCGAATTCCATGTGGAAACCGGGGAACCACCAATTGGGGTGAATCGGGTCGAACCTGGCCCGTAGGAGACCTTCCTGCTCCGAACCCGTCAGCTAACCCGGTAGGCGAGAAGGAAGGAAAGGAGCGCGCCCCAGTGGCGTCCAACAGGCCTGCCCCCATACCCCCGGTCCCCGCTCTCTCGGCCCCCTCCGCGGCCCCCGCGTTCGCGGCCCCCGCTTTTTCGTACGAGGCGTACGGCGTCCCGAGCGACACGGACGGCCCGATGAGCGGCCCAGCCGACGGCTTCGCGAAGTTCGACGGACCGGCCGACGCGTTCGCTGCGGGTGACGGATTCTCCGGCGGGGACGCGTTCCCCGCCAAAGCTGCGTTCCCCGCGGGCTCCTTCGGTGCTCCCGCCGCCTCGGCCGAGGAGTGGAACCCCACCGAGGACTCTCTCGTTCCGGTCCGTGGCAAGCACCGCGTCGCCAAGCAGCGCGGCTCCCTGGCCCGTAGCTCCACGGTGCTCGGAGTCGGCGTCATCGCCGCCGTCGGCGCCGGCGGGATCGCCACCGCCCAGGAGAAGCCGGCCGTCTCCATCTCGCTGCCCGACCAGCTCACCGACTCCCTGGAGTCGCTCGCGGACTCGCTGCCGGACGCCGAGTCGCTGCCGGGCGTGGGGGCGCTGGTCCCGGATTCGGGGACCGGCGCCGACGTCGGGTCCGCCACGGCTTCGGTGACGGCCTCCGTTCCGGCCCCGGACCCGGCCGCTCCGGCTGCCGGGCAGACCCCCGGTGCGGGCGAGAGCCTGCGGGCCCGGATCCTCAACCAGGCCGAGCAGCAGCGGTCCGTCGCCGACGAGGCCGCGCACGAGGCCGCCCGTGAGCAGGCGGTCAAGGACGCCGAGGCCGAGGCCAAGAAGCAGCGGGCCCAGGCAGACGCCAAGGCGGAGAAGGCCGAACAGGCGAAGCGCGAGGCCGAGGCGAAGGCAGCGGCGAAGGCCAAGGCGGAGGCCGAGGCGAAGGCTGAGGCCGAGCGGCTCGCCAAGCTGGCCGCCAGCTACTCGCTGCCCACCTCCTCGTACACCCTCACCTCCACCTTCGGACAGTCCGGTTCGATGTGGTCCTCCGGGCACCACACCGGTCTCGACTTCGCCGCCCCGACGGGCACGCCCGCCAAGGCCGTGCACGGCGGGACGATCAAGTCCGCGGGCTACTCGGGCTCGTACGGCTACCGGATCGTGCTGGAACTCGATGACGGCACCGAGATCTGGTACTGCCACCTCTCGCAGATGAACGTCACGGCGGGCGGCGAGGTCTCGACCGGGCAGACCATCGGCAACGTCGGCGCCACCGGCAACGTCACCGGCCCGCATCTGCACCTTGAGGTGCACACGCCCGGCGGCGACGGCATCGACCCCGCAGCCTGGCTGCGCGGCAAGGGCCTGACGGTCTGAGGGACGTCCGGTCCGAGGGACCGGAGGTCCGAGCACCTGACGGTGTGGGGCCGACGGTCTGAGGGACCGGCGGCCCTTCGGAATCGATGGGTGATGCACGGAATAGCTCCGGCGGGCCGGGTGGTTGATCCAGTTATGACCTCTCACCTGCGCCCGCTGGGCAATTCCGGCCTCGATGTCTTCCCCCTCGCCCTCGGCGGCAACGTCTTCGGGTGGACCGCCGACCGTGACCGGTCCTTCGCCGTGCTCGACGCGTACACCGCGGGCGGCGGCAACTTCATCGACACCGCCGACTCCTACTCCGCCTGGGTCCCGGGCAACGAGGGCGGCGAGTCCGAGCGCGTCCTTGGCGACTGGCTGACGTCACGCGGCAACCGCGACGACGTCGTCATCGCCACGAAGGTCGGCGCCCACCCCTCGTACAAGGGGCTCTCCGCCGCCAACATCAAGGCCGCGGCCGACGAGTCGCTGCAGCGGCTGCGCACCGATCACATCGACCTCTACTACACCCACTTCGACGACCCCTCCGTGCCCGTCGAGGAGATCGTCGGCGCACTCGACCAGCTCGTCCGGGACGGCAAGGTGCGGGCCGTGGCCGCCTCCAACATCTCCCCCGACCGGCTGCGCGAGTCGCTGGACCTCGCCGAGCGTGAGGGACTGGCGAAGTACACCGCGCTCCAGCCGCACTACAACCTCGTCTCGCGCGACACCTACGAGGGCGAGCTCCAGGAGGTCGCCTCGCAGGCCGGTCTCGCGGCCGTGCCGTACTTCGCGCTCGCCTCGGGCTTCCTGACCGGCAAGTACCGTGCGGACGGCGGCGAGGTGCAGAGTGCGCGCGCCGAGGGCGCGGCCAAGCACCTGGAGACCGAGCGCGGCCGCAAGGTCCTCACCGCGCTCGACGAGGTGGCCGGGGCGCACGGCGCCGAGGTCGCGACCGTGGCACTGGCCTGGCTGGCCGCCCGGCCGACCGTGGTGGCGCCGATCGCCAGTGCCCGTACGGTCGAGCAGCTGCCCGCGCTCCTCGCGGTGGCGGACGTGACCCTGACGGACGCCGAGCTGACGAAGCTCACCAGCGCTTCCGCCTGACGGGCGCACGACTGCTGCCCACTGACGGGGCCGTGTCGGCGCTAGTAGCTCTTGTACGGGTTGTAGGTGGCCGCGTACGCGGGGTGGTACGGCGGGGGCAGCAGCCGTATTCGGCCGGTGACCTGGGCCGCGTACACCAGGGCGGGGCCCGCGATCCGTTTGCCCCGCCAGAGTCGGTCCAGCAGGTCACGCTCGCGGGCGGTGAACTCCGCGGCCAGCTCCGGGGTCGCGGCCCCGCGCCGCGCCCGGTACCGCAGGAAGGCCAGCGCCGTCGCCGCCTGCTCGTAGTCGGCGACGGCCTTGGCGGCCCCTGGCCCGTACGTCCTGGCCGCGTACCCCCTGGCCAGTGAGCGGGCCCGCATCGAGGACAGGGCGAGCGGCTCCGCCGGGTCCAGCCAGCCCGCACCCGCGTACGCGGGCAACTCGGCCGACAGCAGTCGCAGTTCCCGCTGCCTGGTCCAGATCGCCAGCCAGGTCAGGAAGGCGAAGGCAGGAACCATGAACAGCCCGTACACCCCGTAGAAGGCGAGCGGCCCGAATGACGCCGAGCCGTTCCACAGGGAGTGCATGCCCATCGCGAGCAGCAGACCGAGCAGCGGCAGGGCGAACCGCCGGATCCGCACCCAGGCACGGTTGCGCATCCGCCGGGTCGGGGTGAGCGCCACCAGACCGAAGCCGATGCCGGTCAGCACGGTGAAGAGCGGGTGCGCGAAGGGGGACATGACCACCCGCACGAAGAACGTCCCCGCCGTCACCGAGCCGAGCCCGGAGAAACCGAACTCCTGGTCCTCACCGAAGGCGTTGCCCAGATAGAGGATGTTCTCGGTGAAGGCGAAGCCGGTCGCGGTGAAGCCGGCGAGGACCACGCCGTCCACGATTCCGGTGAAGTGCCGTCTGCGGAACAGGAAGAGGAGCAGGATCGCCGCCGCCTTCGCGCACTCCTCGACGAACGGCGCGACGACGGTCGCCCCCAGGGTGTCCGCCCCGTCGGGATCCGCGGTGGCCACGGCTATCCAGCGGACGGCGAAGCTGTTCGCGGTGATCGCGACGAGCGCGGCCGCGCAGGAACCCCAGGTGAAGGCGAACACCAGATTGCGCCAGGGCCCCGGCTCGACCCGGTCGAGCCAGTGGAACGCCGCCAGCAGCAGCGGCACCGGGAACACGGCGAGCCCGAGGCCGACCAGCAGGCCGCGGGTGCCGGTCTGCTCCCGTACGAGCGCGAGCAGCACCAGCCCCGACAGGGCGAGCAGCACGATCAACGCGGTGGCGCGAACCGCTCTGTTGCGCCAGAGGGCGCGGTGCCGGACGCCGCGCAGGACTCCCGGCCGCCGGGAGCGGCCCGCCGCGGGCGCGACGGCGGCAGGCTCCGGCTGGGCTGCCGGTGCCGCCGGGGGCGGGGTCGATGCGTACGTCTCGTACATCTGACGACCCTAACGACTGCCACTGACACTCGCGATCGTGTTCGGACAGTCGCTGTGGATGAACGGTGCGTCAACTGCCCTTGCCGACGCGCCGGAACAGCAGGTCGTGGACCACGTGTCCCTTGTCCAGGCCCTGGCCCTCGAACCGGGTCAGCGGCCGGAAGGCGGGCCGCGGGGCGTACCCGCCGTCCGCCTGGGTGTTCTCGAAGTCGGGGTGGGCGCTGAGCACTTCGAGCATCTGCTCCGCGTACGGCTCCCAGTCGGTCGCGCAGTGCAGGACCGCGCCGGGGGCGAGCCGGGTCGCGGCGAGGGAGAGGAACTCCGGCTGGATCAGCCGCCGCTTGTGGTGGCGGGCCTTGGGCCAGGGGTCGGGGAAGTACACGCGCAGCCCGGACAGGGAGTCGGGGGCGAGCATCTCGCGGAGCAGGATGACGGCGTCGCCGTTGGCCACCCGGATGTTGGAGAGGCCGCCCCGCTCGGCGAGACCGAGGAGGTTGCCCTGGCCGGGGGTGTGCACGTCGACGGCGAGGATGCCGGTCGACGGGTCGTCGGCGGCCATCTGCGCGGTCGCCTCGCCCATCCCGAAGCCGATCTCCAGGATGACCGGGAGACCGTCGAACATCTCCTTCAGGTCGAGGACGCGCTGTCCGTCGATGTCGGTGCCCCGGGTCGGCCACCACCGCTTCAGTGCCTCGGCCTGGCCGGTGGTGACCCGGCTGCGGCGCGGCTGGAAGCTGCGGATCCGCCGCTCGAAGTGCGAACCGGCGGGGTCGGGCGAGGGGCCCGTGCCCTCGGGGAACATGCGCAGGGCCCGCGGCTGCATCCGTTCGGCACGCTCGTGGGCGGCGCTCTGCTCGGCGGCCCGCGCGGCGGCGGCCACCTGGGAGGGGCCGGGGGCGACGTGGGCCTGCGGTTCGGCACTCGGCGCGGCGGACTGCTCGGGGCTCTGGGGCATCGTGGGGCTCTCGCTGTTCTGGGACACGGTGCTTTCGATTCTACGGAGACGGCCGGGGGGCGGTCACCGTCGCGCCCGGGGGCGGGGCGCGCGGCCCTCTGCACGGCAGGAGTCCGGATCCTCTGCCCGTGGCACCGTCGGGCCCCGCAGGGCGGCGGTGCCTTTGGCTCTGCGCGGTGGCGCCTCGGGCCCTACGCGGTGGCGCCTCGCGTCCTGCGCGGTGGCGCCCCGAGCCCTACGCGGCGGCGCCACGGGTCCCACTCGTGGCACACCGGGTCCCGCACGGGACGCCTGGGGCCCGCCGTACCAAGGGCCCGCGCGTACCGTGCCCGCTCGTCCCGTGCCCGCTCGTCCCGTGCCCGCGCGTCCCGTGCCCGCGCGTCCCGCGCCGTCCGCGTCCCGCGCCGTCCGCCCCCGCCCTCAGACGCCGGACGGGCTGAAGTGTTCGCCCGTCAGTACTCCCAGCACCCGGCGGGCCACCTCCCGGCCGATCGGCAGGGAGGCCGTCGCCGCGGGGGAGGGGGCGTTCAGCACGTGGACCGTGCGTGGGGCCTCGCGTATCAGGAAGTCGTCGGCGAGGGTGCCGTCGCGCAGTACCGCCTGGGCCCGGACGCCCGCGGGGGACGGTCGCAGGTCGTCCTCGGTGACCGCGGGCAGCAGCCGCCGCACCGCTTCGGTGAACGCGCGCCTGGACAGCGACCGGTGCAGCTCCCCTGCCCCGTACCTCCAGTGCCGGCGCGCTATCCGCCAGGATCCCGGCCAGGCCAGCGTGCCCGCCAGGTCCGCCGGGCGGACCGCGCCCCAGTCGTATCCCTCGCGGGCCAGCGCCGGCACCGCGTTGGGCCCGACATGGACGCCGCCGGCGATGCCACGGGTGAGGTGCACGCCGAGGAACGGGAAGGCCGGGTCGGGGACCGGGTAGACCAGGCCGCGCACCAGCTCGGGGCGGGCGAGGTCGAAGTACTCGCCGCGGAACGGGACGATCCGCATGCCGGGCTCGTCGCCCGCCATCCTCGCCACCCGGTCGCAGTGCAGGCCCGCGCAGTTGACCAGGGCCCTCGCCCGGACGACCCTGCCGTCCGCGGTACGCACCGCGACGCCCGAGGCGCGGCGGGCGATGAGGCGCACCTCCGCCCCGTACCGCACCTCGGCGCCCGACGAGCGGGCCAGCTCCTCCGTCACCCGGCCGTAGTCGCAGATGCCGGTGGTGCCGACGTGGATGGCGGCGAGGCCGCGCACCTCGGGCTCGTACTCCTGGATCTGGGCGGGGCCCAGCTCGCGCACCGGAATGCCGTTCTGCCGTCCGCGCTGGACGAGCGCGTGCAGGCGGGGCAGCTCGGCGCGCTCCGTGGCGACGATCAGCTTGCCCGTCACCTCGTGCGGAATTCCGTGCTCCGCACAGAACTTGATCATCTCCGCGGCGCCGCGCACCGCGTACCGCGCCTTGAGGGAGCCGGGGCGGTAGTAGATCCCGCTGTGGACCACCCCGCTGTTGCGCCCGGTCTGATGTCTCGCCGGGCCCGTCTCCTTCTCCAGCACCATGACGCGGGTGCCGGGCGCGGCCCGGGTGACGGCGTGAGCGGACGCCATCCCGACGATTCCCCCGCCGACCACCAGCACATCGCAGTCGTCACTCATCGCTGCCACCTCCCACCCCGAATAGTGCACTGGCCCACTGACAACGCTCATAAACCCCGTGGGCGGGAGAAACCGCCGTGGCCGTGAGCGATTCAGCCGTGGCCGGGTGCTCGGACCTGGACCCGCGGCCCGGGGCCCGGCGCGCGGGTCAGGCCGGCGCCACCAGCAGCGGCCTGGCCCGTTCGCGCAGCTCCACCACGCGCGGCTCGTCCCCGTACGGCTCCAGCCGGTGCAGCAGGTCCCGTACGTACTCGGTGGTGCGCGCAGAGGAGATGCGTCCCGCGACCTCCACCGCACGCGTGCCCGCCGCGCACGCCGCGTCGAGGTTGCCCGACTCCAGCTCGGCGACCGCGCTCACCACCAGGCGCAGCCCGTGCGAGCGTACGAACTCCTCGGTCGGCCGGGACAGCGCCTGCTCGGTGAACCGCCGGACCTGGCGCGGCAGCTTGAGGTCGCGGTAGCACTCGGCCGCGTCCGCCGCCAGCCTGTCGTACGAGTAGAAGCCCAGCCAGGACGGGTCGGGGTCGCCCTCCCGCGAGCGCTCCAGCCAGCCCTCCGCCGCCTTCAGCGCGGCCCCGGCCGCCGCCGCGTCGCCCGCCTTCGCGTGCGCGCGTGCCTCGACGAGGCGGAAGAAACTCATGGTGCGGGCGGTGGCCAGGCCGCGGTTGCGCTCCAGGGCGGCCTGCGCCAGGTCCACGCCTTCGTCGGCGAAGCCCCGGTAGGTCGCCTGGAGGGACATCGACGCCAGCACGTAGCCGCCCAGCGGCACGTCGGCGGCCGCGCGCGCGAGCCGCAGGGCCTGGATGTAGTACCGCTGGGCGGCCTCCTGCTGACCGGTGTCGAAGGCCATCCAGCCGGCCAGCCGGGTCAGCTCGGAGGTCGCGCCGAAGAGCGAGCGGCCCACGTCGTCGCTGTACGAGCCGAGCAGCAGCGGGGCCGCGTCGACGCGCAGGCACTCGGGGACCATCGAGGAACGCCAGTCACCGCCGCCGTACTTGGAGTCCCAGCGGCGCGCGTCCTCGGCGGCCTCGCGCAGCTTGGCGACGTCGCTGTGGCCCACCCGTAACGGTGTCGCGTCGGCGGCGGCCTCGGCGGCGGCCGAGTCGCGCGCCACCGACGAGTCCGCCGGGGTTATCAGCCAGCGGGAGGCGGGCGTCGCGTACGCGCTCACGGCGAAGGAGCCGGCCAGCGACTGCCAGATCCCGCCACTGCCCGCCCTGCGGCCCGCCAGGTCCAGCCGGTACAGCTCGGTGGCGTGCCGCACCGCCACCGACACGTCGCGCGGGAAGGCGAGCCCGACCTCGGGCGCCGGGTCGGCGTCCGCGAGCCCGATCTCGTGCAGCGGGACCGGACGGCCCAGCTTGGCCCCTATCGCGGCGGCGATGAGGTGCGGGGCGGCGCCCTGCGGCACCATCCCCTTCGAAACCCACCGCGCCACCGACGTCTTGTCGTAGCGAAGCGTCATGCCACGTTGCGCACCGAGGTCGTTGACCCGGCGCGCCAGCCCGGCGTTGCTGATTCCCGCGAGGGCGAGAACCGTGCCGAGCTTGTCGTTCGGCCCGCGTTGCTCCCTGGACATTGCGCCACCCCTCACGCAGACGGCCGCCGCGGGCCCGGCATAGGCACGCGGCATTCGTAAACCCAGCGTAGTTCGCCGCATCCCAAGCGTTAAGGGCATGTGTCCCGTATGGCGAGATTGTTGCCCGCGAGTCAGGTACGGGAGGCGGTGGGAGGAACGTTCCGCCCGATTCGTGCTCCTGCCGTGTGGCCGTGCGCCCGCCCGTGCGCTCTGGCCGGTGCTCGGGGGCGGCGCTTCCATGGAACGTGCGTGGGTCGGCCCGCTGCACCGGATCCGGTGGGCTGGGGGACTCCGCCACCTTCATCCCCGCGGGTGGCGGAACGGTCCGGGAGGTGAACAGCGCCTCCCGGGCTGCGCGCTGTCCGAAACTTGGCCGGATGAGGTCTATGGCGGAACGCGGGCGGGCGGCGCTCGGAGCTCGCGCCGCACGGGTGTACGACCGGGTCCCCGCGACTCGGGGCCGCACGGGTGGCCGTCGGGGTCCGCGCCTCGGGGCCGCACGGGTGGCCGTCGGGGTCCGCGCCTCGGGGCGGCAGCGGCGACCGTCGGGGTCCGCGCCTCGGGGCGGCAGCGGCGACCGTCGGGGTCCGCACTCGCGCCGCAGCGGCGGCCCGCCCGGGTCCGCGCCCCTCTCGCGACGGCTGCGCCGTCCCGGTCCGCGTCCCCGCGCAAGGGCGCGCAGTGCGTCCTCGGACGCCGGGCAGGTCGCAGGCCTACCCCCGCCCCGTCCCATTTGCCGCCCAACTCCCCCTTTGCCCCCGCGTATTGTCCGCCGCCACCGCCCCCCGCACCCCCACCCGTGCGCCGCACTCGTGGCAGCATGGTGCTCACGCGCGACGAGCGCGGCACGGCGCGTGCGCAAGGGGACCTGACGGCCCGGCCGGCCGGGGCAGAGGTCGTGGTCACAGCGGCCTGACGGCCCGGCCTCCCACCGCACGTCCCGCGCGGGCGAAGTTGTCCACAGCCTGTGGAGGCGGCGATGCGTTGGTTGGTGGGATGGAGCAGCGTCGCCGCGAGCTTCGGCACGGTCGGAGCCGTCGGTGCCCCCGGTACCGAGCACGAGGGCGACACCGTCCAACCCGTCGGCGCCCAGCTGCTGTGGGGTGACCCTGACCCCCTGTGGGCGGTCGGCGACTGGCGCCCCGACGAGGTGCGGACCGTCAGCGTCGACGCCTTCACCCGGCTCGCCGTCCTCGGCTGCTGCGGCGCCACCGACGAAGAACTCCGCGTCGGCCTCTTCGCGGCGCGCGGCGGCGCACTGAGGCACCTGACCGCCTGGCCCGGCAGCTACACCGCCGTCGTCCAGACCGGCAGACGCGTGACGATCGCCGGTGACCTGGCAGGAGCCCGCCCGGTCTTCTACACGCCCTGGGCCAACGGCACCGCGTACGCCACCGCCGCGCTCCCCCTCGCCGACCTCATCGAGGCGCAGCTGGACATCGGCCACCTCGCCGCCCTCCTCGCCTGCCCGGACGTCCCCGAGGCGCTGCGCGACGGCACCCCGTACACCGGCGTCAGGCGCATCCCGCCGGGCCACGCACTCGTCCTGCGCGAGGGCTCCCGGGAGATCACCGGTTACGAGCCGGTCGCCTCGCTCGCCGTCGCCGCACCCCAGGTCGACCCGGAACGGGCCGTGGAGGGTGTGCGCGACGCCCTCGTCGAAGCGGTACGGGCCCGTCTCACCGCGCCCCGGCACGCCCCCGACACCCCGCTCCCCGACCCGGGCCCCGTCCCCGGCATGGGCCCCGCCGAACGCCGGGCCCGCCGCCGCGGCGCCCCCGTCCCCGGCATCGGCTCCGACCTCTCCGGCGGCAGCGCGTCCGCCACCCTCGCGCTCCTAGCCGCGGGGCTGCCTGGCCTGCCGGGCACCGTCCTCGGCCACGGCACCGGGGCCGGCGAGCGCCTCCTCGCCGTCACCTTCAACGACCTGGCCGCGTCCGCCCGCACGCACGACCGCGAACTCGACCACGAACTGGAGCGGGCCGGCGCGATCGCCGCAAACCCCCGGCTGCACCACGTCGTCGTCGCCGGGGCCGAAGAGGCCCTGCCGTACGCCGACCTGGAGTCGGGCCCGCTCACCGACGAGCCGGGCCCCTCCCTGGTCACCGCCGAACGCGCCCGGCTGCGGCTCCAGTCGGGCAGCGCCGACCACCTCGTCGGCAACGGCGCCCGGCAGGTCCTGGACGCCCACCCGGCGCGCCTCGCCGACCTCCTCATCGACCGCAGACGCCGTCACATCCTGCGTCCCGCGACCGCGTTGGCGAAGGCCGAGGGCACCTCCCCGCACTCCCTCCTCGTCCCGCTGACCGTCTACCGCGCCGCCCGCCGCCTCGCCCGTACGTCCTACCGCTCGGGCATCGAGGACGCGGCGGACCGCCTCACCAGCCGTGGTGTCGTCGACGCGAGCGGCCCGGTCGGTGCCCTGGACGCCTCACTTGAGGCCCTCGCCTGGTCACGGCCGGGGCCTGCCGCCCGCTGGCTGACCGGTGAGGCCCTCGCGGAAGTATCGATCCGTCTCCAGGAGTCGGCCCTGCGCCCCGCCTCGGTGCAGCGACCCGGCGAGGCCCGTGCCCGCGCCGCCCTCGCCCGCCACGCCTACGACCACCGGGTCTTCGAGCAGGCGGCGGAGGTCCGCAGCCAGCGGCTGCACGCCCCCTTCCTCGACAACCAGGTCGTACGGGCCTGCCGCGCCTTGCCCGAGACGCTCCGCGTCCAGCCGGGCGCCCGCGCCGCGATACTCCGCGCCGTCCTGGCGGGGGCCGGCGTCCACGACCTGCCGCCGGGCTGGGGCGCGGCCACCGCGCACACTGCCGCCACGGCGACGGCCCAGGCGGGCATCCACGCCGCGCAGGACAACCTCGTCGCGCTCTTCGAGGCGCCGCTGCTCGCGGACGCGGGCCTGATCGAGGCGCGCGTCGTACGCAAGGCGGTACGGGCGGCGGCGGCGGGCGAACCCGTCCCGCTGGACGGCCTCGCCGACCTGGTCTCCACGGAGCTCTGGCTCCGTCGGCTGCTCGCCAGGCGCGGCACGTGCTGGACGGGGTCGGCGGCGCCGAGACAGCGGGCGGTGGCGGGCGGGGTCCCGCACCGGCGCAGTCTCTAGGCCCCGGGTCCTAGGGGCGTGGGGCGCCTCCGTGCGCCCGGGGCGTGGCGCGGACGACCCCGCTAACCGCAGCCGATGCGCGAGCCCGCCCAGTCGGCGAAGGCCGCGTCCGACTCCGAACCGGGGCCGTCCACCGACTGCGTCACCAGCCGTAGCGTCCTGCGCCCCGTGATCCCCACGTGCACCGGCACCGCCGCGTCACCGCCCTTGAGCACCGGGGAGCGCCACAGCAGCGCGCCGTCCCCGTACACGGAGAAGCGCACCGCCCCGCTGCCCATCGTCAGGTCGTCGACCCCGACCTTCGCGTCGTACGCCGAACACCGCCGGTTCAGGTCGATCGTCACGGACGACGTCGCGGGCACCGACACCCCGTCCCCGTAACGCACCCCGCCGATGGACATGCTGCTCCGCTGCCAGAGCGCGCTGCTCGTGCCCAGTCGCACCTCCGGCTCGGTGTGGTCGCCCATCGGCCCGTAGACCAGCTCCGCGACGGGGTAGCCCTCCGGCGGCTTCGGCGCGGGCGCGGGGGGAGGGGGTGGGGGAGGTGTCGGCGTCGGCTTGGGCGGCTTGGGCGGCTTGGCCGGAGCGGGCCGCGCCGGGGGCGGTACGGGCTTCGGCGTCGGTTTCGGGGCGGGCCGCACCACCGGCGGTTTCGACGGAGCGGGCGGCGGCGGCTTCGGCGCGGGCGCGGCTGAGGACGGCGGGGGAGGGGGCGGCGACGGCGTGGGCCGCACCGGCACCGGCACCGGCTTCACGGCCGGCGGTTTGGCGTCCACCTTCGGCGGCGCCGGCGCCTCGTCGCCCACGAACGCGAACACCAGCCCCGCCGTCACCGCCACCGCGAGGGCCGCACCGATGCCCACCTTCGCTGGAGCCCCAAGCCCCTCGGCCGCGAGGCCACCGCCGGCGGCACCGCCGGAACCCGCCGCACCGGCGCCCGCCGCCCCCGCGCCTGCCGCCGCCCCGCCGGCCACGATGCCCGCGGCCTTCACCGAGTAACCGGCGGCCACCCAGCCGATCACCGCCACCGGCAGCAGCGCCGGAATGCCCGCGTTCACGTCGCTCAACTCACCTGCGGCGACACGGCACTTCGCGCACTCGGCGAGGTGCTTGCGCAGACCCCGCTCGGCGCGCATCCGCAGGCCGCCGCGCGCGTAGGCGCCCAGCCGGTCCGCGTACTGCGCGCAGTCGCCGCCTGCGGTCAGCGCCGTACTCACATGTGCCTGCAGATACGCCTGCTTCAGCCCCTCGCGTGCCCGGGAGGCCAGTACCGCCGTGGCGTTCGCCGTCAGTCCGAACAGCGGCGCGACCTCGCTGGGCGACTCCTCCTCGACCGTGGTGTGCCACAGCACGGCCTGCCAGCGCTCGGGCAGTGACCTGAAGGCCTGCATGGCGAGCGTCTGCTCCGCCTCGTGCATGGCGCGTACGTCCGCGCCCAGGTCCAGGGTGTCGTCGTCGCGGGCCTCGGACGTCCGGGCCGCCTGGTCGGCGAACACCGCGAAGTCGTCGACGAGTTGCTCCCGCCTGGCGGTCTTCGTCCAGCCCGCCGCCACCCGCCGCACCGTGGTCAGCAGGTACGCCCGTACGGCGTGCTCGGGCCCGGCGCCGCCCCGCACCGCCTGGAGGGTACGCGCGAAGACCTCGGCGGTCAGATCGTCAGCGGTGTGCGCGTCGCGGCAGCAGGTGCGCGCGTAACGCCGCACCGGCTCCGAGTGCCGCCGGAACAGCTCCTCGTACGCACTGTTGTCACCCGAGCGCATCCGCTCGATCAAGTCGGCGTCCGATGCGCCCTGTTCACCGCGCGAGGTGCCACCGCCGCGCTGCTGCGGCACACTCGTCGGGTCGGGCCCGCGCTCCGTCTCCGGCGTGGGAGTGGCCCCCAGTGGCCCACCCTGACTCGGCACCTGCCGCTCCGGCGGCCCGGTGAGCTCACCGCTGCCGGCCTCTGAGGCAGCTGCCTCACCGGTGGAGGCCCCGGCCGCCGCGGCGTCCGCCGCCCCAGAAGCACCAAAAGCACCAGAAGTACCGGGCGCGTCCGCCGCCCCCGAAGCCCTGCCGGTCTCGCCGTCCCCGACTCCCCCGAGCGCCTCGTCCCGCTCGTCAACACCCATGGCCGAAGCCCCCGTACGCACCCTCTGACCGGAACACCGGCCCAGACTCGCACAGGGCGACGCGCCGAAACCCGATCAAGCCCGCCAACCACTCGTCCGGGGGTTTCGCCCGAAACGGAGCGCTAATCCTCACCCGTTAGGGGAGTAGTCGGCGGGCCCTCACGACCGGCCGGGAGACCGCAAGCGCTCACGACCGGCCAGGAGACCGCGGGCGCTCACGACCGGCCGGGAGCCGGCGGTCCGGGGGCCCCGCTCAGGCGGGCCGCGACCGCAGCCCCTCCAGCAGGATGTCCAGGAGCCGGGACGACGCCGCCGCCTGCTGCGCCGCGTCCGGCAGCGAGGGCGCGGCCGTGGCGATCACCAGCAGTACGTCGGCCACGGTCACGTCACCCCGCAGTTCACCCGCCGCCCGCGCCCGGTCCACCAGCTGCCCCACGACCTCCAGAAGCGTCGCCGCACCGGCGTCGTCGATCTCGTCGACCACCGTGGCGGCCTGTGAAGCAGCGCCCGAAGGACCCACGGATCCGTCCTGCTCGACCAGCCGGAGATCCGGCGCGCCCGCACCGGCCTGCCGTTGCTGCGGCACCCGGGTCGCCTCGCGCACCACACCCGGGCCGCCCGGCTCGAAACTCCCGCCGTACACCGCGTCGATGTCGGCGTCGGCGTCCGACCGGACCCGCAGCACCTGCGGCGGCAGCAGCCGTCCCGCGCCCGAGGCGACCGAGGTCCGCAGGAACCGGGAGAGCGCCGACCACGGCTCGTCCTCCTGGCCCAGCGCGGTCCGCGCCTGATCGGTCAGCCGGGAGGTCTCCTCCTCGGCTATCCGCCGCACCAGTACGTCCTTGCTCGGGAACCGCCGGTAGACCGTACCGACGCCGACCCGGGCCCTGCGCGCGACGTCCTCCATGGGCGCCCCGTAACCGAGCTCGCCGAACACCTCGCGGGCGGCCCGCAGTACGTGTTCGAGATTGCGCTGTGCGTCCACGCGGAGCGGTGCCGATCGTGCGGCGGCCGGGCCGCCCACGGAAACCCGCCCGTTGCTGTCGGGTGCTGCCGACGGTGCGACGGCAGCCTGCCAATGTGAATCCTGAATGTGCATCAGCGTTCCCCCGGTATTGATGTCTCCCCCCGGAGACATTCCCCGCCCTGACTGCCGGAGTTCGCGAGCCGTGCGAACACGTGCCGTGCACACACATACTCCGCCACTCCGACGAAGTACGAACATAGTTGAGCGCGGGGCGATTCAGAAGGGGGTTGTTCCGCGCGGCGTGCCCCCCGGCCGGGCCCAGGAATGCCCCCGGCCCCCGCCCGACCGCACCCACCCCTCCCCGCCCGCCCGCTGACCTGCACAAACCCCATCAGCAACACTGCGGAAGACCAACTTCCAGCACCCCGACGGAGACTGTTGGCCGGTCATACGACTTGTCGGCCCTGTGGACAAAGCCCCATGTCCGTTGCCTCATGGGACGGTGACAAATCCAGTGCGCATTCTCGTGGTAGGCGGCGGATACGTCGGCATGTACACCGCACTGCACCTCCAGCGGAAGCTGAAACGGCGGCTCGGCAACGGTGGTGCGGACGGTGACGGCGGCGTGGAAATCACCGTCGTCTCACCCGACCCGTACATGACGTACCAGCCCTTCCTGCCCGAAGCCGCCGCCGGGTCCATCTCCCCACGTCACGTCGTCGTCCCGCTGCGCCGGGTCCTGCCGCACTGCCGTGTCGTCGTCGGCGAGGCGAACTCGATCGACCACGTCAAGCGGCTGGCCACCGTCACCACCCTGGCCACCGCCGAAGAAGGCACCGGACCCCTCCAGCTGCCGTACGACGAACTGGTCCTGGCGCCCGGCTCGGTCTCCCGCACCCTGCCCGTCCCCGGTCTCGCCGAGCACGGCATCGGCTTCAAGACCGTCGAGGAGGCCATCGGGCTGCGCAACCACGTCATCGAGCAGATGGACATCGCCTCCTCCACCCGCGACCCGGCCGTCCGCGACGCCGCCCTGACCTTCGTCTTCGTCGGCGGCGGGTACGCGGGCGTGGAAGCCCTGGGCGAGCTGGAGGACATGGCCCGACACGCCTCGCGCTACTACCACAACCTCAAGGCGGACGACCTGAGGTGGATCCTCGTGGAGGCCAGCGACCGCATCCTCCCCGAGGTCGGCGAGGAGATGGGCCGGTACGCGATCCGCGAGCTGCGCGGCCGGGGCATCGACATCAGGCTCGGCGCCCGGCTGTCGTCCGTCGAGAACCGCGTCGCCGTCCTCGACGACGGCGCCCGTTTCCCCACCCGTACGCTCGTATGGACGGCCGGCGTGAAACCGCATCCGCTGCTCGCCGCGAGCAGCCTGCCCCTCAACGCCAGGGGCCGTCTCAGCTGCACCGCCCAGCTGGCCGTCGAGGGCGCGCCGCACGCGTGGGCCGCCGGGGACGCGGCAGCCGTCCCGGACCTCACGGCAGCGGGCAAGGGCCCCGACGGCACGCCCGCCGAGTGCGCCCCCAACGCCCAGCACGCCGTCCGCCAGGCCAAGGTCCTCGCGGAGAACATCGTGGCCTCCCTGGACGGGCAGCCGCTCACCGACTACCGCCACAAGTACGCGGGCTCGGTCGCCTCCCTCGGCCTGCACAAAGGGGTCGCCCACGTCTACGGCCGCAAGCTCAAGGGCTTCGCGGCCTGGACGATGCACCGGGCCTACCACCTCAGCCGGGTCCCGACCTTCAACAGGAAGGCCCGGGTCCTCGCCGAGTGGACCCTCTCCGGACTCTTCAAGCGCGAGATCGTCTCGCTCGGCTCGCTGGAACATCCGCGCGCCGAATTCGAACTCGCGGCGGGCGGCGAACCGCCCAAGCCCCGCTGACGTCCTCTCCGTTACCGGTTGTCAGTGCGGTCCGTCACACTGGACGTGTGACGATAGGTTGACCCGTGCCTGCAAGGAGTGACCTGCGTGAGCGCACGGGCGACCCCGGATCCAAGCAGACCTGCACCACCCTCACCCCGATCACGAGGCAAGTAGTTCAGTGAACTTCACCCGCTGGAGCGCCCGGCTTCCCGGAACACGCCGTGCGGCCGCACGGTCCGACCGCGGGTCCGTGCCCGCCGCCCGCGGTGAGCTCGGGCAGCAGCCCGGAGCAGAGACCGGCCAGGGGCGCGGGGCAGGCCCCGAAGCGCCCGACGCCCCGCGCCCGCCCGCGCTCGAAGACCTGTCCCTGCGCGAGATCGTCGGCCAACTCCCGGCCCTCGTAGCCCTGCTGCACGGACCTGAACACCGCGTCGCGTACGTCAACGAGGCGTATGCCGCGGCCTTCGGCGCGCGCAGCGCGGGCGCGCCCGCCGCGACGGAGCTGCCCGAGCTGGAGGAGCTGGGCCTGCTCCCGCTCATGGACCAGGTCCTGCGCGGCGGCACACCGCGCACGGTCAAGTCCCGCCGCACGCCCAAGGGCAGTTCGTACACGATCACTTGCACGCCGCTCGACACACCCGACGGCGGGGGCGTGCTGGTCTTCGCCACCGACGTCACCGACCACGCGGACGCGGCCGAGCGGCTGCGCGCCTCCGAGAGCCGCCAGCGCGAGACGGCCGTCACCCTCCAGCGCTCGCTCCTGCCGCAGGAGCTGGAGCAGCCCGACGACCTGCGCATCGCCGCCACCTACCAGCCGGGCGGCGAGGACGCCGCGGTCGGCGGCGACTGGTACGACGTGATCACCCTCGGCGCCGGCCGCACCGCACTGGTCATCGGCGACGTGATGGGGCGCGGGGTGCGCGCGGCGGCCGTCATGGGCCAGCTCCGCACGGCCGTCCGTGCGTACGCCCGCCTGGACCTGCCGCCGCACGAGGTGCTCCAGCTCCTCGACGGTCTGGCCGCCGAGATCGACGCCAGCCAGATCGCCACCTGCGCGTACGCGGTGCACGACCCCAACGAGGGCCGGCTGGTCTACGCGTCGGCTGGCCACCTGCCGATCCTGGTCCGGCACGAGGACGGCATGGTCACCCGCGCCGAGGACCACACCGGCCCCCCGCTGGGCACGGGCGGCTGGATGCACACCTCGGGCACGATCGCCCTCCCGCCGGGCTCGACGGCCGTCCTCTATACGGACGGTCTCGTCGAGCGCCGCCGCGAGGACATCGACGAAGGCGTCTCCGCTCTGGAACGGGCACTGTCCGGCGCGACCGGCGCCCCCGACGTGGTGTGCGACCGGCTGATGCGGGCGCTGGGCATCACCGCCGACCACGACGACGACGTGGCGGTCCTCGTCGTCCAGCACCCCTCGCGCAAGGGACACGACGCCGAGCTCTTCCACAACGCCGCCCTCGAACTGCTCGGCGGCATCGAGGCGGCGCCGCGCGCCCGCGCCTTCGCGACCGGAGTCCTCTCCTCCTGGCGCTTCCCCGTGGAACTGAGCGACCTGGGCGTGCTTGCCGCCAGTGAGCTGGTCGCCAACTCCCTCCAGCACGGCACACCCCCGATGCGGCTGCGGCTGCGCCGCACGGACCGCCGTCTGATCATCGAAGTGACCGACGGCGACGACCACCTGCCCCGCCGCCGCAGGGCCGAGCCCGCGGACGAAGCAGGACGAGGCATCTCGATCGTCGCGACGATCGCCTCGTCCTGGGGTTCGCGCCGCACACCGGGCGGCGGAAAAGCGGTGTGGTGCGAGTTCGCACTGCCGGACACGTAGGGCGTTACGCGGCCGTCCGCACGGAGCCCTCGTCCTTGGGCAGGTGCTTCGCGACCACGAGCGACGTGACCGGGACCGGCAGGTCCTGGGCGGGCGTCAGCCCCTTGCCCATCCGCAGCGCGAGCACGCTGATGCCCAGCGAGAACAGAATGAACGTCACGATGTACGGCATGTGCAGCGAGGCCCCCATGGGCCCGCCCACGGCCGGACCGACCGCCAGCGCCAGCTGCTTGACCAGCGCGAAGGCCGAGTTGTACGTGCCCACCATCGACTCGGGCGCCAGGTCGGCCACCAGCGGTGCGACGGTCGGCGACAGCATCGCCTCACCGAGCCCGAAGAGGGCGTACGTGGAGATGAAGGCCGCGGTCGCCATGGTCTGGCTGCCGTGCCCGAGGCCCGCGTAGCCGGCGGCGACCCACGCCACCGTCCAGATGAGCCCGACCAGCGCGATCATCCGCGACCTGCGACGGCGCTCGACGAACTTCAGCACCAGGAACTGCGCGGCCACGATCATCGCCGTGTTGGCGGCGAGCGCGATGCCGAGCGTCGACGGGTCGATCCCGGCGGCCTCGGTGCCGTATGCCGCGAGCCCCGACTCGAACTGCCCGTAGCAGGCGAAGAAGATCACGAAGCCGAGACCGCACAGCTGCAACATGGCCTTGTGCTTCACCAGCGTGCTGAGCCCGCCGAAGAGACCCTTCCCACCGGCGCCCTCGACCACGGGGATGTGCGGCATCCGCACGGTCATCGCGATGCCCGCGAGCACCAGGAACATCACCGCTTCGATTCCGAACAGCAGGGTGAAGGTGCCGGGGTCGTTCTTGTCGACGATCTGGCCGCCGATGAGCCCGCCGATGCCCAGCCCCAGGTTGGCCAGGAAGAACTGCATCGCGAACGAGCGTGTCCGGGTCTCGGGCGTGGAGCACCGCACGATCATCGTCGCCAGCGCGGGCTGCATCACCGCGGTACCGATACCCAGCACCGCGGCCGAGCCGACCGCCGTCACCAGGCTCGCTGAGCTGCCGAGCGCCACCGCGCCCACGGAGGCCGCCAGCGCGGCCCCGATCAGTACCGGAACCGGCCCGCGCCGGTCGATCAGCACCCCCACGAAGGGGAGGGCGATCAGCGCCGCCAGGGCGAAGGCGCCAAGGACGACACCCGCCGCGGTCGGCCCCAGCTCCCGTACCTGGGCCACGTACACGTACAGATACGGCACCGTGAATCCGAGCCCGAATGCGGCCAGCGCGTTGCCTGCCTGGATCCGCCGCATCGCCGAGCCCATCGTCTTGGTCATACTCACCTCAACCCTGAAGATCTGAAGTCCGAAGACTTCAACAGTAAAGTTCGAAGGTCAACAGTACATACCGAAGGACTTCAACGCCAACGCGCCCCGTGCCATACTTCGCGAATGCCAGACACGCCAGAGACGCCCGGCCCTCATGAGCCGAGCCTCGACGAGCAGATCGCCGCATACCAACGCGAGTTCCGAGACCTGGACCCCCAGGTGGAGAAGGTCGTCTCGGCCCTCGGCCGGCTGAACCGCCGGATGAACGTCGCGTACGGACGCCAGGTCGCCGCCCTGGGCATCAGCAACGCGGAGTGGGAGGTCCTGAAGACGCTCGTGGTCTCCGGAGCCCCCTACCGGCTGGGCCCCGGCGAACTCGCCAAGCGGCTGGGCCTCACCCCGGCCGCGATGACCCACCGGATCGACCGCATGGCGGGCGAGGGCCTGGTCACCCGCGACCGGGACGAGAACAACCGGGTGCGCGTCATCGTCGAGCTGACGGACGAGGGCCGTACGAAGTGGCTCGAAGCGATGCGCATGGCGTCGTCCTTCGAGGAGGACCTGCTCCAGGACCTCGCCGCGGACGAGCGGGTCGTCCTGGGAGAGATGCTGACCCGCCTGCTGCGCAGGGTCGAGGACGCCCAGCCGGACGCCGGCGGCCGCCTCACGGACCTGGACTGACTCCTGTACGGACCTGGGCCGAGCCCTGTTTCGGACGCGCGTTCGGGGGCAGGGTGGAGGGGTTGACACCCTGCCCTGTCATCCGTAAGGTTCTCCGAGTTGCCACACAGCCGTAACGGTTCTGCGGCATCACCTCCCGTCGCGAAAGCGGCAACCAAACTCCGTACGATTTCCCGCCAGGGTCAATTTCGGCATGCCGAAATCAACCCCTGGGAGCCGATTTCGGTTCACCGGGAAAATCCACTAGGGTTTGAGACGTCGGAACGGCCCAACAGCCGCAAGGACAACCCAAGTTCGACTGGGGATCAGGCCCGAAAGGATCTGATAGAGTCGGAACCGCCGGAAAGGGAAAACGCGAAAGCGAAGAACCTGGAAAGCGAGCGGGACCGAGGGAATCGGCACTGGAAACAGTCTGATAGAGTCGGAAACGCAACAACACAAAAGAAACACCGAACGAAAACGTCCGGAGGAAAGCCCGCAGGGGTGAGTACGAAGGAAGCGTCCG
>NZ_JBIVVC010000004.1:0-100091 GCF_044757485.1 Streptomyces sp. NPDC091272
GCCGATGGTACTGCAGGGGGGACCCTGTGGGAGAGTAGGACGCCGCCGAACAATTATTGTGAGAGTGCCCCGTACCGGGATAACCGGTACGGGGCATTTTTGCGTTCAGGGGTCGTTTTATTTGTGTTGCCCCACGGGGTGGTGTCTGGCCAGGATTGGGCCATGGAACACCTCGTACGCCGGGTACGCGCCGATGAAGGGCCGCAGGTCAAGGAGCTTCGGCTGGCCGCGGTCCAGGATCCGGTCGCCGACATCGCCTTCCTGCACTCATACCAGCAGGAGGCCGCCCGTCCCGACTCCTTCTGGCAGGAGCGTGCCGCGGGTGCCGCGGCCGGCAACGACGTCGCGCAGTTCGTCGCCGTGGCGCAGGACGGAAGGTGGGACGGGACCGTCAGCGTGCTCGTGGAGCCAGCCGGCCGCGAGACCCGTTTCGGGGACATGGCCGAGGTCTCCCAGACACATGTGGTCGGGGTTTTCGTACGGGCCGAGGCGCGGGGCGCCGGGCTGGCGGAGGCCCTGTTCCGGACTGCTCTGGAGTGGTCGTGGGAACTTCGGGAACCCGTCGTCCGGCGGGTGCGGCTGTTCGTGCACGAGCGGAACACACGCGCCCAGGGGCTGTACACGAAGGTCGGTTTCGAGCGGACCGGGCTCACCGTGCCGATGGACGGTGCGCGCGCCGACGAGCTGGAGATCGAGATGGCCGTGGGCCGCTGAGCGGTGCTAACGGGCCTCGGGCCAGCGGGAGTTGAACTGCTCCTGGGAACGGAGCAGGGCCAGGGTCGGGAGACCTTGGCCCTGACCGGCCATGAGCAGCTCCGGGAGCTGGGGAAGTGGAGCCACGGCCGCGACATCGTCCAGGACGAGCGTCATTGGTGGGTCGAGCCGACCGTCGGATGACCGTGCGGCCATGCGGCGGCCGTGCTCGACCACGTGCGAGGTGAGGGCGGTGAGCAACGGCATCGCGCCCGGCCCCGAGGGACGGGTGCGGGGGTCTTCGATGGCCTCCCCGACCACATAAAGCGTTCCCCCCTCGTCCGCGAATGATTCCAGGGTGAGCGAATCGGTTCGGTTGGGGGTGCAAGCCTCGCGGATGTGGACCGAGGACAGGGCGGAGAATGCCCGGATCGTCAACTGCTGGGCCTGCTCGCGGCGTTCGGGGTACGCGGTGAGGGCGGACTCCAGGAGGCCGGCCGCGCCGGAGCGGGCCTTGGGGTGCGTACGGAGGATACGGACGGCCTCGTGCGAGCCGGCCCCGGGGGCGGGGCCTGAGCCCTGGGCCCAGCGGACGAGTTGCTTGAAGGGGCGGCCGTCTATGGCGGCGGCGTGCAGCCAGCTGCGGAGAAGGGTCTCGGCGGTCTCCGCGACGGCCGCGTCGATACGGGCCTGGGGGCGGACAGGGGCGAGGAGCGCGGCGGCGCGGGCGGCGGCGGTGGCGTGGTCCTCGCAGCCGGAGGTCGGGGACCAGTGGAGGCGGCTGGGGGTGTCGCAGCGGTGCTCAGGGTCGTACAGGAGGACCGGTCCGAGCTTGGCCCGGGAGTCCTTCGTCTCTTCCCAGAGGGCGGGGTCCGAGGTGAGGACGAGGGCGGGGCCGGGGGCTTCGAGGATGGTCTGGAGGGCGGTGGGGCGGTGGGAGGGGCGGTTGTAGAGGGGGGTGGTGGGTGGTGGGGTGCTGAGTAGGGGGGTGGGGGCGGTTGGGGCGGGCCGATTGATTGCCGCGGTTGGCACGGGCGGAGTGGTCGGAGCGGTCGGAGCGGTCGGAGCGGTCGGAGCGGTCGGAGCGGGCGGTCCGGGGGGCTCGGGCGGTCCGGGCGTGGGCGGTCGGGAGGGGGGCGGCTCCGCCGGGGGCCGCCCTGTGCCCACCCGTTCCGCCCCCTGGGCGGCCCAGCTGCCCACAGGGCTGGAGGTGGCGGTGAGGGGTGTCTGGTGGGTGGGCAGGCGGTTTTTGCGGGTGCGTTGGCGGATCAGGCGCCAGCGGGTGAGGACGCCCAGGAGGAAGATGGTCAGGACGATGAGCACCATGAGCTGGCCGATGAGCAGGCCCCAGAAGAGGCCGTAGCCCGAGAGCTGGGCCGGGGGTGTGGCCGGCCAGGCGCCGGGCAGGTCGTGGGGGGCGGTGACCAGGTGCCGTAGTGCGACAGGTGTGTTCGGGAACGTGACGCCGGTGGGCCACGCGCCGTGCGAGAACAGCCCCGCCAGGCCCGTGCCCGTCCAGGTGAGGACGGACAGGCCGAGGATCAGGCCCAGGAGGCCGAGCAGCAGCCCGTCGGGTACCCCGCCGGCCGGGCGGCCCTCGCCGCGGCCGGCGCCGTGGACTGTGCCCCCGTACTCCCTCCCGGGCATGTCAGGCCACCGTCGCGTCGGACGACTCGACCTCGTTCATCTGTTGCTCGATGAGGGCCGCGCGCTGTTCCGCCTCCCAGTCCGCGGCTCGGGCCTCCTCGTTGAGGAAGGTCTCCTCGGCGGAGGCGGGGGCCGCGGAGGACTCGGTCATGGCGCGGTCGGTGAAGACCAGCGGACGTTCGGCCTCGGTGATCAGGTGTTTGACCACCTGGACGTTGCCGTTGACGTCCCAGACGGCAATGCCCGGGGTGAGGGTGGGGATGATCTCGACGGCCCAGCGGGGCAGGCCGAGGACCTTGCCCGTCGCTCTGGCCTCGTCGGCCTTCTGGGCGTAGATGGTGCGGGTGGAGGCCATCTTGAGGATGGCGGCTGCCTCCCGCGCGGCGGCGCCGTCGACGACGTCGGAGAGGTGGTGGACGACGGCGACGAAGGACAGCCCGAGCCGTCGGCCGAACTTCAGCAGGCGCTGGAAGAGCTGGGCGACGAACGGGGAGTTGATGATGTGCCAGGCTTCCTCGACCAGGAAGATGCGCTTGACGCGGTCCGGGCGGATCCAGGTGTGTTCGAGCCAGACACCGACGATCGCCATCAGGATCGGCATGGCGATCGAGTTGCGGTCGATGTGCGAGAGGTCGAAGACGATCAGCGGGGCGTCGAGGTCGATGCCGATCGTGGTCGGGCCGTCGAACATGCCGCGCAGGTCGCCGTCGACCAGCCGGTCGAGGACCAGCGCGACGTCCAGGCCCCAGGCGCGTACGTCGTCTATGTCGACGTTCATCGCCTCCGCCGACTCCGGCTTCGGGTGGCGGAGCTGCTCGACGATGTCCATCAGGACGGGCTGACGGGTGGTGATGGTGGTGTTGACGTAGGCGTGCGCGACCTTGAGGGCGAAGCCGGAGCGCTCGTCCAGGCCGTGTCCCATCGCGACCTCGATGATGGTGCGCAGGAGTGCCAGCTGCCCGGTGCTGGTGATGGCAGGGTCGAGCGGGTTGAGCCGGATGCCGTCGTTGAGGGCGGCCATCGGGTCGAGGCGGATGGGGGTTATGCCCAGCTGCTGGGCGATCAGGTTCCACTCGCCGACGCCGTCCTCGCCCTGTGCGTCCAGGACGACGACCTGGCGGTCCCTGAAGCGCAGCTGGCGCAGCACGTAGGTCTTCTCCAGCGCGGACTTGCCGTTTCCTGACTCGCCGAGGACCAGCCAGTGCGGGGCCGGGAGCTGCTGCCCGTACAGCTGGAAGGGGTCGTAGATGTAGCCCTTGCCGCTGTAGACCTCGCGGCCGATGATCACGCCCGAGTCGCCGAGGCCCGGCGCCGCCGTGGGGAGGTAGACGGCCTGTGCCTGGCCCGTGGAGGTACGGACGGGCAGACGGGTCGTCTCGACCTTGCCGAACAGGAAGCTGGTGAAGGCATCCGTGGCTGCGGACAGCGGGTCTCGCATGGTCTGTCCTTTCCGAGGGAGCGTCAGCGACGGATGCCGGTGGCGAAGGGGAGGGTGTTCACGAAGGCGCGGTGGTGCTCCCGGTCGCACCACTCCAGCTTCAGGTACGACTTGCCGGCGGAGGCGCGGATGGTGCGCTTGTCGCGGGCCAGGGCCTCCGGGCTGCGCGAGGAGACCGTGATGTAGCCGACGATGTTCACCCCGGCGGCCCCGCTGGCCAGGTCCTCGCCGCGCTGGTCGAGGCGGCCGTGGGCGGCGATGTCGCGGGGGTCGACGGTCCGGTTCATCTTCGCGGCGCGTGACGCGTCGGCCTCGTCGTTGGTCTTCTCGGTGAGCATCCGCTCGATGGCGACCTCGGTGGGCTCCAGGTCCATGCAGACCGCGACGGTACGGATCACGTCGGGGGTGTGTACGAGGAGGGGGGCGAGGAAGTTGACGCCGACCGGGGTCATCGGCCACTCCTTCACCCACGCGGTGGCGTGGCACCAGGGTTCGCGGGTCAGCGACTCCCGGGTCTTGGCCTGGAGGTAGGTGGCCTCCATCGCGTCCAGCTCGGCGGGCCAGGCGTTGCGCTTGGTCATCGCCTGGATGTGGTCGATGGGGTGGTCGGGGTCGTACATCGAGTGGACGAGCGAGGACAGCCGGCCCTGGCCGAGCGGCTGGCGGACCCGGATGTCGGCCTCCGCGAGGCGGGCGCAGATGTCGGTCAGCTCGCGGGCCATCACGATGGCGAGACCGGCGTCCTTGTCCAGCTTGCGGGCGCCCTTCGGGCGGGTGGCGCGGGCCATCGCGGCGCCCTCGGAGGCCAGTTCGCGCGTGTAGTGCATACAGGCGACGAGGTAGGCGCGGTGCTGCTCGCTGGAGGTGGACACCATCGACTGGAGCTGGTCGTAGGAGTCCTGGAGCCACTCCGGCGAGGTCCGGTCGCCGCGCTGGGAGACGTCCTTGGCGTGCGCGTCGGGGTCGGCGGGCAGCGTACGGGCCAGCATCTGGAGACGGGTGACGAAGCCGTCGCCGTTCGCGACGTGCTTGAGCAGCGTGCCGAAACGGTCCACCAGGGCTTCCTGGTCCTCGCTGTCCCGCAGTCCGACACCGGGGCCCTCGATCTCGATGGCGGCGGTGACGGTGCGCCGGTCGGCGTGCAGCAGGACGGCGATCTCGTCGGGGCCGAAGGGGGCGGCCAGCCAGTTGATGCGGCCGATGCCGGGCGGCGGGCCGATCTCGACCTCGCGACCGTCCCCCTTGGTACCGGCGTCCATCGCGTGCGAGCGGTACGTGGTGCCCTTGCGGAGGTTCCGCTTGTAACTCCGGTTGATCTCGAACCACTTGTAGAAGGTGCGGTGCTTGTACGGCACGTACACCACCATCAGGGCGAGCAGCGGGAAGCCGACGAGCAGCATGATGCGCAGGGAGAGGGTGGGGACGAGGAGCCCGCACATCATGCCGAGGAAGCCACCGGCGATGATGAGGCCGATCTCGCCGGTCTCGCGGTTCTTGCCGACGATCGCGTTCGGCCTGGCCCGGCCGATGAGATACGTGCGACGGGGCGCGAGCGGCTGGGACTGGGTGGTCAACGCCCTCCCCCTCCTGTGTTCTTGCGGTGGCTGTGCGGGCTGCCGGAGGCTCCGGTGCTGCCGTTGCCGCGGTTGCTGTGGGTGCTGTTGCTACGGGCGGAGGGCGCGGCGGACGGGACTGCGCCGCCTCCGCCCCCGCCACCTCCGCCTCCGGATCCGGTTCCGCTTGCGGAGTCGCCGGGGCGGGAGCTGTGGGCGGCGATGCCTCCGCTGGCGTTGGCGGCCTGGCGGGGGGCCGGTGCACTGCCCCCGCCTCCGCCGCCGCCACCCCGGCTGCTGTGGGTCTTGATGCCCTGGGAGACCAGGTTGGCCGGGGAGGAGAGGATCGCGGAGGCGCGGGCGCCGTCGGTGACCTGCTTGCGGCTGGCGCTGGCGGCGGAGATGTCGTCGCCGAAGCCGGGCACGAAGCGGTAGATCATCGCCGAGGCGAAGATGGCGAGCAGGATGATCGCGAGGCCGGAGACGACGGCGGAGAAGGCGTTGGGCCCGTCACCGGTGGAGAGGGCCCCGGCGAGGCCGAGGACGATCACGATGACCGGTTTGACGAGGATGACCGCGATCATGATGCCCGCCCAGCGACGGACGTGGCCCCACAGGTTCTTGTCGACGAGGCCCGCGTAGACGACGGTGCCGAGCAGGGCGCCGACGTAGAGCAGGGCGGCCCTGATGACGAGCTCCAGCCAGAGGACGCCGGCGGCGCAGATCGTCACGAGGGCGACGACGATCAGCATGATCGGCCCGCCCCCGATGGAGTCGCGTTTCTTGAGCGCCTCGGCGAACGAGCCGAAGAACACGTCGGTCTGCCCGCCGGATGCCGCGGAGATGACCTGGGTGACGCCGTCGGTGGCCGAGACGATCGTGTAGAGGATCAGCGGCGTGAAGGCGGAGGCGAGCACCGTCAGCCACAGGAACCCGATGGCCTCGGAGATGGCGGTCGGCAACGGCACCCCGCGCATGGCCCGCTTGGCGACAGCGAGGAGCCACAGGACGAGGGTCAGGATGGTGGAGGCGGCGAAGACGACCGCGTACTGCTGGAGGAATTTGGGGTTGGTGAAGTCCACGTTGGCGGTCGACTTCACCGCCTCACTGAGCTTCCCGACGATCCACGCGGCGGCGTCGGCACAGCCTTTGGCGAGGGAGGTGAGGGGGTCGAGGGAGGAGTCGGCGGGGGTGGGGGCGAGGGTGGAGGGGGCGGAGCCGGGGGAGGCGTTGCCTTTTTCGCAGTACTCCTTGGCCAGCCCGACGATGAGGTCGCAGGGGTTGTCGCTCTTGCTGGGGGCAGGGGTCGGTGGCGGAGTAGGCGCGGCGACTGCGCGCGACGCCAGCAGGATCGCAGTGACCTGGACGCCGGCCAGGAGCGCAGCGACCGAGCGTGCACGGGGGAACTGGTCAGCGGGCATATACGAAGCCTCCGTATCCCTCAACGGCTCCAGCGATCTCGTCAGATGTCGAGGCGCGGTTGTCCCCGTTGACCGGTGTCGGGCCTTCCTTCTGGCTCGACGTTTCGACCTTCCAGTCGTCGTTGGTCCACCTCAACTTCTGGGTGATGGTGAACCAGGTCTCGGTGACCGGCTTGGTGGAGTCCTTGCCCGCGAGGCCGACGAGTCCGGTGCACCAGACCTCGACAGTCGCCGCGTTGGCGTCCTGCTGGACGACCTTGGTGCCGACAGGCACCGTGCGAGAGACGAAGGTCTGCCCGGCCGGCGGCTGGCCGTTGCCGTCCAGGCCGACGTTCTTGAAGAAGTCGGGGGAGTACGCCTTGTCCAGCGAGCTCAGGAGGTTGTCGACGGCCTCGGGCACGTGGATGGACCGTACGATCTCGCTCCGGGCCGCGGTGGTGAACATGCCCTCGGACCCCAAGGTCACCGCGTAGTTGGCCGCCGCGCTCTGCGCCCCCTGCCCCGTCCGGGCGAAGCCCGAAGGGATTCCCGTCGCGCCCTTGCCCCCCACCGGCCTCTCCCCCGTAGGCGCCGTCGAGTTGGCCGCCGGTGGGGCGCCCTGCCGGCCGTCCTGGGACGGGCCGCTGCCCGGTCCGCGGTTGGCGAAGGCGATGGCCGCGACGAGCAGCACCACCACGCCCACCACCGTGACCATCGACCGCGAGGTCCGCATCCGTGGGGCCCGTGGGCGCCCGGCGCCCGGGTCGTCCGGCATCCGGGTACGGGTCTGGCGGGTGCCGCCCATCGTCGTGTAGGGGTCGTCCGTGCCCCTCCGGCCGTCGTCGTCTCCGAGACTCATGCCGCGTACGCCCCTTCAGCCTCTCGCGGTCCCGCGTGGTGGTCGCCGTATCCGTACTCGCATTCGTATGCGTCCTGCTTAGACGGTAGCGGTGCGGCTTCCCGCGTGGGCGCGGTGTGGTGACTCGTCACATGAGTCGGCATCAGAGAACGCAACCTCGGGGGGAGTTCCGGGCACGCCCGGTGAGGGTGGGAGGAGGGGGTCAGACGGCCATTCCGTACACGATGGTGAACAGCGTCCCGAGGGAACCGATGATGAAGACACCGGTCAGTCCCGCGACGATGAGGCCCTTGCCCTGTTCCGCGCTGAACGTGTCCCGGAGCGCCGTCGCACCGATCCGCTGCTTTGCCGCACCCCAGATGGCGATGCCGAGGCAGAGCAGGATGGCCACCGCCATCACGACCTCGATCATGATTTTGGCTTCGGTGCCGAGGTTTCCGAACGGGCCCCAGTTCGGCGCGATACCGCCGATGATGGTGGTGATGTCGCCCTTGTCGGCTGCCAGGATCATTAAGTCACCGCCCCTGTCGGTTAGTTCGTACTCCTGCCGGACGGCAGGGAGCATCGCCCTATCTTCCCTGATGAAACCGCCCCGGTATGTCGACTTGGCGGCCTTCTTTGCCCGGCGCCCGCACCGGAGGCCGCCCCGACCGCTCTGACCTGCGATGCGGAGCGATGCGGACCGGTTGTCTGCGAGAAGCCGTATGGTCACTCTGTGTATCACGGAGGGTGACTCCGGGCAATGACTGGCGTTGTACACCCTTGCTCTGTTGCGTCCGGTCGAGGCGTGCGACCCCGTGCGCGGGCGGGTGCGTCGGCACGCGCGGGCTCGGCCTCCGTGCCAGGGTACGGATCGGCGGCCGGGTGTCGCCGTGCAGCGGCCTGGACCTCCACGGCCCCTCCACCCGTACCGCCTCCGCCCCAACTGCCCCTGTCAGCAAGGGAGTACGCCTGGGTAAGGTCAGTGGGTGGAATCACTCAGGCCTCGGCAGGACCCCGCGACCATCGGTGCGTACGTTCTCCTGGCGCGGCTGGGGGCCGGAGGGATGGGGCAGGTTTATCTGGGGCGGTCGCCGGGGGGCCGGCTGGTCGCGATCAAGGTGATCCGGGACGAGATCACCGAGCATCCCGAGGCGCTGGCCCGGTTCCGGCGCGAGGCGAACACCGTGCGGGCCGTGCGCAGCGCGTACACCGCGAACCTGATCGATGCCGCACTGGACGCCCCGCCGTACTGGCTCGCCACCGAGTACGTGCGCGGACCGACCCTCGCGCACGCGGTACGGGAGCGGGGGGCCTTCCCCGCGCACACCGGGCGCGGGCTGTTCGCCGCGCTGGCGGAGGGGCTCGCGAGCGTTCACGCGTACGACGTGACGCACCGCGACCTCAAGCCGATGAACGTGATCCTGGGCGGGCAGGGGCCCCAGCTGATCGACTTCGGCATTGCGAAGGGGGCCGGGGACACCGCGCTGACGATGACCGGGATGACGCCGGGAACGCCGGGCTTCACCGCCCCCGAGGTGCTGATACGCAATCAGGTGGGGCCGGAGGCCGACGTATTCGCGCTGGGCGCGACGGTGGCCTACGCGGTGACGGGCCGGCCGCCGTTCGGCAGCGGGCCGACGGACGCGGTGTCGTACCGGGCAGTGCACGAGCCGATCGACCTGGTGGGCCTGGCCGACGCGGGACTCGCAGGCCTGTTACGGGCCTGCGTGGAGAAGGACCCCGTCGACCGGCCCACCCCCGAGGAGGTCATCCGGCGGTGCGAGGTGCGTGGCGCGCTCGTGGACGACCCGTTCTACGGGGGTGTGGTGCGGGGGCTTGAGGAGAACGTCCCCGAGGCGCCGGACGTGCTGCAACTGCACGAGAGGGCTACGGAGGGGCCGGGGGCGCCGGGAGCCGGGTACGTACCGACGCTGGGGCCCGTGGGCGGCACCACCGCCACGACGGGCGGGCGCCGCAGGGCGCGGCCCTGGGTCGTCGCGGGCGCGGTGGCGGCCGTGGTCGGGGTGTCGGTGGCCACGACGCTGTGGTTGCAGCGGGATCCGGGGGGCGGGGACGGCGGTACGGGCGGCAGCGCGGGTGGGGGTGGCGGGAAGCAGACCGTCGGCGCGCCGACGCCCGGTGCGGGGAACAAGCAGACACAGGGTGCGGGCGAGCAGCCGAAGGGGGAGGCGCCGGCGGGGCCGCCGCAGCACATCGAGCAGACCGCGCCGGCGGTCAACTGGTGGAACGCCGTGACCGGTGAGTGCGAGCTGCCGACGCCGGAGGAGGGGCCCACCCAGTTCCAGCACTCGGTCACGATCCACGAGGACGACAGCTACCCGCCGGTCCCCGAGGGGAAGGCGCGGATCGCCTACCGCCTCAAGTACGCGGTGGAAGGCGCGGAGCCCTACTACGTCGCCGTGACGGTCAAGCCGGTCAAGGTGTCAGGGACGACGAACACCGACATCGGGGCCGTCAGCAAGGTCCTGGACCTGCACGCCGGGGGTGCCGAGACGTTCAAGGAGTTCGTCTACCCCGACGACTTCACCCGACGGGCGGACGGCAAGGAGCTTGCGGCCCCGCCGCTCTCCTCCTACAGGGGCGAGTGGACGGTCGAGTTCCAGCACGTGCGGGCGGCGAAGAGCTTCAAGAGCTTCGTCTGTGCCGGCTTCCTCTCCCTGTAGGGCGGGCAACATGGCCGGGACGACGCGGACGGCGCCGCCGGACGCGAAAGGGCCGTGAACCCGGCTTCGATGGGGGAGGGTTGAGGGGTGCGAAAAGTCTGGGTGGTGGGCGGGGCCGGGGCCGGGTTGTTCCTGGCCTTCGTCGCGCTGCTCGTCGTCGGTACGTTCTCGGCCGCCGCGGGCCTCGGTGGACAGGGTGGCGCCGGGGGGCGGGCCGTGGGTCTGGCCAAGGGCGCCGTACCGGCGATGTACCAGCCGCTCGTGCAGAAGTGGGGCAATCTCTGTCCGGCCATCAACCCGGCGCTGCTGGCCGCCCAGCTGTACCAGGAGAGCGGCTGGAACCCGACGGCCAAGAGCCCGGCCGACGCGCGCGGGATCGCCCAGTTCATCCCCGGCACGTGGGCCTCGCACGGGGTGGACGGGGACAGGGACGGGGACAAGGACATCTGGGACCCCGCCGATGCCATCCCCTCTGCGGCCTCGTACGACTGCGAGCTGGCCGGTTATGTGAAGAAGGCGCCAGGGGACCCGACCGACAACATGCTCGCCGCGTACAACGCGGGCGCGTACGCGGTCATCAAGTACGGGGGCGTGCCGCCGTATCCGGAGACCAAGAACTACGTCAAGATCATCCGCTCCCTGGAGCAGAGCTTCGCCCGGCCCGTCGGGCGGGTCGCGCCGTCGCAGCAGGCGGCGGCTGCCATTTACTACGCGCAGAAGAAGCTCGGGACGCCGTACCTGTGGGGCGGCAACGGGACCGCCGACCAGCAGGGGCGGTTCGACTGTTCGGGGCTGACGCAGGCCGCGTACCGGACCGTGAAGATCGAGCTGCCGCGGGTGGCCAACGACCAGTACAACGCCGGCCCGCACCCGGCCCGCGAGGAGCTGCTCCCCGGCGACCTGGTCTTCTTCTCGGACGACCTCACCAACTCGCGCACGATCCGGCACGTGGGGATCTACGTTGGCGGCGGGTACATGATCAACGCGCCCTTCACCGGAGCCGTCATCCGGTTCGACAAGATCGACACCCCTGACTACTTCGGCGCGACGCGAGTGACGGAGGATGGCGCAAAAGCGTTGCCGACGGCCGGGCCGGCGGTGTGAGGGGGGCCTGGTGACGGCCCGGCCGGGCGCGTACGGAAGCTGACGCGGAGTCGGATACGGCCGGAACTCTCCGTGACGATCCCGCCCTGAGCTGGGACGATGAGTCACTCTTCGATAACGTCATGGTGATCGTTCGGTAGAGAGTGGAACCCAGACCGGCTGCAGGGCGTTCCCTGGACGGGGACAGCGGCACTGACCACGCACTGACCACTCCACCAGGGACCTCACGGGGGTGATGGACCCGCCCGCGCACACCGGCGTGCGCACGGCGGGTGAAGTGCGACTGCGACTGCGACACAGCAAGGCAAGGGGCCGTGCAGATGGCTGGACTCTCAACGGACGGGTCGAACCCCGATGTCAGCCTGCTCTACGACATCAACGGGATCGCCGCCGACGCACCGGGCTGGGTCGACCGGATCATGGAGTACGTCGGCGAGTACGGCATCATGCTCGGGCTTGTCCTGGTGGCGCTGTGGTGCTGGTGGCGCGGGCGCAGTCGTGGGACGGCGGACGACTCGGTGGCCTCCGCCGCCGCGATCGTCTGGGCGCCGCTGGCGGCCGGGATCGCCCTGCTGGTCAACATCCCGATCCGGGGTTTCGTGGAACGGCCGCGTCCGTTCCTGGAGCACAAGGGACTTGAGGTCCTGGTGGCCGGGAAGACCGACTTCTCGTTCGTGAGTGACCACTCGACCATCGCCATGGCGATCGCGGTCGGTGTCTTCATGGCCCATCGCAGGTGGGGTCTGGCCGCGATCGGCCTGGCCTTCGCGGAGGGCTTCTGCCGGGTGTACATGGGCGTCCACTACCCGACCGACGTGGTGGGCGGTTTCGCGCTCGGCACCGCGGTGACACTGCTGCTCGCGCCGCTCGCGATGATGGTCCTCACCCCTGCCGCCACGGCCGTCTCCCGTCTGCGGGCGACGAGTTCGCTCGTACGGGCGCGGGCCGCGCGGGACACCGACACCGAGCGGCGGGCCACCGCGTCGGCCGAGCAGGCACGGGCGGCGGCGGCCTCGCGGCGGCGGGACGGGAGCGACGGGGATCCTACGGCGAGGGACCTGGCCGCCTAGCGTTCCGGCCGGGCCGGGGGTTCACAGGGCCGGGGGTTCACAGGGCCTGGGGTTCACAGGGCCTGGGGGAAGTCGAAGAGGCGGGTCGGGTCGTAGCGGGCCTTGAGTTCGGTGAGGCGGCGTGCGGCCGTCCCGTAGTAGGCGCGGCGCCAGTCGGGGAGCGTCGCGTCCGGGTAGTTCTGGTAGGCCGAACCCGACGCGTGGCGGCGCATGGAGCCATGGACGGCCGTGAGCCACTCCTGCTGGGCCGTGCCCTCGGTGCCGGCGCGCCAGGAGGTCGTGTACTGGGCGAGGACGCGCATGTTCCGGTGGACGAAGGACGTGGCCTCCGGTGCGACCCGGTTGATCGCGCCGCCGAGCGCGGTCAGTGCGACCGTGCCCGCGCCGCCGCCCTCGGCTGCCGTGACCCGGGTGAAGTTCTCGACCCCCGTGAGCAGGGAGCGGACCCCCGCGGGGCTCAGCCGCCGGGCGAAGAAGTCCGAACGGGCCGCGTACGTCGATCGATTGAGCCTCCCGCCCGGGGTGCGCCCCGGGGTACGGCCCGGCAGGTGGCACTGGTCGGCCGAGAGGTCCGCGCACCCCGCGAACAGCAGCATCGAGTCCTGGTAGCCGCGCGGGCGGAGCGTGGCGGCGCGAGGAGCGCCCGCCTTGGCGGTCAGCCGGTCCACGGCGTTCGCCAGCTCCGACCTGGTGCCGAGTGAGAAGGCCGAGAGGCTGACGCCGGGATCGCCGCCGGCCGCTCCCGCGGAGAGGTGCAGGGTGGACCAGATCTCGTCCGGCTGGTCCGGGCCCCAGTCCTGCCAGGCGGTGAGCACGGCGGCGGCCTTGGACCAGGGCCAGCTGAGGTCGCCGGTGACCGCCTGCGGGGCCGGGTGGGTACGGAAGCGCAGTTCCGTGACGACGCCGAACTGTCCGTTGCCCGCGCCGCGCAGGGCCCAGAAGAGGTCGGGGTTGGTGGCCGCGTCGCAACGGAGCGTCTTGCCGTCGGCGGTCACGAGGGTGGCGGCGGTGAGGTTGTCGCAGGTCAGCCCGTACGCACGGGAGACGACGCCGTGGCCGCCGCCCAGGGTGAGGCCGGAGATCCCCACGGTGGGGCAGGAACCGGCGGGGATCGTACGGCCCCGGGTGGCGGCGAGCGTGCGGTACACGCCCAGCAGCTTGGCGCCCGCGCCGATGGTGGCGGTCTCCGCCGAGGGGGTGCGGACGGTGTCGAGCTTCGACACGTCGACGACCAGGTGCCCGGTACCGCTGGACCAGCCGGTGTACGAGTGACCGCCGTTGCGGATCGAGACGGGGGTGCGGGTCGCGCGGGCGTACGCGAGGGCCTCCCGGATGTCCGCCTCGTGCGCGACGTAGGCGACGGCGGCGGGCTTCTGGTGGTCGAAACGGGGGCTGTAGAGCTGGCGGGCGGTCGGGTAGTCGGCCTCCCCGGGGCGGACGAGGGGGCCCGCGAGGGACCGGGCGAGGGCGGGCCAGTCGTGGGACTTGGTCCTGGGCGGCGGGGGAGTCGGGGTGCGGGCCGGGGTCGGTGCACGGGTGGGGGGCGGGGCGGGCTTGCCGTCGGTGGACGGGGGTGGGGTGCTGCTCTCACCCTGACAGCCGGAGGCCAGGGCCGCGGTCGCCGCGGTCGCCGCGGTCGCGGCGGTCGCGGTGAGGAGGGTGCGGCGGGGCAGCGGGAGTTGAGGGGGGAGGGGGGAGGGTGGGGGTGTGGGTGAGGGGGGTTGTGTCATGGGGGCCTCCCGGGGAGAGGGCGGACGTGGGTGGGGGGCCGCTGCGTGGGGCTGCTGCGCGGGGGCTGTTGCCCCTCCCCGCCCCTTCCCGACCGCGGGCGGGTCCTGGCTGACACGCGTACCCGGTGGGTGGGGCGCGTAATAGCTGTGGGTCTACGTGGGGGCGTGGGCTGTCGCGTCCTGGCGGGCCCTGTCCCGGCTGCGGCGGGCCGGGCCGCGCCAGCCGCAGACGCACTCGGCGAAGCAGAAAGAGCCCTGTTCGGATGTGGTGGTGCGGTGGGGGGACGGTGCGGTGGGCGGACGGTTCTCAGGCACGGGTCCACGGTACGGCGTGACGAAGTTGCGAGAGGGCTCGTTGAACCGGGCGAGCAGGAGGCTCGTACTCCGGAGGCGGACGGATGGACAGGGTTAGCGGTGGGGCGGTCGCGCTGGTCGCGGTCGTGGGGCTGGTGGGGACGACGGCCGGGTGCGGTGGCGGCGGCGCGGTCGCCGAGGACCGGCGGGGCGGTGATCCAGTCGGTGCCGTGCGCAGAGCCGCCGACGTGGTGGTGCGGGCCGGTAGTTCGGGTGACGTGCGTACGGCGATGGAGATGGCGGCCGGCGGCACCCGGGTCACCATCCACGGGACGGGGGGTTACGACTTCCGTGGCAAGACCGGGAAGTTGAAGGTCATGCTGCCGACCGGGCCGCCCGGTCAGCAGGAACACCGGCCCATGGTCGAGGTGTTCGTACCGGGAGCGCTGTTCATGAAGAACCGTGGCGCGGGCGTGCCCGCCGACAAGTGGGTGCGGATCGAGACCGGTTCACTCGCGGACGGGAACCTGGTGACGGGCGGCGCCACCGATCCGATGGCCGCGGTGGAGCTGCTGCGCGGCGCGCGGGACGTCTCGTACGTCGGGGAAGAGGGCGGGGAGCTGCTGCACTACCGCGGGGTCACCGACCTCGCGACTGCCGTACGGGCCGCGAGCGCGGAGTTGCGCGGTCCTCTTCGAGCAGCGGAGAAAGGGTTCTCCCGGAAGAGCGTGGCTTTCGACGCGTACCTGGACGACCTCGGGCGGATGCGGAAGGTGCGCTACCAGTTCAACTTCCAGAACGCGGGCAAGGCGGTCGCCGTGACGTCCACCACGGCGCTGGGCGGGTTCGGACGACCGGTACGCGTCGTGCTGCCGCCGGCCAAGGACATCTACGCGGGGAAGATCGGCCAGTAGGCGGGCGGGCGTCGGGTGGGGCGGGGTGTGACGCGGTCGGCCCCCGCCGGCGGGTCCGGGAGGGACCGGAAGCGCACTTTCGGGGACCCGGTGGCGCAGTGGGTGGTCACCCCGGCGTGCCCCGGCGCATGGCGAGGGCGGGTGGCGGCGAAATGGTCCGTCCGTGCCATGCGCGGCATGTGCAGTGCTCCCTACGCTAGGAAGGTCGGCCCACGGCGGAAGAGGTCGGGAAGAGGTGATGCAGGTGGCTCCGATGCGTGGTGCGGCCGTACAGGACCGCGTTGCCCTCGCCGAGATCGAGCTGTGCGGTGAGCTGATGATCGCGGCGTCCTCGGCGGACGGTGACCGGCTCAGTCCGGACCGGATCGACGAGGTGCTGATGCTGGCGGCGAAGGAGTTCGAGTAGCCGAGGGCATGAGGTGAGTGGAAGGGGGAGGCGGCCACGGCCGCTTCCCCCTTCTCACGTCGCGGCCGTGCTTCTCGCGTCGCAGGCGTGCTTCTCGTCGCAGCCGTGCTTCTCGCGTCGCAGGCGTGCGGAGCTCCCGACCGACACGCGCGAGGCGCTCCCGTACCGCCGCTCGCAGTTCCGTACCGCCGGCGCCCAGCCCCCCCTTCCCCCCACTCAGGTCCGCAGCAGTCTCGCGATCGCCTTCGTGGCTTCCTCGACCTTCTCGTCGATCTCCGTGCCGCCCTTGACCGCGGCGTCCGCCACGCAGTGGCGCAGGTGTTCCTCCAGCAGCTGGAGGGCGAAGGACTGGAGGGCCTTGGTGGACGCCGAGACCTGGGTGAGTATGTCGATGCAGTAGACGTCCTCGTCGACGAGCCGCTGGAGGCCGCGGATCTGGCCCTCGATGCGGCGCAGGCGCTTGAGGTGTTCGTCCTTCTGCTTGTGGTAGCCGTGGGTCGTGGCGGGGGCCGGCGATGCCGCGTCCGCCGTGGCCGTGCCGGCCGTCTCTTCGGTGGTCGTCATCGCGTCCTCCTGGGGAAGATCAGCGGGGTGCAATACCCCTCGTGGGTATATTCTACGGGCCTTCTGTGCGGGCCGCGGGGGCCCCTGCCCGCCACTCTGCCCGATGGGCGACACTGAGGAACGCCGGTTAGCCGTGGCCGGATGATGCGCCTAGCATCAGCCTGACCGAATCCAATGCACCCCGAGGACCCCACGTGCGCTTTCGTCTGACCCCCCGGGAGACGAGCTTCTACGACATGTTCTCCGCATCAGCGGACAACATCGTCACGGGCTCCAAGCTCCTCATGGAACTGCTCGGTGCGGATTCCGCCGCACGGGCCGAGATCGCGGAGCGGATGCGGGCGGCCGAGCACGCGGGTGACGACGCCACGCACGCGATCTTCCACCAGTTGAACTCCTCCTTCATCACGCCGTTCGACCGCGAGGACATCTACAACCTCGCGTCGCAGCTCGACGACATCATGGACTTCATGGAGGAGGCCGTCGACCTGGTCGTCCTCTACCAGGTGGAAGACCTGCCCAAGGGCGTGGAGCAGCAGATCGAGGTGCTGGCGCGGGCCGCGGAACTGACCGCGGAGGCCATGCCGGGGCTGCGCACGATGAGCAACCTCACCGAGTACTGGATCGAGGTCAACCGGCTGGAGAACCAGGCCGACCAGATCCACCGCAAGCTGCTCGCCCACCTCTTCAACGGCAAGTACGACGCCATGGAGGTGCTGAAGCTCAAGCAGATCGTGGACGTGCTGGAAGAAGCCGCTGACGCCTTCGAGCACGTGGCGAACACGGTGGAGACCATCGCGGTCAAGGAGTCCTGAGCTTCGTGGACACCTTTGCGCTGATCGTGACGGTTGCCGTCGCGCTCGGCTTCACGTACACCAACGGCTTCCACGACTCGGCGAACGCGATCGCCACGTCGGTCTCCACCCGTGCGCTGACACCACGTGCCGCGCTCGCCATGGCCGCGGTCATGAACCTCGCCGGTGCATTCCTCGGCCAGGGCGTCGCCAAGACGGTGAGTGAGGGGCTGATCGCCACTCCGCACGGGCAGAAGGGGATGGGAATCCTCTTCGCCGCGCTCGTGGGCGCGATCGTGTGGAACCTTGTGACCTGGTACTTCGGGTTGCCCTCGTCGTCCTCGCACGCGCTGTTCGGCGGGATGGTGGGTGCCGCGCTGGCCGGCGGCACCGAGGTGATCTGGGGCGGCGTGCTGTCCAAGGTCGTCATCCCGATGTTCCTCTCGCCCTTCATCGGCCTGATCATCGGCTACCTGGTGATGGTCGCGATCATGTGGATGTTCCGCAGGTCGAACCCGCACAAGGCGAAGCGGGGATTCCGGATCGCCCAGACCGTGTCGGCCGCCGGCATGGCGCTGGGACACGGTCTCCAGGACGCGCAGAAGACCATGGGCATCGTGGTCATGGCGCTGGTGATCGCCGACGTCGAGGACCAGAGCGACGCGATTCCGGTCTGGGTCAAGATCGCCTGTGCGCTGACGCTCTCGCTCGGTACGTACGCGGGCGGCTGGCGGATCATGCGGACCCTCGGCCGCCGGATCATCGAGCTGGACCCGCCGCAGGGGTTCGCGGCGGAGACCACGGCGGCCTCGGTGATGTACACGGCCTCGTTCATGTTCCACGCGCCGATCTCGACGACGCACGTCATCACCTCGGCGATCATGGGCGTCGGCTCGACCAAGGGCCCGCGGGCCGTGCGGTGGGGCGTCGCCAAGAACATCGTGATGGGCTGGTTCATCACGATGCCGGCCGCGGCGATCGTGGCCGCGGTCAGCTTCTGGGGCGTACAGCTCGCCTTCGGATAGCCAGGGTCCGCGAGCTGCGGATCACATGACGGAGAAGGGCCCGCCCCCGGTGTACGCACCGGGGGCGGGCCCTTTGCCTTGCGGTGGCACCGCCATGCAGCACCGCAAGTGTGTGGGGGGGCCGGCCCGCGGCCCCGGGGTCCGGCTAGCCGAAGCGGCCCGAGATGTAGTCCTCGGTGGCCTGGACGGACGGGTTGGAGAAGATGCGCTCGGTCTCGTCCAGCTCGATCAGCTTGCCGGGCTGGCCGACAGCCGCCAGGTTGAAGAAGGCCGTGCGGTCGGAGACGCGGGCGGCCTGCTGCATGTTGTGCGTCACGATGACGATCGTGAAGCGCTCCTTCAGCTCGCCGATCAGGTCCTCGATGGCGAGGGTGGAGATCGGGTCCAGGGCCGAGCAGGGCTCGTCCATGAGCAGGACCTGCGGTTCGACCGCGATGGCGCGGGCGATGCACAGCCGCTGCTGCTGACCGCCGGAGAGGCCGGAGCCCGGCTTGTTCAGGCGGTCCTTGACCTCGTTCCAGAGGTTGGCGCCCTTGAGGGACTTCTCGACGACGTCGGCCAGTTCGTTCTTCTTGTACGAGCCGTTGAGGCGCAGGCCCGCCGCCACGTTGTCGAATATCGACATGGTGGGGAAGGGGTTGGGGCGCTGGAAGACCATGCCGACGGTGCGCCGTACGGAGACCGGGTCGACGGTGGACGCGTAGAGGTTCTCGTCGTCCAGCAGGACCTTGCCCTCGACCCGGCCGCCTGGGGTGACCTCGTGCATGCGGTTGAGGGTGCGCAGGAAGGTGGACTTGCCGCAGCCGGACGGGCCGATGAAGGCCGTCACCGAGCGGGGCTCGACGGTCATCGAGATGTCGTCGATGGCCTTGTGGGTGCCGTAGAAGGCGGACAGTCCGGAGACGTCGATTCGCTTTGCCATGATTCGGTCACTTCGCTTTCAGGTTGTCGCGTCAGCGACCGGTCTTGGGGGCCTTCCAGCGGGCGATGCCGCGTGCCACCAGGTTGAGGATCATGACGAAGGCGATCAGGACCAGGGCCGCTGCCCATGCGCGGTCGTACGACGCCTCGCTGCCCACCCGGTACTGCTCCCAGATGTAGAACGGGAGCGAGGACTGGGCGCCGTCGAAGGGGTTCGGGTTGATCAGCTGGCTGCCGAAGACGAGGAGCATGATCGGGGCGGTCTCACCGGCGATGCGGGCGATGGCCAGCATGACTCCGGTGGTGATGCCGCCGACGGCGGTCGGCAGGACCACCTTGAGGATCGTGCGCCACTTCGGTACGCCGAGGGCGAGGGAGGCCTCGCGCAGTTCGTTGGGTACCAGCTTCAGCATTTCCTCGGTGGACCGTACGACCACCGGGACCATCAGGATCGCGAGCGCCAGGGCGCCCATCAGGCCGGACGGCTGGAGCTCGAACATCAGCATGATCGAGAGCAGGAAGAGGCCCGCGACGATGGACGGGATGCCGGTCATGACGTCCACGAAGAACGTCACCGCCTTGGCGAGCGCGCCCTTGCCGTACTCGACCAGGTAGACGGCGGTCAGCAGGCCGAGGGGGGCGGCGATCAGGGTGGCGATGCCGACCTGCTCCACCGTGCCGATCAGCGCGTGGTAGACGCCGCCGCCCGCCTCGAAGCCGGGCACACCGGCCATCGAGTGGGTCAGGAAGTACCCGTCGAGTGCCTTGATGCCGCGGCTGACCGTCACCCACAGGAGGGAGGCGAGCGGGATGATCGCGAGCAGGAAGCAGACCCAGACGACGCTGGTGGCGACGCGGTCCTTGGCCTGGCGCTTGCCCTCGACGAGTGCGCTCGCCGTGAAGGTCAGCGCGACGAAGAAGAGGGCGGCGAGCAGGCCCCACTGGACCTTGCTCTGCCAGCCGGCGAGCGTGCCGAGCCCGATCGCCAGCACGAGTGCGGCGGCGCCGAATCCGACCGGGGACCAGCGCGGGAGGCTCTTGCCGGAGAGGGAGTTCGTACGGGGCGCGGGGGCGGGGGCCGTGTCCTGGGTCATCGTTGCCTGGCTCATGCGTTGGCCCCCGAGTACTCCTTGCGGCGGGCGATGATCAGCCGCGCGGCACCGTTGACGAGGAGGGTGAGGACGAACAGGACGAGACCCGAGGCGATGAGCGCGTCGCGCCCGTACTCGTTGGCCTCGTCGAACTTCGCCGCGATGTTCTGTGCGAAGGTGCCGCCGCCCGCGTCGAGCAGGTGGCCGGAGAACAGGAAGCTGGGGGAGAGGACGGTGGCCACGGCCATCGTCTCGCCGAGCGCACGGCCCAGGCCCAGCATCGAGGCGCTGATCACGCCGGAGCGGCCGAAGGGCAGCACCGAGAGGCGGATGACCTCCCAGCGGGTGGCGCCGAGGGCGAGGGCCGCCTCCTCGTTCATCTTCGGGACCTGGAGGAAGACCTCGCGGCTCACGCTGGTCACGATCGGCAGGATCATGATCGCCAGCAGGATGCCGACGGTGAACAGGTTGCGCGCGGGGCCGATCTCGGTCTTCTCGAAGATGAGCGTCCAGCCGAGGTAGCTGTCCAGCCAGGAGTTCAGCCCGCCGAGGTACGGGACGAGGAAGAGGGCGCCCCAGATGCCGTAGATGATCGACGGCACGGCGGCCAGCAGGTCGACCACGTAGGCGAGGGGCGCGGCCAGCTTGCGCGGCGCGTAGTGCGAGATGAAGAGCGCGATGCCGACGGCGATCGGGACGGCGATCACCATCGCGATGATCGAGCTGACCACGGTGCCGTAGAGGAGTACGGCAATACCGAAGACCGGCGGGTCACCGGCGGGGTTCCAGTCGAACGTGGTGAGGAAGTTGCCCTCGTTGCCGGAGATGGCCACTACCGAGCGGGCCGTCAGGAAGGTGGCGATGGACGCCATGACGACGAGCAGGAGGATGCCGGAGCCGCGGGAGAGGCCGCGGAAGATCTTGTCGCCGGGGCGGGTCGTGCCCTGCGCCTTGGCGGCGGGCGGTGGGGGTGAGGGTGGAGATTCGGGGGGTATGACGGTGGAGGTCATGGCGGGTCTTTCCGGTCTGGGAAGGGAGGGCCCCGGGTGGGGGGGCGGCTCCCGGGCGGCGGTGCACCGGATGGTGGGGCGGGGGAGCGGTCGTCGGGTGGGGCGGTCGTCGGGTGGGGCGGGGGGTGAGGGTGAGCGGTCGGGGGTCGGGCGGTCGCGGCCTGGACGCTCCGCGTGGGGGCCGCCCCCTTGCCCACCCGTTCCGCCCCCGGGGGGCGGCCCCGCTGCCCAAGGGGGCTGGGGAGGGCGGGAGCAGGCATTTAGGGGCGCGGGGAACTGCGCGATCAGCCACGACGTGCTCGCACGTTCCCCGCCGCCCCAGGCGGACTACTTCAGGCCTGCGACCGTTTCGCGGACCTTGGTGTTGATCTCGGTCGGGATCGGGGCGTAGCCGTTCTCGGAGAGGATCTTCTGGCCCTCGTCGGACGCGGTGTAGCCGAGGAAGGACTTCACGTTGCCCAGCGACTCCGCCTTGTTGCCCGAGTCGCAGACGATCTCGTACGTCACCAGGACCAGCGGGTAGGCGCCCTCGGCCTTGGTCGTGTAGTCCAGGTCGAGCGCCAGGTCCTTGCCGGTGCCCTTGATCTTGGCGGCGGCGATGGCCTTGGAGGCGTTCTCCGAGTTGGCGGCGACCGGGGCCGCGGCGCCCGTGTTGACCTTGACGGTCGGGATGGACTGCGAGGTCGCGTAGCTCAGCTCGAAGTAGCCGATGGAGCCCTCCACCTGCTTCACCTGGGCCGCGACGCCGGCCGAGCCGTTCGCGCCCTGGCCGCCGGGGGCCGGCCACTTCTTCTCGGCCTCGTACTTCCAGTCGGCGGGGGCGGCCTTGCCCAGGTACTTGCCGAGGTTCTGGGTGGTGCCCGAGTCGCCGGAGCGGTGGACCGACTGGATCGCCGAGTCGGGAAGCTTGGCGCCCGGGTTCAGCTTGGCGATCGCCGGGTCGTTCCACTTCTTGATCTGGCTGTTGAAGATCTTGGCGGTGGCGGAGGCGTCCAGCACCAGGTTGTCGACGCCCGGCAGGTTGTAGCCGATCGCGATCGGGCCGCCGACCATCGGCAGGTTGATGCCCTGGCCGGACTTGCAGATCTTCTTCGACTCCTCGACCTCCTCGGGCTTGAGCGCCGAGTCGGAACCGGCGAAGCCGACGGTGCCGGTGGTGAAGTTGGAGATGCCGTCGCCCGAGGACGAGGACTTGTAGTTGATCTCCACGCCCGTGCAGGCGGCCATGTAGTTCTTGACCCAGAGGTCCATGGCGTTCTTCTGCGCCGAGGAACCGGAGGCGAGCAGCTTGCCCTTGGCGCCGTCGCACTTGACGTTCTTGGCGGCGGTGCTGTTGGCGTTGCCCCCGGTGCTGCCACCGGTGTTGTTGTCCGAGCCGCACGCCGTGAGGAGCAGGGCGCCGGAGACGGCGAGGGCGCCGACTGCGGTGGCGCGGAGCCGGTTCTTGCGCTGGAGCTTCATCACTCTCTGGTTTCCTTCCGGGTGCCGCCTGTCCCTTGGGCGGGCGGCGTGCGTGGAGTCGTGAGATGTACGGGAGGTTCTCGGCCGCCGGGCCGGTCACCCTGTACGTACGAAATTAGGCAGATCAGGTGAAGCGGCCTACGGGGGAGGGTGAACGAGAGGTGAACCGTGGCGGGCGACGGGGTGCCGGGCCCGCCGACGGGACCTCGGGCCCGGTCGGCGGCGGGTCGTACGGCCCTGGTGAGGCGGTGTCCGGGCGCCGGCGATGCGCTGTCCGGGCGCCGGCAGGCGTCAGCCGGCGCGCAGGACGTCCAGCAGTGCGGTTATCAGTTCGCGGTCGCGCGTCTCGGTGAGGCGGTTTCCGGCCGCGACGGGGGGCAGCCAGAGCACCCGGTCCACCTCGTCGTTCGGGACGAAGGTGCCGCCGGCGGACTCGGCCGCCCAGTAGTCGACCTTCTTGGGCCGGCCGGCCGCGACGTAGCGCACGGTGGGCAGCCGGGCGCCGGGCAGGCAGCGGTGTCCGGTCTCCTCCAGCACCTCGCGCAGCGCCCCTGCCAGCGGGTCCTCGCCGCGCTTGAGCTTGCCCTTGGGGTGGGACCAGTCGTCGTAGCGGGGCCGGTGGACCAGGCAGACCTCGATCCCGCCGTCGTAGGGGGCGCGACGCCACAGGACGCAGCCGGCCGCGAGGACAGTCCCCGGGGCCGTCGTCTCGTTCATCGCACCGCCTCCGTCGCACGCCGCCACTGCCGCTGGAAGGCGAAGCGGGCCGCCTCGACCTGGTGGCGCTGCTCGGAGTGCAGCACCCCGAGTGCGTACGCCGTGGCGGGAGCGATGCGGGCGGTACGGGCGGCAGCAGCCGCTGCCGCCGCTGCCTCCGCCGCGTCACGGTGGCGGTCCAGGGTGCGGCTCGCCTCGGCGAGGGTGCCGAGGCCGGCCGGGTCGCCGCCGGTGACCTCCTGGGCGTACCGGTGCAGCCGCAGCAGCAGGCGGACCTGGTGCCAGGGGGTGTCCTGCCCCTCGTGGACTGCTTCCGAGTTGTACGGGCGGGCCGCGCGGCCCAGCGGAAGGGCAGCCACCGCCTCGCCCAGCCGGCGTTCGGCGAGGGCGGCGTGCGGGACGGGGTCGCCCGGTGCGACCGGTGCGTCGGAGGCGAGCAGCGCGACCGCGTCGGCGACCGCGTGGAACCGGGAGGAGCCGAGGGCCTGGAGGGCTGCGGAGTGGGCGCGGGTACGGGCGAGGGTGAGCTGGCGCTCCAGCAGGGCCCCGGCGCGGGCGATGCCGAGGGCGCTCTCGCGCGGCGGGGCGGTGGCGGGGGCGTCGGGGCCGGCCGGGGCCCGGCCGGAAGGCCCGTCCCCCCGGGCGGCGGGCAGCGCCGTCGACGAGCCCATTCGCTGGAGTGCTTCCAGCAGCCGTTCCAGCCGGTCCGCGTAGGCGTGCTCGCGGGCCAGCATCCCGGAGAGCCAGGCGAGTTCGGTGCGCAGCGGGTCCGCCCAGGCGTGGTCGGTCAGGGGGCGGAAGGTGTGCAGCGCCCCGCCGATCCGGCGCGCCGCGCACCGCATGTCCAGTGCGGAGCGCACCGACCGGTCCTGGTCGGTGGCGTCCGAGCTCTCCCGGTGGCGGCGCAGGGCGCGCAGGAAGTCGGCGGACCGGCAGTGCAGGTAGGTGGCGAGGAGCTCACCCTCCCCGCTCACGAGGGGCCTGTCCGTCGCGGACGTGCCCGCCCCGGGCCTGTCCGTCGAGGTCTCGCCCGCCCCGGGCCTGCCTGTCGCGGACGTGTCCGCGCGGGCCGTGCCGGGGCGGGGTGCGTCCGGGCGGGGCGCGTGCGTGAGCGGCGTAAGGGAGTCGTGGGGGGAGGTGAGTGGCTCATGGCGTGGCACGTCGGCGCCTCCGGGCGTCGATCAGCATTTCCTGTACGTGGCGCAAGGGGTGTCCGTCCGCGTCCGTGGAGTGTCGGGTCCAGTTGCCGTCCGGGCCGAGGTGCCAGGAGGCCGTGTTGTCCGACATCCCGGTTTCGAGGAGGCGGCTCAGCGCCGCCCGGTGGGCCGGGTCGGTGACCCGTACCAGTGCCTCTATGCGGCGGTCGAGGTTGCGGTGCATCATGTCCGCGCTGCCGAACCAGACCTCGGGCTCGCCGCCGTTGCCGAAGGAGAAGACCCGGGAGTGTTCAAGGAAGCGGCCGAGTACGGAGCGGACCCGGATGTTCTCGGAGAGCCCGGTGACGCCAGGCCGTACGGCACAGATCCCGCGCACCCACACGTCCACCGGCACCCCCGCCTGGGACGCCCGGTACAGCGCGTCGACGACCGCCTCGTCGACCATCGAGTTGACCTTGATGCGGACATAGGCGGGGCGGCCCGCCTGATGGTGCGTCACCTCCTGGTTGATACGCGAGATGAGGCCGTCCCGAAGGGACTTGGGGGCGACCAGGAGCCGCCGGTAGGTCTCGCGGCGGGAGTATCCGGAGAGCCGGTTGAAGAGGTCGGAGAGATCGGCGCCGACCTGCGGGTCGGTGGTGAGCAGGCCCAGGTCCTCGTACAGCCTGGCCGTCTTGGGGTGGTAGTTACCGGTCCCCACGTGGCTGTAGCGGCGCAGGGTCTCGCCCTCCTGCCGGACGACGAGCGACAGCTTGCAGTGCGTCTTCAGCCCGACGAGGCCGTAGACGACGTGGCAGCCCGCCTCCTCCAGCTTCCGCGCCCACTTGATGTTGGCCTGCTCGTCGAAGCGGGCCTTGATCTCCACCAGTACGAGCACCTGCTTGCCGGACTCGGCGGCGTCGATCAGCGCGTCCACTATCGGCGAGTCGCCCGAAGTCCGGTACAGCGTCTGCTTGATGGCGAGCACGTCGGGATCCGCGGCGGCCTGTTCCAGGAAGAGCTGGACGGAGGTCGAGAACGAGTCGTACGGGTGGTGCAGCAGGACGTCACGCTCGCGCAGCGCCGCGAAGATGTCCGGCGCCGAGGCCGACTCGACCTCCGCGAGGTCGCGGTGGGTGCCCGCGATGAAGCGCGGGAACTTCAGCTCGGGCCGGTCGAGTCCCGCTATGCCGAAGAGGCCGGTGAGGTCGAGCGGGCCCGGCAGCGGGTACACCTCCGCGTCGGATACCTTCAACTCCCGTACCAGCAGGTCGAGTACGTAGGGGTCGATGGACTCCTCGACCTCCAGGCGCACCGGCGGTCCGAAGCGCCGCCGCATCAGCTCCTTCTCCAGTGCCTTGAGGAGGTTCTCGGCGTCGTCCTCCTCGACCTCCAGGTCCTCGTTGCGGGTCACCCGGAACATGTGGTGCGCCAGCACCTCCATGCCGGGGAACAGCTCCTCCAGGTGGGCCGCGATGACGTCTTCGAGCGGTACGTAACGCTCGGGCGAGGCCTCCAGGAAACGGGTCAGCAGCGGCGGCACCTTCACCCGGGCGAAGTGCCGGTGGCCGCTGACCGGATTGCGTACGACGACGGCCAGGTTCAGGGACAGCCCCGAGATGTACGGGAAGGGGTGCGCCGGGTCCACGGCGAGCGGGGTCAGCACCGGGAAGATCTGCTGCCGGAACAGCGTGAACAGCCGTGCCTGCTCCTTCTCGGTGAGGTCCGGCCAGCGGATCAGGTGCACGCCCTCGTCGGCGAGAGCGGGCGCGACGTCCTGCTGGAAGCAGGCGGCGTGCCGGGCCATGAGCTCGCGGGAACGGGTCCAGATCAGGTCGAGCACCTCGCGGGGCTGCAGCCCGGAGGCGGAGCGCGTCGCCACCCCGGTCGCGATCCGCCGCTTCAGCCCGGCCACCCGCACCATGAAGAACTCGTCGAGGTTGCTGGCGAAGATGGCGAGGAAATTAGCCCGTTCGAGGAGCGGGGTGGCCGGGTCCTCGGCCAGCTCCAGCACCCGCTCGTTGAACGCGAGCCAGCTGCGCTCCCGGTCCAGGAAGCGGCCGTGGGGCAGTGGCGCGCTGCCGTCGCCGAGCGAGGCCTCGCTCTCCACGTACATGTCCAGATCCGAGTCGAGATCGGGATCCAGTCCGTGCGCGGGCGCGGCAGCGAGGGTGTGCGGGCGGTGCGCGGCGATGGAGCCGACGGAGGGCTGGGCAGGCTGCGAGTGCTGCACGGGGACGTCCGTACCGGCGCCGGCGCTGCTGCTGGACTGCGACTGCTGGCTCATCCCCCCATTCTTCCGCGCGGGACCCTCGGCGGGCGCGCCGAAATAGAGGGCAGCGGGCGGAGAGTGCACGGGGGGTCGCATTGAGCGAGGATCGCAAGGGTGTCTTAATCCCGGGTTACGGGGAGGTGGCGCCGGGGGGAGGGGGTCCTTGCGGGGGCGGGGCCGCCTGCGTGCGACGGGCGTCGGGAGTCCCGCACGCACCACTCCCTGGGTTTCGAAGGCCTCGGCGCCCTGCTTCCCTTACATCGGGCATACGGGAATCTGCCGTCCTTCTTAACCAGCCCTCAGACGGTTCTCATGCACCGGGCCCAAGCTCATGAGCATGACGACCGAGACCCCGCGCCCCAGCGGCGAGCAGCCCGAGCAGCAGCCCTCGTACCTGACCTCGAACTCGTACTCGTACGCCGGTTTCCCGCCGCCCCCGGAACACGCGCCGACCGCGCACCGGACCCGGCGCCGGGCTCGTGGGCCCGTCGCGCTGCTGGCCGCCGTGGCGATCGTCGCCGCGACCGTCGGTGGTGGCGCCGCCTACGTCACGCAGCGGATCACCGCCGGTGACGGCGGGGACGTCAGCGGATCGGCCGCCCCCGGCAGCAACGTCTCGCAGTCCAGCATGGGCACGGTCTCCGGCGTCGCGCAGGCCGTCGGCCCCGCCATCGTCGAGATCAGCGCGACGTCGAGCGCCGGTGCCTCCACCGGTTCCGGCGTGATCATCACCGCCGACGGCGAGATCGTCACGAACAACCACGTCGTGGCCGGGGCCGACAGCGTCAAGGTGACCCTGTCCACCGGCAAGAGCTACACCGCGAAGGTCGTCGGGACCGACCCGGACAAGGACCTGGCCCTCATCAAGCTCCAGGACGCGAGCAAGCTGCCCACCGCGAAGCTGGGCAGCAGCTCCGGGGTCAAGGTCGGGGACGAGGTCGTCGCCATCGGCTCGCCCGAGGGGCTGTCCGGGACGGTGACCAGCGGCATCGTCTCCGCCCTCGACCGGGACGTGACCGTCTCCAAGGACGAGCCGCAGCAGCAGGGGCAGGGGCAGGGACAGCGCGGCGGGGGCGAGTGGCCGTTCGAGTTCGGCGGTGAGCAGTTCAACGGCGAGACGGGCCAGTCCAAGACCACGTACAAGGCCATCCAGACCGACGCGTCCCTCAACCCGGGCAACTCCGGCGGTGCGCTGATCAACATGCGCGGCGAGATCATCGGCATCAACTCGGCGATGTACGCCCCGAGTTCGGGCAGTGCGAGCGGCAGTGGCGGGGCGTCCGGCAGCGTCGGCCTCGGCTTCGCCATCCCGGTCGACACCGTGAAGTCCGACCTCGACAGCCTCCGCAAGGGCGGCTCGGGCGACCAGGACCAGCAGCAGAACCAGCAGCAGAACCAGCAGCAGGAGCAGCGCGGCGGCTTCGGCAGCGGTTTCGGCGTGTAGCGCGACACCCGGCCCGGCCCGGCGCCCGAACGCGAGCGCACGCAGCCTCCCGCCGGGCACGCGGGTCACCGCACACCACTGCCCACCGTGTAAAGCTGGACGTGCCCCACCCCGTACCGGAGAAGAGCAGGACGGATCGATGACCCCCGCAGCCACTCCCCCCGAGGACCGGCCCGCCACCGAGCGCATCCTCGTCGTCGACGACGAGCCCGCCGTGCGCGAGGCGCTCCAGCGCAGTCTGGCCTTCGAGGGGTACGGGACGGAGGTCGCGGTCGACGGCGTCGAGGCGCTCACCAAGACGGCGACGTACGCACCGGACCTGATCGTGCTCGACATCCAGATGCCCCGGATGGACGGCCTGACCGCCGCCCGCCGGCTGCGGCACGCGGGCGACACCACCCCCATCCTGATGCTGACCGCGCGCGACACCGTCGGCGACCGGGTCTCGGGGCTCGACGCGGGCGCCGACGACTACCTCGTCAAGCCCTTCGAGCTGGACGAACTCTTCGCCCGCGTACGGGCGTTGCTGCGCCGCAGCTCGTACGCCCAGCAGGCCGGCCTGCCCGCGACCCCCGGTGACGTCCTCACCTTCGACGACCTGCGGATGGACATGGTGACCAGGGAGGTGACGCGCGGTGAGCGGCAGGTCGAGCTGACCAGGACCGAGTTCACCCTGCTTGAGATGTTCCTCTCGCACCCCCGCCAGGTCCTCACCCGCGAACAGATCCTGAAGTCCGTCTGGGGCTTCGACTTCGAGCCCTCGTCCAACTCCTTGGACGTGTACGTGATGTACCTGCGCCGCAAGACCGAGGCGGGCGGCGAGCCGCGCCTGGTGCACACGGTGCGGGGGGTCGGGTACGTCCTGCGCGCCGACACCGGCGCTCACGCGGGCGGTTCCGCGTGACCTCGCTCGTCCACCGGCTGCGCACCCTGCGGATCAGGACCCGGCTCGCCCTGCTGGTCGCCACCACGGTGGCCGTCGCGGTGGCCCTGTGTGCCGTCGCCTGCTGGCTGGTGACGCGCAGTCAGCTCCAGGCCGAGATGGACAACACCCTCGGCAAGACCAAGGCGGGTGCGGGTTACCTCAGCCAGACCTACCGCGACTGCCGCCCGGACGAGCCCCTGCACAACACCCAGAACCTCTCGCCCGGCACGGTCTCCGTGCAGGTGGTGATGGCGGACGGGACGCGCTGTGTCGGCCCCGGCTCGACCCCGGTCGTCGTCCAGCGGGCCGACCAGGCGGTGGCCCTCGGCCTGGCGACCGAGGCGCTGCACGACGGCGTGGACAGCAAGGGTGAGGGCGTGCGCGTCCTGACCACGCGGGACGAGGACACCGGGCTCACCGTCTCCCTCTCGCGGCGGCTCGCCGAGGTCGACGACCCGCTGAACCGGCTCGCCCTGTTCCTGCTCGCCGTCACCGGCATCGGCATCGTCGGCGCGGGCGCGGCCGGGCTGTGGGTGGCCCGTACGGGACTGCGCCCGGTGGACCGGCTCACCGAGACCGTCGAGCACGTCGCCCGTACCGAGGACCTGACCGTCCGCATCCCGCCGTCCGGAGCCGCGGACGACGAGATCGCCCGCCTCTCCGCCTCCTTCAACGCGATGACGGCCGCGCTCGCCTCCTCCCGCGACCTCCAGTCCCAGCTCATCGCGGACGCGGGCCACGAGCTCCGCACCCCGCTCACCTCCCTGCGTACCAACATCGAGCTGCTCTCCCGCAGCGAGGACACCGGCCGCCCGCTGCCTCCCGCCGACCGCAAGGCGCTGCTCTCGTCGGTCAAGGCGCAGATGACCGAACTTGCGGCCCTCATCACGGACTTGCAGGAGCTGGCCCGTCCGGAGACTGCCCCGGGGCAGTCCCCCGTGCAGGTCGTCCCCCTCCACGACCTCACCAGGACCGCGCTCGACCGCGCCCGGCTGCGCGGGCCGGAGCTGACGTTCGTCCCCTCGCTGGCCCCTTGGTACGTACGAGCCGAACCGGCCGCGCTCGAAAGGGCATTGATCAACGTCCTCGACAACGCGGTGAAGTTCAGCCCGCCCGGCGGCACGGTCTCGGTCCGCCTCCACCTGGGCGTGCTCACGGTCCGCGACCACGGCCCCGGCATCCCGGCGGCCGACCTCCCGCACGTCTTCGAACGCTTCTGGCGCTCCCCGTCGGCCCGCGCCCTGCCCGGCTCGGGCCTGGGCCTGTCCATCGTGGCCCGTACGGTCCGGGAGGCGGGCGGCGAGGTGTCCCTGCGCGCCCCGGAGGACGGCGGCCCGGGTACGGAGGCGGTACTGCGACTGCCGGGGGCGCCGACGCCGCCGCCGAGTGAGGTGCCGTGACGTAGCGCCGCAGGGGGCTGATGAGGCGTGCGGGCGCGCTATCTGCTCCTGCGGCCTCCGCGGCCCCCGCCGCCCCCGCGGCCCCTGCGCGACCGTCGCGCCGGAGCGGGGCCGCCGCCGTCCCGCTCCCGGCGGATCCGCATTTCCCTGCGGATGCGTGCCGCCTTCCCGCGTACTGCCTTCGGCGAGGGTCCGCACGCCGGGTCCGTGCAGCCGGGGCGCCCGCAGCCGCCCCGGTCACCCTTGCACCGCACCGGCTCCGTGCTCCGGCACGGCCGGCACAGTCCGCCGGGCAGTTCCTCGGGCCGCCCGGCCGCCCCGCAGCCGACGCACTCCGTCATCGCTACCCCCGGAGGGGCCGGGGGGAGGTCCGGCGGCAGCTTGGACAGCAGCCGCGACTGTACGAAGCCGAAGGGGTGCGTGATGCGGCCGGGGAGCAACAGGGTGAGTGCGTACGTCAATTGGGTCTCGCTCGCCCCGCGCCGGAACCACTCGCCCGCCGTCTCCGCGAGGGCGTCGCACTCGCTCTCCGACAGCGCGAGCTGTGGTTCCCGTCGCCCGAGGCGGGCGAGCGCGCGGTATCCGCGCAGCTCATGGCCGCCGGCCGGGGCTTGGTCGGCGTGCGCCGAGTCGTACCCGGAGGAGGGCACGGTGTCGGTGAAGACGTCGTGCCACCAGGCGGCGGGCCGCGGCGTGCGGCTGAAGTAGGACTCGGTGACGTGCCGGACGTTGCCCAGGTCGTCCATCAGCCCGGTGCGGCGGCGGCGCAGGTGCCCGGCGGCGGTGAGGTGGTTGAGCGCGGTGCCGAGGGCGCACTGGCCGTAGTCGGCCATCTCCCTGGCGAGGGTCTTGATGCTGATGTCCGCGCCCTCGGGCAGCCGGTCGATGTACTGGGCGATTGCCGCTTCACGCTTGGGCAGGTGTGCGAAATCGCCATGGCAGCGGGGCTGTTGGTCGGGTGCCTCGCGCTTTCCGAAGCCGGGATTGGCCATGGGGTGTGCGGGCGCGTGCGGGGCACGACTAAGCTGCTGAACAGCCATTGCTGATCGCCTTACGATCGACGGTGGTCAGGCCCTTGTGCGGTGCGCCAAACACCCACAGGGGCCGTCCTGTTGTGACGGACCGTACACGCTCCGCACGCGCCGCCGCCACCTGATCACAAAACGTCACCCTGCCTGCTGGGCGCGGGAGTTGATGCGTCGTGCACGCGTGTGCGTGGCTGCGTGCGTGCGAGGGGCGGGTGGGTGGGTAAGTCCCCACCGGCCTCTTCCGAGTAAATACGTCTCGCTTCTCGCGTCCCGAATCTCAAGCGCGAAATGGCTGGTCGCGTGTGGGTTGCGGGAGCGGGTAGAGCACCGGCAGCGGAGTGCGGCAGGCCGGGCAGCGGCTCGTACTGTCCATCCACAGGACGATCTTCTTGCACGCGGGGCACAGCACCGCCGAACCCCCGTCCTCGGCACTCAACTCCCCTTCGCCTCCCGCCAATGTCGCAGGAGCACGCTCGGTGACTTCTGGATCTCGGTCTCAAGAGCCAGCAGGAAGTTGAGCCGCCTTGCCAGGTTCAGGCAGTCCGCGGCGCTCAGCCGGCCGAGGTCGAGCGGAACCCCGGGCTCGTCGAGACACAGGCTCAGGTACGGGAGGGTGGTGCCGGCCTTCACGGTGGCGGCAAAGAGCTCGTTGAACGCGACGGTCGCCACCTCGTTCTGCCGCTCCTGGCCGGCGTCACGCCGGTGCGCGGGGTGTGGTCTGTCCGTGGGGTGCATGGGGGGCTTCTTCCTGTCGAACTCCGTTGTTCTCCTTCCAGGTTGACCACTCACGGTTACGATCGGTAGGAGTTTGCTACCGGAGCGCGATCGAGGTACTCGACATATGCCAACGGCGCGAGAGCCAGACCCCAGCGAGAACATCGAGCAGTACATCGGCAACGCGGTGCAGGAGGCGCGGCTGGCTCGGATGCGGGCCAAGGTTCCGGGCGAGGACTGGTCGCAGACGTTCCTCGCGAAGCGGGTGTTCGTGAGTCAGTCCCGGATCTCGGAGGTGGAGACGGGGGACGCGCCGCCGGACACAGGGCTGGCCAGGAAGCTCGAATCGGTGCTGGGGTTGCGATCCGATCAGCTGGTAGACCTGGTCAGGATTCTGGAGCAGGCCACCGTTAAGGACTACGCCAAGCCCTTTCTGCGCAGGCAGGCACAGGCAGAACTGCTGCACGTCTGCGACCGAGTCGTCCCTGGCCTCCTCCAAACTCCGGATTACGCACGTGAGTTACTGCTGTCCGGTCAGGCTGGCGATCCCCGGAGGATCGAGTCGTTCATCGAGCAGCGCATGGCATGGCAAGCCATTTGGCAACGGGAAGATCCGCCCTGGATGTCCGTTGTGCTGGCTGAACCAGTCCTGTACGGGGCTACTGAGCCGCAGCTGAAGCGGCTCCTCGATGCGCAGGAAACAGCCAACATCACTCTGCGCGTCCTCCCGTACCGCGCCGGGCACATCCTGGGCCACACAACGATCCTCACGCTGCCCGGAGGGCTTCGCGGTGCCTATACAGAGGGCTTCAGTACCGGTCACTACAGCGAGGAAACGGCCCGCATCACGCGATTTCAAAAGGTCTATGATCGGCTCGCTGCCGATGCGTTGACGGCCGAGGCGTCCACGGCGTCCATTCACGAGGCACTAAGGAGATTCTCTTGATCAACGAGACCCTGAACTGGCACAAGTCCTCGTACAGCGGCGGCGGCGACCACGACTGCGTCGAGATCGCCGACAACACCCCCGGCCTCACCCACGTCCGCGACACGAAGCTCGCCGACGCCAGTCCCGTCCTCACGGTCGCCGACCACGCCTGGAACTCGTTCCTCACCCTGGTCAGGTGACCTCCGGCGCACCGGAAGGGCCCAAGGAGCCCCTTGAGCGCACAGCCGCCCGAGCCGCACGGGCCGACGTCAACGGTCTCGTACCGCCAGCTCTGCGACCTCGCCGAAGCGTTCGAGAGCGAGGCGGACCGGCGCGGCATTCCTGTGTGGGCAGAAGTCGGCGGCCAGGAGATCACCGTCCAACTGACGTCCCGCACCAGCGCGCACGCGCGCGTAGTAAGCGTTCTTGGTCGCCAGATCGAGAACCAGGATGAGGCGGCGGTCACCCTCTCAGGAGCTCGCGTCCACCATCCCGCGATCGGTCTGTGCCGCACGTCCGACCTTGTCATCATGGCGGCCGAGACGTACGAACGCAGGACGGAAGAGTTCGCTTCCTTCGCCCCGGACGTCCTGGCCGTCGTCGAAGTGGTGTCTCCGTCCAACCCCGGCAACGACTACGTCAGCAAGCTGCGCGACTACCCGCGCATGGGCGTTCCCGAGTACGTGATCGTCGACCCACGGAACGGCACCGTCACCGTGCACTCGGGCCCCGACGCGGCTGGCGGAGAGCCCCGATACGCGGACGCCCGGCGCCACTACAAGTTCGGAGACGTCGTACCGGTAGGCCCGTGGGCGATCGACACCGCGAAGTTTCCCCGCTACCTGCGTCAGCCGTGAACCGCGCTTCCGACGGCTGTCAGGGCACAAGGCTGTCGAGATCGATGTCCAGTGGAAACGGCACCGACGTCCTCAGCCGCTCGCGGTGGATGCCGGTAAGTACGTACAGCTTCGTCATCGCGTCGAGCTCGTAGGTGTGGACAGTAGGGGCGCCTGCCTCGTCCTCGATGCGCCAGAAGTGGCGAATCCCGGACTGTGCGTACTTGAAGGGCTTCAGGGAGCGGTCGCGGTCAGCCGATTCCTCGGAAACCACCTCGACGACCAGAGCGACGTCACCCGGCGCGTACCAGGTGCGCTGAGGATCGTACGAGGCCGTGGTGAGCAGGATGTCCGGCTCGGGGCGGCTCTTGTTGTCGAGCCGGACGGTCATTTCCCGTTCCGCCTCGAAGCTGGCCGGGGCGGCGTGCCGGAGAGCGAAGGTCATGTTCTCCACGAGGCGGGAGTGCCAGGACCGTTGGGGGGACCTCCGGAAGATCAGGGCTCCGTCGACGAGTTCGGTGTGCCGTGGCGCCTGGGGCATGTGGTCGAGGTCGTCCGCCTCCCAGTCGCTGGGTCTGGGCGGGATCATCCACTCGGGGAGTTCGGCGGCCACAGTTCCCCCGGTCAGTTCCAGATGCGGACGCGGGTCGTACGACTGCCGTCAGCGTAAGTGACGGCGCCGCGCCGCGGACGGTGCCCGGCCAGGACCGGGTGAGCCGCCCAACGAGACAAAACGTCTTGTGGAAGGGAGCGGGGGGCGATACGTTCTTTCAACGAGACGATACGTCTCGCGTGAGTGAAGTATCCCCCGCTCCCGACGAAAGGTCCCACTTGTTCCCACGAGTGACCCCGACCGCCGACGCCCGCGCCTCCACCTCCCCTTCCTCCTCCCAGCTCGCCCTCGCCGAAGTCTCGAAGCGCTACGGCGACCGCACCGTCCTCGACCGGGTGTCGTTCACCGTCCGCCCCGGCGAGAAGGTCGGTGTCGTGGGCGACAACGGAGCCGGGAAGTCGACCCTGCTCCGGCTCCTCGCGGGCGTCGAGCTGCCGGACAACGGAACCCTCACCGTGACCGCCCCCGGTGGCATCGGGTATCTCGCGCAGACCCTGGACCTGCCCGGTACCGCCCTCGTCGGCGACGCGGTCGACCTCGCGCTGCGGGACGTACGGGAGCTGGAAGCGGCCCTTCGCGCCACCGACGACATGGAGGTGTACGCGGCGCTGCTCGCAGAGTTCGAGGCACGCGGCGGGTACGAGGCCGACCGGCTCGTCGACACCGCGCTGCACCACCTCGGTGAGCGCGAGACCCTGGACAGGGCCCGCCCGCTCGGCACCCTGTCCGGCGGCCAGCGCTCCCGGCTCGCCCTCGCGGCCACCCTCGCCTCCGCCCCCGAGCTGCTGCTCCTCGACGAGCCGACGAACGACCTCGACGACGCGGCGATCGACTGGCTGGAGGACCGGCTGCGCAAGCACCGCGGCACGGTCGTCGCCGTCACGCACGACCGCGCGTTCTTGGAGCGGGTGACCTCCACCGTCCTTGAGGTGGACGGCGAGCTGCGCACGGTGCGCCGGTACGGCAACGGATACGCCGGCTTCCTCACCGCCAAGGCCGCGGCTCGGGCCCGCTGGGCGCAGGCGTACGAGGAGTGGCGTGCGGAGATCGACCGCCAGACCACCCTCGCGGAGAGCGGCAGCGGAGCCCTCGCCGCCATCCCTCGCAAGGGCCCGCGCGGTTTCAGCGGCGCGGGCGCGTTCCGGGCCAGGTCGCGGACGCACGGGGCGATGGGCCGGATCAGGAACGCGCGCGAGCGGTTGCAGAGACTGACCGAGAATCCTGTACCGCCGCCACCGGAGCCACTCCGGTTCACCGGGTGGGTGGACGGTGAACTGCCGCAGCAGGACGTCATGTTGGCCGACGTGCGCGTCGAGGGGCGCCTCGACGTCGAGTCGCTGTCGGTCCCGCCCGGCGCCCGGCTGCTCGTCACCGGGCCGAACGGCGCAGGCAAGTCGACCCTCCTGGAGGTGCTGGCAGGCTCCCTCGTGCCCGACTGCGGGACCGTCGTACGGCCGCCCCGGGTCGGCTTCCTGCGCCAGAACACCCCGTATGCGGCCACCCTGGACACCCGGAGCGTGCGCGACGCGTGCGGGGAGGACAGGGCCCAACTCCTCCTAGGACACGGCCTGTTCCGGGTGGCCGAGCTGTCCGTGCCGGTCGCCTCGCTCTCGACGGGACAGCGCCGCAAGCTGGAGCTCGGGGCCCTGCTCGCCGCCGGGCCGCTCGACCTGCTGCTGCTCGACGAGCCGACGAACCACCTCTCCCCCTCCCTCGTGGAGGAGTTGGAGGCGGCGCTCGCCACCTACCCCGGCACCCTCGTCATCGCCACCCACGACCGGCGGCTTCGGGAGCGGTTCGCAGGCAGCGAGCGACTGGAGCTGGAGAGGTAGGCGCGACACCTAGAAGTGGGCGACCGGTAACGGCCACCTCTCCGACGCGGGCGTCATACCCTGGTGGCAACGGAAGGAGGCGTCGATGAGTGCCGACGCGGTGATGTCCACCGAGTTCCCCGAAGGGCATGTGGTCTTCTTCGGTGCCGACGGGAAGGTGATCATGACACCGCAGAGCGAAGAGCACTCCAGCACCATCAGGTCGCTGCAGATCGACTCCCTCGCTCTCGGCCGTCATGCGAAGGTCATCTCCGACGTCTACCTGGATTTTCCGGCCGACGAGAACAGCGCTCCTGACCTTGCGGTCATGCGCCAGGACGCGCAGAAGCAGGGCAAGCGCTACAGCTACGAGGACGTGCTCCTCGTCGCCGAGGTGGTGTCGGTTTCCTCCGCCCGCAAGGACTACGACGACTGCACCGCAAAGTACGGCCGCTACGGCATCCCGATCTACCTGGTCGTGGACCCGTACGCCCAGGAGGTCGTCATCCACACCCAACCGACGGGAGACGGCTACATCGCGGCCCACACGCACAAGTACGGCACCGGCAAGCTCCCGGTGGAGCTGGCCGACGGACGCACCTTCACCCTCGACCTGGACGAACTACCCCGGGGCGGGTGACCTGCGCACACGCCCTCCGTGCGGCGAGGGCGCAGCGAAGAAGGGGCGGCGAAGAAGGGGCGGCGCCACCCGAAGGTTGCCGCCCCCACTGCCGAGCGGCTGCCGCCCACTGGACGCCGTGATCCGGTGCGCTGACGGCGGGGCGAGCGACTGGAGCTGGCCCGAAGATGTCGCGGCTGCGTCACGGGTAGATCCCCGAGGCCCGGGACACACCGGCCTAGACTTGGCGACGTCGAGGAGGTGTGGGGTGTCGGCCACGGAAGATCGTCCGCAGATGTTGTCCGAGGAGTTCGAACGCATCGCCGCTGCCGCCGAGCGCGAAGGCGTCCAAATGGAGTTCATCCACGGCAAAGTGGTGGTCAAGGCAGTGCCCGACGGCGATCACGACGAGATTGTCCGGTGGCTGACGAAACGCTGCATGCAGCACCGTCCGGACCTGTGGCTCTACCCCGAGCGCGGTCTGAAGATCGAGACCTACCGCAAGGGCAACGCGAAACCGGACGGAACCCTGGCCGCGGACGGCGCCTTCGCCGGCCAGGGCGAGTGGGCCCACCCCGACCAGGTGCTGATGGTCGTTGAAGTCACCTCGTACGACACCGACACCGACACCGATACGCGCGATCGACGGGAAAAGCCTCGCGCGTACGCCCAGACCGGCATCCCGGTGTATCTCCTCATCGACCGGGACGCCTGCGAGACACTGGTCTACAGCGAGCCTGACCCTGACAGCAACACCTACGCATCCCTCCTCCGACGTCCCTTCGGCAAGACGGTCGAACTGCCCGAACCCGTGGGGTTCTCCCTGGACACGGAGCCGCTGAAGAACTGGGTGCGCTGAGCGGCTGAGCAGGGGAGAGGAGAGGGGCGACACCCGGGAGACCCCGGGTGCCGCCCCTTCACGTATCAGCCCGAAGGGCTACTGCACGACGGTGATCCGGTCCGTCGCCGGCGGGGCGATCGGCTTGTCGGCGCTGGAGTTCGCGGCCAGGTAGGCGTTGAAGACGTCCAGGTCGGAGGCCGCGTTGAGCTTGTTCTTGCCGAGGGCGAGGGCTGGGAAGTTGTCGCCGCCGCCTGCCAGGAACTCGTTCATCGCGACGCGGTAGGTCTTCGCCGGGTCGATCGCGACACCGTTCAGCTTGACCGAGGCCGCGTCCACGCGGTCCGCGCCCTTCTTGGTCAGGTCGAGCGTGTAGGTGAGCCCCTTGGAGATCTGGAGGATCTTCGGGGAGGCCTCGTTGCCCCCGCTGACCTGCTGCTTCAGGGCGGCAATGAGGTCGGCGCCGGTCAGGTCGACGACGTTCATCAGGTTGGTGAAGGGCTGGACGGTGAAGGCCTCGCCGTAGGTGACGACGCCGTCGCCCTCGGCGCCGGAGGCTTTGTAGACCAGGTCGGAGCGGATGCCGCCGGGGTTCATCAGGGCGAGCTGGGCGCCGCCCTTGTCGGCGGTAGCCAGGCCGGTCAGCTGGGCGTCGGCGATCAGATTGCCGAGCGGCTTCTCGTACGCCGTGGAGCCGCGGCCGTTGATGTCGGCGGTGATGTAGCCCTGCGGCTTGTTGGCGATCGGCGCCGCGAGGGTGTTCCAGCGGCTGATCAGCGACGTCATGTCGGCTGCCTTGGGCTGCTCGCGCGACACGACGTAGTTCTTCGACTTCGCCGAGCTGGCCGTCGTACGGACGATGTCCTTGGTGCGGCGGTCGTAGGTGAGCGTGGTGTCCGTGTACGCCTTGCCGAAGGAGGACGCCGAGGTGACCAGGCGGGGGTTGCCCGACGGGTCCGGGATGGTGCAGACGTACGCCTGGTGGGTGTGGCCGGTGACCAGCGCGTCGACCTTGGGGCTGATGCCCTTGGCGATGTCGGTGATCGGGCCCGAGATGCCGTCGCCCGCGCCGGGGCTGTCGCAGTTGTAGTTGTACGAGGAGGAGGCGGGCATGCCGCCCTCGTGGATGAGCGCGACGATGGACTTCACGCCCTGCCGGTCGAGTTCCTTCGCGTACTTGTTGACGGTCTCGATCTCGTCGTGGAACTTCAGGCCCTTGACGCCGGCCGCGGTGACGATGCCCGGGGTGTTCTCCAGGGTGACGCCGATGAAGCCGATCTTGACGCCGTCCTTCTTCCAGACGGTGTACGGCTTGAGCAGCGGCTTCCCGGTCTTCTCCTTGGTGACGTTGGCCGCCAGGTAGGGGAAGTCGGCGCCCTTGAACTTCTTGGGCTTGCCCTTGCTGTCCTTCTCGTAACAGCCCTCGGTGGGGTGACAGCCGCCGTTCTGGATGCGCAGGAGTTCCGCCGAGCCCTCGTCGAACTCGTGGTTGCCGACGGAGGTCACGTCGAGCTTCATCTTGTTCAGCGCCTCGACGGTGGGCTCGTCGTGGAACAGCCCGGAGACCATCGGGGACGCGCCGATCATGTCGCCCGCGGCGGCGGTCACGGAGTACTTGTTGCCCTTGCGGGCCTCGCGCAGGCTCGTCGCGAGGTACTCGACGCCACCGGCCGGGATCGCCTTGACCGTGCCGTCGGGCTGTGTCTCGTTGACGTTGCCCGCGGAACCGGCCGGGGGCTCCAGGTTGCCGTGCAGGTCGTTTATGGAGAGGAGCTGCACGTCGACGGTGCGGGCCGGGGGCTTCGGGTGGCCGTGGCCGCCGTGACCGTTGCCGCCGTGGCCGTTCGCCGCGGCGGGCATCGCGGCGACGAGCGCGCCGACGGTGGTGAGACCTGCTGCGGCGACGAGGAACCGCCGGGCGCCGCGGTTCGGACGAGGGTTCGCTGACATCTGTCCCCTTGTGAGTTCAGCGTGAGGGTGAGGCTGCGTTCGGCAGCCTAAAGTCAACGCGCGTAGCGCAACAGGGGGTGACGGGTTACGAGGTGATTTCCGTTGGCGGTACGTCAGGGTGGGCGCGTGGGTCACCCGTTCGGCTGACGGTGCTCAGTTTCCACGCCGGGGGCATATGCGGGAAGCAACTCTGGGCGCGTGAACGAGAAGATCGCGGCTGAGACCGCTGTTGTTGCCGTGCCCGCCCAGGCTTCGGGTCTGCCGCCGGACTTCTACGAGATGGTCGACGATCTGAAGTCGATCGTGCGGGGCGCGCACGTACGGGCGCAGCTCAAGGTGAACACCGAGATGATCCGGATGTACTGGGAGATCGGCCGGACGATCCTGGCCAAGCAGGGGGAGGAGCGGTGGGGGACGAAGGTCATCGACCGGATCGCGACTGAGCTGCGGACGGAGTTTCCGGGGCAGCGGGGGTTCAGTCGGACCAACCTCAAGTACATGCAGCAGTTCGCTCGAACGCTGCCCGAACAGATTGGCCAGCAGGTTGCTGGCCAATTGCCCTGGGGGCACATCCAAGTGCTCCTGGACAAATGCAAGACCCGCGCTGAGCTGGACTTCTACGCCGCACACGCAGTCCGCAACGGCTGGTCCCGCGACCAGCTCACCACCCACATCCGCAGTGGCCTCCACCAGGCCCACGGAGCAGCGGCCCACAACTTCGATGCCACCATCCCGCTCGACTCCGAAGCCACGAAGCAGATCCTCAAGGACCCGTACCGCTTCGAGTTCACCCAGCTGGCGGGCACGCCCAGTGAGCGGGAGCTGGAGGACGCTCTCGAAGATCGGATGACCCGGTTCCTCACCGAACTCGGCTGCGGGTTCGCCTTCGTCGGCCGCCAGTACCCCTTGCGCGTCGGCCAGTCCGACTTCAGGGTCGACCTGCTCTTCTACCACTTCAAGCTGCACTGCTTCGTGGTCGTCGAGCTGAAGACGACCAAGGCTCAGCCGGCGCATCTGGGGCAGCTCAGCTTCTACACCGCCGCTGTGGACAAGTTCGTGCGGGACCCGGAGGTCGACGGTCCGACTCTCGGCATCCTCATCGCCGAGAGCAAGGACGACACCGTCGTCGAGTTCGGGCTTCCACTTCAGAACCAGCCGCTGGCCGTCAGTACCTACGCCGCTCTTCCGGCGGAGGTGCAGCGGGTGATGCCCAGCCCCGAGGAGCTGTCCCGGGTCGCCAACGAGGTCCTTCACCGCGGCTCGCGCGAGATTACCCAGGAGTAGGGACCGGGACGGCGGTCCACCGCGCAATTGGCCAGCAAGCTGTTGCCCAATTGCGCGACAGCTCGTTGCGCAATTGCTCCGCCCCCGTCACCCACCCCCCTCCCCGTACCCTCGACCCCATGACCAGCGACGCATCCCTCCCCACTCCCGGCCGTCGGCTCGACGCCCTTGACGTCCTCACCGAGGACCAGGCCGCGAACGTCCTCGCCCTCCTCTCCGACGCCGCCGCGTCCGACGGCGTGCAGGCCGTCTCCGAGCAGGGGCGGCTCCAGCTGCGGGGTGGCAGGCGGGAGGGTGTGCGGCACCTCCTGCTGAGTGACCCCGATACGGGCGCCCTCCTCGGGTACGCGCAGCTCGAAGGTGGCGATCCCGTCGAGGCGCCCGCCGCAGAGCTGGTCGTCGATCCCGAGCAGCGCGGCAAGGGGCACGGGCGGGCGCTCGGGGAGGCGCTGCTGAAGGAGTCCGGGCGGCGGCTGCGGGTCTGGGCGCACGGCGGGAAGCCGGCGGCGCGCCACCTCGCGCAGGTGCTGGGGATGACGATGTTCCGCGAACTGCGGCAGCTGCGACGGCCGTTGAGCCCGCTGGACATTCCGGAGCCGGCCTACCCGGCGGGCGTCAGGGTGCGGACCTTCGTACCCGGGCAGGACGACGCAGCGTGGCTGGCCGTGAACGCCGCCGCCTTCGCGCACCACCCCGAGCAGGGGTCCATGACCCAGCGGGACCTGGACGACCGGATGGCGGAGGACTGGTTCGACCCGAAGGGGTTCTTCCTCGCGGAGCGGGAGGACGGGGGCGAGCTGGTGGGCTTCCACTGGACCAAGGTGCACCGCGCCGAGCAGCTCGGTGAGGTGTACGTCGTCGGGATCGCGCCCGGCGCCCAGGGCGGCGGCCTCGGCAAGGCGCTCACCGCGACCGGCCTGCGTCACCTCGCCGCCGAGGGGCTGCCCACCGCCTCGCTGTACGTCGACGCGGACAACATCGCCGCCGTGACCGTCTACGAGCGGCTCGGCTTCACGACGTACGAAACGGACCTGATGTACCGAACCGAGTCGTAAGCCTCCCTCGCAGTCTCCGGGGACAGGGCCGGTGTGGTTGACACCGGCCCTTTTCTGGATCACCCTTTCACTACTTGATTAGTGAAAGGGGGCTGGTGTGATGGTCGAGTACCGCATCGACCGGCGCAGTGGCGTCTCCACCTACCTCCAGATCGTGCAGCAGACCAAGCACGCGCTGAGGCTCGGACTGCTGCGCCCGGGGGATCAACTGCCCACCGCCCGTGCGGTGGTGGAGGCCACCGCGATCAACCCGAACACCGTCCTCAAGGCGTACCGGGAGCTGGAGCGGGAGGGCCTGGTGGAGGGCAGGCGGGGGATGGGGACCTTCGTGACCCGGACCTTGGGGGCCGCGCAGCCCGCCGACTCACCACTGCGCGACGAACTGCGGGAGTGGGGCAAGCGCGCCCGCGCCTCCGGGATGGACCGGGAGGACGCCACCGCGCTCATCACCTCCGTACTGGACGACATCTACCGCACCGCGGGCGAGAACGAGCAGCACCGCAACGCAAGCGAAGGGGAGCAGGCATGACCACTGCCGCGATCGAGGCCGTCGGCCTGGGCAAGAAGTACGGCCGGCTGGGGAAAGCGGCGGTGCGGGACTGCTCGTTCCGGGTTCCGCAGGGGCGGATCTGCGCGCTCGTCGGGCCCAACGGGGCCGGTAAGTCGACGCTGTTGGGGCAGCTCGCCGGGCTGGTCAGGCCGAGTGAGGGCGAGGTCAAGGTGATGGGGAAGGCGCCGGGTGACGCCCGGGAGCACATCGCCTTCCTCGCCCAGGAGAAGCCGCTGTACCCGCAGTTCACCATCGGCGAGACCCTGCGCATGGGGCACGAGCTGAACCCGGGACGCTGGGACGCCGGGCGCGCGGCCCGGATCGTGGGGGAGGGGAACCTCGACCTCACCACCAAGGTCCGCGCGCTCTCCGGCGGCCAGCGCACCCGCGTCGCCCTCGCCCTCTGCCTCGGCAAGCAGCCCGACCTGCTGCTCCTCGACGAGCCGATGGCCGACCTGGACCCGCTCGCCCGCCACCAGCTGATGGGCAACCTCCTCGCCGAGGCCGGCGAGAGCGGCACCACCGTGGTCATCTCGTCCCACATCCTGGCCGAACTCGAAGGCGCCTGCGACTACTTGCTGCTGATGGAGAACGGCCGGGTGCGGCTCGGCGGTGAGACGGACGAGTTGCTGTCCGCGCACGCGCTGCTGTCGGGCCCGGTCGCCGAGATCGACGCCGGTACGACCGTGATCGAGTCGCGGGTGACCGGACGTCAGATGACCGCGTTGGTGAGGCGGGACGGCCCGGTCGGAGGTGCCTGGGAGGTCGACGAGCCGACGCTTGAGGAGCTGCTGCTGGCCCATATGCGCTCACCCGACGCCCCCTCGCTGCTCACCCCGAGCGCCGAGCCGCGCACCCTCACGCCCGTCCGCACCACCACGGGAGCCGCCGCATGAGCGCCCTGGCCGTCCTGCCCCCGCTGCGCGGCCCGCACTGGGTCGCCGCCCGTCAGCACCGCACCACCGCGAGGGCGTTCGCGCTGGTGGTGCTGGTGTCCGCACTGCTGGTGACCGGCCTGCTGGTCGCACTGGGCACCGACCCGGAGGGCTCCCTCGCGCAGGGCGCAGACTCCGGCATCTCCGTCCTGCTGAACAGCGCCATCACCCCGCTGGCGCTGCTGCCCGCCCTGGTGGGCGCGTTCGTCGCGGGCCCGCTGGTGGCCCGCGAGCTGGAGAGCGGAACGTACACCTGGCTGTGGACCCAGTCCTTCTCCCCGGCCCGCTGGCTGACCGCCAGGCTGAGCCTCGTGGCGGCGGTGGCGCTGAGCGGCTCGACCGTCCTGGTGCTGGCGTTCCGTACGGCCAGGAACAGCCTGGAGCGCGGCGCCATGATCTTCAGCTGGCACGACAGCGCGTACGAGATGCTCGGCCCGGTCGCCGTCGCACAGTGCGCCCTGGGCATCGGCGTCGGCACGCTCGTGGGACTGCTGGTGCGCAGGACCGTACCGGCGATGGTGGTGACGGGGCTGGTGGTCATCGTGGTCCAGTCGTCCTTCGTGCTCGGGCTGCGGGAGCTGCTGTGGCCGGTGCGGACCCTCGTGGGCAAGGCGCCGATCGAGTCGGCGAACACCGTCGGCATGTGGAACTTCGCGGAGGGGATGCTCACCGCGGACGGCACCCGCGTCCTCAGCGACACCTGCTGGGGCCCCGAGGGCGTCGGCATGACGTTCGAGCAGTGCATGGCGGCCAAGGGCGGCGTGACGTACTTCGTGGACGTCCACCCGCCGTCCCACTTCTGGCCGACGCAGCTCGTCGAGACCGGCATCCTGCTGGCCCTCGCGGTCCTCGCGGTCGCGGTGGCCTACCGGGTGCTCGGCAGGCGGCACGCGGGCGGCACGGCGTGAGAACGGCGGCCGGAGCGCCGGCGCGGCCCACCGTCGAACAGGGCGCACCGCACCGACTCGTCCCGTACCGGCACGTGCTGCACCAGCACCGGGCCGCGCTGCGGACCGCACTGGTCCTGGTGGGCGTCGCGGCGGCTTCGGCGGCCGGGTCGCTGCTGTGGTCGGCGCCCGGCCGGGCCGACCGGGGGTGGGGCTTCGCCTTCGCCGAGGCGGTGCGTCTGGCGCTGCCGCTGCTCGGCGGGGCGCTGGTGGCCGGCCCGATGGTCGCCGACGAGCTGGCCTCGGGCACGTACAAGACGGCCTGGACGCAGTCGGTGACCCCGGCCCGCTGGCTGCTCGCGAAGACCGCTGTGGCCGCAGGGGTGCTGCTCGCCCTGCTGGTTCCGCTGTCCGTGCTGCTGTGGCGGGTACGGGTGGCGGGGGCGGGGGCCGATGAGCCGGTCGTCGCCGTGTCGTCGCTCGCCCACGCCCTGTTCACCGTCGCCTCGGGAGCGCTCGCCGGACTGCTGGTGCGGCGGGCGGTCCCGGCGATGGGGCTCACGCTCGTGGTCGCGGTGTGCGCGCTGCTGGGCGGCGGCGTGTGGCCGAGCAGCACGTGGCACGACCAGCTCTACCGCACCTTGTTCCTGCTGGCGGGTGCCGCGGTCGCCGCCGGCGTCGCCTTCCTGCTTCTTCGTCGCGTGCCCCAGGGGGTTGGCTCATGAGTGGATCGACGAGTGTGCTGCGGTTGCCGGGGCCCGACCGGCTGGTGCTGCGGCAGAGCCGGTGGGCCGGGTGGGCGGCAGGAGGCCTGGTCGTGTCGGCCGTCGTGGGGACGGCAGTGCTGCGCGGGGTGGCGGGTTCGGACCCGTACTCGCCGGTGCGGGGGACCCTGCGGGCGCTCAACGAGGACGTCGCGTACGCCGCGCTGCTGCTGCCGGTCCTGATCGGTGCCTTCGTGGCGGGGCCGATGCTGGCCCGGGAGCTGGAGTCGGGAACGTACCGGCTGGCCTGGACGCAGGGCATGTCGCCGACCCGCTGGCTGGCCTCGAAGCTCGCGGTGGCGGCGGTGGGTTCGGCCGCGGTGGCTGCCGTGCTGATGGGGGCGTTCCGGCTGGGGCAGGGCGCGTTCGGTCCCCCCGGCGCCTTCCTGCACTGGCACCAGGCGCACGCCTACGCGGCGCTCGGCGTCACCGGTGTCGCGTACGCGCTCCTCGGGGTGGCCTTCGGCGCGCTCACCGCGTTGCTGGTGCGGCGCACCGTGCTCGCGATGGTGGTGGCCGGGGCGGTGACCGGCGCGCTGATGATGGCCATGGGGTCGCTGCGGGCCCACCTGTGGCCGACGACGACGGTGACGCGTCAGGGAGAGCCGGGCTCGGTGGTGGAGACCGACGGCTCCCGGTGGGACGTCGACTTCGGGATGCTCACCGGCTCGGGGCAGCGGCTGAGCTGGGAGAGCTGCTGGGCGGGGGTGCGGGAGGGGGCGTACCCGGACTCCCAGGCGTGCATGACGGCCCGGGGCGCGGTGTCGCACTTCTCGGACGTGCACACGCGGTCGCACTTCTGGCCGCTCCAGCTGGTGGAGACGGGGATCGTGCTGGCGCTGGTGGCCGGGGCGGTGTGGCTGGCGTTCCGGGCGCTGCGCAGGCTGCACGGGTAGCGGGCGGCCGGGCTGCGACGGGCTGAGGCGCTACCCGCAGCCGCACGACCTGCGCACGATCAGCGCTGACGGGAACTGCTTGACGCGTTCGCGGCGGGAGCCCACCACGCGCAGGCCGTCGTCCAGGACCAGGTCGACGGCCGCGCGTGCCATCGCGGGCCGGTCGGAGGAGACGGTGGTCAGTGGCGGGTCCGTCAGGGCCGCCTCCTTGACGTCGTCGAAGCCGGCGACCGCCAGCTCGCCGGGTACGTCGATACGCAACTCACGCGCCGCCCGCAGCACCCCGATCGCCTGGTCGTCCGTCGAGCAGAAGACGGCCGGCGGGCGGTTCGGGCCCGCCAGGAGCTCCAGGGCCACCTCGTACGCCGCGTACCTGTCGTAGGGCGCCTGGACGAGCCGGCCCTCGGTCGACCGCCCCGACTCCCGCATCGCGCGCCGCCAGCCCTCGATGTGGTCCGCCACCGGGTCGCCGACCGAAGGGGTGGACTCCATGCCGCCGAAGCACACCACGTACTCGTGGCCGTGTTCGAGGAGGTGCCGGGTGGCGAGCTGGGCGCCGCCCACGTCGTCCGTGACGACCGCGACGTCGTCGATCGCCTCGGGCCGCTCGTGCAGCAGCACCACCCGCGCGTCCCACGCGTCGATCTCCGCGGCGGCGCTCTCGCTCATGCCCTGGCTGACCAGGATGAGACCGGAGACCCGCATGCCGAGGAAGGCACGCAGGTAGTGGATCTCGCGTTCGTTGCGGTAGTCGGAGTTGCCGACCAGCACCATCTTTCCGCGCTCGGCGGCGGCCTGTTCGACCGCGTGCGTCATCTCCGCGAAGAACGGCTGCCTGGCGTCCGGCACGATCATGCCTATGAGGTCGGTGCGCCGGGACGCCATCGCCTGCGCGACCCGGTCGGGCCGGTAGCCCAGCTCCTTGATCGCGGCGAGGACACGCTCGCGCGTGGCCGGGGCGACCGGCCGGGGTCCGTTGTTGATGACGTAACTGACGACCGCGGTCGAAGTCCCCGCCAGTCGTGCCACATCGTCCCGCGTCACCTTGGCCACGCGCGGCAGTCTACGCGGATGGAGTCGGTGACAGGCCGGTCGTCCCATGCCCCGTGCGGATCACTCCGGTACGGGTGACTCCGCCGACCGGGCCACGGAGGCGGACGCCCGCGCCCGCGCCTTCTCCGCATCCCGCCCGGCGACCTTCTCCTGCCCCGGCTTCGGCTCCGCCTTCTCGGGCTTCTCCGGTACGACGAAGCGGTAGCCGACGTTGCGGACGGTCCCGATCAGCGACTCGTTCTCCACGCCGAGCTTGGCGCGCAGCCGCCTGACGTGCACGTCCACCGTCCGCGTACCGCCGAAGTAGTCGTAGCCCCAGACCTCCTGGAGGAGCTGCGCCCGGGTGAAGACCCGGCCGGGGTGCTGCGCCAGGTACTTGAGCAGCTCGAACTCCTTGAAGGTCAGGTCAAGCACCCGGCCCTTGAGCTTCGCGCTGTAGGTCGCCTCGTCGACGACGAGGTCGCCGTTGCGGATCTCGCTGGGGATGTCGTCGACGGCCAGGTGCTGGCGGCCCGTCGCGAGCCGCAGCCGCGCCTCGACCTCGGCGGGCCCCGCGGTGTCCAGGAGCACGTCGTCGATGCCCCAGTCCGCGGTCACGGCGGCCAGGCCGCCCTCGGTCACCACGAGTATCAGCGGACAGCCGGGCCCGGTGGAGCGCAGCAACTGGCACAGCGACCGCACCTGCGGAAGGTCGCGCCTGCCGTCGATCAGGATGGTGTCGGCACCCGGGGTGTCGACGAGTGCGGGGCCTTCGGCGGGGGCCACCCGCACGCTGTGCAGCAGCAGGCCGAGCGCGGGGAGCACCTCCGTCGACGGCTGGAGTGCATTGGTGAGGAGCAGCAGAGAGCTCATCGCGCCCCACCTGCCCACGATTTCATTTCCGGTTCGTGCACGGTTCGCTCGCCCATAACGTCGGTTCCTCCTCGGTCCCTGCGAGGACGTTTACGGCACTGCTGCGTGTATACGGTTGTTTCTGCGGTTCTAGGCGGTCCGCCCCCGCGCCCAGGGGTCCGACGTGCCCTTTTCCTGCTCTCTTGCCCTGTTCTTTCCGAGCTTTTTAGGTCGCCCGGAAAGCACAAAAGGACCCGGGGGCAACGATGCCCGAGTCCTCTGCCGAGCAGAATAGCCCAACTGGCGCCCGCCCTCCCTGTTCGCTTGATCACTCCGACGGTCCGGCGCGGCACGCTGCGTACCCACCACGAGGGCTGTCGGAGCGGTCCGGCCACCGGCCGGGCGGTTCCGTGGCGCCGCGGCACGGGGCACTGTTCGGATCTTCGTGCGAAGTGGTGCAGCGGGGGCGCACAGAAGCGCACGCGGGCGCGGAGGACGGGAATCGAGCGGGCAGCCGGGTACGCGCAGGACGCGGCGGGCGGGCCACCGCTCGGGCGCATTGCGGTGCGGGGAGGGGCGCGATCGCGGGAGGGCGGGCCCGGATGGCCCATCATGGACAGCTGACGGGCCCGAGGGCTGTGGGAGTTGCGCGAGAGGAGTGCCGCTGTGGCAGCGGGAACCATCCGCTATTGGGCGGCGGCCAAGGCCGCCGCAGGAACCGGCGAGGAGCCGTACGCGGCCGAAACACTCGCCGAGGCACTGGACGCGGTGCGCGCACAGCACCCGGGAGAGCTGGTGCGGGTGCTCCAGCGGTGCTCGTTCCTGATCGACGGCGACCCCGTCGGGACACGTGACCACGGGACGGTACGGCTGGCCGACGGCGGCACGGTCGAGGTCCTCCCGCCGTTCGCAGGAGGGTGACCGGAGACCATGAGCAACGGCAACGATCAGCAGTGCCCGCCGTCGTACGGCCAGGACCGGTACGGGCACGACCAGTACGGGCAGCCCTTGTACGGGGACCAGGGCGCGTACGGCGAGCAGGCGCAGCAGGCGCAGCAGGCCTCCTACGGTGACCAGCCGTACCAGGAGCCGCAGCAGTACCCGGGAGTGCCCGCGGCGCAGGACCCGTACTCGACCCAGACCTGGCAGGGCCAGACCTGGGACACCCAGTACCAGCCGGTGCAGCAGGCCCAGCAGGCTCAGGACCAGCAGTTCCAGGCACAGCAGGCTCAGCCGTTCCAGGCCCCGGCTCCCGCTGCCGCCGACACGGCGTACCTGCCGCAGCAGAGCGGCCAGTACGGTCTGAACAGTCAGAACGGCCCAACGGGTCAGACCGGTCCCACCGGCTCGCTCCCGTTGCCGCCCGAGGTTCCCGTACGGCAGGACCCGGCGCAGGCCCCGGCCGTGGAGCCGTCCTACGGCGGGGCGACCGGTGGCGGTGCGCTCGCCGGCGCCGGGGTCGGTCCGCAGGACGCCGTGCAGGCCCCGGCCGCCCGGGTCGCCGACCCGTACGACCTGCCTTCGGCGCCCGCCTACAGCTCCCCGGCGACCCGCGGCAACCCCCGGGTCACCGACGCCCAGCGCGCCCGTGCCGAAGGGCGCTCGCCGGTGATAGAGCCGGGGATGCGGCCCGCCCTGCTGACCGCCGTGCTCGCGGCGCTGCTCGCGGGGGCGGCGGCCGTCGGACCGTTCGCGCTGGTGGTGCCGGTGGTGCTGTTGCAGGCGGTGACGGCGGCGGGCTGGTTCCGGCTCAACGGGATGTGGCCGGCCAGGCAGGGCATCGCGCTCGCGTTCCTCGGCGGTCTGGTCGCGGACGTCGCGATCCTCGCCGTCGACGACGTACAGGCACCGGCCGCGATCCTGGGCACGCTCGGCGTGTGGGTCCTGCTGACCGTCGTGCTGCACCTGCGCAACCGGATGCCGGCCGACGAGCGGATGTACGCGCTGACGGCGGGGGTCACCACGGCCGCGCTGACGGTCGTCGCCGCCGGGCACCTGGCGGCGGACCCCAAAGCCATGACGGTCGGCGGGCTCGCCGTCGCCGTGGCCGTCGTCGCCCGCGCGCTGCCGCTGCCCACGGCTGCCTCGGTCGGCGTCGCGCTGCTCGCGGCGGCGGGTGCGGGGGTCGCCGCGGGCGGGGCCACGGGCCTCGGCGCGGACGGCGCGCTGATCGGTCTGGGCGCGGGGGTGTGCGCGCTGGTCGGGCACCGGGTGGCGAGCTACGACTACCCGTCGAAGTTCGTGCACATGACGGCCGGCGTCGCTCTGCCGCTCGCCCTGGCCGCCCCCGCCGTCTACCTGCTGGGCCGCGCCTTCGTCTGAGGGCCGCCCAGTGCCCCGAGGAATGGTCTGGACCCCACCCGGTTAGGCTCACCGTCACTACGGGGGCCAACGATCGCGGGTGGGGGACACACCGGTAATGCGAGCACTTCGAATACTTCTCATCCTGGTGGTGATCTTCGGCGGCATCTTCGTCGCCGCGGACCGCCTCGCGGTCAACTACGCCGAGGGCGAGGTCGCGTCCAGGGTGCGCACCAGCCAGGGGCTCTCGGCCGAGCCGCAGATCGACATCAAGGGCTTTCCCTTCCTCACCCAGCTCCTCGGCAAGAAGCTCGACCAGGTCGACGTCACCATGGACGGGGTCGAGGCGAGCGCGGACGGCAAGAAGCTGACGGTCGGGCAGATGACTGCGGAACTGCACGACGTGGCCCTGGAGAACAACTTCTCCTCCGCGACCGCCGCCCGCGCCACCGGCACGGCCGTCATCTCGTACGACGACCTCACCCGCGCGGCGGGTGACGAGGACGTGAAGCTCGCCTACGGCGGCAACGGCAAGGTCAAGGTGACCGGCAGCGTCTCGGTGCTCGGCCGCGAGTTCACCCGCAGCGTCCTCTCCAGCGTCAGCCTCAAGAACAACGGGAAGTCGATCGCGGTCCGCGCCGACGAGGTGCCGGGCCAGGGCATCCCCGGCCTCGAAGGCATGATCCGCAAGAAGATCGACTTCGAGCGCCCGATCGGCGGACTGCCGAACGGCCTGGTGCTCCAGAAGATCACCCCGGTCGAGACCGGCATGGAGATCGGCGTCACGGGCACGGACGTGCACCTGGCCGGATAACCCGCCGGGCCCCCGGAGGACGGGGGTCTTCGGAACGGGCGGCTCCGGGTCGGGCCGGATGGCGAGACGGATGGGTCCACTGCGCAGGACGGAACGGCGCAGGGGCCGGGCGAGGGGCCGGGACGGCTGTCCCGGCCCCTCGTGCTGTCCCACTGGATGGACGATCTCGTCTCATTATTCGACACGCCGGTGACATGTGTGCCTGTACGTCCCTACGATCGGACCCATGCAGCAGCGACAGGCGGATCTCACGAAGCGGCGGGCAGTAGACCTGTGCCGCGTCGCCGCCATGCTCTGTCGCCGCACCGTCTGAGCGGGAACCGCTGGGCGAGACGCCCCGGACCCCGCTTTCCGCAGGGCGATCCGTGCTGCCCGCCCCCGCCGCCCGGCACCGCCGTTCGCACGGCCCGGCCGCCGTACCCGCGCGCATCCCGCATCGCACTCTGTACCGCCGCTCCACCGCACGCACCGCGGAGCACCACCCCGCGGCGCACCGCACCCGCACCGGTATCCCCCCGAAACTGCCCCGGAGGAGAAACACATGAGCCGCACCGACGTACTGGTCGACGCCGACTGGGTCGAGGCCCACCTGGACGACCCGAAGGTCGCGCTCGTCGAGGTCGACGAGGACACCTCCGCGTACGAGAAGAACCACATCCGGGGCGCGATCCGGATCGACTGGACCAAGGACCTCCAGGACCCGGTCCGCCGTGACTTCATCGACCAGGCCGGCTTCGAGAAGCTGCTCTCGGAGAAGGGCATCGGCAACGACACCACGGTCGTCCTCTACGGCGGCAACAACAACTGGTTCGCGTCGTACGCCTTCTGGTACTTCAAGCTCTACGGCCACGGTGACGTCCGCCTGCTCGACGGCGGCCGCAAGAAGTGGGAGCTGGACTCCCGCGACCTGGTCGACGGCGCGCAGGTCCCGCAGCGCGAGGCCACCTCGTACAAGGCCCAGCCGCAGGACGAGTCGATCCGCGCCTACCGCGACGACGTCGTGAAGGCCATCAACACCGAGAACCTGGTCGACGTCCGCTCGCCCGACGAGTTCTCCGGCAAGCTGCTCGCCCCCGCGCACCTCCCGCAGGAGCAGTCCCAGCGCCCCGGCCACGTCCCCTCGGCCCGCAACATCCCGTGGTCGAAGAACGCCAACGACGACGGCACCTTCAAGTCCGACGAGGAGCTCAAGGCCCTCTACGAGACCGAGCAGGTCGACCTGGCGAAGGACACCATCGCCTACTGCCGCATCGGTGAGCGCTCGGCCCTGACCTGGTTCGTGCTGCACGAGCTGCTCGGCGTCGAGAACGTCAAGAACTACGACGGCTCGTGGACCGAGTACGGCTCGCTGGTCGGCGTGCCGATCGAGCTCGGCGCCAACAAGTAACCCCACCCCTTCGGACTTCTGGAGTACGCACATGTGTGGAGCGAAGGCAGGCGGCCCGGACGCCTCGACCGTCAAGCCCGGTGAGACGACCATCCAGGGCAGCATCACCAAGGACGGCGAGCCGGTGACCGGCTACGTCCGCCTCCTCGACTCGACCGGCGAGTTCACGGCCGAGGTGCCCACCTCCGCCACCGGTCAGTTCCGCTTCTACGCGGCCGAGGGCACCTGGACGCTGCGCGCCCTGGTCCCCGGCGGCACGGCGGACCGCACGGTCGTCGCCCGCACGGGCGGCCTCGCGGAGGTCGCGATCGCCGTCTGATCCGTGGTGCCGTCCGATCCGTCGTACGGCACAGTGCCGGATCGGTCCGTACCGGACACCAGGACCGGCCGGAGGGCCGCACCCGCAGGGGGTTGGACGCTTACCTGTGACGAAGGGTGCGGCCCTTCGGCCCCGCCGCGCCCGGGCGCCTGCGGTCGTACGGTGGAGACATGTACGCGCGTCGCCGCCGCGGCTACTTCGTGATGATGGGGACCTGTCTGGTCCTCTTCGTCTCCGCGTGCGCGCTGGTGCGGCTGTGGTCCGTCCCGGTGGCGGTCGCGATGTGCGTGGTGGCCGCCGTCATCCCGCCCTTCGCGGCGATGATCGCCAACCGGAAGGGTCCGGACGACCGCTGGTGGGACGAGCCCGGGGGTGACGGGACGGGCCCCGCGGGCCCGCGGCACGGGACGACCGGCGACGCGGGCTCCGACGAGTGGTGGGACGAGCTGGACGGCCGCGAGAAGCGTCAGTAGACGAGGGCCTGCACGCCGTCGGCCATGATCTCGCTCACGAAGACCTGCGCCCCCGCGATCCGCACGCCCTCCAGCACGTCGGCCTCGCCGATGTCCCGCCGTACCGCGCACTGCGTGCACAGGGTGATCCGGCCGGCCGCCATGATCGACTCGATCAGGTCGGGCAGCGGCGCCGAGTGCGGCAGCTCGAACTCCGCCGCCCTTCCCGGCAGGGCGAACCACGCCGACTCCCCGGTCAGCCAGAGCGACACCTCCACCCCGCTGGCCACGGCCACCGCCGCCACGGTGAACGCCTGCGAGCACCGCTCGGGTGCGTCGGCACCTGCGGTCACCTTGATCACGAGCTTCTTCGCCATGCCGGGAAGCCTAGGGCCTCCCGAAAGTCCCGGGGCCAGGTGCGCGGCGGACCTGGGGTCAGGTGCGCGGCGGACCTGGGGTCAGGCGCGCGACGGACCTGGGGACAGGCGCGCGACGCACCTCACCGAGAGCGCCCGGCCCCGGCCGACTAAGCTGGGGCGCGGCCCGTGTCCCACCCTCGATCGTCCCAAGGAGCACCCCGTGCTTGAGGCAGTCTTCTCCGCCCTGCTGGTCCTGGTCTGCGTCGGCGTCCTCGCCTTCGCCGCTCTGACCGTGAAGAAGCTCTACCAGGGCCAGCGCTAGCCGACCCGGCAGCGAGCCGCCACCCCTCACACAGATCGCCTGAGCCACTCATGATCGAGATTCCGTCCGACCTCCACCCGGACCTCGTCCCCCTCGTCTTCCTCCTCGGGAAGTGGACGGGAGCGGGAGTCACCGACTTCCCCGGCGAGGAGAAGGCCAACTTCGGCCAGGAAGTCACCTTCAGCCACGACGGCCGCGACTTCCTGGAGTACGTGTCGCACTCCTGGATCCTCGACGCCGAGGGCAACAAGGTGAAGCCGCTGGAGACCGAGTCCGGCTTCTGGCGCATCGACAAGGACCGCAAGGTCGAGGTCGTCATGACGCGGGACACCGGCGTCGTCGAGATCTGGTACGGCGAGCTGGCCCAGCAGAAGCCGCAGATCGACCTGGTGACCGACGCCGTGGCGCGCACCGCCGCCTCCGGGCCGTACACGGGCGGCAAGCGTCTCTACGGGTACGTCAAGAGCGACCTCATGTGGGTCGGCGAGAAGGCCACCCCCGAGGTCGAGCTGCGCCCGTACATGTCGGCGCACCTGAAGAAGACGGTCACGCCCGAGGAGGTCGAGGCCATGGCCAAGAACCTCGGCGACCTGCCGGACGACGGGATCGCGTTCTTCCGCTGAGCACCACCTTGAGCTGAGCAGTTGGACCGAGCAGCACCGTGAACCCGACCAGCACCGTGCACACAGCCGGTTGCCCGCCGCGCTGCCTACACTGGGCGGCGTGGTGAGCACCGACTGGAAAAGTGACCTGCGCCGGCGCGGCTACCGGCTGACGCCGCAGCGGGAGTTCGTGCTGCAAGCGGTGGACGTGCTGGGGCACGCGACGCCGGACGACATCCTGGTGGAGGTCCGCAAAACCGCGTCCGGGATCAACATCTCCACCGTCTACCGGACCCTGGAGCTGCTGGAGGAGCTCGGCCTGGTGAGCCACGCGCACCTGGGGCACGGGGCGCCGACCTATCACCTCGCCGACCGGCACCACCACCTCCATCTGGTCTGCCGGGACTGCTCGAACGTCATCGAGGCGGACGTGGGCGTCGCCGGTGACTTCATCGCCAAGCTGCGGGGCGATTTCGGGTTCGAGACCGACATGAAGCACTTCGCCATCTTCGGCCGGTGCGCGGACTGCGTGGCGGGCAAGGGCGCCGGGGAAGGTGCCGGGGAGGACCCGGCCGCCGAGGCGTAGGCGCGTCACCGGCGAGTCGTACGCTGGGGAGCATGACGAGCCCCCTCCTTTCCCTGCCAGGCGCCGTTCCCGCCGAGGGGCGTGACGAAGGCGTCGCCGCGCACTACGGCGATCTGTTCCGTGAGCAGCGCGCGCTCGCCGACGGCTCCGGTTTCGTCGACCTCTCGCACCGCGGGGTCGTCGCTGTCACCGGCGCGGACCGGCTGAGCTGGCTGCACCTGCTGATCACGCAGCACGTCACCGAGCTGCCGGCCGGCCGGGCCACCGAGGCGCTGGTCCTGACCGCCAACGGGCACGTGGAGCACGCGCTCTACCTCGTCGACGACGGCGAGCGCACCTGGCTGCACGTCGAGCCCGGTACCCAGGCGGAGCTCATCGCCTACCTGGAGAGCATGAAGTTCTTCTACCGGGTGGAGGTCGAGGACCGCACCGAGGAGTTCGCGGTGGTCTGGCTGCCCGCCGGGTCGATCGCGCAGGTGCCCGACGGCGTCGTCGTACGGGAGACGGCGCACGGGCGGGACCTGTTCCTGCCGCGCAAGGAGCTGGAGGCGTTCGCCGTCTCGCACGGACCGGCCGTCGGGGTGCTCGCGTACGAGGCGCTGCGTGTCGAGGGGCACCGGCCGCGGCTCGGCTTCGAGACCGACCACCGTACGATCCCGCACGAGCTGGGGTGGATCGGCAGCGCGGTGCACCTGCAGAAGGGGTGCTACCGGGGGCAGGAGACGGTCGCCCGGGTGCAGAACCTGGGGAAGCCGCCGCGCCGGCTGGTCTTCCTGCACCTGGACGGGAGCGAGGTGCACCTGCCGCCGTCAGGAACGCCGGTGCGGCTGGCCGCGGACGGGCCCGAGGGACGGCAGATCGGCTTCGTGACCACGTCCGCGAGGCACCACGAGCTGGGCCCCATCGCGCTGGCGCTGGTGAAGCGGAACGTGGCCTTGGACGCCGAGCTGATGGCCGGGGACACGGCCGCGGCCCAGGAGGTCGTCGTCGAGCCGTAGCCGTAGCCGTAGCCGTAGCCGGGCGGTGGCCGGCCCGCGGGGAGCCGCGCGGACCGTCGGAGGGTGGGCGCCCGCCCTCCGACGGTCCGCCTCGGGCGCCCGCCCTCCGGCGCCCTGCCTCAGACCTCGATGACCACCGTGAACGGCCCGTGGTTCGTCAGGGAGACCCGCATGTCCGCGCCGAACCTGCCGGTCTGTACGGTCGCTCCCAGCGCCCGCAGCCGCGCCACCACCTCGTCGACGAGCGGTTCGGCGACGTCGCCGGGCGCCGCGGCGTTCCAGGTGGGGCGGCGGCCCTTGCGGGCGTCCCCGTACAGGGTGAATTGCGAGATGACGAGAAGGGGCGCGTTCACGTCGGAGCAGGACTTCTCCGCTTCCAGGATCCGTACCGACCACAGCTTGCGCGCGAGTTGCGCCGCCTTGTCCGGAGTGTCCTCGTGGGTCACTCCCACCAGGACACACAGGCCCTCGCCCACGATCTCGCCGACCGTCTCACCCTCGACGACGACGCTCGCGCCGTCCACCCTCTGCACCACAGCTCGCATGACGCCCATGATGCCTGCCCGTGGCGCCATTCTTTTCTGCAAGGGCCATACGGGTGCAGTGTGCCTGCGTCGGTACGCGAAGGAGTGGCACGATGCGGGTCAAGGCGGTGCGCCGCACCGTTCGAGGGGACGGAATTCCATGAGCACTTCTGGCACCGGGCAGCCGTCCGGTCCCGTACCGATGCGGCTGGCGGGCACAGCAGGAACCGTGGGGGCGGTCCGGGCACCCGCGCCACGTACCGAACAGGGCGGGCGTAGCCCCCTGCCCGCCGTCCCGCAACCCGACTTCGGCGCCCTTGGTCTGCCCGAGCTGCGGGCGCTGCGCCAGAGCGCGCAGCGCGACGAGGCCGATCTGAGTTACGTACGGCGGCTGCTGCACGGCCGGATCGACATCCTGCGGGCCGAGCTCGGCCGCCGCGGCGGGCCGCAGTCGCCCGTGGTGGAGCGGCTGTCGGAGATCCTCGCCGACACCCCGTCCACCCACCGCTCCTCCGCCCGGCACGTCACCCTGTCCACGCCGCGCAGCGAGGAGTACCGGCGGCTCGCCGCCGACATGCTCGCCGAGGTCGAGCTCTCCGACCTCGACGCCCGAACGGACCAGGAGCTGCACGCGGGAATGGGCCGCCTCGCCGGGTACGAGCAGCAGGTCTCCCGGCAGCGACAGCGCCTCCAGCGGACCGCCGACGATTGCAGTGCGGAGATCGCCCGCAGGTACCGTGAGGGCGAAGCACAAGTAGACGACCTGCTCCACTGAGCCCACCGCCGGCGATCCCGGGCGGCCGGTCCGGGGGCGGGTCCCCGTCCGGAAGGCCGCGCCGACGATGACTCCCACCGCCACCACCCCCGCCATACCCCCGGTTCTCGCCGAAGTCGTCCGATCCGGCTTCGTCGAGGGCCATCACAGGGGCTCGCTGGTGGTCCTGGCGGCCGACGGCAGTGTGGAGCACGCCCTCGGCGACGTCTCGGCCCCCGTCTTCCCGCGCTCCAGCAACAAGCCGATGCAGGCCGCCGCCGTGCTGCGGGCCGGGCTCGACCTCTCGGGGGAGCGGCTGGCCCTGGCCGCCGCGAGCCACTCGGGCGAGGGTTTCCAGCTGGACCTCGTTGCCAGGATGCTGAGCGAGTTCGATCTGACCGAGGACGACCTGCAGACCCCGCCCGACCTGCCGCTGGACCCCGTCGAGGCCGAGGCGTACCTCGCGGCGGGCAAGGTCCGCGCACGGATCACCATGAACTGCTCGGGAAAGCACGCCGCGATGATCGCCGCGTGCGCTCTCAACGGCTGGGACAAGGCGACCTACCTGGAGCAGGACCACCCGTTGCAGCGGCTGGTCCTCGAATGCGTGGAGCGGGCGAGCGGCGAGAAGGTCTCCGCGGTGGGTACGGACGGCTGCGGGGCGCCGCTGATGGCACTCAGCCTCACCGGCCTCGCCCGTGCCTTCCGGTACTTCGTGCTCGCCCCCGAGGGCACCCCGGAGCGCCGGGTGGCGGACGCGATGCGGGCGCATCCGGAGTACGTGGCGGGCACCCGGCGGCCGGACACCTGGCTGATGCGGGAGGTGCCCGGCGTGCTGTCGAAGATGGGCGCTGAGGCCGTGCAGGCGGTGGCACTGCCGGACGGCCGGGCCCTCGCCTTCAAGATCGACGACGGGGCCGGCCGGGCGCTCGGGCCGGTGCTGGCCAGGGCGCTGGAGCACTGGGGCGTACAGGGCGAGGTGGTCTCCAGGATGGCGGACGCACCACTGCTCGGTGGCCCGGTGCGGGTGGGCGAAATCCGGGCGACATTCTGAGCCGCTGATGCATAGCGTGGACGGATGACAGGTCACGCCGAGCACTCGCACCCGCTTCCCGACCCCACCGGCCCGACAGAGATCCGTTTCGTCGCGGAGGCGGAGTTCGCGGAGTGGGCGCGGGCCAACAACACCGGGTTCCTGCGGGCCCAGCCGTACACCGCCGACGACCTCGCGAAGCGCAGGCCGCGCATCGACCTGTCCCGTACGCGGGGCGCCTTCGAGTCGGGCCGGTGCGTGGCGACGTTCCGCTCGTTCGCGCAGGAACTCACCGTGCCCGGCGGAAGGTCCGTGGCGTCGAGCGCCGTCTCCAGCGTTACCGTGTCGCCCACCCACCGGCGGCGCGGGCTGCTCGGCCGGATGATGCGCGCGGACCTCGCCGAGGCGAAGGAGCGCGGCGAGGTGGTCTCGACACTGATCGCCGCCGAGTACCCGATCTACGGGCGGTACGGCTTCGGGCCCGCGACGAGCACCGCCGAGTGGGAGGTCGACGTGCACCGCACCGGCCTGGACCCGAGGTGGTCAGGCCCGGAGTGCGGCGGGCGGATCGACCTGGTGGACGCGGCTGACCTCCGCAAGAGCGGCCCCGAGCTGTACGAGCGGTTCCGCGCGCACCGGCCGGGGGCGATCGACCGGGGCGCGCTCTGGTGGGAGGCGGAGACGGGGGCCACGCAGTACTCCTTCGACCCGTACCGGCCGGCCTTCTTCGCCGTGTACCGGGCGCCCGCCGGGCGGGGCGGTCAGGTCGAGGGGCTGGTCGGCTACCGCGTGGACGACAACTGGGGCGACGCCAAGCAGCCGCTGAACACGGTGCAGGTGAGCGATCTGATCGCCACCACCCCGGCCGCCGAGCGGGCGCTCTGGCACTTCCTGTGCTCGATCGACTGGGTGTCCAAGGTGCGGAGCGGCTACCGGGCGCCGGACGACCTGCTGCCCGACCTGCTGCCCGACGCGCGGGCGGCGCGGGCGGTGACGGTGGCGGACTGGCTGTGGGTGCGGGTGCTGGATGTCGTACGGGCGCTGGAGGCGCGCACGTACGCCGCCCCCGGTGCGGGCGGCGGGACGGTGGTGCTGGACGTGCGGGACCCGCTGGGGCTGGCCGGGGGCCGGTTCAGGCTGGAGGTGGCCGCGGACGGCGGCGGGTCCTGTGTGCCCACTGCCGAGGAGGCCGATCTCTCCTTGGACGTGAGGGAGTTGGGGGCGCTGTACCTCGGCGGCAGGTCGGCGGTGCGGATGGCGGCGCTGGACCTGGTGACGGAGGGGTGGGCGGGGGCGGCGGCCCGGGTGGACGCACTGTTCAGGACGGCGCGCGAACCGTGGTGCCCGGACGTCTTCTGAGACACCGACCGGCGCGGCGGGTGCGGGTGCGGCCGGCTCCCGCCGCGGGTGCGGGTGTGCGGCCGGACGCCGCGGGGGGCGGGCCCGTCAGCCGACGGCCGACTGGCCGAGGATGACGAGGGCAACGGTTCCGATGCTGAGGCAGGCGGTGTTCTTCGTCTTGACGCCGACGGTGAGGAAGCCCACGGCGGCGACGCCGAGCAGGCCGAACTTGTCCTGGATCATCTCGCCGACGAAGTAGACGGCGAGAGCGAGGAGTGCGACGAGCGGCATGGTGGTCACTCCCTGGTGTCCGAGTGCCCGGTGACGGCCGGGCCGGGGTGAGGTTGGCGAGTCTCGCGCCAACACCCCTGCCGTAGCTCCTGGTTGAGCCATCTGGAGGGAGTTGGTGACCAACTCTGCTGAAGTTGTCCCCATGGCTCAAGAACCTTTAACCAGGTTCGCCAACAACTCCCGTTAGATGGCGTGAAGTTGTAGTGTTCTGGTTGTGAGCACAGCTGGCGCTGCCGTGAACGGTCGGAAAAGGTCGCACCGAGAAGTGGCCGACGCGCTGCGGGCCCGGATCAGGGCCGGGCAGCTGCGGCCGGGCGACCGGATGCCGACGCAGGCCGAGCTCTCCAGGGAGTTCGAGGTGGAGCGGGGCGCGGTCCGTCAGGCGCTCCGCATCCTCCAGGAGGAGCACCTGCTGGTCAATGTGACCAAGGGCTCTCCCGCGACGGTCGCGGACGACGCACCCGCCGCGCTCGCCCCGCACGCGGCGCCGCCGCAGCCGACGATGGTCGCGCTGGCCCCGCGGATCACGGAGGCCTTCCAGGCGGACCACGTGGAGATCGACGCGCTGTGCCTGACGGCCGTCTCGCTCACCCTGGCGTTCGGCGAACCGCTGCGGCTGATCCACGAGGGCCGCATCAAACCGGCCAGGGTGACCGTGCGGGTGCTGCTGCCGAGCCGGGACATCGACCTCGCGTTCCCGACCCCGGTGGCGGACGGCAGCGACGAGAGGCTGCACCGGCGTTGGCTCTCGCAGCGCAACGCCCAGGGCCAGGTGCTGCGGCACAACCTCCGCAATCTGCGCCGTACGCACGGCATCGACGTGGACGTCACCTTCCGCGCGCTGCCGTTCACGCCGCCGGTCAAGCTGTACCTGCTGAACGGCTCGGAGGCGCTGTTCGCGTACTACATGATCACCAGGCAGGAGGAGCAGTTCGACGACCACGAGCTCCTGGAGATGTACGACACGGTGGGCACCCGGTCGATGCTGTTCCCCTTCGACCGGGACGCGGGCGGTGAGCGTGACTCGACGTTCGTGGAGCAGTCGCAGCTGTGGTTCGACGCGATCTGGAACACGATCTCCACGGACCTGACGCTGGCCGCCGAGGCTTAGCCGGTACTGCGGCCGGTACTGCGGCCGGTACGAGGTGGCCCGTACGAGCCGTGACCGGTACGAGCCGTGGCCCGTACCGGCCGGGATTACGCGGCGGTGGGGCCCACGACCTGGAGGACCAGGACGGTGGCGCCCACCCCCGCGCAGGCGGGGCTCTTGGCCTTGGCGCCGATGCCGAGCAGCAGCAGGCCGATGGCGCCGGGGGCCCCGTAGCGCCACTCGACGAACTTCTCGAATCCGATGACGACGGCGGCGGAGAGCAGCAGCAGAGCAGGCATGGGTCCCTCCCTCGGGAGCACTGTCGAAGTGGGCGGCGGGGAGGCGACGCTGCCTCGGCCAGATGTGCCAAGTGGCGACCAACTACAAGGAAGTTGTCCCCACTTGGTCGCGATCCATAAACAACATCCCAACAACTCCCCATAGATGGCTGCTAGTTGTAGCGTTGTGACGTGAGCGACGTGAGCAGTTCAGGGAATGACCGAAAGCGCTCGCACAGGGAGGTGGCCGACACCCTGCGCGACCGCATCCGAAGAGGAGAGATCAAGGCCGGCGAACACATGCCGACGCAGTCCCGGCTGGCCGAGGAGTTCTGTGTGGAGCGCGGCACGGTCCGCCAGGCGCTGCGCATCCTGCACGAGGAGGGCCTGCTGACGGGCGCCACGAGGGGTGCCCCGGCCAGAGTGGCGGCGACGGGCCCGCTGGTGGCGGGCGGGGACCCGGCGGCGGGCCGGCCCCAGCCGACGCTGAGCGCGCTCGGGCCACGGCTGGTGGAGGCGTTCGCCGCGGAGGACATCAGGGTCGACGCCCTCAGCCTGACCGCCGAGTCGCTGATGCTGGCGATGGCGGAGCCGCTGCGGCTGATCCACGAGAACCGCATCGGGCCCAGGAGCGTGACGGTGCGCGTGCTGCTGCCCGCCCGTGACATCGCGCTGGCCTTTCCCAAGGGCGTCGACCCGGGGGAGAGCTCCCTGGTCCACCAGCGCTGGCTCCAGCAGCGCAACGCCCAGGGGCAGGTGCTGCGCCACAACCTGCGCAACCTCCACCGCTCGCACGGCATCGACGTCCAGGTGGCCTTCCGGGCCCTGCCCTTCACCCCGCCGCTGAAGCTGTACGTGCTCAACGCCACCGAGGCCCTCTTCGCCTACTACCGGGTCGCCAAGCGGCAGGAGGAGATCGAGGAGATCAACCTGGAGATGTACGACGCGCTGGGCACGGAGTCGGTCCTGTTCGGCTTCGCCGCGCGGTCGGGCCCGCGCGACAAGGCCTTCGTCGAACAATCAGCACACTGGTTCGACGCGCTATGGAACACCATCTCCTCGGACCTGACACTCTCCTAGTGACTTCCGAAACGACTGACCCCGGGCAGGCGGCCTCCGCGATCGGGCAGACGGTGGGCTCGATCACGGAGGCAACCTGCGTCCTCTTCGACTTCGACGGCCCGGTCTGCGGCCTCTTCGCGGGGCACAGGGCGCATCACATAGCGGACCGGCTGATCGCCCGGCTGGACGGGTGGGGCGTCCAGTTGCCGCTGACCGCCGCCGACCGGCAGGACCCGCAGGCGGTACTGCGCGCGGTGGACGCCGCGCACCCGGACAGCGGCATCGTCCGGGAACTCGAACAGGCGCTCACGGAGGAGGAGCTGCGTGCCACCCGGTCCGCGGCCCCGAGTCCGTACGTCGACGACCTGATACGGGAGTGGTCGGCGCGCGGCGTCCGGCTGGCCATCACCACCAACAACTCGCCCAGGGCCGCCTCGCGTTACCTCGGCGGGCGCGGCCTGACCCCCTGCTTCGGCCACCACATATACGGCCGCACCGAACGGCTGGACCTGCTCAAGCCGCACCCGGACTGCCTCGACCGCGCCCTGCGCGCGCTGGGCGCCGACCCCGCCAGGTCGCTGATGATCGGCGACACCCCGTCCGACCTGTACGCGGCCCAGCGGGCGGGCGTGGCCTTCCTCGGGTACGCGAAGGACGCCCGCAGGGTGACACGGCTGCGGGACGCGGGGGCGCGGGCGGTGGTGGACTCGCTGGCGGACGTGCTGACGCTGGTGACGGCGGGCGGCGCACGGCCCTGAGAGGACCGGTCGAGATCCGGCGGAGAAGCCGTGCGGAAGCGGTCGGGGTGCGGCGGACCGCCGGATGCGGACGAGGCCCGGACCCCGGCCGACCGTCGTCCGTTCCGCCCCCGGCGGGACCTGGCCGTCACCAGGCGTGGAAGTTCCGTACGCGTGTCAGGCGCTCGGCCACCCGTGCCCCTTCCCGTACCTCCGTTTCAGCTCAACGGCCTACACCGTCGGCGGCGGGGGGACAACGTGCCCTCCTCCACCCCTCGCGGACCACTAGCCTGGCCTTCCCCCATGTCAACACCCGATCCGGCGGGAGCGGTCAGTGCACGGTTCGTCAGCGGTCCCGGCGCGGGCCCCGAAACCGGGCCCGCCGAGGCCCGCCTCGGCGGACGTGTACGCGGCTTTCGTCGACGCCGCGACGCGTACGGGCGAGCCGGCCGGCGGGCTGCACCACCGCAACTACGTCGTGCCGCTGAACGAGGCCATGGGACGGCTGGTGGGCCGTCCCGCCGGGACCACCGTCACCGTGCGGCTGGGGGTCGAGGACGCGCTCCCGGTGGTCGTCAGGACCTGGGCGGACGAGACGCAGATCCTCGACGCGTTACGGGGGGTGCTGCCCGACGTGCCGCGCTGCCTGGCCAGGAGCAGCCACGCGACGGTGCTCAGCCACGTGGAGGGGGTGCCGCTCTCCAGCATCTGCCCGAACGGCGAGCCGGTCGGCCCTCCTCTGGTCGAGGCGCTGGTCCGGCAGCTGGCCGAGCTGGCCAAGGTGGGCCGGGAGAAGCTGCCCAGGCTGCCGGCCGACTGGCCGCGCGACGGCCGGAGCCGGCAGTTCCTGCAACACCTCGCGGCCCGCACCGACCGGGACGTACGGCAGCCCAACTGGGCCGTGTTCAGCGGCCTGTTCGCCGCCCTCGGTGTCCCGCGGGACGCGATGGCGGCGTTCGCGGAGCGGGTGCCACCGATGGCGCGGCGCCCGTTCGGCCTGCTGCACACGGATCTGCACCGCGACAACGTGATCGTCTCGCCCGCCACCGCCACCGCACCGCTGCTGACCTTCGTCGACTGGGAACTGGCCTCCTACGGCGACCCGTTGCACGACCTGGCGGTTCACCTGGTGCGGATGAGGTACCCGGCGCAGCAGCTGGACGAGGTCGAGGGAGCCTGGGTGCGGGCGATGCGCGAGGCGGGCGTGGAGGCCGCCGCACACGGCGTGGAGAGCGACCTGCGGCACTACCTCGACTTCGAGCACGCCCAGTCGGTGTACCCGGACGTGATGCGCGCGGCCAGGTCCCTCGGTGGCGGCCGTGAGCCGGTGGGGCTGCGGGAGGCTGCCGGGTCGGTGTGTGCGGCGCTGGCCGCCGCGCGGCGTCCGCTGCGGCTCGGCGCGGTGCCGGACGTCGTCGAGGTCCGGCAGATCCTCAGCCGGTGGCACGCGGCCAGGGCGGGCCGCGGGGGCAGGGCGGTGCACAGGAGCGCCGGCACGGACTGGGTGAGCCCCCGGTTCTCGGCGCAAGAAGTGTCCGAGGCGCTCGACGCGGAGGGCGCCGCCCCCTCGGAGCAGGTCTTCAAGGGCACGGGCCACCTGAGCACCGTCGTGGTGGTGCGGGGGCGGACCGTCGTCGTACGGCGCAGACTGCGCTCGGCCACCCGTCGGGAGCGGTGCCACAACGACGAGTCCGCCGTACTGGCGGTCCTCGGCGGAGCGGGCGGGGTCAGGGCGCCCCGGGTGCTGGCCCTGGGCGAGAGCAGCCCGTCCGACACGTTCGCCGTGCACTCCTTCGCGGGCCCGCCCGGCCGCCCGCCTGAGCATCCGGTCGACGGCCTCTCGCCGCACGAGGCGGACGACCTGGTCGACCAACTGGTCGCGCTGGCGGACGTCGGAGTGGACGGCCGGGGACGGGGCGCGGCGCCGCACGCCGAGCCGGCGCGCGGGACGTTCGCCGAGGTGCCCCCCGGGCGGGCCGGGGAGCCGGTGCTCGCTCCCGTGCTGCCGCCCGGCGGCTTCTACCGCTGGCTCAGCGACCAACTGGTGGACCTGGTCGTCTCACTCCCGCCGGAGTCGCTGCGGGCGGCGAGGGAACTGGGCCTGCCCGGCGCCACCCGGCTCCGGGAGATCCTCAGCCGGCGGACGGTCACACCGCGTCCGCCGGTGCTGCTGCACGGCGACCTCAACCCGTGGAACCTGGTCCGCGGCGAGGCCCCGGGCCAACTCGCCATCATCGACTGGGAGATGGCCGTGGTCGGCGACCCGCTCCACGACCTGGTGCGCCACCTGCACCTGACCCCGCACCGCGGCGAGATCCGCCGGCGGATGCTGGCCCGCTGGTCGCAGGCGCTCGGCAGGCGGGACCCGCGCCTCGTCGAGGGCTGGGCGGGCGACGTCCACACCTACCGCTGGATCGAGCTGGTGCGCTCCGCCTACGTGGACCTGGACCGGCTGGTGACGGGGGCGAGCCTGGACGCGCCGAACGTGCGGCGCGCGGTGGACTCGTACGCGATGACGCTGCGGGCGGCCACGGAGTCGCTGGGACTGGGCCGGGCGCAGGTGCGGAACCCCCAGCTCGCCCTGGTGCTCACCAGGGGCGACGCGCGCCCCGCCGCCCTCACGCGGTCCGGCTCGCCGGTGTGAGCGTGCCGCGTCACTAGGATGGCCGCCCGGGAGAACAGCGGGCAGGCGGAGCGGGGCGTTGGTGCACAAGGGCGCGGGTGCGGACGTGGCGAGGTGTGCGGGATGACCGGGCTGCGGGAGCTGAAGAAGCGGCGGACGTACGAGACGATCTCCGAATCGGCGATCGCGCTCTTCCTGGAGCGCGGTTTCGACGCCGTGTCCGTGGCGGAGGTGGCGGCGGCGGCCGAGGTGTCGAAGCCGACGCTGTTCCGGTACTTCCCGGCCAAGGAGGACCTGGCGCTGCACCGGTTCGCCGACCACGAGGACGAGTGGGCGCGGGTCGTACGCGCGGGGCGGGAGGCCGGGCTCGCGCCGCTCGACGCGCTGGAGCGGCACTTCCTGGCGGGCCTCGCGGCCCGGGACCCGATCACCGGGCTGTGCGACGACGCCCGGGTGCTCGCCTACCAGCGGCTGTTGTACGGGACGCCGAGCCTGGAGGCCCGGCTGTACACCTATCTGCGGCGCTCGGAGGCCGCGCTCGCCCGCGCGCTGGCGGAGGTGTTCGGGGAGGGCATGACCGCCCGGCTCGCCGCGGGGCAGATTGTGGTGGTGCTCCAGACGCTCGCGCTGGAGAACTGGCGCCGGATCGAGGAGGAGGGCGAGGGCGCGGACGAGGTGCACGAGGCGGCGGTGGAGGCGGGGCGGCTCGCCTTCCGGCTGCTCCGCGACGGGCTCGGGGACGCCGACGACGGAGAACACCCCGGGCGGTGAGCCCCGCACGGCTTGCCGGTCCGCGGCGGTGAGTCCCGCACGCTTGCCGGTCCGGGGCGGTGAGCCCCGCACGGCTTGCCGGTCCGCGGATCGCGGCCGCGCCGCACCTCGTCTCCTGACGCGGCGGCAGGTGGAGAGGCTGCCCCTCGACCGCCCGCCGTATCAGAGGCTGCCCCTCAGCCGCCCGCCCTACGGGCCGCCCGAACCTCCCGCTGCACGTGCTCCGTGAACCGTCGCGCCGCCGTGCTCACGGCCTGGCCCCGGGGGAGCAGCAGATCGACCCGGCGCTCCAGGCGCACCGACGTCGTGTTGTCCGTCAACGGCAGCAGCCGCAGCGGAAGATCCGGCAGCGGGAGCAGATCCCGGCCGAGCGACTCGGGGACGAATGCCACCCCCAGGCCGGCCGCGACCAGGTCGCTCACCATCATCCACTCGCTCACCTCGCACACGATCCGCCGTGTCATGCCCGCCTCGGCGAAGAAGGCGTCCGCCAGCAGACGCCCCGTCCACCGGTTGTGGGTCTCCACGAAGCGCTCGCCGTCCAGGAGCGGCAGCGGCACCTCGTCGCGGGCGGCGAGCGGATGGTCCAGGGCGCAGGCCAGTACGTAGGGTTCGGCGGCGAGCGGGACCACGTCGAGCAGGGCGGCCGTCGCGGCCTGGTCCGGGGCGGCGGCCAGTGCGCAGTCCAGCTCGCCCGCCGCGACCATACGGATCATCTCGGACGCGGGCTGCTGCCGTACCTCGATGTCCAGCCCGGGGTGCGCCCGTACGAATCCGGAAAGCCAGGAGGCGAGCGGGACGAGGTGTCTGCTGGCCTGGTAGGCCCCGACGCGGAGCCGGCCGGAGAGGCCGCCGTGCACGTCCCGTACCGCCTGCAACGCGCCGTCGGCGGCGTCCAGGGTGCGTCGCGCGGCGGGCAGCAGAGCCTCGCCCTCGGCGGTGAGGCGGACCGGGCGCGTGCCCCGCACGAACAGCGGCGCGCCGACCCCCTTCTCCAGCGCCCGCACGGACGAGGAGAGACCGGACTGCACGATCAGCTCGCGGGCGGCGGCACGGGTGAAGCTGCGCTCCTCGGCGAGGGCGAGGAAGTGGCGCAGGTGGCGGAGTTCCATGCGGCCATTGTCCCTACTATCTCCAGCAGAGATGGTAGGCATCTCCATCTGGTCCACCGGAGCTGGTAAGGATCGTCTCGGCCGGTCCGTTGGACCAGGCATGAACGCGACACCGCTGACCCAGGAGACCGCCCGCGAGGACGCCTTTCGCCCCGACACCGCACGTGCCTCGGGCGCCAACAGTGACTCCCGGGTCCGTCCGTACGGTGGTCCGCGCCTCCGCCCCGACGCCCGGCCGCGTTCCCGTCCGCGCCTTGTCGTCCCGCCCCGCGTCGGGTTCTGGTTCGTGGCTCTCGCCTTCGCGTCGCTGATGGCGTTCGGCACCGCGCCCACCCCGCTGTGGCCGCTCTACCAGGACCGGGACGGCTTCGGCGCCACCACCGTCACCCTCGCCTTCGCGATCATGGTGGTCGGCGCGGCAGCCGGCTTCCTCGGTCTCGGCCACCTCTCGGACCGTTTCGGCCGCCGCCGGGTCATCGTTCCGGCGCTCCTCGTGGACGTCGTCGCCGCCTCGGTGCTCGCGCTCTCCCCGGCCCTGCCGGTGCTGCTCGCCGCCCGGCTGCTCACCGGTCTCGCCGTCGGCATGATGGCGTCCACGGCGACCGCGTACCTCATGGACCTCTGGCACCAGGCGCACCCCGGACGTCCGCTGTCACCCACCCCGGGGCTGGTCGCCGCCGTCGCCAACCTCGGTGGGCTGGCGGTCGGCCCGCTGCTGGTGGGCGTGCTCGCGCAGTGGTTCGGCGCGCCGCTGGTCACTCCGTACGTCCTGTTCGGCGGCGGCATGCTCGTACTGCTGGCGCTGATCCTGCTCACGCCGGAGACGGTCGACAGGGCGCGGGCGAAGGAGGCCAGGCCCGCCAGGTTCGCGCTGCGGCCCGGGGCGCGGCCGGTGTTCGTGGCCGCGGCGGCCGGGGGATTCTTCGCGTTCGCGGCGAGCGGCATCTTCTCCGCGCTGGGCGCGATCATCGTCCGGCTCGACCTGGGCATCACGTCACCGCTGGTTGCGGGGTTGGCGGCGTTCGCGGTGTTCGGCGCGTCGGCGGGCGCGCAACTGCTGCTCGGGCGGCTGCCGGTGGACCGGCTGCTGAAGCTGGGGGCGGTGCTCTTTCCCGTGGGCCTCGGGCTGACCGCACTGACCCTGTACGTGCCGACGCTCGCGCTCTTCCTGGCGGCGGCGGTGCTGACCGGGTCCGGCTCCGGGCTGCTGTTCAAGGCGAGCGTCGGACAGACGGCGGCAGCCGCGGAGCCGTCGTCCCGGGCGGGCGTGCTGGCCGTCTTCTTCACGACCGCCTATGTCGGGATGGGCGCCCCTTCGGTGCTGTTCGCCGTCGTGGCGGCGCAGTTCGGCAGGCAGCCGGTGATGATCGCGTTCGCGGTGCTGCTGTCGGTGGGTTCGGCCGTGGCGGCGTGGGTCGGGGTACGGGCCGCGAGGAGCACGCGGACCGGGGACGTGACGAGCACGCGGAACGGGGACGCGACGGGCACGCGGAACGGGGACGCGACGGCGGGGCACCTGGAAGTGGAGTATCTGGAGGCCGAGTACCTGGAAGCGGTGCGGCCGGCGGTGTCGGCCGCCGGTGGACCCGTCGAGCCGGCCGGGGCGCGTGAGCCCTCCGCCACTCTCAACGTATAGCTCACCGGGGGGCTTGCGGCAAGGCCCCCGCGGTGCCGCATCATCGTGCCCGTACACAGGCCGGGGCCTGCGGAAACGACATCGAACGGGCTACTTGGATGACTGATGTGATCGTGGTGGGCGGCGGGCCGACCGGCCTGATGCTGACGGCCGAGCTGAGACTGCACGGCGTGCGGGTGGTGGTGCTGGAGAAGCTGACCGAACCCACCAAGGAGGGCCGCGGCCAGGGGCTGCACGCGCGCAGCGTCGAGGTGATGGACCAGCGGGGGCTGCTGGACCGGTTCCTCGCGCAGAGCGAGAAGTTCCAGGCGGGCGGTCTGTTCGGCGGCATCGTGAAGCCGTGGCCCGAACGGCTCGACACCGCGCACCCGTTCGGCGTCGCGAGCCCGCAGCCGGTCACCGAGCGGATCCTCCAGGAGCGCGCGCTGGAGCTGGGGGCGGAGATCCGGCGGGGCTGCGAGGTGGCCACGGTGAGCCAGGACGCCGAAGGGGTGGACGTCGTGCTGACGGACGGCACCCGGCTGCGCTCGCGCTACCTCGTGGGGTGCGACGGAGGCCGCAGCCTGGTGCGCAAGCAGCTCGGCATCGGCTTCCCCGGCCTGCCCGCCACGGTCGAGACGCTGCTCGGTGAGATGGCGCTGACCGAGGACCCGGACACGATCGCCGCCGTGGGCGAGGAGGTCCGCCAGACCCAACTGCGTTTCGGCGCACAGCCGTTGGGGGACGGCGTGTACCGCGTGGTGGTGCCCGCCGACGGAGTCCGCGAGGACCGGGGGACTCCGCCGACCCTCGATGACTTCCAGCAGCAGCTGCGGGCGCTCGCGGGCACCGACTTCGGCGCGCACTCGCCGCGCTGGCTCTCCCGGTTCGGCGACGCCACCCGCCAGGCCGAGCGGTACCGGGAAGGCCGGGTGCTGCTGGCGGGCGACGCGGCCCACATCCACCCGCCGACCGGCGGCCAGGGGCTCAACCTCGGCGTGCAGGACGCGTTCAACCTCGGCTGGAAGCTGGCGGGCGAGGTCAACGGTTGGGCGCCGACAGGTCTGTTGGACACCTACCACGCCGAACGCCACCCGGTGGGCGCGCGGGTGCTGGACAACACCCGGGCCCAGATCACCCTGCTCGGCGCCGACCCGGGCGCGACCGCGCTGCGGGAGCTGTTCTCGAAGCTGATGGACTTCGACGAGGTGAACCGGTACGTGACCGGCATGATCACCGCGGTCGACGTCCGCTACGACATCACCCCGGTTGGCTCCGGCACGGAACCGGGCCACCCACTCCTCGGCGCCCGGCTGCGGGACCTGCAACTCAAGCAGGAGGGGCGCCTGTACGGACTGCTGCACGCCGGCCGCGGCCTCCTCCTCGACCAGGGCGGCCGGCTCTCGGCGGAGGGCTGGGCGGACCGCGTCGACCATGTCGTGGACGTCAGTGAGGAACTGGACGTACCGGCGGTACTGCTGCGCCCGGACGGCCACGTGGCCTGGACCGGCGACGACCAGCGGGAACTCCGGGCCCAGCTGGCCCGGTGGTTCGGCGCGGCATCCGGCGGTCCGGCGAACGGGGCCCGCGACGAGGACGGCCCGGCCGACGTGGCGTAGCGCACTTTTGCAAGCAGGCGCTTGCAAAAGTTAGCAAGGAGGGTGCACCATCGGGGCATGGCAACACTGAACGTCGGCAATCTCGGGGAGTACCTGCGCGAGCAGCGGCGCAACGCGCAGCTGTCGTTGCGTCAGCTCGCCGACGCCGCCGGGGTGTCCAACCCGTACCTCAGCCAGATCGAACGCGGTCTGCGCAAGCCGAGCGCGGACATCCTCCAGCAACTCGCCAAGGCGCTGCGGATCTCCGCGGAAACGCTGTACGTCCAGGCCGGAATCCTCGACGAGAAGGACCGGGACGAACTGGAGACGCGCGCCGTCATCCTGGCCGACCCCTCGATCAGCGAGCGGCAGAAGCAGGTACTGCTCCAGATCTACGAGTCCTTCCGCAAGGAGAACGCGGCGGAGCACACGGCGGAGAACGCCGACGCCGCGGCGGCCGGGAGTGACACGGACAGCGATGCCGGCAGTGATGCCGCCCCACCCTCACACTGATGCGATCCGGGAGGACCACAGTTATGGCCATCAGCGATGACCTGCGCAAGAACCTCGCCGACCCGACCCCCCTCTACTTCGTCGCCGGTACGGCGGACCTCGCCGTGCAGCAGGCCAAGAAGTTCGCCGACGAGGCGCCGGAGCGCTTCGAGAAGGTGCGGCAGACCGACCCCAAGGTCGTACAGGAGAAGGTGACTTCGCAGGCCAAGGAGGCGCAGGCCACCCTGCAGGCGAAGTTCTCCGAGGTGATCGGCTCCTTCGACACCGACCTGAAGAAGCTGGGCGAGACCGCCCAGGACCTCGCGCTGCGGGGCGTGGGCGTGGCCGCCGAGTACGCGGTCAAGGCCCGTGAGACGTACGAGAGGGTCGCCGAGCACGGCGAGCAGGCCGTGAAGCAGTGGCGCGGTGAGGCCGCCGAGGAGATCAACGAGATCGCCGTCGCGGTCGAGCCGGACCCGGAGCCGGTGGCCACGGAGCCCGCGGCCGCGAAGGCCGACGAGCCGGTGGTGGCCGCCGCGGCGACGAAGAAGGCCCCGGCGCGCACCAAGGGCGCGGCCAGGAAGACGGCCCCGGCGGACGGGAGCACGACGGCGGCCGCCGACGAGAAGTAGTGGCGCGGTAGGCACGGTCACGACGAGGCGTGTGCGCGGGACACGACGGGCCGGATCGCCACAAAGGCGTCCGGCCCGTCGTTTCGGTACCTTGGCCAAGGCGGTCACCAGGCGGTCAACCCGGATGAGGCGGTGCTCAGTATGTTGCGTGACGGTTTCGATGTCGGGCTGATGTTCGTGGTCGGGCTGGTCTTCCTTGTCACGGCGGTGGCCGCGCTGATCATGGCCGCGACCGCGCGTGCCGACGCGTACCAGGCCGCGGACAAGCAGTCCAAGAACTTCTGGCTGGTCATCCTCGGGATCACGGTCGTCGTGAACCTGGTGGTGCCGGTCCTGTTCCTGCAGATCGCGGGCCTGGTCGCGTCGATCGTGTTCCTGGTGGACGTACGGCCGGCCCTGCGCCAGGTCTCCGGCGGCGGTGGTGGCCGCCGCGGCGGCGGCAGTAGCAGCGACGGCCCGTACGGGCCCTACAACGGCGGCCGTTGAGCAAAGGGCCGTGCGGCCCGCTGCGGAGGGCGTCCAGCGACGGGCCGAACGGCCGACGGGCCGAACGGCCGACGGGCCGAACGGCCGACGGGCCGAACGGCCGACGGGCCGAACGGCCCTGTTGGTGCGGCAGCCGTTGAGCGAGGGGCCGCGGGGGCCTGCTGTGGCGGGTGTGTAGCGGGAGCCGCGGGGCCTACTGCTGCGGGCGGTGTGCGGCAGGTCTCGGCCTGCCGCGTTCCTTGTTCTTGCCGCTGTTGCCGTCCCGGTCCAGGAGCAGGAGGGCGACGTCGTCCGTCAGTTCGCCGCCGTTCAGTTCGCGGACGCGGGTGACGGCGGCCTCCAGAAGCTCCTCGCCGCGCAGCCCCTCGGACAGCTGGCGGTTGATCATCGCCACCATGCCGTCCTGGCCGAGCCTGCCGGGGCGCCCGGTGCCGTCCGCGCCGGCGAGCCGGCCCTCGATCAGACCGTCCGTGTACATCAACAGGCTCCAGGCCCCGCCCAGTTCGACCTGTTGCCGCGGCCAGCGGGCACGCGGCAGCAGACCCAGCGCGGGACCCCCGTCGTCGAACGGCATGAGCTGGGCGAGCTGGCCGTGGCGGGCGATCAGCGGCGCCGGGTGGCCGGCCAGGCAGAGCCCGGCGCGACGGCCGTCCGGTGCGATGTCGACCGTGCAGAGCGTCGCGAAGATCTCCTCGCTCTCCCGCTCGTGCTCCAGCACACGCTGGAGCGTGGAAAGCAGCTCGTCCCCGCACAGCCCGGCGAAGGTCAGCGCCCGCCAGGCGATACGCAGCTCGACCCCGAGTGCGGCCTCGTCCGGGCCGTGCCCGCAGACGTCGCCGATCATCGCGTGCACGGTGCCGTCCGGGGTGCGGACGGTGTCGTAGAAGTCGCCGCCGAGCAGCGCCCGGGAGCGGCCGGGACGGTAGCGGGACGCGAACTTCAGGTCCGAACCCTCCAGCAGCGGCGTCGGCAGCAGGCCGCGCTCCAGCCGGGCGTTCTCCTGGGCGTGCAGCCGGGACTCGGCCAGTTTGTACGAGGCGGTGTCGGCGCGCTTGCGTTCCACCGCGTACCGGATCGCACGGCTCAGCAGCCGGCCGTCCAGCTCGTCGCGGAACAGGAAGTCCTGGGCGCCCGCGCGGACCGCCTCGGCGGCGTGCTCGGCCCGGTCCGGCGGGGTCAGCGCCAGTACGGCGTGGTGGGGCGCCATCCGCAGGACGTCGCGGAGCGCGCCCAGGGGGCTGCCGGCGTCGCCGTTCGCCTCGTCCGCGCGGCACTCCGCGCAGCTGCCGCAGCCGGGCAGTGCCAGGTCGAGCAGGATGCAGTGCACGTCGTCCGTGAGCAGCCGGCCGGCCTCGGTGAGGTTGCGGGCCGTGCGGACACGGACCCGAGGACCGCCTGCGGATTCGAGCAGATCGGGCACGGCGAAGGCGTCCGCCGGGTCGTTCTCGATCACCAGCAGGGTGAGGTCGGTCGGCTGCTGGGGTGCGGTGTGCTGAGGGCCGGCCTGACCGCTTTCCACGGCGGGCACTACTCTCTGCCGCGGTATGGGTACGGGCATCGGTTCGGTTCCTTCCCTCCCCCCGAGGGCGCGGTGGGACGCCGATCGACGCCCCGCCAAACGGGGACCTTAGCGTTACCCGGCGCCGCAACGGAATGCCGTTCACGAATCCGCCCCGGTCATATGCTGAGCCTCTTCACCGCTCCCGGCCAGGCATAAGCCGCGTCCCGGCACGGATCGACCGCACGGTCCGGGGCGGACCCGCCATGACAAAGATCACCCCTGACGGGGGCGCGCGGAGGTGCCCGGGGGCGGGGGTGTACGGGGGCGTACGGCGGCGTGCGCGGGACCCCCTCGGAGGCCCCCGTGCGCCGCGGGGCCCCTCGGAGGCCCCGTACGTCGCGGACCCCCCGGACCGGGCGGCCGGTCCACCCACCGAGCCCGGGCGGACCCCCCCCGGGCAGGGCGGTCGGTCCGCCCCTCGAGCCCGAGCGGACCCCCCGGACCGGGCGGTCGGTCCGCCCGCCGAGCCCGTCAGCCCGGCCGCACCACGCCCAGTATCGGCATCGAGCCCGCTCCCGCGATCGTCACCGTCCGGCCAGGCCTCGGGGCGTGCACCATGGCGCCGTCGCCCACGTACATCGCCACATGGCTCGCGTCGGGGAAGTAGATGATCAGGTCGCCGGGCCGCATGTCCGCCACGGCCACCTTCGGCAGCAGCCGCCACTGCTCCTGCGAGGTGCGTGGGACCGCCCGGCCCGCCGCCCGCCAGGCCTGCTGGGTCAGGCCCGAGCAGTCGAAGGCGGCTGGTCCCTCGGCTCCCCATACGTACGGGTCGCCGATCTGGGCCGTCGCGAAGGACACCGCCTGCTTGCCCTGGGCCGTCGACGCCGCGCCGCCCTTGCCGCCGTTCTTCAGCGCCCCCGAGTTCAGCCAGGCCGTCTGGGCGCGGTACTGCTCCTCCCGCTCCAGCTCAAGGAGCCGGCTGCGCTCCTTCTCCTCCAGGCGGGCCTCCAGCTTCTCGGCCGCGGCGATCTGCTTCTTGACCTCCTTCTGCGCCTTCTCCTTGCGCTTGCGGTTGGCCTCCAGCTTCTGCCACTCGCTGCTGGCGTCCTGGGAGTAGGTCCGCAGGTCCTCCTGGGTCCTGGTCAGCTCGTCCAGCATCCCCTTCACCGCGGCCTGGCCCTGCTGCATCCGCCCGGCGCCCCGCAGGAAGAGGTCGGGGTCGCCGCTGAGCATCAGCCGCGCGCTCTGCGGCACGCCGCCCGTGCGGTACTGGGCGCGGGCCTGCGCGCCGAGCCGGTCCTTGAGCTCGTTGATCCGCTCCTCGCCCGCCACGATCGACCTGGCCAGCTTCACGATCTCGCCGGACTGGCCCTGCGCCTGGTCCTCCGCGAGGTTGTAGGCGTCGGTGGCGGCCCCCGCCTTGCGGTAGAGGGCGTCTATGTCTCTTCGGACCTCGTCCAGGCTCTTGTCCCCCTCGCCCCCGGCCGCGGGCGGTGGCGCCGGGTCGGCGGACGCCTGCCCCGGCAGCACCAGCACGCTCAGCGCGCAGACCAGCGCTATGGCGGTCGTGATGCTGCTGCCACGGCTACGGCACTTGCGGCCACTACGGCTTCGGTTCACGAGCTCCCCCCGGAACGAGTCTGAATCTGATTTACCGTCAGTAACTTGGCGGTGCTGCCGAGATGCTGCCACGCCTGCCGCAAAAGCGACAGAGGCGGAAACAGCGTCCCCTCACAACCCCCCGGGACCTTCCGGCCCTTCCCTGCACACCCGTCCGACGAACGAGATCGATTTCCCGTTCCCCGAATTCCACCCGCCCCCGGAACAACCGTTGTTGTTCACCGGTACGTGGTCCTCCGTCGCCGGAACGTGGTCTTCCGTCACCGGTACGAGGCGTTCCGGGGGGCCAGTGCCTCCCAGCGCACGGTGACCTCTCCCTGCCGCCACCTGCGCTCCCCGTCCGCCGCCGCGTGCCCGGCGGGGGAGTGCGGCCCGGTCAGCGGCCAGTCCGCCGACAGGTCCCGGGCCGCCCTGATCCACCGCTGCCGCGCGCCCAGCGACGCGTACGGCGCGGCGGCCGCCCACGCCCGGTCGAAGTCCCGCAGGAACGCGTGCACCGGCTCACCCGGCACGTTCCGGTGGATCAGCGCCTTCGGCAGCCGCTCCGCCAGGTCGGAGGGCCGCTCAAGGGAGCCCAGCCGGGTCGCGAAGGTGACCGTCCTCGGCCCCTCGGGGCCCAGCGCCACCCACACGTGCCGCCGCCCGATCTCGTCGCAGGTGCCCTCCACCAGGAGGCCGCCGGGGGCCAGCCGTCCGCGCAGCCGCTCCCAGACGGCGGCCACCTGCTCCTCGTCGTACTGTCGGAGTACGTTCGCCGCGCGGATCAGCATCGGCCGCCGGTCGCCGTCGAGCGGTACCTCGAAGCCGCCGTGCCGGAAGACCAGCCCCTCCCGTTCGTAAGGTTTCGCCCCCGCCACCCGGGCGGGCTCGATCTCAATACCGGTCACCTGGACGGCCGGCGCGGCCGTCCGCAGCCGCCCCAGCAGTTCCACGGCGGTCCACGGCGCGGCCCCGTACCCCAGGTCGACGGCCACCGCCCCCGCCGCGCGGCGCAGCGCACCGCCGTGCACGGCGGCGATCCAGCGGTCCATCCGCCGCAGCCGGTTCGGGTTCGTGGTCCCGCGGGTGACGGCGCCGACGGGGCGCGGGGAGGAGGTGCGGGAGGCCATGGCACGACCTTAAGCGGGCGGGAAACCCGCGAGGGAAAAAGCAATGATTTGGCAAAATGGAAATGGACCGCGGAATTCCGCTGTTCTCCCCCTTCGGAAGGGCCGCGCCTGCGCCCAGCCCTGCCCAGAAACTGCCCGGAAGCAGATCTCCGCATCAGTCGAGGAGGACCGTCGACGTGAGCCAGTACGTCTCCCGACTCACCGGCACCCTGGCCGCGGCGGCCCCGCCCCGCCTGCGCCTCCCCGGCGCCGCGCCCCGCAAGCCCCGCCGCATCGCCATGCTCAGCGTGCACACCTCACCGCTGCACCAGCCGGGCACCGGCGACGCGGGCGGCATGAACGTCTACATCGTCGAGCTCGCCAAGCGACTGGCCGCGATCAACATCGAGGTGGAGATCTTCACCAGGGCCACCACCGGCGGCCTGCCGCCGAGCGTGGAGCTGGCCCCGGGTGTCCTGGTGCGTCACATAGACGCCGGGCCGTACGAGGGCCTCGCCAAGGAGGAGCTGCCCGCCCAGCTCTGCGCCTTCACCCACGGTGTGATGCAGGCCTGGGCCGGACACCGCCCCGGTTACTACGACCTGGTGCACTCCCACTACTGGCTCTCCGGCCACGTCGGCTGGCTCGCCGCCGAACGCTGGGGCGTCCCCCTCGTCCACGCCATGCACACCATGGCCAAGGTCAAGAACGCCTCGCTGGCCGAAGGCGACACCCCCGAGCCCGCCGCCCGCGTCATCGGCGAGACCCAGATCGTGCGCGCCGCCGACCGCCTCATCGCGAACACCGCGGAGGAGGCCGACGAACTGGTCCGCTTCTACGACGCCGACCCCGGCCATGTTGCCGTGGTGCACCCCGGCGTGAACCTGGACCGTTTCCGGCCCGCGGACGGCCGCGCCGCCGCCCGCGAGCGGCTGGGACTGCCCCAGGAGGCGTTCGTACCGCTCTTCGCCGGCCGCATCCAGCCCCTCAAGGCCCCCGACATCCTGCTGCGCGCCGTCGCCGTCCTGCTCGCCGAGGACCCTTCGCTCCGCTCCCGGATGGTCGTGCCGATCGTCGGCGGGCCCAGCGGCTCCGGCATGGCCAAGCCGGAGGAGCTCCAGAAGCTCGCGGCCCGCCTCGGCATCGCCGACGTCGTCCGGTTCCGGCCGCCGGTCGGCCAGGACCGCCTCGCGGACTGGTTCCGCGCCGCGTCCGTCCTCGTGATGCCGTCCTACAGCGAGTCGTTCGGCCTCGTCGCCATCGAGGCGGAGGCCACCGGAACACCGGTCGTCGCCGCGTCCGTCGGCGGTCTGCCGGTCGCCGTGCGGGACGGCTCGACCGGCTTCCTGATAGCGGGCCACGACCCGGCCGCGTACGCCCGGGCCCTGCGCCGCTTCATCGACCACCCCGGGCTCGTCGACACCATGGGTACGGCCGCCGCCCGGCACGCCCAGGCGTTCGGCTGGGACACCGCGGCCTCGGCCACCGCCGACGTCTACACCGCGGCGATGCACGAACACCGCCGTCACGTACGCTCGCACCATGGCTGAGACAGCTCGAACGGCTGACGCACGAGGCATCCTCGAAGCGACCCTCAAGGAAGCCGACCTGGAGTGGGAGAGCCCGCGCCAGGGCTCGTACGTCGTCAAACTCCCCGGCACGCGCAAGCTGTACACCACGGTCTCGCTGATCATCGGACAGCACTCGCTCTCGCTGAACGCCTTCGTGATCCGCCACCCCGACGAGAACCACGAGGCCGTCCACCGCTGGCTCCTGGAGCGCAACCTGCGCCTGTACGGGGTGAGTTACGCGATCGACCCGCTCGGCGACGTCTACCTCGCCGGAAAGCTTCCGCTGGCGGCCGTCACCCCCGACGAGATCGACCGGCTGCTGGGCTCGGTCCTGGAAGCCGCCGACGGCTCCTTCAACACCCTCCTGGAGCTGGGCTTCGCGTCCGCCATCCGCAAGGAGTACGCGTGGCGCGTCTCGCGCGGCGAGTCCACCCGCAACCTGGACGCCTTCGCGCACCTGACGAAGCCGCGGGACTGACGAAGCCGCGGGACTGACGAAGCCGCGGGACTGACGAAGCCGCGGGACTGACGAAGCCGCGGGACTGACGAAGCCGCGCACCTGACGAAGCCGCGGGACTGACGAGGCAGGGGCTGGGCGGACGGCCCGATCCGCCCGCCACCGCCCCCACCTGCACGGCCTACGCCGCCGGCGTGACCTCCGCGGTCTTCGCCACCGGTTCCTCCGGCACCCGGACCCGCTCGACCGGCGCCGGCTCCGGCGGCAGCTTGCGCATCAGCAGCCAGTACCCGGCCGCCGCCACCATCCCGACCACCGCGCAGCCGGCCCACAGCCAGGCGCTGCCGAACCTGTCGATGACGAATCCGCCGAGCAGCGGGGCCGCCAGCGCCGCCACCGCCCACGACATCGTGTACATGCCCTGGTAGCGGCCCCGCCCGTGCACCGGCGAGAGCCGGACCACGAGCCCCGTCTGGACCGGCGAGTTGATGATCTCGGCCAGCGTCCACACGCAGACGGTCAGCACGTACACCCCGAGCGACCCCGCGAACGCGGTCAGCCCGAACCCGTATCCCGCGAGCAGCGAGGAGACCACCAGCAGCCTGCGCGGGTCGCGGTGCTCGATGAACCGGGTCACCGGGATCTGGAGCGCCACGATGAGCACGCCGTTGACCGCGATCGCCGTGCCGAAGTCGGAGCTGCTGAAGCCGTCGGTGCCCATCGCCACCGGCAGTGCCACGTACCCCTGCTGGAAGATCAGTGCCACCAGGAACGAGAGCCCCACCACGCTCATGAAGCGCCCGTCGCGCAGCACGGTCCCCATCCCGACCGCCGGATCGGCCGCCTGCTCGGCCGCCGTCCGCTCGGGCCGCGACTCCGGCAGCTTCAGGAACACCACCAGGGCGCAGGCCAGCGTCATCCCGGCCTCGATGAGGAAACCGGCCCGGTAGCTGTACTCGGCGAGGAACCCGGCACCGGCCGAGGAGACCGCGAAGCCGAGGTTGATCGCCCAGTAGTTCAGCGAGAACGCCCGCACCCGGTCCTCGGGCCGCACGATGTCCGCCATCATCGCCTGCACGGCCGGCCGCGAGGCGTTGCTCGCCATGCCCACCAGGAACGCCACGGCGGCGATCGCGAACGGGTGCTGCATGAAACCGAGCAGCGCGACCGCGCCGGCCGTCGAGGTCTGCGCGATCAGCAGGGTGGGCCGCCGGCCCAGCCGGTCCGCCAGCACGCCCGCGCCGAGCGAGGAGACGACACCGCCGAGCCCGTGCAGCGCCGCCACCAGACCCGCGTACGTCGCCGAGTAACCCCGGTCGATCGTCAGGTACAGCGCCATGAACGTCGCGACGAACGCACCCAGCCGGTTCACCAGGGTGCTCGTCCAGAGCCACCAGAACTCCCGGGGGAGCCCCGACACGCTCTCGCGAACGGCACGTCTCAGACCTGCTGCGGACATCGTCATCCCCCGGAAGTAAGCGGCTCACTGAACAGCCGCAACTTACTTTCGCGGCCGTCACCGCCGCCACCGGATTGACGCGGACCGTCAATCCGTCCACCTGGGAACGCGCGCGGCGCCCGCAAGGACACGAGCCCTCAGCCGGTCGCGCGCACGACCGAGCGGCACACCCAGAATGTCCATTAGGCTCGTACGCATGGCCGACGCACCGTACAAGCTGATCCTCCTCCGCCACGGCGAGAGCGAATGGAACGCGAAGAACCTGTTCACCGGCTGGGTGGACGTCAACCTCACCGAGAAGGGCGAGAAGGAGGCCGTACGGGGCGGTGAGCTGCTCACCGCGGCCGGTCTGCTCCCGGACGTGCTGCACACCTCGCTCCAGAAGCGCGCCATCCGCACCGCCCAGCTCGCGCTGGAGTCCGCGGACCGCCACTGGATCCCGGTCCACCGCAGCTGGCGCCTGAACGAGCGCCACTACGGCGCCCTTCAGGGCAAGGACAAGGCGCAGACCCTCGCCGAGTTCGGCGAGGAGCAGTTCATGCTGTGGCGCCGCTCGTACGACACCCCGCCGCCGGTCCTTGAGGACGGCACGGAGTTCTCGCAGTCCGACGACCCGCGCTACGCCACGATCCCCTCGGAGCTGCGCCCGCGCACCGAGTGCCTCAAGGACGTCGTCGAGCGGATGCTCCCGTACTGGTACGACGGCATCGTCCCGGACCTCCTCGACGGCAAGACCGTGCTGGTCGCCGCGCACGGCAACAGCCTGCGCGGCCTGGTCAAGCACCTCGACGGCATCTCAGACGAGGACATCTCCGGCCTGAACATCCCGACCGGCATCCCGCTCTACTACGAGCTCGACGCCGACTTCCACCCCCTCACCAAGGGCGGCAAGTACCTTGACCCGGACGCGGCAGCCGCGGCCATCGAGGCGGTCAAGAACCAGGGCAAGAAGAAGTAAGCAGAGCTGAAGAGGCCCCCCACCTGCGAGTTTTTCGTGTGGTGGGGGGCTTTTTGGGGTGCTGGGCCGTCTGTGGGCCGTCAGGCCTGACCGCGCCAGAAGCGCACGCGGATGTCGAGCATGATCAGTAGAGCTGCCGGGGCGGCGACCTCAGGGGGTGCGTCCGCCCACAGAGCGAGTACCCCGCCACCCGTGCCGATCAGAATGATCGGTAGATCACGGGGGCGGACGTCGACGCTCATGCCTGTACGTGGGACCATGAAGTTCTCCTGCTGTGCTTCGGTTACGCCGGATCAAGGCCATGACTGAAAAGCGGCACGGAGGTGAATGCCGCCCCTGGCCGGGCGGCATTCTTATGCCGTAGAAACCTTCCCATGAGTGCGCTTCTGCGGACAAACGCGCAGCTTAAGCAGTGTGTTGTCGCAGTTTTCTACTTCGACAGTAGAAAAGTAGCAACCTAGGAACGGTCCGGCTGAGTGTCTACGTGAGCACACATATTGTTCACGATCTGGCACGCGGAGCGGTTCGGTAGGTGCTGCTTGGGTGTCGTTGGGCGTCTGACCTGGAGAGAGGCGCTGACGAACGGAAGGCGCAAAATTGATGCTGGATGGGCTGAAGAATTCAGCTTCTTGCTTGCGAGCTAGCAAGCGTGCTAGCTCGCAAGCAAGCCTTTCCTAGCCCGCAAGGAGCTTGCCTACTCGATTGGCTAATGGTCTTCTGCGAAAGCGAATCCCGGATCTCCGTAACCGGTATAGGTTTCGGAGATTGCTTTCCGCGTCCGCTCCTGGCTCGACGGCATCAGATGCGCGTACACCCGCAGCGTCAGCCCCGGGTCCGAGTGACCGAGGTACTCGGCCAGCGCCTTGATGTTCTCCCCGGCGTCCAGCAGCACCGACGCGTAGAAGTGCCGCATCGCGTGCATCCCGTTCTCGCGAGACTCGGCATGCGGAGCGCCGGCCGCAGGCACGGGGATGACTCCGGCCGAAGCGAGAGCCGGTTTCCACGCCTCCTCGTTGAGCGAGGTTCGCCAGACGTGACCGCCGCGCGGTGCCGTGAAGATGAGTCGCTTGTTCACCGGGGGTCCGTCCGCGACCTTCCACGGCAGCGTGATCTCGACCGGCGGGAACCGCTTCATGTGCGCCCTTAGCGCGTCGGCGACAGGTCCGGGGAGTGGCACGTCCCGCAGCTTGCCACCCTTCGGCGGGGCGAAGACGGGCTTGCTGCGGCTCAGCTTGAGCTGCTGGACGACGTGCAGTGTGTCCGAGCGGAAGTCGATCGCGTCCACCGCAACGCCCAGGATCTCGCCTTGCCGGAGACCGCAGCCGCCGCCGAGGTCGATCATCGCCTGATACCGGTCGGGCATGCCCGCGCGCACGGCGAAGAGCCGTTCCGGCGTCCAAGGCGTGATGCGCTTCGCGTCCACCGTCGGCGGCCGGACCGAGCGGGCAGCGCAAGGGTTCCGAGGAAGGTTCCCGTCGTCCACGGCCGCGCTCAGCGCCGCCCGCACGTTGGAGTAGATCGTCCGGGCGTACGAGCCACGGACACCGTTCGCCTGGAGCTGCTGCACCCAGTCGCGGATGTGCGCCGGCTGGAACGAACCGAGTGGGCGCGTGCCGAGGTACGGGAACGCGTGCAGCCGGAGTTGCGACTCCATCGAGGCTTGCGTGTTGGGGTCGGCCCCCTGCGTGTTCACCCAGCCCTCCGCGTACTGCTGGAAGGTGGTCCGGGCCGCGCGAGGATCGATGTACTGGCCCCGCGCCATGTCCGCCTCGATGTGGGCCAGCCACTGCTCGGCGAGCCGCTTCTGCCGATCCTGGAAGCTCTTGGACTTCTCCCTGCCGTCCGGGCCGATGTAACGGGCGCGGTAGCGCAGCCCGGATCCGTAGCGTTCCGACTTCACCTTGCGCGGCTTGCCGTCCGGTCCGACCTCGGTCGTGAACCAGCGGTCCTGGATGTGTCCGGCCATCAGGCAGCCACCTCGCCCCGGCGGGAGTCGACCCAGGCCCGTACGTCGTCCGGATCGAAGCGGAGGTGCCGGCCGACACGGAAGCCGCGGGGACCGGTCCGCTTCCGGCGCCACTGGTAGACCGTCTCGACGCTGGGCAGCTCGAACATCTCGACCAGGTCGTCAGGCGTCAGATAACGGCTCGGCAGGGGGAGCGCCATGGTCACCACTCCCTCTCGTCGACCAGCTCCGCCATGGCTTCACGGGCTGTCTCGCGGTTGAGCTGGAGGTCCCGGGCGATGGTCGCGGCGAGGACGGATTCGCCGGGGGAGTGACCGTGCCCGGCGTACTGCCAGTCGGTGAGGACGAGCACGGTGTCCGGGGCGCGGTCCTCCAAGCCGAGGGATTGCTGTTCCTGCGCGGCGCGGAAGTCGGCCCGGGCCTGGCGGAGTTCGCCGAGCGTGGTCGAGTAGCGGCGGGACTTCGAGGAGAAGTGGCCGCGGAACCCAAGCATGTGCGCCCAGGCCCACAACCGGCGCTCGGGGTAGAGCGGATCGAGGAGGCGGCACGCGGCGGTGAGGCGGCGGGCGTGGTCGGGGACGCCGTGGCGGTCGAGTTCGGAGAGCTCGCCGATGCGCCGGTCCAGGGTGCCGGTGTTCTCCGCGGCTTTGGTGGCGTACTTCGCGACGTAGGACGCCACGGCATGTTCGGTGAGGTCTGAGCCGTCGCCGAAGGCGGTGACCGGGCGGACGTCGAGCTGTGTGCCCCAGCGGAAGGTACGGGCGGGCTGGTCGTCGACTGCCGGAGCGGACACCGAGGTGTAGTTGTGACGGGCGGCGGCGCGTATCGCGTCGGTGAGCAGGTCAACGGTGGCCCAGGACGGGGAAGGGGTGTCCGGTCCGTCCGGCCCGTCGATCCGCATCACGGCGTGGAAGTGGATCGCCCCGCGCTTCTGGAACTCCGCGACCTTGCCGTACGAGAGCCGGGCGGATTCCTTCAGTTCGGCCTGTGTGAGTCCGGCGCGGGCGGCGATCTCCCGGCGGAGACGGGTCGTGAACCGCATCCAGAGGTCGCCCGCGTGGTTGTTGAACAGGACGGATCCGGCGTAGTCGTACGTCTTTGGGTCCAGGGCGGTGCCGAGTTCGGGTGCGTCGGCGGGGTGCCGGGTGCCGCAGCGGCAGGTGCCGTGGTCGGGTCGGTTGTGGACGGGGCCGAAGGACGGGGCGGTGAGGGTGGCGAAGACGCGGGGGTGGTCGCGGACGGTGGCGGGGACGTCGCGGCGGTCGTCTCCGGCCAGGCCCGCGCGGATCAGGTGGTAGGTGTCTCCGGCGTACGTCCAGGCGCAGGAGGGGCAGCGGGAGGCGCGGCGGTTTCCGCAGGCGAGGCGGAGGCGTCCGCCGGGTTCGGTTTCGGTCGAGTAGTGGTGCAGGGTCTCGCCGGTGGTCCTGTCCTTGGTGAAGGTCCAGCCGGTGAGGTGGATCGGGTCGGAGCAGCCGCCGGTACGGCGGACCTGGTCCTCCCAGCGGTGGAAGTCGGGGGCCGAAGCCACCCGCAGCAGGTCGCCGAGGGTGATCCGATCAAACGGCGCCTCAGGCATGTGCACTCTCCCGGCGGCGGGCGGTGCGGTCGGTCATGATGGTGCTTCCTTCCGGATCTGTGGTTCGGGCAGGAGCACGGCTTCCGGGCGGCGGATGCTTGGCGGTATCGAGGCCGCCCGGAAGCCGGTCAGCGGTGGTTCTGCGACGCCACGAGCGAGCGCACGACCAGGGTGCTGACGGCGAGCGACGCGGCGGTGACGGCGACCGCGAGGAGCATGGAGACAAGGACCGCTCCGACGACCAGGACCACGGCCGTGCCGCCACCGATGACGGCTACGACGGCACCGGGCGTGAGCTGGACCGTGGGCCGGGCGGGAGCCGCGCCGGTCGGCACGGGGGCCGGGGCCTGGTGGAGTACGGCGGGAACGTCGGTCCGGGCGGGGCCCGTGACGATTCCGGTCGGCATCGGGTTGGTGGGGATCTTCGGGCGGAGCATGGTGGTTCTCCCTTCGATCGGGTCGTGTGGAGTCACTTGACGGCGGTGTCGATCACGGGGGACAGGAGGCTGTCGGCGAGGAGGTAACCGCCGAGCAGCAGCACGAGCACGAGCCACCAGGGCGGGCGGATGAGCTTCACGCCGAGGCAGCCGACGACGATCAGGGCGAGCCAGAGCGGGGCGTCCATGGCGTTCTTGCCTCCTTCAGCGGACCTTGCAGCGGTGGGTGCGGGCGGCGAGCTGGGCGGCGGAACGGCTGCTGAAGTCGGACGACCAGCCGCAGCGGTCGGCGGTGCACACGGCGGCGTGCCTGGTGCGGCCGTGCCGGTCGCGGTGGGTGCCGATCTGCACCGGTCCGATGCGCATCACGGAGTGGAAGTGGTCGCGGGCGGGCATGGTGGATCTCCTCTCGGTTCAGGCGAGCTGGGCGGCGATGGCGGCGGCGAGTTGGGGCGGGACGCCGAGGCGGGCGCGGAGGGTGTCGGTGTCGATCGGTGAGCCGGTACGGGTTCGGTGGTCGGCGGCGACCTTCCGGGCATGGTCGACGAGCGCGGCCGGGACGGGCGGAGTCGTGTCGGCGGGAGGCCGGACCGGAGACTTCTCAGCCGCAGGAACCGGTACGGGTTCCAGCTCCGGGACCTGTTCGTCAGTGATCAGCTCCGGCGCCGGAGGAGCAGCCACGGGTGCCGGCGGAATGGGCATCGGGTCCTCGGCCGGGGGCGATGTGTGGGCGAGGAGCGTCCCGCCGAGGAAGGCGAGGGCGGGCCATCCGGCGACGCCGAAGCGCAGCCAGGCCGGAGGATTCTGGAGATCGAGGAACCCGGCGGTGGCGACGTTGGCGCCGAGGGAGGCGACGAGCGCGATCAGGAACCAGCACCAGGCGAGCCGGGACGGGCCGTCCTTCCGCAGCCGACGCCAGGCGGCGACGAGGAGCAGATCGACGCTGATCGGGTAGGCCCATGCCTTCCAGCCGTCCTGCCCGACAGCGGCGGCGAGGTCGTGGAGGTGTGCGAAGGACAGCGCTCCGGCGATCACGGCTTGGACGAGTACGGCATCCACGCGGACTTTGGGACGGACCATCGCGGACCTCTCCTTTTCGGCATGGGACGGGTAGGGACCTGGCGCGGGGACGGTCGCGCCGACTGGTGTGCGGAGAGGTCAGGCGGTGGTGGGCGCGGCCTTGGTGAGCGGCGTGGTGGCCGAGGGCAGCGGGGCGACGGCGGGCCGGAAGGCCGCGAGGGCGGGTACGTCCGGGGTGCGGTCGGCGTGCCGGTTGCAGATGTTCACGGCTTGGCGCAGGGAGGTGTGCGGTGCGCGGATGCGGGCCCATCCACCGGTCGAGTCGCCCGAGACGGCGATGCCGGGGACATCGGTGGGAATCTGGATCGCGGCGAGTACGGCGTCCGGGGCGATGTCTCCGAAGGCCATGTTGGCGCTGGACTCGTCGTTGACGCGGTGGGCGGTGCGGCCGGTGAGCTGGGCCCGGAGCATCGTGATGCCCTTGCCGAGTTCGGAGCCGAAGCGCTGGCCGCAGATTTCCAGGTAGATGCCCGCGGCGCGGCCGAGTTGGGCGAGGCGGACCAGGGCGGTGACGATTCGGTCCCGGCGCTTCTCCTCGTCCTTGGTGGCGAAGAGCGCTAGTTCGGCGACCTCGTCGACCAGGACCACGACGGGAGTAGGGCGCATGTCGGCGGGCAGGTCCCAGATGTCGGCGGCTATATCGGCGTCCGGAACGTCGACGGTGATGCGCTGGGCGGCACGGATGAGCTGGTAGACGTCCTCCATGTGCTGCACAAGTGTTTCGAGGAGGTCGAGGGCGGTGTCCGGGTTGTCGGCGAGGGCGGAGAAGCGCCGGACCAGCGGGAAGAGCTCGACGCCCTGTTTGCAGTCGATCCCGATGAGAGCGACGTCGTGTGATGCGAGGCCGGCGACCAGGTTGCGCTGGTAGACGGACTTGCCCGACTCGGTCGCACCGAGCGTCAGCCCGTGGGGCACGGCCCGGTAGTCGCGGTAGTGGACGGACCCGTCCTCGCGCAGCGCGACGGGGATGCGCATGGGTGCGCGGTCGGTCTTGGCGGGCATCTGCACCCGCCGGAGGACGTCGTACCCGGTCATCCGTAACTCGACCACCCCCGAGTGGAGTTCGCGGGAGGTGACTCCGTACAACCCGAAGGAGTGCCGGAGGCGGTCGGTGGCCGAAGCGACATCGAAGGCATCCTGACCGGGGCGGAGCTTGAGACGCAGCACCAGCCCCGTACGGGTCGGCCGGAGACGGAGGATGCGCGGGGCCCGCGACGCGGGAACGGGTCGGTTCGCCATCCGGGCGAGGGAGAGACGCCAGCGGGCGGGCGGAACGGTCAGCCCGCAAGCGTCCATGACCGAGGTGTACCGGAGGGCGACCCTCAGCGCGGCGAAGGTGACACCGAAGGTCATCCAGTACCAGGCGGAACGCTGCCACCGCAGGATCACTGCGGTGACGGCGACCAGCAGCAGCGTGACCAGGAAGCCGGTCATGATCAAGCCGCCTTGGGCTTCTCGGCACTGGCGGCGAGCGAGGTGACCGCCACCGCGCGGAAGGCGATGCCGTGCCGCTTCTGTCCGTTGAACTCGTTCTCCCACGGGCGGGCGATCAGGCCGGTGACGGCGACGGGCGTGCCCATCATCAGCTCACCGGAGATGCCCGGCTCGGGGACGGTGACCGAAAGGATCTCCACTTCGTCGTTCGCTGCGAACATCACGTCCACGGTCATGAGCTTCGCGCCGCTCTCGGTGTCCATGGCGATCTCGCCGGTACGGCGGTCCTTGACCTTGATCTGCGGGGGCTTGGCGACCATCACGGACGCGGCGGAGGTGTCGACGGGGATCGTACGCACAGCGGATCACTCCTCTAGAGGTGCTCGACTCTGTCACTCATATATATGAGTGACACGAAGAAGAGTGCATCGCTCCTGTACATGAGTCAACCCGCCGAGACGAAGAAGTCACGGCGGGCTGCGGGGAGTTGAGTGGGCGTCAGTCGGTGGCGGGGATGCGGTAGCTGAAAACGAACTGGTCAGCCGCCATAAGGGTGTCGCAGACCTCCACGACGCGATCCTCGGTCGTCCGCGCCTCACGGATCAGGTGAACCACTGAAGCACCGGGGCTCAGGGCCAGTTCGGACGCTTCCGCCTTGGTCGCCAACCGAGCTTGCAGCGTCTCGACGAACTCCGCGAACTCATGCCCACGGTCTTCGAGCCGGGCGTAGATGCCACCACCGCCGGGGTTCTTCGCGAACAGCTCGGGAATGTCCTTCGCGACGTCCCACGGGAGGTATGAGGTGGCCGTCTCCACGGGAGTCTCGTTCCGGAAATAGAGGCGGCGCCGAGCGAGAACCTGGGTGCCGGCCGGGACGCCGAGCCGCTCCGCGATGTCCTTCGGAGCCTCCATCGGGCCGATGTAGAGAACGCTGACGCCCGCTTTCGCCCCGGACTGTTCCGACTCGGCGAGGTACGCGGCCTTGCCACCTTGCCGGTGCGAGCGCTTGAAGCGGTCCGAGGACCGGTGTCGTACTGGTGGCCGGGCCTTCACGATGGACCCCTTGCCCTGGCGGGTCTCCACGAGGTCACTCGCGCGGACCTCCACCATGGCCTTTCGGATGGTGCCGCCCGAGACGCCGTAGCGCTCCACGAGCTCCGATTCGCTGGGCACCATGTCGCCGGGCTTAAGGATGCCGACGCGGATCTGCTGGACGATCTCCTCGGCGATCTGCACGTACCGGGGTACGGACTTCCCACCTCCTACTGCTGTTTCCATAGTCCTTCTCTTCCTCCTATGCTCCTGTACATGAGTAACAGTGCGCAGGAGAGCACGTCAACGCCGCTCCACTCCGTGTCCGTAGCCGGAGTGGTCGTGCGCGATGACGGGCGACTGCTGGCGATCCGCCGTGCCGACAACGGCACTTGGGAGCTCCCCGGCGGCGTACTCGAACTCGACGAGGCCCCGGAGACGGGCGTACGGCGTGAGGTCCTGGAGGAGACGGGCATCCACGTCGAAGTGGACGAGCTCACCGGGGTCTACAAGAACACCACCCGCGGCATCGTGGCCCTGGTCTTCCGCTGCAAGCCCGCCGGCGGAAGCGAGCGGACGTCCAGCGAATCGACCGCGGTCGGCTGGCTCACGCCCGAAGAGGTTGCGGAGTGGATGGCCGAGGTCTACGCGGTCCGGCTGCTGGACGCACTCGACGGGAACGGCCCCCATGTGCGAAGCCATGACGGCAAGCACCTGACACCGATCCGATAGAACTTTCCCTACTTCATCAAGGCCCGCGCACGGCGCGGGCGCGCGCCGCCTCTGCGGCGCGGCCTGCCTCCTGTCTCCGCCCCGGCTGGCCGCGCCCGGCGGCGCGCTCGGCGGCTGCGGGCGTGAAGTGAGGAGACACCCTCTGTGGCTGGGGCGGTCGGCTCCACGGCTTTAGCCACCTCCCCGGTTCGGGTCCCGTGTCGAGCAAGACCAGGGGGCCACTCGTTCAAATTCCGGGCAGGATCACAGCCTGCCCGAGTTGCCGGCCAGCGTACGGCCCCCTGATCATGCTCGACCCCAAACCGGGCAGGACACCGGCCAAACCCGCTCCGCCTCAGCCGGGGCACTGGTCAGTCAAATTTGCTAGATCGCTACCGGAGTTGGCGAACCAAATGAGAACATCATCACCATGGAGCAGATTGACTTCGCGGTCACGGACCTGAGCCTCGACAGGCAGAACCCTCGGCACGACGTACCTACACCAACGACGCGCGAGGCGATCACAGCCCTCGTGTCCGCGGACTCTGAAAAGTGGGTGAACCTGGCTCAAGACATCGCTACAGAAGGACTCAACCCGACCGAGCTGACCATCGTCGTAGAGGAAGAAGGCGACATGGTGGTCATCGAAGGGAATCGAAGAGTTTCAGCTCTCAAAGCGTTACTGGATCCAAGCCTCGTCGAAGATCCTGGGATTCGACAGCAGATAGGAATTGTCGCGCGCAGACACCGAAATAAGATCCCGCGAACAGTACGCTGTGTAGTTTCACCCAGTAGAGAAGCAGCACGTCATTGGATCGTTCTGCGACACACAGGTGAAAACCATGGCGTAGGCGTTGTCCGGTGGAATCATGAACAAGTAACTCGCTACGCCAAGAAAAAGAATCCATCCGAGCGAGCACTCCGCTTCATTCACCAAGTAACTGCCTGGTATGGGGATGATCAGGAATTCCTTGCGAACGTCGAGAAGGTACGCTCAACTCGCCTTACCACGTTGGCCCGAGTACTCAGTGATCCGAAAATTCGCCACTCCCTCGGGATCGAATTCACCGAGGATGGCATCCTTGCAGACTATACACCAGAGGTAATGCGGAGCTCAATTCGTAAGATCTTTTCCGATCTTGCATCTCACCTTTCGGTGTCCCTAATTAAGAGCAAAGAACAGCGGCGCGATTACATTGGCGCCATAAAAGAGCATCTGCCTCAGAACTCCGATCGCCTCGCACAGCCCCACTTGGCAGCAGCGGCCGAGGAAAACAAAACCACTCCGCAGCGTCCTACCAAAACAATCACATCGGCGGAATCTAAGCCGCCGAAACAGCCTGCTGCTGAACGGCCGAGCGAGGACAAGCGGGTATTTCAGAACGTCGTGCTGCGAAATGTCAGCTCACGAACCGCAAAGGTTCTCAACGAGGCTAAAAGGGTTACCATAGCGGAATCCCCAAACGTAGCGGCAATCATGATTCGTGCGGTGATTGACATTACCGTTACGGAAGCGGCTGAGAGGCAGGGGTGGCGACGAAGGCAAGACAAATTGCGCGACCGAATCCGTGTGGCGCTATCACACATTGACCCCGAGAGTAGTGATCGCGAACTGGATGAGGCCCGTCGTATGTCCCAGAATGATGGAGCACTCTCGGTTAAAAACCTTCACGCTTTCATGCATCAGTGGGCTGTAGAGCCCATGATTATCGACGTGACTAGATTGAGCGCCGTCTATACGCCAATGTTGGTGAAAATTGACGCTTTCCTGGGAGAGAACCAGAAGTGACGAGATACATCAGTCCGCTTCGCTACCCTGGCGGAAAGGCTCGATTGGCTGGTTACATTGACCGACTCATCGGCGCCCAGAAGCCGCGACCAAGGCACTATGCGGAGCCATTCTGCGGCGGGGCTGGTGCCGCGTTAAAACTCCTTGTGGACGGCGCAGTAGATCGAATTCATTTGAATGACGCAGATCCTGGCATCGCCGCCTTCTGGCGCTGCGTATTTGAGATGAGCAACGAGTTCGCCTCTATGATTCGCGACGCCGATGTCACCATCGAAGCTTGGCGACGGGAATCCGCCATATATTCAACCCCACTAGGGAAAAATGACCTGGAGCTCGGATTCGCAACCTTTTTCCTCAACAGATGTAACCGGTCTGGCATCTTGCGCGCTCGGCCAATTGGGGGATTTGAGCAGGCGGGGAAATGGAAGATCGATGCCCGTTTTAATCGTGAGGCCCTTGCGCAGCGCATAGAGTTTCTGGGAAAGTACAGAGACAAGGTTTCATTGACACAACAGGATGGGCGAGATCACATTCGCAGCCTCGCCGAGCTTGGGCATGACGTAATTGCCTACGTAGACCCTCCCTATCTTGTACAAGGGGATCGCTTGTATATGGATTCCCTGAGCTCTTCAGATCATCAAGAACTTTCCTCAGTATTGAGCGAGACTCCGATCAAGTGGTTTCTTACCTACGATGCCGAAGCCCGCATTACGGAGGATCTTTACTCTAGGCATCGCTGCATGCAATTCGAAATTTCTCACAGCGCCCAGGTGCGCCACCTGGGCGTGGAGTATGCGGTCTTCAGTGACTCCCTCAGCGTCCCACAGTTCGACGGAGTTATCGGGACAGGGGACTACCTGTGGCTGAATGAATCCCGGGAGGCGATTTGAGCGTCGTTCACTTTCCTGAATACCGCGCATATGAAAACGACAGAATTCATGCCAGTGACGCAATAATGGCACTATTGGCGGGATCTCGCCTAGCGGAAAATATGCTGCGCCTAACCGCGGGCAGCACGCGCCTCTTGCCGGAGATTTTTCCAGCAGTGCCCCACATCAAGCGCATGAACCTTTCCACGGCCAGCGCTCAGTCGCTGCTGGCCGAGGCTGAGAAGCACCTCAGTGCAATGGCGGTTCCATATGCATTGGCGATTCACGAAGACTTCGTGCAGACCTGTTTCGGTCTTCTCATTCGCTCAGGGCAGATGACTCAGAGCGAGGCCGACGGAGCAAAGGCATATTCGATGCACGGCGTTTTCGAGAAGAAAATGGGGAAGAAACTTCCTCAGGACTCTATGGAGCAGTTTCATCTGATCCGAAAAATGAGAAACGCAGTCATCCACGCTGGTGGAATGCCTCAGCCAAGCCTGATTAAGTCTGCCACGAAACTCGGGTCGAGCGCTCTTAGTCAATGGATCAAAGTCACCGGGAAGCACCCACAGCTTCGCATTAGCGCCGGCGTTCCAGTGACCTTTTCACACGGCGAGTTGATTCTTGCCCTTGCCGTCACCAAACGCATTTCGCAAGAAATGAACTGCCTACTCAGAGATACGGTCGCTCGCGCAACATGGGCAGACATAGCCTTGGAAGATTTTGATGTCGAGCATGCGGCGCTCAAACACATTTCCCAGAGGAAGAGAAAACTTCCTGGATTTCTGAACACGAACTACCGCCCACTCAATCTGTCCCAAGCTGAGTTGAACTCGGCAATGCAGAGAGCAGGCTGGTGAAGTGGAAAAGAGGACGCTCTACCGGTTAAGCTACCAGCCGGGACTCGAACCCGGACCTTCCTCTTCTGTGGATGCCTACGGTCATGAGCCGAAACGGGCCTCTTCGGCCTCGCATCCCTACCTACCATTGAGGCTATCAGGCTCTTGAAGGTAGTCGCGCGACGATCTGGCGGATGTGATGTACGCCACTTATGACGAGTCGCGCCAAAGGGTGATTCCGAAGCTGACTGGGAGATCTCTGGACTGGCTCCAATCAGGTGGCGACAGCAGCCAAGGGTGGTCCGGCAACACGACTGCGCCGTGTCCTTAGGCAGCCCATCGAAGTCGGCAGTCGACGCCAGGAGTCCACGGCTCGGATCTGGTCAGAGCCGCGGACTTCTTGGTGTTGTACAGATCAGCAAGGGCGTCGATCATTAAGCGGGCTCACGCTGTTCGCTCACCGCCAAGAGATGTCCGCGGCTGGTTGCGACGCGGAGAACATTCCGCAGAGCCTCCGTCAGCTCCTTGGCCAGGCTCTGCATATCCTCGAGGGTCGCATCCTGATCGTCGAGGATTCCGTGAGCCTGCTCCAGCAGCTCGGCCGCCGAGCCGAGCTGGACCGCTTCGATGTTGTCCGCTAGACGGGACATGTAGCCGCCCCGGCCGTCGGTACTCAGGTAGCAGGACTTGCCGTCCGGCCCCGACCACGGGAGAAGCCGCAGTTCGTTCGATGCTGTCATCCTGGATCCTGCCTCTTGTCGGGCCCATGGTGGGTGGTGAAGACGGCGTCTACGCGATCTCCGGGAAACGCCAGGAGCGTGGCTTCGACGACGCGGTCGGTGGAGTCGGTGGCGATGCGGGTGATGGAGAGGACGACCGACGCGTAGCCGATCCGGAGGGCCGACGCTTCGTCCGGCGTCGGAGGGCGAGCGCACACCGTCTCCCGGAGAGTGACCGGCGGCGGGCCGAGGACTGCGAATCTTTTGAATGCATCTCGGCACGTGGAGTCGTCGTCGAGCACTCCGGCCGGGAGCAGATCGCGCGGCATGTAGATGCGAGCCAGGCCGTGCGGCGACTCACCCTCGTGGCTGACGCAGGTGGTCTCCACGATGGGGCTGCCCGTGGGAACCTTCAGCAGGGTCATGAGGTGCGCTTGGGCTCGAATGGTGGTGCTGCGGATGGTGACGCGCAGTTCCGGTTCGGCGGCGGTCAACGGGTCCAGGGTGCCCCAGCCGCCGACGTACAAGATCTTGCGGTGAGGGCGACGAACGAAGTTGCCCTTGCCGTGGATCTTCTCGACAAGGCCTTCCCCCTGCAGAATGGCGAGAGCTCTCCGCAGGGTCACTGTGCTGACCCTGTACCGGGTGGCAAGGTCCGCTTCGGACGGTAGGCGTTCACTGGGCTGGATCCCGCCCAAGGCAATCTGCTGCCGGAGGTCGTCGGCGATGTCGTGGTGACGTGAGCGCATCCGGTTAGTCACCGCCTTCTCAGCATGCGCACGGCGACGAACCGGGTACGCGCGTGCATGGTCAGCAACTCGCCCGATTCAAAGACCAATTGCTTCGCTCCCTGAGGAAGCTGGAAGAGGTCTCCCACCCGGCAGGCATGGCCGCCGAGGTGGATGACATCGCCGCGTTGGACGGTGGCCGCGGTGATCTCAACGCTAGAAGCCAGCGCGCCGCCGGCGATCCAGGCGCTCACTGCGTCACCTCCGTGGATAGAGCCGGGCCGGCAAACGAGTGGCACAGGCAGTCACACGCTTCGCGGATCACCGGAAGGTCAGCTGGTATCGGGGCCGGGGAAGATTCCGTGCAGGAGGAGTGTGTACCGATCCTGCAAGCGGTCGAGCGGTAAGGGACGGCCGGGGTATCCGACATGGGCAGTTGTCGACGAGCCAGCATCAGTGGCCTCCAGCCAGGAACGGCCAGGCCACCGACGGCAGGTGAGGGGTGATGATGATGACCATCGAGCGTGCGCGGATACGTCGTTCTGACGCCAACACGTACGGTCGGACGAGTGCGACATCTTCCCCCGGGAGCCGGTGTCGGTGGCTCGGCGCACCGGAGGCTGCTCGGCCCAAAAAGAGAGTCGGCCCGCCAACGGATCCGTGGGAGGCGGGAGGGGACGCCGGAGGGCAGCAAGGCGTGAGCACACGCCGATGTCTGCCGCTTGAGGAGTTCCGCGCCCTGGTGAGGGTGAAGGCACGGCGGATACGGTTGAGCACGCTGTTCAGCTCCTATCGCTGATAGCTCGGTCCCCCGACATCGCCCGTCGTGGGGACCGCTTTGCGTACGACCGCCCATAAGGTGCGGCCGTTCAAGCTGGTGGCGAGGAGCCCGAATCGGTCGGCCTCAGCCACCACGTCCAGGACCTCCCGCCACGACTCGGCGGAGAGCCCGTCGGGCACCTCCGTTTCCACCGACGTGTGCCGGGGGTGTTCCTCCGTTCGCGTAGGTAGCCCGAGGGCCGACAGCCGGGCGGCGATGGCCGCCGCACTAACTCCCGAAGCGGGCACAGGGCAGCCTCCGTCACCAGCGATCACATTCAGTGAAGCTAGTTAACTAGGTTAGAGCTAGTGGACTAGATTTTCCATATGCCTGAGCAGTCGCCTTATCTCCGCGTCGCCGATGTCCTCCGGCAGCGGATCGCGGAGCACGTGTGGGAGCCGGGAGATCGCCTGCCCTCCCGCGCCCAAATCGGCGAGGAATGCGGCGTAGGCGAGAACGTGGTCCGCCGGGCGCAGGAGTTGCTGATCTCCCAAGGCGTGCTGGAGGGCCGTGCCGGGTCGGGCACCTACGTCGCCGAGCCCCGACCGCGCGTACGGGTGGTGCGATCGTCGGCACGCGAGCAGCCGACAGGGTCACCCTTCCGGGCCGACATGAAAGCCGTGGGCAGGCAAAGCGATTGGGAGAGTCGGACGGATGCCAAGGTGCCGGCCCCCGCAGACATTGCGTCGCGCCTTGGTGTCGCCGAAGGCGACCTCTGCGTCCGCACCATGTACGAGTTCCTCGCCGACGGCAGGCCCGTGCAATTGTCGACGAGCTGGGAGCCGTACGACCTCACCGCCGGAACCCTTGTCGTCCTCCCGGAGGGCGGGCCGCATGCCGGGCAAGGAGTGGTCAACCGCATGGCGGAAATCGGCGTCACGGTCAGCCACGCCGTCGAGCAGCCGGAGCCGCGGTTGGCGACCGCCGAGGAAGCTTCGCTCCTGGGGATTCAGAAATCCGCTCTCGTGACGCACATCAAGCGGACCTACTACAGCGATCAGGGGCGCCCCGTAGAGACGGCGGACATCGTCCTTCCCGCAGCGCTGTGCGAGATCGTTTACGAGGTTCCCATCGGTCGTCAGTGACCGTCCCGGCGAGCGGGGGACGGGCCGCTCCTGGGCCGTCTCTGGGCCGTCCGAGGTTGCTCAACGGCACCCGATGACGACCAGTGGCGACTACCCACCCGCAGGCGATCAGCTTCCCCCCTGCAAAAACCCTGGTCGGCGAGATATCCCGCAAGACCCAGGGCAAGAAGAAGTAACCCTCCCCGCCCGTACGACGAGGGGCCCGGTCCGCGGTCGGACCGGGCCCCTGCTCGTCGTGGTGCGGGTGGTCAGCCGCAGCCGCCGCCGCACTGGCAGGAGCCGCCGGACTGGCAGCCGCAGCTGCAGCCTGAGCCGCAGCCGCAGGAGAGCGTCCCGCCGGTGGGGGACGTCACCGCGGGGGCGGTGGGGGTGGGCAGAGCCATGGGTCCTCCTCGAAGGCACGGCAGGGGCGCAGCCGAACGGCGGCCCCTCACCCATTGCATGCCCATCCGGCGGGCGCATCAACAGCGCGCGGAAGCACGGGAGTTGCTGCGCCCTGCACGGGCTTGCGCGGTTACGCCTGGGCGGCCGTCTCCTGCGCCGCCTGGATCTCGTCGGCGTGCTCGCCCGTCACCAGGTAGACGACCCGCTTGGCGACGGAGACCGCGTGGTCCGCGAAGCGCTCGTAGTAGCGGCCGAGCAGGGTGACGTCGACGGCGGTCTCGATGCCGTGCCGCCAGCGGTCGTCCATCAGGTGCTGGAAGAGCGTGCGGTGCAGCAGGTCCATCTCGTCGTCGTCCTGCTCCAGCTGGAGGGCCAGGTCGACGTCCTTGGTGATGATGACCTCCGCCGCCTTCGCCATCAGGCGCTGCGCGAGCTGGCCCATCTCCAGGATCGTGGCGTGCAGGTCGTGCGGCACCGCGGTGGCCGGGAAGCGCAGCCGGGCCAGCTTCGCCACGTGCTGGGCGAGGTCGCCCGAGCGCTCCAGGTCCGCGCTCATCCGCAGCGAGGTGACGACGATGCGCAGGTCGGTTGCGACCGGCTGCTGGCGGGCGAGAAGGGCTATCGCGCGCGCCTCCAGGTCGTGCTGGAGGTCGTCGACCTTCTGGTCGGCGGCGATCACGCTCTCGGCGAGCTTGAGGTCGGCATCGAGCATGGCCGTCGTGGCGCGCCCGATGGCCGAGCCGACGAGGCGGGCCATCTCGACCAGGTCCTCGCCTATCGAGTCCAGTTCCTCGTGGTACGCGTCCCGCATGGGGTTCCTACTTCCTGAGAGCGGCACTTTCCGGTGAGGGGTGCAGCGGTGTTTTCCGGGGTCTGGCGGGGCTCCGGTCCCCACGCTCCCACCATCCGTCGGGTACGCGTCCGGTTCCGGCCGACCAAGTGAACCAATCCCGTCCCCTCGGTGAACTCTGGGCGACGAACGTTCGAGGCGGCACCCATTCGCTTGGGGCTGTGTCGGTGACCAGGCATAACCTTGTGCACATGGACGTGAACGCGGCGGTCGCCGCAGCAGCAGCGATGGCCGGTCTCTGCACCGGCATCATCGCCATGCTGGCGTTCCGCTGGAGCGAGCGCGACCAGAAGCGCCCCACCAGGTCCGCCCTGCGGACCGAGGTGAGCGCGACGCTGCCGCCCGGGGTGGACACCGTCCTCTCCGTGCTCCGCTCGTCCGCGGTCGTTCTCGACGAGAGCGACAACGTGGTGAAGGCCAGCTCCGCCGCGTACGCGCTGGGACTGGTCCGAGGCGGAAAGCTGGCCGTCGAGCCGATGATGCACATGGCCCGGGACACCAGGCGGGACGGCGAGATACGGCAGGTGGAGCTGGACCTGCCACGCCGCGGGACCGGCAGGGGGGAGGCCCTCGCGGTGTCCGCCCGGGTCGCGCCGCTGGGCTCGCGCCTCGTACTCCTCCTGGTGGAGGACCTGACCGAGGCACGTCGTATCGAAGCGGTACGACGCGACTTCGTCGCCAATGTGAGCCATGAGCTGAAGACCCCGGTGGGCGCGCTCTCGCTGCTCTCCGAGGCCGTCATGGACGCCTCCGACGACCCGGAGGCGGTCACCCGGTTCGCCGGCCGGATGCAGATCGAGGCCACCCGGCTGACCTCGCTTGTCCAGGAGCTCATCGACCTCTCCCGGGTGCAGAACGACGACCCCCTGGAGGACTCGGAGCCGGTGCGGGTGGACGAGCTGGTGGCGGAGGCCATCGACCGCAGCCGGCACACCGCGTCGACGAAACAGATCACCATGCAGTCCGGCGGCACCTCGGGCCTGCACGTCTGGGGCAACCGTGGCCAGCTCGCCGCCGCCCTCGGCAACCTGGTCGAGAACGCCGTGAACTACAGCCCGGCCCGCACCCGGGTGGGTATCGCCGCCCGCCGGGTCCCCGCACCCGGCGGCGACCTCATAGAGATAGCCGTCACCGACCAGGGCATCGGCATCTCCGAGCGGGACCGCGACCGTGTCTTCGAGCGGTTCTACCGCGTCGACCCGGCCCGTTCGCGTGCCACCGGAGGTACGGGCCTGGGCCTGGCCATCGTCAAGCACGTGGCCGCCTCGCACGGCGGGGAGGTCACGGTGTGGAGCTCCGAGGGACAGGGCTCCACCTTCACCCTGCGGCTGCCCGAGGCGGGCTCGGTCCGGGAGGCCCGGGTGGAGCACACCCCCGGCCGCCCCCTCGTCGGCCCCGGTGACGTGGACGCGGTCGGCGAGTTCGACGACGAGGACGCCCGCGACAACGCCGTCGCACCGTCCGCGGACCGGCGCACGCACGAGACGGACCGCCGCACGCACGAGACGGACCGCCGCACGCACGAGACGGACCCGCGCACGCACCAAACGTACGAGGCCAAGACCCCCATCCGTGAGAACACCCCTGCCCCGGAGGTCCTTCCGTGACCCGAGTGCTCGTCGTCGAGGACGAGGAATCCTTCAGCGACGCCCTTTCCTACATGCTCCGCAAGGAGGGCTTCGAGGTGGCGATCGCGGCCACCGGCCCCGACGGCCTCGACGAGTTCGAGCGCAACGGCGCCGACCTCGTCCTGCTCGACCTGATGCTGCCCGGCCTGCCCGGTACGGAGGTCTGCCGCCAGCTGCGGGTCCGCTCCAACGTTCCCGTGATCATGGTGACCGCCAAGGACAGTGAGATCGACAAGGTGGTGGGCCTGGAGATAGGGGCCGACGACTACGTCACCAAGCCCTTCTCCTCCCGCGAGCTCATCGCCCGTATCCGCGCCGTACTGCGCCGCAGAGGTGAGCCGGAGGAGGTCACTCCGGCAGCCCTTGAGGCGGGCCCGGTCCGGATGGACGTGGACCGTCACGTCGTCACGGTCTCCGGGGCCAAGATCGACCTCCCGCTCAAGGAGTTCGACCTGCTGGAGATGCTGCTGCGCAACGCGGGCCGCGTGCTGACCCGTATGCAGCTCATCGACCGGGTCTGGGGTGCGGACTACGTCGGCGACACCAAGACCCTCGACGTCCACGTCAAGCGCCTGCGCGCCAAGATCGAGCCGGACCCGGGCGCCCCGCGCTACCTGGTCACGGTGCGCGGCCTGGGCTACAAGTTCGAGCCGTAAACGACCCGCCCCGACGCACGAGTGGGGCCCCCCCGGGGTGCGGCGGGGGCGGCCGGCTGGGTCCGGGGGCTCAGGGGCCCCGGAGCGCGGGGGTGGCCGGCGGCCCGGCGCCCCGCGGGGTAGCGG
>NZ_JBIVVC010000004.1:100101-308285 GCF_044757485.1 Streptomyces sp. NPDC091272
CAGCGCGCCCCGCCCCGGGGCCCCCCCCGCTCCGGGGCCGGGGGGCGGGCCGGGGGCCACATGTGCCCCCCTAACCCCCCCCCCCCCCCCCCCGGGGGGGCCCCCCGCGGTTTGCGGGGGGGGCCCCACTCGTGCGTCCGGTGTCTCAGTGGCCCGTCTGCGCGGTCGTGCCCGGCGACGCGCCGCCGAGCGGGGTACCGGGGGTGCCCGAGGGGGCCGGGCCGGTGGGGGTGCCCGTCGGCGTGCCGGTCGGGCTGCCCGTCGCGGAGGCGGACGGCGCGCCCGACGGGGTGGTCGGGACCTTCTCCGGGCCGAAGCCCTCGAAGTGCCCGGTGGCCGGGACGACGAACGCGCGCAGCGTCACGTTGCCGGTCTGGCTGAAGCTGAAGGTGACCGGCTGGGCGTTGCCGTTCTGCGCCGCCTCGCGGCCGTTCTCGACGACCGCGGACGCGTTGTCCTTGCCGCCGATGACGACGGAGCCGCCGGCCGGCACGGTGATCTTGCCCGCCGCGCCGCCGGTCGCACCCTTGGCCGGGGTGAGCTTCACCTGGGCGCTGCTGCCGCCCAGCTTGATGGCGTCGATGGTCTGCGGCTTGCCACCGTTGTTGAAGACCGTCGCGGCGACGACCGCGGGACCGGTGCCCACCGCGTTGCCCTTGGCCTTCTCCCGCGGCTGGGTGATCACCGTCGCGTTCTGGATCTTGATCTCGCCGTTGTCGACGGAGATCGCAGCGTTGTCGGGCTTGACTTCCAGCGTCTGGGCGTCGTTGCCTGCACCACAGGCGGCGAGCGAGACGATCGAGAACGCGAGGGCGGAAGCGGCGAGAGCGCCGCGTCGAAGGCTGCGGCTCACGGCGGCGGCAACTCCTAGGACGTTACGGACGGGCGGACTGCACGGCGTGCACGTTCTGCATGCTTAATGCGCGCTTAGGTTACCGAGCCGCCGACCGGCGTCCGCACCCGACCCGCCCCCGCTCACGCCCCGCTCGTGGACGGCGAGGGCGTGGGGCGCGTACGAAGGCGTGATTTCGTACAGCGTTCAATGGCGCGAAACGTTCGGCCCGGCGCGGCCCGTGGATATCGCCCGGGGAATGCGGGGCGCACCGCGGAATTGATCAAGCGGCCCCGGTCGCCGTCCCCGGTGGGTGAAGTCGCCGCCCCCGCCGTGGGTGAAGTCGCCCCCCCGCCGTGGGTGAAGTCGGCGCCCCCCGTCGGGTGAACCGGTGATCAATTCGGGGATTGCCGCGATTGCCGCCGTACGGGTGAGCGATCGCCGAACGGAGTAGACGAAGTTCACCTCATGGAACCCGACAAATCGGTACTTCTCGCCCTCGCGAGGGGCTCTTTGGTGCGTGTACCGTACGCGTTTCTCTTCGCCCGCAGAGCCGCTCCCACCTGCGAATACCGCCTTCCGCAAGGCTGCCGCAGCACGTTCCTGTTGTAGTTGTCAAGCCCCGAGATATGCCCTGACCTGCGGAAACGCCATTCAGAACAAGCAGTTTCCGTGTTACTCTGGATAGCCACGGAAGGGGTACCTGTCACATGACGTTCAAGGTTGGCGACACCGTGGTCTATCCCCATCACGGGGCCGCGCTGATCGAGGCCATTGAGACTCGCCAGATCAAAGGCGTGGACAAGACCTACTTGGTGCTCAAGGTCGCCCAGGGCGACTTGACGGTTCGTGTCCCGGCGGACAATGCGGAGTTCGTCGGCGTACGCGATGTGGTCGGGCAGGACGGTCTGGACCGGGTCTTCGAGGTGCTGCGGGCACCGTATGCAGAAGAGCCGACGAACTGGTCCCGTCGCTACAAGGCAAATCTGGAGAAGCTCGCCTCTGGCGATGTCATCAAGGTCGCTGAAGTTGTGCGTGACCTGTGGCGTCGTGAGCGCGAGCGCGGTCTCTCCGCCGGCGAGAAGCGCATGCTCGCGAAGGCGCGCCAGATTCTGGTGAGCGAGCTGGCTCTCGCGGAGAACACCAACGAGGACAAGGCCGAGGCCCTGCTGGACGAGGTACTCGCGTCGTAACTCCACATGCCGGTCACCCGGCGTGTGCGCTGATTTGTTTTTCTGGATGCCGCGGTGTCCGTCGGCTGACTGTGTCCGCAGTCGGCCGGCGGAGACCGCGGCATCTTTTTAACTTCGAAGATCATCCCCGCGTGCGGTGGGCCTTGCCGCTGCCCTGCCCCCGGTACCGATGCGCCACCCCGGCCGACTGTCACGGAAGGGTCCGGTCAGGGCGTCGCGTCCGGCTAGCTGAGGCCATACCCATGTCGGGCGAGTCGACAAACCTCCGGAGAGGCCGATGGCAGCCGAAGAGATCCACGCACCCCACGGAGCCGCCGGCCGTACCGCCGCGGTGATCCCCGCCGCGGGCCGCGGCATACGGCTCGGGCCGGGCGCCCCCAAGGCGCTGCGGTCCCTCAACGGGACCCCGATGCTGATCCACGCCGTCCTCGCGATGGCCGCCTCACGAGCCGTCTCGCTGGTGGTCGTGGTGGCCCCGGCGGACGGCGCGGGCGAGGTCAAGGCGTTGCTCGACGAGTACGAGCACGCACTGCCCGAGCGCACCGCCTGCCTGGTCGTGCCCGGCGGCGAGACCCGTCAGGAGTCCGTGAGGCTCGGGCTCGAAGCGCTGCCGGACGACATCACGGTCGTACTGGTGCACGACGCGGCACGTCCGCTCGTCCCGGTGGACACCGTGGACGCGGTGGTCGAAGCGGTACGGGCCGGAGCGCCCGCCGTGGTGCCCGCGCTGCCGCTCGCCGACACCGTCAAGCAGGTCACGCCGCAGCCGGGCGGACGGCCGGAGCCGGTCGTGGCGACGCCCGAGCGCGCACTGCTGCGGGCCGTGCAGACCCCGCAGGGCTTCGACCGGGCCACCCTGGTGCGCGCGCACCGCGCCGCACCCGCTGCGGGCGAGGGGGCCACGGACTGCGCCGGCATGGTCGAGCGGCTGGGCGAGCCGGTCGTGGTCGTGCCGGGGCACGAGGAGGCGTTCAAGGTGACCCGGCCGCTGGACCTGGTCCTGGCCGAGGCGGTACTCGCACGCAGGAGGGCCAACGATGGCTTCTGAGGACAACAGCGGCAGGCCGCTCGTTCCGCTGGTCGGGATCGGGACGGACATCCACGCCTTCGAGCGCGGGCGGGAACTGTGGTGCGCCGGGCTGCACTGGGAGAACGAGGAGTTCGGGCTCGCCGGGCACTCCGACGCGGACGTGGTGGCCCATGCGGCGTGCGACGCGCTGTTCTCGGCGGCCGGGGTCGGCGACCTGGGCGCGCACTTCGGCACCGGACGTCCCGAGTGGGCCGGGGCCTCGGGGGTGACGCTGCTGACCGAGGCGGCCCGGATCGTACGGGCCGCGGGGTTCGAGATCGGGAACGTGGCGGTGCAGGTGGTCGGTGTACGCCCCAAGGTCGGCAAGCGGCGCGAGGAGGCGCAGAAGGTGCTCGGCGCGGCCGTCGGGGCGCCGGTCTCGGTGTCCGGGACGACCAGTGACGGACTCGGTCTCACCGGCAGGGCCGAGGGACTGGCGGCGATCGCGACGGCGCTGGTCTACCGGGTCTGAAGCAGCCCCGAGCCGTGGGGCCGGTGTTCCGGGGGCCTAAACCCTCGTTCCGTGAAGCTGGTCTTCGAGGGCTTCAGCCCCCGTGGCGCGGGCCCGCCTGGGCGGAAGCACCCGTTCCGTTGTTGCGCACCGGTCGCACGTACGCTTGAGTCGCACGGATGTGGCGCAAGTGGAGGTAAGCGGTGACGGTGACCACTGAGGTTCGTACTCCTGGTCGGCAGTCCGGCCGCCTCCTCGGCCCGGGTTACGTACTGCGGGCCGCGACCGCCGAGGACGTCGGCGGGGCGCGGGCCGTCATGCTGGACACCGTCTACCGCGACCTGAGGTCCGGTTACGTGCCCCGCTGGCACGCGGACATCATCGACCTCGACGGAACGTATCTGCGCCCGGAGCGGCGCAGCCTCCTCGTCGTCGAGAAGGACGGCGAGATCGTCGCCACCGGCGCCGTCCGTGACCAGGGCCCGCAGTCGCCGCCCAACCCCGGGTGGATCGCCGAGCGGTTCCCCTCCGGGAGCACCGCCCAGCTCTGCCGGATCTATGTGCGCCCGGAGCACCGGCGGCACGGACTTGCCCGCGCGCTGGTGCGCGAACTGTGCGACTTTGTCGTCACGGCCGGCGGGTACGAGTCGGTCTACCTCCACACCGATCCGTCCGTGCCGGGTGCCGAGCCGTTCTGGCGGTCACTCGCGACCGAGGTCTGCGACGAGCGGGAGCTGCCCGGCGGGGGCCAGGGCATCGTCCACTTCGAGCTGCCGGTGGGCGCGGGGCCCGCCGCCGGCCCGGTCGCTAGGTGACAATCGTTTTCAGGTAGGGTCGATCCATGTCCTCCAGCCGTCCCATGTCCGCCGGTCGAGCCGGCTCCTCCCGGCGGCGTCGCGCGCTGCCCCTCGCCGCAACGGCCGCCGCGCTGGCCCTGACCGCGACCGCCTGCGCGGGCGGCGGTTCCGGCAGCGCGTCGGGCGCGGGCGAGGGCGGCCGGCTGCGGGTCGCACTCGCCTTCCCGCCCGCGCAGGCCATGTCCCCGTACGGCGACGACGCGGTGACCCTCAGCCGGCTCGCGGTCGTCGAGGGCCTGACCTCCCTCGGCAAGAACGGCGAGGCCCTTCCCTCGCTCGCCACCGAGTGGAAGCCCGACGGCGAGAAGAACTGGACCTTCACCCTCCGCAAGGCCGTCTTCCAGGACGGCAAGCCCGTCGATGCCGCGTCCGTCGTCCGCGCGCTGAGCGCCGCTGAGAAGGCGTCGCCCAAGCCGCGCGTCCTCAGCGACACCGACATCGAGGCCACGGCGACCGGCGCGCAGACCGTACGGATCACCACGAAGACGGCCGACCCACTGCTGCCCCAGCGGCTCGCGAACCCCTCGCTCGCCATCCTCTCGGCGGGCGCCTACACGGGCGGCAAGGTGAACCCCGCCGGGCACGCCACCGGCCCGTACACCCTCTCCAAGCTCACCGGCGCGGTCAGCGCCACCCTCAGCAGAAACGATTCCTACTGGGGTACGAAGGCCAAGGCGCCCGGCGTCGACGTCAAGTTCGTCGCCGACGGCAAGGCGCGGGCGAACGCGCTGCGCGCCGGACAGACCGACATCGCCGAGTACGTACCGGTCTCCCAGGCCTCCCTCCTCGCCAAGGACCAGGTCCGTGAGGTGCCCACCGCGCGGACCAACAGCCTGTACCTGAACACCAGGAAGGGCGCCTTCGCGGACGCATCGACGCGTGCCGCCGCACGGGCGGCCATCGACAGCAAGGCGCTGGTCGAGGGTGTCTACGAGGGCCGCGCCGACCCCGCGCAGGGCCTCTTCGGGCCCGGGGTCGCCTGGGCCGCCGGACAGCGGGTGCCGGTCGAGGGCAGGGCGGCCGCCGCGCCCAGGGACAAGGTCGCGCGGGCCGGGGAGATCGTCCTGGCCACCTACACCAACCGGCCCGAGCTGCCCGAGGTCGCCACCGCGGTCCAGCAGCAGCTGGAGAAGGCCGGGTTCAAGGTCCGTCAGGTCGTACGGGACTACGCGCAGATGGAGGCGGACGCGCTGGGCGGCAGGTTCGACGCGTTCATCCTGCCGCGCAACACCCTGCTCGACACCGGGGACCCCTCCTCCTACCTGGCCAGCGACTTCACCTGCTCGGGTTCCTTCAACATCTCGCAGCTCTGCGACAAGAAGGTCGACGCGGCGGTCGCCAAGAGCGTCGCCGCCGTCGACACCGCCACCCGGCAGGCGGCCGAGATGAAGGCCGAGGCGGCCGTGCTGGGCACGGACGCGGTGGTTCCACTGGTGCACGAGCGGTTCGTGCAGGGGGTCGGCAAGGGCGTCGAAGGCGTCTCGCTCGACCCGATGGAGCGGACGCTGGTCACCGCCGACACCCGTATCGGATGAGGCTGCGAGGGTTCGCCGGGAGGGCCGCGGCGCTGCTCGCCGTGGTCCTGGTCGTCGGGCTGCTGCCCTGGCTGACCAGGAACGACCCGGCCCTGACGATCCTCCACGCGCGGTACGCCGACCGGCCGCCGACGCCCGCGACGCTCGCCGCGATCCGCGCCGAGACCGGTCTCGACGGCGGGCCCCTGCACGTACTGGGCGGCTGGCTCGCCGGGCTGCCCCGCGGCGACCTCGGCACGTCGTGGGTGTCGGGTGCGCCCGTCGCCGACGTGAGCGCCGCACTCGGCGTCTCGCTGACCCTGATGGGCTGCTCGCTGCTGGTGGCCGTGGTGCTGGCGGCACTGCTCTGCCTGCGGACCCTGCGGCTCGGGGCGCGGCGGAGCATCGTACGGACGCGCGCGGGCGTGCCGGGTGCCGCGCTCGCCGCACTGCCCGAATTCCTGGTCGCGGCGATGCTCGCCACGGTGTTCGCCGTCCAGCTGAGATGGTTCCCGGCCGTCGGGTGGGGGACCTTCCCGGCCGTCGTGCTGCCCGCCGTGGCGATGGGGGTGCCGGCCGGGGCGCTGCTCGGGCGGCTGGTCGACGACGCGCTCCCCGCGGCCTTCGCCGAACCCTGGGCCAAGGCCGCCGTCGCGGGCGGGATACCGGGGCGCCGGGTGGCGCTGCACGCCCTGCGGCGGACCCTGCCCGCGGTGCTCCCGCAGTTCGGCTTCGTGGTGGTCGGGCTGACCGGTGGCGCGGTCGCGGTCGAGACCCTGTTCGCCGTCCCGGGCCTCGGCGGCACCGCCCTGGCCGCCGCCCTCGCCCAGGACCTGCCGGTGCTGCAGGCCTCGACGCTGGTGCTGCTGGTGCTGGGCATGCTGGCGGGGCTCGCGGTGCGGGGGGCCGGGCGGTTGCTGACGGGCCCGGCGCTGCGCGACGGCGCACTGCCCGCGCTGGTCAGGCCGCGTCTGGGCGCCGGGCGGGCGGTGCGGTGGACGGCCGTGCTGCTGACGGTGGTCTTCGTCGCGGTGGTGGTGGCGGGTCTGCTGCGGGACCCGTACGCGATCGACGTCACGGCCAGACTGGCGGGCCCCTCGGGCACGCATCCGCTGGGCACCGACTCGCTGGGCCGCGACACGCTGGCCAGACTCGGGCACGGCGCGGGCCGGACGGTACTGACGGCGCTCGCGGTGACGGCGGTGACGCTGGTGGTGGGCGTGCTGGCGGGACTGGTCTCGGGCCGGGCCGGCACGCGCGGCGGCGGCTTCACCGAGATGGTCAACGCGCTGCCGGCGATCGTCGCGGGACTGCTCGTCGCGGGGGTCGCGGGTCCCGGCGCGGGAGCCGCGGCGCTGGCCGTCGCGATGGTCGCCTGGGCCCCGCTCGCCGCGCACACCCAGGCGCTGTACGTCCAGGAGCGCGCGGCCCCGCACGTCGCGGCGGCCGAGTCGCTGGGCGCGGGAGGCCGCTGGATCCTGCGCAGACACGTGGCCCCCGGCGTGCTCCCGCCGGTACTGCGGCACGCGGTGCTGCGCATCCCCGCCGTCGCACTCGCCCTGGCCTCCCTCGGCTTCCTCGGCCTGGGCGCGGCCCCGCCGGCCCCCGAGTGGGGCCGGATGCTCGCGGAGAACATGCCGTACGCGGAACGGGCCCCCTGGTCGGTACTGGCACCCGCGGGAGCCCTGGTGGTACTGGGCGTGCTGGCCGTGCTGTGGGGAACGGTCGCGGGCGCACGAACCCCGGGCCGTCGGCGGAGCGACGGGACATCCACACCTGTGGACCGACCGGCGCCCATCCCGGCACCGCACGAGGAGCCGGCAGAGGTACGGGCATGAGTGGCGCACCACAACCCGGCACGCCTCCCTCCCGCCAGGACCGTCCCGAGGTGGACCCGACGGTTCCTCAGTGCCGCCCCCACAAGGCGGATGTCGGTACCTCCCGCCTCCGTGCCGTCGCCGAGATCCGGGGTCTGCCGTCGTACCTCCGGCTGCTCATCGGCACCCAGCTCGCCTTCAACGTCGGCTTCTTCGCCGTGCTGCCGTATCTGGCGCAGCACCTCGGCGGTGCTCTCGGGATGGCCGGCTGGGTGGTCGGGCTGGTGCTGGGGTTGCGGACGTTCAGCCAGCAGGGGCTGTTCGTGGTGGGTGGTGCGCTCACCGACCGGTTCGGGCCCAGGCCCGTGGTGCTGGCGGGCTGTGTGCTGCGGATCGGGGGGTTCGGGTGGCTGGCGTTCGCGGAGTCCGCGGGCGCCGTCGTCGGCGCCGTGCTGCTGATCGGGTTCGCCGCCGCGCTCTTCTCGCCCGCCGTCGAGTCGGAGACCGCGCGCGAGGCCGTGCGGTTCGAGGCGGCGAGCGGGACGCCCCGGGCGCAGGTGCTCGCGGTGTTCTCGGCGGCCGGGCAGGCGGGGGCGTTCGTCGGACCGCTCCTCGGGTCGCTGCTGCTGTTCAGCGGGTTCAGGGCCGCCTGCCTCGCGGGGGCGGTGGTGTTCGTGGCGGTACTGGCCGGGCACTGGCGGCTGATGCCCGCCCGCGCGGCCCCGCACAGCCGTGAGCACCGGCGCGGCGGGGTGCGGGCGCTGCTGCGCAGCCCGGGGTTCGTGGTGGTGTGTCTGGCGTACAGCTGCTACCTCGTCTCGTACAACCAGCTGTACCTCTCGCTGCCCGCCGAGGTGGAGCGGGCCACCGGCTCGCAGGCCGCGCTCGGCTGGCTGTTCGCGCTGTCCTCGCTGCTCGTGGTGTGCGTGCAGCTGCCCGTCACCCGGTGGGCCGGCCGTCGGCTGGGGCTGCGGACCGCGCTCGTCGCGGGGTTGCTGGTGGTGGCGCTGGGCTTCGTGGGGGTCGCGGTGTCGGTGCCGGTGCGGCCGGAGGGGATCGCCGGGCTGCTGCCGGGGGCGTTCCTCGTCGTCGCGATCACCCTCGGGCAGATGCTGCTGGTGCCCGCCGCCCGCGCCCTGGTGCCCGACCTCGTCGACGACCGGCACCTGGGCCTCGCGATGGGCGCGCTGTCGTCCGTCTCGGGGCTGGTGGTGCTCGTCGGAAGCTCCGCGACCGGCACGCTGCTCGCCTCCGGGGGCGTACTCCTGTGGGGTGTTCTGGCGGCCGTTCCGCTCGCCGGCGCACTTCTCGCGCGTTGCCTGCGCCTTGGCGGGCGGGAGGCGGGGTAGACGTAGTAACCACCATCCGCTCGTACCCCCGGAAGGACCGGCCCCGTGACCGCCGCACTCAGCGACCAGCTCAAGGCACTCCTCGACACCCCCGTCTTCATCAACGTGGCCACGATCCAGCCCGACGGCAGCCCCCAGGTGTCCCCGGTCTGGGTCAAGCACGACGGCGACGACGTGCTGTTCTCCACGACGGTCGGCAGGCGCAAGGAGAAGAACCTGCGCCGTGACCCCCGCGTCACCGTCCTCGTGCAGCCCTTCGACGACCCCTACTCGTACGCCGAGATCCGCGGCACCGCCGAGCTGACGCAGGAGGGCGGCCAGGAGCTCATCGACGAGCTGGCCGTCAAGTACACCGGCAAGAAGTACGCCGAGTTCAACCCGTCCTCCGTGAACGACGGACCCCGCGTTGTCGTCCGGGTCAGGGCCCGGAAGGTCGTCGGCAGCATCTGAGCGCGACCCGCACCGGGACGCCCCGTCCCGGTGCGGGGTACGGCCCGTACCACAGGAATTACTCGATACCCTTGAGAGGTGACTATTCGCCTGTACGACACCAGCGCCCGGCAGACGCGTGACTTCACCCCGCTCGTCCCGGGCTGTGTCTCGATCTACCTGTGTGGCGCTACCGTCCAGGCGGCCCCGCACATCGGGCACATCAGGTCGGGCCTCAACTTCGACATCATGCAGCGGTGGTTCACCCACCGCGGCTACGACGTGACCTTCATCCGCAACGTCACCGACATCGACGACAAGATCATCGTGAAGTCCGCCGAACAGGGCCGCCCGTGGTGGGCCATCGGGTACGAGAACGAGCGGATCTTCAACGACGGCTACACCGCCCTCGGTTGCCTGCCGCCCACCTACGAGCCCCGCGCCACCGGCCACATCACCGAGATGGTCGAGATGATGCAGGGCCTCATCGAGCGCGGTCACGCGTACGAGGCCGACGGCAGCGTCTACTTCGACGTGCGCTCCTACGACGGCTACCTCCAGCTCTCCAACCAGGAGCTGGACGGCCTGCGCCAGCCCGCCGAGGAAGGCATCACCGGCAAGCGCGACCCCCGCGACTTCGCCATGTGGAAGGCCGTCAAGCCCGGCGAGCCCAGCTGGGAGTCGCCGTGGGGCCGCGGCCGGCCCGGCTGGCACCTGGAGTGCTCGGCGATGGCGCACAAGTACCTCGGCGAGGCCTTCGACATCCACGGCGGCGGGATCGACCTGATCTTCCCGCACCACGAGAACGAGATCGCGCAGGCCAAGGCCTTCGGTGACGACTTCGCCAGCTTCTGGGTGCACAACCACTGGGTGACGATGGCCGGCGAGAAGATGGCCAAGTCCCTCGGGAACTCGGTCCTGGTCAGCGAGATGCTCAAGACCTGGCGCCCGATCGTGCTGCGCTACTACCTCGGCACCCCGCACTACCGCTCCGCCATCGAGTACAGCGAGGAGGCCCTGCGCGAGGCGGAGTCCGCCTTCGCGCGCATCGAGGGCTTCGTCCAGCGGGTGGTCGAGAAGGCCGGGGGCGTCGTCGAGCCCGCCGCCGAGGTGCCGCCCGCGTTCGCCGACGCCATGGACGACGACCTCGGGGTGCCGCAGGCCCTCGCGATCATCCACACCACGGTGCGGCAGGGGAACTCGGCGCTCGCCGCCGACGACAAGGAAGCCGCGATTGCCCGCCTCGCCGAGGTCCGTGCGATGCTCGGGGTACTGGGTCTCGACCCGCTGGACCCGCACTGGGCCGGTGAGTCCGACCGCGGTGAGGACCTGCACGGGGTCGTCGACACGCTCGTACGGCTCGTACTCGACCAGCGTCAGTCCGCGCGCGAGCGCAAGGACTGGGCGGCGGCCGACGCCATCCGTGACCAGCTCCAGCAGTCCGGTCTCGTCATCGAGGACAGCCCGTCCGGACCGAGGTGGACGCTCGGGCCCCGGTAGGGGCTTGCCGGACCGGGCCGAGGCAGGCCTCCCGATGTGCCGCCCGGAGCCCCGGGCGGCACACTTCATTTACGTCACGACAGTCGATCTGCATCACCATGTGGATCGCCGGATCCACAAGGAAACAGGTAGTCATGGCCGGCAACAGCCAACGCAGGAACCGACGCACGTCCAACAAGAAGGGCATGCAGGTCGGCAGCGGCGGCCAGCGGCGCAAGGGTCTGGAGGGCAGGGGCCCGACCCCGCCCGCCGCCGAGCGCAAGAAGCACAAGGCGAACCGCCTCGCCACCGCCAAGGCCAAGCACGCCCAGACGCGCCGCCCCGCGCCGCGCCGCGGCGGCGTCAAGGGCACCTCCGAGATGGTCGTCGGCCGCAACCCGGTCTACGAGGCCCTGCGCGACGGCGTCCCCGCCATCACCCTCTACGTGCAGCAGTTCATCGACAACGACGAGAGGGTCCGCGAGATCCTCCAGCTCGCCGGTGAGCGCGGCAAGATCAACCTGATGGAGGCCCCGCGCCCCGAGCTGGACCGGCTGACCGGCGGCCTGAACCACCAGGGCGTCGTCCTCCAGGTCCCGCCGTACGAGTACGCGCACCCGGAGGACCTGCTCAGCGCCGCGTACGACAACCACGAGACGCCGATGATCGTCGCGCTCGACGGTGTGACCGACCCGCGCAACCTGGGCGCCATCATCCGCTCGGTGAACGCGTTCGGCGGCCACGGCGTGGTCGTGCCCGAGCGGCGCGCGGCCGGCATGACCGCCGGTGCGTGGAAGTCCTCGGCGGGTACGGCGGCCCGCACGCCTGTCTCGCGCGTCACCAACCTGACGCGCGCGCTGGAGGAGTACAAGAAGGCCGGTGTCACGGTCGTCGGTCTGGCCGCCGACGGCGAGCACAAGGTCGAGGACCTGGAGCAGCTCGGCGGGCCCGTCGTCATCGTCATCGGCGGCGAGGGCAAGGGTCTGGGCCGCCTGGTCGGCGAGACCTGCGACTACCGGGTCCGTATCTCGATGCCCGGTGGCGCGGAGTCGCTGAACGCGGGCGTCGCCGCCGGAATCGTCCTCTACGAGACGGCGCGTCGTCGGAAGTAGTGACGTTTCTGCGCGACGGGCCCCGGATTCCTCCGGGGCCCGTTCGCGTCCACCTGCGTTGACCTGCGACGTCCGGTGCGACGACCGCCGCCCCGGCCCCCGGTACGTCCGGATTTGACGGGTCTCGGACAGATCGGCACCGTCAAGGCAGTGTCCTAAACACACATCACTCGGTTAGATGAGTGTGGACACCAGAACACCCGGGTTCGACGATCAGCCCGCACTGAGCATGGTCAAGGTGCCCTGCGACCCGGCGCAGGTCATCGTCAACCACGCCAGCTTCCGCGTGCAGCTCGCCCCGAGTAAGAGCGCGCGCCCCGCCGCGGTGCGGGGTGCCCTGGACCGGACGGCGATGATTCCGGCTCTGAGCGGGGCGGGGGCGGTGGCAGGAGCGGCGGCCGGAGCCGCCGCCGGACGCCGCAGGGCGCCCGTCGTGTGGTCGGGGAAGTCCGCGCCGGGCGATCCCGGTGCCGGCGGACTCCTGCAGGCCGTACGCAACTCGACCGCCACCGCACCCCGCCTCGACGGAATCGACGCGGGGGCGACGCAGCTCATCCCGCGGGTCGGGAGCACGGGGCCCGCCCCCGACGACACCGTGCAGAACCCGGTGGTCGGCGACGGGCAGGACGGCGGACCGCACACCCGGATGCTGCCCAGGATGCGGCAGGCCGAGGGCGCGTACGACACGTACGAGACGGATGAACAGCATTACGACGACGAGGAACTGACGGAGGAGCAGGAGACCGGGCGGGGGAGGGCCGACGGTCGTGGCCGGCAGACCTTCTACCCCGACCGGCGGATGAACCTCGGAGTGGTGCTGCTGCCGCTCCGGGTGTTCCTCGGCTTCATCTCCATCTACGCGGGCATGGGCAAGCTCTGCGACCCCGTCTTCTTCGACGGCGGCGAACGCGGCTCCATGGTCAAGTGGCTCAACTCGCTGCACCCGTGGGGGCTGGCCGAGCCGCTGCGGGACTTCGGGCTCGCGCACCCGGTCGGTGCCGGGCTCAGTGTGGCCTTCCTCCAGGTCATCGTCGGTGTGCTGACGGTCCTGGGGCTGTGGCAGCGGGTCGCGGGCGTCCTCGGGACGCTGCTGTCGGCGGCGCTGCTGCTGACCGTCAGCTGGAAGAGCGTGCCCGCGTACGACGCGCCGGACATCATCTATCTGGCCGCCTGGTCACCGCTGATCATCGCGGGCGCCCCTGTCTACTCGATGGACTCCCGGCTGGCCGGCGAGGCCTGGCGCACGCTGGGTCCGCGCAGCGAGGTGTGGGAACTGCGGCGGCGGGTGCTGCGGCGCGGTTTCCTGATGGTCACCCTGGTCGTCGGGTTGACGCTGCTGGTCGGTTCGGTGCTCGGCGGGGCGGTGCGCTCGGCCGAGGTCGTCGTGCCGGGACCCGACGACGACCCGGTCAACCACCTGCCGGGCCAGCCGCTGCCCAGGGAGACCGGCACCAAGCGGGCCACGCAGGACCCCGAGCGCCGGGCGCCGAGGCCCTCGGCAAGCGGCTCCACGGCTCCTTCGGTGCAGCCCAGGCCCTCCGGCAGCCCACGCTCCACGGCCACCTCCAACGCCACCACGGGCCCCAGCCGGCCCCGGGGCACCACCGGCCGCACCCCCACCAGGGAGACCGGCCCCGCCGAGACCGGGGCGGGCCCGACGGCCACCGCGGGACCGACCTCGACCGGCGGCGCGATCGGCGGCAACGGCACGAGCAGCACCGGCGGTTCGGAACCGGGCCCCGGTCCCGGCCCGGGCTCCGGGTCCGGCGGCTCCAGCTCCGGTTCGGGCGGCGGCGGCGACTCGGGCGGCGCCGCCAGCTCCGGCGGCGGCAGCGAACGGGTCATCGGCGGACTGCTCGGCTAGCACGAGGGAAGCTGCTCGGCCACGGCGAGGGGACCTGCGAGAGGACCCGCGAGAGGACCCGCGAGGGGAACCTGGAGGGCCCGGCACCGTGTCATCGGTGCCGGGCCCTTCCGGCGTCTCAACGCCCCTGTGCGGCGAGTTCCTTGGCGGCCTCGGTGAGGTCCTTGGCGGTGTCGATGGCCCGCCAGTACGCGCCCTGCGGAAGGGGGTAGCCGGCCAGGCTGCGGGAGCGGGCGAGGCGGGGGAAGGTGGTGCGCTCGTGGTCGCCCAGATCGGGCAGCAGCGCCGTGAAGGCGGCGGAGAAGACGTACACGCCCGCGTTGATGAGGTACGGGGACGGCGGGGACTCGATGAAGTCGGTGACGTTGCCGAAGGTGTCCGTCTCGACGGCGCCCCACGGGATGCGGGGGCGGGCCAGCGCGAGGGTGGCGGTCGCGTCGCGTTCGGCGTGGAAGGCGGCCATCTCGCGCAGCGAGAACCGGGTCCAGATGTCGCCGTTGGTGGCGTACCAGGGCTGTTCGGGGTGCGGCAGGTGCTGGGCGGCGAACTTGAGGCCGCCGCCGCGGCCCAGTGGCTCCGTCTCGACCACGGTCGTGACGCGCAGGGGCAGTTCGGTGGCGTGCAGCCAGTCCTGGAGCACCTCGGCGAGGTGGCCGCAGGAGACGACCGCGTCAGTGACGCCCTCGGCGGCCAGCCAGGACAGCTGATGGCCGATGATCGGGGTCCCGGTTCCGGGAATCTCGACCATCGGCTTGGGTCGGTCGTCGGTGTAGGGACGCAGTCGCGAGCCCTGGCCGCCGGCCAGGACGACGGCCTGCGTGGGAGCGGCTGTCGGAGTGGAGGTCATGCGGGGGACGATATGCGGCGCGGGGCGCGCCGCCGGTGAGGGGCAGGGCTGTCAGCGCTGTCTGGCGTTGCTCGGTCGTGTCCGTCGCGCGCTCGGGGCGCTCAGTCGTGGAAGTGCGCGACGCCGGACGCGAACGACGTGTCGCAGACGGGCCGCGAGTACGACTGCGCACGCGTGGGGCCGTAGTGCGTGACGGCCGCGCGGCCGAGCGCCCGCGCGATCTGCATGCAGTGCTTGGCGAGTGACGGACGGCGCTCGACCTCACGCTGGAGGTGGGTGAGGGCCGTTCCGGGGTCCTTTGCCTGAAGTTCGTCCAGCAGCCGGTCGCGCAGAATATCCTGGGGAGCACGGGACTTGGCCTTGGAGGAGACGTCCTCGGCGGACGCGGTCAGGATCTGGGACTCCGGAGTGCCGGCCACCCACGGGACGCGGGTGACGGCGAGGGTCCCGGAGAGCACCAGGACGACGGGCAGTACGAGGGCGAGAGTTCGGCCGATGCGGCGGGCTGTGTGAGTCACGCGAGTGAGCGTAGCGGCCGGTGACGATTTGGCGACATTCAGTCACCCTCATGGGGGACGGTTCGATGCTCCTTTTCGAATGAGGGGTTGACGTACGGGTATCGAAATGCCCAGTGTGCCGGGGTATTTGTCGACAGTCGTACCTAAACATGAAAGGGCCCCGCACCGAAGTGCGGGGCCCTTTCAGCAGGTTGTCAGGCAACCAGCCTTTCAGCGGGTTGTCAGGCAACCACAGCGGCCACGGCAGCCTCAAGGGCCGCGGTAGCCGCGGTGGCCTCAGTCGCTGAGACGCTCGCCCGTCTTCGTGGAGAAGACGTGCATCTCGCCCGGACGCGGGACGACGTGCAGCTCGGTGCCCTTGTCCGGCACGGCGCGGCCGTTGACGCGGACCACCAGGTCCTTGTGCTCGCCGCCGACCTCGGCGCTGCCGTAGACGTAACCGTCGGCGCCGAGCTCCTCGACGACGTTGACGGAGACGGCCAGACCGGCCGGGGCGTCGCTGGTGTCCTTCGACAGGGACCTGGCGGCGTCGCCGCCGCCGAGCTCGACGATGTCGAAGTGCTCGGGGCGGACGCCGACGGTGACGGTGGTGTCGCCCTTGTCGGCGGCGGCGGACAGGGCCTCCCGGCTGACCGGGACGACGCTGTTGCCGAACTTCACGCCGCCGTCGGTGATCGGCACCTCGACCAGGTTCATGGCGGGGGAGCCGATGAAGCCGGCGACGAAGAGGTTGGCGGGGCGGTCGTACATGTTGCGGGGGCTGTCCACCTGCTGGAGCAGACCGTCCTTGAGGACCGCGACCCGGTCGCCCATGGTCATGGCCTCGACCTGGTCGTGGGTGACGTAGACCGTGGTGATGCCCAGGCGGCGCTGGAGCGAGGCGATCTGCGTACGGGTCGACACACGGAGCTTGGCGTCGAGGTTCGACAGCGGCTCGTCCATGAGGAAGACCTGCGGCTCACGCACGATCGCGCGGCCCATCGCGACACGCTGGCGCTGACCGCCGGAGAGCGCCTTGGGCTTGCGGTCCAGGTACTCGGTGAGGTCGAGGATCTTCGCGGCCTCCTCGACCTTCTTGCGGATCTCCGCCTTGTTCACGCCGGCGATCTTCAGGGCGAAGCCCATGTTGTCGGCGACGGACATGTGCGGGTAGAGCGCGTAGTTCTGGAACACCATGGCGATGTCCCGGTCCTTCGGCGGCAGGTGCGTGACGTCGCGGTCACCGATGCGGATCGCGCCGCCGTTGACGTCCTCAAGACCCGCGAGCATGCGCAGGGAGGTCGACTTGCCGCAACCGGAGGGACCGACGAGGACGAGGAACTCGCCGTCCTCTATGCCGATCTCCAGCTGGTCGACGGCGGGCTTGGTGGAGCCCGGGTAGATCCGGGTCGCCTTGTCGAACGTGACTGTAGCCATGGTGATCTTGCCCTTCTACCGGCAGGAACGTGCCGGACGATCCGAGTGGAAGGAAGAATGGTCTGGTCCAGTGGGCGGACTGTTCCGTGACGCTACCCGGGGATCACGGTTCTGTCAGTAGTCCCGCAACGCGAATTGCGCTGGCGGTGGGGGCGGGCGGTCCGGTTAGACTCTTCGACGCACGCCTCCTTAGCTCAGCTGGCCAGAGCAACGCACTTGTAATGCGTAGGTCATCGGTTCGAATCCGATAGGGGGCTCTTCGAGCGAGTGGGCGCAGGGCCCCGGGTGAGCTGCCCGGGGCCCTGTGCTGTACGTTCCGCTCACGCCATGGGGGGACACCTGGCGTTGCCGCGGCAGCACGATGCCGCCCACTCACCACCAGGAACAACGCATGCGAAGACTTGTCGCTGTCGGGGGGACGGTGGCGCTGCTCGCCACCGCGGGGATGTCGCTGGCCGGGCCTGCGGCTGCCGCCGAGGAGTACTCGTTCGACTTCTTCCGGCCGGAGATCAACGTGCAGCCGGGGGACGGCTGGGCGGAGCTCGGGATCGGGTCCAGCCAGGGAATTCCGGACGGGACGTTCGTCTACGCCCTGAGCAGCAAGCCGCTCGACGACCCGGCCTGGGCGGGGGGCGGCCTCCCGGCCGGGCTCACGGCCGAGGTCGACGAGGAGTGCGACGCCTCCGGCACGCTCAAGGGCGTCTACCTCTGTCCGGTCGACGGCGACCACGGCAACCCGTACCCGCGCGTGCACGCCGCGCAGAACGCCGCGCACGACACCAAGCTGCACTACAGCCTGGTGTACGTGCCGCGCGGGGCGAGCGTCGAGGCCGGGATCAAGGACGCCCAGGTCGCGGCGACCAAGCCGGTCGACGGCACGCACGCCGTGCGCACGGTGACGGTGAAGTCGGCGGAGCACGTCGGGCAGAACACCATGAGGTTCACCGCCCCGGACCTGCCGTCCGGCGGCACCGTCACCCAGACCCTCGCCCTGCACGCGGTGGACAGGGCGCCGCTGAGCATCCAGTTCCAGGCCGCGGGCGGGCAGCGGCCCTGGGACTGGGAGGAGCCGGCGCCGGAGATCACCTCCACCGCGGTCACCGCGGGAGCCACCTGTGACCACAGCACCGGTTCGCTGGCCGACGGCGGTGGGATCACCTGCGAGGTCGACAAGCCGGGCGACTACACGCTCACGTACACCCTCAAGGCCCCCGCCGGGCTGGCCGCCTGGAAGATCGAGGCCCTCGCCACGTACGAGGTCTACAACTTCGGCAGGGGGAACCCGGAGACGATCGGGCAGTTCGCCGTGCAGAGCGAGCGCCCCGTCCGGAGCCGCTACAACCTGCTCGCCCGGGAGGCCGACGGCACCATGCGGGTCTACCGGGGCTCGGGCAAGGCGCCGCAGGTGTTCAAGGCCGACCCGTGGCAGGTCGGCGGCTGGCAGGGTTACACCGCGCTCGCCAAGCTGGGCCCGCTCAGCACCGAGGACAAGGGCAACGGCATCGTCGCCCGCGACGCCGCCGGAACCCTGTGGTCGTACGGCACCGAGATCGTCAGGGACGACATCGGCGAGCGGATGAAGGTCGGCGGCGGCTGGAACGAGTACTCCGCGCTCGCCGGCATCGGTGACGGGACCGGGGACGGCAACTACGACCTGGTGGCCCGCACCGCGGCCGGGATGCTCTATTTCTACGAGGGCACGCGCAACCAGGCGGCCCCGTTCAGGCCCCGCGTGCAGATCGGCAAGGGCTGGCAGGAGTACGACGCCCTGACCGGGCTCGGGGACGCCACGGGCGACGGCAAGGGCGACCTGGTGGCGCGGACCGCGGCCGGGATGCTCTATTTCTACGAGGGCACCGGCAAGGCGGGCGCCCCGTTCAAGCCGCGGGTCCAGATCGGCAAGGGCTGGCAGATGTTCTCCGCCCTGTCCGGGACCGGCGACCTGAACGACGACGGCCGGGCGGACCTGGTCGCACGGGACAAGGGCGGGGTGCTCTATTTCTACGAGGGCACCGGGAACCCCGCCGCGCCGTTCAGGCCGATGGTGAAGGTCGGCGCCGGCTGGAACGTGTTCAACGCGCTGCTGTGACGGGGTGACCGCGTGGTGGGCGGGGGTTGTTGGGGGCCGGGGGCCGGGGGCCGGGGCGTGTGACCGGGCCCCGGCCCTCGGCCCCGGCCCCCTCATCTGCTTGCTTGCTTACTCACTTACGTAACTACGTGCGGGCTCAGTGGCGGCCGGAGACTCGGTCGGCCAGGGTGGCGAGGCGGTGGGTGGCCGGGCTGTGGCCGGTGAGTTCGCGGCGGTCGGCCTCGCGGTAGGCGGCGTACATGGCCTGGACGCCGAGCCAGCGGAGCGGCTCCGGCTCCCACTTGCGGACCTTGTGGTTGACCCACGGCAGGGTGGTCAGGTCGCTCGCGCCGCCCTGGCCCGAGTCCTGCAGGAAGAGGTCGCGCAGGGTGCGGGCGGCGAGGTTGGTGGTGGCGACGCCCGAGCCGACGTAGCCGCCGGCCCAGCCGAGGCCGGTCGTACGGTCCAGGGTGACGGTGGCGCACCAGTCGCGGGGCACGCCGAGGACGCCCGACCAGGCGTGGGCGACGCGGGTCCCGGCGAGGGTCGGGAAGAAGCGGACCAGGATCTCGCGCAGGAGGTCCACCGTGGCGGCCTGGGTGCGGCCGTCGTTGTCGGTCCTGGAGCCGAAGCGGTAGGGGACGCCGCGGCCACCGATGGCGATGCGGTCGTCGGCGGTGCGCTGGGCGTACATGTACGCGTGTGCCATGTCGCCGAGGTTCTCGCGCCCCTCCCAGCCGATGGTCTCCCAGAGGGCGGCGGGGATCGGATCCGTCACGATCATGGACGAGTTCATCGGGAGCCAGGTGCGGCGCTGGGAGTCGAGGGAGGCGGTGAAGCCCTCGGTGCAGCGCAGCACGTACGGGGCGCGGACCGTGCCGTACGGGGTGCGGGCGTGCTTGGGCTCGATGGCGGTGACGGGGGTGGACTCGTGGATCGTGACGCCCAGCGCCTCCACGGTCTCCGCGAGCCCCTTGACCAGCTTCGCCGGGTGCAGGCGGGCGCCGTGCGGGGTCCAGCCGGCACCGACGACTCCGGCGACCCGGACGCGGGCCGCGGTGTCGCGGGCACCGAGCAGGACGCGGTCCTTCTCGCCGAAGGAGGCCTCGTGGGCGTGGAAGGCCTTCAGTCGCGCGAACTGGGCGGGTGTGTAGGCGACTTCGAGCACGCCGCCGCGGTGGATGTCGGCGTCGATGTGCTCCGCGGCAGCGATGTCGACGACCTCGGTGACCGTGTCGTTCATGGCGCGCTGGAGGCGGGTGGCGGCCTCCTGGCCGTGCAGCGCGGCGTAGCGGTCGCGGCCCGCGACGCCGTTGTAGAGCCAGCCGCCGTTGCGCCCGGAGGCGCCGTAGCCGCAGAACTTGGCTTCCAGGACGGTGATGTTGAGGAACGGAACCGCCTTCTTGAGGTAGTACGCCGTCCACAGACCGGTGTAACCACCGCCGACGATGCAGACGTCGGCGGTGGAGTCCCCGGGCAGGGGCTCGCGTGGGGTGGGTATGCCTTGCTCGGCGTACCAGAAGGAGATTCCTCCGTTGGCGGTGTCGGTCCTTGCCTTACGCATGATGACCTTCGTCCTGTCTGCACGCTTTGGCTGCTCAGGGGGGTGGTGGTGCGGGGACGCTAGCGGGCGGGGGGAGGGTGGGGCAAGGAGTGGCTTGCGGGGGGGTGTGTGTGCGGGTGTGCGCGTGGCTACGACGCGCGGGCACGGGCCGCACGCTTGCCGGGGGGCCGGGCTGCTCGTACGTGAGGTTCTCGGCGGGACCGAAGGCATGGAGGCGGACGGCGTGCATGGTCAACTCCTGGATGCGTGCGGAGGTATGACATCTGGGGGAGGCGCGCCTCTGGGCGCTGTGCGTGCTTCCCGGTGGTCAGCCTCCGGCCTCAAGCGTGGTCGAGGTCAACCGCGGGTCCGAGTGTCGCGCCGTGACGAGTTCGTGCCGTGGTGCCGTGGGGTGCGCAGGGCCAGGGACACCGCTTCCAGGGCGCTGTTGAAGGACACTTCGGCGAGCAGTCCCGGGGCAGCGACCTGGTCTCCCGCCAGGTAGACACCGTTGCCTCGGTCGATGGCAGGACGCTCTCGCCAGGTGCTGCCGGGCAGGTCGAGGGCGCCGGTGCGGCCGGCGGCGAGAGCCTCGCTGCGGTACGTGACGCGCTCCCGCCAGCCGGGCAGGCCGAGGTCCAGGAGGCGTTCGGCACGGACGATCCCGGCGTGCCTCGACTCGTCCGGCGCGAGCGGGAGTTGGGCCTGGATCAGTTGCTCGCCCGGCGGGGCCAGGGTCGCGTCCTGGGCGGTGAACCGCTCGACCCAGCCGGGTGCGTCCAGGTCGCAGACGATGAACGCGTCACCCCGCCGGGCGCGCAGACCGAGGTCGAGCAGCGCGGTCCGGCCGCTCTGCTGAACGAGGGTGTCGTCGGCGAGGAGACCGCGGGCGGCCGGTAGCGACGTGGCGACGATCACCGGGCCGAGCGCGGCGGCCGCGGAGAGTTCGGCGGTGCTCACGCGCGAGCCGGTGTCGATGCGTACGCCGAGCCGGACCGCGTGGGCGACCAGCCGGTCGACCACCGAACCCCAGCCGCCCACCGGGTACTTAGCCTCCGGCGGCATCGCGAGCACTCGGTGCAGGCGCTCCTGCACGAAGCGGGCGGAGAGGGTGCCGGGGTCGTGGTGGAAGACGGCCACCCCGATGGAGTGCGCGGCGTACCGGGCGTCGCGCTCGCCGATCAAGGAGGCCGCCCAGGTGTGGAAGTCGGCGTCCACGGGGGCTTCGTGCGCCGGGCGGCGGCCGAGGCGGAGCACGGCCATGGGAGGCAGGCGGCGGAGCTCCCCGGCGCGGTGGAAGCGGACGCCGAGCGAGGCGCGCACGGGGACCGCGGCGACGGGCCCGGTCAGGTCGCGCCGGCGGAGCCACGCCCAGAGGGGGCCGCGGGAGTAGAGGGCGTGCGGGCCTTCGTTGGTGCGGTACGGACCGTCGGCGGTACGGGCCCGGCCGCCGGCGGTGTGATGGGCCTCGCGCAGGTGCACCCGGGTGCGGCCGGACCTGACGGCGGCCGACTCGGCGGCGGAGACGGCGGCGACGAGACCGGCGAAACCGCCGCCGACGACGGTGAGGGTGGTGACGGGTGCCCCGGGCCCGGTGGAAATGTTGGCGGGGCGGGCTGCTGCGGACATGACGGGGGCCTCCCGGGCCGGAGCGGGTTCGGTGGTGCCTTCGGGAGTGATGACGGGTGGGGGACGGCGGGGTGTGACATCAACCCCCCACCCTCCTCAGCACCGCAAGCCGCCTTGTCAGTGGCGTGGTGCAGCATGGGGTGCATGGCTCGTGAGGCGAAGAAGAACCAGGTCCCGGCGGTACGACGTGCACAGGTGCGGCTTCCGGAGCTACTGCCCTTCGAGGACGGGGAGCTGGAGTCGGAAGGGGATTACGACGGCCTGGAGTTCCGGGACCTGGACCTTGTGGGGCAGGAGGGCCGCGGCGCCCGGTTCATGGACTGCGGGCTGTACGGGGTGGCGTTGGACGAGACGCGGCTCAGCAGGGTGCGGGTCATGGACTCGGTGCTGGAGGGCGTACGCGGCGTCGGGACGAACCTCGCGGAGGCGTCACTGCGCGACGTGGAGATCGTCGACGCGCGACTGGGCGGGACCCAGCTGCACGGGGCGGTGCTGGAGCGGGTGGTGGTCCGGGGCGGGAAGATCGACTACCTCAACCTGCGCAGGTCGAAGCTGACGGACGTGATTTTCGAGGGGTGCGTGCTGGTCGAGCCGGACTTCGGCGACGCGACGCTGAACCGGGTGGAGTTCCGCGACTGCGCGTTGCGGGGGGTGGATCTGAGCGGGGCCACGCTCAAGGACGTGGACCTGCGGACGGTCGCTTCGCTGGAGATCGCCCGCGGGGCGGAGAGGCTGCGCGGGGCGGTGATCGGGGTCTCGCAGATGCTGGACCTGGCGCCGGTCTTCGCGGGGGTGATGGGGGTGCGGGTGGAGGGGGCGTAGGGGAGGTGGGGGCGCGGGTGGTTCGGGGGTGCGGGTGGAGGGGGCGTAGGGGAGGTGGGGGCGCGGGTGGTTCGGGCGTGAGGGAGGCGGGGGCGTGAGGGAGGCGCGCCTGGTGTGCCCGGTGCCCCGCGTTCGTGCGGGCGCCGCTCCCACTCCCACTCCCGCCCCCGGCACGGCTGCTCGCGAGGTCCCGGGAGGGGCGGGTCAGGCTTCGAGGCGGGGGAACTTGGCCTGGAGCGTCCACAGGGCCGGGTTGTCGGCGAGGCCGTCGTGCATGTCGGTGAGGTCGGCGATCAGGTCGTGGAGGAAGTCGCGGGCCTCACGGCGCAGCAGCCGGTGGCCGAAGGTGAGGGGTGCCTCCTCGACCGGCATCCAATCCGCCTCGACGTCCACCCACCCGAAGCGCCGCTCGAAGAGCATGCGGTCCGAGGACTCGGTGAAGTCGATCTCGGCGTACTGCCGGTGCGCGGACCGGTTGCCGCGCGGGTCCTGGTCGAGCTGCTCGACGATGTCGCACAGCGCCCACGCGAAGTCGAGTACCGGAACCCATCCCCAGGCTGTGGATACTTCCCGGTCCGCCTTGGTGTCCGCGAGGTACACGTCACCGCAGAACAGGTCGTGCCGCAGCGACCGGACGTCCGCACGGCGGTAGTCCGTTTGCGGCGGGTCGGGGAAGCGGCGGGAGAGGGAGTAACCGATGTCGAGCACGTAGCTGATGGTCGCACGGCCGGAGGCGGGGCGAAGAAACGTATCCGCTCACACGTTCGAGTGAAGCGACACGGTTCCGGACGGTCCGGTCGGCCTACCCTGGGAGAGTCGCGCTGCGCGAAGGAGGTCCGCCATGGCACTGCCCGTACCCCAGTGGGACCCGTTCCAGGACGAGTCCGAGGTGTCCGAGGAGTTCGAGGGGAGCGGGGCCGGGCCGGTCGTGTCGGGCGGGCCGGTCATGCCGACCGGTCCGGTCGTACCGGCCGTACCGGTCGAGGAAGCCTTCGACGTGTTCAGCGCCGTCGCCCTGAAGGGCTGGCGCGTGGAATTGATCGAAGGGGAAATCCACGTGACGCCTCCCGCGAATGGCGAGCATGAAGAAATCGTGTCCGAGATCAGTGGGCAGGTGCGCGATCACCACCGGCAGCTCGGGCGTTACACCGGCGTCGGCCTCGACATCCCCGCCGCCTCCGCGACCGGCAAGGTCGTGCCGGACCTCGTCGTCGCGCCCAAGGGCAGTTTCGACGACGCGCTGGAGTTCCACGACCCGTCCCCGGTCCTCCTGGTCGCCGAGGTCACCTCGGCCTCGACCGGCGGCAGGGACCGGGTGCGCAAGCTCCGGGGCTATGCGCGCGCCGGCATCCCCGTCTACCTGCTCATCGACCGCGACGCGGGAAAGGTCATGCTGTGCACGGAACCGACCGGCGAGACGTACGCCAGCAGGGTCGCGTACGACATGCCGGGCAAGGTGCCGCTGCCCGAGCCGCTCGGCTTCGACCTGGACACGGGTGAGTTCTGACCCGTGCGGGCGTCCGACCGCACCGGGCTGTGACCGCACGCCGGCTGTGACCGCGCGACATGCCGTGACTGCACGCCGAGCTGTGACCGCACGCCAGACCGTGACCGCACGCCGGGCCGTGAGCACGCCAGGCCGTGAGCACGCCAGGCTGTGACCGTACGAAGGACCCTCACGGCAGCAGTCGCTGTTCCTTCGCCACCGACACCGCGCCCGCCCTCGTGTCCACCCCGAGCTTGGCGTAGATGCGCCCCAGGTGGGTCTTGACCGTTGCCTCGCTGATGAACAGGGCCCGCGCGATCTCCCGGTTGCCGAGCCCGTGCGCCAGCTGCGCCAGGATGTCCGACTCCCGGTCCGTGAGGGTGGGACGGCCCGTGCCGCGCATCTGCGCCATGACACGGCTCGCGACCGGCGGGGAGAGGGCGGTGCGGCCCTGCGCCGCGGAGTGGATCGCGGCGAAGAGTTCCTCGGGGCGTTCGGCCTTCAGGAGGTAGCCCGTCGCACCTGCCTCGATGGCGCGCGTGATGTCGGCGTCCGTGTCGTACGTGGTGAGGACGAGTACGTGCGGACCGGTCCCGGCGATGCGGCGGGTCGCTTCGACGCCGTCGATGCCGTCGCCCAGCTGGAGGTCCATCAGAACGACGTCGGGCGCGAGCTTGGCCGCCATCGCCACCGCCTCCTCGCCGTTGCCCGCCTCGCCGACGACCTCGATGTCCGGCTCGCTGGACAGGAGCGCGAGCAGACCGGCCCGTACGACCACGTGGTCGTCACAAAGCAGGATGCGTACGGGAGAAACGGTCGCGGGGGTCACGGGGTGGGCTCCAGGGGGATCGCGGCGGAGAGGACCGTGCCCTCGCCGGGGGCGGACTCGACGGCCAGGGTGCCGCCGAGCTGCTGGACCCGGGCGCGGATGGCGGGCAGGCCGTGCCCGCGCACCCCGGCGGCCGGCCGGGTACCGGGAACGAAGCCGCGGCCGTCGTCCGAGATGTCCAGGACCACTTGATCATCAAGGTACGTGAGGGTCAGCGCGACGGTCGACGCCTCGGCGTGTTCCCGAACGTTCGCCAGGGCCCCCTGGGCGATGCGGACCAGGGCCGACTGGACGCGGTCGGGGAGCGGGGCCGCGGGGGCGGCGCCGTCGACGCGGAAGCGGGCGTTCTCGCGGGCGGCGACCGCGCGCAGGGCCTCTTCGAGACCGCCGCCGGCCGCTGCGAGGTCGGCGGGGGCCAGGTCGTGGACGAAGCGCCGGGCCTCGGCGAGGTTGCGTTCCGCGATGGAGGTGGCGGTACGGACGTGGCGGCGCGCGGTCGACGGGTCCGCGTCCCAGGTGCGGTCGGCGGCCTGGAGCAGCATCTGCTGGCTGGAGAGCCCCTGGGCGAGGGAGTCGTGGATCTCCATGGAGAGACGCTGGCGTTCGGCGAGGGTGCCTTCGCGGCGCTCGGTGGCGGCGAGTTCGCGGCGGGTGCGGATCAGGTCGTCGATGAGCGTGCGCTGGCGGGCGGCCTGGCGCTGCATGTAGACGAACGTACCGGCGGCGACGGCTGCCACGGCGGGCGGTGCGAGCACCAGGTTGGGGTCGAACCCGTCGGTCGAGAGCTGGAGTTGGGCGGTGACGACGAAGACCGTGAGGAGGGCGACGAGGGCGAGGGCGATACGGGTGGGGAGGGTGCGCAGACCGGTGTAGAGCAGGGGGACGGCGCACCAGGCGAAGCTGGGGGCAAGGACGACGAGGACGGCCCAGAGGGTGACTTCGGCGGCGAGGGTGGGGTGGGCGGTGCTTTTGGGGTGGCCCGTGCTTTTGGGGTGGCCCGTGCTTTTGGGGTGGCCCGTGCTTTTGGGGTGGCCCGTGCTTTTTGGGTGGCCCGTGCTTTTGGGGTGGCCCGTGCTTTTGGGGTGGCCCGTGCTTTTGGGGTGGCCCGTGCTTTTGGGGTGGCCCGTGCTTTTTGGGTGGCCCGCGCTTCTTGAGTGGCTCGTGCCGGTGGGGTGGCTCGTGGCCCTGGGGCGGTTGCGGCCGGCTACGTGCAGCAGGACGTGCAGCAGCGCGAGCGCGATGCTCAGGCCGATGATCCACGGGGTGCGGGGTTCGCCCGGGTGGCGGAGGAGGAAGCGGGCCAGGGAGGCGCCGAGGAGGAGGAAGAAGGCGGCGTCCATGACGAGGGCGAGGCGGCGGGCGTCGGGGTCGGGTGGGGGGAGGGGGGCTTCGGTGGAGGGGTGAGGGGGGTGAGGGGGGTGGGGGTCCTGGGGGTCTTTGTCGCCGTGGGGCACGTGGCGCTCCGCTTTGGGGTTGTGGGGGGTGTTGTTGTGTGGGGGACTTGGGGTGAACTGGGGACTGGGGCTGGGGCTGGGGCTGGGTGAGTGGGTGCGGGTGTGGGGTCCGCTTCGCGGATTGTGCCCCTCCCCGCCCCTTCACCTGAACCGCTGGCCGCGGGGCTCGGAGGGGGAGCCGGGGCGGGTCACGGTCGGCGTGCGTTGGGCGGGGGTCCCAGGCTGCGCCCGGTGCACGGCTGCGCCGCGCGTCCTCAAACGCCGGACGGGCTGGAGGGTGCTCCCGCCCCGGCCGGTGGGGGCGGGGGTCCCGGGCTGCGCCCGGTGCACGGCTGCGCCGCGCGTCCTCAGACGCCGGACGGGCTGGAGGGTACTCCCGCCCCGGCCGGTGCCGGACCGTCTCCGCCCGGCAGTCCCGTCCCCGCCCCGGCCGCCGCCGGACCATCCCCGCCCGCCCGTCCGGCAGTCCCGTCCCCGCCCCGGACCGTGCTGCTCCCGTGCCGGCAGGGGGTTCGCGCACCCAGCCTGGGCCGGGTGGGGCATTCCCGCATCAGCCGATCGGACGACCCCCGGGTCGGCCGGGTGGGGCGGTGGGAGGAGCCGCTGCGTCGACCGTGGGCGGGCCTCGGTTCGCCCAGGCTGGAGAGCAGACGGAGAACGGCAGCCATGCCGGCTCCGGCCCGTCCCGCCCACCTCTCCTCCCTGGAGCACACCATGCGCAAGCTCTCCCTCCGCACCCGCGTCCTCACCGGTTCCGCCGCCGTCGCCGTTCTCGGGGCCGGTACCTTCGGCGCCGTGAGTGCCGGCGCCGCCACCCCGGCCGCCGAGTCCCGGGGTGTCGTCAAGGCCGACACCACGAACCGGAACCTCCAGCAGTCCACCCACCTCACCGTCTCCGCCGCCACCAAGGCCGCCGAGGCCGTCCTCGACGCCGCGAAGAAGGACAACCAGCGCGTTTCCGTCGCCGTCGTCGACCGCAACGGCAACACCATCGTCACCCTGCGCGGCGACGGCGCCGGCCCGCAGTCGCCCGAGTCGGCCGTGAAGAAGGGCTACACCGCCGTCTCCTGGAACGCCCCCACCTCCGAGCTCGTCAAGCGCCTCGACCAGGCCCCGAACCTGAAGGACATCCCCAACACCCTCTTCCTCGCGGGCGGCGCCCCGGTCCAGGCCAAGGGTGCTCCGATCGCGGGCATCGGTGTCGCGGGCGCGCCCAGCGGCGACCAGGACGAGAAGTTCGCACAGGCCGGCGTGGCCGCGCTGGCGAAGTAACCTCGCCGCCCGCCCACTCGGTACACGTACAGCGGTACGTATGTACGACCGCCCGGTGAACGCCCGCCAACCGTACGACCGTCAATCGTACGACCGTCAGCCGTACGCCCGGCAGGTGTATGCCCGACAGCTACGTAGGGTCCGTACCCTCGTGCGCCCGGTGCGCCCGGTGCGCCCGGTGCGCCCGGTGCGACCCGTACGTACGGACAGTGCACGGAAAGGCCTCCGCATGACCGCACCCGCTCCCGCCCCCTCGCCCGACGCCGACCGGCGTCTGCTCGCCGCCGCCAAGGGCGGGGACGCCGACGGTGTCCGGGACGCCCTCGGTGACGGGGCCCGGGTCACCGCCCGCGACGAGGAGCTGCGTACTCCGCTGCTGCTCGCCTCGCTCGGCAGTCATGTGGAGGCCGCCCGGCTGCTCGTCGGGGCCGGGGCCGATCCGAACGCGCAGGACGTGCGCGAGGACAGTGCCTGGCTGGTCACCGGTGTGACGGGCAGCGTCGCCATGATGCGCGTGCTGCTGCCCGCGCGGCCCGACCTGACCCTGACCAACCGGTTCGGCGGGGTGTCCGTCATCCCGGCGAGCGAGCGCGGCCACGTGGACTACGTACGGGCCGTGCTGGCCGAGACCGAGATGGATGTGAACCACGTCAACAGGCTCGGCTGGACAGCCCTGTTGGAGGCGGTGATCCTCGGTGACGGCGGGCGCCCGCACGAGCAGGTCGTGGAGATCCTGCTCGCCGCCGGGGCCGACCCCGACCTGCCGGACGGGGACGGCACGACCGCGCTGGAGCACGCGGTCCGGCGCGGCTTCGACGGCATCGCCGCCCTGCTCCGGGAGCCGCGATGAGTGCCGCGATGAGTGCCGCGTCGAGAGCCGGGTCCGGCCTGCGGCGGGTCGCGCTCGGAGTCGTGCTGTTCGGTGTGCTCGCCACCGGGTGCGCCGGTGCTGCCGAGAGCGCCCCCGACGGCCCGCGTGCCTCCACCGTCACCCCCACCGCGCCCACGCCCGCCTCCGCCGCCACCCCGGCGGGCACCCTGCTCGTCGCCGACTTCGACGCCGACACCGTCACCTTCGTCGACCCGGCGCGCGGGCCGGTCGGCTCCGTGCGGGTCGGCACCGCCCCGTACGGTCTCGTGGTCGGCAAGGACGGCCGGGCGTGGGTCGCCACCGCCGAGGGCGTCGCCCTCGTCGACACCCGGACCCGCACGAGCCTCGGCCGGATCCCGTACCGGACGAAGGCGGACGGGCCCGCCACCATGGGCGAGTACCGGGCCGGCGGCATGGGTATCGCCCTCGCCCCGGACGGCAGCCGGGTGTACGTCGGGGTCAACGTACCTGGTGGGAGAGGGGTGTTGGAGGTAATCGACGCCCGGGCGCGGAAGGTCGTGGACTCCGTCGCGGTCGGCCGCCGGCCCTTCGACGTGGACGTGTCCGCCGACGGCCGCGAGGTCTACGCGACCGGTCACGACTCCTACGACGTCACCGCCGTGCGTACGGACACCCTCCGCGCCCGGCGCATGGAGGTCGCTCCGTACGGTACGGAGGGCGGGCTCGGTTCCTGGCTCAAGCCGCACTACGCGGCGGTCCGCCCTTCCGACGGCAGGCTTCTGCTGCCCTTCGAGGGTGAACGCCTCGCGGTCCTCGATCCGCGCACCGGGCGGGTCACCGTCGAGCCGATGACCGCCAACACCCACCAGCACGGCACCGCGCTCACCCCCGACGGCACCCTTCTCGTCGTCGGTACGGGTCCGGTCACCGGCGACGACGACGAGGCCTCGCTCACCATTCGCACCCCCTCGGGTGCGGAGCGGGTCGTTCCGCTCGACGGGCCGCACGAGGACGTGACGGTCTCCCGGGACGGCCGCACGGCCTACGTCACCGGGGGCTTCACCCGCGAGGGCGGGTGGGACGGCATCACGGCCGTCGACCTGGACAGCGGCAGCACGCGGAAGCTGCCGGCCGGCGTACGGCCGCTGGGCGTGGCGGTGCTGGGCTGAGCGGGGCGGGTCCGCGGTACGGGCCGAGCAGTCCAGGACTGCGGTACGGGCTGAGCAGGCCGGGTCCGCGGTGCTGGGCTGAGCAGTCCTGGCCGGTGGTGCAAATCGCCGCATAGGATCATCGGATGCCCTCCCGCAGCCCCCGCCCAGCCCGCCCCCGCCCAGCCCGCTCCCGCCCAGCCCGCTCCCGCCCCGTCCGCGTCGCCCTGCCGGCCGCCACCGCCCTCCTCCTCGCCGTCGCCGCTTCCGGCTGTACGTCGGACGGAACCGGCGGCGTCGGGGGCACCCCCGGCGCACACGGCCTGCGGGACCCGCTCTTCCCCAGGGCGGGCAACGGCGGCTACGACGTCTCCCACTACGCCCTCGACCTGGACTACGACCCGGCCGCGCACCACCTCAAGGGCACGGCCGAGATCACCGCCAGGGCGACACAGGACCTGAGCGCGTTCAACCTCGACCTGGCGAAGCTGAGGGTCGAGAGCGCGACGGTCGAGGGGGCTGCGGCGGCCGTGAACCAGGCGGGCACGGAGCTCACGCTGCGGCCCGAGCGGGACCTGCGGAAGGGGGAGACCTTCAAGGCGGTGGTGCGGTACTCCGGGGCGCCGCCGAGGATCACGAGTGCCAACTCCGACAAGGAGGGCTGGCTGCGCTCCGATGACCGGAAGGTCTCGCTCGCCCTGGGCGAGCCCACCGGGTCCATGGCCTGGTTCCCCGGCAACAACCACCCTTCCGACAAGGCGACCTACGACATCAAGGTCACCGTCCCCGAGGGGCAGAAAGCCATCTCCAACGGTGAGTTGCGGACCCCGCCGCGCACGGAGGGCGGCCGTACGACCTTCGACTGGCAGATGCGCGAGCCGATGGCGAGCTATCTGGCGATGCTCGCCGTGGGCGAGTTCGAGGTGTGGGAGGGGCAGGCTCCCGCCGAACTCGGCGACGACGAGGAAGAGGTCGTGCGCACGGTGCCGGTGTACGCGGCGGCCGAGACGTCCGTGGCCGAGGAGAGCGAGCAACTGCGCCGCAGAATCCCCGAGTTGATGGAGTGGTGTGTCCTCAACTTCGGCCCGTACCCCTACTCGTCGGTCGGATCGGTGGTGGCCCGGGAGGGAGACGTCAGTTACGCGCTGGAGAGCCAGACCAAGCCGGTCTACGGGGGGACGGACAGCCTGGAGAGCGATCAGCTGCACGAGCTCGCCCACCAGTGGTTCGGCAACTCCGTCTCGCCGAAGACGTGGCGGGACATGTGGCTGAACGAGAGCTTCGCGACGTACGCGGAGTGGATGTGGGAGGAGGACGAGGGCGGCCCGAGCGCGCAGGAACAGTTCGAGGCGGCGTTCGCCGATGACGACAACTGGGAGTTCCCGCCCGCGACCCCGCCGGACGAGAGCCGGATCTCCGGTGACCCGGTCTACCAACGCGGGGCGATGGTCCTGCACAAGATCCGCCAAGCGGTCGGCAGCGAGAGCGCCTTCCTTGAGGTCGTCCAGGGCTGGGCCGCCACCCACCGGCACACGAACGCGTCGACCGCCGACTTCACCTCGTACGTCGAGAAGAAGACGCACAAGGATCTGTCGGCGGTCTGGGACGTCTGGCTGCACGGCGACGCCAAGCCGTCCGCGCACAGCGGCTGAGGGCTACTTGGCGAAACTCAGCTACTTGGCACAGGTGCTCGCTACTTGAGCCAGGTGCCGGCTACTTGACTTAGGTGCCGGCTACTTGACCAGGTGCCCGCTACTTGACGTTGACCCCGGCCCAGGCGGCGGCCACGGCCTTCGCCTCGGCGCCGTCCGCGCCGTACAGGTCGCCGGCCGCCTTCAGGGTCGCCTCGCGGGCGGCCTGGTAGTCGGTGGTCGACGTCATGTAGGTGGAGAGGGCCTTGTACCAGATCTTGTAGGCCTTCTGCTGGCCGATGCCGGTGACCTTCGAGCCGTCCTTGGTCGGCGAGTCGTACTGCACGCCGTTGATCTCCTTCGCGCCGCTGCCCTCGGCCAGCAGGTAGAAGAAGTGGTTGGCGATGCCGGACGAGTAGTGCACGTCGACGTCCCCGGCGCCGGCCTCCCAGTAGTCGAGCGACTGGCCGTCCTTGCTGGGCTTGTCCATGTAACGCAGCGGCGAGCCGTCGCCGTTGATGTCGATCTCCTCGCCGATGAGGTAGTCGCCGACGTCCTCACCGTTCTTCGCGAAGAACTCGACGGCGGTGCCGAAGATGTCGGAGGTCGCCTCGTTGAGGCCGCCGGACTCGCCCGCGTACTCCAGGTTGGCGGTCGCCGCCGTGAGGCCGTGGCTCATCTCGTGGCCCGCGACGTCGATGGCGGTCAGCGGGTGGGTGTTGCCGATGCCGTCGCCGTACGTCATGCAGAAGCAGCTGTCGTCCCAGAAGGCGTTGACGTACGCCTTGCCGTAGTGGACACGGGAGTAGGCGGCCTTGCCGTCGCCCGCGATGCCGTTGCGGCCCAGCTCGGCCTTGTAGAAGTCCCAGGTCATCGCCGCGCCGTAGGCGGCGTCCACGGCGGCGGTCTGCGGGTCGTCGGCCTTGCCGTTGCCCCACTTGTCGTCGGCGTCGGTGAACAGGGTGCCGGTGCCGCTCTGGCCGCCCTTCAGGTCGTACGTCTTGTGACCGCCGCGCTCGCCGTCGGTCAGGTCGAAGCCCGAGCCGCCCTTGGTGGTGCTCAGCGCGACCTCTCCGCTGTACATGCTGGCGCCGGAGCCGGTCTCGATCTCGTCGTACGTGTAGAGCTGCTTGCCGGTGGTGGCGTCGGTGACCGTGTGCAGACGGCTGGGCGTGCCGTCCTTCTTGGTGCCCGTCCGCACGGACTCGAAGGCGAGGACGGGCTTGCCGCTGACCGCGAAGATCACCTTCCGGGCGCCCGCGGTCGCCGCCTTGAGCTTGGGCGTCGTGGACGCCACGGCTATCTTCGCGTCGGTCGCACGGTCGACGCTGCGCAGTTCGCCGCTCTTGGCGACATGGGTGACGAGGTCGCCGCCGAGGACCGGGAGGCCGGCGTACGTACGCTCGTAACGGGTGTGGACAGTGCCGTCGGCGTCCTTGATGACGTCCCGCGCGACGAGCTTCTCGGCGCTGTCGAGGCCCAGCGTTCTGGCGGCCGAACCGGCGTTCACCTGGGCGGACTTGATGGCTCCGGCGCGCAGGGCGGCGGCCGACGCGGAGGCCGCGGGGGCGGCGGAGGCGGTGGGGGCCTGCGCCTTCTCCGGAGCGGCGGTGGCGGTACCGGCCTGCACTCCGACGACCACCATGGCGGCGGCCGCGGCGAGGGCGGCGGCCCGCTTGGTGTTGCTGGACGCGCGGACAGAGCTCTTGTGGGGGTTCATGCGCTCTCCATCACTCGTTCCGTGGGGGGTAAGAGGTTGAGCGATGTGAGAGTGACACCGAATGAACAGAGTTGACGGTGTGCCAACAATTGCCTCACAAGTATTTGACCTTCTCTTGCCCGGAGAGCGTCCGCTCAGGGTCCACTTGTGACGGAGTCTGCCCGATATTCGGTCAACGGGTGATCAATGAAGGGGAGTTGTGGGGGCGCGGTGGGGGGTGGGGCGGGGGGGCAGGGCGTGGGGTGCGGGTCAGGGGCGTGCGGCTTGGGGCGCGGCGAAGGCCCCGGCCGCCGCGGGGAGCAGGTGCGGTGGCCGGGGCCTTCGAAGGATCAGGCGGGGGGCGTCCGTCAGACGTTGACGCCGAAGTCCTGGGCGATACCGGTCAGACCCGAGGCGTACCCCTGGCCGACGGCGCGGAACTTCCACTCCGCGCCGTTGCGGTACAGCTCGCCGAAGACCATCGCGGTCTCGGTGGCGGCGTCCTCGCTCAGGTCGTAGCGGGCGATCTCGGCGCCGCCGGCCTGGTTCACGATGCGGATGAAGGCGTTGCGGACCTGGCCGAAGTTCTGCGAGCGGTTCTCCGCGTCGTAGATGGAGACCGGGAAGACGATCTTCTCGACGTCGGCGGGCAGGCCGGCCAGGTTGACGTTGATCTGCTCGTCGTCACCCTCGCCCTCACCGCTGCGGTTGTCACCGGTGTGCACGATGGTCTGGTCCGGCGTCGCCTTGTTGTTGAAGAAGACGAAGTGGCCGTCCGAGTAGACCTTGCCCGCGGGGTTCACCGCGATGGCGGACGCGTCGAGGTCGAACTCGGTGCCCGTGGTCGTGCGGACGTCCCAACCGAGGCCGACCGTGACGGCGGTCAGGCCCGGGGCCTCCTTGGAGAGCGAAACATTGCCACCCTTGCTGAGGCTTACTGCCATGGGATGTCCCTTTCCTCGTGGTGTGCGGGCTTCGGTTACGAGTGCCGAAGCTACCGTCACCCATCTAACGCGGCCAGGGCCCCAGGAAGTTCCAGCTTCGCGCGGTTCTCTTTACTTTCTTTGCCGAATAGGCAACCGAAAGGCCCACGGCGAGGCGAACCGTGGCGAAAACGGTGTGACGGGCGGGTGATGACCAGGGACTATGGACTCATGTCCGGGCCCTACATCATCCGTGGCTCCGTCTCCCTCCCGGAGGCCGAGCTCATGTGGCGTTTCTCCAGGTCGTCGGGTCCGGGTGGACAGCACGTCAACACCTCGGACACGCGGGTGGAACTGCGCTTCGACCTCGCGAGGACGGAAGCGCTGCCGGAGGTGTGGAAGGAACGGGCGCTGGAGCGGCTGGCCGGACGGCTGGCCGACGGCGTCGTCTCCGTCCACGCCTCCGAGCACAGGTCGCAGTGGCGCAACCGGGAGACGGCGGCGGTACGGCTCGCGTCGCTGCTCGCGGAGGCGAGCGCACCGCCGCCCAGGCCGCGCCGGGCGACGAAGGTCCCGCGCGGCATCAACGAGCGACGGCTGCGCGAGAAGAAGCAGCGCAGCCGGACGAAGGGCGGCAGGACGGGCCGCGACTGGCACTGACCGCTCGGGCGCGGGGCGGGGTGCGGATGGCGGCGGGCGGGGCGTGCGGGCCGGTGGCGAGTATGGCGGCGTGCGGGGCGTGCGGGCCCGTGGCGCGGATGGCGGCGGGCGGGGCGTGCGGGCCGGTGGCGAGTATGGCGGCGTGCGGGCCGTGGCGGCGTGTGTGTCTCCCCACTCGTGTGTCTCCGCGCTCGGGGCCGGGGTAGGCCCAGGTGACGGTACTCGGCCGTCTCCGCGTTCCGGACCGGGGTCAGCTCAGGTGGCGGTACTGGCCGCGGAAGTAGGTCAGCGGCGCGCCGTCCTGGTGGGGGAGTTCCACCGCGAGGACGCGGCCGATGACCAGGGTGTGGTCGCCCGCCTCCACCCGCTGCTCGGTCCGACACTCCACGGCCGCCAGCGCGCCGCCCACCAGCGGCGCCCCCGACACCTCGCCCCGCTTCCAGTCGATGTCCGCGAACAGCAGCCGGTCGCTGAGCCGGCCCTTCATCGAGAAACGGCCCGCGATCTGCCGCTGGCCCTCGGACAGGAGCGAGACCGCCCACAGCGGCTGCTCCGCCAGGAGGTCGTCCATCCGGGAACCGTTGCGCACGCTGACCATCACCAGCGGCGGCTCCAGCGACACCGACATGAAGGCCGTCGCCGTCATCCCGACGTCCTCGCCGCGCGGGCCGCCGTCCGCGTCGTGGGCCGTCACCAGGGTCACTCCCGCCGTGAGACGGGCCATCGCGGCACGGAACTCGTCATCGCTCACCCCCTCAGGATGGGGGATCACACCGGGGCCGGATGCCGGGAGGGGGCTTTGCGCGGTGGCTTCTGTCGTCTGGAACACATGATCAACGGTAGGCGGGACCATGCCTCCGGCACATCGGGCGCAGGGACCAGACGGGACCTAGGTCCCGGGCCGCCGTGCCCCCTTCGCGATCTTCCCCGAAGGCCCTCGTACACCTTCTGGCCGCCCTCCGTTCGCCGCCCGTTTTCGGCCACACGGGTGCTCCTGCCTGCACGGGAGCGCTCCCACCAGGGGAACATCAACTTCCGTTAGTCTCTTGTGACTTGAGTCACAGAGGGAAGTAATTGTTGACCCTGTGTACCGGGGGAGCAGCGCGCTGTGATTCAGTGGCGGAGGCAATCGGACGATGAGAAGCCTGGAGTTGCTGTCGTTGCTGTCGAGGTCTCGGGGAGCGGGCCATGGAGGCCGAGTCGGAGCCGTACGTCCGTCTTGCGACCCTGCGGCAACTGCACCGGGTGGTCGCTGACCTCAACACGGCACGCAGTCTGTCGGACACCGTGCAGGCCGTCGCCGACGGCATCGTCGCCGGCCTTGGGTACGAACTCGCCTGCGTGAACCTGGTCCGCCCGGACGGCGACCTCGTCGTCGCCGCCTTCGCGGGCAACACCGCGGCCGAGGCCCTCATCGCCGGCCGCGTCGGCTCACGCGCCTCCTGGGAACGCCGGCTGTCCATGGGCGAGCGCTGGGGCGACCTGCACTTCATTCCGCACACCGAGGGCTGGGTGCTGACGGAGGACGACGTCCCGCAGTGGCACACCGAGGGCCCCGAACCCCGCTTCGCCGACGAGTGGCACCCCAGCGACCGGCTGTACGCGCCCATGTACGCGTCCGGCGGCGACGGCGAGCTGATCGGCGTGATCTCGGTGGACCGGCCGCGCGGCGGGCGCCGCCCCGGCGCGTGGGGGCAGGAAGCCCTCACGATGTACGCCTCCCAGGCCTCCATCGCCGTCATCAACGCCCGGCTGCGCTCCAACATGCAGCGCGCCCTGGTCCGACTGGAGCGTGAGCAGCAGGCGCTGCGCGCCAGCGAGGAGTCCTTCCGGCAGGCCTTCGAGTACGCACCGAGCGGCATGGCCATCGCCGAGATGGGCGGCGAGCAGCACGGCCGGCTGCTGCGCACCAACGACGCGCTCTGCCGGCTGCTCGGCCGCCCGGCCTCCGCGATGCGCCGCTACTCCTTCGCCGACCTCGTCCACCACGAGGACGTGGGCACCCTGCTGCGCACCTCAGCGGAGGGCGGCCGGGCCGAGCTGCGCCTCCAGCGCCGCGACGGCAGCTTCGTCTGGGTCAATCTGCGCAACTCCGTCGTCGCCGACACCGCCGACGGCCCCCGTTTCCTGCTCACCCACGTCGAGGACATCGAGGAGCGCAAGCGGCACGAGCTGCACCTCGCGCACCGCGCCTCCCACGACTCCCTCACCGGCCTGCCCAACAGCGCCGAGCTCAGGGCCCGCCTCAGCGCCCGCCTCTGCCGCAGGCCGCACGCGGTCCGGGCGACGGCGGTCGAGGCGCTGGACGCGGCGTACGAGGGGGCGTACGACGACGGGGTGACGTACGACGACGGCTTCTTCGGGGACCCGACGGGCGAGGGCGACCCCGGCGTCTACGACCACCACGTGCACACCGTCGCGCCGCTGGAGGGCGTCGAGGACGACGGCATCAAGGGGCTCGCGGTCCTCTTCTGCGACCTGGACGGTTTCAAGTCCATCAACGACCGCTTCGGACACTCCGCAGGGGACGCGGTGCTGATCGAGGTCGCCCGGCGCCTGACCACGTGCGTCCGGGACGGCGACACCGTCGCGCGGCTCGGCGGTGACGAGTTCGTGGTGCTCGCGGACGGCCTCGGCAGCGCCGACGCGGCGGACCTCGCGGTCCGGCTCCGTAACGCGATCATCCCTCCCATCCGGGTCGACGGCCGCGCGGTCCGGGTGGGCGCCAGCTTCGGCATCGGCTGGGCCGAGTGCGGGATGACCGTGGACGAGGTGCTGCAATCCGCCGACCAGCGCATGTACATCGAGAAGCGCTCCCGCTCGAAGGTGCACCGACGGGCCGGGTAACCGGGCCCGCTTCCGTGCTGTGTTCCATGTCCCAGAAGGGCTCTGCCCGTACGGGGTAGGCTCGCCCGGTCGGCGAAGCTGGCGAACATGGTGAGGAGTGACCAGGGATGACGGCCGGGAACAACGGCACGAGCACGCCCGAGGACGACGATCCGTTCGGCTACCTCTATGAGGACGGCCGGGCGGCGGGCGCTCAGCCGCCGAGCTCGGGCGGCGGCTACGGCTACCCGGGCCCGACCTCGCAGCGCGGGGTCCCCAGGACGTCGTACAACCAGGTGCGTGCGGTCGGTGAGCGGCAGTACGGACAGCAGTCGCAGTACGGGCAGCAGGCGCAGGCGACGCAGCCCTTCCCGCAGCAGCAGGGGCAGGGTTCGCAGCCGGGGCAGGCGTACGGGCAGCCCAACGCGCACTACGCGGCGCCCGAGACGCAGCCCGGCGGCGTGCCGCCCAGGCCCGCCCCGCACCAGGGTGAGCAGGGTCATGGCGGTGGTGGCCGCGGTCGTGGGCCCAACACGCGGGGCCTGCTGATCGGCGCGCTCGCGGTGGTCGCGGCCGTCGTGGTCGGCATCGGTGCCGCGCTGTACTTCGGCGACGACGAGCCCAACGACCAGGCGGCGGGCAAGGACGGCGCGACGGCGGGGCAGGGCCAGGGCCAGTCCCAGCCGCCGAAGCCGACGGAGGAACCGACCAAGGGCGAGCAGCCGCAGGTCGAGCTGCCGAGGTCGGACGCCGGTGTGCTGCAGCTGTCGTCGGGTCTGAGCGCGATGAAGGACGTGCCGGGGGCGAAGTCGGAGAGCGGGACGTACGTGCCGCTGACCACCGCAGGAGCGTCCGCGACATGGACGGCGAAGGTGCCGTCGGCCGGGGAGTACACCCTGGTCGTCGACTACGGCATCCCGGGCAAGGACGCGAAGGCCGACCTCACGGTCAACGGCAAGCCGCACGGTTCGGGCGTCAACATGAAGAACTTCGGCAGCACGCCGGAGGGGGACTGGGAGAAGGGCTGGCAGAGCACCTACTCCTGGCTCCACCTCAAGGAGGGTGACAACACCTTCGTGATCTCGTGTCCGTCGGGCTGCCAGGCGAATCTCGCGCAGGTTTCGCTGGAGAAGGGCCGCAAGGACGGCTGAGCCGTGGCTGCGCGTGACGCGCAGGTGGGCGGAAGGCCTTCGCCGGGTGGTCCCGGCGGGGGCCTTCTCCCGTCTGCCGGGGTCCGCCTCAGCCGATCGTCGCCAGGAAGTGCGCCACCGTCGCCGCCATCGCGTCGCGGCCGGGGGCGAGGTACTTGCGGGGGTCGACGGTCGCGGGGTTGGCCTCCAGGTAGGCCCGTACAGCGCCGGTGAAGGCCGTGTTGAGGGCCGTGCCGACGTTGATCTTGACCATGCCGGCGGTGACGGCGCGGCGGATCTCCTCGTCCGGGACGCCCGACGAGCCGTGCAGGACCAGCGGGACCGGGACCGCTTCCCTGAGCCGGCCGATCAGGGCGTGGTCGAGGGCGGCGGTGCGTTCCGTCATGGCGTGCGAGGAGCCGACCGCGACGGCGAGGGCGTCGACCCCGGTGGCCGCGACGTAGGCGGCGGCCTCCTGGGGATCGGTCCTCACCCCGGGGGCGTGCGCGTCGAGCGGGGCCTCGCCGTCCTTGCCGCCGACCTTGCCGAGTTCGGCCTCGATCCAGATGCCGTGCCGGTGACCCCAGTGGACGGCTTCGGCGGTGGCCTTGACGTTGTCGGCGTAGGCGAGCTTCGAGGCGTCGAACATCACCGAGCTGAAGCCCGCCTCGTGCGCGGCGTGCAGCAGGCCGACGGAGACCACGTGGTCGAGGTGGAGGGAGAGCGGCGCGCTGGAGGCGCGGGCCACGGCGGCGGCTGCCGCGGTGACGGCCAGGACGTTGCCGCCGTGGAACTTCACCGCGTTCTCGGAGATCTGGAGGACGGCGGGGGCGCCCGCCTGCTCCGCGCCCGCCGCCACGGCCTCGGCGTGTTCGAGGGTGATGACGTTGAAGGCGGCGAGGCCACGGCCCGCCGAGGCGGCCGCGGCGACGAGCTCACCGGTGCTGACGAGTGGCATGGGTCTCTCCCTGTCCTGTCCCCGGGCGGGGCGGGGTGGTCGTGTGGTCGTGCGGGGGACGGCGCGGGTCACCCCGTGGCGGTGGTGGGGTGTGGTGGTGCGGGGGCATCCGGTTAGCGGCTCGCGGTCACCCCGTAGCGGTGGTGTCGTCCTGTCGGACGACCTTGACCTGGGGCAGCAGTGCCTCGTACGTCGCCCGGTCGAACTCGCCCGCTGCCGGGGCGGCCACCGTCGCCGCCGACAGGGCGACGGCCCGTGCCAGCCGGTCCGGCCAGGGGAGCCCGGTGACCAGGCCGGAGAGCAGGCCTGCCACCGCGGAGTCTCCCGCGCCCGTGGGGTTTCCCCGTACGAGGGAGGGCGGGGTGGCCTGCCAGCCGCCCTCGTCGGTCGTGGCGAGGATGCCGTCGGGGCCCAGTGAGGCGACGACCGCGTGCGCGCCCTTGCGGCGGGCGTCCTGGGAGGCGGTCGCGGGGTCCCGGGCGCCGGTGAGCTGGAAGAGTTCGTCGGCGTTGGGCTTGACCAGGTCGGGGCGGGCGGCGATGCCCCGGAGCAGGGGCTCGCCGCTGGTGTCCAGGAGGACGGGGACGCCCGCGGTACGGGCGCGCCGGACCAGGTCCGCGTACGCGCCCACGTGGATGCCCGGGGGCAGGCTCCCGCAGAGCGCCACCGCCTGGGCGCCGCCCAGCAGTTCCCCGTACGAGGCGAGGAAGGCCTCCCACTCGGCGGGGGTGACGTGCGGGCCCGGCTCGTTGAGCTGGGTGGTGTCGCCCGTCGACGCGTCGACGACGGCCAGCGTGCGGCGGGTGTTGCCCGCGATGGGGACCAGGGCGTCGAGCGGTGCCTCCGCGGCGAGGAGGGTGCGCAGGACGTCGCCCGTCGCGCCGCCCGCGAAGCCGGTGACGATCGTCTCGTGGCCGAGCGCGGCCAGCACGCGCGCCACGTTGAGCCCCTTGCCTCCCGGCCGCTCCGCGACGTCGGTCACGCGGTGCGAGGCGTGCGGGACGAGCCGTGGGACGTGGTGGGTGAGGTCGAGTGCGGTGTTCAGCGTGACGGTCAGGATCGTGGGCACGGTCCTCGGTCACCCCCGTAACGAGCTTGTGTGCAAGCGCTTTCCGGACAGTCTGCCGACAGTCCTCCGATGGGGATCATGCCAAAGGAAGAGTGGCCGGCCCAGGGGGCCGGGCCATTCGTCTCGGACAAACCGGTGAGAAGTCAGCCCACTTGGGGCGCGATCACCCAATCGCCCTTGCGCATGACGCCCACGACCGCGAAGTCCGCGTCCAGCACGACCAGGTCGGCGTCCTTGCCGGGTTCGAGGGAGCCGACCCGGTCGTCCACGCCCAGGAGGCGGGCCGGGTTGGCCGACAGGGACTGCACCGCGTCGTCGACGGAGAGCCCGTCGACGGTCACCGAGCGGCGGAAGGCCGTGTCGAGCGTGAGGGTCGAGCCGGCGATCGAGCCGCCCTCGACCAGACGGGCGACGCCGTCGCGCACCTCGACGGCGAGCGGGCCCAGCTGGTACTGCCCGTCGCCGAAGCCCGCCGCGTCCATCGCGTCCGTGATCATCGCGACGCGCGCCGCGCCCGCGTGGTGGTAGGCGAGCTGGAAGGCGCCGGGGTGCAGGTGCGTACCGTCGTTGATCAGCTCGATCGTGACCCGCTCGTCCTCCAGCAGGGCGACGATCGGGCCGGGCGTGCGGTGCCCGATGGCGGGCATGGCGTTGTAGAGGTGCGTCGCGACACTCGCACCGGCGTCGATGGCCTCGACGGTCTGCTCGTAGGTGGCGTCGGTGTGGCCGACGGCGGCGATCACGCCGTTCTCGGCCAGCAGGCGTACGGAGTCGATGCCGCCGGGCATCTCGGTGGCCAGCGTGAACATCTTCGCCGTGCCGTGCGCCGCGTCCATCAGCTTGCGTACGTCCGCGGGGTCCGGGTCCCGCAGCAGGGCCTCGCTGTGCGCGCCCTTGCGGCAGGGGGAGATGAACGGTCCCTCGAAGTGGATGCCGGCGAGGTCGCCCTGCTGGACGATCTCCGCGAGGAGGGCAGCGCGGGAGGCCAGTACGTCCATCTCGTCGGTGACGGTGGAGGCGACCATGGTGGTCGTGCCGTGCTCGCGGTGGGTGCGGACGGCCCGCAGCACCTCTTCGGGGGTGCCGGAGGTGAAGGACCCGCCGCCTCCGCCGTGCACATGCATGTCGACGAAGCCGGGGACGATCCAGTGGCCGGTCAGGTCGAGGTGGGGGGTACCGGTCGCGGGGCCGGGGAGCGCTCCCGCGATCCTCGTGCCGTCGACGATGACCCGGCCGCCCTCGACGGTGCCGGTGGGGAGCACCACCTTGGCGCCGGACAGGACCTGGACCTTGTTGCTGGCCATCAGTCGGTTACCTCCGTGGGGGCCATGGCGTCGGTGGACATGGCGTGGGGGGTGGTGGGGGTGGGGCCGGGTGTTTCGGTGCGGTGGGTGTCCTCGCGGCCGGTGTCCTCGTACGCGGCGACCAGGTCCCAGGCGAGGAGGCCGGCGCCCAGGCAGCCGGCCGTGTCGCCGAGGGCGGCCGGCACGATCGTCGGCAGCTTCTGGAAGGTGACGCGTTCGGCGACCGCGGCACGCAGCGGTACGAACAAGGTTTCCCCGGCCTCGGCGAGACCGCCACCCACGATGAAGGTGCGGGGGTCGAGCAGGGTGAGCGCGGTGACCAGGCCGTCCGCCAGGGCGTCGATCGCGGTGTGCCAGACGGCGAGGGCGCGCGGGTCGCCGCTCTCGACGGCCTTGGCGCAGTCGGCGGCGTCGGCGGTGGGGTCGCCGGCCGCCTGCGCCCAGGCGAGGGAGACCGCGGAGGCGGACGCGTACCGCTCCAGGCAGCCGCGCTGGCCGCAGCCGCAGTCGACGCCTCCGGGGCGTACGACGATGTGGCCGATCTCGCCCGCGTAGCCGTGCGCGCCGGCCTCGATGGCGCCGTCGATGCCGATGGCGCCCGCGATGCCGGTGCCCAGGGGGAGGAAGAGGAAGCGGTCGGTGCCGTTGCCCGCGCCGATCCGGCCCTCGGCGAGGCCGCCGGTGCGGACGTCGTGGCCGAGGGCCACCGGGATGCCGCCGAGCCGTTCGCTGAGGAGGGCGCGCATGGGTACGTCACGCCAGCCGAGGTTGGCGGCGTAGCGGGCGATCCCGTTCTCGGCGTCGACGATGCCGGGCACCGCGACGCCGGCGGCGGACGCGCTCTCACCGAGGTGGGCCTCGCCGTGGGCGTGCAGGTCGGCGGCGAAGCCGAGGATCGACTCCACGACCGCTTCGGGGCCGCGGTCCCTGCCGGTGGGGCGGCGGGCCTCGTACAGGAGGGTGCCGTCGGTCCCGACCAGGGCGGCCTTCATTCCGGTGCCGCCCACATCGAGGGCGATGACGTGTTTCACCGGATCAGTGTCGCGCGTCGACCCCGGACAGGTCTAGTCCACTGACCCGTGTTCCGCCGACTGGGCTCGTGAGGGGGGGAGGGCCGCGCTGCTTTTCGGCCGCCGTCGCGGTCGCGGTCGCGTTCTCGGCCGCGGCCGGGCTGATCGTCGCGCGGGCCGGTTACGGCCGGCTCGGTGCGGCCGGGCCCTCGCGAAGGGCGGGCCGGCCGGAGAGTGCCTGGGTCCGCGAAGGCCGGGCGGGCCGGGGTGGCCCGCCCGGACCGGGGGCTCAGCCCAGGATCACGCTGCGCGTCAGGTTGCGCGGGTGGTCCGGGTCGTAGCCCTTCGACTCCGCCAGGACCACCGCGAGGCGCTGGGCGCGGATCAGGTCGGCCATCGGGTCGGCGGTGGCGTGCGCGACCACCGTGCCGCCGACGCGCGCGACGTCCCCCGCCAGGCCCTCCGGCAGCGTGCCGAACATCCAGGCCACCCGGTTGGGGCCGGTGATCGAGATCGGGCCGTGCCGGTACTCCATCGCGGGGTACGACTCCGTCCATGCCCCGGCCGCCTCGCGCATCTTCAGGCCGGCCTCCTGCGCCAGCCCGTACGTCCAGCCCCGGCCGAGGAACGTCCACTGCTCCGCGGACGTGACCGCCTCGGGCAGCGGCTCGGTGATGGCGAGCTCCGCGTCCACCGCGGCGGCGGTGACCGTCCGCACGCCCTCGGGAAGCGGCCCCGTGCGCTCAAGTCCCGCGCGCAGGAAGGCGAGTGCGGTGGTCGCGAAGCGGGTCTGGACGACGGACTCCTCGTCGGCCCAGTCCAGGACGGCGATCGTGTCCGCCGCGTCCATGACCGGAGTCTTCGGGTCGCCGGTGAGGGCCAGCGTGGGCACCTTGCCGCGGACCTCGCCGAGCAGGGCCAGGACCTCGCTCGTCGTGCCGGAGCGCGTGATTGCCACCACACGGTCGTACGAGCGGCCCGCCGGGAACTCGGAGGACGCGAAGGCGTCCGTCTCGCCCTGCCCCGACGCCTCGCGCAGCGCCGCGTACGCCATCGCCATGAACCACGACGTGCCGCAGCCGGTGACCGCAACGCGCTCACCAGGCAGGGGAAGCCCATCGAAGTCGGCCGCGTACGAGGCGGCGCGCCGCCAACAGGCAGGCTGGGTGGCGATCTCAACTGCGGTGCGGGACATGCGCTACGGCTCCTCGAAGAGACGGAAGGGGTGGACGGCCAGGCTGCCGCCCTGCTTAGCAGGCCTTACGTGATTTGCGGAAGGCGTTGCGGAAGAGATACCCAAGTGGTGTAGACCTCGCGATCGGGCATGAGAGAAAATCACAACTCATCGCACTTCTTCGCAACTCATGCGGGGAAGGGTGTTGATGGGACCGGGACAGCCTCACCAAGGCACCGCACGCATCAACGCAAACCATCACCAAAACGGGCAAAAAAGGTGGAACGGGCTGTGCAGCGGCGCTACTTGGGTCTGACCGCGGCGATAGCCGCACTCGGTATGGCGGCTACGGTCGCGGGCTGCGGCACGTTCGGCATCGGCGGCTCCGACGAGGTGACCCTGAAGTTCGTCGCCGCGGACTACAACCTCGACGGCGGCGACGGCACCAAGCAGTACTGGAACAAGCTCGCCCGCGCCTTCGAGGCGAAGAACCCCGGCATCAAGGTCGACGTCACGATCTACTCGTGGGACGACGTGGACCGCAAGGTCGCCGAGATGGTCAAGGGCGGCCAGGACCCCGACGTCGCCCAGATCGGCGCGTACGCCGACTACGCGGCGGACGGCAAGCTCTACCCGGTCGACGACATGGTCTCGATCCCGACCCAGGCCAACTTCCTGGAGTCGCTCGCCCGCGCGGGTGAGGTGAACCGCAGGCAGTACGGCATGCCGTTCGTCGGCAGCACGCGGCTGATGTTCTACAACAAGAGCCTCTTCGAGAAGGCCGGCATCACCTCCGCCCCCAAGACCTGGGACGACCTCGCCGACGACGCGAAGGCGCTCAGGGCGGCCGGTGTGAAGGTCCCCTTCGCCCTGCCGCTCGGGCCCGAGGAGGCCCAGGCCGAGACCATGAACTGGATGCTGTCGGCCGGCTCCGGCTACACCGACGACATCGGTACGTACACGATCAACTCGGCCAACAACATCGGTGCCTTCGAGTTCCTCAAGGAAGACCTGGTCAAGCCCGGTCTGACCGGCCCCGTCGCGCCCGGCAAGCTCAACCGCAAGGCGGCCTTCGAGTCCTTCGCGAAGGGCGAGGTCGGCATGCTCAACGGCCACCCTTCGCTGATGAAGCAGGCGGAGAAGAACGGCGTCGACTACGAGATGGCGCCGTTGCCGTCCGAGAACGGCAAGCCGCAGCCGGCGATGGGTGTCGCCGACTGGATGATGGCCTTCAAGAAGAACGGTCACCGCAAGGAGATCGGCAAGTTCCTCGACTTCGCGTACAGCGACGAGAACGTGATGACCTTCGCCGACGAGTTCGACCTGCTGCCGACGACGGTCACGGCGACCGACAAGATGTCCACGGACGGCAAGCACACCAAGGTCCGCAAGTTCCTGGACGCGATGTCGAACGCGCAGCTCTACCCGGTCGACAAGACGTCGTGGGCGACGGTGAGCGAGAGCGTCAAGAAGGAGATCGGCAAGTCGGTCGAGCCGCCGAACACTCCGGCGGGCGTCCTGGGCGTCCTCTCCCGCGAGGCAGCGGCGACGGACAACGCACGGTAGACGGCCGGGGGCCTACGCTGGACCGCATGGACCGCATGGAGCTGCCGCGCGAGGACGAGCACGGCCCGGTCGGTGACCCGGCCAGTGACCCGGGACCCGGGCTGAGCGAGCGGGAGCTGGCCGTGCTGGCCGTGGAGCGGCAGGGCTGGGCCGCCCCCGGAGCCAAGGAACGGGCCGTCCGCGAGCAGCTGGGAGTCTCGCCGACGCGCTACTACCAGCTGCTGAACGCGCTCCTGGACGACGAGAGGGCGCTGGCGCACGATCCGGTGACGGTCAACCGGCTACGGAGGGTACGGGAGGCACTGCGCACCCGCCGATAAACCTCCCCCTCCCCGGGACGTGCCCTCGACTCGGGCCCCGGGCCCGCTCGCCCTCCTTGGGCGGCGGGGCCGCCCTTTCCCTCCCCACCCTCAGCGGCCTTGGGCGGCGGGGCCGCCCCCTTCCCCCCAGCCCTCTTGGGCAGCGGGGCCGCCCCCTTTCCCCCCCAGCCCTCTTGGGCAGCGGGGCCGCCCCCTTTCCCCACCCCCCAGCCCTCTTGGGCAGCGGGGCCGCCCCCCGGGGGCGGGACGGGTGGGCAAGGGGGCGGCCCCTCGCGCGGAGCGCACCCTTCTCGCGTGCCCCCTCTCGCGACGTTCCTTCGTGCGGGCGCGTCGTGGCTGATCGCGCAGTTCCCCGCGCCCCTGAAGGGGCCGTCTCACTTCGCGCGGGCGCGTTGTGGCTGGTCGCGCAGTTCCCCGCGCCCCTGAAGGGGCCGTCTCACTTCGCGCGCGTGCGTTGTGGCTGGGCGCGCAGTTCCCCGCGCCCCTGACGGGGCGCCCCCTGGGCGTGGGTGCGGGACGTGCGGGTGCGTTGGAGCTGGGGCGCGCAGTTCCCCGCGTCCCGGCCAGGGGCCCCGGTAAGGTCTGTCGTATGGGCACTCTTGTTGAACCGTCCACCCCCGCCGGCCGCGACGCCCTCGACGTGATGACGGCCGCGCCCCAACGTGCCCTCGTCGCACTCGACTTCGACGGCACGCTGGCCGACATCGTCGCGGATCCCGAGCAGGCCCGTGCGCACCGCGGTGCCGTTCCCGCCCTGTCCGCGCTCGCGCCGCACGTCGCCTCTGTGGCCATCGTGACCGGACGGCCGGCCGGGGTCGCCGTGCGGTACGGCGGCTTCGCCGGGGTTCCGGGCCTGGAGCACCTCGTCGTGCTCGGCCATTACGGCGCCGAACGCTGGGAAGCCCGTACCGGCACCGTCCGCGCCCCCGCCCCCCACCCCGGCCTCGCCGCCGTCCGCGCCGAGCTGCCCGGCGTGCTCGACGCGCACGGCGCCTGGCGCGGTACCTGGATCGAGGAGAAGGGGCAGGCCCTCGCCGTTCACACCCGCCGGGCCAGCGACCCCGAAGCCGCCTTCGACGCCCTGCGCACCCCTCTGGCCGAGCTCGCGGCCCGGCACGGCCTGATGCTCGAACCAGGGCGCCTGGTACTGGAGTTGAGGCCGCCGGGCATGGACAAGGGCGTCGCCCTGGCCGAGTACGTGCACGAGGTCGGCGCGACCTCCGTCCTCTACGCGGGGGACGACCTCGGCGATCTCCCGGCCTTCGCCGCCGTCCACAAGCTCCGCTCCGAAGGCATTCCCGGACTGCTGCTGTGCAGCGGTTCCGCGATCCCCGAACTCGCCGAGCAGGCCGATGTGTTGCTGCCGGGTCCCGCCGAGGTGACCGCTTTCCTGGCGGCCCTCGCGCAGCGCCTCTCGTAGGAGTGTGCGCAGGAGTGTGCGTAAGAGTGTGCGCGGAACCGATTTCCCACCGGGGGCGAAAGCACGTAGTGTCGTGTTCACCGACGCGGGGTGGAGCAGCTCGGTAGCTCGCTGGGCTCATAACCCAGAGGTCGCAGGTTCAAATCCTGTCCCCGCTACTGACGAAGTAGTGCGGGAGCCCGGGACTCGGAAGAGTTCCGGGCTCCTGTGTTTTCGGCCCGTGGCGCCGACCGCGGTCATCCCTCTTCGCGTGGCTCCGTGCGGTGGTCGAAGTACGCCCATGCGAAGATCCCCAGCACCGCCACCGCGCCCACCGACAGGACCTGGACCGGCGTCGGCGCGCCCTGGGTGAGGAACGCGGTCAGTCCCGTCACCAGCGCGCCGCCCAGCATCACCATCCGGCTGAGGAAGTACTGGCCCGGGTCGCGTCCCTCGCGTTCCGAGAACAGTCCCTCCATCGCGGCCCTCGCCGGCCGGGCGGCGCCCTTGCGTCTCTTCGCGCGGTACTCCAGTGCGTACCCGATGGCCAGGTAGAGCACGAGGACCCCGGCGATCCAGGCCCAGTCGGAGGCGTCGTCCGAGTCGCCCCCGCGCGCCAGCAGCAGTTCCGAAGTGACGAGTCCCATTGAGGGCCCCCTTTCCCTACCGGGCGGGTGCCCTCACCGGGGGGCCGTACTCGTCACGACTCGCGAACACCAGACACAACTGCCGTACCGCGCCGAGGTGTTCGGCTCAGGTGCGCAGTGCCTCCAGCTGGTCCAGGAACCACTGCTTGGGGGGCAGCGCCGTCGCGGCGGCAGCCAGGCGCTTCGTGCGTTCCGCGCGCTGCTCCGGCTCCATCGTCAGCGCCTCGTGGAGCGCGTCGGCCGTGCCCGTCACGTCGTACGGGTTGACCACGATCGCGTCGTCGCCCAGTTCCTCGTACGCCCCCGCCTCCCGGGACAGGACCAGTGCGCAGCCCTTGTCGGAGACCACCGGAATCTCCTTGGCGACCAGGTTCATGCCGTCGCGGATCGGGTTGACCAGTGCGACGTCGGCCAGCCGGTACGCGGCGAGCGAGCGGGCGAAGTCGTCCTTGACGTGCAGGACCACCGGGGTCCAGGTGGGTGTTCCGTACTTGGCGTTGATGCCGTCGGCGATCCGCTGCACCGAGGCCGTGTAGTCCCGGTAGACCGCCAGGTCCTGCCGGGAGGGGTAGGCGAAGGCGATGTGGACCACCCGTTCGCGCCACTCGGGGCGGGTCTCCAGGAGGTGTTCGTAGGCGAGGAGGCCGCGCACGATGTTTTTCGAGAGTTCGGTGCGGTCGACGCGGACGATGGTGCGGCGGTCCTCGCCGCCGATCTGCTCGCGGAGCGAGACCAGCCGGTCCTCGACGTCGTCGCGGTGCGCGCGCTCGCGCAGGAAGTCCGCGTCCGCGCCGAGGCCGTGCACGCCGATCCGCTTGCCGTCGAGTGCCTCCTCGCCCAGGAGCTCCAGCGCGCACGCGGTGAAGGCGTCCGCCCAGCGGCGGGTGAGGAAGGCCGCCCGGTCCGCGCCGAGGATGCCGTTCAGCAGTTGCTTCGCGATGTCGTCGGGGAGCAGCCGGAAGTAGTCGACCGGGGCCCACGGGGTGTGCGAGAAGTGGCCGATGCTCAGGTCGGGGCGCAGCGCCCGGAGCATGCCGGGGGCGAGACAGAGGTGGTAGTCCTGGATGAGCACGGTGGCGTCCGGGGCGGCGGCCGCGGCCAGGGCCTCGGCGAAGGCCCGGTTGTACCGCTCGTAGGCGTCCCACTGCTGCCGGAACTCCGCGTCGAAGGCCGGTTCCAGCGGGGTCTGGTAGAGCAGGTGGTGGACGAACCACAGGACCGAGTTCGCGATGCCGTTGTACGCGGCGGTGTGCGTGTCCGCGTCGATGTCGAGCATTTGCACACCTGGCTCGGACACCCCCCGGCGCACCGCCTCGCGGTCTCCTTCGCCGAGGGCCGAGCAGACCCACAGGGAGTCTTCGGAACCGATTGCGCTGAGGCCGGAGACGAGACCGCCGCCGCCGCGCCGGGCGTCGAGCGAACCGGTCTCGTCGTTGATCGTGTACGAAACCGGTCCGCGATTGGACGCAACAAGGATCTGGGCTGCCATATGGCGAAACCTAGCCCGTCCGGGATTCCCTCAAACGTGCGGCCGTGCCGTCCGTGTGTGCGGGGTCAGCCGCGACGCCGACGGGCCACGGTGCGGGCGAGCACTCCGAGCGAGGCCAGACCGAGCGCGATCCCGCCGACGAGCGGCAGCCGGTCGTCGCGCCCACCGGTCTCGGCCAGCCTGCCGTCGGGTCCGCCCAGGGGCTCGCCGGGGCCGTCCGTCATCGGCTTCTTCGGGGCGGCGGGTCCGGCCGGGGTCATGCCGCGTGGCGTGCCGCGTACTCCTCGATCTCACGCATAGGCGGGCGCTCCTCCGTGTCCACGGGGTGGGTGCGGGGTACGAAGGCACCGTCGAGGCGTTCGAACTGGGTGAGGGAGGGGCGAACCAAGTGCCCCCGCGAGAGCCTGAGTTGGGCCGTACGGTAGATCGCGGCGGCCATCCGGCCCAGGGCCTGGCCGTCCTGGTGGCGGTGCTTGCGCACCCCCACGTCCACCTGGCCGAGCGCGTCGAGGCCGACCGTGTGCAGCGAGTCGATCAGGAGCCCGAGCTCGACTCCGTAACCGACCGGGAAGGGCAGCCGCTCCAGCAGGCTCCGGCGGGCCGCGTACTCACCGCCCAACGGCTGTACGAAACCGGCCAGTTGCGGCCAGTGCAGGTTGAGCAGCGGGCGGGCCATCAGCTCCGTGACCCGGCCGCCCTGCCCGGCGGCCCGGTCGGCGCCGGGCCCGTCGCACTCGCTGCCCAGCGGGCGGTCGTACGTCGCCTTGACGAACTGCACGTCCGGTTCGGTCAGCAGCGGGCCCACGATCCCCGACACGAACGAGGGGTCGAACTCCCGCAGGTCCGCGTCCACGAAGCAGATCACGTCACCCCGGGTCACCAGCAGCGAGCGCCACAGCACCTCGCCCTTGCCGCGCAGCGCCGGTACGCGGGGCAGGATGTCGTCCCGGTGCACCACCCGCGCCCCGGCCGCCGCCGCGGCCCGTGCCGTGCCGTCCTTGGAACCCGAGTCGACCACCACCAGCTCGTCCACCAGGGGCACGCCCCGGCCGCCCGCCTCCGGGCCCATCAGGTCCGTGCGGATCGCGGCCACGATCGCCCCGACCGTCGCCTCCTCGTCGAGCGCGGGCAGGACGACGCTGACGGTGGTGCCCCTGGCCGCCTTCGCGGCGAGCAGCCGCTCCAGCGGCCGGTCGGCAGCGGTCCAGGACCGCGTGCCCAGCCAGCGCTCCACCTCTTCCAGCACGCCCGTCACTCCCGACTCTGTGATCTATCTCGCGGTCCGGACGTCTGGCACACCCGTCCGGGGGTTCGGTTACAGTCTTGAACAACGCGGACGACCGGCGCATGTCGGGGTCTGTCCGCACACAAACACCCGGGCCGTCCACGGCACCCGGAGTCATAGCGCTCATCCAGAGGGACAGAGGGAAACGGCCCGTTGAAGTCCCGGCAACCCCCCGGCCGACCGCGAGGTCAGGTCAGGAAGGTGCCAATTCCGTCTCGTGGCGAAAGCCGTCGCGGGGAAGATGAGGAAGGACCTCGCCATCATGGCTGTGCAGACCACAGAAACCGCAACGACCTCCACCGTCGACCTGGGCCCCGCCGCCGCCCTCTCCTGCCGCGAGTGCGGCGAGCGCTTCGAGCTCGGCCCGATCTTCGCCTGCCAGCTGTGTTTCGGACCGCTGGAAGTGGCGTACGACCTTCCCACCGCCGGCGCCGAGGAGCTCAAGAAGCGCATCGCGGCCGGCCCGGAGAACATCTGGCGCTACGCGCCCCTGCTGCCCGTCCCCGCCGACGTGGCCACCAAGCCCAGCCTGAACCCCGGCTTCACCAAGCTGGTCAAGGCGGACAACCTGGCCCGCGAGCTGGGTGTCACCGGCGGCCTGTACGTCAAGGACGACTCCGGCAACCCGACGCACTCCTTCAAGGACCGCGTCGTCGCGATCGCCGTCGAGGCCGCCCGCGCCTTCGGCTTCACCACCCTCTCCTGCTCCTCCACGGGCAACCTGGCGGGCGCGGTGGGCGCCGCCGCGGCCCGCGCCGGGTTCCGCTCCTGCGTCTTCATCCCGCACGACCTGGAGCAGGGCAAGGTCGTCATGGCCGCCGTGTACGGGGGCGAGCTGGTCGGCATCGAGGGCAACTACGACGACGTGAACCGGTTCTGCTCCGAGCTCATCGGCGACCCGCTCGGCGAGGGCTGGGGCTTCGTCAACGTCAACCTGCGTCCGTACTACGGCGAGGGTTCCAAGACCCTCGCGTACGAGATCTGCGAGCAGCTCGGCTGGCGGCTGCCCGACCAGCTGGTCATCCCGATCGCCTCCGGGTCCCAGCTCACGAAGATCGACAAGGGGCTCCAGGAGCTGATCAAGCTCGGCCTGGTCGAGGACAAGCCGTACAAGATCTTCGGCGCCCAGGCGGAGGGCTGCTCGCCGGTCTCCACCGCGTACAAGGCCGGTCACGACGTCGTGCGCCCGCAGAAGCCGAACACCATCGCCAAGTCCCTGGCCATCGGCAACCCGGCGGACGGCCCGTACGTCCTGGACATCGCCCGTCGCACCGGTGGCGCCGTCGAGGACGTGAACGACGAGCAGGTCGTCGACGCGATCAAGCTGCTGGCCCGTACGGAGGGCATCTTCGCGGAGACCGCGGGCGGTGTGACCGTCGGCGTCACGAAGAAGCTCATCGAGGCGGGGCTGCTGGACCCGGCGCTGACCACCGTCGTGCTCAACACCGGTGACGGCCTCAAGACGCTGGACGCGGTGGCCCCGACCACCGGCCCCTCCGCGACCATCCGCCCGAGCCTGGACGCGTTCCGCGGCGCCGGCCTGGCACGCTGAACCCCTCACGTACGCAAGGAAGGCTGAACACCATGAGCGTCAAGGTCCGCATCCCCACCATCCTCCGCACGTACACCGGCGGTGAGTCCGAGGTGGCCGCCGAGGGTGCGACCCTCGCCGAGGTCATCGCCGACCTGGAGAAGAACCACACCGGCATCGCCGCCCGCGTCCTGGACGACACGGGCAAGCTGCGCCGGTTCGTGAACGTGTACGTGAACGACGACGACGTGCGCTTCGAGAGCGGCCTGGAGACGGCCACGCCGGACGGCGCGGGCGTCTCGATCATCCCGGCCGTCGCCGGCGGCTGAGCCCCGAAAGCTCCCCGCGCCAACGGAAGTTGCCCCCTTCGCTCACAAGCGGAGGGGGCAATTCCGTAGGGTTGAAAGGAGTAGAGTAGGGGAAGCCCCGCTCTCCGCCTTTGCCTCGCGCATATGAGAACGCGAGAAGATGCGTGCCGCGTGTTCGAGCCTTTTGCCGCCGAAGCGCACGCTATGTCCGGCCCGACTTGACCTGGAATTGCGTCAGTTGACCGTTCCGTGCGTTCAGGCCTACCCAGAATTCTCGTCCGATTGACCTGTTGCAGAGGGCAGTTGGGCGGATACATTCAGCCGCGGTCGACGCGCTTCGGCGCACACCAGCCGCGTTCCTTCTCGCGGGTGGGGTCTGACCCGGGGTCGCGAAGTGCGGCACCGCGTAAGGGCCAGTAATAGGGGAGTTAGGCATGGCTCAGGGCACCGTCAAGTGGTTCAACGCGGAGAAGGGGTACGGCTTCATCGCGGTCGACGGTGGTGCGGATGTATTCGTCCACTACAGCGCGATCCAGATGGACGGCTACCGCACCCTTGAAGAGGGTCAGCGAGTCGAATTCGAGATCTCGCAGGGCCAGAAGGGTCCGCAGGCGGACATGGTCAAGCTCGCCGTCTGATCCCGGCGCGATCGGCCACCGACGCACTCACCAGCACTCACGCACGCAGGGCCCGTACCCCGTCACCGGGGTACGGGCCCTCCGTGCTTGGCTGCGGCGGCGCGCGGGCGGCGCCCACCCGGACGGGCCTCTGCGTGCGCGCGCCCTCACCATCTGTGGTATCCGCTTGCACTCGCATGGGTCGAGTGCTAATCATTGGCGTTAGCACTCTCCCAGTGAGAGTGACAGAACTTGGACCAGGTTCGGTGAGGCCGAGTGGTGTCGGGGTAAGGGATCCCGGGCATCGCGAGGCCGTCCGTCGCGGGCGCCGAATCGTACGGTCCGGAGCAATCCTCCCCCAAGCTCTTGAGGAGCAGGGGGTGCCCCCGACGTCCTGGGAGGACCACTTCACATGGCCAAGATCATCGCGTTCGACGAGGAGGCCCGGCGCGGCCTCGAGCGTGGCATGAACCAGCTCGCCGACGCTGTCAAGGTCACCCTTGGCCCCAAGGGCCGCAACGTCGTCCTTGAGAAGAAGTGGGGCGCCCCCACGATCACCAACGACGGCGTCTCCATCGCCAAGGAGATCGAGCTCGAGGACCCGTACGAGAAGATCGGCGCCGAGCTCGTCAAGGAGGTCGCGAAGAAGACGGACGACGTCGCCGGTGACGGCACGACGACCGCGACCGTCCTCGCGCAGGCGCTGGTCCGTGAGGGCCTTCGTAACGTCGCCGCGGGTGCCAACCCGATGGCCCTGAAGCGTGGCATCGAGAAGGCCGTCGAGGCCGTCTCCGGCGCCCTTCTGGAGCAGGCGAAGGAGGTCGAGACCAAGGAGCAGATCGCCTCGACCGCCTCCATCTCCGCCGCCGACACCCAGATCGGCGAGCTCATCGCCGAGGCCATGGACAAGGTCGGCAAGGAAGGCGTCATCACGGTCGAGGAGTCGCAGACCTTCGGCCTGGAGCTTGAGCTCACCGAGGGCATGCGCTTCGACAAGGGCTACATCTCGGCGTACTTCGCGACCGACATGGAGCGCATGGAGTCGGCGCTCGAGGACCCGTACATCCTCATCGTCAACTCGAAGATCGGCAACGTGAAGGACCTCCTTCCGCTGCTGGAGAAGGTCATGCAGTCCGGCAAGCCGCTGCTGATCATCGCCGAGGACGTCGAGGGCGAGGCGCTCTCCACCCTGGTCGTGAACAAGATCCGTGGCACGTTCAAGTCCGTCGCCGTCAAGGCCCCGGGCTTCGGCGACCGCCGCAAGGCCATGCTGAACGACATCGCCATCCTCACCGGCGGCACGGTCATCTCCGAGGAGGTCGGCCTCAAGCTGGAGAACGCCGGTCTCGACCTGCTCGGCCGCGCCCGCAAGGTCGTCATCACCAAGGACGAGACGACCATCGTCGACGGTGCCGGTGACAGCGAGCAGGTCCAGGGCCGCGTCAACCAGATCCGCGCCGAGATCGAGAACAGCGACTCGGACTACGACCGCGAGAAGCTCCAGGAGCGCCTGGCGAAGCTGGCCGGCGGCGTGGCCGTCATCAAGGCCGGTGCCGCCACCGAGGTCGAGCTCAAGGAGCGCAAGCACCGCATCGAGGACGCCGTCCGCAACGCGAAGGCGGCCGTCGAAGAGGGCATCGTCGCCGGTGGTGGCGTCGCCCTCCTCCAGGCCTCGGCCGTCTTCGAGAAGCTGGAGCTCACGGGCGACGAGGCGACCGGCGCCAACGCCGTGAAGCTCGCGCTGGAGGCCCCGCTCAAGCAGATCGCCGTCAACGGTGGTCTTGAGGGTGGCGTCGTCGTGGAGAAGGTCCGCAACCTGCCCATCGGTCACGGCCTGAACGCCGCCACCGGTGAGTACGTCGACATGATCGCCGAGGGCATCCTGGACCCGGCGAAGGTCACGCGCTCCGCCCTCCAGAACGCCGCGTCGATCGCCGCGCTGTTCCTCACCACCGAGGCCGTCATCGCCGACAAGCCCGAGAAGGCCGGCGCTGCCGCCCCGGGTGGCATGCCGGGCGGAGACATGGACTTCTAGTCCGCGTCTTACTCCCGCCGGCCTCGCCGGCAGCAGTACGTACGGCCCACCGGGGCGGTACCCCTTCGGGGGTGCCGCCCCGGTGGCGTACCCGGGACCGCAGTCCCGGGTGCCGTGCTGTCAGGCCGCCCGGGGCGTTCCGTCGGACCGTGCCGGGCCCGCGCGCCCACGGCGCTACCGCCTCGCCGTGGCCTGGTGGGCCAGCAGCCGCCACTGCCCGTGGACCCGGACCCACACGCCCAGCGTCCGGTTGGCCAGCTCCCTGGGCGTCCCGCCCGCCGTCATGTCCACGGACGCGGCGCCGGTCACCACGGCGGTGTCACCGACCACGGTGACGCTGTCCGTGCGGTGCTCGATGCGGTGGTAGACGAAGAAGGCGCTCTCGCACTTCGCGAGGAACGAGTCGAGCGTGTCCACGTTCCCGCTCGAATGCGTGTAGGTGAGCCCGGGATGCGCGAGTTCCCTGAACCCGGCCAGGTCGCCCGACACGATCGCCCGGAAGCGCCGGCTCTCCCCCTCGCGTACGGCGCCCTCGTCTCCCGCGGCCATGTCCGCCCCCTCCACCTCGCCCAACTCCCGTCCCCAGCCAGTGTGGTGGGCCGCGGCGCGAGAGTCCTGCCCCTATCGGCCTAGTCCGATGTGGGGAGTGCGATTTCGCCTGTCAGGCACAAAAGGTGAGGCTGTCCGACATTCCGCACTCATACGATCCGTCGTAGGAATGGCCCGGCCCCTCGAAGGGAACCAACGGTGTTGAAGCGAGTCCTGCTCTCCGAGAACGATCTGCCCGACCGCTGGTACAACATCCTCCCCGACCTGCCCGCACCCCTGCCCGGCCCGCTCAACCCGATGACGATGGCCCCGCTGCAACCCGGCGACCTGGCGGACCTGCTCCCGCGCAAGGTGATCGAGGACGAGTTCACCCGGGAGCGCTGGGTGGAGATACCGGACAGGGTGCGCGAGGTCTACAAGATCTGGCGACCCTCCCCGCTGGTCCGCGCCGAACGGCTGGAACGCGCGCTCGACACCCCGGCCCACATCTACTTCAAGTACGAGGGCGTGTCCCCCTCGGGCTCCCACAAGCCGAACACCGCGGTCGTCCAGGCGTACTACGCGGCCGAGGAGGGCGTACGGAGGCTGACGACGGAGACCGGGGCGGGGCAGTGGGGATCGGCGCTGTCGTTCGCCGGCGCGCTGTTCGGGCTTGAGGTCAACGTCTACATGGTCAAGGCCTCGTTCGAGCAGAAGCCCTACCGCAAGTCGCTCATGCGCAGCTGGGGCGCCGAGGTCTTCGCCTCACCCACCGAGCGCACCGAGGCCGGGCGCGCGATCCTCGCCAAGGACCCGGATTCCCTGGGGTCCATCGGCATCGCCATCAGCGAGGCCGTGGCGGACGCGCTGAGCCGGGACGACACCAAGTTCGCGCTGGGCTCCATCATGAACAACGTGCTGCTGCACCAGTCCGTGATCGGGCTGGAGGCCAAGAAGCAGATGGAGATCATGGGGGAGTACCCCGACGTCGTGATCGGCTGCGTCGGCGGCGGCTCCAACTACGCGGGTCTCGCCTACCCGTTCATGCAGGACCGGCTGGACGGGGCGCACCCCGGGACCCGGTTCGTGGCCGCCGAGCCCGAGGCCTGCCCGACCCTCACCCGCGGCAAGCTCGCCTACGACTTCGCGGACACCGCGGGGCTGACCCCGCCCCTGTACATGCATACGCTGGGCCATGAGTTCATCCCCGGCCCGATCCACGCCGGCGGCCTGCGCTACCACGGTGACGCGCCCAGCCTGTGCCTGCTGAAGGAGCACGGCCTGATCGAGGCGCGGGCCTACGCGCAGACGGACGTCTTCGACGCGGCGATCAGCTTCGCGCGCAGCGAGGGCTTCGTCATCGCCCCCGAGTCGTCGCACGGCCTGAAGGCGGCGATCGTCGAGGCGGTGGCCGCGAAGGAGGCGGGGGAGGAGCGGGTGGTGCTGTTCAACATCTCCGGGCACGGCAACTTCGACCTGGCCGCCTTCGACTCCTACCTCGCCGGAACACTGCAGAACCCGACGGTCACCGACCAGCAGATCGCGGAGAGTCTGAGCGACCTGCCGACCCCCGCCGCCTCGGCCTGAGGCGCGGGCATGACGACGCGTCCCGAGCTGCGGGGCACCTTCGGCGCGGTCTCCTCGACGCACTGGCTGGCCTCGGCCGCCGGCATGGCGACCCTGGAGGCGGGCGGCAACGCCTTCGACGCCGCCGCCGCGACCGGCTTCGTCCTACAGGTGGTCGAACCCCATCTGAACGGGCCCGCCGGTGACGTCCCGATCCTCCTCTTCGAGGCCGCTTCGGGGCGCACCAGGGTGATCTGCGGGCAGGGCCCGATGCCGGCGGCGGCGACCCCGAAGGCCTTCGCGGACCTGGGCCTGTCCCGGATCCCCGGCTCCGGCCTGCTCCCGGCCACCGTCCCCGGCGCGTTCGGGGCCTGGCTGAAGCTGTTGGAGCAGCACGGCACCCTGCGCCTGGCACAGGTGCTCAAGTACGCGGTCGGCTGTGCGGCGGACGGCTACCCGGTCCTGCCGAAGGCCGCCGAGGCCATCGGCGTGCTGGCCGAGCTGTTCCGCGACCTGTGGCCGGAGTCGGGCCGCACCTACCTGGTGGCCGGCGCCCCGCCCCGGCCGGGTTCCCGGCTGCGCAACCCGGCGCTCGCCGAGACCTTCCGGCGGGTCCTCAAGGAGGCCGAGGCGGCGGGGGCGGGCCGCGAGCAGCAGATCCGCGCCGGCCACCGGGCGTTCTACAGCGGTTTCGTCGCGGCGGCCGTCGACGCGCACCTGCGCACCGAGGTCCTGGACGCCACCGGCCGCCGCCACCGGGGCCTGCTCACCGGCGACGACCTCGCCCGCTGGGTGCCGGCCACGGAGGACACCGTCAGCCGCTCCTACCGCGGCCTGGAGGTGCACAAGCCGGGCCCGTGGTCGCAGGGCCCGGTCTTCCTCCAGCAACTCGCCCTGCTGGAGGGCTTCGACCTCGCCGCCATGGGCCTGGACAGCGCCGACCACCTGCACACCGTCATCGAGTGCGCCAAGCTCGCCTACGCGGACCGCGAAGCCTGGTACGGCGACCCGGACTTCACGGACGTACCCCTGGCCACGCTGCTCTCCGAGCGCTACGCCGCCGACCGCCGCAGGCTGGTCGGCGACCAGGCCTCCGGGCGTCTGCGGCCGGGTGCCCCGGACGGCCGCACGCCCCGGATTCCGTCCCTCGACCGGGCGGATCCGCCACAAGGGCCGTACTGGCAGGGGCAGTTGTACGACGGACTGCCCACGGTCGTGCCCCCGGTCCTGGCGGCAACCGAGGCGCGCGGCGACACCTGCTGCCTGACCGTCACCGACCGGCACGGCAACATGGTGGCCGCGACCCCCAGCGGCGGCTGGCTGAAGAGTTCCCCGGTGGTCCCGGGGCTCGGCTTCCCGCTGGGCACCAGGGGCCAGATGGCGTGGCTGGAGGAGGGGCACCCCAACTCCCTGGCACCCGGCAAGCGGCCCCGGACGACGCTGAGTCCCACCCTCGTCGTACGGGATGGCCGGGCGGCGCTGGCGTTCGGCACGCCGGGCGGGGACCAGCAGGACCAGTGGACGCTGGGCTTCTTCCTGGCCCGCACCGACTTCGGTCTCGGCCTCCAACAGGCGGTCGAGAGCCTCGCCTTCCACTCCGAGCACGTCCCCTCCTCGTTCGTACCGCGCACCCACCGGCCGCTCGGCGTCCGGATCGAGCACCGCCGCACCGAGGAGGCGGCGGCCGGCCTGGCCTGCCGCGGGCACGACCTGGTGACGGTCCCCGACTGGTCGCTGGGCAAGGTGTGCGCGGTGGGCGTCGAACCGGACGACGGGCTGCTGTGCGCCGCCGCGTCGCCCCGCGGCGGACAGGCCTACGCGATCGCCCGCTGAAACACCGGAAAGGATCTTCGAACCCGTGTCCCTCCCCGTGTCCCTCCCCGTGGACGAACCAGCAGCGCCCGGCACAGACCCGCGGGCCGCACTGCACCACCTGGCGGTCGAGACGGCCGACCTCGACAACTGTGTCGCCTGGTACACCGAGTTCTTCGGCGGCACCGCGGCCTGGACCCTCGACTCCTTCTCCGACCTGACCCGCGCGCGGCTGCCCGGCATCACCCGGCTGACCGAGGTGGTCGCGGCCGGCACCCGCTTCCACGTGTTCACCCGCGCCGCCGACTACACCCCGCCGCGCCCGGACACCTTCCAGTTCCAGCACGTGTGCATCGCCGTCGCCACGGCGGAGGAACTGCGGGACTGGCGGGAGCGCTGGGAGCGGCTGCACACCAGTGGCCGCTTCGCCTTCGTCCGCCCGGAGCCCCCCACGGAGATCGTCGTGGACGCCGACGGGGTGAGCAGCTTCTACCTCTACGACGTCAACGGGCTGGAGTACGAGTTCACCCACGTACCGGCGGAGGCCGAGGGGCGGTGAGCACGCTGGACGTCACCTCGACCGCCGGTCTGCTGGAGAGCGGCGTCATCGGGTTCGGCGGCCGGGCCTACGGGCTCGAACCCCTGGTACTGCCCACCGACCCGGTGCACGCGCGCGGCGACGGCGAGCTGGCCTGGCGGTACGCGGAACTGCTCGGCCCGCGGCCGGCTCCGGCGCAGGGGCCGCCGGCCGGGCCGGGGGCCGCGGACTCCGCCGAGCAGCTGTTCTGGTTCCGGTGGATCACCGGCCACCAGCTCACCTTCATGCTGTGGCAGGAACTGGCGCGCCGGGCCGTGCGGGCCGCCGCCCCTGCGCCGGGACAGGGGCAGGCACGTGCCCCGGCGCAGGCGCAGCCGCTTTCCCCGTCGCCCGCGCAACCGCTTCCCCCGGCGTCGGCGCAGCCCCTTCCCCCGGCGCCGGACGGGATGCTTCCGGCGGCCCGGCTGGTGCGCGGCTACTCGGCGATGCTGCTGTACACGGCGTCGTGCACCCGCGAGGTCTACCACCGGGTCATCCGGCCCAGCATGGCCCTGCACCACCCCGCGTTCAGCGGCGCCTGGGCCCGCGACTACGGACCCGTACGCGCCCTGCTGCGGGGCAGGCCGCCCGCCGCCCGGGCGGGCGGGGCCGATGCCCTGCTGGCGGAGTGCGCGCTCAACACCGCCGTGCACGAGGGCATCGCCCTCAAGCTGGTGCCCGACGCGCCTTCGCTGCTCCAGTCGGCGGCCGGCCAGGACCGTCCGCTGCCGCGCGACATCCGCGCGGTCCTCTTCGACACCTACTTCCTCACCCTGCGCGCGCCCTGTTCGCCCGCCGAGGTCGCCGCCCAACTCCTGCGCCGGATCAGGGCGGTGAGCGAGGACCTGACGGTCAACGGCCTGTACCCGGCGTACGCGTCCAGCCGGGCCGAGAAGCCGGCCGCGCTGTGTGCGGGGCCGGTCGAGGAGATCGAGCACGGCGTCCCGGGACTGCTGGCCGCCATCGCCCGCGACGCCGTGCTGCGCCCCACGCCGGACCCCTCGGACCCCGGCCCCGCCACCTCCGCCCGCCCGTTGGAAGGAAGCGATTTACATGGCACATGACGTGATCGTGGTCGGCGGTGGTGCGGCGGGCTGCGCCGCCGCCGAACGGCTGGCCGGACAGGGGCTGAGCGTGCTGCTCCTGGAACGCGGCGCCCTGGCCAAGGGCGCCTCCGGGCGCAACCAGGGCGGTCTGCTGCCGAGTCCGCTGCCGGCCTGCGGTGCCCTCTTTGCCGAGGCGGTCGCCTTCTACGAGGAGGTCGCGCGGGAGAGCGAGGCCGACCTCCGGTTCAGGCGCCACGGCTATCTGCTGGTCGCCGACGACGAGGAGGGCCTGGCACGGGCCCGCGGCCACGGCCGGGCGCTGACCGAGGTGGGCTTTGCGACGCACGAGATCGGCCCCGGCGATCTGCGGGAGCTTGAACCCGGCCTGGCGCCCGGCCTCGCGGGCGCGGTCGCCGTGGAAGGTGCGTACGCCCTGCACCCGGTGCTGGCCGCCGTGGCAGTGGCCCGGCGGGCCGTCCGGGCAGGCGCCGAGATCCGGACGAACACCCTGGTCCGGGGCCTGACGAAGGACGGCGACCGGGTCACGGGGGTGATGACCGACGACGGGCCGCTGACGGCGGGGGCGGTGGTGCTCGCCGCGGGGCCGTGGGCACGGAGCCTGGCCCAGCAGGCCGGGAGCGACGTGCCGGTCTTCGGCGCGCGCGGCTGGCTGGTGCGTACCGCGCCGGTCGAGGACACCGTGTTCCGGCACACGCTCATGCAGTCCACCTGGCACGGTCCTGTCGGCCTCAAGCGCAGCGGCCCGCCGCTGGTGACCGACGTCGCCGCCCCCGGGACCGCGGCCACCCAGGTGGTCTTCTCCCTCCAGCCGCTGCCCGGCGGGGAGGTGGTGCTCGGCTCCAGCAGCGGCCCGGCGCTCCAGCCCGACGACATACGCGACGGCGCGGAGGCGGTGCCGCTCATCGCGGCGGCGGCGGCCAGGTTCGCCCCCGTACTGGCCAAGACACCGGCGCGGGCGGCGTGGTCGGGGGTGCGCCCGATGTCCCCCGACGGTCTGCCCGTCGTCGGCCCGGCGCCCGGGGCGCCGGGGCTGTGGCTGCTCACCGGCTTCGGCATCGACGGGATACCCCTGGCGCCCGGCACGGCGCGGCTGCTGACGGAGCACTTGGTCTCGGGCCGGGTCGCGGCGGGCGCGGAGCCGTTCGCACCGGAGCGGTTCGGTACCTGAGGCTCAGGAGGACAGCTCCTCGACCTTCGGCTCCACCAGTGCGATCAGCTGCGCCGCCTCGATCCGTACCGTACGGTCCGCGCGTCCGCTGCCGCAGTAGACGGTGCCCATGCGGGTCACCGACTCGTCGAAGACGGTGACGACGCCGGGCCGGTCGCACACCGGGCTCGCCCCGCCAGGCTCCATGCCCAGCAGGCTCAGCTCGTCCGGTTCGGCCTGGCGGAGCTTGGAGCGGGAGACGCCCGCCGCGCGGGCCAGCCGGCCGTAGTTGACCCGGCCCGTGACGGGCAGGGCGGCGAGGACGAAGCCACCGTCGGCCGTCCTGAAGACCATGGTCTTCAGCAACTGCCGCGTTTCGAGGCCGAGCTTGGTCTCGGCGTCCGCCTGCCCCACGATTGGCACGTGGTCCAGGACCGTGAACGGCACTCCGGAGGCACGGAGCACGTCCTCGGGGGACCGGACATCAAGGGACTTCTCGGGCTGCGACATGTCACTCCTCGTCGAGTGGCTTCGGGCGGTTCGTTCCGGGGCCCGCCACGCTACCGTCCGACGGCCAGGCCGCGTACTGCTTCAACCCGTGCAGCAGCGGGGTGCGTTGGCGGCCCGGGGTGACGCCGACCCGCACCACGAGACCGAACACGACGGTGTGGTCGCCGACCCTGCGCACGCCGTCCACCAGGCAGTCGCCCACGGCGTGCGCGGCGTCGCGCAGGTGCGGTCCTGCGGCCGTCGCGTCGGGCAGGTGCCAGGAGGTCCGGCGGAAGCGTTCCGGGTCGCCGGAGGCGAAGAGCTCCGCCACGTCCCGGGCCCGGTGGTGCAGCAGGTTGACGCTGAACGCGCCGGAACGTTCCAGCGCGTCCAGGGTGGGACTGCCGCTGCGCACGCAGACCAGGAGCACGGGCGGGTCGAGGGAGACACCGCACAGGGACGAGCAGGTCATCCCCCACGGCCGGCCGGCGTCGTCCAGGGCGCCGATCACCGCCACGCCGGTCGGGAACAGGGACATCAGCGCTCTGAAACCGTCGGCCCCCGCGGTCGTCTCCCCGGTGGTGGCCGTCTCTGGCGTGGTCATGGGGCGGACTCCTGGGGCGCTGGCCGGGGCGGGACGGCGGTGCCGGGGTGGCGGCGGTCCGCGTAGGAGAGCAGCGGGCCGGTGGCGGCCGTGGTCACCAGCGCCATCAGCACCAGCGAGAGGAACAGCCCGGAGGAGAGGATGCCGGCCGACAGCCCGGCCTGGAGGACCGCGATCTCCGTCAGTCCGCGGGTGTTCATCAGCACCCCGAAGCGCAACGCCGTCGCACGCGGCAGCCGGGCGGCGCGCGCCCCCGCGTATCCGCCGCCCAGTTTGGCCGCGGTGGCGAGCACCAGGACCAGGGCGAGGGTCGGCCAGAAGAAGCCGTCCGGCCCTTCGGTCGACATCTGGAGGCCGGTCGTCACGAAGAACACCGGTACGAGCAGCAGCCCGCAGCGTTCCACCTTCGCCACGGGGCCGGAGCGCGGCCCGTGCTCGCCGTCCCGCGGGACCGCGAGCCCGACCAGCACCGCGCCGAAGATCGCGGTGAGCCCCGCCCGCTCGGTGCCCAGCGCGGCGCCGATCGCGACCAGGCCCAGCAGGACCGCGGCGGCGGTGGGCCGGCGGGCGCACAGCCGGGCCACGGCCGGCCTGGCGAGCAGACGCCGCAGCACTGCGGCCGCCAGCGCCCCGCCCACGATCACCGCCACCGCCCGCAGGAGCCGGCCGGGGCCGCCCGCGGTGGCCAGCGCCGCGGTCAGGACCAGCCAGGTCAGGGCGTCGATGCCGACGGCGACCAGGAGGGAGAGCCGGCCGGCGGCCGAGTCGAGGAGCCCCCGGTCGGTGAGGATCCGCGCCAGCACCGGCACGGCGGTGACCGCGAACGCGGCGGCGAGCAGCAGGAACAGCGCCGCCGTGGGCGCCGTACCGCGTTCCCCCGGCGCGTCGCGCCAGCCCACCCAGAGGGCCAGCAGCACCCCGGCCAGCAGCCCCGGCAGCAGGGAGCCCGCCAGCAGCCAGCCGTACGAGCGGGCCGACACCTCGTCGCGGCGTGGCCGTGCACTGTGCCCGACACCCGTCAGGTACAGCGCGAGGCCGGCCAGGCCGACGGTGTGCAGCTGGGACGTGAGGTCGTGCGGCAGCAGGGTGTGCACGACGTCGGGTCCGGCGACCGTGGTGAGCAGGGGGACGACCACCAGACCGAGGGCGATCTCCCCGATGACGGGCGGCTGGCGCGCGAGTACTGCCGCACGGCGGGCCGGCCGGGCCGCGAGGAGCACCACGGCCAGCACCGCCAGGGTGTGCAGGGCGAGCGTCATCGCCGGAGCCTCGCCAGGTACTCCACCTGGCTGGGCAGGGTGTCGACGAGCTTGCGCGCCTGTTCCCTGACCCGGGTCAGCTCGGCCCGCGCGGCGCGGGTGTCGACCAGGTCGAGCGCGGGCGGGTGGTGCAGCGGGATGCCGCCGAGGCCGAGGGCCATGCAGACGTAGCTGTAGGGCTCGAAGGCGTGGTAATAGGGGTAGGTGGTGTCGTTGTCGGGGAGTTTGCTCTGCCACTGTTCGAGGCGTACGGCCATGTCGTCGGGGACCGCGCGGGTCTTGGCGTCGCGCCAGTAGTCGTTGTCGGCGCGGGCGGCGCCCCGGTAGTGCAGGATCAGGAACTCGCGTACGCCCTCGATGGCGCGGGCGGTGCTGAGGTTGTAGGTGTCGCGCAGCACCGGGTCGCGGTTCGTGCCGGGGAAGTACCTGACGAGCTGTTCGATGGCGTGCTGGATGAGGAAGATGCCGGTCGATTGCAGGGGTTCGACGAAACCGGCGGAGAGCCCGATGCCCACGCAGTTGTTGACCCAGGCCCGCTTCGAGCGGCCGATCCGCATCCGGATGTGGTTGGCCTCCAGGTCGGCCGCCGCGGGCCCGACGAAGTCACGCAGGGCGCGCTCGGCCTCCTCCGGTCCGCAGTAGTCGCTCGCGTAGACGTAACCGGTGCCGATCCTGTCGTACAGCGGGATGGTCCAGATCCATCCGGCGTCCTGAGCGGTGGCGGTGGTGCACGGCCTGATGCCGGTCACGGCGGTGTCGACGGGGACCCGCAGGGCGACCGCGCGGTCGTTGGGGAGGGCGTCCTGGAAGGAGACGAACGGCTCCTGGAGCGCGTCGCCGATCAGCCGGCTGCGGAAGCCGGAGCAGTCGACGTAGAGGTCGGCGGTCAGCTCGCCGTGCTCGGCGGTGACGAGGTGCTCGATCCAGCCCTGCTCGTCCAGGGTCACGTCCACGACGTCGTCGATGACGCGGTGCACACCGCGCTCGACGGCGTAGCGGCTGAGGAACTCGGCGAGCAGGGAGGCGTCGAAGTGGTAGGCGTACGGGAACTGCGTGTTCTGCTCGGCGAGCGTGGTGCGGTAGAGCGGACGGTCGGGGGCCTCGTCGAAGTCCTGCTCGAAGAGGCGCCGGTCGAGGTACCTGGGGGACGCCTTGGCGTCGCAGAGCCAGGGGATGAGGAAGCAGTCGCGGTCGAAGCTGCCCGACTCGCCGACCTTCTGCCACCAGTCGGTGAGCGGCACTCCGTCGACGACCCGCATGCGTTCGAACGGGTGGTAGAAGTACGTGCCGGGCGCCCGCCAGTTCTCCAGGCGCACGGCCAGCTTGTAGGTGGCGTTGCACGCGGGCATCCAGTCGGCCTCGCTGAGGCCCAGGTAGTCGAAGAAGTGACGGACCGTGCTGAAGGTGGCCTCGCCCACCCCGATGGTGCCGATCCGTCCCGACTCCACGACGGTGACGTTGACGCTGTCCGCGAATGCGGCCCGCAGGTAGGAGGCCGTCATCCACCCGGCCGTGCCACCGCCCAGAATCACCACGTTCTGTGTCATGGCTCGTGACCCTAGGCGGGGTTACGGGGCGGTTTCTTCGGCAGATCGGCCACTGTGCGAAGGACCTCTCCGCACAACGGGCTAGGCCCAAAGGACCGGTTCCGAATCTCGCCGCGTGGCCGGAGGATGTGGCGGAAAACTGAGCGCTATGACCTATGGCCATAGGACAGGATGAAGAACTGTTCGATTCTGACCAACTGCCGTGTTGCCGCGTTCGGGGCCAGGGGGGACTCGTGTCAGAGGCTCGATCCGACCAGACGCCGACGCCGGGTGACGCGCACGGCCGCAGGGTGCCCGTGTCCGGTGACGCGCTCGGCCGCAGGGTGCCCGTGTCCGGTGACGCGCTCGGCCGCAGGGTGCCGGTGCCGGGCGAGACGGCCGGTGGACGGGCTCCGATCCGCATCTTCCTCATCGACGACTCGCGACTGGTGCAGGCCGGGCTGGTGCACATTCTGCGCGGCTACCCCGACCTCGTCCTCGTCGGCAGCGCCCGCGCCCGCCCGACGGTGCTCGAAGCCACGCTGGACGCGTCGTTGGACGTGCTCGTCATCAACACCGCCTGCCGGTCCATCGACGTCGTCCAGCTGATGCACCGGGCCGTCCACCACTCCGGCGCCGGGGTCTCACGGATGCTGCTGCTGACCCACGACGCCAACGATTCCCTGCACGCGGAGGCGGACCGGCTGGGGGCCGGGGGTGTGGTGCTCGCCTGGGCGGAACCGGAGTTCCTGGTGTCCGCGATCAGACTCGTCTCCGGCGGTTACCGGATCTGGGCGCCGGGCCAGGGCGCGCCGAGCCGTACCGCACCCCGCAGACAGCCGGTCCGCCACTCCGCACTCGACCTGCTGACGCTGCGCGAACGACAGGTCCTCGCGCTCCTGGCACGCGGCATGAAGAACGCGGAGATCGCCGGCGAGCTGGTGGTCAGCGAGAGCACGGTCAAGACGCATGTACAGAACCTGCTGATCAAGCTCGGTCTGCGCAACCGGGCCAGCGCGGTGGCCGTCGCGTACGAGCTGGGCATCACCCGGGCACAGTGGGCGGGTTGAACACGGGCCCCGGGGCCCCGGCGGTCAGGGCCCGGTCACGTCCGCGGAACACCGGCCACGGGACCCCGGCGGTCAGCTCTCAGTCACGCCCGCTGAGCGCCAGCTGGACCCCCAGGCCGACCATCACGACGCCCGAGGCCCCGCCGATCCATGACAGCCGGCGGGGGGACCGGGCGAGCCAGTTGCGGGCGGAGCCTGCGAGGAGGCCCCAGGTGGCGTCGGAGATCAGCGCGATCAGCACGCACAGCAGCCCCAGCACCAGCAACTGCATGTGCGCGTTCCCCGCCGAGGGGTCGACGAACTGCGGCAGGATCGCACCGAAGATCAGCAGCCCCTTCGGATTGCTCACCCCCACGATGAACCCCTCGCGGAACACCCGCCCCGTCTGCCCCGCAGCCGGCCCCTCCTGCTTCTCCGCCACCACCAGTTGCTTGCGGTGCCGCCACGCCTGGACACCGAGGTAGACGAGATAGAGCGCGCCGGCGAACTTGAGGATCGAGAACAGCAGATAGGAGCGGGCGAGCACCTCGCCCAGCCCGAACGCCACCAGCACCACCTGGACGAGCAGCCCCGCCTCGTTGCCGACCGCCGTCGAGACGGCGGCCTTGCGGCCCAGTGACACCCCCCGGCTCACCACGAAGAGAACACTCGGACCGGGCACGGCGATCAGCACGCCCACCACGGTCAGGAAGACAGCCAGCCGCTCGAATCCAATCACCACCGCAGACTACGTGCCGCAACTCCGGTACCCCGGGCTTTCGTTGAACTCGGAGTGCCGGTTGCGCCCCGCGTGGTACCCCCGGACCCCTAGACCCCGGCGGGCTCCTTCGCCGGGGCGGGGTCGGCCGCCGCTTCCGCCGCCGGGGTGTTGAGCTCCGCCAGCATGGTCCTGGTGAAGCCGAAGTAGTACGTCGCCAGGAAGCCGACGGCGTAGCCGACGAGCAGGCCGCCCGCGTAGACGGCGATGGTGGTGCCGAGGCCGTGGCTGCCCTGGAGGAGCGGGAAGAGTGCCCAGCCGGACGGGCCGATGGCGGTGGAGCCGACCTTGTCGCCCAGCATCGAGAAGAGCCCGACGAACGCGCCGCCCGCCGCGCCGCCCGCGCACGCCGTGACGAACGGGCGGCCCAGCGGCAGCGAGACACCGTAGATGAGGGGCTCGCCGACACCCAGCAGACCGGCCGGCAGGGCGGACTTGATGGTCTTGCGGACGGAGTGGTTGTGCTTGAGGCGCAGGTAGACGGCCGCCGCGCAGCCGACCTGGCCCGCGCCCGCCATCGCCAGGATCGGCAGCAGCACCGTGTAGCCCTGCTGCTCGATGAGGGTGGTGTGGATCGGGATCAGTGCCTGGTGCAGACCGAGCATGACCAGCGGGAGGAAGAGACCGCCGAGTACCAGGCCGGCGAAGGCGCCGGTGTTGTCCAGCAGCCAGTCGGCGCCGGTGCCGATCGCGGTGGCGATCTCACCGGCGACGAACATCAGGCCGAAGATGGTGACCAGGCCGGACAGCAGCACGGTCAGGGTGGGGGTGACGAGGACATCGAGCGACTCCGGCACCCACTTACGGCACCACTTCTCGATGTATACGGCGAGGACCGCCGCGCCGAGCGCGCCGAGCACGCCGCCCTGGCCGGGCGAGAGCGTCTGGCCGAACGCGTCGATCTTCGCGACGCCGGGGAAGACGATGATCGCGGCCACCGCACCGCCCAGGATGGGCGTGCCGCCGAACTCCTTCGCCGTGTTGAAGCCGACGAAGACCGCGATCAGGGCCATGAACCCGGAGGCGATGGCAGCGAGCGCCGGGGTGACGGTGGGCAGCCAGCCAAGGTTGATCAGCAGGCCGTTGAGGCCGGCGATGATGCCGCAGCCGATGAGGGCGGGGATCAGCGGGACGAAGATGTTCGCGATCCGGCGCAGGAAGAGTTTGAACGGGGTGGCGTTCTTCGCCTTCCTGGCGGCCTTGATCGCGGCGCCCTCGGCGGCGAGCTCCTCGGCGGTCGGCGTGTGCGTCCCGGCGGACCCGCCCGCCCCGGCGGGGGCGGGGGAGTCGGCCACCGGCGCGGGGGAGTCAGCCACCGGCGCGGGGGCGGCGGACCTCTCCTCCGCCACGAGTGCCTCGAACTCGGGGGTGACCCGGGCGACCGTGCCGGGCCCGAGGACGATCTGGTAGGTGTCGTCCTCGACCACGCCCATGACCGCGGGCAGCGCCTTGAGGGCGTCGTCCTGGACGAGCGTACGGTCGTGCAGGCCCAGCCGGAGGCGGGTCATGCAGTGGACGACCGAGGCGACGTTGTCCGCGCCGCCGACGAGCGGAAGGATCGCGGCTGCGGTGGCGCGGTTCTTGTTCACAGGGGAGTCGGTGCTCATGGTGCGTGGTGCCTTGCTGTGGGGAGGGAGCCCGGGGCTACGCGGTGGCGCTGCGGGCGGACTTGAGGGCGGCGCGGAGATGACCGTGCTCTTCGTCGAGCAGGGTGGTGGCGGTGGGCCCGTCCACCTCTCCGAGGATGATCAGGATGGCGTTCTTCACCTCGCCGTCGGCCGCGGTGAGGGCGGCCTCGATCTCGGCGTCGGCCGCGCCGGTGGCCAGCGAGACGATGCGCCGTGAGCGGGCGCGCAGCTTCTCGTTCGACGCGCGGACGTCGACCATCAGGTTTCCGTACGTCTTGCCGAGCCGGATCATGACGAGCGTCGAGATCATGTTGAGGACGAGCTTCTGGGCGGTGCCCGACTTCAACCGGGTGGAGCCGGTGAGGAGTTCGGGGCCGACGACGACCTCGATGCCGTGTTCCGCCGCCGCGGCGAGTGCGCTGTCCGCGTTGCAGGAGAGTCCGACGGTGAGGGCCCCGAGGGTGCGGGCGTGCTCGACGGCGCCGATGGCGTACGGGGTGCGGCCCGAGGCCGAGATGCCGACGACGCTGTCGTCGGGGCCGACCTCGATCGCGTCGAGGTCCTCGGCGGCGAGCTCCTTGCTGTCCTCGGCGCCCTCGACCGCCTTGACCATGGCGGACGGGCCGCCCGCGATCAGGCCGACGACCTCGCTCGGGTCGGTGTTGAAGGTGGGCGGGCACTCGGAGGCGTCGAGCACGCCGAGGCGTCCCGCCGTACCTGCGCCCGCGTAGATCAGCCGCCCGCCGCGTGCCATGCGGGCGGCGATGCCGTCGATGGCGGCGGCGATCTGCGGCAACCGCGCGGCCACGGCCGCCGGGACGGTCGCGTCCTCGCCGTTCATCAGGGCGGCCAGCTCGGCGGTGGGCAGCTGGTCGATCTCGGCGAGTTCGGGGCGGAAGGCCTCGGTGGTGAGGGTGTCGAGCTGGGCGCGCAGTTCGCCGTACGGGGCGGCGCCGGTGGGGCTGGTGTTCATGGGGGAGGGGTCCTTATCGGGTGGTGCGGGGGTCGTGCCGGTGGGCGAGTGCTTCGTACGAAGCGGCCAGGGCGGGCCCCGCCGTGTCGTACGTACGCTGGGCAACGCCTACGAACAGGCAGTCCACGACGAGCAGTTGGCTGGTACGGGAGGACATGGCGGCCGGCCGCAGCTCGCTCTCGCGGGCGGTGGAGGTGGTGAGGACGTGGTCCGCGTACTGGGCGACGGGCCCGCCGGGGCGGCCGGTCACGGCTATGGTCGTCGCGCCGTGCTCGAAGGCGACGCGCAGCGGCTCGATGGTGTCGCCGGTCGAGCCGGAGTGGGTGATGGCGATCGCCACGTCCCCGCTGCGGAGCAGGACGGCGTTGGTCACGGCCTGGTGCGGGTCGCTGTGCGCGTGGGCGAAGAGACCGATCCGCAGGAGCTTCTGGGCGAGGTCCATGCCGACGAGCGAGGAGGCCCCGACCCCGTAGATGTCGATACGGCGGGCCTGCGTCAACGCCTGTACGGCCGCGCCGAGTTGAACGGTGTCGAGGCCGGCCGCCGTGTCGGCGAGGGTCTGCTGCTCGTCGTGCGCGAGCTTGGCGACGACGTCGGCGATGGGGTCGTCGACGGCGATGTCGGCGGTGACGGCGGGCGCGCGCCCGGACTGCTGGTGGGCGGCGAGGCCGGCGAGGGCGAGGCGGAGGTCGCGGTAGCCCGGATAGCCGAGCAGCCGTGAGGTCCGTACGACGGTGGCCTCGCTGGTGCCGGTCAGCTCCGCGAGCCCGGTGACGGTGAGCGCGGCGCACCCGGCGGGGTCGTTGGCGACGGCCTCGGCGACGCGCTGCATGGAGCGGGTCATCGAGGGGGCGAGGGTACGGACCTTGGCGGCCAGGGCGGCGGGGGCGGGTGCGGCCGAGACCGGGGCGGACGTGGAACTTTTCTTCAGTGCGTCGCTCACCTCTGAAAGATATTTTCAGACACGGTGCCAGTCAACAGTCCGCAGGCCCCGACCCCGGTGTGACTTCGGTCCCTTCCCCGACATCGTCCGCAGTGCCGCCATCCGGCCACCCGCGAGACAATTGCGCCATGGATCCCCTCGAACAGTCCCTCCACACCGCCCGCGCCCAGGTCATGGCCGACCTGACCGCCCGCGACGTCGCGGACCCCGGCATCGTGTCGATCGTCGAGGACGCGATCGTGCACCGCCGCTGGTGGGTCGAGCAGTGGCCCGACGGCGCCGGGTTCGTCGCGGGGCTGGTCGCCCAGGACGTACAGGACGCCCTGCTGGAGAAGTACGGCCGCTGGCCGCTGTGCCCGGTCTGCCACGACGGCGATCCGCACGCCCTTGAGGTCGAGCCCGAGCTGGGCCCCGACCCGCACTGGGTGTGCACGAAGGCCGTCGTCTCCGTCGCTCCCGTCGGAAAGCTGCCGCCCGCATGACGATCTACATCGACCCGCCGACCTGGCCCGGCCACGGCCGCCTGTGGTCGCACCTGGTCAGCGACGTGTCGTACGAGGAGCTCCACGCCTTCGCCGCCCGCGTCGGCTGCCCGCCGCGCGCCTTCGAGCGCGACCACTACGACGTACCGCAGAGCAGGTACGCGGACGCGGTGGCGGCGGGTGCGGTGGAAATAGGCAGCAAGGAACTCGTCCGGCGGATCACGGCGGCCGGACTGCGCCGCCGCAAGCACGGCCACGGCGCGGAGCCCGCGTCCTCCTAGCCGCGCGAGCACACCGGGCCCCCGACAACCCCATTGCAATGCGCCCTCGGTCCGTCTTTGCGTTCACCGGCATCTCCATTGCAACGAAAGGCAGTTGGGCCGCTGTTGATGGGTATCGGTGTGCCATTTTGCGTTGACCGAATCGTAAACGCAATGTAGCTTCGTGCTCGTTCAGCACTTCCCGAACTTCTGCGGCGCCGGTCGGGCGGCCGCATCCTCGCCCGCCACCGGCGGTCCGCGACCAAGGAGTTTCAGATGAGCACGAGCACCGGCGGCTTCAGCGGTTCCGGACTGCGCAAGATGCGTGACGTACTGGCGGGGCATGTCGAGTCCGGGCGGATACCCGGCCTGGTGGCTCTGGTCAGCCGGGGCGAGGAGACGCACGTCGAGACCTTCGGGACGTTCCGGCACGACGGCGGTGCGCCGATGAGCCGGGACACGATCTTCCGGATGGCGTCGACGTCCAAGCCGGTCGCGGCTGCGGCGGCGATGGCCCTGGTCGACGACTGCAAGCTGCGGATGGACGACACGGTGGACCGCTGGCTGCCCGAGCTGGCCGACCGGCAGGTGCTGAAGCGGATCGACGGCCCGCTGGACGAGACCGTGCCGGCCCGGCGGCCGATCACCGTACGGGACGTGCTGACCTCCACGTTCGGGCTCGGTATGGACATGACGGCGCTGGGTGCTCCGATCATGAACGCGGTGTTCGAACAGGGGCTGACGCCCAATCTGCCGGAGCCGATGCCGGAGCCCGACGAGTGGCTGCGCAGGCTCGGCACGCTCCCGCTGATGCACCAGCCCGGCGAGCGCTGGCAGTACCAAATCAGCAACGACCTGCTCGGCGTGCTGGTAGCCAGGGTCACGGGCCAGTCGTACGAGGCGTTCCTGCGGGAGCGGATCTTCGAGCCGCTGGGCATGAAGGACACCGGTTTCCACGTCCCCGCGGAGAAGATCGACCGGCTGCCGGACCTCTACGCCCCGGACCCGGGCACCGGCGAGTTCCACGTGTGGGACCAGGCGAAGGGGGGACGCTGGAGCGCGGCCCCGGCGTTCCAGGGCGGCGGCGGTGGCCTGGTGTCCACGGCCGACGACTACCACGCGTACTTCCGCATGCTGCTGAACGGCGGGACGCACGAGGGCGAGCGGGTGCTGTCCCGCCCGGCGGTCGAGCTGATGACCACCAACCGCCTCACCCCCGAGCAGCAGGCCGCCCGGCACGAGATGGCCGTCAACAACGTGCACCTGTCGTTCGGCCAGGGACAGCACGGCGGCTGGGGCATCGGGATGGCGGTGCGTACGTACCGCGGTGACTACGCGCCGGTGGGCCAGTTCGGCTGGGACGGCGGCAGCGGGACGTCGACGTACGCGGACCCGGTGACGGGCCTGACCGGTGTACTGCTCACCCAGGTCGGCATGTCCGTCCCGAACGCGGCCTGGGCCTTCCACGACTTCTGGACCACGGCCTACCAGTCCCTGACCGACTGACCCGATCCCGTGGGAGGCGGGACCGCACCCGCCAGCCCCCCCAACCCTCTTGGTCGGCGGGGCCGCCCCCGCCAGCCACCCCCCCAGCCCTCTTGGGCGGCGGGGCCGCCCCCGGGGGCGGAACGGGCGGGCAAGGGGGGCGGCCCCCGGCGGAGCCGCACCCTCGCTCCCGCCCACCCTCGCTCCCGCCCGCTCCTCGCTCCCGCGCCCCCTCGCTCCCGCGCCGCGCCCCTCGCTCCCGCCCCCAACCCCTCCCGCCTACACCTCCGCCCGCACTCCGGAAGCCGCCTCCACCCCCACAACCCCCCGCGCCACCAACCGCGACGACGCATCCGTCCGCTGCCACCTGAGCGCCAGCGCCGTGAGTCCCACCGCGACGACCGTCATGCTGCCCCCGGCCCACGCCGTGGCGGAGAATCCCCACCCGGCGTCGATGACCGTGCCGCCCAGCCACGGCCCACCCGTGTTGCCGAGGTTGAAGGCAGCGGTGGTGGTCGCCCCGGCGAGCGTCGGAGCCGCGCCCGCGACGTTGAACATCCGGGCGTTGAGCGCGGGCGCCGTGAAGAAGGCGGAGAAGCCCAGCGCGAAGGAGAGGGCGACGGCCGCAGCCGCAGTCCCGCCGAACACCGCCAGCGCCGCAAGCAGCACCGTCGACGTACTGATGCCTCCGATCAGCACGCCGAACGGCCGCGCGTCCGCGATCATGCCGCCCACCGTCGTGCCGACGAGCGCACCGACCCCGAACAGCCCCAGCACCCACGGCACCCACTTGGAGTCGAGCCCGGCGACGTCCGTCAGCAGCGGCGACAGGTAGCTGAACGCGCAGAAGACGCCACCCGCGGCGAGCGCGGTGATCGCGACCGACACGAGCACCTGACGGTCCCGGTAGATCCCCAGCTCCCGCTTGAGCTGCGGCTTCTCCTCCGGTACGGGGATACGCGGAATCAGGGTCACGACACCCACCAGGGCCACCGCGGAAGCCGCGCCGACGGCCCAGAAGGCGGACCGCCACCCCAGGCTCTCGCCGAGGAACGCCCCGGCCGGCACGCCGAGCACGTTGGCGATGCTCAGGCCGCCGATCATCACGGCCATCGCCCGCGCCCTGGAGGTGACGGGCACCATCGCGATGGCGACCGCAGCCCCCACCGCCCAGAATCCGGCGCACGCGAACGCGCTCACCACGCGGGAGGCGAACAGCAGCTCGTACGAAGGAGCGAGCGCGCCCGCCACCTGCCCCAGCCCGAAGATCGAGATCAGCGCGATCAGTGTCGTCCGCCTCGGCAGCCGCAGGGTCGCCACCGCCAGCAGCGGCGCGCCGACCACCATCCCGATCGCGAAGGCCGATATCAGCAGGCCCGCCTGCGGAATGGACACGTCCATGTCGCGCGCGATCGGCGGGAGCAGGCCCGAGAGCATGAATTCGCTCGTGCCGAGGGCGAAGACGGCGAGGCCGAGCATGTAGACGGCAAGGGGCATGCGGGCGCGGGTCCGCGGCGGTCGCGTCTGACGCGACTGATCAGAGGAGGGCATAACCTTGCCCAACAATGAGCCGAAGATGGCCATTCCCGCTCCGACCGGAGTCGATTTGGTCCACTTGGCGCGGCTTTCAACTCGGTTGCTGCACAGGGACGGTGCGGACGGTAGAGATACGGATCATGCCTACCGAAAAGCTCGACATCCGAGCCGCCGAAGAAACGATCCTCACGCTCCGCGACGCCCTGACCGCCGTCGGTCTGAGCCTGCCGTCCCTCAGCCTGGACTCGGCGTCGTGCGCGAGGGACGTCCCCGCACCCCTGATCGACCTGGGCCGCTGCGACGTGGACACGGCACAGCGCCTGGTAAGCCTGATCCGCTCGGGAGGGGGCGGCTGACCGCACGCGAACCTATTGGCGTACGGGGGCGCGTTCTCGCAGCTCGTACCGGATGCGGTCGGCCTTTCCGCGTACGACATCGGCGGGCAGCCCGCGCTCCTCGGGCACGTACGGCCGGCTACGGCACACCCGGCAGAGCCCGCCGGGCAGAGCGGCGGGCTGCCCGGCCACGCCGCACTCGCTGCACTCCATGATCCGTACGCCCTGCCGCGGTGCGGGCAGCTCGGGCGGCAGCTCCTTGATCAGCTTGGCCTGCACGAAGGCGAAGGGGCTGTGCACGACCTTGGGCACGATCTGGCCGATCCCCCGCAGCAGCCGGTCCTCGGAGGCGCCGCGCCGCAGCCATTCGGCGGCGTAGGGGGCGAGCTCCTGGCACGCGGCCTCGGAGAGCGTCAACTGGGGTACCTGGTACGACAGCTGCACCATCGCCGCGTACGCACGCCCTTCCACGCCCTCGTCCCGGGACGGCACGGTCTCCTCGGTGCTCTCGCCCCGCACCATGGACTGCCACCAGGCGTCGGGCCGCTGGGTCCGCGAGAAGTACGTGCGCTGCACCCACCGGACGGTGTCGTCAGCACCCCACAGGGGCTCGCGGAAGCGCCGCAGATGACCGGCGGCGGAGAGCTGGCGCAGGGCGGTGGCGATGGCCGTCTGTCCGTAGGCGGGGATCTCCCTGGCCAGCGTCTTGATGCTGATGTCGGCGCCGTCGGGCAACCGGTCGATGTACCCGGCGATGGCGGCTTCGCGCAGCTCAAGATGGCCGAAGTCACCCTTGCTGCGGACTTGTTGATCAGGCGCCGACTGCTTCCCGAACCCGGGGGAGGCCATCGGGTGCGCGGGCGCGTGCGGGGCAGGACTAAGCTGCTGAACAGCCATGGGGATCGCCTTCTTCGATCTCGGTGGTCAGACCCCTGTGTGGTGCTGGTAACACCCACGGGGGTCGTTCTGTTGTGACGCACGGTACACGGTCACCACGTGTGGTCGCGACACGCTCACGAAAAGTCATCTCACATATGACCTGGGCAAGTTGAGCCCCTCGCGGGCGCCTGCCCGCCCGCACGCACGCGCACGCGGCCGGGGTGGGTGGTCGGGTAAGACCCCACCATCCATTCCTCAGAGAAAGCGTCTCGACTCTGGGATCTCGAATCTCAGGGGTGAGGGTGGGTGCGGGTGCTGCCGGCGGTTGGCGATTCATTCCAGTACGGGAATACGGGCGCACATCCGTGGACACGTTGGGTGAGGAGTTCGTAGCGTTGTGCTGATCGGCTCACTCATGGGCCCGAGAGGCGGAGTCACATGGCGCGTACCGAACTGACACGGCTGACCGGCAGTCCCGGAGGACCGAACTGCGACGACGATGACTGTCCGAACGTGTATCTGCGAACGCGCACCGGGACGTTGGTGATCCAAGGTGACAGGTATGAGGGCTTCGACGTGCCGGTGGGCGAGGCCTTGGTGGAGATCCCGGAGCACGTGTTGAAGGAGGCGGTCCGTGCGCTTGGATGGTGACGCATGGCGTGCGGTCTTCGACTCCTTCCAGCGGGAGGCGTGGCGGTTCGAGGCTCAGCCCACGTACACGATGCCCAGCGAGGCGGAGAACGTGGCGAGATTCCTGCGGGGAGAACCCAAACCCGCTGATCACAACGCGCGCTGGCACGAGCGTGTGCGTAACTACACCGCCTCGGGTCGACGAGTGGGACGCGTGCGCGTGGTCACACAGCCCCTTACGGACTACCAGCGCTACCAGTTCGCCTGGGGTATCCCTGGGAACATCGCGGCCGGCGAGGACATCCGGATACTCGACGTGACGGACGAGGACCGGGGGTTGCCGCTCGGCGGCGTCGACTGGTGGCTCTTCGACGAGGAGCGGTTGGTGCAGTTGCGCTTCCGTGCGGACGGGACTCAGATCGACCGACGTTGCCATGAAGGCGAGTTGGCGCCGTACCGTGAATGGAAGCGAGTCGCCCTCGCATCGTCGATACCGTTCCAGCAGTATCTGAGAGAGCACGCTTGACGTTTGAACCCGGTCAACTCGACCAGTGTCGCCAGGACTTGGCTGAGCGGCTGCGCAGCCTGCGGGTAGCAGCCGGTCTCACGGGGGATCGGCTCGCCAGGCGCTGCAACATGTCGCAGTCTCAGATCAGCAAGTTCGAAACGGGACGCAGCACCCCGAAGCTGGTCGATGTCGAGCGCATTCTGCGGGCCTTGGAAGTACCTGCCGACTTGGTCGCAGAAATCACCTCGCTGGCCCGCGTGGCGAACACTGAGTGGCAGAACAAGCGCTCGTCCTGGCGCCGGGGTCTGGAGAAAAGACAGACTGAACTGGCAAGTCTGGAGGAACAGGCTGTAGCCCTGCGATATTTCCTGCCAGCTATGATCACTGGTTTGCTCGCGACGCCTGAGTACATTCGAGCGAGTCTGACGCACTCGCCAGGAGACGTTTCTCCGACCGTTGCCCGAAAGATAGAACGCCAGGCTGTCCTTCTCGATACGTCCAAGGCATTCACCTTTCTGCTGACCGAACAAGCAGTGCGATGGGCGACGGTTTCCCCACCGGAGATGGCGGCCCAGATCGATCACTTGGTCGACCTGTCGCGCCTGGCGAACCTGCGCATCGGCCTCCTGCCATTGGGGATCGTATTCCCGCGCGGTCCGATGAACACATTCACGGTCTACGACGACTGGCTGGTGACGGCCGAGAACTTCACCGGGCGCATGACTTTCCGAGACGCGCGTGACGTACGTGAGCACTTGGCCGTGTTCGCACAGTACGAGGAATTAGCGGTATTCGGCGAGGATGCGCGTCGGCTCCTTCGCGCTTGGTCCTCCGCCTACCGGTGACCTATCTATTCCTTTTCGGGAATCGCTCTGGAAGTTCTCCGATTCTGTGCGGAGACTTCAGAGGAATCCGATCGGTCCAAAGGTAGAGGGTTGAACATGAAGCAGAATTCACGTACCAGGCGCGGCGCGACTGCGATGACCGCCCTGGACCGGCCGGTCCACCTGGAGCTACCGATGAGGGCGCCAACGCCCGCGCCCGACTGCGACGTGTGCGCCGCTCTGGTTCGGCAGCGGCAGCAGGCTCGGAGCGTGCACGACTACTCCGCGGTGACGGACGCGGACGTCGAGCTTCGGAATCACCCGCACGGCGGCGTGATCCGCATGGGCAAGCACGGAGACGGGAAGGCCGGGTCCGACGGGGACAAGCAGCAGTCGCCGAAGGAGTCGGACGGGCAGTGGAGCAAGCCCGTCCAGAACCCGCCGAAGAAGTGAGTGGAGGCGCGGAGGTGAGTTCTCCCGAGGAGTTGGTGACCGTACTTCGTGAGAAGGGCGTGCTGGTGGGTGACTGGCAGGAGGTGGTTGCCGCAGTGCGGCGCGAGGATTTTCTGCCGGCGGTGATCGAGACGCCCGAGCGGGTTGTCTCGCGGGCGCAGGAACCGGAAGCGTGGCTGGCCGCCGTCTATGAGGATCAGTCGCTGGTCACCCAGGTGAACGACGGCCGCCAGGCGGCGGAGCGGGCCGGTGCGTACCGGCTCCCGACCTCCTCCAGTTCGATGCCGTCGCTGATGCTGGAGATGCTCGGGCTGCTGGACGTACGGGACCGGCACCGAGTGCTGGAGCTCGGGGCCGGCACCGGCTATCACGCGGCGTGGCTGGCCTGCCGGGTGGGCGGTGAGCGGGTGACGTCCGTGGAGAAGGACCCGGGACTCGCGGCGCAGGCGGCGAAGAACGTGGCTGCTGCCGGGTTCACCCCGCAAGTGGTCTGCGGCGACGGCGATGCGGGGTGGCCCCTGGCGGCCCCGTACGACCGGGTGATCGCCACGTACGCCGTGCCGGCCGTCCCGTACGCCTGGGTCGAGCAGAGCGTGATGCCCGGCGGGCGGATCGTCGCGCCCTGGGGCGGGAGCTTCTTCCCGCACTCGTTCGTGACACTGGACGTGGTGGCGGGGGCCGGGGGCGGGCCGGTCGCCCGGGGGCGGTTCAGCGGCTACCCGGCCTTCATGCGCAGCAGGAACAGGCGGCCGGAGCGCGGCTACCTTGCCGACTTCCTGCACCACCGCGGTGAGGAGGACGAGTCCCGCACCCGGCTCTCGCCCCGCGAACTGTGCGCCGACGCCGACGCGTTGTTCTGGGTGGGCCTCGGGCTGACCGACGCCTGGTACCTGCTCGTCGACGCCGCCGACGGGAGCGGCGAGGCGACCCTGTGGGTGCTGGCGGACGACCGGACGTCCTGGGCGGCAGTGGAGTACGCACCCGAGCAAGAGGCTTATGCGGTGGGGCAGTTCGGACCGCGAAGGCTGTGGGACGAGGTGGAGGAGGCACACCGCGAGTGGGGCCGGCTGGGACGTCCGGGCCGGGACCGCGCCGGGTTGAGTGTGACCTCGGGTGGGGAGTACGTGTGGCTGGACTCCCCGGCGCGGGTGGTACGGATCGCTCCGCGATAGGGGAGGGGCCGGCGGGGGTGTTGTGTCGGTGGCCGGGTAGGCCCTCCCGGGCACGCGGACGGCAACGAGTTGGGCAGGAAGGCGAGGGGTGATGGGCGCGAGTGTGTTCAACGTCAACTTCGACTGCGGGGACGCCTACCGGCTGGCGGAGTTCTGGAGCCGGGTCGTCGGACATCCGCTGGACGAGGCGGACCGGCCGGGGGACTCCACGGCGCGCGTCATGATGCCCGGTGGGCTGCACCTCTTCTTCGCCGAGGTCCCTGAGCGGCAACCGGGCGGCGCCGGGAAGACCGGCAAGAACCCCGTACACCTGTGTCTCCAGCCCGACGGGCACAGGGACGACGCGGTGGAGCGCTACGTGGCACTCGGCGCGAAGCTCGTGAGCGATCACCGCGAACCGGGCGGGGGCGGCTGGGTCGTCTTCGCGGACCCCGAGGGCAACGAGTTCTGTGTGCTGCGCAGCGCGGAGGAGCGGGCCGCGATGGAGGCGACGGAAGGAGGCTCGTAGGGGCAGCGAGGCGGTTTCTACGCTGCGGGGATGAGCAGCTCACCCCACGCCGACCTGGGCTGGGCCGCAGGGGAGTCCCGCGATATCTTGTGCGGCTGCCGTGGCACCACTAGCTACCGTCGAATGCCGGGAGAGCCGCGCGCGGCCCGCCCCTACGCCGACAGCAGGGTCAGTTCCGTCGTGAGGTTGTGGCGGGCGGCCTCCTCCCATTGCCTGATGCCGTGCGGGGTGCGGAACAGGCGGGGCAGGGCGAGGAGTTGGCCCAGTACTGCGGCACGGCCCCTGCGGAAGTCCGGATCCGGTACGAAGGCGTACTCGTCGCGGACCGAGGACGCATAGGCCGCGTACTCCTCAGGAGCGGCGGCCAAGATCGCCAGGTCCGCGTCACAGAGGGCCTCGCCGTTGCTGTCGTCCGGGTCCGGGTCGTGGGTCGTGGTCAGGCGGACCAGTCGCGCCACCTCGGCCGTGGCGGCGGCGGAGAGGCCGAGCTCCGGGAGTGCGCGTTCCGCGAGCCGCGCGGAGCGGTCCTCGTTGGTGTCGCGCTCCGGGTGGTACACCGCGTCGTGAAACCAGGCCGCCAGGCGGACCAGGTCCGGATCGGCGGCGTGGTCGGCGAGAGTGTCGAGATGCGCCAGGACCGCGGCCAGGTGGGTGGGGGTGTGGTAGTGGCGTTGCGGCTCTGACCAGCGCTTGAGGAGGTTCTCTGCGTATGGGGTGGGGTCGGAGGTGGTGGTCGGGTCGGAGGTGGTGGTCGGGCCGGAGGTGGTGGTCGGGTCGGCCGTGTGGGTGGGGCCGGTCGCGTCGACGGCTCGGGCGGCCTTGATGGTGGCCGCCCAGCGGCGGCGCAGGTCCTCGGTGTCGAAGGGGGTCGGGGTAGCTGATGCGGACGCGGACACGGAGGGGGCCGGGGCAGCGGTGGCGTCAGGGGTGGTGGGGGTGTCCCCGGCGTCGGCGGGCTTCGACTCGGCACCGGCGGCGGCCTTGGCGGCGGGCTTCGTCTCGGGCTGCGCTTCGGCTGCGGTCGCGTCGGCCCTCGTCTCGGGCTCCGCTTCGGCCCCGGCCGCGGCGACCCTCGATTCGGTCGCAGCCGCGGCCTCCGCCGCGCGCTGCGCCCCGTCCTCCGTGTCCGCGGCTTGCGGCGCGTACCTCTTCGTCATGGGTTCAAGTGTGCCGCGCCGGACCGCCCGCGACGTGGTGGGCTACCCGGCTGGGGTGTCGGACGGGGCGCGGGGCCGGAACGGGGCCCGCGAAGTCCGATCCGCAGCCGGGGGGCGGCTTCCGTCCGGTCAGCCTGTCGTCGTTCCGCCGCCCCGGGACAGCTGGGCCGCCCTGGCGTACGCGCGGACCAGGGGGCGGGTGTCGTCCTTGCGCCACGCCAGGGCGAACCGCGACGGGGTGATGCCCACGACCGGGATCGTGATCACGTCGCCGCGCAGGATCAGGGACGCGTTGCCAGTCGCGACCAGGACCACCCCCTGCCCCGCGACCAACGCCTCGTACGTCTCGTCCGGGCCCGCCACCACCGCCCCGACCCTCGGCGGCGCGCCGTCACGCGCGTCCGTGGCCAGCCAGTAGTCGCGGAGCGGGCCCGCCGAGGGCGGCAGGGCCAGGAACGGCTCGTCGAGGAGCTCGGTGAAGTCGATCGAGATGCGGTCCGCCAGGCGGTGGTGCGTGGGGAGGGCGACCAGCCGGGGCTCCTCGGCCAGGACCAGGTGGGCGTAACGGGACGGCTCCGGCAGCGGGAGCCAGACGAAGGCCACGTCGCTGCTGCCGTCGGCGAGGCCCGCCGTCGGGTCCGACCAGTCGACCTGCCGCAACGAGGGCGAGGCCTCCGGGTGTTCCGCGGTGAACCGGGAGCGGATCGCCGGCAGCAGGCCGCCGCGCCCCGGGCTGGTGCTCATGCCGATGTGCAGGACTGTGGCGGTCGCGCTACGCAGGGCGGCCAGGGCGTTGGTGCCCAACTGCCACGCCGTGAGCGTCTGGTGCGCGTGCGGCAGTAGCGACTCCCCCGCCGCTGTCAGGCGTACCTCGCGGCGGTCCCGTACGAACAGGTCGGCGCCCAGAGTCCGTTCCAGCTGGCGTATCTGTTTGCTGAGGGCCGGCTGCGAGACGAAGAGGGACTCCGCGGCGCGTGTGAAGTTCAACTCCGTTGCCACCGCCAGGAAGTAGCGCAGATCTCGGGTGTGTACATCCATAGCCGATGGTTATCACCGAAGGTCTTGGACGGAAGCGGGCGGGGTCGGCGAAGGTTCTGAGGGCGGGCAGAGAGAAACGGCTCGCAGAGGTCCCGGGAGCACAAAGTACGGGCAGTCAGAGCAGTCAGAGCAGTCAGGGCAGTCAACGTCGTGAGTCTTCGGGGTCCTCGTACGGAGGCCCGCAGGAGGAATGGGGAGTCGGTATGAGCAAGGTCTGGATGATCACCGGTGCCAACAGCGGTTTCGGGAGGGCGATCGCCGAGGCCGCCGTCGCCGCCGGTGACACGGTCGTCGCGGCGGCCCGTCGCACCGGGACGCTGGACGACCTGGTCGCAGCGCACCCCGGTCAGGTCGACGCGGTGCGCCTTGACGTCACCGACATCGCCGGGATCGACGGCCTCGTGGCCGACGTGATCGACCGGCACGGACGCATCGACGTGCTGGTAAACAACGCGGGACGCACGCACGTCGGCGCCGTCGAGGAGACCACCGACGCGGAGCTGCGGTCGCTGTTCGAGGTGCACTTCTACGGTCCCGCGGCTCTGATACGCGCCGTGCTGCCGCACATGCGTGAGCGGCGGTCCGGGGCGATCGTGCAGCTCAGCAGCATGGGCGGGCAGCTGTCCTTCGCCGGGTTCGGGGCGTACAGCGCGACGAAGTTCGCCCTGGAGGGCATGAGCGAGGCACTGGCTGCCGAGGTCGCCCCGTTCGGGATCAAGGTGCTGGTCGTCGAGCCGGGAGCGTTCAGGACCGGGCTGTTCGGCGGCGGGGCTGCGGGTGTGAGCGCGGAGCACCCGGCGTACGCGGAGACGGTCGGCGCGACCCGGCAGATGATCGCGTCGGGCGACGGGACCCAGCCGGGCGACCCGGCGAAGGCCGCATGGGCCATCCGCCTCGCGCTCGACGCCGAAGTGACGCCGCTGCGGCTCCCGTTGGGCGGGGACGCGGTGGACGCGGTGCTCTCCCACGCGGAGGCCGTACGGGACGAGGTGCGGGCCTGGGAGAAGGTCGGGCGGGACACCACCGTCGACGAGTGAGGCCGGTCGGCCCCGGCCCTTTCCGGCCGGATCGTGCGCGGGACCTGCGTGGTCCGCGGGAGAGGCCCTAGCGTGAACGCATGGCTACAGGGATGACGACCGGTGACGGTGCAGGAGTGCGCGACCCGCGACTCCCGGAGCGCTTGCTGCTGGCCGAACGGGAGCAGTTCGTGAGGCTGTTGAGGTCGCGCGCCACCGACGACTACTTCTCGGTGCGGACCTGCTGCCCCGGGTGGACGGTGCGGCACGTGGTCGCCCACTGTGCCGCGGCGCTGGACCGGGTGCTCACCGGCCGGTGCCAGGAGGAGGGTGTCTTCTCGCCCGCGTCCAACGACCGGGACATCGCCGAACGCGCGGACTGGCCCCTCACCCGCCTGATCGACGAGCTCGACCGGGGGTTCGCCGAGGCGGGCGCGGTACTGGCGGACCGCACGGACGGCGCGCTGGACGCGATCGCACTCGGCGAGTACCTGCACTCGGGCGACGTACGCGAGGCCTGGCGGGTGGGTGGTGCGTACGGCGGCAGGAGCGTCGGGCCCGCGCTGGAGCTTCTCGCGCATCTGACGTACGTACGCAAGTCACCTGCGTTGACCGCGGAGTTGGGGGATCGCGGCACGGTGCGGCTCGGGGTGCACGAGGGTGCGGGCGAGGGGGCGGGCGAGGGGGCGGGCGAGGGGGCCGCGGTGTACGTCGGGGACGCCGCGACGCTGATGCGGCTGTACGCGAACCGCCCGCTGGCCGGATCCCGGTACGAGCTGAGCGGGGTGACGGAGGCGGAGCTGGTGTTCTTCCGGTAAGGGGGCGCGTTCGGTGAGGGGGCACGTTCGGTGAAGCGCGGGCGTGAAGGTGCATGCGTGTAAGCGTGGGCGTGCAGGTGCAAGCGCGTGCGTGAAGGTGCGGGCGTGTAAGCGCGGGCGTGCAGGTGCGGGCGCAGGGGGGGCCTCCGTGGCCTGTCCCCTCGCCCGCGCGGCGGTTGCCCGCCCCTCACACCGCCTTGAAGTTCCGTAGCCGCAGGCTGTTGCCGACCACGAAGACCGAGGAGAAGGCCATCGCCGCTCCCGCGATCATCGGGTTGAGCAGGCCCATCGCGGCCAGGGGCAGTGCGGCCACGTTGTAGGCGAAGGCCCAGAACAGGTTCGACCTGATGGTGGTCAGGGTGCGCCGTGCGAGCCGGATGGCGTCCGCGGCGGCGCGCAGGTCGCCCCGTACCAGAGTGAGGTCGCCCGCCTCGATCGCGGCGTCCGTCCCGGTGCCCATCGCCAGGCCCAGGTCGGCCTGGGCGAGCGCGGCGGCGTCGTTGACCCCGTCGCCGACCATGGCGACCGAACGGCCCTCCGCCTGAAGTGACTTGATGACGTCGACCTTGTCCTGCGGCATGACCTCGGCGATGACCCGGTCGATGCCCACCTCCGCGGCGACCGCCTCGGCGACGGCCTTGTTGTCGCCGGTCAGCAGGATGGGCGTGAGACCGAGGGCCCGCAGCCTGCGGATTGCCTCCGGGCTGGTGTCCTTGACCGCGTCGGCCACTGTGAGGACGGCGCGGGCCTCGCCGTCCCAGGCGACGGCGATTGCGGTACGGCCCGCCGCCTCGGCCTCCGCCCTGGCGCGTTCCAGGGTGGCGGGCAGGGCCATGGACCATTCGGCGAGGAGCTTGGCGCGGCCGACCAGGACGGCGTGGCCCTCGACGACGCCCTGGACGCCGAGGCCGGGGACGGATGCGAAGTCCTCGGGGGTGGGGAGCTTGCCGGTCCTCTCGACCCTCTCGACGGCGCCGGCGGCGACAGCGCGGGCAATCGGGTGCTCCGAGGAGTTCTCCAACGCACCGGCCAGGCGCAGTACTTCGTTCTCCTGGACGCCGGGGGCGGTGTGGACGGAGAGCAGCGTCATGCGGCCGGTGGTGACGGTGCCGGTCTTGTCGAGCACGACCGTGTCCACCTTGCGGGTGGATTCCAGGACCTCGGGTCCCTTGATCAGGATGCCGAGCTGGGCGCCGCGCCCGGTGCCGACCATGAGCGCGGTCGGGGTGGCCAGGCCGAGGGCGCAGGGGCAGGCGATGATCAGGACGGCGACGGCGGCGGTGAACGCGGCGGTCAGCCCCGCGCCACTGGCGAGCCAGAAGCCGAGCGTGCCGAGGGCCAGGGCGATGACGACCGGGACGAAGATTGCGGAGATCTTGTCGGCGAGGCGCTGGGCGGCGGCCTTTCCGTTCTGGGCGTCCGCCACGAGCCGGGCCATCCGGGCCAGTTGGGTGTCGGCGCCGACCCGGGTGACCTCGACGACCAGCCGGCCGCCGGCGTTGAGGGTGGCTCCGGTGACGGCGTCCCCGACGCCGACCTCCACCGGTACGGACTCGCCGGTCAGCATCGAGGCGTCGACAGCCGAAGTGCCCTCGACGACGGTGCCGTCCGTGGCGATCTTCTCCCCGGGCCGTACGAGGAAGCGGTCACCTGCCGCCAGGTCCCGGGTGGGGACGGTGACCTCTTCGCCGTCGCGCAGGACGGTGACGTCCTTGGCGCCGAGTTCGAGCAGGGCCTTCAGTGCGGCACCTGCCTTGCGCTTGGATCGGGCCTCGAAGTAGCGGCCCGCCAGGATGAACGCGGTGACACCGGCGGCGGCCTCCAGGTAGATGTTCCCGGCGCCGTCGCTGCGGGCGATCGTCAGCTCGAAGGGGTGCGTCATGCCGGGCATGCCGGCCATGCCGAAGAACAGCGCCCAGAGCGACCAGAGGAACGCCGCCGACGTGCCGACGGAGACCAGCGTGTCCATGGTCGCGGCACCGTGCCGGGCGTTGGTCCAGGCGGCGCGGTGGAAGGGCCAGGCGGCGTACGTGACGACGGGCGCGGCCAGCGTGAGGGACAGCCACTGCCAGTACTGGAACTGGAGGGCCGGGACCATCGCCATCGCCACCACGGGGACGGCGAGGACGGTGGCGGTGATCAGACGCTGTCGGAGGGAGACGAGGGCGGGATCGGCCGGCTCGGTGTCGTCCGCTGCTCGGGCCGCTCCCTCGGGAGGGCCTTCGGGCGGTACGGGAGCGGGCGCCGCGGCGGAGTAACCCGTCTTCTCGACTGTGGCGACGAGGTCGGCGACCTCGGTGTTCGCGCGGTCGTAGACGACCTTCGCCTTCTCGGTGGCGTAGTTGACGGTGGCCTCGACGCCGTCCATCCGGTTGAGCTTCTTCTCGATGCGGGCGGCGCAGGAGGCGCAGGTCATGCCGCCGATGGAGAGCTCGACGTGGGCGGGGGAGGTGGGGGTGGTGGGTGCGGGTGCTGGTGTTGGTGTGCGGGCGGGCATGGCCACTCCCCGGGGTCGGTGGGCGGGTACCCCTGGGGGGTATCCATCGGCACGTGCCATGTATACCCCTCCGGCCCATGTGAAGCAAGAGGTTCTCGGGTACCCGCAGGGGGTATTTCTGGCTCGCAGAGGCGGGCCCGAGGTGGAACGCTTCCTCGTGGGGTGGCGCGCGGGTGGTGTGTGGGTGGTGCGCGAGGGGGCCCGGGGCTCTAGTCTTGATATTGGACTAGACCTATATCTGTTGGCTGTGCCCGTGTCGGCGATGGCGAAGGAAGCGGAACCCCATGAGTGAGCGTGCAGTTCTGGAGGTGATCGCCCTCAATGCCGAGGACGCGGTCGCGGCCGAGTCCGGCGGGGCCGACCGGTTGGAGCTGGTCACGGACATGGCCGCGGACGGGCTGACACCGCCCGTCGAGACCTTCGCCGCGATCCGCGCGGCCGTGGACATTCCGCTGCGGGTGATGCTGCGGTCGGCGGACGGTTTCGCGGCGGGCGACGTGGAAGCACTGGTCAAGGACGCGCGGGCGCTGCGGTCGGAGGGGGCCGAGGAGTTCGTGCTCGGCTTCCTGGACGCGGAAGGTCACGCGGACCTGGTCGCGGTGGAGCGGCTGGTGGCGGAACTGGAGGGGTGTCGGTGGACGTTCCACCGGGCGATCGACAGGGCCGCCGACCGGGACGCGGTCCGCAAGCAGCTGGCGGACCTGCCGGGCCTGGACACGTACCTGACGGCCGGCTCGGCGGAGGGCGTCGACACGGGCCTGCCGACGCTGCTCGCGGAGGCGGAACGGGCGGGTCAGCCGGGGTACGCGGCGGAGATCCTGGTGGGCGGCGGCCTACGCCTGGAGCACCTGCCGGTGCTGCGCGCGGCGGGTGTGAACGCGTTCCACATCGGGGGGGCGGCGAGGCCGGGGGGCTGGGCGGAGGCGGTCTCCGCGTCGGCGGTGGGGGAGTGGCGCTCGGTCCTGGACGAGGCACGGTAGCCCGGGGCACGTCCTGGGGGCGCGGGGAACTGCGCGCCTGGCCACGAGGCGCCCGCATGTCCTGCACCCACGCCCGGGGGGCACCTCCTAGGGGCGCGGGGAACTGCGCGATCAGCCACGACGCGCCCGCGCGAAGGAAACGTCGCGAGAGGGGGCACGCGAAGGGTCACGCTCCGCGCGAGGGGCCGCCCCCTTGCCCACCCGTCCCGCCCCCGGGGGGCGGCCCCGCTGCCCAAGAGGGCTGGGGGTAGCGCGGGGAGGGAAGGGGCGGCCCCGCTGCCCAAGGCAGCTGGAGGTAGCGACGGAGGGGCGGCCCCGCTGCCCGAGGGAGGCCGGGGAGGGTCAGGGGTGCAAGGCCGGCGGCAGTGGTGTGTTGTGGCGGATCGTGAGGCCCGAGACCGCTCGGGTCAAGGCGACGTACAGCCTGCGCAGCCCCGTCCGCTCGTCCGGCTCCGCGGCGACGATCGCCGCCGGTTCGTCGAGTACCACGTAGTCGTACTCCAGACCCTTGGCGAGCGACGCCGGCACAAGTGTCAGCCGGGACTCGGCAGTTGTCTCCTCGCCCGGCGACAGCCACGCATGCCCCGCCGCCTCCAGCGCCTTGGCCAGTTCCGGCACGCGCGCGTCCGCCGCGATCAGCCCGATCGAGCCCTCGTGGACAAGTGCCTCCTCGCAGGCGGACACCACCGCATGCGCCAAGTCCGCCTCCTCCGGCACCCGTTCGACGGACATCGCCCCCGGGCTCTCCCGTACGGAGGAGACCGGGGCGAGCCCCGGCGACATGTGCGGCAGCAGCCGCGAGGCGTACGCGATCACGTCACGCGGCACGCGGAAGCCGGCCGTCAGTTCCTCGACCAGTGCGTCCGGCTTGCCCAGGTGGGTCAGCGCCTCCGCCCAACTCCCGGTGGCCCAGGGCGTGGTGCCCTGCGCCAGGTCACCGAGCACCGTCGCGGAGCCGGTACTGCACCTGCGCCCCACCGCCCGGTACTGCATCGGTGAGAGGTCCTGTGCCTCGTCGACCACGACATGGCCGAGCGAGTGCGTACGTGCGACGAGGTCGCGGGCCTCGTCGATCAGCACGGCGTCCGCCGCCGACCACTTTGCCGACCTCGGCGAACGGGCGGGCCTCGCCCAGACGACGGCGGCCTGCTCTGCGTCGCTCAGCAGCCCCGCCGCGTGCTCGGCGAGGAAGGCGGGATCGGCGAGCAGTCGCAGGACGAGCTTCGCCGGGTCGACCTGCGGCCAGATCGCCTTGACGGCCGCCTTCACGGCCGGGTTGCGAGCCACCGCGTCCTGCACGCGGTCGTCCGGTGCCTCGCCCGACTCCTCCATCCGTACCAGGATCTGGTGCGCGATGCGCTGCGGCAGGGCCTCGCGGGCGGCGCCGTACCGGATGTCCCGGGCGAGCAACTCCTCGACGAGAGACTCAAGTTCGTACGCCGCGACCCGCCAGCGCCGGGAGCCCCGTACGACCATCAGCGGCTCGGTCGGCATCGTCACGTGCGAGCGGACGGCGCGGCGCAGCACCTCCGCCATCCGGGCGTCGCCCTTGATGACGGCCGCCGCGGCCCCGTCCGTGCCGCGGATCTCGATGCCCGCGCCGTCCCCCGACGTGACGAGGTCGTCGACCGTCGCCTGCTTGACCTCCAACTCGCCCAGTGCGGGGAGAACTTGCTCGATGTAGTGCAGGAAGGACCTGTTGGGGCCGATGACGAGGGTGCCGGTACGGGCCAGCCGCTCGCGGTGCGCGTAGAGGAGATAGGCGACCCGGTGCAGGCCGACGGCGGTCTTACCGGTACCCGGACCTCCCTGGACGCAGACGGAGCCGGAGAGGCCGGCGCGCACGATCTCGTCCTGCTCGGGCTGGATCGTCGCGACGATGTCCCGCATCGGGCCGACGCGGGGGCGCTCGATCTCCGCCTGGAGCAGCTTGCTGGTCTGCTCGGTCTCCGAGGCGTCGGAGAGGTGCTCGTCCTCGTACGCGGTGAGTTCGCCCGCGGTGTAGCCGAACCTGCGGCGCAGGCCGACGTCCTGCGGGTCCTTCTTGGAGGCGCGGTAGAAGGGCTGGGAGACGGGGGCGCGCCAGTCGATGACCATGGGGTCGCCCTCGGCGTCGTGGACGTGCCGGCGGCCGATGTAGAAGCGTTCACCGGCGCTCCCCTCGGCCTGGTCGGCGCCGACGACGTGCAGGTAGTCCAGGCGGCCGAAGAACAGCGGGGTGTGCGAGAGGTCCGCGAGCGCCTTGATGCGGTCCTCGATCTGGGCGGTGAGGACGACGGCGTTGACCCAGTTCGCGGTGACGTCCGTGATGTCCAGGTTCTCGACGTCCTCGCGCATCGCGCGCAGGGCGGAGCGGGACGCGGAAAGGTGGGCGCGTTCCCGGGAGAGGGGGTCGGCGGGGGACGCGGGATCGATGTCGTGCGCGGGCACGGTGGGGCCTCCGGCTGGCTGCGGGGGCCGGGCGGCCGGGTTCCTTGCGGCGTCCTGGGTCCTGGCGCGGGGCGAGGACCGGGACGGCCGGGTGTGCGGCTCGGCTCGGCGGGAGTCACGTCTTGGATGCCGGCCGGTTTCCGTCCGGACGGCGCGCTCCACGGGAGGGAGGCGGGCAGACGGGCGATTGTAGCGGCGGGGGAGGGGGGTGGCGAATGGTTATCGGGGCGTGGGAGAGCGAACGGGGCCGGGGGTGAGTCGTCGGTGGGTCCCGTAAGACCAGGGGTTGAGTTTCGGGGGGCGGCTCAGCCTGCGGGTGGAGGACGACGGTGACCTGGTTCAACCCGGGGTCCGATGTGCGGAGGAGGGGTGAGAGCGACGATGGATGCATGAGTACAGCGACGTTCACCCCAGGTGCAGCAGCAGGAATGGCAGGAGTCCGCGCCGCGGACCACGGGCACTCCGGTGCCACCGCGATCTCGGACAAACCGCACCGCGTCTCCCGCGCGCTCCGGGCGGTCCGGATCTTCGCGGGGGTGGCGGTCGGGGTGGTCCTGCTCGGCGACTACGCGGAGGAGTGGAAGGAGGACGTGCGGCCCGCTGACGACCCTGGGAGCGGGACCCGTACGAATCACGGGACGGAGCACGGGAGCGGGACCCGTACGAATCACGGGGCGGAGCACGGGAGCGGGACCCGTACGAATCACGGGGCGGAGCACGGGAGCGGGACCCGTACGAAGCACGCGTCGGGCCCCCGGGCGATGATCCCGGGCCCCAAGGACTGGCGACACGAGCGTGACGCGTGGGCGTCCGGCCGGATGAGCGGCGACCGCTGAGCGTGCCGGGTGCCGCCGGAGGCGGTGTCCGCCGCTCAGGCAGACGGGGTCAGCGGTCGCCGCCCGCTGTGGCCACCCTGGGCGTCCCGGCCCGAAGTGCCCGTCCTGCCACCTTGGGCGTTTCTGCCCGCCCTGCCGCCCCTGGCGTGCCTGCCACCGTGGCGCGTGCCCTGCCCGCCGTGGCCACCCTGGGCGTGCCTGCCCCGCCATGCCCGCCCTGCCGCCCTGAGCGTGCCTGCCCGCCCATCCGCGCCGCCGCCGCCCCGGGCGTGGAAGTCTCGCGGGGCCCGGATCGTGCCCTCGGCAATCGCCGATCGTGCCCCCGGCAATCGCCCTTTTCGGCGTCGCCGATGCGTACCTCCGTTCCCACGCGCGTGGTTCTGCGGGCTCGCGCCTCATAGTCTTGCCGTCGTGACGACTGACCGGACCGAAAATGCCCGCGCCGCCACCGCCCGCGTGAGCTCCCGCCGCCCCGCGCAAGGGGGGCCCCGTGCGGTCCACCCGCGTGCCCTGCTCGCCGCCCGGGTGCTGCTGGTTGTTTCGCTGGCCGCGCTCACCACCCTCTTCGTGGTGGCACGCATCCCGCTGGGCGACACCCTCGTCTACCGGGCCGAGGGACAGGCCGTCGTCAACGGCACGAGTCTCTACGACTTCGTGACGACGGAGTGGAAGCTGCCCGCCACCTATCCGCCGTTCGCGGCGATCCTCTTCGTGCCGACGACCTGGCTGCCGGTCACCGCCATGAAGATCTGCTTCTTCGTCGGGAACCTGGCCCTGCTCGCCCTCCTGGTGCGGCTGTCCTGGCGGTTCGCCAAGCTGCCGAGGCGGCCCGAGCTGATCACCGCCGCGACCGCCTTCGCGATCTGGCTGGAGCCGGTCTTCCAGACGTTCGTGTTCGGGCAGATCAACCTCGCCCTGGCGTGCCTGGTGCTGTGGGACCTCACCCGGCCCAAGGGCTCCCTCGGCAAGGGTGTCGCGCTCGGCGTCGCCGCCGGCATCAAGCTCACCCCGGCGATCTTCATCGTCCATCTGCTGGTCACCGGCAAGGTGCGGAACGGGCTGACCGCCCTCGCCTCCTTCGTCGCCACCGTCCTGTTCGGCATCCTCGTGCTGCCCGCCGCGAGCCTCGACTTCTGGACCCGGCGGATGTTCGAGACCGGCCGGGTCGGCAAGGTGTGGATCGTCGACAACCAGTCCCTGCAGGGGCTGCTTGCGCGCGGGCTGCACACCATGGAACCGGGGGTGGTGTGGTTCGGGTGCGCCGCCGTCGTCGGACTCGCCGGGCTGTGGATCGCCCGCCGGGCGGTGCGCGCGGGCATGCCGGAGTGGAGCATCGTGGCCGTCGCGGTCACCATGGTGCTGGTCTCACCGATCAGCTGGTCGCACCACTGGGTGTGGTGCGTGCCCCTGCTCGCCCTGCTGCTGGCCGAGCGCCGCTTCCGTACGGTCGCCGTGGTCGCGTTCCTCTTCACCTGCCGCAGCTTCTGGGTCATCCCGCACAAGGGCGACCTCGACGTCCAGCTGCCGTGGTGGCAGCAGCCGGCGCTGTCGCCGTACCCGATGGTCGGGCTGGTGCTGCTGGGCTGGCTGGCGTGGCGGCTGCGGGACGGCCGGACGGTGGCCGACGGCGCCGCACCGCCGGCCACGGGCGAGCCGGTCCGCCGCTCGATGCCGGAACCGCGCAAGCGGACACCGTCGGAGTCCCGCTCCGAGAACTGAGCGGGGCCGGGCCGGGGCAGCCCCGTACGAGGCCATCCGTACGAGCTCCGGCGCGCCGCGCCCGCCGTCCCCCCGCTCCCCGCTACGCCGACTGCGGTCCCTGCTCCTCCGCCAGCAGGTCGTCCGCGTCCACGATCCGGTACGCGTAACCCTGCTCCGCGAGGAAGCGCTGGCGGTGTGCCGCGAAGTCCTGGTCGATGGTGTCGCGCGCCACCACCGAGTAGAAGCGGGCCTCGTGCCCGTCGGCCTTCGGGCGCAGCACCCGGCCGAGCCGCTGTGCCTCCTCCTGCCGCGAGCCGAACGTGCCCGACACCTGGATGGCGACCGTCGCCTCCGGCAGGTCGATCGAGAAGTTGGCGACCTTGGAGACCACCAGCACGCTCAGCTCGCCCGTGCGGAACGCGTCGAAGAGCTTCTCGCGCTGGGCGTTCGACGTCTCGCCCTTGATGACGGGCGCGTCCAGGTGCTCGCCCAGCTCGTCGAGCTGGTCGATGTACTGGCCGATGACGAGGGTCTGTTCGCCCTTGTGCTTGGCGACCAGTGCCTCCGTCACCTTGCGCTTGGTCGCCGTCGTCGCGCAGAAGCGGTACTTCTCCTCCGCCTCGGCCGTCGCGTAGGCGAGCCGCTCGGAGTCGGTCAGGTTGACCCGTACCTCCACACAGTCCGCCGGGGCGATGTAGCCCTGCGCCTCGATCTCCTTCCACGGGGCGTCGAAGCGCTTGGGCCCGATGAGTGAGAAGACGTCCGACTCGCGGCCGTCCTCCCGTACGAGCGTGGCGGTCAGACCCAGCCGGCGGCGGGCCTGGAGGTCGGCGGTGAACTTGAAGACCGGCGCGGGCAGCAGATGCACCTCGTCGTAGATGACCAGGCCCCAGTCGCGCGAGTCGAACAGCTCCAGGTGCGGGTAGACGCCCTTGCGGCGGGTCGTCAGTACCTGGTAGGTCGCGATGGTGACCGGCCGGATCTCCTTGCGGGTACCGCTGTACTCGCCGATCTCGTCCTCGGTCAGGGAGGTCCGCTTGACCAGCTCGTGCTTCCACTGGCGGGCCGAGACGGTGTTGGTGACGAGGATGAGGGTGGTGGCCTTCGCCTCGGCCATCGCACCCGCCCCGACCAGGGTCTTGCCCGCGCCGCAGGGCAGCACGACGACGCCCGAGCCGCCGTGCCAGAAGCCCTCCACCGCCTGCTTCTGGTACGGGCGCAGCGACCAGCCGTCCTCGGCCAGCTCGATCGGGTGCGCCTCGCCGTCCACGTACCCCGCGAGGTCCTCGGCGGGCCAGCCCAGCTTCAGCAGCGTCTGCTTGATCTGACCGCGCTCGGAGGGGTGCACGGCGACCGTGTCCGGGTCGAGCCGGGCGCCGACCAGCGGCTGCACCTTCTTGGAACGGAGGATCTCCTCCAGGACCGGGCGGTCGGTGGAGGTCAGCACCAGGCCGTGCACCGGGTGCTTGGAGAGGGTGAGCCGCCCGTACCTGGCCATCGTCTCGGCGACGTCCACCAGCAGCGCGTGCGGCACCGGGTAGCGCGAGAACTCGACGAGCGCGTCGACGACCTGCTCGGCGTCGTGGCCCGCGGCCCGCGCGTTCCACAGGCCCAGCGGGGTCAGCCGGTAGGTGTGGATGTGCTCGGGCGCACGCTCCAGCTCCGCGAACGGCGCGATGGCACGACGGCAGGCGTCAGCCCGGTCGTGGTCGACTTCGAGGAGGAGCGTTTTGTCGCTCTGGACGATGAGGGGTCCGTTCAACGCCGTGAGTCCTTCCGCGTGCGGTCAAACCTCCAGTGTGCCGTACGCGCGCAAGCGCACCCGGTGAGTGCCGGGTGACGGCCGGGTGAGTACGGCGGTTCAGGGGGTAAGCGACACGCCATGACAGCCGAACGCAACGCCACGAGCGAAGAGCAACCGCGTCCGTTGTGGACCTGGGTCCTGCTGCGTGGGGCCCTGATCGTGCTGGCGTTCCTGGTGCTGGTCGCCTTCTCCGTCGTCCTGGCGAAGCTGACGCTGGAGCCGTCGCCCGCATCCGAGGGGCTCGTGCACAGCAATCTGAAACCCGGGGACTCGCTGCGGCAGTACGCGCAGGACTACAGCTTCCTCGCCGCGTGCAAGCAGGTCGGCGGGAACGTCCTGCTCGGCGTGCCGTTCGGCGTGCTGCTGCCGGTCCTGGGGGCCAGGCGCTGGCGGTTCGTGCGGATGCTGCTGATGACGGTCGTGGTGATCGTGCTGGTGGAGCTGGCGCAGGGGGCGATCGTCACCGGGCGGGCCTTCGACGTCGACGACGTGATCATGAACACCGCAGGCGCGCTGATCGGCTACCTGGTGCTGGGGCGGCGGCTGGGACGCGTGGTGCACCGGAAGCGGTACCGGGAGGTGCCGGCGGTGGAGCCCGTGGAGCCCGCGGCCGACCCGGAGCCGGTGCACGCCGGCGGGCGTACCTCGGACCCGCTGACGGCGCCCACGAGCAAGCCCCGGCCGGGACTGAAGCAGCGACTGGCCACGAAGTGGGCGGCGCGGCCGGGCGCGGCGCCGGACGCGCTGGGCCCCGTACCGAAGAAGTAGCCCTCGGCCCCGTACCGATGAAGTAGCGGACAGTGTGGGGGCGGGCGGGCGGGCTAGGCGGGGTCGTCCGCCAGTTCCGCCACTCCCGTGATCCGGTGCAGGGGGTACGTCTTCACCTGGTCCGCCGTGTGGTCGTAGGCGGTGACGAAGCCGCCCTCCACCCGGACCGGGGCGATGACGCGCTGACTCGCCGCCCCGTCCGCGTTGACGTAGCCGATCCAGAGCGCGGAGCCGGTCATGGCGGCGGCCTGGACGGTGGCGAGGGTCTCGGCGGACGACGTACGGGGAAGCGCGCCGGGCACCGCTGCCCCGGCCTCGCCCGAGGCAGGACCGGACGCGGAGGCGGAAGCGAACGCGACGGGTTTGCGTACGGCGTTCGCGGCCATGTCGCCCGCGCGGATCGCGTGCAGCGCCGCACCGAGGAGGGTCTCGTCGGGTACGTGCGGTCCCTCCGGCACCGGCGCCGGTGCGGTGCGCGCCGGGGTGCGGTGCGCGTCCGCCCGCGTGATCAGTACGTCCCCGGCCGCCGACTCCGCGGCGGGCGCGAAGCCCATCGAACGCAGCCCGTCCAGGAGCGTGGCCGGGTCGGTGCGGGCGGCCAGCACCGTGGGGGCGAGCCGGCGCAGGCCGAGGCCGGCGGAGCGCTTGTCGGCGAGGATCTCACCGAGTACGGCGTCGTCGTCGCAGCGCACGTAGGCGGTGGCCGCGCCCACCCGGAGGTGCCCGTGCCGCCTGGCCACGTCGTCGATCAGATAGCTGAGCGGCTGGGGGACCGGGGTGCGGCTGTGTGCCGAGAGGAAGGCGTGCAGGTCGGCTGCCGCCTGCCCGGAGTCCAGTGCCCGGCGCACCGAACCGGGCGTGAACCGGTAGACCGTCGCGCCGCCCCTGCTCTCCACGTCGGCGAGCACCGAGAGCATCGCGGCGAGGGGCCGCTGGAGGGGGCCGGGGGCGACGGCGGTCAGGTCGGCCTGGAGGAGCACGTGGTCGAGGGGCTCGGGGATGAGCGGCGCGAGCAGGACGGCGGCCCGCAACGCGGCCGCGGCCGCCTCGGACTCGGTGGGGGCCTGGGCAACCGAGGGCGGGTGCGGGGTACCGGACTCGGTGGGCGCGTTCGGGACGGCGGTGGGCGAGTTCCATGCGGTCGTCGGGGTACCGGCCTCGGCGGGTGAACTCCCCGTGATCGTCGTGGTGCCGGCCTCGGTGGGTGAACCCCCCGTGGTCGTCGTGGTGCCGGCCGGACCCGGCGCCGGCAGGCTCGCCAGTGCCCGGCCGTGTGCCGACAGCGCGCCGCGGCCCGTGACGCCCAGCTGTTCCGCCTCGGCCAGGGTCCACAGCGCCACGCGGGTCCGGAGTTCACCGGTGGCGCCCCGCTGGGGGCGCTCCCAGTGGAGCCGGGCCAGTACGGATTCCGGGTCGGGGGCGGTGCCTTCCGGCAGGTCCGCGAGCAGCGCCAGCACCCGGCGGCGCACCTCGGGGGCCGAGGAGCGGTCCAGGTCCGGGCCGAGCGCGGACAGCGTGCGCCCCTTGGCGTCCTGGCTGCCGATCAGCCCCGCCGTGCGGGTGCCGCGCAGCCAGGTGGCGGCGAGGCGGGACCAGCGGTCCTGCGGCGGCAGGTCCAGCCACTCGTCGTACGCGGGCGTGGGGGCGTACCGCTCGTCCGCCTCGCCGTCGGATGCCAGCAGCCCGGCCGCGTACGCGAGTTCGAGCCAGAACGCGGCCGTCGGCTCGGGCAGGTCCATCGCCGCCGCCGTGCGCTTGAGGTCGCGCACGCTCAGGCCGCCGGAACGCAGTACCGCGGGGCCGCCCCTGTCCCACTCCTTGAGCAGGTCCTCGACCGTCGACAGCGCCGTGAACGCCTGTCCCGCCGCCGTCAGGTCGACCATCTTCTGCGCGTGCGCGGAGGCGGTGACCAGCTGCGGAGGGGACGGTTCGGTGGTGTGGTGGGTGCGTCCCGCGCGCAGGTGCAGGGCGGCTTCCCTGGGCAGTACGACCGTGCGCGCGCTGGTCGGCAGCAGCAGACCGTGGTCGCGCAGCCAGCGCACCGGCGGCGTCGGGTCCGAGCTGACCTCGCCGTACGGCGGCCCCCAGACGAGCCGGTCGAGCACGGTCAGCGCCTCGGACGGCGCGTGGTCGAGCAGCGCGTCCATCCGGGACCGGTCGGTGAAGAGCGAGGTCAGCGCGTGCACCGCCGACACCGGGTCGTGCGTGGTGGACAGTCCGACCGCCGCCAGGATGCCCTGCAGCCTGGTCGGCGACATCCCGGTGGTCGCCTCGGCGACGGTCGGGCCGAGGCCGGTGGGGGAGGGGTGCGTGGCGGAAGGCGCGAGGAGTTCGCGCGCGGTGCGCACGAGGCGGAGCCGGTCGTCCGCGCCCCAGACCAGGGCCTGTTCGCGCAGCACCCGGACGGCGTCCGGCAGCGCGGCCTCGGTGGCGGGGGCGCCCTCGTCACCGGTCATCAGGGCGCGCAGCATGTCGTACGTAGCCGGGTCGGGAGCCACGGCGAGGGCCTCGGCGGTCTGCAGTGCGAACTTGTCGAGCCGCTCCAGGGCGCGCACCACGGAGGCCCTGGTGCCGGCCCGGGTGGCCAGCAGGCCCACGTCCCCCGGCACCGGCGAGAGCAGGTCGGGCCGGGCCCGCAGCAGCGCGGCCAGCGAGCTGTCGTCCCGGGTGCGCAGGTCCTCGGCGAGGGTTCGCGGGGGCGCGGCGGCACCGGATGCGGGGGCGGTGGCACCGGGCGTGCCGGTGCGCGGCGTGGCGGTGCCGTACGGGCCGGTCGGGCCGTCGGTCGTGGTCCCGGCAGTCGTCCCACCGGTGGTGTTTCCTTCGGGCACGTGCGCCTCCAGGTCGCGCTCGCTGGTCCCCATCCGCCCCACGTTAGCCCCTGCACGGGCCCCGGCCCGGCGGCAGGCGCTAACGTCGGTGCGGTGCCGGTCGGCAACTGCGCGTAGCCGGAGTGCACTTGTGGGGTACGAGAGCCGGGACGCAACGGCACAGCACACGCAGGGGACGGACGTCGTGGGTATCGAGAGCGACCAACTGGTGTTCGACTATCTGAGCCGGGTCGGCGACCTGGCCCAGCAGCACCAGCTGAACTCCGGCGACCGCATGCGCCTGGTGGCCGCGCTGCGCGGCGAGATCGACCGGCAGCGGTCGAAGGCGATCGGCGGCCCGGACAGCGCGGCCACCGTGCAGCGCATCCTCGGTCGGCTCGGCACGCCGGACGAGGTCGTCGAGGCTGCGGGCGGCGGGGGCGTCGAGGCGGTGCTGTCCTCGCGCACGTCACGGAGGGTCCCCCGGCAGCGGCGCACCGAACCGGACCCGGGCACGGCGCGCGGCCGGGAGCCGGAGCGGGAGCGGGGCCCCGAGGCCCCCGTCGGCTTCGAGAAGGAGCCCCGGGGGCGGCCGGGCAAGGAGTCGTGGCCGCTCTCCGGGCCGTCCGCCCCGCACCTCGCCGGCCGCGACGAACTCGGTGACGGCGAGGCCGACTGGTGGCGCACCGAACCAGGCCCCTTCGGCGGCCTCGGCACCTCCGTACCCGGCTTCACCGGCGGCGTGGAGATCCCCGAGATACTCAAGCCCCCGCCGGAGGACGACGAGAACGAGGACGAGGACCGGGACGAGGATGAGGAAGAGGAAGAGGGGGATTACGAGGACGAGGACGGCGGGCGCCCGGCCGGGGGCCGCCGGCTGTGGCGCCGGCTGCGCGGTCGGCCCCGGGCGGCCGTGGTCGAGGCCGAGGTCGTGGCGGCGCCGGTACGCGCGGCGTTCATCCCGCGCGGCAGTCCGTTCCTGCTCCTGGCGGCCGTGCTGCTGATCACGGGGGCCGTACTGGGCAATGTGCTGGTTCTCGGCGGCGGCTGGTTCCTGGCGTACTTCTCCCGCAGGCTCAGCCGCACCGAGGCCAAGTGGGCCGTCCTCGGGCTGCCGGGCCTGGTCGCGGTCGGCGGGGTGGTCTGGCTGTGGGGGCGTACGGACGGACGCTGGGGCCCGCCGCTGTCCACGCAGGTCGAGGGCGCGCTCAACGACGCGATCATCGGCCTCTGGCCGGTCCTGCTGCGTACGGCGGCCGTCGTCACGGCGCTCTACCTGGTGTGGCGGGCCCGCAGGCTCGGCCGGTAACCCCGCCGCGCGAGGCAGCGTGCCGTACGAGCAGTAGCCGGGGCGCCCGCCCGGGAACGGCCAGATCCGGCCAATGATCGTCCGGGCCCCGTCCGGCCAGGACCACCCGGCGGGACGGCCCGCGGGAGTCGACAGGAGGGCCGGCGGGACGGCCCGGGGGAGTCGACAGGAGGGCCGGCGGGACGGCCCCGGGTGGAGTCGACGGGAGGGCCGGCGGGGCGTCCGGCGCGTGGGTGTCCGCGGTCGGGCGGGTGCTCGGACGGGCCTTCGGCGGCCCCGGCGGTCCCTGCACAATGGCAGTCATGACCACCACCGAATCCCTCGTCCCCGGCCTCGCCGTCGGCTTCGACCTCGACATGACCCTGATCGACTCGCGGCCCGGCATCCGCGCCGCCTACCAGCAGCTCTCCGCCGAGACCGGGGTGCCGATCGACGCCGACCTGGTCGTCACCCGGCTCGGCCCGCCGCTGGAGGACGAGATCGCCAACTGGTTCCCCGCGGACCGGGTCGAGGAGGCCGCGGACCGCTACCGCGCGCTGTACCCCACGTACGCGATCGAGCCCACCACCGCGCTGCCCGGCGCCCGCGAGGCACTGGAGGCGGTACGGGCCGCGGGCGGGCGGACCGTCGTCGTCACCGGCAAGTGGGAGCCCAACGCCAAGCTCCACCTCGCGCACCTGGGCCTGGACGTGGACGCCGTCGTCGGCAACGTGTGGGCGGAGGGCAAGGCGCTCGCCCTGCGCGAGCACGGGGCGAGCGTCTACGTGGGGGACCACCTCGGCGACGTGCGGGGCGCACGCGCGGCAGACGCGCTCTCGGTCGCGGTGACCACGGGCCCCTACGGTGCGCAGGCGCTGCGGGAGGCGGGCGCGGACGTGGTTCTGGCGGACCTGACCGGCTTCCCCGGCTGGCTCGCCGACCACTGCGCGGCGGCGGCCGCCGCCCAGGAGCCCGTGGACGCCTCTGCCGACGAGGCCGACGCCGACGAGGCCGAGAGCGCGAGCGCCCGCGCCTGACACCCGCCGGTCACAGGCGCGAGCGCCCGCGCCTGACACCCGCCGGTCACAGGCCGCTCCCCGGGCCACCGGCCCTCGCCGGCGGCCCCGCGGCACCCCTCCGTAACGTCCCTCGCCGACGCCCCCGCCGAGTCCCTCAGCCGCGTCCCCGCGGGGCGGCCGCCGCCCGCTGCGCCGCGATCGAGCGCAGCACGCCCGCCGCCGCGATCACGAATCCGACGCCCATCAGCATGCACACCGCGTACGCCACCGAAGGGAACGGCTCGGTCTTCAGGAACAGCGGGGCCACCGTGACCAGGGTGGCTACCGCGCCGACGAAGAAGACGACGGCACCGACGCGAACCAGCCGATCGCCGGCGTCACTGTCTTTCGCGGACCGTGCCGCGGGGGTTTCATAGCTCACCCGGCAAGGGTAGTTCCCAGCCCTGACGAAGCTTCCGGCGACTCTTGTCAGCGGCGTACAGAGCATTAGCCTGGTGAGTGGCGGGTCGACGGTGACCCGCTGTAGTGCTATCCGGGGCCGTTTTCGCGGCTTCCCCGGACCCGACGAGTACGAGGACGAGGACAGACGGTGCCTACCGGCAAGGTCAAGTGGTTCAACGGCGAAAAGGGCTTCGGCTTCCTCTCGCGCGACGACGGCGGCGACGTCTTCGTCCACTCCTCGGTGCTCCCGGCCGGTGTCGAGAGTCTCAAGCCCGGCCAGCGCGTCGAGTTCGGTGTCGTCGCGGGCCAGCGTGGTGACCAGGCCCTGTCCGTGACGGTCCTCGACCCGGCTCCCTCGGTGGCCGCGGCGCAGCGCCGCAAGCCCGACGAACTCGCGTCGATCGTGCAGGACCTGACGACGCTCCTGGAGAACATCACCCCGCAGTTGGAGCGGGGCCGCTACCCCGACAAGGCGGCGGGCGCGAAGATCGCGGGTCTGCTGCGGGCGGTGGCGGACCAGCTCGACGTGTAGCCGGGCCGGCCCGCGCCGGCCCGCGCGGTGAACCCCTGCCGCGCTACGGGAAACTCAGCGCGTCACGGCCGAGGGGCGGTACGAGCCCCTCGGCCGCCGCGCGTTCCAGGAGCCCGCGCACCGCCGCGTACCCGTCCGCGCCGAGGTCGGCGGTGAACTCGTTGACGTAGAGACCGATGTGCTGGTCGGCGACGGCCGGGTCCATCTCCTGCGCATGGGCGGTGACGTACGGGCGGGAGGCCTCCGGCTCGTCCCACGCCATGCGCACCGAGGTCCGCGCCGCCTCGGCGAGCTCCCGCAGCCGCGCCTCGCCCAGCGAACGCCTGGCGATGATCGCGCCGAGCGGGATGGGCAGCCCGGTGGTGGCCTCCCAGTGCTCGCCCATGTCGGCGAGCTTGTGCAGCCCGTAGTCCTGGTAGGTGAACCGCGCCTCGTGGATGACCAGGCCCGCGTCCACCCGGCCGTCCCGCACGGCGGGCATGATCTGGTCGAACGGCAGGACGACGATCTCGCCGACCTCGCCCGGCAGGACGTCGGCCGCCCAGAGCCGGAACAGCAGGTAGGCGGTCGAGCGCTCGCTCGGCACCGCGACCGTCTTCCCGGTCAGGTCGCCGCCCGGCTCACGGGTGAGCACGAGCGGCCCGCAGCCCCGGCCGAGCGCCCCGCCGCAGGGCAGCAGCGCGTACTCCTCCAGGACCCACGGCAGCACGGCGTACGACACCTTCAGTACGTCGAGCTCGCCGCGCTCGGCCATGCCGTTGGTGATGTCGATGTCCGCGAAGGTGACGTCGAGCTCCGGCGCTCCCGGCACCCGGCCGTGCGCCCACGCGTCGAAGACGAAGGTGTCGTTGGGGCAGGGCGAGAAAGCGATCTTCAGCTGTGCCGTTTCGGTGGCTGCCGTGTCAGTGGTCATACGGTGTCCAACTCTCGGTTACGGGCCTGAGCTTCCCGAACGCGTCGCCCAGCGCGGTCAGCGCGTCCCCGATCCGCCAGGCGTCGCGCTCGCGCGGGCCCACGGCGTTGGAGACGGCACGGATTTCGAGCACCGGCAGCCCGAACAGGGCGGCGGCCTCCGCCACCCCGAAGCCTTCCATCGCCTCGGCCGCGGCATGCGGGTGCCTGGCGCGCAGTTCGGCGGCGCGGGCGGCGCTGCCGGTCACGGTGGAGACGGTGAGGACGGTACCGACGGCGGCGCCGGCGGCCCGCGCCGCGTGCCGTACGAGGGCGGCGGGCGGCAGGTGTTCCACGGTCCCGAAGCCGAGCCCGGTGACCGGTACGTACCCCTCGGCGGTCTCGGCGCCCAGGTCGGCGGCGACGATCGCGTCCGCGACGACCACGGAGCCGACGGGCGCGACGCCGGCGAACCCGCCGCCGATCCCGGCGGAGACCACCAGGTCGTACGGGGCGGTGGCCAGGGCGCGGGCGGTGGCCGCGGCGGCGGCCGCGGGACCGACCCCGCCGGCGATCACGTCGTACCCCCCGGACGCACGCGTGACCGCGTCCCGCTCAGCGGGTACCGCGGTCACGACGAGGACATTCACGGGATTCAGGAAGCCTTCTCCAGCTTGAAGCTCCACACGCCGATGAGCTTCTTGCCGCCGGTCTCGACGATGCTGACCGTCGCCTCCTTGGCGGGCGCGGCACCCTGCTGACCGGTGCTGAAGAACGCGTTGCCGGGGATGGAGCGGTACGTCTTCTTGAACGGCTCCTGCTCGGCGGGCTGACCGTTGATGAAGACCGTCCAGCCGTTCTCGGCGACCTCGGGGTCGACGCCCAGGCGGACCTTGTCCTCCATGGAGACCTTGACGGACTTGGTGGGCTTCTTGTTCAGGCAGCCCGGGGTCTCCTGCTCGCCGATCCCCTCGTCGCCGTGCGCGTAGCAGGCGGCCTCGGAGTTCACCGAGTCGGAGCCGACCGTGATGGTGGCGCGCGGGGTCGGCTTGTCGCAGGCGGAGAGGACGAGCAGCCCGGCGGAGACAACGCCGAGGGCGGCAGCGGTACGGCGGGCCTTGCCCGAGAACAACGCAACGGTCATGCGCGAAGGCTATCGCCCGAACAGGGCCGGGCTGCGCGGGGGCCCTCCGGGCGGGGTGGGCGAGTTCGCGCGGAGCGTCCGCGGCAGCCGCTGTCCGCTGCCGTGCGGGAGCGTCATGGCTGATCGCGCAGTTCCCCGCGCCCCTTCAGGGCCGGCCCGCGCTCAGCAGGCCGTGGACCGAGAGCAGTACGCCGATGGCCACCAGACCCGCCGCCACGCTCATTCCCACCCAGGCCACCAGCGGCAGCACGATGCCGATGGCGCCGCCCACCACCCATGCCACCTGGAGCAGCGTCTCGGACCTGGCGAACGCCGAGTTCCGTACGGACTCCGGCACGTCCCGCTGGATCAGCGCGTCGAGCGACAGCTTGCCCAGCGCCTGGCAGAGCCCTGCCGTCGCTCCCAGCACCGCCACCAGCAGCCCGCTGAAGAAGACGGCCGTCAGCACGGAGACGCCCAGCGCGATGCCGAGGACCGTGGCGATGATCCGTTCCGGCGCCCGTGACTTCAGCCAGGCGCCGACCGCCGTGCCCACCGCGTTGCCGAGACCGGCCGCGACCCCGACGATCCCCAGCGAGATCGCCGCGCTCCGGCCGTCCAGCGGGTGCTGGCGCAGCAGGAAGGCGAGGAAGAAGATCAGGAACCCGGAGAGCGCGCGCAGTGCCGCGTTCGCCTGGAGGGCGTGCACGACGGACGGGCCCACGTCCCGCAGGCCCCGCCCGGGGCGCTCCGGCGCCTCCGGCTCACCCGGATGCTCCGCGGCCAGATGGGCCCGCCTCTCACCCTTCGCGGAATCCACCTTTCCGGGCATCGAGAAGGCGAGGAAGGTGCCGGCGACGAAGACGACGAACGCCCCGTACAGCGGCCAGGCGGGCCCCACGCGCTGGAGCGCCGCCCCGACGGGGGCCGCCGCCCCGGTCGCGAGCAGCCCGGCGAGGGTCACCCGCGAGTTCGCCTTGACCAGCGAGAAGACCGGTGGCAGCAGTCTGGGCACCACCGCGCTCCGTACGACCCCGTAGGCCTTGGAGGCCACCAGCACGCCCAGCGCCGCCGGATACAGCTCGATGCCGCCGGTGGCCACCGCCCCCGACATGGCCAGCGCCAGTACCGCCCGCGCCAGCATCGCGCCCGCCATCGCCGCCCGCCGCCCGTGCGGCAGCCGGTCGAGGAGCGGACCGATCACCGGGGCCAGCAGGGTGAAGGGCGCCATGGTGATCGCGAGGTAGAGCGCGACGCGCCCCCGTGCCTCGTCCGTGGGTACCGAAAAGAACACGGTCGAGGCGAGTGCGATTGTGATCAATACGTCGCCCGCGCCGTTGACGGCGTGCAGTTCGATGAGCTTTCCGAGCCCCGACTCACCCGCGCCGTGCGCGTGCGTGGCCCGCCGGATTCCCCGCGCCGTACCGGTGAACGGCAGGTGAAGGGCGCGACCGACCGCCCGGCCCGCCTTGCGCAGCGGCCCGGTCGGGACGTACGAACGTGACGAGAGACGTGCGGGGGTCACCACGTCATAGTGCCCCAAAGCCGCGCGCCCACCGCCCGACCCGAACCAGGATTCGGACGTGCAGGTGGGATGGCGGCGGCTGAGGGGGTAGCGTGCGTAGCGCGCCACCGGCGGTTGTCCTCGGCCGCGCGCCTCTCAGCGATCCCGCAGAATGGATGGCGGAAGGTGTGCCCGAGGCAGTAGATAGGTCGGGCGTGGACGTCGACGCGGCCCTTTGGTCCGCTCCGCCCGCGGCTCGTACATCCATCTGCATCGCTCCTCGGCAGGCGCACCCGTGATACGGCGTAGGAGAGAAGCGAAACCTGTGAGTGCTGCGACGACGAGAAGCCGTACCCCTGACCGTCTGTGCGCCGAAGCGGTCGACCTCGCGCGCGAGGCCGCCGAGGAGGCCGCCTTCCCCGGGGTGGTCGGCGAGCACGTCACTCTCTTCGCCGAGGGCGACCGGGTGGTCACCCACCTCTTCGAGGCCAAGGAGCCCGGATACCGGGGCTGGCGCTGGGCCGTCACGGTGGCCCGTGCCTCCCGCGCGAAGTTCGTCACCCTCGACGAGACGGTCCTGCTGCCGGGCCCCGACTCCCTCCAGGCACCCGAATGGGTGCCGTGGAGCGAGCGGCTGCGCCCCGGCGACATGGGTCCTGGCGACCTCCTGCCGACCGAGGCGGAAGACCTCCGTCTGGAGCCCGGCTGGACCGGCGAGGACACCCCGCCGCCGAACTCCCTGCTCTCCGACGAGATGGAGTCCCAGGCCCTCGCCGAGGTCGTGGAGGCCGAGGACGCCGAGCTGACCGCTCCGGTCGCCGCCGTCCCGGTCCGGGGCTCGATCACCTCCGTCGCCGAGGAACTCGGCATGCGCAGGGCCCGGGTGCTGTCCCGCTACGGCCTGCACCTGGCGGCCGACCGCTGGGACGAGGAGTACGGGGCGAAGACCCCGATGGCGCAGGCGGCCCCCGCGACCTGTGTCTCCTGCGCGTTCCTGATCCCGGTGGCCGGCTCGCTCGGTCAGGCCTTCGGCATCTGCGCGAACGAGTTCGGCCCGGCGGACGGCCATGTCGTCTCGCTCTCGTACGGCTGCGGCGGGCACTCCGAGGCGGCCGTCATGCCGAAGACGCCGAAGCCGACGGGGCCGGTGCTGGACTCGATGGCGGTGGACGCGTTCCCGTTGCGGCCGGACCCGGCGGGCGGATCCGTTCCCGGGGTCGCGGACCCCGAGGCGGAGGACCTGGGTCACTCCTGACCGGGGAGGACTGTCCGGCTGCTCACCGGGCAGGGGCAATGGTCGGCGCGCGGTACCTTGCACGCCGCAGACCACGACAGAGGAGCAGCACCGTGAGCGCATCGGGGACGGACAGCAGCGGGGCGCACGAGGGCGGTCCCGGCGACCCGTTCGGCACGGCCCGGCTGCGGCGCGGGGTGCTCGACGCCTGGCGCACGACCCCGGCCCGGTTCCGGGAGGACGCGAACGCGGAGGAGGACCTCGCGCTCGGCGGCTACCGGGACCGGCTCGTCGTGGAGCTGGCGCAGAACGCGGCCGACGCGGCGGGACGCGCGGGCACCGCGGGACGACTGCGGCTGACCCTGCACCCGGCCACCGCGGACGCGCCCGCCCTGCTCGCCGCCGCGAACACCGGCGCCCCGCTCGACGCCGCCGGCGCCGAGTCGCTCAGCACCCTGCGCGCCTCCGCCAAGCGCGAGGACACGGACAGCGCCGTCGGCCGCTTCGGCGTCGGGTTCGCCGCGGTGCTCGCGGTCAGTGACGAGCCCGCCGTGCTCGGCCGGCACGGCGGCGTGCGCTGGTCGCTCGCCGAGGCCCGCGGGATGACCGAGGACTCCGCGCTGCGCAGCCCGGGGCTCGCCGACGAACTCCGCCGCCGCGACGGCCATGTGCCGCTGCTGCGGCTGCCGTTGCCCGCCGAGGGGGCCGCGCCCGAGGGGTACGACACGGTCGTCGTGCTCCCGCTGCGCGACCCCGCGGCCGTCGCCCTGGTCGAGCACCTGCTCGCCGCGGTCGACGATGCGCTCCTGCTGACGCTGCCCGGACTGAACGAGGTGGTCGTCGACACCCCCGAAGGGGAGCGGGTACTGCGCCGGTCGGTGCACGGCGCGTACGTGCACGTCGAGGACAGCGCGCACGGCACGACCAGGTGGCGCACGGCCACCGCGTCCGGCGCCCTCACCCGCGCTCTCCTCGCCGACCGCCCCGTGGAGGAACGGCTGCGCCCGCACTGGTCCCTCACCTGGGCCGTCCCCGTCGACGACGACGGCTCACCGCTGCTGCCGCGCACCGCCCGCTTCGTGCACGCGCCGACACCGACCGACGAGCCGCTGGGCGTGCCCGCCCTGCTCATCGCGTCCCTGCCGCTGGACACCACCCGCCGCCACCCGGCGCCGGGACCGCTGCTGGACTTCCTCGTGGAGCGGGCGGCGGACTCGTACGCCGAACTGCTCGGCGGCTGGCAGCCGGTGTCCGTCGGGACCATCGATCTCGTGCCGGGACCGCTGGGCAAGGGCGAGCTGGACGGTGCGCTGCGGGCCGCGATCGTCGCGAGGCTGCCCCGCGTCCCGTTCCTGCCGCCGGCCGCCCCCACCGAGGAGCAGCCCGCGCTGCGACCCTTCGAGGCGGAGGTCGTGGAGGGAGCGGGCGACGAGACCGTACGGGTACTGGCGGAGGTGCTGCCCACGCTGCTGCCCGCCGGGCTGGAACGGCGCGCCGAACTCAGGACGTTGGGGGTGGGCCGGCTCCCGCTCGGGGACGCCGTCGAGCGGATCGGGGGCGCCGAGCGGGCGCCCGGCTGGTGGCACCGGCTGTACGACTCGCTGGCGGGCGTCGACCCGGACCGGCTGGCCGGACTTCCCGTACCGCTGGCCGACGGGCGTACCGCGGTCGGTCCGCGCCAGGTGCTGCTGCCGCTGCCCGACACCTCGTCACCCGCCCGGCTGGCCCGCCTCGGGCTGCGGGTGGCGCACGCCGAGGCCGCGCACCCGCTCCTGGAGAAGCTGGGCGCGCTGCCCGCGACACCGCGCGCCGTCCTGACCACCCCCCAGGTGAGGGCGGCGGTCGCCGCCTCGATGGACGGCGCCGACCTGTGGGACGAGGACGCACTCGACGCCGACGAGCTGACGGAGGTCGTCCTCACCCTCGTACGGGACGCGGACCTCGCCCCGGGTGACGAACCCTGGCTGGCCGCTCTCGCCCTGCCCGACGAGGACGGCGAACTCAGCCCCGCCGGTGAACTGGTGCTCCCGGAGAGCGACTTCGCGCAGGTCATGCGGGAGGACGAGCTCGCGCTCGTCGACGCGGAACTGGCGGACCGGTGGGGCGGCGCCACGCTCGCCGCCGTCGGTGTGCTGGCCACCTTCGCGCTCGTACGGGCGACGGACGTGGTGCTCGACCCGGACGAGTTCGAACCGCGTGACGGGGACTTCGCGGAGCCGGACGACGCGGGACTCCTCGACGCGGTGGACGTGTGGTGCGAGGACATCCTCGACCAGCTGCCGCAGACCCCCCTCCCGCCGGTGGCGACGGAGATCGTGGCCGTGCGCGACCTGGAACTGGTCGACGACGACAAGTGGCCGCAGGCGCTCGCCCTGCTCGCGCGCCCGCCGCTGCGGGACGCCCTCACCCAGCAGGTGCGGGTGCTGCTGCCGGACGGCACCACGCGGTCCGTACGCCCGTACACGGCGTGGTGGCTGCGCGACCACCCGGTGCTGGACGGGCGGCGCCCGGCGGGCCTGCTGGCGGCGGGCGGCGACGCGCTCCTGGAGGGTCTGTACGACGAGGCGGACGCGACCGGCTTCGAGGACGAGCAGGTGCTCCGGGCGCTCGGCGTACGCACCACGCTGACCTCGCTGCTCGCGGAGCCGGGCGGCGCGGCGGAGCTGCTGGGCCGGATGACCGACCCGCGCAGCGAGGTGGTGCCCGCCCAGCTGCACGCGCTGTACACGGCGTTGGCGGACCTCGACCCGGAGCAGGTGACCATCCCGGAGGAGCTGTGCGTGGTGACCGACGGGCGGGTGGAGGTGGTGGACGCGGCCGACGCGCTGATCGTCGACGCCCCCGACCTGCTTCCGCTCACCTCGGGCCTGCCGCTGCTGCCGGTCGCCCCGGCCCGCGCGGCCCAGCTCGCCGAACTCCTCCAGGTGCGGCGTCTCAGCGAGACGGTGCCGGCGGAGGTCACCTCCGAGGGAACCGTGCACGAGGTGCCGCGCCCGGTGCGGGAACTGCTCGGCCGGACCACCCCCGCGACCTATGTCGAGCACGAGGAACTGCACGCGGGCGGCGTGGAACTGGACTGGCGCAGGACCCCGGACGGCGAGATCCACGCGTCCACGCTGGAGGGTGTCGCGGCGGGTCTCGCCTGGGCGGCTGGCCAGTGGCCGAGGCGGTTCGAGGTGGCGGCCCTGCTGGAGGACGACTCCCGGTCCGCGGAACTGGCATGCAACAGGTGGTTCGACTGACCCGCGGCCCGTCCGGCGTCTGAGGACCGCGCGGGCGCAGCCCGTGCGCCTGCCCTGCGCCGGGCGGTTTCGGTGAGGGCCGGATCTCAGCCCGTCCGGCGTTTGAGGACGCGCGGGCGCAGCCCGTGCACCCGCCCCGCGGCGAGCGGTTTCGGGAAGGGGCGGGGAGGGGCCTGCGCCGCAGGCAACGCCCGCCCCCACCGGCCGCCCGGAGTAGGCCTGGGCCTACTCCGGCCACTTCCTCCCCACCCACCGCCACGCCCCCTCCAACAGCGCCGCCGCGACCGCGGCGATGCCCACGGCCGCCCACGGCATCGTCGTGCCGATCAGCTTCAGGGCGAAGAAGTCCTGCAGCCACGGCACGACCAGCACGATCAGGAAGCCCAGGCCCATCGCGGCGACCAGCGCGACGCGCCACCACGTGTACGGGCGGGCGATGATCGCCAGCACCCACATCGACACCAGGAACAGCGTCAGCGTCGCCGCGCTCGTCTCGGCGGCCAGCGCGTCGGGGCCGGTGTAGTAGGACCTGGCGATCAGGTACGTCGCGAAGGTGGCCACCGCCGCGATCGTCCCGCTCGGGATCGCGTACCGCATCACCCGCTGCACGAAGTGCGGCTTGGCCCGCTCCTTGTTGGGGGCGAGGGCCAGGAAGAAGGCGGGGACGCCGATGGTGAGGGTGGAGAGCAGGGTCAGGTGACGCGGCAGGAACGGGTACTCGACCTGCGAGCACACCACCAGGACGGCCAGCAGCACCGAGTAGACGGTCTTCGTCAGGAAGAGGGTCGCCACACGGGTGATGTTGCCGATGACGCGGCGGCCCTCCGCGACCACCGAGGGCAGCGTCGCGAAGCTGTTGTTGAGCAGGACGATCTGGGCGACGGCCCGCGTCGCCTCCGAGCCCGAGCCCATCGAGACGCCGATGTCGGCGTCCTTCAGCGCGAGGACGTCGTTGACGCCGTCGCCGGTCATGGCGACCGTGTGCCCCTTGGACTGGAGGGCGGCGACCATGTCCCGCTTCTGCTGCGGGGTGACCCGGCCGAAGACGGCGTTCGAGTCCAGGGCCGCAGCCATCTCGCCCTGGTCCTTGGGGAGCTTGCGGGCGTCGACGGTGTTCTCCGCGCCCGCCAGACCCAGCTTCCCGGCGACCGCGCCGACCGAGACCGCGTTGTCGCCGGAGATGACCTTGGCTGCCACGTCCTGGTCGGCGAAGTAGGCGAGGGTCTCGCCCGCGTCGGGGCGCAGTCGCTGTTCCAGGACGACCAGGGCGGTCGCCGTGGCCCCGGCGCCCGCGTCCGGGGCGTGCAGTCCGCCCGCCGCCCGCGTCAGCAGTAGTACCCGCAGCCCCTGCGCGTTCAGCTCGTCGATCTCGGTCAGCGCCGGGTCGCCGGCGGGCAGCAGTACGTCGGGGGCGCCCAGCAGCCAGGTCGAGTCCTCGCCGCCGCCGCCTTCGCCGAAGGCCGCCCCGCTGTACTTGCGCGCGGAGGAGAAGGGCAGGGACTCCCGGACCCGCCACCCGGCCTCGTCCGGGTAGGCGTCCTTGATCGCCTGAAGGCTCGCGTTGGGGCGCGGGTCGGACGCGCCCAGCGCGCCCAGCACCTGCCGTACGTACGCCTCGTCGGCCCCGCCGAGCGGCCGGAGCTCCGTGACGTCCATGCCGCCCTCGGTCAGCGTGCCCGTCTTGTCGAGGCAGACCACGTCGACACGAGCCAGGCCCTCGATGGCCGGCAGCTCCTGCACCAGGCACTGCTTGCGGCCGAGCCGGATGACACCGATCGCGAAGGCGACCGAGGTGAGGAGCACCAGGCCCTCGGGGATCATCGGGACGATGCCGCCGACGGTGCGGGCCACCGAGTTCTTGAAGTCGTTCTCCTTGACGACCAGCTGGCTGATGATCAGGCCGAGCGCGGTCGGGACCATCATCCACGTCACGTACTTGAGGATCGTGGAGATGCCGGAGCGCAGCTCGGAGTGGACGAGGGTGAAACGGGACGCCTCCTCGGCGAGCTGCGCCGCGTACGCCTCCCGGCCGACCTTCGTCGCGGTGAACGCGCCGCCGCCCGCGACCACGAACGAGCCGGACATCATCGCGTCGCCCGGCTTCTTCAGCACCGGGTCGGCCTCGCCGGTCAGCAGCGACTCGTCGACCTCCAGGTTGTCGGCCTCCGCCACCTCGCCGTCGACGACGACCTTGTCGCCGGGGCCCAGCTCGATGACGTCACCGAGCACGATCTGCGAGGTGGAGATCTCGGCCGGCACCCCGTCGCGCCGTACGGTCGGCTTCGCCTCACCGATGACCGCGAGCCCGTCCAGGGTCTTCTTGGCGCGCAGCTCCTGCACGATGCCGATGCCGGTGTTCGCGATGATCACGAAGCCGAACAGGCTGTCCTGGATCGGCGCGACGAAGAGCATGACGATCCACAGCACGCCGATGATCGCGTTGAAGCGGGTGAGGACGTTCGCCCTGACGATCTCCGCCGTGGAGCGCGAACTGCGCACCGGGACGTCGTTCACCTCGCCCCGCGCGATCCGCTCCGCCACCTCGGCGGCGGTCAGTCCAGTCGCGCGCACGGCGACGGAGCCTTCCGGGGCGGGGAGTCTCACCGGGTGTACGGGGTCCAGCTCCGAGCCCGCGTCGATGTGCGTCATGGCTCCGACGGTACGGGCGGATGTTCGCCCGCACCCGTCGAGTGGGCGGATTTCAGGGCCACCGGACGCAAGATCAGACCGGCGGAGGACGCTCTCGTCCCACCGGGTGACCATGCCGGTCGTCCTGCGGGGTGACCACATGTGCGGCCCCGCGGCGTTACCGTGCCGATCGCTCGGCGCGAAGTGCCGTACGCGTCGCCCTACGAGCCCGGGGTGACCGGCCCCGCCGACCCCGGCGTCCTACGAGCCCGGGGTGACGGCCCCGCGGACCCCGGCGTCCTACGAGCCCGGGGTGACCGGACCCGCGGATCCCGCAGCTCCCGCCGGTCCCGTCGTCCCCCCGGCCGCCGCAGCCTCGCGCGCCGCGTTCTCGGCCGCGAACCGCTTCAGTGCCGCGTCACGTCCACGGACGTACCAGATGCCGATGAGGCCGAGCCCCGCGCCGGCCAGCGGCGTCCAGTACCACCAGGTCAGGTCGCGGTCGGCGAACCAGCCGTAGAACGCGGCCTGGGCGAGGAAGATCACGAACCAGATGATCGTGCCACCGACGACGGTGCCTACGACGGGCCCCTCCAGGGGCTCGGGTGCCTCGTGCTTCGCTGTCCACTTCGCCATGCGAGTCAGTGTAGGCCGCGCCCCCGCAGCGGCCCGCCGAAGCCCGGCGGGCCGGGCGCCGCATGGGTCTACGCGCGGAGATACCGATCTTCTCCTTATGCATTCATACTGAATGTGCTCTGGATTGACTTGTTCCATTCGTCGGAACATCCAAGTCTGACCGGATACCGCCCCACTCCTGCCTTCTCTCCGTGAGGTCACGCATGCCCCCCGCCAGCTCCCCGGTGGATGCCGCCGAGCAGCCGCCCGTCCCCGAGTCGCCGCAGGCGCAGCCGCAGGGGCCGGTCAACGGACTCGACCGGTTCTTCAAGATCACTGAGCGGGGTTCGACGGTCGCCCGCGAGCTGCGCGGTGGTCTCGCCACCTTCTTCGCGATGGCGTACATCATCGTGCTGAACCCGATCATCCTCGGCAGCGCCAAGGACATGTACGGGCACCAGCTCGACAACGGCCAGCTGGTCACCGCGACCGTCCTGACCGCCGCCTTCTCCACCCTCCTGATGGGCGTCATCGGCAACGTCCCGATCGCGCTCGCGGCGGGCCTCGGCGTCAACACGGTCGTCGCCCTCCAGCTCGCGCCGCAGATGAGCTGGCCGGACGCGATGGGCATGGTCGTCCTCGCCGGTGTCATCGTCATGCTGATGGTCGCCACCGGCCTGCGGGAGCGCGTGATGAACGCGGTGCCGCTCGGACTGCGCAAGGGCATCGCGATCGGCATCGGCCTGTTCATCATGCTGATCGGCCTCGTCGACTCGGGCTTCGTGACCCGGATGCCGGACGTCGCGCACACCACCGTGCCGCTCCAGCTCGGCGTGGGCGGCCACCTCGACGGCTGGCCGGTGCTCGTCTTCGTGCTCGGTGTGCTGCTGACCCTGGCCCTGCTGACCCGCAAGGTGCCCGGCGCGATCCTCATCTCGATGGTCGTCATGACCGTCGTCGCGATGATCATCAACGCGGTCGCCGACGTCCAGGGCTGGGGCCTCACGACGCCCGAGTGGCCCGGCAACCCGGTGGCCGCGCCCGACTTCGGGCTGGTCGGTCAGGTCAGTCTGTTCGGCGGCTTCGAGAAGGTCGGCATCCTCACCGGTGTCCTCTTCGTCTTCTCCGTGCTCCTGTCCTGCTTCTTCGACGCGATGGGCACGATCCTCGCGGTCGGCGACGAGGCCAAGCTGACGGATGCGAAGGGCAACCTGCCCGGCGTCAACAAGGTCCTGCTCGTCGACGGTCTGGCCGTCGCCGCGGGCGGCGGCACGTCCTCCTCCGCCACCACCTGCTTCGTGGAGTCCACGGCGGGTGTGGGTGAGGGCGCGCGCACCGGGCTCGCCAACATGGTCACCGGCGGCCTCTTCACGATCGGGCTCTTCCTGACCCCGCTGGTGACGATGGTCCCCTCGCAGGCGGCCACCCCGGCCCTGCTCGCGGTCGGCTTCCTGATCCTGTCCGGCTCGATCAGGGCCATCGACTGGAGCGACTACACGATCGCGATCCCGGCGTTCCTGACGATGCTGATGATGCCGTTCACGTACTCGATCACCAACGGCATCGGTATCGGCTTCGTCAGCTTCTGCGTGCTGCGGCTCGCGGCCGGGCGCGGGCGCGAGGTACCGGTCGCGATGTACGCGGTGTCGGCGGTCTTCGCCTTCTACTACCTGATGCCGGCGCTGGGCCTCACGTAGGCACCGCTGCGCGGGCCCGCACTCAGGCGGCGCCGTAGAACCTCTCCGTCTCGTCGACCGCCGATTTGAAGCGCTCGTCGAAGTCGTCGCGAATGAGCGTCCGGACCACGTAGTCCTGGACGCTCATTCCGCGTTTCGCGGCATGGTCCCGGAGGCGGTCGAGGAGGTCACCGTCTATGCGCAGGCTGAGCACCGGGGATTCCGTCGCTGGTGGGGTCACCGCCCCAGGGTCGGCCCGGGGCCCGGCGGCGTGGGTCACTTTTCGGCTCGTTCTCACTCGTACGGGTGACTTCTGCCACCAAGACCCGTACCCCTGTGGCAGGGGTGGTCTTTAGCTTGGGTAATGAGTTACGCTAACAAACATGCCTGACCTGTCCCACGGCGACAACGCCGCCGCCGTGAACGCGCTCCGTTCCGCAGTGATGCTCCTCGGCCGCCGCCTGAAGCACCAGCGGGTCGACGAGTCGCTGAGTCCGACCGAGATGTCGGTGCTCGCCACCCTCGCCCGCTGCGGCTCCGCCACCCCCGGCGAGCTGGCCCGCAAGGAGCACGTGCAGCCGCCGTCGATGACCCGCATCGTGGCACTGCTCGAAGCCAAGGGCCTGGTCAGGCTGGAGCCGCACCCCGAGGACCGCCGGCAGAAGGTGGTCAGACAGACCGAGACCGCAGAGGCGATGCTCGAAGAGAGCCGCCGCAAGCGGAACGTCTGGCTGTCCCGCCTGGCCGACGGTCTGGACGAGGACGAATGGGCGAAGCTGCGCGCTGCCGCCCCCGTCCTGGAAAAACTCGCCCACCTGTAAGAACTGCCCAGGGTGGGCCACGCCGTTCACAACCCCGCGCGCCGCCAAGGAGGCGAACCCACTTTGAGTACGGGATCCGGAGCAGACTCCGCCCCCGCACCGACCACCCCCAAGCAGTCCATGTTCAGCTCGCTCAGGAACCGGAACTACCGGCTCTTCGCAAGCGGGCAGGTAGTTTCCAACACCGGCACCTGGATGCAGCGAATAGCCCAGGACTGGCTCGTGCTGTCGCTCACCGGATCGGCTTCCGCCGTCGGTGTGACGATCGCCCTGCAGTTCCTGCCGATGCTGCTCTTCGGGCTGTACGGCGGCGTACTCGCCGACCGGCTGCCCAAGCGTCCGCTGCTGCTGGTCACCCAGTCCGCGATGGGCCTCACCGGGCTCGCGCTGGCAGCCCTGACCCTGACCGGCCACGTCGAGGTCTGGCACGTGTACGCGACGGCCTTCGTCGGCGGACTCGTGACCGTCGTCGACAACCCGGCCCGGCAGACCTTCGTCGCCGAGATGGTCGGCCCCGCCGACATCCGCAACGCGGTCAGCCTGAACTCCGCGAACTTCCAGTCGGCCCGGCTGGTCGGCCCCGCGGTCGCCGGTGTCCTGATCACCGCCGTGGGCAGCGGCGTCGCCTTCCTTCTCAACGGTCTCTCCTTCCTCGCCCCCATCGTCGGCCTGCTGATGATGCGCACCTCGGAGCTCCACAAGGTGGAGCGCTCCCCGCGCGGCAAGGGACAGCTGCGGGAGGGACTGCGCTACGTCGCGGGCCGCCCCGAGCTGATCTGGCCGATCGTGCTGGTCGGCTTCATCGGCACGTTCGGGTTCAACTTCCCGATCTGGCTCTCCGCGTTCACCGACGACGTCTTCCACGAGGGCGCCGGAACGTACGGCCTGCTCAACACGCTGATGGCGGCGGGCTCCCTGGCGGGCGCCCTGCTGGCGGCCAGGCGCGGCACCTCGCGGCTGCGGCTGCTGGTCGGGGCCGCGCTGCTGTTCGGCGTCCTGGAGGCGGTCACCGCGTTCGCTCCGTCGTTCTGGCTGTTCGCGGTGATGATGGTGCCGATCGGGATGTTCGGCCTGACGGTCAACGTCACGGCGAACTCCAGCGTCCAGATGGCGACCGACCCCGCGATGCGGGGCCGGGTCATGGCCCTGTTCATGATGGTCTTCACCGGCGGTACCCCGCTGGGAGCCCCGCTGCTCGGCTGGATCACGGACACGTACGGCGCGCGGATCGGCTTCGCGGCCGGCGGCGTCATCTCGGCGCTGGCCGCGGCGGGCGTGGGCGTGCTGCTCTGCAAGGTCGGCGGGCTGCGCCCGAAGGTGGACCTGCGGCGCGGGCACCAGCACCTGCGCCTGGTGCCCAGCGCGCGTGCCGCACGGCACAAGGAGCTGGTGGCGGTGGCGTGAGACACCCGCCCCCGCCCGGACCCCTGTGACGATGCCCCGCCGGAGAACACTCCGGCGGGGCATCGCCGCGTCATGCCGCGGCCACGCGGCCGGCGCCACCGCACAGGGCGCACGGTGGGGCGGCGGCCCGGCCCGTCCGCCCCCGCCCGGGAAGCACGGCCGGGCGGGGGCAGGCGGCGGCACGGCCGCGGGAGCCGGTTACGCTCGTGGGGTGAATCCGAAAATCCGTAACCAGGTCATGGCCGGTGTCCTCGTCCTGATGTTCGTCGTCATCGCGGTGGCATCCCTCGCGGGCAACTAGCGCCCCACCCTCGCCGGACCGGCCGACGCCCCACCCCGCTCCCTCACCAGGCGAACGCCTCCGGTGAGGGCCCCGGTCCCGGGAAGATCTCGTCCAGGCCCGTCAGGAGCTCCGCCGACAGCTCCAGCTCGACGGCGCGCAGCGCGGAGTCGAGCTGGTCGGCGGTGCGCGGGCCGACGATCGGTCCGGTGACGCCGGGCCGAGTCAGCAGCCACGCCAGCGCCGCCTCGCCCGGCTGGACGCCGTGCTTGTCGAGCAGGTCCTCGTAACGCTGCACCTGCGCCCGTACCTCCGGCTTGGCCAGGACGTCCGCGGCGCGCCCCGAGGCCGTGCGTCCGCCGCCGCCCTCGCGCTCCTTGCGCAGTGCGCCGCCGAGCAGGCCGCCGTGCAGCGGTGACCACGGGATGACCCCGAGCCCGTACTCCTGCGCCGCGGGGATGACCTCCATCTCGGCGCGCCGCTCGGCGAGGTTGTACAGGCACTGCTCGCTGACCAGCCCGTACGAGCCGAGCCTGTGCGCGGTCTCGTTGGCGCGGGCGATGTGCCAGCCGGCGAAGTTGGACGACCCGGCGTAGAGGATCTTGCCCTGCTGCACGAGCACGTCCACCGCCTGCCAGATCTCCTCGAAGGGGGTCGACCGGTCGACGTGGTGGAACTGGTACACGTCGATGTGGTCGGTGCCCAGCCGCTTCAGGCTGGCGTCGACCGAGCGCCGGATGTTCACGGCGGACAGCTTGTCGTGGTTCGGCCACGGCTCCTGGCCGTCCGGCGACATGTTGGCGTAGACCTTCGTGCCGAGGACGACCTTGTCGCGGCGGCCGTCACCCTTGGCGAACCAGGAGCCGATGATCTCTTCAGTACGGCCCTTGTTGGCGCCCCAGCCGTAGGCGTTCGCGGTGTCGAAGAAGTTGACGCCTGCGCCGAGCGCGGCGTCCATGATCGTGTGGCTGTCGGCCTCGTCGGTCTGCGGCCCGAAGTTCATCGTGCCGAGGACGAGACGGCTGACCTTGAGTCCGGTGCGTCCGAGCTGTGTGTACTTCATACCGACCAACCCAACGCCTTCGAGCCCGCTCGATGCAAGGGGGCCCGCTGAGGCGCTGTCGAGCGGGCTCCCGCTGGAGGAGGAGAGGTGGGAGGCGGTACGGGCCTTCACGCACGCGGTGATGGACACGGCCGGGAACGTGAGCACCGCACAGCTGGAGGCGTTCTGCGCCGCCGGCTACACCAGGCGCAACGCGCTCGAAGTGGTGCTCGGCATCGGCACGTACACCCTCTCCACCTTCGCGAACCGGCTCGTGGAGCACGGGGATTCCCTCGAACGACCCGAAGGAAGGTAGGGGGCGGGGCATGACTTTCGGCAGGGGTGGCGCGGGGCGGTGATCCGTACGTTCGCGGCATGAACCGAAATCGAAGCGAGAACCGAGGCGGGAACCGAAGCGGGGGCCGGGCCGGGGGTGGGGGCCGGTGCCTCGTCGCCTCAGCCGCCGCCTTGATCGCCCTTGCCCTCGCCGCCCCGACCGCCTCCGCGGCCACCGGGCCGGGTGCCGCGGCCTACGGCGGGTCTGTTGCCGTCGACGGGCCGGGTGCCGCGGTCTACGGCGGGTCTGTTGCCAGTACCGGGCCGGGCGCCACGAGTTACGGGCCGGTCGCCGTCAGCACGCAGTTGCGGCTTCCGGCGCCCACCGGCAGGTTCGGCGTAGGGCGGAAGGAGCTGCATCTCGTCGACAGTTCCAGGGCCGATCCCTGGGCGCCCGTCGCCGCGCCCCGGGAGCTGATGGTGTCGATGTTCTACCCGGCGCGAAGGGGCGGCGCGGGCAGTCCCTCGGCGTACCTGGACAGGGCGGAGGCACGGCTGCTGGTGGCAGGGATCGGGCATGCCGACGACGTCCCGGCCGAGCTGCTGAGCGGGGCGAGGACGAACTCACGGACGGGCGCGCGTGCCGCCGGGGGCGCGTACCCACTCGTCGTGCTCTCGCCCGGGTTCACCCTGCACCGTGCGACCCTCACCGGTCTCGCCGAGGAGCTCACCAGCAGGGGGTACGTCGTCGCGGTCGTGGATCACGCCTACGAGTCGTACGGGACCAGCTTCCCCGGCGGCCGTACGCTCACCTGCGCCGCCTGCGGCCATGCCGCGATGAAGCAGATCCCCGCGGTGAGGTCCGCCGACGTCTCGTTCCTCATCGACGAACTCCTGGGCCCGAGGAGCGAGTTCAGGGGGATGATCGACCGGGGGCGGATCGGGATGGCCGGGCACTCCATCGGCGGCAACAGCGCCGCCGTCGCCATGGCGGACGACCCGCGCATCAGGGCCGGTGCGAACCTCGACGGCGGTTTCCAGGACGCGACACCGGGGGCCGGGCTGAACGGCCGGCCGTTCCTCCTGCTCGGGACCGACGCCTCCCACCGCCCCGAGCTCGGCAAGGGGAAGTGGCTGGAGGCGTGGCAGCGGATGGACGGGTGGAAGCGGTGGCTGACGGTCGCCGGGTCCGGGCACTTCTCGTTCAACGACGTGCCGGTGCTGGGCGAGCCGCTGGGTCTGGTCGACCCGAAGGCACCCCTGTCGGGCAAGCGTTCGGGCGAGATCACCAACGGATACGTGGGGGCCTTCTTCGACCGCCATCTGCGGGGCAGGCACAGCCCGCTGCTGGACGGCCCGACGGCCGCCAATCCCGAGGTCACCTTCCACCACCCCTGACGGGGGGCGACCGGACGCGCCGGAGCCCGGCGCGCACCGAGGTGCGCGCCGGGCTCCGGAACCGTACGGTCCTGCGACGAGCTCAGAGCTGGCCGGAGGAGGCGATGGTGATCTTCGCCGAGGTGCGGCCGCTCTGCGAGCCGAGCGACTCGATCTTCTTGACGAGCTTCATGCTCTCCTCGTCGGCGACCTCACCGAACACGACGTGCTTGTTGTCGAGCCAGCCGGTGACGATCGTGGTGATGAAGAACTGCGAGCCGTTGGTGTTCGGGCCCGCGTTGGCCATCGAGAGCTGGCCCGGCTTGGTGTGCTTCAGCTGGAAGTTCTCGTCGGCGAACTTCTCACCGTAGATGCTCTTGCCGCCGGTGCCGTCACCGCGCGTGAAGTCGCCGCCCTGGAGCATGAAGTCCGGGATGACGCGGTGGAAGGAGGAACCGGCGTAGCCGAAGCCCTGCTCGCCCGTGCAGAGCGCGCGGAAGTTCTCCGCCGTCTTCGGGACGACGTCGTCGAAGACGTTGAAGGTGATGCGGCCCGCGGGCTCGTCGTTGATGGTGATGTCGAAGTACGTCTGGATCGTCATGGGGGCAATCCTGACACCTGAGGGGCGGCAGCGCCCAACCGGGCTGCTTCCCGGCAGGTCAGGTGGTGGACGCCGGCCTGCTCATGGCGGGGGCGGGACGGGGTATCCGGCTCGCACGGAAGCATGGGCGGGCGGGTACGGCGGAGCACGGGGGACGGGCAGTGGTGGACGTGGCGGATGTGGCGTATGTGGCAGACGTGGTGGTGGCGGCGAAGGACGGCAGTGCCGGGCCGATGTTCTGGGTGATCCTGTCGATCATGCTGGTGATGGGGCTGGTGCAGGTGATCCGGCCGCAACTGGTGTGGCGGATGAACCGGACGCTTCGTCGTCCGTTCGTCAGGGACGTGGACGCCAGTGAGCCGTCGGGCAAGGGATATCTGTTGTACCGGGTCACCGGGGTGGTGTTCCTGGTGATGCTCGGGGTCGTGGCCTTCTCCGTGCTGAACTGAGCCCGTGCCCGACCCGCGCAGAAAGCTCCGCAAGTACCGCTTTCTCAGCGGCAGTTGGGTCCCGTCCAGTCCGGGTCGTCCCGGGCCGTGGGCAGGGGGCGGTAGCCCTCGGAGTAGTGGTTCGTCCAGCCGCAGACGCCGCAGGCGTAACGGCCGTCCAGGCCCGCTATCTCCGTGCCGCAGCGGCGGCAGTTGGTGTACGTGATCTCCGGCGGGGCGGGCGCCGGGCGGAAGGCGCGGGACGGCTTACGCGAATTCATGGTGCGAGGAGTATGCGGCACCCACGCCCCAGGCCTGGTGCATCGCGTCGGCGAACGCGGCGGCTAGTTTGTGTTCCCCGGTGGGGCCCGGGTGCGTGCCGTCGTACGTGTCGCCGTGGATGTCGTACGTGGCGTGGGCCGAGGCCAGCAGGACCGGGGAGCGGGGCTCGTCGCGGTCGGCGGCCGTCTTGGCGAGGAGCTCGTTGAACCGGGCGCACTCGGCGGCGAAGGGGGCGTCGCGCTCGGCGCGGACGTTGGGGATGACGGGGTGGATCGCGACGCTGACGCGGGGGTTCGCGGCGCGGGCCTCGGTGAGGAAGAGATCGAGGTTGGCGGCGGTCTGCGCGGCGTTCGTGTAGAAGCCGAGGTCGATCAGGCCGAGGGAGACGAGCAGCGTGTCGGCGCCGGTCGTGGCGACGGTCTCGCGGATCGCGGGGGCCATGTGCAGCCAGCCCTCGCCCCAGCCGGCCAGATGCCGGCGGGCGGCGGGCGGGAAGTCGTCGGCGGCGTACGCGTGGGAGGTGGCGGCGGCGGTGCGCGGGTCGTACAGAGCGGTGCGCGGACCGACGATCCGGTACGGCCCGCCGTGCGCCTCCAGGTGCTGCCACATGCGGTAACGCCAGGTGAAGTCGCCGGGACAGCCGATGGTCATGGAGTCGCCGACGAAGAGGAAGCTGCGCATTCGATCATCATCGGGGATGGGCTGCGGGGGCCGCACCGTGATGCTGAACACTTGGGTCCATGCGCTCATCCCGTACGTATGCAGCCGTGGCGGCCCTGGGACTGGTTCTCACCGGCCCGTCGGTGGCCCTCGCCGACGACGGCGGATTCACCATCAAGGACCCCAGGATCACCGAGTCGAGCGGGTTGGCCGCGAGCCGCGCCCACCCCGGCGTGTACTGGACGCACAACGACCAGGACGGCCCCTACGTGTACGCCGTGGACGGCCGGAACGGCGAGACGGTCGCCCGGATCACCCTGCGCGGGGTGGGCAAGCCGCGCGACATGGAGGCGGTCTCGGTGGGCCCCGACGGCGATGTGTACGTGGGGGACATCGGCGACAACCTCGGCGGCACCTGGGACCACGTGTGGATCTACCGGTTCCCCGAGCCGAAGGTGCTGAAGGACATGACCGTGTCCGCCGTGCAGTACGACGTCAAGTACGCGGACGGGGCGCGGAACGCGGAGGCGCTGATGGTGCACCCGAAGACACGGCGCGTCTACATCGGCAGCAAGGAGGAGGAAGGAGCGGGCCTCTACGAGGGTCCCGCGGAGCTGGTCGCGGGGCGGACCAACACCTTCCGGAAGATCCACACCATCCCGTGGGTGACGGACGGCGCCTTCTCACCGGACGGCAAGCAGCTGGTACTGCGGTCGTACCTGGGCGCGGAGAGCTACGGGTGGCCCGCGATGGGCGAGGGCAAGTCCCTGGGCATCGGCTACCGCGGGCAGTCGGAGTCGGTGACCTTCAGCGCGGACGGCAGGTCGATGCTGTTCGGCGCGGAGGGGGAGCAGAGCGAGGTGGCGGCGTTGCCCGCGGAGGGCACGGGCGGCGAATCCCCGTCGGGCTCGTCCCCGGGCGCCGGGAGCGACACCGCCGACCCATCACCGGGCACGGCCGGCTCGTCGGACGACGGCGGCCTGTCGGGCAAGGGAGTGCTGGCGCTGGGCCTCGGCGGGGTGCTGGTGCTGGCCTGGCTGGGGTTCAGGCGGAGGCGGTAGGGGGGCGCGGCGTCTGCCCGGTCGGCCGCCGCATCGGCGCTAGGCCTTGCGGCGGCTCGGGAGCTAGGCCTTGCGGCGGCCCGCGTTGAGGACTTCGTCGACGTCGAGTGTGATCTTGGCGCCGATGGACTCGGGGAGGGGCACCTGCTGGCCGGGGGCGTACACCTGATGGCTGGCGTAGTCGCTGCCCACCGGCTCGGTCAGGACGTGGACCCGGTCGTGCTTGCGGTTGACAATGACGTACGCGGGAATGTCGGCGTCGGCGTAGGCGGTAACCTTCGCCCTCAGGTCCTGGCTGTAGTTGCTGGAGGTGACCTCCAGGACCAGTCGGAACGCGACGGGGTCGTAGCAGTTGTTCTCGATGACGTGGTCACCGATGTCGGAGTCCGTCACCGTGAGGTCGGGGATGGCGTAGTCGTCCGCTCCGGTCGGCAGCCACACCCCGACGCCTTGCAGCACCTTTGACTCCCCGCCGTGCAGTCCGGCTGCGAGAAAGGGGATCATGAGTTCCGTCAGTGCATTGGCATGGGCGGAGTCCGGGCGCGGGGTCACGGTGAGAATGCCTCCGATGATCTCGACGCGGTAGCCGGGAAGCTGATCCAGGAGCCTGTTCGCCTCGTCGAGCAGGCTCGGCGGCTGACCGTCACAGGGGGGCTCGACTGCTGCGGCAGACACTGCGGGCCTCCTGGAGGGCTGGGGTCGAGAGCATCATCGTAGGCCGGGACGCCCCGATGTCTCCTGTACGTGGCCGTTCACCCCGGCGGGTGAACGCGGAGGGCCCCGGCGCGCGATTGCGTGCCGGGGCCCTCCGTCGGGGGCTGACCTGTGAGGTCAGAGTTGTTCGATCACGTAATCGATGCAGGCCGTCAGCGCCTGTACGTCCGCCGGGTCGACCGCCGGGAACATCGCCACGCGCAGCTGGTTGCGGCCCAGCTTGCGGTACGGCTCCGTGTCGACGATTCCGTTGGCGCGCAGCACCTTCGCGACGGCTGCCGCGTCGATGTCGTCCGTGAAGTCGATCGTGCCGATGACCTGCGAGCGCTTCGCCGGGTCGGTGACGAAGGGGGTCGCGTGCTTCGACGTCTCGGCCCACGAGTAGAGCGCGTTCGACGACGCTCCGGTGCGCTGGACCGCCCAGTCCAGGCCGCCCTGCTTGTTGAGCCAGGTCAGCTGCTCGTTCAGGAGGAAGAGCGTGGACAGGGCGGGGGTGTTGTACGTCTGGTTCTTGAGCGAGTTGTCGATCGCGGTGGGAAGCGAGAAGAACTCGGGGACGTGGCGTCCCGAGCCGTGGATGCGGGCCGCGCGCTCCAGGGCCGCCGGGGAGAACACGGCGATCCACAGGCCGCCGTCCGCCGCGAAGGACTTCTGCGGGGCGAAGTAGTAGACGTCCGTCTCGGTGATGTCGACGGGCAGACCGCCGGCGCCGGAGGTGGCGTCCACCAGGACCAGGGAGCCCTCGTCGGCGCCCTCGACCCGCTTGACGGGGGCCGCGACGCCGGTGGAGGTCTCGTTGTGGGTGTACGCGTAGACGTCCACCCCCGCCTCGGCCTTCGGGTCCGGGTGCGTACCCGGGTCCGAGGAGATGACGGTCGGGTCGGCCAGCCACGGGGCGAGCTTGGCCGCCTTCGCGAACTTCGACGAGAACTCGCCGAAGGTCAGGTGCTGGGACTTGTTGTCGATCAGCCCGTGGGTGGCGACGTCCCAGAAGGCGGTGGAGCCGCCGTTGCCCAGGACCACCTCGTAGCCCTCGGGGAGGGAGAAGAGGTTGCGCACGCCGTCCCTTACCGCACCGACCAGGTTCTTGACCGGGGCCTGGCGGTGGGACGTACCCATGAGTGAAGTGCCGGTGGCGGCAAGCGCGTCGAGCGCCTCCGTCCGTACCTTGGAGGGGCCCGCGCCGAAACGGCCGTCGGCGGGCTTGATGTCAGCGGGAATCTGGATCTCAGCCACGAGCCGGAGCGTAGCCGCTCCCGGGGGACGGTGGGGACACCCGTCCGGCGGATGAGACGACCGACACTCCGGCCCCTGTGGTGCTTTCGAACGAAACGAGCGGCTGCGGGAGCCGCGCAGGTCAGACCTGGGCGGCGGGCCTGCCCAGGTGCACGGGGACCTCGACGAGGTCGTTCTGGGTGAGCACCGCCTTGTTGCGCAGCTCGGCGGCCGGCACCGCGAGGGTGAGGTCGGGGAAGCGCGCGTACAGCGCGGGCAGCGCGACAGCGGCCTCCAGCCGGGAGAGCGCGGCACCCGGGCAGACGTGCGGGCCGTGGCCGAACGAGAGGTGCTTGACGCCGGTGCGGGTGATGTCGAAGTCCTCCGCCGTCTCCCCGTGCACCCGTTCGTCGCGGCCGAGGGCGCCGAAGGAGACCAGCAGGCCCTCGCCCCTGGGCAGGACCCGGTCGCCGACCGGGATGTCCTCGGTGGCGTACCGCAGCAGGACGTGCGAGGTCGGGGTCGACCAGCGCAGGGTCTCCTCGACGACGTTCTCCCACGGGACCTCGCCCGCGAGGACCTTCGCGCGCTGCTCGGGGTGCGTCTCCAGGCCGATGACCGCCTGCAGGAGGAGGCTGATCGTCGTCTCGTGACCGGCGACGATCATCACCTTGATGGTGTTGAGGATCTCCTCCTCGGTGAGGTGGTCGCCGCCCTCGGACGCCTGGATGAGGGCGGTGGTCAGGTCGTCGCCCGGGTGCGCGCGCTTCTCGGAGACGACCTCGGAGAAGATCTCGTCGATCTCGGCCAGCACCCGGGGCATCTCGCCCGGCTCGGTCTCGCTGGAGAAGAACCGGTCGAAGACCTCCTTCAGCCGCGGCCGGTCCACCTGCTCGACGCCCATCAGCGCGGTGACGACCTTCATCGGCAGCGGCTGCGCGAACTCGGCCTTCAGGTCGACGACCTCGGTGGCGGTACGGGACGCGAGGGCGTCGAGCAGCGCGTTCGTGAGCGACTCGATGCTGCCGCGCAGCCGCTCCACCCGGCGTACGGTCAGTGCCTGCGCGACCAGCAGCCGCAGCCTGCGGTGCTCGGGGCCGTCGACGCTGAGCATCGAGCGGCCCGGGTTGACCAGCCCGATCAGCGGCCAGTCCATGGCGATCTCGCCGCGCTGCCAGGCGTTCCAGTGGTTGATGTCCTTCACCAGCCGGGGGTCGGTGAGGAGTTGGCGGGCCTCGGTGTGGTGCGTCACCGCGTAGACCTGGACGTCGCCGGGGAGCACCACGGGGACCAGCGGGCCCGCGGCGCGCAGCCGGGCACCTTCGCCGACGAGGTCGCGGACGAGGGGGTCGAGGACGATCGGTACGGACCCGGCGGCGTCGCCGGCGTCACCTGCGGCTCCGGTGAAGGGGCAGGTGGGCTGCTCGGGAACGGCACCGGCGGGCGCCGTGCCGGCGTCGGGCGATACGGGCGCCGTGCCGGCGTCGGGCGATACGGGCGCCGTGCCGGCGTCGGGCGATACGGGCGCCGTGCCCGCGCCGGGCGGTACGGGCGGGGTGGCCGCGTCGGGTGCGGTGGTCATCTGGGTCCTCCGGTGGCGGGGGCCGGCCCGAGGGCCGGGGTCGGGGTGAAGGTCACCGGCAGCGCGGTCATTCCGCGCAGCCAGGCGGACGGTCTGCGGGTGAGGTCCCCCGCGGGCACGGCGAGGTCGATGTCCGGCAGCCGGTCGAGGAGCACTTCGACGGCGGTACGGGCGATGACCTCGGCGATCTCCTGCGCGGGGAACGGGCAGCGGTGCTCGCCGTGCCCGAAGGAGAAGAACGCGTTGTTGCCGCCGGTCAGCACGGACGCGTCCGTACGCACCTGGGGATCGGCGTTGGCGGCGGCCAGGCCGAGGATCAGCAGGTCGCCCGCAGCGACGGCCCGGCCGCCCAGGCGGGTGTCGCGGGCGGCCCAGCGGCCCGCGATGTTCTGGCTGGGGGTGTCCTCCCAGAGCACCTCGTTCATGGCCTCGGCGACGCTGTGCCGGCCGCCGGAGAGCGAGGCGGTGAAGCGGTCGTCGGTGAGCATCAGCCGCAGGGTGTTGCCGATCCAGTCCGCGGTGGGCTGATGGCCCGCCGTGGCCATCACCATCAGGTCGTGGGCTGCGTCGACCGCGCTGAAGCCCTGCGTGTTGCCGAGCATCAGGGACGCCACGTCAGGACCGGGGAACCGCGACTTCTCCTCGATCAGGGCCATGACCGTCCGCTGCACGTGCTGCTGGCCGGCGAGCGCGCGCGGACCTCCGTCGATCATGTCGACCATGGCGGTGACCAGTTCGGGGCCCTGGTCGTCCGGGACCCCGAAGAGTTTGGCGATCACGCGCACCGGGAGCAGCATCGCGTACCGGCTGATGATGTCGGTCCCGCCCGACGTGCAGAACGCGTCGATCAGCCCGTCGGCGAACTGCTCGGCGTACCGGCGCAGTTCGAACGGGTCGACGCCTTCGAGCGCGTCGCTGATCATGCCGGCGCGGGCCTGGTGCCGCTCGCCCACGGTGTAGAGGACCGAGGGCTGGTCGCGGCTGATCATCGGGGCCAGGGGCCAGTTCGAGGGGATGTTGTCCCACTGGTTCCAGAGGGAGGAGTCCCGGGTGAACAGGCCCGCGTCGCCCGTTATCTGATGCAGCTCGCGGTAGCCGATGACGAGCCAGGCGGGGATCGAGCCGGCCAGGGTCACCGGCACCACCGGGCCGTGCTCGCGGCGCAGCTCCCGGTAGAGCGTGGCGGGGTCGGCCTCGAAGCGCGGGCCGGAGAGGGGCACTGCGCCTGCCACGGCGCCGGGTCCGGTTCTCGGCCCGGGTTCCGTGCCGGGTTCCGTTCCGGTTCCGGGTTCCGTTCCGGGTCCGGCGTGGGCGGGGCAGCCCGGCGGGGGTGTGGTCACTGGGGGGTGCTCCCTCGGGCCGTTGTCGACAGCTGGTGCAGATGCTCGACGAGCGTGATCAGTACGTGCTTGCTGGACAGCCGGCTGCGTGCGTCGCAGGTGATCATCGGGATGTGGTCCGGCAGGTCCAGGGCTTCGCGTACCTGCGCGTCCGTGTGGTCGGGGCCGCCGAAGTCGTTGCGCGCCACGACGAAGGGCGTGCCGTGGTGTTCGAGGCGGTCGATGGCGTACCAGGAGTCGGCGAGGCGCCGGGTGTCGACGAGGACGACCGCACCGAGCGTGCCGGAGAAGAGGCGGTCCCACAGGAACCAGAAGCGTTCCTGGCCGGGGGCGCCGAACAGGTAGAGGACGGTGCGGCGGTCGATGGATATCCGGCCGAAGTCGAAGGCGACGGTCGTCGAGTGCTTCGTCCGTACGCCGTCGAGGTCGTCGACGTCCTCGCCCGCCCGGGTCATCGTCTCCTCGGTGTTGAGGGGACGGATCTCGCTGACGGAGCGGACCATGGTGGTCTTGCCGACGCCGAAACCGCCGACCACGACGATCTTGAGGCCGTTGTCCGCGGTGCGGGACAGGGGGGTGTCCGTACGCGCCTCGGGGGCCGTACCTGCCTCGGGGGCGGTACGTGCGACCGCCGCGGGGACGGGGGCCGGGTCAGAGATTGCGGAGGCCAACGAGCACCTGCTCCAGGAGTTCGGGTTCGGGGAGTTCGGCCGATTCGGGTGCGCGGCGCGGATGGCGGGCGCTGATCCGGCCGGTGTCGAGCAGGTCGGCCAGCAGGATGCGGGTGATGCCGACGGGCAGCGCGAGTTCGGCGGCGATCTCCACGACGGCGATCGGGTAGTCGCACATGCGCAGGATCGCCGCGTGCTCGGACTGCATGCCCGGCGTCGGGTCGCACTCGGCGACGACCAGGGTGACCAGGTCGAACGCGTCCGAGTGCGTCCTGCTGCGGCCCCCGGTGACGGTGTAGAGCCGATCGGGGGAGTCGTCGCGGCCGGGGCGGGGCCCTCTGGCCGGCGTGCTCATGCGGACGGGGTGCTGTCGGCGTCCTTGCCGGTGCTGCCGTCCGCGGTGACGCGGTGGACGGGGCCGCCGGTGGCGCCACTGGCTCTGTCCAACCGGGGCTCCGCGCTGAGGTGTTCGCCGAGCTGCTCGATGAGTTCGTTCATGTTGTGGCCGATGAGGCCGACGTCGGAGTCCTCGCCGGCGATGACCGCGAGGTGTGCGCCCGCGCCCGCCTCGACGATGAACAGGATGCCGCCGTAGAACTCGGCCATCGCCTGCCGGACCCCGCCGCTGCCGTCACCGAACTCGATGGACGCTCCGTGCGTGAGGCTCTGGATGCCCGCGGCGATGGCGGCCAGCTGGTCGGCCTGGTCGACGGAGAGCTCCGGTGTGCGGCAGAGCTTGAGGCCGTCCCGGGACAGGACGAGGGCGTGCCGCGCGCCTGGGGTGCGCTCCAGCAGACTCTCCAGCAGCCAGTTGAGCTTCTCGTCGGTGGTGGCGGTCATCGGTTCTCGTTGCCTTCCGGGTGCGGGGTCGCTGTCGCTGTGGTCTCAGGGGTGGAGTCGGTGCCGGCCGGGCCGTCGGTGCCGGCCGCTGGGCCCTCGGTGTGCGGGCCCTGACCGAGGGCCCGGGTCCTGTCCTGGCCCTGGACGGCGCTGCGGAACGTGGCGAAGCGGTCCGTCGTGGCGCGCTTGGCGGCGGACCTGGTCCCGGCCGGCTTCGACGGTGCGTCGGGGCCCGACGGGTGGGCCGCGGCGAGGGTCCGGCCGCGGCGGCGCCTGGGCAGGCCGCTCTCGCCGAACCGGGGGGTGCTGCCGGTGGTCTCGGAGGACGAACCCGGCCCGTCCACCACCGGCCGGCGCGGGGCCACCGGCTGCGGCTGTGGCTGCGGCTGCGCGCGCACGTGGTCGGGAGCGGCGTCGCTGTCCGGTGCGGACCCGCTGTCGGGTGCGGACCCGCTGTCTGACGCGGCGTCGCTTTCCGGTGCGGACCCACTGTCGGTTGCGGACCCGCTGTCCGACGCGGTGTCGCTTTCCGGTGCGGCCGGGCTGCCCGGCGCGGACCCGCTGTCCGGCGCGGGAGGCGCGGGAGGCGCGGGAGGCGCGGGAGGCGCGGAACGCGCTGCGTGCTCGACCAGGTCGTCCCGTACGACGGCAGGCTCCGTCGCACGTACGACGGTCGGCTCCGTCGCACGTACGACGGCAGGCGCCGCCTGTTGCGGTCGGGTCAGCACTTCCTGCGGCAGCAGCATCAGCGCGCCCGTGCCACCGCGTGCCGACGGCCGGAAGGACACCTTCAGCTGGTGCTTGCGGGCGAGGCAGCCGACGACCGCCAGGCCGAGCCGGGTGCCGGAGAGGCCCGTCAGGTCCAGCGGCGTGTCCGCGCTCACCGCACGTTCCGCCCGGCGCAGCTGCACGTCGCTCATGACGAGCCCGCTGTCCTCGACGGTGATGATGACGCCCGCCGGGACCTCCTCCACGTACACGTGCACCTCGGCCGTCGGCGGCGAGAAGTTCGCCGCGTTGTCGAGGAGTTCGGCGAGGGCGTGCATGACTCCCTCCGCCGCGTGGCCCGCGACGGCCACCTCGCTGGTGGAGTGCAGCCGGACGCGCTGGTAGCCGTTGATACGGCCCATCGCGCCGCGCAGGACCGACTCCATCACGATCGGCTTTGCCCATCTGCGACCGGAACGCGCACCCGTGAGGATGGCGATGCTGTCCGCGAGGCGGCCGGCCTGGGCGGTGCGGTGGTCCAGGTGCAGCAGGTCGCCCAGGACGTCCTCGTCGGAGTGCCGGTGCTCCATCTCGCGCAGGTCGGCCAGCATGCTCGTGGCGAGGGCCTGCATGCGGCCCGCCGCGTTCGCGCACGCCGACATCGCCGCCGCGCGCGCCGACTCGCCGCGGCCCACCTCGGTGGCGAGCACGGTGAGCAGCGACACCGCGTGCTCGTCGTCCCGGTCGCCCCGCTCGCGCTTCGTCGCGGCCAGCGCGGTGGCGGCCGAGTCGCCGGAGCGCAACCTGCCCACCAGGGCGGGCACGGTCTCCCGGGCGAACTGCTCGGCGTCGCGGCGGCGGTCGCCGAGTTCCGTGCGCAGCGCGCGTGCCCTCACCCCGGCGTGTACGGCCGCGGTGACCGCGGCGGTCAGCAGCGCCGCCGCCGCCCCGCCGCACCAGGCGAGCGGGGTCCGCACCTGCCCGGGGGCGGCGAGCACCGCCGCGAGGAGGAGCAGAGCGGAGACGGCCGCCGAGATCGACAGTGCCAGTGCGGATGCTCGGCGCAAGGACATGGAAGTGAGGCCTCCTGAAAGAGTGCTCACTATAAAAGAGTTGATGATCCGTTTGGAAAGCTCCTGTTCGTTTTTCTTACGCATGTGAAGGACAAGTCGACTTGTTCTGCCCGTTTCGTGTCACCGGGCATGCTTCATCCATGGCTGAACAACGGCGTGAGACGACCGAGTTGGCAGCGGACCTGAGGGCGGCCGTGCGCGGGGAGGTGTCCTTCGACGCCGCAGCGCGGGCCCTCATGACGATGGACGCCTCCAACTACCGGCGGGTCCCGCTGGGCGTCGTGGCCCCGCGCGACGCCGACGACATCGCCGCGGCCCTCGCGGTCTGCCGGGCGCACGGGGTGCCGGTGGTGCCGCGCGGCGGCGGCACGTCCATCGCGGGCCAGGCCACCGGCACCGGTGTCGTCCTGGACACCACGCGGCACCTGCGCACGATCGTCGCGCTCGACCCTGGGGCCCGTACCGCGGTGGTCGGGCCCGGCGTCGTGCTCGACGACCTGCGGGCCGCCGCCGCGCCGCACGGACTGACCTTCGGACCCGACCCGTCCACGCACAGCCGCTGCACGCTCGGCGGCATGATCGGTAACAACTCCTGCGGCTCGCACTCGGTCGCCTGGGGCACGACGGCGGACCAGGTGCGGGAACTGGACGTCCTGACGTACGCGGGCGAGCGGCTGCGACTGGCGCGCGGCGGCGCGAGCGTGCTGCCGGAGCGGCTGCGCGCGGAACTGCGCACCCTCGTCGAGCGGAACCTCGCCCTCCTGCGGACGGGCTTCCCCGAACTCCCGCGCCGCATCTCCGGGTACGCCCTGGACGCGCTCCTCCCGGAGAACGGCGTCGACCTCGCCCGCGCCTTCTGCGGCAGCGAAGGCACCCTCGGTGTGGTGACCGGGGCCACCGTCACCCTGGTCGAGGCGCCCTGCGCGCGGGCACTCGCAGTCCTGGGCTACGCCGACGAGAGCGCGGCGGCCGAGGCCGCGCCCGGCGTCCTGCCGTACGGGCCGCTGACCGTCGAGGGCATGGCCGCCGACCTCGTACCGGAGCGGGAAAGGGCGCTGCTGCCGCGCGGGGCGGCCTGGCTGTTCGTCGAGACGGGCGGCGGGAGCGGCCCGCAGGCCCGTGCGCGCGCCGAGGAGATCGTCCGGGGCGCGGACGCGTCGGACGGGCGGGTGGTGACCGACGCGGCGGGGCAGCGGGCCCTGTGGCGCATCCGCGAGGACGCGAGCGGCACCGCGACCCGGATGCCCGACGGCAGCGAGGCATGGCCCGGCTGGGAGGACTGCGCCGTGCCGCCCGCCAGGCTCGGCGCGTACCTGCGCGACTTCCGCGGCCTGCTGAAGGACCACGGGCTGCGCGGCACGCCGTACGGGCACTTCGGGGACGGCTGCATCCACGTCCGCATCGACTTCGACCTGCTGCGCGGCGAGGGCGTGGCCCGCTTCCGCCGCTTCTCCGAGGAACTCGCGGGCCTCGTCGTGGCGCACGGCGGCTCGCTCTCCGGCGAGCACGGTGACGGCCAGGCGCGCGCCGAGCTCCTGCCCCGGATGTACGGGCCCGAACTCGTGCGCCTCTTCGAGGGGTTCAAGGACGCGTGGGACCCGGCGGGCGGCATGAACCCCGGCATCCTGGCCCGCCCCGCCCGACTGGACGAGAACCTGCGCTTCGCCGTCCTGCCGGCCGGCCCCGTCCGCGACGTGGCCTTCGGCTACCCCCACGACGGCGGCGACTTCTCGGCCGCCGTGCGGCGCTGCGTGGGCGTCGCCAAGTGCCGTACGGAAACGGCGCCGGGCGGCGGCGCGGGCGTGATGTGCCCCTCCTTCCGGGCCACCGGCGACGAACAGCACTCCACCCGCGGGCGTGCGCGGCTGCTGCACGAGATGCTCGCGGGGGAGGTCGTCGAGGGCGGGTGGCGCTCCGACGAGGTCAAGGACGCCCTCGACCTGTGCCTGTCCTGCAAGGGCTGCCGCAGTGACTGCCCGGTGGGCGTCGATATGGCCACCTACAAGGCGGAGTTCCTGCACCACCACTACGCGGGCCGGGTGCGCCCCGCGTCGCACTACGCGCTGGGGCGGCTGCCCGAGTGGCTGCGGCTGGCGTCACCGGCGGCGGGCCTCGTCAACTCCGCCGCGGCACTCGCCCCGTTGGCCGCGCTCGCCGGTCGGGCGGCCGGGCTCGCCCCGGAGCGGGCGATCCCGCGGCTCGCCCCGCGGACCTTCCGCCGCTGGGCCCGCGGGCGGGCCCGGACACCCGCGCCGGCGTCGGCGCCGGTCGTCACGCTGTGGCCCGACACCTTCACCAACCACCTCTCCCCTTCGGTGGGTGTCGCGGCGGTGCGGGTCCTGGAGGCGGCGGGCCTGCGGGTGCGGCTGCCCCGGGCGGGCCTGTGCTGCGGGCTCACCTATGTCTCCACCGGTCAGCTGGACCGGGCCCGCGCGGTCATGCGCCGCACACTGGCGGCGGTGGCGCCCGACACCCCCCTGGTGGTCCTGGAACCGAGCTGCGCCGCGGCCCTCAGGAGCGACCTGCCGGAACTGCTCGGGGACGACCCGCGCGCGGCCGGGCTCGCCGACCGGGTCCTGACCTTCGCGCAGGCGCTGGAGCGGTACGCCCCTCACTGGCGCCCTCCCGTGCTGAACCGTCCCGTCGCGGGCCAGACCCACTGCCATCAGCACGCCGTGCTGGGCGACGACGCGGAGCGCCGGCTGCGGGAGCAGGCCGGGCTGACGGGCGCACTGGCCGGCGGCTGCTGCGGTCTGGCGGGCAACTTCGGCTTCGAGGCGGGCCACTACGAGGTGTCGAAGGCGTGCGCCGAGGAACAGCTGCTGCCGGCGGTACGGGGGCTCGCGGCGGGCGGCGAGCTGCTGGCCGACGGGTACTCCTGCCGCACGCAGATCGAGCAACTGGGCGAGGGCGCGCGGGCCCGCCACCTGGCGGAGGTACTGGCGGAGGGACTCTTCGGCACGTCGGAGGTGTGAGCGAGGGGGCGCGACCGGGACGGACGGACCGGGTCGGGGGGCCGGGGTGGACCGGGCCAGGGTGGGCGGACGTACCGTGCGGACCTGACCGGAGCGTGCGGACCTGACCGGAGCGTGCGGACCTGACCGGACCGAGCGGACCGGACCGGGGCGGGCCCGGGGGCGGCGGGGCGAACCGGACCGGCGGACCGGCGGACCGGCACGAGGCATGCCCGGCCTCTGCCGTGCCATCATGGGAGTACATCCCATTGAACACGAGGTGCACCACAGTGAACGAGGTCGAGCCCCACGGCGTGCCCGCCCCCGCCCCCAGCCCCCTCATGGACGCCGAGGCGGCCGTCGCAGCCGGTGCGGTGGCCGGGGGTGCGGCCGAGTCCCGCCGTGGCAGCAGCCTGGCTCCTGTGGCTCTCGTCGTCGCCGGCGGGCTCTCGGTCCAGTTCGGCTCCGCCCTCGCCGTCCTGATCATGCCCAGGACCGGCGCCCTCGGTGTGGTCACCCTCAGGCTCGCGGTCGCCGCCGTCGTGATGCTGCTGGTGTGCCGGCCCAGCGTCCGCGGCTACACCGGCCGGGACTGGGGCACCGTCCTCGTCTTCGGCGTCGCCATGGGCGGCATGAACACGCTCTTCTACCAGGCCAGCGACCGCATCCCGCTGGGTGCGGCCGTCACCCTGGAGGTGCTCGGACCGCTCGCGCTGTCCGTGTTCGCCTCCCGCCAGTGGGTCAGCGTGCTGTGGGCGGGCCTCGCCCTCGCCGGGGTGGGGCTGCTCGGTGCGGCCGGGTTCGGCGGTCTCGACCTGGTCGGCGCAGCCTTCGCGCTCTCGGCCGGCGCGTGCTGGGCCGCGTACATCGTCTTCAGTGCGAAGACCGGCCGCCGCTTCCCGCAGGCCGACGGCCTCGCCCTCGCGATGGCGGTCGCGGCCCTGCTGAGCCTGCCGCTCGGCGTGCTCGAAGCCGGTACGAAACTGCTCGACCCGGTGACGCTCGGCCTGGGCGCCGCCGTCGCGCTGATGTCCTCCGTACTGCCGTACACCCTCGAACTCGTCGCCCTGCGCAAGATGCCCGCGCCGACCTTCGCCGTCCTGATGAGCCTGGAGCCCGCGATCGCGGCAGGCGCCGGGTTCCTCATCCTGCACCAGGCGCTGTCCCTGGTCGACGCGCTGGCGATCGCGCTGGTCATCGGCGCGAGTGTGGGCGCGGTACGCAGCCAGTCCCGGCGCAGGGCCCCGGTGCCGGCGGTCGACTGACCGGCCGGCGCGCCCCCGCCGCCACTTCCGCGCAGCCCCGGAGTGATTCAAGCATGCTTGCTTGTTTCCTCCGGGGCTGCCATGCTCCGGACACGCAGCCACGCCCCGACGGGAGCGAAACGTGTCCGAACTCGACGCCGTACTGCATGACTTGCGCGAGGAGAGCGCCGAACTCGACAATCTTGTCGCGGGGTTGGCGGACGCCCGGTGGCGTCTGGCCACCCCGGCCCCGGGCTGGACCCTCGCCCATCAGATCGCCCATCTCGCCTGGACCGACGCCGCGGCCCTGCTGGCGGCGACCGACCCGGAGGGATTCCGGGCCGAGGTGGCCAAGGCGGACGCCGACCCGCAGGGCTTCGTCGACGCCGGGGCCGAGGAGGGCGCCGTGCTCCCGCCGGCCGATCTGCTGGCCGGCTGGCGGGCCGGGCGCGACCGGTTGTGGCAGGTGCTGAGCACCGCGCCCGCCGGTACCCGCTACCCCTGGTACGGGCCGCCGATGAGCGTGGCCTCGATGGCCACCGCCCGCCTCATGGAGACCTGGGCGCACGGCCAGGACGTCGCCGACGCCCTGGAGGTGCGGCGGGAGCCGACCGGGCGGCTCCGGCAGGTGGCCAGGATCGGGGTGCGGGCCCGCGACTACGCGTTCTTCGTCCGGGGGCTGCCCGCGCCCGCGCAGGAGTTCCGGGTCGAGCTGACCGGGCCGGGCGGGGAGCTCTGGGCGTACGGGCCCGAGGGGGCGGCGCAGCGCGTCACCGGCCCCGCGCTGGACTTCTGTCTGCTCGCCACCCAGCGCGCCCACCGCGACGACCTCGCCCTGCGCGCGGAGGGCGAGGATGCCGACCGCTGGCTGGACATCGCACAGGCCTTCGCGGGCCCGGCGGGGGAGGGCCGCAGGCCGAGGGGTGGCGGTCCGGCGGGTGAGGGCGGCGACTCGGGAGGAGACGCGCCCGAGGGTGGCGGCCGGTGACCGCCCGCCCCGCCGTCCTGCGCATCGGCAATGCCTCCGGTTTCTACGGCGACCGGTTCGACGCCCTCCGCGAGATGCTCACCGGCGGCGAGCTCGACGTCCTGACCGGGGACTACCTCGCCGAACTCACCATGCTGATCCTCGGCCGCGACCGCCTGAAGGACCCCGCCACGGGTTACGCCAAGACCTTCCTGCGACAGCTGGAGGAGGGCCTCGGGCTCGCCCACGACCGCGGCGTGCGGATCGTCACCAACGCCGGCGGCCTCAACCCCGCCGGACTCGCCACCGCGGTAAGGGAGTTGGCGCAACGGCTGGGGGTGCCGGTCAAGGTCGCCCATGTACAGGGGGACGACCTGATCGCGGACGGCCGCTGGGGCGAAGGGGTGCTGACCGCCAACGCCTATCTCGGCGGCGCCGGCATCACCGCCTGCCTCGACGCCGGTGCGGACGTCGTCGTCACCGGCCGGGTCACCGACGCCGCGCTGGTCACCGGGCCCGCCGCGCACTGGTTCGGCTGGGGCCCCGAGGCGTACGACGAACTTGCGGGTGCCGTCGTCGCCGGCCACGTCCTGGAGTGCGGAACCCAGGCCACCGGCGGCAACTACTCCTTCTTCGGCGCCCACGACGTGCGCCGCCCCGGCTTTCCCGTCGCGGAGATCCACGCCGACGGTTCGTCCGTCATCACCAAGCACCCCGGCACGGGCGGCGTCGTCGACACCGGCACCGTCACCGCCCAACTCCTCTACGAGACGGGCGGCGCGCGCTACGCGGGCCCCGACGTCACCGCCCGCCTCGACTCCGTACGGCTGGCGCAGGAAGGCCCCGACCGGGTGTGCGTCACCGGCGTAGGGGGCGAGGAGCCGCCGCCCACCCTCAAGGCGGGCCTCACCCGCATCGGCGGCTGGCGCAACGAGGTCGTCTTCGTGCTCACCGGGCTCGACGTCGACGAGAAGGCCGACCTGGTGCGCGAGCAGGTCGAGGACGCGCTCGACGCGGCCAAGCGGCGCCCCGCCGAGGTGCGCTGGACCCTGGCCCGTACCGACCGCGAGGACGCGGCCACCCAGGAGTGCGCGAGCGCGCTGCTGCGCCTGGTGGTCCGCGACCCGGACGCCGCGACCGTGGGCCGTGCGGTCAGCGGCGCCGCGGTGGAGCTCGCCCTCGGCAGTTACCCGGGCTTCCACGTGACCGCACCGCCGGGAAAGGGCGCACCGTACGGGGTCTTCGAGGCCCGCCACGTGGCCGCGGCGGACGTGCCGCACACGGCGGTGCTGCCCGCCGGGGACGTCCGGCGCATCCCCGCCCCGGTACGCACCCGGCCCCTCGCCCCCGTACCGGAGCCCGGCCTGCCGCGGCCCCTCGCCGCCGCGCGGCCCGTCCGGCGCGCCCCGCTCGGCCTGGTCGCGGGAGCCCGCAGCGGTGACAAGGGAGGCGACGCCAACGTGGGCGTGTGGGTGCGCACCGACGATGCCTGGCGGTGGCTCGCCCACGAGCTGACCGTGCCTCGCTTTCGCCAACTGCTGCCCGAGGTGGCGGACCTGTGCGTCACCCGGACCGTCCTGCCCCACCTGCGCGCCCTCAACTTCACCGTCGAGGGCCTCCTCGGCGAGGGCGTCGCCGCCCAGGCGCGTTTCGACCCACAGGCCAAGGCGGTCGGCGAGTGGCTGCGCTCGCGACACCTCGACATACCGGAGGCACTGCTGTGACCACCGCGAAGACCGTGACCCCTGTGACCGCGCCACCGGAGGTGCTCCGATGACCGTGCTCACCTCGTCGCTCGACACCACGGGCCCCGAGTACGCCGCGAACCGCGCCGCCATGCTCGGCAGGCTCGACGACCTGGCACAGGCGCATGCGAAAGCGCTCGCGGGGGGCGGGGAGAAGTACGTCGCCCGCCACCGCGGGCGCGGCAAGCTGCTCGCCAGGGAGCGCATCGAGCTGCTGCTCGACGTGGACACCCCGTTCCTGGAGCTGTCACCGCTCGCCGCCTGGGGCAGTGACTACCCGGTCGGCGCCTCCATGGTCACCGGCATCGGCGTCGTCGAGGGCGTCGAGTGCCTGATCACCGCCAACGACCCCACCGTGCGCGGCGGCGCCTCCAACCCGTGGACCCTCAAGAAGGCGCTGCGGGCCAACCAGATCGCGTACGAGAACCGGCTGCCGTGCATCAGCCTCGTCGAGTCGGGGGGCGCCGACCTGCCGTCCCAGAAGGAGATCTTCATCCCGGGCGGCGCGCTCTTCCGCGACATCACCCGCCTGTCGGCCGCCGGCATCCCCACGGTCGCCGTCGTCTTCGGCAACTCCACGGCCGGCGGGGCGTACGTCCCCGGCATGTCCGACCACACGGTGATGATCAAGGAGCGGTCGAAGGTCTTCCTCGGCGGCCCGCCCCTGGTGAAGATGGCCACCGGCGAGGAGAGCGACGACGAGTCGCTGGGCGGTGCCGAGATGCACGCCCGGGTCTCGGGTCTCGCCGACCACTACGCGGTGGACGAGCGGGACGCGCTGCGCCAGGCCCGGCGCATCGTCGCCCGCCTCAACTGGCGCAAGGCGCAGCCGGACCCGCCGGCCGCCGAGCCGCCCAAGTACGACCCGCAGGAGCTCGCCGGGATCGTCCCCGGCGACCTCAAGGTCCCCTTCGACCCCCGCGAGGTGATCGCCCGCCTCGTCGACGGCTCCGACTTCGACGAGTTCAAGCCGCTGTACGGGCCCAGCCTGACCACCGGCTGGGCCAGCCTGCACGGCTATCCGGTGGGCGTCCTCGCCAACGCGCAGGGCGTGCTGTTCAGCGCCGAGTCGCAGAAGGCCGCGCAGTTCATCCAGCTCGCCAACCAGCGCGACATCCCGCTGCTCTTCCTGCACAACACCACCGGCTACATGGTCGGCAAGGAGTACGAGCAGGGCGGCATCATCAAGCACGGCGCGATGATGATCAACGCGGTCTCCAACTCCAAGGTCCCGCACCTGTCGGTCCTGATGGGCGCCTCCTACGGCGCGGGGCACTACGGCATGTGCGGTCGCGCCTACGACCCGCGCTTCCTGTTCGCCTGGCCGAGCGCCAAGTCCGCGGTGATGGGCCCCCAGCAGCTCGCCGGCGTCCTGTCCATCGTGGCTCGCGCCTCGGCCGCGGCGAAGGGACAGCCGTACGACGACGAGGCCGACGCCGCACTGCGCGCCGTGGTGGAGCAGCAGATCGAGGCGGAGTCCCTGCCGATGTTCCTGTCCGGGCGGCTGTACGACGACGGGGTCATCGACCCCCGTGACACCCGCACCGTCCTGGGCCTGTGCCTGTCCGCGATCCACACGGCCCCCGTCGAGGGCGTGCGCGGCGGCTTCGGCGTCTTCCGGATGTGAGGCACCCCGTGACCCCGGAGAGCCCAGTGACCTCGGAGAGCCCTGTGACCCGGAGAGCCCTGTGACCCGGGAGAGCCCAGTGACCCCGGAGAACCTCGTGAGCCCGGAGAACCCAGTGATCACTTCCCTGCTCGTCGCCAACCGCGGTGAGATCGCCTGCCGTGTCTTCCGTACCTGCGCGGAGCTCGGCATCTCCACCGTCGCCGTGCACTCCGACCCGGACGCCGACGCCCTCCACACCCGTACCGCCGACGCCTCGGTGCGCCTGGCGGGCGCCGCCCCCTCCGACACCTATCTGCGCGGCGACCTCGTCGTGAAGGCCGCCTTGGCGGCGGGCGCGGACGCCGTGCACCCCGGATACGGATTCCTCTCCGAGAACGCCGAGTTCGCCCGTGCGGTGCAGGACGCGGGCCTCACCTGGGTCGGGCCGCCCCCCGGGGCCATCGACGCCATGGCCTCCAAGACCAGGGCCAAGGCCCTGATGGCGCAGGCGGGCGTGCCGCTGCTCGCCCCCGTCGACCCGGCCACCGCCACCGAGGCCGATCTGCCGTTGCTCCTGAAGGCGGCGGCCGGCGGCGGCGGGCGCGGCATGCGCGTCGTACGGGAACTGGAACGGCTCCCCGAGGAACTGGCCGCCGCGGCGGCCGAGGCGCGGTCGGCCTTCGGCGACGGCGAGGTGTTCGCCGAGCCGTACGTCGAGCGCGGACGCCATGTGGAGGTGCAGATCCTCGGCGACGCCCACGGCACCGTGTGGGCGCTCGGCACCCGCGACTGCTCGCTGCAGCGCCGCCACCAGAAGGTCGTCGAGGAGGCCCCGGCGCCCCACCTGCCCGACCAGCTCCGCGAAAGCCTCCACGACGCCGCCACGGCCGCGGCGCGGGCCGTCGGGTACGTGGGCGCGGGGACGGTCGAGTTCCTCGTCGACCCGCGGGGGCGCGCGTACTTCCTGGAGATGAACACCCGCCTCCAGGTCGAACACCCCGTCACCGAGGCGGTGTTCGGCATCGACCTGGTCGCGCTCCAGATCCGCCTCGCCGAGGGGGAGCGCCTCCCCGACGAGCCGCCGCAGCCGCGCGGGCACGCCGTCGAGGCCCGGCTGTACGCGGAGGACCCGGCCAACGGCTGGCAGCCCCAGACCGGGCCGCTGCACGCCCTGGACGTACCCGGCGGCGACGGACTGCGGCTGGACACCGGCTATGCCGGCGGCGACACCGTCGGCGTCCACTACGACCCGATGCTCGCCAAGGTCATCGCCTGGGCGCCCACCCGCGCCGAAGCCGTCCGCAAGCTCACCCGCGCGCTGGTACGCGCCCGGGTGCACGGCCCCGTCACCAACCGGGACCTGCTCGTCGCGTCCCTGCGCCACCCCGAATTCGCCTCGGGACAACCGGACACCGGCTTCTACGACCGCCATCTGGCGGCCCTGACCGGGCCGCGGCCCGGTCAGGAACTGGCAGCCGTCGCCGCGGCCCTCGCCGACGCCGCGGCCCGCGGCAGTCGCTTCGGGGGCGGCTGGCGCAACGTGCCCTCGCAGCCGCAGAGCAAGACCTACGGCGTGCACGAGGTGCGCTACCTGCGCGACCGGGACGGCTGGACGGTCGAAGGTGTGGATCGCGTGGTCCGCGCGCACCCGGACCGCGTCGTACTCGAAGTCGCGGGCGTGCAACGGGACTTCGCCGTCACGGTGCACGGCGACCAGGTGTACGTCGACTCCCCGGCCGGCTCCCACACCCTCACCGCGGCCCCGCGCTTCCCCGACCCCGCCACCCGTACCGCCCCCGGCTCGCTGCTCGCCCCCATGCCGGGCACGGTCGTCCGCGTCGCCGAAGGGCTCGCGGAGGGCAGCCGGGTCGATGCGGGACAGCCCCTGTTGTGGCTGGAGGCCATGAAGATGGAGCACCGCGTCACCGCTCCCGCCTCCGGCACGCTCACCGCACTCCACGTCGCACCCGGCCACCAGGTCGAGGTCGGCGCCCTGCTCGCCGTCGTCACGGACACCACCGTCCTGGCGGCCCCCAGTGCACAGGAGGACCAGGAAGCATGAGCAGCACCGCGCACAGCAGCGTCATCGAGACCGAGGAGCAGCAGGCCCTGCGGGCCGCCGTCGCCGCCCTCGGCAAGCGCTACGGACGCGACTACCTCACCAAGGTCGTCGCCGACGAGGGTCACCCCGACGAACTGTGGGCCGAGGCGGCCAAGCTCGGCTACCTCGGTGTCAACATCCCCGAGGAGTACGGCGGCGGAGGCGGCGGCATCACGGAACTCTCCATAGTCCTGGAGGAGTTGGGCGCCGCGGGCTCGCCGCTCCTGATGATGATCGTCTCGCCCGCGATCTGCGCCACGGTCATCACCCGCTTCGGCACCGAGGCGCAGCGGACCGCCTGGCTGCCCGGCCTCGCGGACGGCAGCCGCACCATGGCCTTCGGCATCACCGAGCCCGACGCGGGGTCCAACTCGCACCGCATCACCACCACCGCGCGCCGGGACGGTGACGACTGGGTGCTCACCGGCCGCAAGGTGTTCGTCTCCGGTGTCGACATCGCCGACGCCACCCTGATCGTGGGCCGCACCGAGGACGCGCGGACCGGCAGCCTCAAGCCCTGCCTGTTCGTCGTCCCGCGCGATGCCCCCGGCTTCGCGCGCACCCGCATCGACATGGAACTCCAGGCCCCGGAGAAGCAGTTCGAACTCGTGCTGGACGACGTGCGGCTGCCCGCCGACGCCCTGGTCGGCGACGAGGACGCCGGCCTCCTCCAGCTCTTCGCGGGCCTCAACCCCGAGCGCGTCATGACGGCCGCGTTCGCCATCGGCATGGCCCGCTACGCGCTCGCCAGGGCCGTCAGGTACGCCAAGGAGCGCACGGTCTGGAAGACGCCCATCGGCGCCCACCAGGCCCTGGCCCACCCCCTCGCCCAGGCCCACATCGAGATCGAGCTCGCCCGCCTCATGATGAACAAGGCCGCAAACCTCTACGACGCGGGCGACGACATGGCCGCGGGCGAGGCCGCCAACATGGCGAAGTACGCGGCGGCCGAGGCCTGCGTGAAGACCGTCGACCAGGCCGTGCACACCCTCGGCGGCAACGGCCTCACCCGCGAGTACGGCCTCGCCTCGCTGATCGTGGCCTCCCGGGTGGCCAGGATCGCCCCGGTCAGCCGCGAGATGATCCTCAACTTCGTCTCCCACCAGTCGCTGGGGCTCCCGAAGTCGTACTGAGACGACCTGGGGCTCCCGAAGTCGTACCGGGACGACCTGAGTCTCCCGAAGTCGTACCGACACGCCTGGGCTCCCCGAGCCGTACCGGTACGACCCCGAGTCTCCCCAAGCCGTACCGAACCGCGCGACCCTGTCCGTCCACACCGTCGCACCACCGTGCCGAAGGGGACCTTCACCATGGTGTTCCACAGCGAGTACGCGGAGGTGGCCGACGTCCGGCTGCCCATCCACGAGGCGGTCCTCGGACCCGCCGCCCGGTACGGCGACCTCCCCGCGCTCGTCGACGGGACGAACGGCACCACCCTCACCTACGCCCAGCTCGACACCTACCACCGCAGGCTCGCCGCCGCGCTGGCCGCGTCCGGGCTGCGCAAGGGCGACGTGCTCGCCCTGCACAGCCCCAACACGATCGCCTACCCGGCGGTGTTCTTCGCCGCCACCCGCGCGGGCGCCGCCGTCACCACCGTGCACCCGCTGTCCACGGCCGAGGAGTTCGCCAAACAGCTCCGCGACTCCTCGGCCCGCTGGATCGTCACCGTCGCACCGCTCCTGGAGACCGCGCGCAGGGCCGCGGAGATCCTCGTCTGCGACAGCGCGCCCGGCCACCGCTCCGTACTCGACCTGCTCGCCTGCACCGACCCGGAGCCGCGGATCGACATCGACCCGCTGGAGGACGTCGCCGCGCTGCCGTACTCCTCCGGCACCACAGGTGTTCCCAAGGGAGTGATGCTCACCCACCACTCCATCGCCACCAACATCGCCCAGCTGCACCCCTTCATCCCGATGGCGCCGGGCGACCGGGTGCTGGCGGTGCTGCCCTTCTTCCACATCTACGGGCTGACCGCACTGATCAACATCCCGCTGTCGCACGGCGCGACCGTCGTCACCCTGCCCCGGTTCGAGCTGGAGCAGTTCCTGCGGACCGTCCAGGACCAGCGGATCAACGCCCTGTACGTCGCCCCGCCGATCGTCCTCGCCCTGGCCAAACACCCGGCGGTGGCGCGCTACGACCTGTCCTCGCTGGAGTACGTCGTCAGCGCCGCCGCACCCCTGGACGCCCACCTCGCGCAGGCCTGCGCCGCCCGCCTGGGCATCCGGCCCGTCCTCCAGGCGTACGGGATGACCGAACTCTCGCCGGGGACGCACGTGGTGCCGCTGGACGCCGCGAACCCGCCCCCCGGCACCGTCGGCAAGCTCCTGCCGCGCACCGAGATGCGGATCCTCTCCCTGGAGACCCCCGGCAAGGACCTCGGCACCGGGGAGGAGGGCGAGATCGCGATCCGCGGCCCGCAGCGCATGAAGGGCTACCTCGGCCGCCCCGACGAAACCGCCGCGATGATCGACGCGGACGGCTGGGTGCACACCGGGGACATAGGCCGCGTCGACGCCGAAGGCTGGCTGTTCGTGGTGGACCGGGTCAAGGAGCTCATCAAGTACAAGGGCTACCAGGTCGCCCCCGCCGAGCTCGAAGCACTGCTGCTGTCCCACGAGGGCATCGCGGATGCGGCCGTGATCGGGGTATACGACGCCGACGGCAACGAGGTGCCCAAGGCGTTCGTCGTACGGCAGGCGCACGCGGGCAACCTCACGGAGGCGGACGTCATGGCGTACGTCGCCGGGCGCGTCGCACCGTACAAGAAGGTGCGCCGCGTCGAATTCGTCGACGGAGTACCCCGTGCGGCCTCCGGCAAGATCCTGCGGCGGGAGCTGCGAGAAAGGGAACGCGAATGACCCGACAGGCCCTGGTCCCCACCACCCACGAGCGAGGCATCACCACCCTCACCCTGGACTCACCGGCGAACCGCAACGCCCTCTCGGCGTCCCTCGTCCGCGAGCTGGCGACGGCGCTGGAGCGCTGCGGCAAGGATCCGTCGGTGCGGGCGGTCGTCCTCGCCCACACCGGCAACACCTTCAGCGCGGGCGCCGACCTCAAGGTGCCCGCCAGTCCGTACGCGTTCGTGGAGGTGCTGCGGCAGATCACCGAACTGCCCAAGCCCGTCCTCGCGCGCGTCGACGGGCACGCGCGCGCGGGCGGGCTCGGGCTGCTCGGGGCGTGCGACATGGCGTTCGCCTCGCTGTCGTCCGACTTCGCGTTCTCGGAGGTAAGGATCGGAGTGGCGCCCGCCGTCATCTCCATCCCGCTGCTGCCCCGCCTGGACGCCCGCGCCGCGTCCCGGTACTTCCTCACCGGGGAGGTCTTCGCGGGAACGCGCGCCCAGGAGATAGGCCTGCTCACCGAGACGGCGCCCGACGTGGACGCCGCGATGGCCCCCGTCGTCGACGCACTGCGCCGGGCCTCCCCGCAGGGCCTGGCGGAATCCAAGCGGCTGCTGACGGCCGGGGTCAGGGCCGCCTTCGACCGCGATGCGGAGGACCTGGTACAACGCTCGGCAGCGCTGTTCGCGTCCGCCGAGGCGCGCGAGGGCGTCACCGCACACCTCGAACGACGGGACCCCGCATGGCTGTTGTGACCGCCCCCCGCCAGGGCCCCAAGCAGGACCGCAGCCGGGCCACCAGGCAGCGGCTGCTGGAGGCCGCCGTGGCCTGCCTCGCCGAGCGCGGCTGGGCGGGCTCCACGGTCTCCGTCGTGGCCGAACGGGCCGGGGTGTCGCGGGGGGCGGCCCAGCACCACTTCCCGACCCGGGAGGACCTCTTCACCGCGGCCGTCGAGTACGTCGCCGAGGAGCGCTCCACCGCGCTGCGCGCCCTCCCCGGGCACGACCTGGCCGCGGTGGTGGGCGCGATCGTCGACCTGTACACGGGACCGCTGTTCCGGGCCGCCCTGCACCTGTGGGTGGCCGCGTCGAACGAGGAACAGCTGCACGCGCGGGTCACCGAGCTGGAGGCCCGGGTCGGCCGGGAGACACACCGCATGGCCGTACGGCTGCTGCACGCCGACGAGTCCAGGCCCGGGGTGCGGGAGATCGTCCAGGGCTTCCTCGACATGGCCCGCGGGCTCGGCCTCGCCAACCTCCTCACCGACGACGCGGCCCGCCGGGAGCGGGTGGTGACCCAGTGGGCCACGCTGCTCGAAGGGGCGCTGGGCGGCGGGCAGAGGTAAGGGGCGCCCTCCAGGGAGGACGCCCCTTACTTTGCCTGACTTTGCCGCAGCGGCCGTCTGCCCCTGCCTTCGACGGCGGCCGTCCGCCCTTGTTTTCAGCAGCGGCCGTCCGTTCAGCCCGCGATGTCCTCGAAGCCGGAGACCTCGCGCGGGTTGCGGGTGCCGGGGCCCACGTAGCGCGCGGACGGGCGCACCAGGCGGCCGGTGCGCTTCTGCTCCAGGATGTGCGCGGACCAGCCCGCCGTACGGGCACAGGTGAACATCGACGTGAACATGTGCGCCGGGACCTCCGCGAAGTCCAGCACGATCGCCGCCCAGAACTCCACGTTCGTCGCCAGCACCCGGTCCGGGCGGCGCGCGTGCAGCTCCTCCAGCGCCGCCTTCTCCAGGGCCTCCGCCACCTCGAAGCGCGGGGCCGCCAGCTCCTTGGCCGTACGGCGCAGGACGCGGGCCCGCGGATCCTCGGCGCGGTAGACGCGGTGGCCGAAGCCCATCAGGCGCTCACCCTTGTCGAGAGCCTGGCGGACGTAGGCGCGTGCGTCCCCGGTGCGCTCGATCTCCTCGATCATGCCCAGCACCCGGGAGGGCGCGCCGCCGTGCAGCGGGCCGGACATCGCGCCCACCGCGCCGGAGAGCGCGGCGGCGACGTCGGCGCCGGTGGAGGCGATGACGCGGGCGGTGAAGGTGGAGGCGTTCATGCCGTGCTCGGCCGCCGACGTCCAGTAGGCGTCGACCGCCTTGACGTGCTTGGGGTCCGGCTCCCCCCGCCAGCGGATCATGAACCGCTCGACCACCGACTCCGCCTTGTCGATCTCGCTCTGCGGCACCATCGGCAGCCCTTGTCCGCGCGCCGACTGGGCGACGTACGAGAGCGCCATCACGGCGGCCCGCGCCAGATCGTCACGGGCGGTCCGCTCGTCGATGTCGAGCAGCGGCTTCAGACCCCACACCGGGGCGAGCATCGCGAGGGCGGACTGCACGTCGACCCGGATGTCACCGGAGTGCACCGGGATCGGGAACGGCTCGGCGGGCGGCAGCCCCGGGTTGAAGGCGCCGTCGACCAGCAGCCCCCACACGTTCCCGAAGGAGACGTGCCCGACGAGGTCCTCGATGTCGACACCGCGGTAGCGCAGCGCGCCACCCTCCTTGTCCGGTTCGGCGATCTCCGTCTCGAACGCGACGACTCCTTCAAGCCCGGGTACGAAGTCGGACATCAGGCGGCTCCTCAAAATGTGCACGCAAGGCGTGTGCGGCAAGCGACGGAGGCAGGAACGATACCCCTGCCGCAGGGCAGCGACAGGCTCCCCACCGGGGATTTTGGCGGGTTCCGCCGATGCGGGGAAGCGTGAGAACAGGCACACCGTACGACCCACTTCCGGGAGGGTTAGCGGGAGTTGGGGAAGGGAAGACTGGGGCTGCGTCCCGGCGGGCCTGTGTGTCGCGGCACGCGCGCCCTGCGGCAGGATGGCCCCGTGCCGAACACATCCCCCGAAGCAGCCGGGCCCGACGCCGACCCCGCCGCCATGCGCGAGCAGTACCGCACCGAGGAGCTCACCGAGGACGCGCTGGCGTCCGAGCCCATGGACCAGTTCGGCCGCTGGTTCCGGCAGGCCGTGGCAGGCGGGCTGCACGAGCCGAACGCCATGGTCGTCGCCACGGCCACCCCCGACGGCCGGCCCAGCACCCGTACGGTGCTGCTGAAGGCCTACGACGGGCGGGGCTTCGTCTTCTTCACCAACTACCGCTCCCGCAAGGGCGGCGAGCTGTCCGCCAACCCGCACGTCTCGCTGCTGTTCCCCTGGCACCAGATCGCCCGCCAGGTCATCGTCACCGGCACCGCCGCCCGCGTCTCCCGCGCCGAGACGGCCGCGTACTTCCGCACCCGCCCGCACGGCTCACAGCTCGGCGCCTGGGCGAGCGAGCAGTCCCAGGTGATCGGCTCGCGCGACGAACTGATTACCGCCTACGCCGACTTGGCGGCGCGCTACCCGGAGGGTGAGAAGGTGCCGGTGCCGCCGCACTGGGGTGGCTACCGGGTCGTGCCGGAGGCGGTGGAGTTCTGGCAGGGGCACGAGAACAGGCTGCACGACCGGCTGCGGTACGTCAGGGCGGCGCCCGCGGCATGGACGGTGGAGCGCCTGAACCCCTGAGCGGGGGAGGGGCCGCGCGCCGGGGCCGTGCGCCCGGCCGTGCGCCCGGCCGTGCGCACGGCCCTGGAACGCAGAAACCCCGCGGGCTCTGGTCCCCTCCGGAGAGGGGGCCGGCCGGACGTACCGGCGAGCCCGCGGGGCGGTGACTGCTGTGGATTGGAACCGGCTGCGCCGGCACCGCACTGTGTGCGACAACGGGCAACTAGCCCGCAGTCACCTCACGCGTCCGGAAAGAAATCATTTCCCGAATCACCTCCTTTCGGTGTGAGCCACACACTAGGAGCCGCCCCGCGGCGTCTCAACCGAATTAACGGAGCACTTCGATTTCGTGGAACCCCGTGTGGGCTGCGTCACCTTCGAGTTGAATGATCGGACGTGCGGCACAGCGGACAGCGGCACGGGTGAACACCTGCGGGGGTGCCGGGTGAGTGCTTCTCTGAGCAGTGGGACCGCCGAGCCCGGACCGGAGGCGGGAGCGGGCGCGGAAGGGCCGCGGACGGGTGCGGGGCCCGACGGCCCCGAGGCGGGCGCGGGACCCGACCTCCTCGCAGCCCTCCTCGACGGCATGGACGCCGCCCTGTGTGCCTTCGACGCCGACGGCGTCGTCACCCACTGGAACCGCGAGGCCACCCGCATCCTCGGCTGGAGCGCCGCCGACGCGATCGGCAGACGCGGCTTCGCGGGCTGGGCGGTGCGCAGCGCCGACGCCGACGAGGTGCAGGGCCGGCTGATGGGGGCGATGCACGGCGGCGGCCGGCAGGTGCACGAGTTCGCGCTGGTGCGCAAGGACGGCAGCCGGGTCCTCGTACGCACCCAGTCGGCCGCGGTCACCGGTGCGGACGGCAAACCGGCCGGGGTCTACAGCGCCTTCGGCGAGGTGCACGCGCAGATCGACCTGGAGCGGGCCATAGCCCTCAGCGAGGTCCTGTTCGAGGACGCGTCGTGGGGTGTGGTCCTCGTCGACGTCGACCTGCGCCCCACCGTCGTCAACGTGCACGCGGCCCGTGCCCTCGGCGGCGGTCGCACCACCCTGCTGGGCCGCCCGCTCGGCGAGACCGTCGTCCAGGGCGTCGACGAGCTGGAGGGCGCCCTCCAGCACGTACTCGCCGAGGGCACCCCGCCCGCCCCCGTCGACCTGTGGGTGACGCTGCGCACCGCGGAGGGCGAACGCAGGCGCTGCTGGCGCAGCGGCTTCCTGCGGCTGGCGTCGCCCCTCACGGAGGAGCCGGTGCCGCTGGGTGTGGGCTGGCTCTTCCAGGACGTCACCGAGGCGAAGACCGCCGAGCAGGACGCGGCCAGGCTGCGGTTCCGGGGCAACCAGCTGCACCGGGCGGCCAGGGCCGCGGCCGAGTGCGAGGACCCGATGGAGGCCGCCGCGGCCTATCTGGACTTCGGCCTCGCCGGGTTCGCCGACCACGCAATCGTCGACGTACTGGCCGGGGACCGGCTCGTACGGGTCACGGCCACGCCGGCCGGCGAGCCGGGCCCCTGCCTCCAGGAGAACGCGGAGGCGGGTATCCCGGTGCGGTACGGGGAGGGCCACCCCGCGCTCCAGGCCCTGGAGCGAACCGGCGCGGTGCGTGCGAGCGCGGGCGCCCGCGAGGACTCCGAGGGCTGGGCCACCGACCGCCAGTGGCCCGCGGACGCCGTGCACGCGCTCTGCACGGTGCTGCGCAGCCGCGGCCGCACCCTGGGCACGGTGACCTTCCTGCGCGGCACGAGCCGCCCCGCCTTCGAGCGCCCGGACGCGACGTACGCGGAGAGCATCGCGGTCCGGGTGGCCGCCTCGGTCGACCTCGCACAGGCGGTACGGGAGGGCGGCGGCCGGGGGACGGGCGCCTGACGGGACGGGGGCCCGACGGGGCAGGGATCCGACGGGACGGGCGCGGCGGACACCGTTCGGAGATGGGCCTGCTCAGTGCCGGAAGAAGATCCGGTCGCCGTACTCGGTCATCACCCGGCCGTTCCACTCGTGCCCGCCGTCCACGTTGCCCGAGCGCAGCATCGGCGGTTCGAGGCCACGCTCCACGAGCTCGCCGACCGCCGCCGCCATGACCGCCTGCATCAGCGCGGTGGTGACCACCGTCGAGGCGGGGGCGAAGGGGGCGTCGACGCCGTCCACGGTGAGCTCGGCGTCGCCGACCGCGATCTTGCTGTCCAGCACGATGTCGCAGTGGTCCTTGAGGAAGCTGCCGGACTTGTGCCGGGACCTGGTGTCCTGCGCGTACGCCACGGAGGTCACGCCGATGACCTTCAGGCCCAGGGCGCGCGCGTTCATCGCCATCTCCACCGGGAGCGCGTTGCGGCCCGACAGGGAGATCACCACAAGCACGTCGCCCGGCTTGGCGGGGCTGCTGTCGAGCACCGCGCCCGCGAGGCCGTCGACGCGTTCCAGGGCGGAACCGAGGGTGGCGGGCATGACGTCGATGCCCACCACACCCGGTACGGCGAGCAGATTCATCAGGGCGAGGCCGCCCGCCCGGTAGACGACGTCCTGGGCGGCGAGCGAGGAGTGGCCGGCGCCGAACGCGAAGAGCCGGCCGCCGGCCGCGACGGTGTCGGCGATGGCGGTGCCGGCCGCCGCGACGGAGTCCGCCTCCTCGTCCCGCGCCCGCTGGAGAAGGTTGATCGCGGCGTCGAAGAACTGTCCGGCCAGTTTGTTCTCGCTCATCGCAGAGGGGCCTTTCCGAGGGGCTACCGAGGGTAACTAACGGGGGCGCCGTCCGCGCCGCGGATCACGTTGCGGTCTGGACCTGGGGCCTGTCAATACGGCCTCACCCCGGTCCGGCACGGTTGTCGGTGCGATGCGTCAGAATTGGTGTCGGGCCGGGGCGTCCGCGGCAATCCGCCGGACGACTCTCCGCGACGACGAGCCAGCGCACCAAGATTTTCTGTCACAGCATCGAGGGGCACACATGTCCGGACTGATCGACACCACGGAGATGTATCTCCGCACCATCCTCGAACTTGAGGAGGAGGGCGTCGTCCCCATGCGCGCCCGTATCGCCGAGCGACTCGACCAGAGCGGGCCGACGGTCAGCCAGACGGTGGCGCGGATGGAGCGCGACGGCCTGGTGACGGTCGCGGGCGACCGCCATCTGGAGTTCACCGAGGAGGGCCGGCGCCTCGCCACGCGCGTGATGCGCAAGCACCGCCTCGCCGAGTGCCTGCTCGTCGACGTGATCGGCCTGGAGTGGGAGCAGGTGCACGCCGAGGCCTGCCGCTGGGAGCACGTGATGAGCGAGGCGGTCGAGCGGCGCGTGCTGGAGCTGCTCCGCCACCCGACCGAGTCGCCGTACGGAAACCCGATCCCGGGCCTGGAGGAGCTGGGCGAGAAGTCCGAGGCCGATCCGTTCCTGGACGAGGGCATGGTCAGCCTCTCCGACCTGGTGCCGGGCCCGGAGGGCAAGACGGTCGTCGTACGGCGCATCGGCGAGCCCATCCAGACCGACGCCCAGCTGATGTACACGCTGCGCCGCGCGGGCGTGCAGCCGGGTTCGGTGGTCAGCGTGACCGAGTCGCCCGGCGGGGTGCTGGTCGGCAGCAGCGGGGAGGCGGCCGAGCTGGACGCGGAGACGGCGTCGCACGTCTTCGTCGCCAAGCGCTGACGCGGGTGCGGCTGCGGGTGCGAGTGCGGGTGCCGGGGTTCACCCTGTCGCCTGCGCCTGCCGCGCTTGTCGCACGCCCACGCCTACTCCACGCCCACGCCTAGCCCTACCCCTACCCCACGCCCACCCACTGCTCGTGCCGCTGCTGCTCGGTTGCCAACTGAGTCTGGAGTGACGGGAGTTGACCCGCGTTTTCGTGACGGAACCCAAGCAGCCGGGCGGATCGCGTGCCACCCTGTGTCTGCGGCACATGAACCGGGGCACATGACCTGAATGCAGGGCTGCCGGCCGGGCCCGCCGCACGGCTGGGGAGGAGGCGGGGGGATGCGCCCGTCGTACGTACCGCAGGGAGCGCCTCGCGAGTCCGGGGCGCCGGCGCAGGCGGTGTCGCAGGCGGTACCGCATGAAGAGGGCCCCGGCGCCCTGAGGCGCCGGGGCCTGTCCTCCCCTGTGCTGACCTGGAGCCCCGAGCTCTCAAGGTCAACTCCCGCGGACCGTCTTCCCCGAGCGGCCCGCCTCCCGAAGAAGATCTCCCCTCGGCAGCGCGAGCCAATCCTTGAGCGTTGTCACTCGAAAGAGGGGTCTTGGGTGTCACACCCACATTTTCGAATGCAAGTTCGATAGCTTGGGGTGGCCGGAGATGACGGACCGGAACACGGCAGGGACGACTACCCGGAACGGGAAGCAGAAGGGGGTGCCAGGCCATATGGTGCGGCGCACAGACGTGACCGGAGCCGACGGCGTACGCCTCGCCGCCTGGGAGTTCGCCGACCCGCCCAAGGACGGCGGGGAGTCCGCGCAGCTTCCCGGCGTCTTACTGCTGCACGGACTCATGGGCCGTTCCTCGCACTGGGCGGCCACGGCCCGCTGGCTCTCCGAGCGGCACCGGGCGGTCGCCCTGGACCAGCGCGGGCACGGTCGCAGTGAGAAGCCCTCGGAAGGCCCCTTCACGCGCGATGCGTACGTCGCCGACGCGGAGGCGGCGATCGAACAGCTCGGGCTGGCCCCGGTGACCCTGGTCGGGCACTCGATGGGAGCCCTGACGGCGTGGCAGCTGGCCGCCAAGCGGCCGGACCTGGTGCGTGCCCTGATCGTCTGCGACATGCGGGCCTCGGCGCTCGGGGCGGCGTCCCAGCGGGAGTGGGACGACTGGTTCCGGTCGTGGCCGCTGCCGTTCGCGACGCTGGCGGACGTCCGGAAGTGGTTCGGTGAGGACGACCCCTGGGTGGAGCGGCCGAGCCCGGCACGCGGTGAGTTCTTCGCCGAGGTGATGGCGGAGCGGGCGGACGGCTGGCGCCCGGTCTTCTCCCGCCGCCAGATGCTGGAGTCGCGGGAGACGTGGGTGCACGACGCGCACTGGGACGAGCTGTCCCAGGTGCAGTGCCCGACGCTGGTCGTACGAGGCCTGGACGGCGAGCTGGGCCGGGCGGAGGCGCAGGAGATGGTCCGGGTACTGCCCCGGGGGCGGTACGCGGAGGTGGTGGACGCGGGGCACCTGGTGCACTACGACCAGCCGGAGGGGTGGCGCTCGGCGATCGAACCCTTCCTGGAAGAAGCAACCGACCCCTCCCTCCCCCAACCCTGACCCTCCGCACACGCAACCACGCCGCACCCGCCCATCTCACCCCCTCGCCCAGGGTGCACCTCCTAGGGGCGCGGGGAACTGCGCGCCCAGCCACGCCGCGCCTGCGCGTCTCACACCCACGCCCAGGGGGGCCCGCCCCTCAGGGGCGCGGGGAACTGCGCGCCCAGCCACGCCGCGCCCGCACGTCCCACACCCTCGCCCAGGGGGCACCTCTTAGGGGCGCGGGGAACTGCGCGACCAGCCACGACGCGCCTGCGCGACAAGAACATCCCGTAAGGGGGCACGCAAAGGGCACGCTCCGCGCGAGGTGCCGCCCCCTTGCCCACCCGTCCCGCCCCCGGGGGGCGGCCCCGCTGCCCAAGGAGGCTGAGGGGTGGGGAAAGGGGGTGGCCCCGCTGCCCAAGGAGGCTGAGGGGTGGGGAAAGGGGGTGGCCCCGCTGCCCAAGGAGGCTGAGGGGTGGGGAAAGGGGGCGGCCCCGCTGCCCAAGGAGGCTGGGGCGGGAGTGCGGGTGAGGGGCGGCACCGCTGCCCAAGCGGGCTGGGGTGGCGGAGGGAAGAGGGGGCGGCCCCGCTGCCCGAGGGGGTCAGGTGGGGCGAGGGCTCCCGGGGGCCCGAAAGGGTCAGCTCTTGCTGACCGCGGTCAGGATCTCCGGCAAGCGGGACGCAGTCCACGGCGCCGCCACCCGCAACCCCACCCAAGTGATCAGCAGACCGTACGCCGCCCCCACCGGCAACAGCATCCACGTCGCGTGCCCCGCGACATGCAGCCACACCGTCAGCCCGATCAGCGGTGCGCACACCACCGTCGAGACCACGAGCCCCGTCAGCAGCGACATCCAGGCCAGCGAGCCCTGCCCGGGGGCCGCGTTCTTGTACGCGCCCTCCTGCGGCACCGAGTACGGGAAGCGGGCCGAGGCCACGAGCCCCGCCGCCAGCAGCGCCCCGAGCAGGGCGAACGCCAGCCCGAGCACCTCGGGGAAGACCCCCCAGTCGTCGACGATCGCCGCCGTCACGGCCGTCACCAGCACCGTGTACGGCACCGTGATCGCGAACAGCGCCAGCAGCCTGGCCCGGAGTTCCTCGTAGGCGTCCCGGGTGGTGGAGACGGTCGTTGCGACCATCCAGAAGGCCGAGGTGTCCGTCCCGAACTGGTTGAACGTCTGCATGCCGAGCATGCCGGTGGCCATGGACGCCAGATACACAGAACCGGTGCCCTGGAGCGCGTTGAAGACCGGCACGATCAGCCCGATGGCGAGGGAGGTGATCCACGCGCCCTTGGTCTTCGGATCGCGCCAGATGTACCGCAGTACCCGCTGCGCCGTCGCGGCGGTCCTGCCGTCCGGCAGCAGCCGCGAGAGCCAGCCCGCGGACGACTCCTTGCGGGCCGGACCGGACGCCTGGATCGTCGACCCGTCGGGCGCCGTCATCAACTTGACCAGGCCCCGCTCCCACGACCACAGCAGCGCCGCCAAGGCCACGGCGGCGAGGGCCAGTTGGGCGGCCCCCCGCCCGTACGCCCCCTCGCTCACCGAGTGCACCGCGCCGATCGCGGAGGCCGGCGGCACCCACTGCACGACGTCGGCCACCGGGTCGAGCACCGACAGGCCACCGGAGTTGGCGAGCCGCTGCCAGCCGAAGTTCACGAACTGGATGCCGACGGCCACGATCAGTCCGCTCAGCACCGCCAGGTCCCGGCCCCGCCGGCTGGTCAGCAGCCGTACGTTCGCCGTCGCGACGGCCCGGGCCAGCGCCACACACGTGAGCACGAGCAGCACGGCGGCCGGCACGGCCACCACCGCCCCCGCAGCACCGTGCGCCACGGCGATCACCGAGCCGATCGCCAGGCACACCGTGAACAGCGGGCCGATCCCCACCAGCGATGCCACCAGCAGGGCCTGGACCAGCGGCCTCGGCCTGAGCGGCAGCATCACCAGCCGCGACGGGTCCAGCGTCTCGTCGCCGCTGGGGAAGAACAGCGGCATGAACGTCCAGCCGACTGCGACCACCAGCGCCATCAGCAACGTCAGCGTCGGCGCGAAGGACTGCCCGCGCATCGCGATCAGCCCGACCAGCTGGAGCGCCGAGAAGAGCAGCACCAGCACCGCGGTGGTGACGAACGCGGCCTTCCGCCCGGACGACTGCCGCAGCCCGTTCTTCAGCAGCGCGAGTTTCAGCCGTACGAACAGCGGGGTCAGACCGGCGGACGCGGTGGGTCCGGCCGGCGGGGCGGCCCCGGGAGACGGGGTGTGTCCTGCGGCGATACTCATCGCGGTGCCCCGCCGCCCAGCCAGTCCAGGCTCTGCCCGGCCTCTCGCCCGCTCGCGCCCACCAGTTCGAGGAAAGCGTTCTGCAGGCTCGGCGCGTCACCCCGTACCTCAGCGAGGGTCCCCTGGGCGCGGATGCGGCCCGCGGCCATCACGGCGACCCAGTCGCACAGCGACTCCACCAGCTCCATGACGTGGCTGGAGAAGATGACGGTGGCTCCCGAGCCCGTGTACCGCTCCAGCACGCCGCGGATGGTCTGGGCGGACACCGGGTCGACGCCCTCGAACGGCTCGTCCAGGAACAGGACTTCGGGATTGTGCAGCAGGGCTGCGGCGAGACCGATCTTCTTGCGCATGCCGGTCGAGTAGTCGACGACGAGCTTGTGCTGGGAGCCGGCCAGGTCGAGCACGTCCAGGAGCTGCGTGGCCCGCTTGTCGACCTCCTCGCCCGGCAGTCCGCGCAACCGGCCGGTGTAGGCCAGCAGTTCACGGCCCGACAGTCGCTCGAACAGCCGAAGTCCCTCGGGCAGTACGCCGATCCGTGACTTGACCCGCACCGGGTCGCGCCACACGTCGTGGCCGCCGATCTCCACGGTGCCCCGGTCGGGGCGCAGCAGCCCCGTCACCATCGAGAGCGTGGTGGTCTTGCCCGCGCCGTTCGGCCCGACCAGGCCGATGAACTTCCCGGCCGGGAGTTCGAGATCGATTCCGGCCACGGCGATCTGCTCACCGAACCGCTTCCACAGGCCCTGGACACGCACCGCGGCGGGCGGCGCCGTATGCGCTCCGCCCGCCCGCCTTGCCGTCAGGTCGCCTGCTGTGCCGTCTTTTTGTGCCTCATCTTCGAATGCCTGGTCAGGCATGGCATTGCCTTTCGTGGTCCCCGTGTACGGGGCCAGCCTATGTTCGCGTGCGCCCCCGCGCAGCAGCTGCTTCACGCCCGCACGCGTACGCCAGCGGACTGATCAGCTCCTCCGCGTCCGGCAGCCACCGGTTCGCGGGGGTGGGGCGGCGCGCCCACTGCACGGCGCCCATGCCGCCCATGCGGGTCGGCGGGGCCGCCACGTAGTCGCCCTCGCCGCGGGCGACGAGGTCGAGCGTGCTCGGTGCCCAGCCCAACTTCCGTACGAGATCGGGAATCTTGGCGCCCGCGCCCGGCAGTACGAAGAAGAGGAGCCGGCGGTCGGGGGTGCTGGTGACGGGCCCGAGGGTGAGCTCCATGCGCTCCATCCGGGCCAGCGCCAGGAAGCCGGCCGTCTCGGGAACGTCGATGGCGTCGAAGGTACGTCCGGTGGGCAGCAGGACCGAGGCCTTCGGGTTCTTCTGCCAGAGCCTGCGCGCCGCGACCGCGCTGCCGGTGGCCTGCGTCGACCAGTCGCCCTTGGCCGGGTGCGCGCCGGGGGTGGCGCACGTCAGGTCACCGCAGGAGCAGCGCTCCACCCCTTCCTGGACATCGAGCCAGGTGCCGGGGACCACGTCCCAGTGCCGTTCTTCCGCGTACCGTACGGCGCTGTCGAGCAGTTGATCACCGCGCTGCTGAGGGATCTTGGCTGCGTCCGTGACGTCCGTGACTCCGATGGTCTCTTCCACGCACAGCTCAACTACGAGCATCACCTCCGGTTACGGGCGGCCAGGACCCGGGGGGGTGGCGCATCGCTCCCGCATGTGGGGCGCATGGGTGCACGGGCGGGGGCGCGCAGGTGGCGGCGGTCCCGTGAGCGGGAAGCCACAGGGGTGGAGGGCGGAGGTACCGGAAATACCTCAGGCTTCCGGAAGTGAAGCCTCATGTGCGTACATGACGCACATGGTTCGCATTCTTTGCATATCCGCCGGGCAGTGATCTCCGTGCGAATTCATCGGAATTCCGTAGGACTTCATCAGCGCCCGCACCAGGGGGTTACACATGGCAGCCAGGCCGCTCGTCGCCCGCCAGCCCAACGAACGACTCCAGGCGCTCATCCAGGAAGCCGGCTGCTCCAACGCCGGTCTGGCCCGCCGGGTCAACATGTGCGGCGCCGAGCACGGACTCGATCTGCGTTACGACAAGACATCCGTCGCGCGGTGGCTGCGCGGGCAGCAGCCCAGGGGCCGGGCCCCCGGGATCATCGCCGAGGCCATCGGCCGCAAGCTGGGGCGCACCGTCACCATCGACGAGATCGGGATGGCGAACGGCAAGAATCTGGCGTCCGGGATCGGGCTCCAGTTCTCGCCCACGGTGCTGGGCGCGATCGAGCAGGTCTGCGAGCTGTGGCGGAGCGACGTGGGACGTAGGGACTTCCTGTCCGGCTCGTCGGTGGCGGCGTCCGCGCTGGTCGAACCGAGCCGGGACTGGCTGATCACCGGCGCCGACCACCAGGTGGCGCGGACGGCCGGCTCACGGGTCGGCCTGAGCGACGTGGCGGCGGTACGGGCGACGACGGAGGCACTGACGTCGCTCGACCACCGTTTCGGCAGCGGTCACGTCCGCCCGATCGTCGTGCACTACCTCAACAGCGTGGTGTCCGGGCTGCTTTCGGGGTCGTACCGGGAGGCGGTGGGGCGCGAGCTCTTCGCGGCGGTCGCCAGGCTCACCGAACTGGCCGGATACATGGCCGTCGACACCGGCCAGCCGGGGCTGGCCCAGCGCTACTACATCCAGGCGCTGCGGCTCGCCCAGGCGGCGGGCGACCGCGGGTACGGGGGGTACGTACTGGCCGCCTCGATGAGTCACCTCGCGGCGCAGCTCGGCAACCCGCGGGAGATCTCGCAGCTGGCGCGCGCGGCGCAGGAGGGTGCACGGGGGCGGGTGACGCCGCGGGCGGAGGCCATGTTCTACGCGGCCGAGGCGCGCGGTCACGCGCTGCTGGGCGACGAGCGCACCTGCGCGGCCGTGGCGGGCAAGGCGCAGTCGGCGATGGAGCGGGCGCACGACGCGGGTGACGCGGGCGACGACCCGGTCTGGATCGCCCACTTCGACCAGGCCTATCTGGCCGACGAGCTGGCGCACTGCCACCGGGACCTGGGGCAGGCGGACGCGGCGGCGCGCCGGGCGCAGGAGAGCCTCGCGGGACATCCGGACGGCAGGGTGCGGAGGCGGGCGATCGGGCTCGTACTCCTGGCCACGGCGCAGGTGCAGAAGCGGGAGGTGGAACAGGCCTGTTCGACCGGCACGCGCGCGGTGGAACTGCTGAGCACGTTGCGCTCGAACCGGGGGGCCGAGTACCTGGAGGACTTCCAGCAGCGGCTCGACCCCTACCGGGACGAGCCCTCGGTAAGGGAGTTCGGGGCCCGGATGGAGATTCAGGCGGCGGCCTGACAGAAATTGGGAAGAGGCCGAAAAGCGTTCCTCGGCGTCAATGCGGGAGCCTATACAGCGTCAACCACGGTCTATCCGTTACAGGGGCGCGTGGCGGGTGTGTGCTGGGTGGGCGGGGATCGCGGGTGCGTGGCAGCGGGGCGGATTCACCCGGTAGCGTGAACCGGTGATTCCGTCCCTCGCTGTTGTGGCGAGGCCACCCCAGATCCCGATGGCAGGAGCCCCCCGTTGACGCAGAGCGAACAGGGTGATGAGCCGCAGCATCCCGCTGGACGCCCGGCATACGAGGGCGTCATTCTGCCCCCGGCGCAGCCCGCGCAGCTGCGGTGGCCCGCATCGGAGCTGCCCGGCCAGGGCCCCGGGTCGATGACCGGCCACACGGTGCCGCCGCAGGGACAGAGCTGGGACCAGCCGTGGGGCCCGGTGGCCCAACAGCCGCCCGTACCGCAGCAGATGGATCAAGGGCAGCACCAGCAGCCCCAGGGTGGGCAGCAGCCCCAAGCTGAGACGCAGCCCCAAGCTGGGCAGCAGCACCAGTCGCAGCAGCACGAGTTCCGGCAGAACCAGCCCCAGCAGCACCAGCCCCCGCAGTACCAGGGAGAACAGCAGCCCGCGCAGTACCGGCCCGAGCCGCAGCCCCCGCAGCAACACCAGCAGATACCGCAGCCGCCGCCGCAGATGCCCCAGCCGCAGACCCCGCAGCCGCACCCGTACCAACAGGCCCCGCAACACCAGCAGAACCCTCAGCCGCACCAGCAGAACCCGCAGCCCCACCAGCAGAACCCGCAGCCCCATCAGCAGAACCCTCAGCCCCACCAGCCCCTCCAGAACGCGCAGCCCCACCAGCAGAACCCGCACCTGCCCCCGCAGACGCCGCTGCCCTCGGGGCCCGCCTGGGGAGCGCCGCCCGCCGCCGGTGACGCCGAAGCCACCCAGTTCATGCCGCCGGTCGTGCAAACGCCCGGCGCGCTTCCGCCGGAGAGCCCCGTCGGCCCGCAGTCCGCCGCACACCACGGCGGAGCCCCCGGCCCCGGTCCCGTCGGGCCCGGCCAGGTCGACGGCACGCAGTTCCTCGGCCAGCAGGCGCTGCAGCCGCCCGCCGGGTCGGACGCCGACGCCACGCAGTACCTGCCGCCCGTGCCCGACGGGGCCGCCTACGCGCCCCGCCCCGAAGCCCCGCCGCGCTCGGAGCAGCCCGGAGAGCGGCAGCCGCCCGCCGAGTTCGACAGCCTCTTCCGTACCCAGGCCCCGCAGCCGTCGCAGGGGGCCGAGGATCCGGCGTCGCCGGGGGCCACGCAGCAGATGCCGCGTTTCCTGCCGCCCCGGCAGCAGGAGGCCGAGCAGGAGGAGGCGCGCTACCAGCAGTTCCAGCAGCCGGGAGCCGGGCCCCGGCAGGGCGGGTTCCAGCAGCCGGGGCAGGACCCGCGGGGCGGTGGCTCCGGGCGGCGCAAGATCTCGCCGGTACCGCTCATCGCGGCCGTGGTGATCGGCTGTTCCGTGATCGGCCTCGGCATCGGCGCGCTGATGAACTTCGGCGGTGACGACGAGGACAAGCCCAAGGACCCGACGACCACCGCCGCCGGTACCGAGGCCCCCGCGCAGCCGCCCGCCGAGAAGGCCGAGGACCCCGCGAAGGCGCAGGCGACGGCGCTGGACAAGCTCCTCGCCGACAGCAACAACAGCCGCTCCGCCGTCATCAACGCCGTGGCGGCCATCGGCAGCTGCGGCAAGCTCGACGAGGCCGCCAAGGACCTGCGCGGCGCCGCCGGCCAGCGGCGCGGCCTGGTGACCCGGCTGGAGGCGCTCAAGGTGGACAAGCTGCCCGACAACGCCTCGCTCACCCAGCACCTCAACTCCGCCTGGAAGGCGTCCGCCGCCGCCGACGACCACTACGCGGACTGGGCGGACAAGGTCGCGGGCGACAAGGAGCGGTTCTGCCCCAAGGGGAAGGCGAGGGCGACCGCCGAACGGCGTGCGGGCGACCGCGAGAGCGGCAAGGCGTCCGCGGCCAAGAAGAGCGCCGTGGGCCCCTGGAACGCGATCGCCGACAAGTACCAGCTGACCCCGCACCAGCCGACGGACCTGTAGCTCCGACGGACCTGTGGCCGTCCAATCCGTAGCCGTCCTTGGCCGGCCGACCTGTGGCCGCCCGCACACGGCGGGTGGTGAATGGGCGGATCGTGGGGGCTTGTCCGTACCGAAATCGGATGCCCGTACGATCGGCAACCGTGCAAGCTTCAGCTAACCCTTCCCGTCGCGGCCGTCGCTCCACCACCATGGGCGGTATGCCGCTGAATGACATGCCGTGGTGGCGCTGGCGCACTCAGGTGCGTTCCGCGCTGCACATGCTCTCCGACCCCGCCTTCCACCAGGAGTACTGGCTGGCCGGTCTCGACGGGTACGGCGACATCACCGATGCCGTGTACCGCCTCGTCGAGGACACCTGGCTCGACAACTGGTCCGCCGAGAAGTACGTCGGCACCATATTCCGGGACTCGGGCGAGGCGGCCCTCGTGGACGTCGCCGTGCTCCGGGTCCTGCGGATCATGCACCAGGTCGGCGCGGACGCCCCCGTGTCGGCGTACATGGCCCACCACGGCTGGCCGGAGGCGGTACGGGCGGCCCGCGAGGCGCACGTGCGGATGGCGTCCCAGGACGGGGACGATCCGGACGTACCGCCGCGCTCCCTCGAAGTCATCCGCATCCTGACCAGGTCGTCCTAGGCCCCACGTCATGTGCGATCCTCTGAGGTCATGAGCGTCCCCCAGCCTGCCGCGCGGCCCGAGTCCTCGCCGGACCTGACCGACCAGTACGTCCTGACCCTGTCCTGCCCGGACAAGCAGGGCATCGTGCACGCCGTGTCCAGCTACCTGTTCATGACCGGCTGCAACATCGAGGACAGCAGGCAGTTCGGTGACCACGACACGGGACTGTTCTTCATGCGGGTGGCCTTCTCGGCCGGGGCACCGGTGAGCGTGGACAAGCTGCGGGCGAGCTTCGCAGCCATCGGGGACTCCTTCCGGATGGACTGGCAGATCCACCGCGCCGAGGACCGGATGCGGATCGTGCTGATGGTCAGCAAGTTCGGCCACTGCCTCAACGACCTGCTCTTCCGCTCCCGGATCGGCGCCCTGCCGGTCGAGATCGCCGCCGTGGTCTCCAACCACCCGGACTTCCGCGAGCTGGTCGCCTCGTACGACATCCCCTTCCACCACATCCCCGTGACGAAGGACACCAAGGCGCAGGCCGAGCAGCAGGTCCTGGACCTGGTCGAGGCGGAGCGCGTCGAGCTGGTCGTGCTCGCCCGCTACATGCAGGTCCTCTCCGACCACCTGTGCAAGCAGCTCAGCGGCCGGATCATCAACATCCACCACTCCTTCCTGCCGAGCTTCAAGGGCGCCAAGCCCTACCACCAGGCGCACGCGCGCGGTGTGAAGCTGATCGGCGCGACCGCCCACTACGTGACGGCGGACCTCGACGAGGGCCCGATCATCGAGCAGGAGGTCGAGCGGGTCGGCCACGAGGTCACCCCCGAGCAGCTGGTGGCGGTCGGCCGCGACGTGGAGTGCCAGGCGCTGGCCCGCGCGGTGAAGTGGCACAGCGAACACCGGGTGCTCCTGAACGGGCACCGCACGGTCGTCTTCGCCTAGTACCCGCCCACCGCCCGCGGGGTGGCGCGCGCACCTCGTGCAGGTTCGCGCGTCACAGCCGCGAGAGCGACGCCGCCGCGAACAGCACGTCCCGTACCGCCTCCTTGTCGCCGAGCTGTCCCGCCGCCGCCTCCTGCGGCGACACGTGCCCGGCGGCCAGCTGGCAGAACTCGACGGCGTCCATCGCGATGTGCGCCACCGCGCGGTCCGGCGAGGCGACGGCCGCGGGGGAGTCCAGCGGGATCCACCAGTCGCCCCCGCCCGGTCCCTCCACCTCCAGGTGCAGCGTGCGCCCCGGTGAACCCGCGGCGACCAGCCCCCGCACCGGCGCGGCGAGGCCGGCCCGCCGGCGGGCGGCGAGGGTGCCGGGCAGCAGCCCGGCGGCCAGCGCGATCAGCTGGTGCAGATGGGGCCCCGAGGGCGGTTCGTACGGGTAGTCCACCGCCTGGGCGATGTCGTCGGCGTGCACCCAGCACTCGAAGGCCCGCTCCAGCAGCGCGTCCTTGAGGGGAAGGCCGAAACTGCCGTAGGACACGTGGAGTTCCGAGGCGCCGTCACCCGCGAAGGACACCGTACGGATCAGGGTGTGGCTCTGCTCGCGCCACGGGGCGCGGACGGCGCGGGTGGGCGGCTGCCGCGAGCCCAGCCAGTACGCCTCGGTACGGCTGGTGGGGTCGCCGTCGCCGCCGAGCGCGTCGACGGGGTCGTCCAGCCCGAGCGCCGTGGCGATGAGCCCGTCGACGGCCATGAGGTGGCCGATGACCGCCGCGACGGTCGCCTTGCGCCGTATCGGCTCGTCCTCCTCGAACCAGCGCAGCTGCACCGGCGCGTGCCACTCGCCGGGACCGATGTCGGCCAGCAGGGCGTCCAGCCTGGCCGTCTCCGTGTCGTACGGCCTGGCCCACCCGGGTACGGGGATACGGGCCGGGCGGCGGCCCAGGCAGGTGTCCAGCACCCGGGAGCGGAGCGCCGGGTCCAGGTCGAGGCCGCGCTCCGCCTGGAGCAGCCCCACGGCGTCCCGCAGCCGCAGCGCCTCGTCCGCGCAGGGCGCGCACTCGGTGAGGTGTTCCTCGACCGCGGTGGTCTCGTCGGCGGAACAGGCGGCCAGCGCCCAGGCACCGAGCAGGGACTTGAGGGTGCGGTGGGAGCGGGCGCCGGGGCCGCCGGTGTCCGGGCCGGCCCCGGGGGAGCCGTCACCCGCCGCGCCGTCGTGACCGCCGCTCACAGTGCGCCGCCGTACTCCTGCGTGTCCACGCCCCGGGCCGTGTTCGCCGTCGAGAGCAGTTGCAGCCCGAGTCGCAGCCTGCGGCGGGCCTCGTCCTCGGTGACGCCGAGCCGGCCGGCGGTCCTGCGGTAGTCGTGCCGCTCGAAGTAGGCCAGCTCCAGCGCCTCGCGCAGCGGCGCGGGCATCGAGGTGACGATGTAGTCGGCGCGGGCCACCGCCGCCGCCCGGCGCACCTTCAGCTCCAGCTCCTCGGCCGTGCCCTCGCCGTCCGCGAGGGCCGCCGCCTCCGCCTGGCGCAGCCGGTGCACCGCGCGCCTGTTGGTGAGCCGGGCGATCCAGGCCCGCATGGAGCCTTCCTTCGGGTCGTACGTGTGCGGGTTCTCCCAGACGTGCCCGAAGACGTCGCGGGTGATCTGGTCGGCGGCGTCCTCGTCGTCGAGCACCCGGTGCGCCAGGCTGTGCACCAGGGAGGCGAACCGGTCGTACAGCTCGCCGAGCGCCGCCGCCTCGCCGCGCGCGAGCCGCTGCTGCATCCTGCGGTCCCAGCGCGGTGGTGCGTCCTTCGGCATGTGCTCGTCCCCCCGCCCGAATCCGGTCCCGGTCCCCGCCCGTCTCCCCTGCTCTTTCGAATGTAGTGCGAGGAGTGGACAGCGCACGCCCCTTCCGGACAAGTGCGCCCCCGGTGCGGTCCGGGATGGTAGTGATCCGGTCACTACGTACCTCCTGCGTGCGCCGCGCACAGGGAGGCGGTGTTTCATGGGGTGGCGGCTTGGGAAGCCGCGATGAGGAAGGGCTACTTCCGGTTAGTTGAAAGGTCCGACGCGTGACGCTGAAGGTGACAGAGGCAGAGCATGGCAGCTGGGCCGTGCTGCACATCTCCGGCGAACTGGACCTGGTGACCTCACCGGCCGTGCGCCAGCATGTGCACCACGCCGTCGCCGACGGCCGCCACCGGGTCGTGCTCGACCTCTCCGACGTGCTGTTCTGCGACTCCAGCGGGGTCGGGGTGCTGATCGCCGCCCGCCGGCTGATGCGCTCCTGCCAGGGCAACCTGCGGCTGATACTCCCGGCCCAGGGCGCGGTCGACGGCTCACACGTGAACAGGGTGCTGGCCGCACTCGGCGTCCGCCGCCTCTTCGAGGTGTTCCCTGACGTGGACACGGCGGTGGACGACACCGCGCAGTCGCTGTCCGCCTGAGGGATCGGCCTGATGTCCGAACGTCCCGCGACGGATGATTTCCTCGCACACCCCGCCACCTCCGCATCCGCAGGACGTAGGCTCCGCTGCATGGACAGCGCAGAGTACGAGCGCAAGACAGCGGCCCGTTTTGCCTCCTTCGACCAGGACGGCAACGGCTACATCGACCGCGAGGACTTCAGTGCCGCGGCTGCCGCCATCCTTGCCGAGTTCGACACCACCGCCCGCTGCGACAAGGGGCAGGCCCTCTACAGCGGCGCCGAGGCGTTCTGGCAGGGGATGGCGGGCATCGCGGACGTGGACGGTGACCAACGCGTCACCCGCGGCGAGTTCGTCACGGGTGCGGTCAAGCGCCTGCGGGACAACCCGGAGCGGTTCGCCGAGATCGCCCGCCCCTTCCTGCACGCGGCCATCGAGATCGCGGCGGCCTCGGACGGCGGGGACGAGGGCGTCACCGTCGGGGCGGCCACCAGACTGCTCCGCGTCCTGGGCGCGGACCAGGAGGCCGCCGAGCGGGTGGCGACGGCCCTGGACGCGGACGGCGACGGCATCATCACCGAGTCCGAGACCCTGTCGGCGTTCGCCGTGTACTACACCGTGGACGGCCCCGACACGCAGTAGCGATCGGCACGCTCCCCTCGCCGGGGGGGGTGAGGGGGGAGCGGTGCTCTGGTGCCGGGGCACCGCTCTCGCGCCGGAACACCGCTCACCCCCCCCCAGGAGCATCGCTCACCCCCGCGAGCACCGCTCTCGCGCCGCAGCACCGCCCACCCCCGCGAGCACCGCTCACCCCCCGAACCGCTCCCGCAGCCTGTACTTGAGCACCTTGCGCAGTGCCTCGTTGCGTGGCAGCGCCTCCACCACCTCGACCTGCTCGGGCAGTTTGTGCGTGGCCAGGCCCTGGGTGCGCAGGTAGGTGACGACCGCGTCGGGAGCCAAGGGGGCCGCGTCCGTACGCAGTTCCAGCACCGCGCACACCCGTTCGCCGCGCACCTCGTCGGGCAGCCCGATCACCGCGGCGTCGGCGACCGCCGGGTGCTGGTGCAGCAGGTCCTCGATCTCCTTGGCCGAAATGTTCTCGCCCTTGCGGATGATCACGTCCTTGAGCCGGCCGGTCAGCACCAGGTGGCCGGACCCGGTGAGGTGCCCCAGGTCGCCGGTGAGCAGGTAACCGTCCTGGTCGAAGGGGGCGGTGGCGGTTCCGGCGGCGCCCAGGTAGCCCTGGCAGACCGCTTCCCCACGCAGCCGTATCTCACCGTCCACCCCGGCGGGCACCGGCTTGCCCTCCGGGTCGGTGATCCGTACCGACATGCCCTCGGGCGGCCTGCCCTCGGTCGTCGCGAGGTTCTCCGGGGTGTCGTCTGGCGCGCCCATCGTGATCATGGGTACCTCCGTCATCCCGTACCCGTGGGTGAGTTGGCAGCCCAGCTCCCGTACCACCGCGTGGTAGATCTCGGGCGGTTTGGGCGCGCCGCCGCCGGCGAGCAGCCGCAGGGTCGGGATCAGCGGCACGTCGGGGTTCTTGCGCTGCTCGGCCAGGAACATCGAGTAGAAGGCCGTCGAGCCGCCCGCCACCGTCACCCCGTGACGGCGGTATTCGGCCAAAGCCGCGGGCAGCGCGAAGTGCTCGAAGAGGACGGCCGGGAAGCCGTACAGCAGCAGCATCACGAGGTAGTCGAGGCCGCCGATGTGCGCGTACGGGAAGGCCACGGAGCCGACGTCGTCGGCCGACAGCCGCAGCGCGTGCGCCAGGCAGGAACCGCCCGCGATCAGTGAGCGGTCGGTGTGCAGCACCCCGCGGGGGTCGGAGGTGGTGCCGGACGTCCAGTAGATCCACCGCACGGACGTGCCGTCGGCGGGCGGTGGCGGCAGCAGGGCGGGGTCGCCGTCCGGCAGGCTCTCGTACGCGTGCAGGACGAGCACCGGGCGCGGCATCTCCAGGGCGAGCCGGTGGCCCATCGCGGCATGGTCAAAACCGCGCCACTCGCCGGGCACCGCGAAGTAGTCAGCCCGGGACTGCCTCAGCGCGAAGCCCACCTCGCGGTCCCGGTAGAAGGGGATCACCGGCGTCTGCACCGCGCCGAGCCGGGCCAGCGCCAAGGAGAGCAGCACCGTCTCGATCCTGGTTGGCAACTGCCAGGCGACCACGCTCCCGGCGCGTACGCCCAGCTCGTACAGCCCGGCGGCGACCCGCTCCGAGCGCCGGTGCAGCTCGCCGAAGGTGAGGGTGCGGTCCCCCTGGAGCAGCACCGGAAGGCCGGGGGTGAGTTCGCCGCGACGGGCGACCAGCTCCCAGAGGGTGCGGGATTCGCCCAGCGACGACGCGAGCGGGTTCGGTGCGGCCACTTCGGTTCCCCCGTAACTGACGGACTGTCAGAACTGACCGTGAGCGTAGAGCGCTACGCCTTGTCGGTCCAGAGGTGCGGGGCTAGCCTGGATTCTGACGGGTCATCAGATTTATCAGGAACGGTAGAGATCCAGCAGGCACGGATGAGATCCAGCAGGCACGGACGGAAACGGACAGGGGAGCACCGGATGGGCGAGATCGAACTGCCCCGCATCATCAGCGTCGACGACCATGTGATCGAGCCCCCGCACCTCTTCTCCACCTGGCTCCCCGCGAAGTACCGCGAGCGCGGCCCGCAGCCCCTCACGGCCGGCATCGGCGAACTCGCCTACACGGGTGGCAAGTACGTCATCACCATGGACCCCGATGGCCCGCCCACCGACTGGTGGATCTACGAGGACCTGAAGTTCCCGTACAAGCGGAACATCGCCGCCGTCGGCTTCGACCGCGACGACATGACCCTGGAGGGCATCACCCGCGCAGAGATGCGCAAGGGGTGCTGGGACCCGGCCGAGCGGCTCAAGGACATGGACCTCAACCACGTCGAGGGCTCGCTCTGCTTCCCCACCTTCCCGCGGTTCTGCGGGCAGACCTTCGCGGAGGCCCACGACAAGGAGGTCGCGCTCGCCTGTGTGCGCGCGTACAACGACTGGATGGTCGAGGAGTGGTGCGGCGACAGCGGCGGCCGGCTGATCCCGCTGTGCATCATCCCGCTGTGGGACATCGGCCTCGCGGTGGCCGAGATCCGCCGCAACGCGGCCCGGGGGGTGCGGGCGGTGACCTTCTCCGAGATCCCCACCCACCTCGGCCTGCCCTCCATCCACTCCGGTTACTGGGACGCCTTCTTCGCCGTCTGCGAGGAGACCGGGACGGTGGTCAACATGCACATCGGCTCGTCGTCCCAGATGCCCGCTGCCTCCCCGGACGCGCCACCGGCGGTGCAGGCCTCGCTGAGCTTCAACAACGCCATGGCGTCGATGATGGACTTCCTCTTCTCCGGCGTCCTGGTGAAGTTTCCGCAGCTCAAACTCGCGTACAGCGAGGGCCAGATGGGCTGGATCCCGTACGCCCTGGAGCGTGCGGACGACGTCTGGGAGGAGCACCGCGCCTGGGGCGGGGTCAAGGACATCGTCCCCGAGCCGCCGTCCACCTACTACTACCGGCAGATCTTCTGCTGCTTCTTCCGCGACAAGCACGGCGTCGCCTCGCTGGACGTCGTCGGCCGCGACAACGCCACCTTCGAGACCGACTACCCGCACGTCGACTCGACCTTCCCGCACACCAAGGAGGTCGCCCTCGACCACGTCAAGGGGCTCGACGACGAGACGATCTACAAGCTGATGCGCGGCAACGCCATCCGGATGCTCGGCCTCGACCTGGACCAGGGCCGAAGGCCCGCCCTCTGATGGACCTGACGTACACACCGCAGGAGGAGGAGTTCCGCGCGGAGCTGCGGGCCTGGCTCGGGGCGGTGCTGCCCGGTCTGCCGCCCCGCCCCGACCCGCTCGACTGGCCTGCCAGACGCAGGTACGACACCGGCTGGCAGCGGATGCTGCACGACGCCGGGTACGCGGACCTCCAGCGCGAGGCCACCCCCACCCAGCACCTGATCTTCCTGGAGGAGAGCGAACGGGCGGGCGCCCCCTACGTCGGGGCGAACTTCGTCGGGCTGCTGCACGCGGGCCCGACCATCGCGGCGGAGGGCACCCCGGAGCAGCGCAGGCGCTGGCTGCCGCCGATCCTGCGCGGCGACGAGGTCTGGTGCCAGGGCTTCAGCGAGCCGGACGCGGGCTCCGACCTGGCCTCGCTCCGTACGAGGGCGGTCAGGGACGGGGACGCGTATGTCGTCACCGGTTCGAAGATCTGGACCTCGCACGCCGAGGTCGCCGACTGGTGCGAACTCCTGGTCCGCACCTCGCCCGTCTCGCCCGAGACCCCCAAGCACAAGGGCATCAGCTGGCTCGCGATGCCGATGGACGCGCCGGGCGTGACCGTGCGCCCGGTGCGCACCCTCGCCGGGTCGGCGGAGTTCGCGCAGCTGTTCCTCGACGAGGTGCGGGTGCCGGTCGCCAACCGGGTCGGCGCGGAGAACGACGGCTGGCGGGTCACCATGGTCACCCTGTCCTTCGAGCGCGGCACCGCCTTCGTCGGCGAGGTCGTCGCCTGTCGCCGTACGCTCACCGAACTCGCCCGCGAGGCGCGGGCCAACGGCAGCTGGGACGACCCGGCGCTCAGGCGCCGGCTGGGGCGGCTGAACGCCGAGTTCGCCGTGCTGTGGCGGCTCACCCAGTGGAACGTCTCCGAGGCCCAGCGCTCCGGCGGAGTCCCCGGCACCGGCGGCTCCGTCTTCAAGCTCCGCTACTCGCACGCCCGCCAGGAGCTCTACGACACGGCGGCCGAGGTCCTGGGCGCGGAAGGCTCACTCGACCTCGGCCACGACTGGACCCTCGACCGCCTCTCCGCGCTCTCGTACACGATCGCCGCCGGCACCTCGCAGATCCAGCAGAACATCGTCGCCGAGCGCATCCTCGGCCTCCCGAAGGGCCGGTGAGCACCGCCCGTGGACTTCCGACCGACCGACGACCAGCTGGCCCTGCGGACAGGGGTACGGGAACTGCTCGCGCGGCGCTTCGACCGGGCGGCCCTGCGCGACGCCGTCGAGCGCGGCGGCGCCCTGGACCGGGCACTGTGGCGCGAGCTCGGGGATGCGGGCTTCTTCGCGCTGTGCCTGCCCGAGACGGAGGGCGGTGTCGGCCTCGGCCTGCCGGAGGCCGTGCTGCTCTTCGAGGAGGCGGGCCGGGTCCTGCTGCCGGGACCGCTCGTGGACACGCACCTGGCGGCGGGGGAGGTGAAGGGAGCAGCCGAGGGCGAGGTGGTCGTCACCGCCCCGCACGGGTCCCTGATCGCGCACCTGGCCGACGCGGACGTCGTCCGGGGCCTGCCGCCCGAGGAACTCGCGGCCGCCGAACCCGTACGGGCGGTGGACCCGCTCACCCCGCTGCACCGGCTGCCGGGCCCGCCCGCGCACACCGGGCACGCGGCCGGCGGGTCCGGGGCGACCGACGGGACCGGTCAGGCCGCTGCCCGCTTCGGTGCGGCGGTGCTCCTCACCGCCGCCGAGCAGGCGGGCAGTGCCTCCCGAACGGTGGAGATGGCCGTCCAACACGCGTGTGAGCGCGAGCAGTTCGGACAGCCGATCGGCGGTTTCCAGGCGGTCAAGCACCTGTGCGCACAGATGCTGGTGCGGGCGGAGGTGGCACGTACCGCCGTGTACGCGGCGGCGGTCACCGGCGCGCGGGCCGAGATCGCCGGGGCCAAGCTGCTCGCCGACGAGGCGGCGGTGCGCAACGCGCGCGACTGTCTCCAGGTCTGCGGCGGGATGGGCTTCACCTGGGAGTCCGACGTACACCTGCACCTGAAGCGAGCATGGGTACGGGCCGCGCGGGGGCCTACGAGGGCCGCGACGGAGGACGAACTGGCGGCGGATCTGCTGGCCGGCCCGTCGGACGCCCCCCGCTGATCTGCGGTGATCGACCACGGTGGTCCGGATCGGGCACGAAGCCGTCCAGGACCCGGCGCGATGGGCGGTGCTTCGGGCAGAAGGCGTCACCCTGTGTCGATATCGGGTTGTGTCCTTCACAGGAGTCGTCACGGGCCGGAGTCGGGTCCTCGCTCCGGTACGCTCCGACAGATGCGAGTGGTGGTGGAGCGCGGTCTTCCTGGTGCGGTCTGTATGGCGGCTCCGGGCCGGGTGACGCGTCCGTCGGTAACCCCCGCCCGCGTCGGGCGAAGGCGCCACAAGCGCCCACGTTCGACTCTCCGCAACGTGCGTCGCACAGTATGCAGGACGGGTACTCCTTCGCGCTGGAATATGCCTGAAGCGCTTGTTGCGGTGACGATGCGTCAACCATGCTGTCTCGTAAGGGAATCACGTTCCGTGACCCTGTGGAGACGCGAGGCGTTGTGTCCGCCGGTTCGGATGGTGTGAGCGGTGCAGGTGCTTCAGGTGCAGTTGGAGGTCGGGGCGGATCCCGCGGAGGTGGGACGGGCCCGTAGATGGGCGCGGTCCCGGCTGATCGGATGTGGCATACAGGCCGACGAGCCGGTCGCCGAGACGCTGGTCCTGCTCATTTCGGAGCTGGTGACCAACGCGGTCGTGCACACGGGCTGTCCGGCCGTGCTGCGGATGCTCTTCCCCGGCGACGGGGCGGACGGCCAGGACCCGGGCCCGGATCCCGGCTCGGCGCAGGGCTCCGGCCAAGAGCCGGCCCCCGGGCGGCCCGCGGGGGCGCCGGGCGCGGTCCGCGGCGGGGTCGGCACGGTGCGGGTGGAGGTCGCGGACGTCAGCGCGTGCCCGCCCAGGCCCCGGCGCGCGGAGGGCGACGACACCAATGGGCGCGGCCTGGAGCTGGTGGACGGGCTCGCCGACCGGTGGGGCTGGCAGGCCGAGGGCGCGGGCAAGCGGATCTGGTGCGAGGTGGACCGCGCGGAGACCACCGGGCGGGGAGCGCTCGCGGACCGGACCGAACCCGCCGTCCACGAGCCGTCGTGCACCGTCACAAACCTCGCATAGAGGGCATCGCACCAGGGCGGCGGCCGGTGCATCCACCGGCTGCCGCCTGCCCCCTGCCCCCTGTCGCCTGACCCGCCGCCCGTGCCCTGCCGCCTGCCGCCTGACCCGCCGTCCTCCTTGACGGGTGCGGCTAGAGGATCGCGACCGGGGCGACCGGTGTTCCGGTGCCGCCGACGAAAGGTTCCGGCATCGCGGACAGCAGGAAGGCGTAGCGCCGTTCCTGTGCACAGGCTGTGGACAACTCTTCGAGGTTCCAGTTCTGCCCCTGGAGCATCCCCATCTCGACCAGGTCCAGGGCGTGCACCGGCAGCCACAGGTTCTCGATCTCGGGCGGGAAGATCTCGAAGGTGAGGGTGTCGTTCGCGACCGCGGCGACGTCCCGGGCGTGGAACCACTCGGGGGTACGGACCGAGAGTCCGGGCGACGGATAGCCGTACCCGTGTTTGTCGCCGCCCAGGTACACCTGGATCTGTCCGGTCCTGACCAGTACGACGTCCCCCGCCGTGACCCGGACCCCCGCCAACTCCTCCGCCGATTCCAGGTCTTCGGGGGTGACCGGGTGGTCCCCCGGCAGCCGGTCGACGCCGTGTGCGCGGGCCACGTCGAGCAGCACCCCGCGCGAGACCACGTGCCGGGCCTTGTCGATACCGGCGAAGGCGGACCTGCCGTGCGGGGTGACGGTCTCGGCCGGACGGCCGTTGTAGATCTTCCCCGAGTGCGAGACATGGGTCAGGGCGTCCCAGTGGGTGCCCGCCTGGAGTCCCATCGTCACGGCGTCGTCGCTGGTGGCGACGGTGCCGGGGCCGAACAGCTCCTGGTTGATCTGAACCATGGCGTGGAGCGGGTTGACCCGCCCGGGGATCATGCCGCTCTGCACGCCGTCCTGCTGGAGCGGCAGTGCGAGCGGGACGCGCAGCCCGCTGCGGACGGTCAGCGCGGCGGCCCGTACCACCTCGTCGGTGATCAGGTTGAGGGTGCCCCGCTCGTCGTCGGCTCCCCAGCGCCCCCAGTTGTTCACGCGCTTGGCGATGTCGTGGAACTCGGCGGGCAGCGACATTGCGGAGCCTCCTGGGTCTTGTGCCGGGACGTCGTACCGGACCTAGAATCTAACGGACCGTCAGAAACCTTGGGAAGGCGTGATGATGGGCAACTTCTTGACCGGCAAGGTGATAGCCGTGACCGGGGCGGGGCGCGGGATCGGACGCGCGGTCGCCCTTGAGTGCGCGGCGCAGGGCGCACGGGTGGTCGTCAACGATTACGGCGTCTCGATGGAGGGCGCGGAGCCGACCAGCGAGGTCGCGGCGGCCGTGGTCAAGGAGATCGAGGCGGCGGGCGGCGAGGCGCTCGCGGTGGCCGACGACATCTCCACGATGGCGGGCGGCCAGCGGGTCGTCGACGTGGCCCTCGCGAACTTCGGCCGGATCGACGGGGTGGTGTGCGTCGCCGGGATCCTGCGTGAGCGGATGCTCTTCAACATGTCGGAGGAGGAGTGGGACCCGGTCGTCGCCACGCACCTCAAGGGCACGTTCACGCTGTTCCGGGCGGCGTCGGCGGTGATGCGCAAACAGGGGTCCGGCACCCTGATCGGCTTCACCAGCGGCAACCACCAGGGGAGCGTCGCCCAGGCGAACTACAGTGCGGCCAAGGGCGGCATCATCTCGCTGGTACGCAGCGCCGCGCTCGGCCTGCACAAGTACGGGGTGACGGCCAACGCGGTCGCGCCGGTCGCCCGCACCCGGATGTCGGCGAACGTGCCCATGGAGCTGAAGGAGATCGGCGAACCGCAGGACGTGGCCGCGCTGGTCGTCTATCTGCTCTCGGAGCGCGCCCGCGCGGAGGGCATCACCGGGCAGGTGTACACGATCGCGGGGCCGAAGATCGCCGTCTGGGCCCAGCCGAGGGAGCTGAGGGCCGGGTACGCGCAGTCGGGTGCGTGGACGCCGGAGAGCATCGCGGACTTCCTGCCGGGCACGGTGGGGACGGACCCGATGCCGATGCTGGCGCAGCTGGAGGCGATGAGGGAGGCGGCGGCGAAGGGGAGCCGGCCGAATGCGGGTGGGTGAGAGGGGCGGGGGCGCCCCGGCCGGTCGGGGCCGTGGTCCGGGCGGTGGTGCCTCTGTGCTGGGGGAGTCGTGGGAGTCCGCGGCGGATGCCGCGTTCCGGGCGGAGGTCCGTGACTGGCTCGCCGTCCGTCTCGCCGGGCCCCATGCCGCCGCGAAGGGTGCCGGAGGGCCGGGCCGCGAGGGCGAGGCCGTGGAAGCCAGGCGTGCCTGGGAGCGGGAGCTGGGTGCGGGCGGCTGGATCGGCATCGGGTGGCCCCCCTCCGCCTCGTACGCCCCCTCCGCCTCGGATGATCCGGGTGGGCGCCGGGTGTCGCTCTCGCAGCAGGTCGTCTGGGCGGAGGAGTACGCCCGCGCCGACGCCCCGGCCCGGGTCGGGCACATCGGTGAGAACCTGCTCGCCCCCACCCTCCTCACCCACGGCACCCCCGCCCAGCAGGACCGCTTCCTCTCCGGGGTCGCGCGCGGCGAGGTCCTCTGGTGCCAGGGCTACAGCGAGCCGGGGGCGGGGTCCGACCTGGCCGGGATCCGTACCACCGCCGTCCGCGACGGCGGTGGGCGCGGGGCCGGCGCGTACCGCGTGACCGGGCAGAAGGTGTGGACCTCGCTGGCCCGGGAGGCCGACTGGTGCTTCGTGCTGGCGCGTACCGACCCGGCCGCCTCCGGGCACCGCGGGCTGTCCTTCCTGCTCGTTCCGATGGACCAGGCAGCAGCCGGCCGGATCGAGGTGCGGCCGATCCGGCAGATGTCCGGCACCTCGGAGTTCAACGAGGTGTTCTTCGACGGGGCGATCGCCGAGGAGGTCGTCGGTGGCGAGGGCAACGGCTGGGCGGTCGCGACGAGCCTGCTGGGGCTGGAGCGTGGCGTCTCGACCCTTGCCCAGCAGGTCGGGTTCCAAAGGGAGTTGAGCGCACTGCTGGCAGCGGCAGGGCCGTCCCTCGACCCCGAGCTGCGCTCCCGGCTCGTGCGGCTGTGGAGCGAACTGCACGTGATGCGCTGGAACGCGCTGCGCACACTGGGCAGTTCGGCCCGTACCGACCCGGGCGCCCCCAGTGTCGCCAAGCTCCTCTGGGGCGGCTGGCACCAGAGGCTCGGTGAGCTGGCGATGCAGATCCGCGGCGCGGCAGCGACGGTCGGCGAGGGCGTGTGGGACGGCTCGTACCAACTCCCGGCGCTGCAAGCGCAGTTCCTGTTTTCCCGGGCCGACACCATCTACGGCGGCTCCGACGAGATCCAGCGCAACATCATCGCCGAGCGCGTGCTCGGCCTGCCCAGAGAGACGAGGGGTTCGCGATGAGGGGTGTCGTGTTCGACGGGAAACAGGTCGAGGTGGTCGACGACCTGGAGATACGGGACCCCGGGCCCGGGGAGGTCCTGGTGGCGATCGGCGCCGCCGGGCTGTGCCACAGCGACATCTCCGTCACCGACGGGACCATCCCCTTCCCCGTGCCGGTGGTACTCGGCCACGAGGGCGCCGGGGTGGTGGAGGCGGTCGGGGCGGGTGTCGGGCACGTCGAGCCCGGTGACCACGTGGCGCTGTCCACCCTGGCGGGCTGCGGCGCCTGTGCGGAATGCGACCGGGGCCGGCCCACCATGTGCCGCAAGGCCATCGGCATGCCGGGCCGGCCCTTCTCCCGCCACGGCGCGCCGCTCTATCAGTTCGCCGCCAACTCGGCCTTCGCCGAACGTACGTTGGTGAAGGCCGTGCAGGCGGTCAAGATCCCGGCGGACATCCCGCTCACCTCTGCCGCCCTGATGGGGTGCGGTGTCCTCACGGGTGTCGGCGCGGTACTCAACCGGGCCCGGGTCGCCCTCGGTGACACGGTGGTCGTCATCGGCACCGGCGGCATCGGCCTCAACGTCATCCAGGGCGCCAGGATCGCGGGGGCCCGCGTCATCGTCGCCGTCGACACCAACCCGGCGAAGGAGGAGGCGGCCCGCCGCTTCGGTGCCACCCACTTCCTGTCCGCCGCCGACGGGGTGCGCGACGTGCTGCCCACCGGGGCGGACCACGTCTTCGAGTGCGTAGGGCGCACCGCGCTGATCCGGCAGGCGATCGACCTGCTCGACCGGCACGGCCAGGCCGTCCTGCTCGGCATGACGGCGCCGGCCGACGAGGCGAGCTTCCTGCCTGCCGCGATGTTCCTGGACAAGTCGATCCTCGGCTGCCGCTACGGGTCCTCGCGCCCGCAGCACGACATCCCGCTGTACGCGGAGCTGTACCGGCAGGGCCGGCTGTTGCTCGACGAACTGGTCACCGAGACCTATCCGGTCGAGGACTTCGCCAAGGCGGCGGACGACGCGCGGCACGGGAGGGTGGCGCGCGGAGTGCTCACGTTCTGAACGACGCTTTCAGGTCGAGGTGTTCGGGCTGACGGTGGGGTTCGCGGTGCCGGTGCGGAAGGTCCGGCGGTAGAGGGTCGGGGAGACGCCGAGCGCGGCCTGGAGGTGCTGACGCATCGACTGCGCCGTGCCGAAACCGGCCTCGTGGGAGACCTGGTCGATCGACAGGTCGCTGGTCTCCAGCAGATGGCGGGCCCGCTCCACCCGCTGCTGGGTCAGCCACTGCCCCGGGCTGACGCCGGCCTCCTCGCGGAAGCGGCGGGTGAAGCTCCGTACCGACATGGACTCCTGCTCGGCCATGTCGCGGAGCTGGATCGGCTCGTGCAGGCGTCCCAGCGCCCAAGCGCGGGCCGCGGTGGTGGTCGCCAGCTGCGGTTCCGGAACCGGCCTTCGGATGTACTGCGACTGCCCGCCGTCCCGGTGCGGCGGTACGACGCTGCGGCGCGCCACGTCGTTGGCGACCGCCGCGCCGAAGTCCCGGCGCACCATGTGTACGCACAGGTCGATGCCTGCCGCGACCCCCGCCGATGTGAGCACGTCACCGTCGTCGACGTACAGCACCTCCGGGTCGACCCGGACGGACGGGAAGAGGTCCTGGAGTCGCCGCGCCCAGTGCCAGTGCGTCGTGGCGGGCCGCCCGTCGAGGAGCCCGGCCGCCGCGAGGACGAAGCTGCCGGTGCAGATGGAGGCCAGCCGGGTGCCGGGGCGGACGTGGGTGAAGAGGTCGGCGAGCTCGTCCGGCAGCAGGCCTCTCTCGTAGAGCGAGTCGGGTGTGTGCGCGGCGGGGATCACCAGCGTGTCGGCGGTCGCCAGCACCTCCGGGCCCTGCTCGACGTACAGATTGAAGTCGGCGTCGCTCGGGATGAGTTGCCCCGGGTGGGTGCTGAAGGTGGTGACCTCGTAGAGCGGCGCGCCGTCGGCGGAGCGGGCCCGGCCGAAGATCCGGTGCGGGATGCCGAGCTCGAAGGGGATGACGTGCGGGAGGGCGAGGACGGCAACGCGGTGGAGGGGGCCGGGGCCCTGCGGGGCGGTCATGGCCCGATCGTATCGAATGCTGTCCTTCGGGCCACTCGTACGGGGCGGCCGGGGCCAGGATGCTGATCGACGTGACGCAGACAACTCCACCCGTGCAGGTCACGGACACGCCGCCGCCTCCCGCACCGTCCGGACCGGCCAAGGATGCGCCGCCACTTCCCGCACCGTCCGGACCGGCCAAGGATGCGCCGCCGCTTGCCGGTCCGTCCGGTCCGTCCGTGCAGGAGGCGGGCGGGTCGCCGCTTCCCGTTCCGTCCGTCAGGGCGCCCCGGGTCCACCGCGCCTGGTTCGTCGCGGCGGTCACCTTCGTGACGATCATCGGCGCCGCGGCCTTCGCCTCGTTGCCCGGTCTGCTCATCGAGCCGCTGGAAGCGGACTTCGGCTGGTCGCGCGGCACGGTCGGCTTCGCGGTCTCGGTCAATCTCGCGCTGTACGGCCTGACCGCGCCCTTCGCCGCTGCCCTGATGGACCGGTTCGGCATCCGGAAGGTCGTCGCGGTCGCGCTCACGGTGATAGCCGTCGGCTCGGGGCTCACCGTCGTGATGAACGCGGCCTGGCAGCTCGTCCTCTTCTGGGGCGTCCTGGTGGGACTCGGCAGCGGCTCGATGGCACTGGCCTTCGCGGCGACGGTCACCAACAGGTGGTTCGTCGCACGCCGCGGGCTGGTCACCGGCATCCTGACCGCCGCCGGCGCGTCCGGCCAGCTCGTCTTCCTGCCCTTCCTGGCCTGGCTGGTGAAGGAACACGGCTGGCGGCCCGCTTCGATCACGGTCGCGCTCGCCGCGCTGGTCGTCGTCCCGTTCGTCTGGCTGCTGCTGCGCGACCACCCGGCGGACGTGGGCCTGGCACCCTACGGGGCCCAGGAGTTCGTGCCCAAGCCCGCGCCGGTGCCCGGTGCGGCCAGGCGTGCGGTCACGGTACTCGTCAAGGCGGCCCGTACCGGCCCCTTCTGGCTGCTCGCGGGTACCTTCGCGATCTGCGGTGCCTCGACGAACGGCCTGGTCAAGACCCACTTCATCCCCGCCTCGCACGACCACGGCATGCCCGTCACGGCGGCGGCCGGACTGCTCGCGGTCATCGGTGTCTTCGACGTCATCGGAACGATCGCCTCGGGCTGGTTCACCGACCGCTTCGAGGCCCGCAGGCTGCTCGCGGTCTACTACGCCCTGCGCGGCATCTCGCTTCTCTTCCTGCCACTGCTGCTCGCGCCCACCGTGCACCCGCCGATGGTCTTCTTCATCGTCTTCTACGGGCTGGACTGGGTGGCCACCGTCCCGCCGACGATCGCCCTGTGCCGTGAGTACTTCGGGGCGGACAGTGCGATCGTCTTCGGCTGGGTGCTCGCCTCGCACCAGATCGGCGCGGGCCTGGTCGCCTTCCTCGGCGGCCTGGCGCGTGACCTCATGGGTTCCTACGACGTGGTCTGGTACGCGTCGGGGGCGCTCTGCGCGGTGGCGGCGCTGATGGCCCTGATCATCCGCAGGCGGCCGTCCGTCGAACCGCACGAAGCTACGGCGACTGCCACTGCGACCGCCTAGCGGCGCAGCCACCTGCACTGCCAGTGCTGACGCTACGGCCACGGCTACGGGCGGGAAGGCACCGCCGCTAGCTGCTGAGGGTGCCGAAGGCTCCCTGGTGGAAGAGCAGCGGAGAGCTCTCCGGAGCACCCGGATCCGCGGCGCCCAGTGCCTCCACCCGGCCGACGACGATCAGGTGGTCGCCGCCCGTGTGCACGCTCTGGATCGTGCAGTCGATCCAGGCCGGTGCGCCGGCCAGGCGGGGCGAACCGGTCACCGGCGCGGCGTCGTACTCCACACCCGCGAACTTGTCCGTGCCGCTGCGGGCGAAGGCGCGGCACAGCTCGCCCTGGTGGGCTCCCAGGATGTTGACGCAGAAGACTCCGGACCTGGCGATACGAGGCCAGGTCGTGGAGGTGCGCGCCACCATGAAGACGACCAGCGGCGGGTCGAGCGAGAGGGAGGCGAAGGACTGGCAGGCGAACCCGGCGGGCGGTTCCCCGGGGGACGGGTCGCCGGCGGGTGGTTCGCCGGGGGTTGGTTCGTTGGCGGGCGAGTCACCGGTGGTTGGCCCGTCCTCACGCGAGGCGGGCCCCGGTGAGGTGACAACGGTGACGCCGCTCGCGAAGTTCCCCAGCACACGCCGGAATTCGACGGGGTCGAGCGGAAGTCGTTCGTCCGCGCCGACGGCCCGGAGGTCGGGGCGTGGCAGCGCCTCCACCGTCCGCGCCGTTGCCTGCTCGGCGACCGTGGCGGCGCCGACGGACCTGAGGTATCGGACGGCGGTGGCCGCCATCCCTGCGTGTCCCATCACACCGCCCATTGAAGCTGACGGTTCGTCAGATAGGAAGGGGTGAAGGTCCTCGGAAGCGTGCGGTCACAGGCCCCGGTAGCGGGGGGCGCGGCGCTCGACGAAGCTCGCGACGCCCTCGACGGCGTCGGAGGTCGTCATGTTGATCTCCTGCGCGGAGGCTTCCGCCGCGAGGGCCGTGCCGCGGTCCGACTCCAGGGAGGCGTTCACGAGCTGCTTGGTCAGGGCCAGTGCGCGGGTGGGGCCCGTGGCCAGGCGCTCGGCCCAGGCGCGGGCGGTCTTCTCCAGTTCTTCGAGCGGCACCACGCGGTTGACCAGGCCCATCCGTTCCGCCTCCCGGGCCGGGAGTGCGTCGCCGAAGAACATCAGCTCCTTCGCGCGCTGCGGGCCCACCAGGCGGGGCAGCAGGTAGGCGCCCCCGCCGTCCGGCACCAGTCCCCGCCGTACGAACACCTCGATGAAGGTGGCCTGTTCGGCGGCGACGACCAGGTCGCAGGCGAGGGCGAGATGGGAGCCGAGGCCGGCCGCGGTGCCGTTCACGGCGGCGATCACCGGTTTCTCGCAGTCGAGAACCGCGGTGATCAGCCGCTGCGCGCCGAGCCGGATCGTACGGGCGACGTCGCCCGGCACGCGGTCGCGGGTGGAGGTCTTGGCGCCGCCGCCGCGCAGGTCGGCGCCCGCGCAGAAGCCCTTCCCGGTCGCGGTGATCACGACCGCCCGGATCGCGGGGTCGGCGGACGCGTCCGCCAGCAGGGAGATGATGCGCTCCCGCTGGTCCCAGGTGACGGCGTTCAGGGCTTCGGGGCGGTTGAGGGTGATCCACGAGACGCCGTTGTCAGTGGCGTGGAGTATCAATGAATCCACGGAGGGTGACGGGTTCGTCGAGGCCTCGGGGGAGGAAGTCATGGGTGTTCGGCTCCGGTTGACGAGGGGGCACGAAAGGCCGGTGCCGCGCGGCCGACGGCGGGGGATGCAGGGGCGGTGGCGGGAGGTGCGTGGCCGGTGGGTGGCATCTGGCCGGTGGCGGGGGGTGCGCGCCCGGCGGTGGCGGGTGGGGTGTGAGCAGTGGCGGGAAACGCGTGGCCGGGGGGTGTGCGGCCGGTGGCGGGAGGTGCGTGGCCGATGGACCGTGGTGGGTGGGTGCGGGTCAGCGGCACACGGCGAGCGCGTCCAGGGCCACCGCGCCCTGGCCGCGCGGGAGGACCATCAGGGGGTTGATGTCGAGCTCGGAGAGGCTGTCGCCCAGTTCGAGGGCCATCCGCTGGACGCGGAGGATGACCTCGACGAGAGCGTCCACGTCCGAGGGCGGCGCCCCCCGGACGCCTTCCAGGAGGGGGTGCCCGCGCAGTTCGCCGAGCATCGCGCGGGCGTCGCCCTCGCCGAACGGCGGGACGCGCACGGCGGCGTCGCCGAGTACCTCCACCAGCACACCGCCGAGACCGACCGTGACCGTCGGCCCGAAAAGCGCGTCCTGGCCCGCCCCCACGACCATCTCCACCCCCCGCGCGACCATCTGGCAGACCAGGATGCCGTCCAGCGGGACGCCCTCGTAGGCGGCGATGTCGGTCAGCTCGCGGTAGGCGTCCCTGACCTGGCTGGCCGAGGTCAGCCCGACCTTCACCAGGCCCAGCTCCGTCTTGTGGCCGAGCTGCGGCCCGGAGGCCTTCATCACGACGGGGTAGCCGACCTGGGCCGCGGACCGCACGGAGGCCGCCGCGCTGGTCACCAGCTGCTCACGGGGTACTCGAATGCCGTACGCCCGCAGCAACTGCTTCGCCGCGTGCTCGCTGAGCTGTTCTCCCGGACGCATCAGCGCCTGCGCCTTGCGGTAGGAGGGCGACGGCGTCCGCGGCGCCTCGTCGAACGGCGAGCGGTAGCCGGCGGTGAAGCGGTGGTGCTCCAGATAGGCGCGCACGGCGGTGATGCAGTTGCCGAAGGTCCGGAAGGTGGCCAGCCGCGAGGAGCCGAGGAGGGTCTCGCGGTAGGCGGCCTCGGTCCCCACCGGCGACCCCCACACCACGCACACCAGCTTGTCCGTCTCCTCGGCGGCGTCCGCGAGGTCCTGGGCCAGCTTGTCGCTCATCGGCGGGAAAGGACCGGTGATCGGGCAGATCAGCACGCCGATGGAGGGGTCGGCGAGTATTGCGTCGATGATCTTCCGGCCGCGCCGGTCGCCCACCGGGTGACCGCCGTTGTCGATCGGGTTGGCGACGTTCAGGTACTCCGGTATCCACTCGTGCAGCTCCGCCTGCTTGGCGGCGTTCAGGGTCGGAAGGCCGAGCCCTGCCGCCGTCGCGAGGTCCGCGAAGTGCGCGCCCGTACCGCCCGAGATCGAATACACGGCGACGCCGTCGGCCTTCGGCCTGCGGGCGCGGGCCAGCAGGGCCGCGGTGTCCTGGAGCTCGTCGAGTCCGTCGACCCGGATCACGCCGAACTGCCGCATCGCCGCGTCCACCACGTCGTCCGCGCCGGTCAGCTTCCCGGTGTGGGAGGCGGCGGTCCGGGCCCCCGTCTCGGTCCTGCCGACCTTCACGGCGACGACGGGCACGCCGTTGCGGGCGGCGCGGTCGGCGGCCAGGAGGAAGGACCGGCCGTCCTTGAGACCTTCGATGTAGGCCGCGATCGCTCCGACCTCCGGCTGCTGCGAGAAGTACGAGATGAAGTCCGCGGTTTCGAGGTCCGCCTCGTTGCCCGTCGGCGCCCAGTGCGAGAGCCGCACGCCGATCTGCTGGAGGGAGAAGACGGGCCGCCCCTGGTGTCCCGACTGGGTGATGAGCGCGATGGCCGGGCCTTCGAGGTCGTCGCGGAACTGCTCGAAGGCGTTCAGGTTGGTGTTCGGTCCGAGAAGCCGTAACCCGGAATCGGAGTCCGCGACGGCCGCCGCGAGGCGGGCCTGGGCCTCGGCGCCCTCCGGCCCGGTCTCGGCGAAGCCGGAGGCGAAGGCGACGGCGAACCTGACCTTGCAGGCGGACAGTTGGCCGATCAGCGGAAGGGGGTCCTTGACCAGGAGCACGGCGAGGTCGACCTGTTCGGGAAGGTCGGCGACGGTGGGGACGCAGGGCAGCCCGAAGACCGAGGGGCGGCTCGGGTGCACGGGGTGCAGACGGGCGCCCACGCGCTCGGCCCACGCGATGAGCTGTCGCGTGATCCCGGTGTTGGGCCTGCCCTCGGCGTCGGAGGCGCCGACGACGGCGACGGACTCCGGGCGGAAGAACCGGTCCAGGTCGGGCACGGGAGCGTGCAGGGGGCGTCCGCTGACGTCCAGGTCGTCGGTGCCGGCTGCCGAGGTCCCGGTGCCGGCGGCCGCCGCGTCCGGTGTCGCGGCGCCCGGGGCGCCCGGCGCCCTGGTCGCGGCGGCGGTGGTGCCGTGGACGGCGGCTGATCGGGCTTCGTCGCCACAGGCGACGACGCGGGCGCGGAGACCGGAGGTGAGAGTGCCGTGTGTTGATCCAAGCATCGCTGAGCCCGCTCCTGCTCGTTGATCGGAGACCGGATTGGCAATTCACTGACGCAGTGTCAGATTACTGAATTGACGGTCCGTCAGGAACAGGGCGGAGGCAACCCTTTGGTGGCTCCTAGCGCTTGGTCGGGCGGGAGAGGGTGCGGGCGATGCGTTCCGCGTCCCTCGACATCTCACGGATCATTCCCGAAATCGGGTTGGTGAAGCCCGTGAAGTACAGGCCGGGGGCCTGTGGGGAGGTACGGCCGCCGTGGGTGGTGGGGCGGCCCCGGGGGTCCAGGACACCGAGATGGCCGACGAGGCCTTCCAGTGAACGGTGGTAGCCCGTGGCCGCGATGATCACGTCGGGAGTGAGCTCGGTGCCGTCCGCGAGCACGGCGGCGCCGGACGACGGGTCGAAGGACGCGAGGGCCGCCACCGGCTGCACCTTGCCCGCGCGGACCGCCGCGACCAGGCCGACGTCCTGGACCGGGATCGCGCCCTCGTTCACGCGCGAGTACAGCCCGGAGGTGGGGCGGGGGAGGCCGTGGGGGGAGAGGTCGGGGACCGAGATGCGGCAGACGACGTCACCCGCCCGGTCGACCAGGCCCACCGGGAGGCGCCGCACCAGGATGCCGGTGCGCTGGGCCGGCCAGCCCGCCGTCGAGCGACGCAGGATGTACGGGGCGGTGCGTACGGCCAGACGGACACGGGACGCGCCGCCCTCGGCGAGGTCGGCTGCGATCTCCGCGCCCGTGTTGCCCACGCCGACGACCAGGACGTCCTTGCCGGCGTACGCGTCCGGGTTGCGGTAGTCGCAGGCGTGCAGGAGTTCACCCTTGTAGGCGTCCGAGTCCGGCCAGTCCGGGAGGCGGGGGGTGTGGTTGTGGCCCGTGGCGACGACGACAGCCGAGCCGGTCAGCTCCCGGCCGCCGCTGGCCCGCAGGACCCAGCCCGTGCCGTCGTCGGCCGGGTCGACGCGGGAGACCTCGACGCCCGTGACGATCTCCAACTCGTGGAACTCGACGTACTTCTCCAGGTACCGCACCACGTTGTCGCGCGAGACCCAGCGGCCGAAGGAGCGCGGCATCCTCAGCCCTGGCAGGCCGGACAGCCGGCGTGTGGTGTGCAGGTGGAGCCGGTCGTAGTGGGCCCGCCAGGACGCGCCAACCCGGTCGGACTTCTCCAGGACCACGGCGCGTACGCCCCGCGCCCGCAGTGCCGCCGCCGCGGCCAGACCGCCGGGCCCCGCCCCGATGACGTACACGGGGCGGTCGTTGGTCGTCGCGAAGCCGGAGCCGCTGGGGTCACTGGGAGTGGGGGCCATGAGTCGTGAGCGTAACCGCGCCTGGTGTTGATGGGTCTCGGACAAGAGCGGAATCGGTTGCGAATTGATCACGCGGGCCGGGCGGGGAACGGTGCACCACCCTTGCGCGGCGCCGTCGCTTCGGCTGAACTGACGTACCGTCAGAAACATTGTGGTGAGGAGTGGTCCGCATGCAGACCATCTGGCTCGGCGGCGCGGAGTGGCTCGCCGTGCTGCGTATCGGACTGGGGCTGTGGTGGCTGGAGAGCTGGCGCCACAAGGACAAGAAGGGCTGGTTCGAGCGCGGAACAGGGATCGCCTGGGCCGCCGACGTGGCGGGCAAACACAGGTGGCCGGTGGTGGGGAAGGGCTTCCAGCGGGTCGTCGCACCCCGGCCGAAGGCGATGGCGTACGTCGTCGTGTACGCCGAACTCGCACTGGGCCTTGGCCTGGTGTTCGGTTTCCTCACACCGGTGGCGCTCGTCTGCGGGCTGCTGCTCAACCTCCTCTACCTGGTGCTGATGATCCACGACTGGGCCGAACAGGGGCAGAACGCGATGATGGCGCTGATCTCGCTCGTCGCGCTCCTCGCGATGTCCTGGCAGACCTGGTCCCTCGACGCGGCGATCGGACTGTTCCGATGACGGGGAACGCGGCCGTCCCCGACGCGGATGCCTTCACGCGGCCCTACTGGGCGGCAGCCGCTGAGGGCCGGCTGCTGATCAGGCGCTGTGCGGACTGCGGGCGCGCGCACCACTACCCCCGCGAGTTCTGCCCGTACTGCTGGAGCGAGGAGGTGGGGTGGGAGCGGGCGAGCGGCCGGGCGACGCTCTACACCTGGTCGGTGGTGCACAGGAACGACCTCCCGCCGTTCGGCGACCGGGTGCCGTACGTCGCAGCCGTCGTCGATCTCGCCGAGGGGCCCCGGATGATGACGGAGATCGTGGACTGCGCCGAGGGGGAACTGGCGGTGGGCGCGGAACTGGAGGTGAGCTTCAGGGCGGGAGCGGGGGGAGCAGGGGGAGCGGGGGAGTCGGGGAAGGCAGGGGAGGCGGAGGCCGGAGGGTATGTGGTGCCGGTCTTCCGGGTGGCCGCGGCGGCCGGGCGCGGGTGAGTACGGGGCCCTGGGGCCCCGGGGTGACTGGGCCCTGCGGTCGGAGCAGAGGCCCTGGGGCCCCGGGGGTGACTGGGGCCCTGCGGTCGGAGCAGGCCGCGTTTCCGGGCTCGCGCCGGTTCGCCGGTCCGGGCCCGCGTCGGCCCGTCGGCCCTACGGCCAGAGGAGGTCACGCGTCCAGGTCGCGCCGTTCCGCCGGTACCGCAGTCGTACGTGCTGCCTGCGGGTGTCGCCCTGGAAGAACTCGACCTCCGTGGCCTCCAGCGTGTACAGCGTCCAGGTGGGGGCGACAGCGGCCGGATCGATCTGTGCGAGGTTCCAGGAGGCCTCGGACGCGCCCGCCAACTCCGCGCGGGAATCCAGTACTTCACTCATCCGACCGGTGAGGGCCGCGGCGAGCGCCCCCGTCGAGCGGGCCCGCAGGTCGGCCGCGGCCTCCTCCGGGGTTCCGGAGAGGACCTGGCCCTCGACGCGGACCTGGCGCCCCTGCGCCTGCCAGTAGAAACCGAGGGCGGCGTCCGGGCGGGCGGCCAGCTCACGGCCCTTCCGGCTGGTGCTGTGGGTGCCGAAGTGCCAGCCGGCCGCGTCCGCGTCGTGCAGCATCAGCGTACGGACCGAGGGCCGGCCGTCCGCGTCCGCGGTGGCCAGGCTCATGGTGTGCGGCTCCGGCTGGCCGGCCTCCGCCGCCTCCCGCAGCCAACTGCGGAAGAGGGGCAGCGGATCGGCGGGCGCGGCGGCCGGGTCGAGGGCCGGCAGCTCGACGCCGTCCCAGACCCGGAGCGAGTGCAGCAGGCTGCGGAAGTCGCGGGCCTCGGCCTCGGCGGAGGGGTCGGCCGCGGCGGGGGAGTCGGAGTGGGTGCCGTCGTGGGCGTTGGTGCTCGTCATGAGGTGATTGTGCCGTCAGGAGGCGCGGCGCGGGCCGGTACTCGTTGCGCGGGACGATGTTCGCCGGCTTCGGTGCAGTGCGGGGCCCTGCCGTGCCGAGAGGTGCCTTGTTGTGCGGTGCCGCGCGTCGCACCCCCGAGGTGCGTTGCCTCGCCGTGCCGAGAGGTGCCCTGCCGTACGGTGCCGTGCCGTGCCCGTCGTACCCCGAGGTGCCCGGCCGTGCCGTCCCCCGAGGTGCTCTGCCCGGCCGTGGCATACCCCGAGGTGCTCTGCCATGCCGCGCCGTACCCCGCGGTGCGTGCCGTGCCGCGCCTTACCGCGAGGTGCCCAGCCCCGACGCACCGCGCCCCGACGCGCCCCACCGCGCCCCTCCCGCCCCCGAGTCGCCCCGTCAGCGGCCCAGCAGTACCGTTCCCGATGAGCAGAACCAGCCTCCCGTACCCGACGCTATCGCCACCTCGGGCAGTCGGCCGCCCGCCTTGTGGACCTGGCCGGGGCCGGCCTCGCCGCGTAGTTGGCGTACCGCCTCGACCAGGAGGAACAGTCCGCGCATCCCGGGGTGACAGGCGGAGAGCCCGCCTCCGTCCGTGTTGGTCGGCAGCTCCCCGTCCCGCAGCAGCCGCCCCTTCCCGACGAAGGCGCCGCCCTCGCCCTTCGCGCAGAAGCCCAGGTCTTCGAGGGTGACGAGGGTCATGTAGGTGAAGGCGTCGTAGACCTCGGCGATGTCCACGTCCGCGGGGCCCAGCCCGGCCCGGCGGTAGGCCAGCCGGCCGCTCTCCGCCGCCGGGGAGACAGTGAAGTCCTCCCACTCCGACATGGTGGTGTGGGACACGGCTGATCCCGCGCCCAGCACCCACACCGGAGCCTTCGCCGTGTCCGGTACGAACTCCTCGGCGACCAGCAGCACCGCACAGCCGCCGTCGCTGCGCAGACAGCAGTGCAGCTTGGTGAACGGGTCCGCGATCATCGGGCCGGCCAGGACCTCGTCGACGGTGAGCGGGGCGGTGAACATCGCGTCCGGGTTCGTCGCCGCGTTCGCCCGCGCCTGCACCGCCACCTGCGCGAGCTGCTCCAGGGTGGTCCCGTACTCGTGCATGTGCCGACGGGCGGCCATCGCGTACTTGGCGACCAGGGTGTGGCCGTACGGCACCTCGAACTGGAGCGGGCCGCGCGAGCCGAAGGAGAGGTTGGAGGTGCGCCGCCCGGCCTTGATGTCCGCGCGGGCCGTCGAGCCGTACACCAGCAGGACGGCGTTGGCATGACCGGCGGCGATCGCGTCCGCGGCGTGCGCCGCCATCACCTCCCAGGTGGAGCCGCCGACCGCGGTGGAGTCCACCCAGCGCGGGCGCAGCCCCAGGTACTCGGCAACCTCGATCGGGGCCAGCGTGCCGAGTCCGGCGGAGCCGAAGCCGTCGATCACCGAGCGGTCGAGTCCCGAGTCGGCGAGGGCCCGGCGGGCGGCCTGGGCGTGCAGCGCGTAGGGGGTGGCTTCGTCCACCCGGCCGCAGTCGGAGAGTGCGACACCGACGACGGCGACCTTGCGGGCCCCGGGGGTCCTTCGCGAGGAGGTAGTCATAAATCTGACGGTACATCAGATGCTCAAGGGGGCACGTGGCTATGGGCATTGAGGGAAGCCGGGCCTAGCATGACGCCCCGTCAGTTCAGGGGAGGAGCACACCAGATGGACGCCGCTTTCGAGCCCGGCCCCGAGCCAGGTCGTGCACCAGGTCGTGCACCAGGTCGGGCGCCAGGTCGCGGAACCGCTTTCACGGCTGCCTTCACGGCCGCCTTCACCGCGGAACAGGACGAGATCCGCCGCACCCTGCACGACCTGCTCGCCAAGCGGTGCGGCCCGGACGAGGTCAAGTCCGCCACCGCGACCGCCGAGGGGTACGACCGCGAACTCTGGCGGCAGCTCGCCGAGGAGCTCGGGCTGCCGGGACTCGCGCTGCCCGCCGAGTACGGGGGTGTGGGCTGCGAGGCCGCCGACCTCGCCCTGGCCTGCGAGGAGACGGGCCGCGCCCTGCTTCCCTCACCCCTGCTGGCCACCGCCCTGCTCGCCGCCCCGCTCATCGCCGCACTCGGCACCCAGGCCCAGCGCACGGCCCTGCTGCCGGACATCACCGCGGGCCGCACCGCGGCCACCCTGGCCGTCGCGGGCACTGCGCTCTCGCTCGCACTCGGGCTGACCGGCGACAACACCGCCACGGACTGGGCGGGCGGCGGGCGCTCCGGCGGGGTGCAGGCGCGGCGCGGCGACGAGGGGTGGGTGCTGTACGGGCAGGCCGAGCAGGTACTCGACGGACACAGCGCGGACCTGCTGCTCGTCGCCGCCCACACCGGGGGCTTCGCGCGCAGCCGGACGCTGCTGTTCCTCGTACGTGCCAGGGACGCGGAGGGGCTGGCCCGGGTGCGGCAGGTGTCCCTGGACGAGACCAGGCCGCAGGCGGTCGTGCAATTCCGGCATGTGGCGGCCGAGTTGCTCGGCTCCGAGGACGCCGACGTGGCGGGTGCGCTGGCCGCCACCGGCTGCGGGGTCGCCGCCGCCCTCGCGGCGGAAGCGGTCGGGGCCGCGGGCCGGGCGCTGGAGCGGACGGTCGAGTACGTGAAGACACGCGAGCAGTTCGGCCGGGCCATCGGCTCCTTCCAGGCGGTCAAGCACCGGCTCGCAGATGTGTACGTGCAGACGGCCGCGGCGCGCTCGGCCGCGTACCACGCCGCCCACGACCCGGCGGGCGGCGGGGCGCTGGCGCTCGCCCAGGGGCTGGAGGCGCTGCGCAGCGCCTCGTCGGAGGCGATCCAGTTGCACGGCGGCATCGGTTTCACCTGGGAGCACGACGCGCATCTGTACTTCAAGCGGGGCGCCGCCGACGAACTGCTCTTCGGCCCCGTGCACCGGCTGCGCGCGCACGCGGCGGACCGGGCGGGGATATTTCAGCAGGGCGACGGAAGGGCGGAGGTCGGCTGATGGCCGAGAAGGCGGCAGGCAGAGCGACGGGGAAGGCCGGGGGCGGGGCGCGCACCGGCAGCAGTGCCGGGGTGCGGCTGATCCAGAAGGTGTCGTCCACGGTGGTGTTCGCGCGTATCGCCCCACACGTCATCCCCGCCGTCGACCGCACCGTCCACCGGCTGACCAAGGGAAGGACCATGCTCAGCACGCGGATGCTGCCCGGCGTGATCCTCACCGCGCGCGGCGCGAGGAGCGGTCTGCCGAGGGTGACACCGCTGGCCTGCATGCCGGAGGAGGAGAGGGGGACCTGGATTCTGATCGGGTCCAACTTCGGCCGCCCGGGGCACCCCGTGTGGACGGGCAACCTGCTCGCGCACCCCGACGTCTCGGTCAGCTGGGAGGGTCAGGACATCCCGGTGCGGGCCCGGCTGCTCACGGGCGAGGAACGGGCGCAGGCGTGGCAGGCGGTGCTGCGCTTCTGGCCGCCGTACGCCGCGTACCAGCGGCGCATCGAGCGGGAGATCCGGCTGTTCCGTATCGAACGCCGCTGAACCGGCCGCGGCGACGGTGCGCCCGGTGCGGTCCGGGCACGGGGCGGGGGTGCGGCCCCGTGCGGTCCGGGTGCGCGGTGGCGGTGCGGCCCGGCCCGGGTACGCGGTGGTGGGGCGGCCCCGTGCGGTCCGGGTACGCGGTGGCGGTGCGCCTCACGAGGTACGGGGCGGCGGTGCGGCCCCGCGCGGTCCGGGTACGCCGATGGCGGACCACTGGTGTGGTCCGCCATCGGGTGACAGGACTTGGTGGGGTTCGTCCGGTACGAGTACGGGGCGTGCTCCGTACTACTTTGCGGGCTTCTTGCCGGTAATGCCCAGGTGTACCAACTGTGCCAGGTTGGGCCGCAGTTCGGCCTGCTTGACGCCCCAGGTGGTGAAGCCCTTCTGGTGCGAGGCCACGGCCGCGAGCATCGCGACCAGCGAACCGGCCATCGCGGCGGGGCTGATGTCCTTGTCGACCTTGCCCTTCGCCTGGAGCTCCTTCACGGTGTCCGTAAGGGAGTTGGTGACGGAGTTCAGGATCTTCATACGGATCTTGTAGAACCGCTTGTCGCCCTCGGCCGCGCCGAGGTCGACGACCCGCAGGATCGCGTCGTTCTTCCGCCAGAAGTCGAGGAAACCGTCCACGAGCTCCTCGGCGGTCTGCGCGCCGGCCTTGCCGACCCACGAACGGCCGGCGACGAGGTCGGTCAACCCCGCCCCTTCCTTTGCCATTTCCTCCGCGATTTCGAGGACGGCGCCCTCCACGTCGGGGAAGTACTGGTAGAAGGTGGCGGGTGAAGTCCCGGCCTTGCGGGCCACGTCGATGACTTTGACGTCCCGGTAGGGGGACGAGCTGAGCATTTCACTGAGGCAGTCGAGCAGCTTCTGCCGCGTCGCCTGACCGCGTCGACCGGCCACGCGGCCGTCGACGGTGCGTACTTGTCCTGTCATGCCGTCAGCTTACCGAGGGGTGATCGGAGCGCGATTCGGCGAGTGCAAATGGGTTTCCGGCCAGAGTTGGGACATCTTGGGCCGGTTGTGGTGGACGAGGGGCGCTTCTGGGCGGGTGGCCGGGGCCGTGCAGGGGTCGTGCGGGGCTCCGACGGAGGTCCCGGGCTTCGAATGGCGGTACCCGGCAGGGCGCCGGGCGCCGTCCCCCAATAGTGTTATCAACAGCCTGTGGACAACTTCGGTGGATATCTCCGGGCGGGGATTTCCGAGAGCGGGAAGGATCGGTCCATGACCGCATTCGCAGAAGGTGTGCCCTGCTGGATGGACGTGACGCTTCCCGATGTCCGGGCGGGCAGGCGCTTCTACGGCGAGCTGTTCGGCTGGACCTTCGACGAGCCCGCCGACAAGACCTACGGCTACTACACCCAGGCGTACGTGGGAGAGGGCGCCGACCGGAAGAACGTCGCGGCGCTCGCCCCCAAGCCGGACGGCCGGATGCCCACCGCCTGGGGCATCTACTTCGCCACCCCGGACGCCGCCGCCCTCGTCGCGCGGGCCAGGGAGGCGGGCGGACAGATCGTCATGGACGCCATGCCGGTGGGCCCGTTCGGCACGATGGCGCTGATCGCCGACCCCGGTGGCGCCGTCTTCGGCGTCTGGCAGGCGGGCACGCACCCCGGCTTCGAGCAGACCGCCGCCCCTGGCTCCTTCTGCTGGACCGAGGCGCATGTGCGCGAGGCGGACAAGGAGCGCGTCGACCGCTTCTACGAACAGGTCTTCGGTTTCGCGAGCAAGGACCTCTCCGAGGAGGCCGGGGTGGACTTCCGGATCTGGTCCCCCGCCGGGACCGAGCCGGGCGACGACACCGCGATCGGCGGGCGGAGCGTCCTGTCGGACGCGCTTCCGGCCGAGATGCCGGCGCACTTCCTCTCGTACTTCGTGGTCGAGGACTGCGACGGGGCCGCGGAGACGGCCAGGCGGCTCGGCGGACGGATCACTCAGCCGCCCTTCGACACCCCGTACGGGCGGATGGCGGTGCTCATGGACAATCAGGGCGCGGTCTTCGCGGTACTGGCCGAACCGGAGGCGTGACCCAGCGGTGCTGGCCGAACCCGGGGGCGTGACCCAGCGGTGCTGGCCGAACCCGGGGGCGTGACTCCGCGGTGCTGGCCGAACCTGGGGGCGTGACCCCGCGTTCCGGGGCAAGAAGGCGTAACCGCGCGCTCCGGATCGGTGCGAGTTCAGCGTGAAACGTGTACGGAATGGGGGGAAACATTCCATTCCGGCCTCGGGTTAGCCAGTACAGCGTTCGGCAGGAAGAATGCCCCCGGGGCTGTGGTTCGCGGCCTGGTACGGGGAGGTGGCAGGCAAGTGGAGCAGCTCACGCAGCACGATCCGCGGCGGATCGGCCCGTTCGAGGTGCTGGGACGGCTCGGGGCCGGCGGGATGGGGCTCGTCTATCTGGCGCGGTCCGCCTCGGGGCGCCGGGTGGCGATCAAGACCGTGCGGACGGAGCTCGCCGAGGACCAGCTGTTCCGGGTCCGCTTCACGCGTGAGGTCGAGGCGGCGCGCGCGGTCTCCGGCTTCTACACCGCGGCCGTGGTGGACGCCGACCCGCGGGCGGCCGTGCCGTGGCTGGCGACGGCGTACGTGCCCGCTCCCTCGCTCGAAGAAATAGTGAACGAGTGCGGGCCGATGCCCGCGAACGCGGTGCGCTGGCTGGCCGCAGGCATCGCCGAGGCGCTCCAGTCCATCCACGGCGCCGGGCTGGTCCACCGCGACCTCAAGCCGTCCAACGTCCTCGTCGTGGAGGACGGGCCGCGCGTCATCGACTTCGGCATCGCGTCGGGCGTCTCCAACACCCGCCTGACCATGACGAACGTCGCCGTGGGCACGCCCGCCTACATGTCCCCCGAACAGGCCAGGGACTCGCGCAGCGTGACCGGCGCGAGTGATGTCTTCTCGCTCGGCTCCACCCTCGTCTTCGCCGCGACCGGGCACGCCCCCTTCCACGGCGCGAACCCCGTCGAGACGGTCTTCATGCTGCTGCGCGAGGGCCCCGACCTGGGAGGCCTGCCGGACGAACTCCGTCCGCTGATCGATTCCTGCATGGGCATGGAGGCGGCGCTGCGGCCCAGCCCCGCCGACCTCCAGGCACAGCTCGCACCACACCTCTTCTCCTCGGGCGGGGACGACAGCGGCACCGCGTCCGCCTGGCTGCCGACCCGTGCCACCGCGATGATCGAACTGCGCAGGGGCGGCGGCCGGACCGTCGCTCCCCCTGTGGTGCAGCCGAGGCGTGAGCCCTCGCCGCCGCCGCGCCCGCAGAACCCGCCGCCGTACCCGCCACCGCGTGGCGTCCGTGGCGGCGACCCGCGCACCGGGCAGGCCGCGCCCCCGCCCTCGTACGCCGACGGTCCGGTGCGGCTCGCCGGGGCGAAGGTGCCGATCGGCCCCGGCCCCCGGGTGGCCGACGGGCACGGGGCCGCGGCCGTCGCCGAGGCGGCAGGACCGGCGACGGGCTGGGTGCGCCCGCCGGGCGGCGTCCCCAACGGCGTCCCGTCACCTCCGGCGGCCGTACCGCCGCCGTCCCCCGAACTCCCCTCGCCCGTCGGGTGGCGGCCGTGGCGGTTCCGGATGTCCAACGACGTGTGGGGCACCCCGGCGGTGGCGGGAGACCTCGTCTACGTCACCTCCTTCGAGGTGCACGCCCTGGACGTGGCCTCGGGCCGGCGCCAGTTCAAGACGCGTGACGTCGCCTGGGCGATGTCGGTGGCCGGCGGCCGGATCCACGCCTCGGACGGGCCGACGCTCTACGCCCTGGACGCGGCCGATGGCACCGAGCGGTGGCGCCTGCAGAGCGACGCCTGGGTGTACTCGCTGAAGGCGGTGCGGGGCACCGTCGTCACGGGCACGCGCGGTGGCGGCGTACAGGCCTGGGAGGCGTCCAACGGGCAGAAGCTGTGGGAGATCACCGGCGCGCAGAGCGACTTCGAGACACCGGAGGCCGGGCCCGAGCTGCACGGGGACACGGTGTATGTGTGGCAGGACGCCAGGCTGCGGGCGCTGGACTCGCGCTCCGGCATCGAGCGCTGGTCCTACCCGGTGGGGGACGCGGCGTCCTGCGGCGGGGTGCCGGTGCGGGTGACGTCGGCGGAGGACGGCTATGTGTACGTCTCCGCGGGGACCCGCGTGCTGGCGATCGACCAGGGCTCCGGGCGGGTCCGCTGGCACTTCGAGGCACCCGCGGTGTTCCTCTGCGCGCCCGCGTTCGCACCTGGCCCCGCCGTCACGGGCGGCGGCGTCTACCTGGCAGACTACCTCGGCACGGTGTACGCCCTGGACGCCTCCACCGGCAAGGACCGCTGGCGCATCGCGACCGAGTCCCGGCAGTCGAACCAGCCGGTGCTGGTGGCGGGCGGCCATGTGCACGTGGGCAGCGGCAGTGCGCTGTACACGCTGGACGCGGTGACCGGGACGCCGAAGTGGCGTTTCGCCGCGGGCGGGGAACTCGTCGGCGCGCCGGTCGTCGCGGACGGCCGGGTGCACTTCGGGTCGGCCGACCACTGTCTCTACACGGTGGACGCGGTGGGCGGCCAGCTGCGCTGGAAGCTCAAGACGGGCGGCGAGATCACCGGCTCACCGGTCGCGGAGGCGGGAATCGTCTACGCGTGCAGCAAGGACCGCTGCGTCTACGCACTGGACGCGGTGAAGGGAACGGCCACCGGCCGCACGACCAGGTAACAGGGGCGGCCGGCCTGGGAAACGGGGAACCGGCCGACCTGGGCAACAGGGAACCGCCGGCCTGGCGGAACGGGGAACCGGCCGGCTCCGCCCTGGCGTCTGTGGCGCTATACAGTGTCATGCACATGTCCTTACGGGATTCATACTCCGGTCACTCCGGTCGGAGTCGTCCCGGACAGCGTCAAAACCACGGGGGTTGGAAGCGATGAAGCTTCGTCATGTCCGAGCAGTGGCCGTATTCGGCATCGCGGTCGTCGCACTCACCGGAGCCCGGGGCTCCCACGGAGGCGGCTGCGGCGGCGGCAGCAGTTCCAGCAGTTCCAGTGGCGGCGACAGCTCGTCCAGCACGACCGGTGGCAGCGACTCCGGTTCCAGCAGCTCCGGCAGCACGACCGGCTCGGGGTCGGGCACCGGTGGCAGCAGCGCCGCCTCCCGCGACCTGCGCATCGCGGACTGCAAGTACGACCCGTCGCGCGGGCTGATCGCCGGCATCACCGCGACGAACAGCAGCTCCTCGCAGAGCTACACCTACAACTTCACGGTGAAGTTCACCAACGGCGGCAGCGCCGTCGGCACCCGCACGGCGAGCATCAGCGCCGTCGCCCCGGGCCGGTCCCAGACCTCCGAGGTCACCACCCCGTACGTCAAGAAGGAGTCCGAGTCGCTGGTCGGCCGCTGCGAGGTCAAGTACGTGACCCGCACCAGCTCCTGACCGGGCGGGGCACTGGCGGGCTGTGGTCGGCCCGCCAGGTTCGGGCGGCCCGTTCAGCGGATCCGGAAGTCGTTCCGCTCCTTCCCCCGGCCGCCGAACAGCTCCGTCTGCCGCGCCGCCGGCAGGTTCCCCAGCGCGATCAGGTGCGGTGCCAGCGCGTACGCCTGCGCCCGCGCCGCCTCCTTCGTCGCCCACACGGCCCGTACGGTTCCCTGGACCGCCTCCGTCGGCTGCCGCGCGATGATCTCCGCCGACCGCACTGCCGCCGCCAGCTCGTCGCCGTCCGGCGTCACCTCGGAGACGAGCCCCACCTCGTACGCCCGCCGCGCCGACATCCGCTCGGCCGTGCCCATCAGCGCCGTCCTGGCGACCTCGCCGTACGGCATCCGCTGGGCGAGCAGGGCTGTCTCGTACGCGCTGACCATCCCGTACGTGGTGTGCGGGTCGAAGAAGGTGGCGTGCTCGCCCGCCACCACGAACTCCGCCTCGCCCAGCAGGTAGAACGCCCCGCCGCACGCCATGCCCCGGACCGCGGCGATCACCGGCTTCCAGAGGTCGTTCGCCTTCGGGCCCACGGTCAGCAGCGGGTCGTCCGTCGAGTAGGGGGAGGGCGGCTGAGGTACGACCGTGGAGCGGTCGATGCCGGTGCAGAACGCCTTCGCGCCCGCCCCCGCCAGGACGACCGCGCGCACGGACTCGTCGAACCGCAACTCCCGCCAAATGTGCGCCAGTTGTTCGGCTGCGGTCAGGTCGATGGCGTTGAGCCGTTGCGGCCGGTCGAGCGTGACGACCGCGACGCCGGTGTCCTTGTCCCGCTCGTCGCGCACACCCGTCGGCGCGCTCACGGCAGCCTCCGCTCGTCGCGCACGCCCGTACGGGGGCTCACGGCCGCTCCAGGAGCCAGCGCGGCACGGTGGTCCCGTCGGGCAGCCGGCCGAAGGTGACCTGCACCTTCGCCCCGATCCGCAGCCGCCCCCGGTCGACCGAGTCCAGTGCGGCGTCCGCCGAGGCCACCACGTTCCCGACGAGCCGGATGCGGGGGGCGTCCGCGAGTTCGACGATCACCGCGTTGTACGGGGCCTGGGCGGCGTAGGCGGGCAGGAGGGGCGGGTGCGGCACGACGTACGACCACAGCACCCCCTTGCCGTTCATCAGCCGCCAGTCGCAGGAGAAGGAGTGGCAGTACGGGCAGCAGGGCCGGGGCGGGAAGCGCAGTTCGCCGCAGTCGGCACAGGACTGTACGCGCAGCTCACCGCGCGCCGCGTACTCCCAGAAGGGGGCCCCGTCGTCGTCCACGACGGGGGTGAGGAGGTCTGCGGACGGCTCGCTCATCGGGCTCAACTCCTCAGCAGAAGTGCGGAAGTGGGGACGCCCTCGCCCGCCGTCACCAGGCAGGTGGCGGCGCCGGGGACCTGGGCGGTGGAGGTGCCGCGCAGCTGTTTCACACCCTCGTTGATGAGGTTGAAGCCGTGCACGTACGCCTCGCTCAGCCCGCCGCCGCCGGTGTTGATCGGCAGCCGGCCACCGCTCTCCAGTGCACCGCCCTCGGTGAACGCGGCGCCCTCGCCGCGACCGCAGAACCCGTACCCCTCCAGGGACAGCGGGATGAGCGGGGTGAACGCGTCGTATATCTGCGCCACATCGACGTCGTCGGGCCCGAAGTCGGCCTGCTTCCACAGGTGTCGGGCGGCGGTCCAGGCCGGGCCCGTGAGCGGGTCGTCGTTCCAGTAGTTGACCATGCCGTGGTGCTGGGCGGGCAGGCCCTGGGCGGCCGAGTGCACGTACACCGGCTTTCTGCGGCAGTCGCGGGCCCGCTCGGCGGAGACGATCACGCACGCCAGGGCGCCGTCCGTCTCCAGGCAGTTGTCGAAGAGGCAGAGTGGTTCGCTGATCCAGCGGGAGGTCATGTACATGTCCCGGGTCAGGGGCCGTTCGTACATCATGGCGGCGGGATTCTGGTTGGCCCGGTTGCGGCAGGCGAGGGCGACGTTGAAGAGGTGGTCACGGGTCGCGCCGTACTCGTGCATGTAGCGCCTGGCGAGCATGCCGATCTCGTCGGCGGGCCGGAGCAGACCGAAGGGGCGGGTCCACTGGGCGGGCGTCGGCAGTTGCACCGCCGTGTTCTTCCAGGGCCTCGGGCCGCTGCCGCGCTTGCGCGACCGCCAGGCGACGCCCACGCTCGCCTGTCCGGTGGCGATCGCGGACGCCAGGTGCGCGACGGTCGCGCACGAACCGCCGCCGCCGAAGCCGACCTTGGAGAAGAAGGTCAGGTCGCCCGCGCCGACGGCCTTGGCGACCTCGACCTCGTCGGTCTCCTCCATCGTGTAGGAGGCGAGGCCGTCGACCTCGGCGGGGTCGATGCCCGCGTCGTCGAGCGCGGCGAGGATCGCGCGGCAGGCCAACTTTTTCTCGCTGCCGCCGAGTTGTTTCGCGAAGGTGGTCTGTCCTATTCCGACTATCGCAGTCGCGTCCTTGAGTGCTGCTGGCATGTTCCCCGGCCACCTCCGCAACGGTCCTGACTGCTGACAGCGCGTCAGGCTACAGCTAATCTGACGGATAGTCAGCTAGTGGTGTGGGAGGGCTTGCGATGCGGTTCGACGCACAGGGTGACGTGGAGTGGAAGGCACTGTGGAACACCGTCCCGGAGTTGGTGCGGCACGCCGCGGGCCGGTACGGGGACCGGGAGGCGGTGGCCGAGGGCCGCACCCGGGTCTCGTACGCGGAACTGGGCGAACGCGTCGAGCGCGCGGCGGCGGCGTGCATGGCCCGTGGCGTCCGACGGGGCGACCGGGTCGCGGTCTGGGCCCCCAACACCCTGGACTGGATCGTCTCGGCCCTGGGCGCGGTCACGGCGGGCGCGGTCCTCGTCCCGCTCAACACCCGCTTCAAGGGCGCGGAGGCGGCCTACGTCCTGGGCACATCCCGCACGAAACTCCTCTTCGTCACGGGCACGTTCCTGGGCACGTCGTACGTGGCGTCCCTGCGGAGGGCGGCGTCGGAGGGGCCGGGGAGCGCGGGCCCGGGGGGCGCGGGCCCGGGGGGCGCGGGCCCGGGGGCCCACGGAGGGGGTGACGGCCACGCGGCAGCGCCCGGCGGGGGAGGCGACGGCCACGCGGCAGCACCCGGCGGGCGAGGCGACGGCCCGGACGCGGGCGGGAGCGTGCCCTCTGCCGGAGTTCCGCACCGCGCGCAGGCGCACGTACCCCCTGCCGAGGATCCGCCGCCCGCACAGGCGCACGTGCCCCCTGCCGAAGTTCCGCGTCTCGCGTCGGCAGGCGCGCCCCCTGCCGAGGATCCGCCGCCCGCGCCGGCCAGCATGCCCCCCACCGAGCACCCGCTCCCCGGCCCGGGGAGCAGTCCCGCAGGTGGCGGCCCCCTTCCGGGGCTCCCGTACCTCACCGACGTCGTCGTTCTCGCCGACGACGCGGCCCCGCCCGACTTCCTGACCTGGAAGGACTTCCTGGCGGGCGGCGAGGCGGTGAGCGGTGACGCGGTGCGCGCACGTACCGCCGAGATCTCGCCCGGCGACCCCTCCGACATCATCTACACCTCCGGTACCACCGGCCGTCCCAAGGGTGCGGTGATCACTCACGGCCAGACCCTCCGCGCCTACGACATCTGGGCCGACCTGGCCGGTCTGCGTGAGGGCGACCGGTACCTCATCGTCAACCCCTTCTTCCACACCTTCGGCTACAAGGCCGGCATCATCGCCTGCCTGACCCGCGGCGCGACGATGGTGCCGCAGCCGGTCTTCAACGTGGACACCGTCCTCGCCAACATCGCCGCCGAACGCATCTCGGTGCTCCCCGGTCCGCCGACCCTCCACCAGTCACTCCTGGACCACCCGTCCCGTTGCTCGCACGACCTGACCGCCCTGCGTCTGGTCGTCACCGGGGCCGCCGTCGTCCCGCTCCAGCTCGTCGAGCGACTGCGTTCCGAACTCCACATCGCCACGGTCCTCACCGCGTACGGTCTCTCCGAGGCGTCCGGTTTCGTGACGATGTGCCGCAGGGGCGACGCGCCGGAAACCGTCGCGACCACCTCGGGCCGCGCCATTCCCGGTACCGAGGTACGGGTCGAGGCACCACCTGGCTCCCCGGGCGAGGTCCTGGTCAGGGGCTTCAACGTGATGCAGGGCTACTTCGAGGACCCGGCGGGCACCGCGGCCGCGGTCACGTCCGACGGCTGGCTGCGCACGGGGGACGTCGGCGTCCTCGACGCCTCGGGAAACCTCCGCATCACCGACCGCATCAAGGACATGTTCATCGTCGGCGGCTTCAACGCGTACCCCGCCGAGATCGAACAGCTTCTGCTCCTGCACCCGGACATAGCCGACGCCGCCGTCGTCGGCGTCCCGGACCCGCGCCTGGGGGAGGTCGGCAAGGCGTACGTCGTCCGACGCCACGGTGCGACCACCCTCACCGCCGACGACGTGATCGCCTGGTCCCGCCGCGAAATGGCGAACTACAAGGTCCCGAGGGAGGTCGAATTCCTCCCCGTCCTGCCGCGCAACGCGAGCGGCAAGGTGGTGAAGGGGGAGCTGCGGGCCCGCAAGGGGTGACCGGGCAGGTCACGCGGTGGCGTACCCCATCACATGACAGCGGCGCGCACGCGGTGGCGTACCCCGTCACATGACAACTCCACTCACACGGTGGCGTACGCCCTCACGCGCTCAGCGCCGCCCGTGCCTCCTGCCGCACCGCGCCGATCTCGTCCATCGCCGAGCGCCACTGCGCCGAGCCGGGGTCCGCCGCCCGTGCCGTGTACTCCGCCTCACGCAGACGCAGCGCCGTCGCCGGCGCTCTGGCTATCTCCACCGTCACCGCCCAGCTCTCCAGGAACGCCGTCAGCGGAGCCAGGCTGCCCGTGCGGGCGGCGAGGGACAGGGCCTCCTCCAGCCGGCGCTCCATCTCCGGGAGCTGCGCGGGCACGAGGCGGGCGACCGCCGTGCGCAGGGCGGCCGTCGTACGGTCGGGCCGGGGCAGGAGCGAGGCGGTGGGCCCTTCGTCGGTGGTGGCGGAGGGGTGGCGCTGGGCGGTCATTCCGGTCCTTCCGAGGTGGTCTCGTACGGGAGGAGGGTGGAACGGGGGCACGGGTTGCGCCGGTACGTACGTGTATGCGGCAAGCGTGCGGGCTGCCCCTGGCCGTCGTGCCGGCCCCCCACGCAGCCTTCGCCCGAAGAACTTCGGCCGCGGCGGCTCCCCCTCCGCGCCGCCGCGGCCGATCCCCCGTGCGAGATGGTGCTAGTTGGCCGGCTCCGACGAGGCGTGGGCATCCTCGGTGGACGCGCCGACGCCGGAGGCATGAGCGTCCTTGGGCTTGACGGGCTCGCTCGACGCGTGGGCGTCCTGGGTGGTGACGGGCTCGCTGGAGGCGTGCGCGTCTTCCGGCTTGGCGGCGTTGATGTCGGCCATGAAGGTCAACTCCCTGAATGAGTGGACGTACTGGGTCGTGCGGTCCGCCCGGCGGTTCCCCCGTGGATCGCCGGGCGGATCTTGCGAGCCGCACCATAGCGATACGGCTGGGCAACGACCCGTCTGCCCCCCGACACGGCGGATCGTTAAGTACGAGAGTGCCGTGCGGCGATAAACGAACGATGAACGCGCGCGCAACCGCACCGCGCGCAACCGCACCGCGCTCAGGCCGCGGCGACCCGGCCCAGCAGGCCCCGCACCTCGTCGGCCTCCGGAGAGCCGAGCCGCTCGTACATGGCCAGCGCCTCCTGCCAGCAGACCTCCGCGCGCCCGGACTGGTTGAGCAGCGACAGGCTCCGGCCCAGCACCGTCAGTACGTTGGCGCGCCGCCACTCCCCGCCGATCCCGTGGAGCAGCGACAGCGCCTGTTCGGCCTGGGCCGCAGCCCGCGCCGGCTCGCCCTGCGCCAGCTGGAGTTCGGCCAGCCGGAAGCGGGTCATCCCCTGCCAGAACTGCTGGCGGCTCTCCGTGAAGGTGTCGAGGGCTTCGAGCAGTACGGCGTCCGCGGCACGGTGCTGGCCGGCGCCGGTGAGCGCGAGTCCCAGTGCGTACTTGCCGTTGGCCAGCCGCAGCGCCAGACCGGTGCCGAACTCCTCGTAGATCCGGATGCCCTGGCGGGCCAGTTCGACGGCCTGGGCGGTGCGGTGCGTCGCCAGGAGCACCCGGGAGAGGTTGCAGAGGGCCGCGGCCTCGCCCGGCTTGTTGCCGTCCGCGCGGAATGCGCGCAGGGCCTGGGTCAGATGGGCCTCGGCGTCCGTGTGCCGGTTCTCGTACAGGGCGATGATGCCGAGCTGGTTGGGTGCCTGCCCCGAGGCGACCGGGTCCCCGGACGCCAGGCCGAGCTCCAGTGCACGCCCGGCCTCCCGCTCGGCCTCCGCGAACTGGCCCGAGACGCTGTGCACATGGGTGAGCATGGTGCGGGCCCGCCCCTCGGCCTGGGCGTCCCCCGCCTCGCGCGCCGCCTCGCTCACCTCCGTGGCCGCCCGGGTGAACTGGAGCGAGTTGGCTCCCGTCTCACCCAGGTCGACAGCGGCCATGAGCAGATCGGCCGAGCGCCGGAGCATCCCCGTTCCTGCGGTCTGGCGGGCACAGGCGAGCAGCCCGTTCGCCTCGCTGAACAGCCAGTCGAGGGCCGCCTCACGGCTCCCGAAGACGAGCCCGGGGCGGGTGGTGCTCGCGAAGTGGTCGAGCACGCGCTCCCCGGGCCGCTCCAGCGCGTACACCCCGGCCGCCGTCGCCAGGTAGAAGTCCAGCAGCCGGGACAGCGCCGCCCCGCGCCCGGCCGCGGGGTGTTCGTCGCGTTCCGCGCAGGCGCGTGCGTAGAGGCGTACGAGGTCGTGGAAGCGGTAGCGGCCCGGGGACGCCGACTCCAGGAGGGAGGTGTCGACGAGGGACTCCAGCACGTCCTCCGCGTCGTACAGCGGCAGGTCGAGCACCGCTGCCGCCGCCGCGAGGGAGATGTCGGGGCCGTCCGCCAGGCCCAGCAGGCGGAAGGCGCGTGCCTGGGCGGGCTCCAGCTGTCCGTAGCCCAGCTCGAAGGTCGCCTTCACCGCAAGGTCGCCGGCCTGGAGCTCGTCGAGGCGGCGGCGTTCGTCGGCCAGCTTCGCCGCCAGTACGGACACGGTCCAGGTGCGGCGGGCGGCCAGCCTGGCCGCCGCGATCCTGATCGCCAGCGGCAGGAAGCCGCACGCGCCCACCACGTCCAGCGAGGCCTCCCGCTCGGTGGCCACCCGCTCCTCGCCCACGATCCGGGTGAACAGCTGGAGCGCCTCGTCGGGGGACATCACGTCCAGGTCGACGAGGTGCGCGCCCGCCAGGTCCACCATCCGGGTGCGGGCGGTGACCAGTGCGGCGCAGCCGGGGGTGCCCGGGAGGAGCGGCCTGACCTGCGAGGCGTCCCGTGCGTTGTCGAGGAGGACGAGGACCCGGCGGCCGTCGAGGGTGGAGCGGTAGAGGGCCGCGCGCTCGTCGAGGGAGTCGGGGATCGCCGTGTCCGGGGTGCCGAGCGCGCGCAGGAACGCGCCGAGCACCGTCTCCGGTTCCGCCGCCCGCGCGCCCGTGCCCTGGAGGTCGACGTACAGCTGGCCGTCCGGGAAGTGCGGGCGTGCGGCGTGCGCCACGTGCACCGCGAGGGTGGTCTTGCCGACACCGCCGATGCCCGCCAGCGCGGAGACCGCCATGACGCTCGTACCGGCGTGCGCGAGACGGTCGCCCAGCTCGCGTACGAAGGCCGCACGGCCCGTGAAGTCGGGTACCGATGCCGGGAGTTGGGCAGGCAGCACGGCGGCCGGCGCCGCGGCGGCGGGGGCCTCGACCGGCCGGGCCAGTTCCTCGTCCGCCGCCAGGATGCGCTGCTGGAGCCGGGAGAGCTCGGGGCGCGGGTCCACGCCCAGCTCGTCCGCCAGCAGCCGGCGCGTGTCCGCGTACACCGCCAGGGCCTCCGCCTGCCGCCCGCAGCGGTACAGGGCGAGCATCAGCAGCTCGCGCAGCCGCTCGCGGAGCGGATGCGCGGCCGTGAGCGCGGTCAGCTCGGAGACGGCCTCCGCGTGGCAGCCCAACTCCAGGTCCAGGTCGAGCCGGACCTCCGTGAGCTGTAGGCGCCACTCCTCCAGCCGGGCGCGCTGCGACGAGGCGTACGGGCCGGGTACGGAGGCCAGCACCTCGCCGTCCCACAGCCCGAGCGCGTTGTTCAGCAGGGTGCGTGCCTCGCACCGTTCCCCGGAGGCACGCGCCTTGTCGGCGTCCGCCGCCAGTTGCCGGGCCACCGCGAGGTCGAGCGCGCCGTCTGCGGGGCGGATCGCGTACCCGCCCGCCCGGCTGACCAGTACGTCCGCACCGAGCGCCTTGCGCAGCCGGGAGGCGTACGTGCGCACCGCGGCCAGCGCCTGCGACGGTGGCTCCTCGCCCCAGATGCCGTCGATGAGCTCTGCGGCGGTGGCGGTGCGTCCGTCGCGCAGCAGGAGCAGGGCGAGCAGGGCCCGTTGCTGCGGCGAGCCCGCGGGCACGGGCTCGCCGCCGCGCCAGGCACGTACCGGTCCGAGCAGACTGAAGCGCAGTTCGGACGCGTCGGGGACGCGGTCCGGCGCCGCGCCCGGTATGCCGTCCATTGCAGGCCCCCTGCCGTTACTTCCCGTAGCACCCCGTATGGCAAGTGCCAGTTTGCCCTGTCCATGCCGAGTGCGTCAGTACGGAAACCTCAGAGGAACCTCAGGGATGCGGGCAGAAAGAGCGCCCACACCCACCTGACGGATCGTCAGATCAGCGGTACGGTGACGGTCATGGACAGCTTCCCGAAGATCATCTCGGTGGACGACCACACGGTGGAGCCCCCCGGCGTCTGGCAGGACCGGCTCCCCAGGAAGTACCGCGACGTCGGCCCGCGCGTCGTGCGCGCGCCCCTCACGGAAATGACCTTCCTCGGCGGCAAGTTCGCCCCCGTGATGGGTGAGAAGGGCGACGAGGGCCCGATCGGCGACTGGTGGGTCTACGAGGACCTGCACCGCCCCCTCACCCGGCTCGACACGGCGGTCGGCTACGACCGGGACGAGATCAAGCTCGAAGTCATCACGTACGAGCAGATGCGCCCCGGCTCGTTCTCGGTCCCCGACCGGCTCGCCGACATGGACGTCAACCACGTCCAGTCCGCGCTCTGCTTCCCGACCTTCCCGCGCTTCTGCGGCCAGACCTTCACCGAGGCGGCCGACCGCGAACTCGGCCTGCTCGGCGTGCGCGCGTACAACGACTGGATGGTGGAGGAGTGGTGCGGCCCCGAGGCGCACGGCCGCCTCATCCCCCTCACCCTCGTCCCGCTGTGGGACGCGGAACTCGCCGCCGCCGAGGTCCGCCGCAACGCCGCCCGTGGCGTGCGCGCCGTCGCCTTCTCCGAGATACCCCCGCACCTGGGCCTGCCCTCCATCCACACGGACGACTGGGACCCCTTCCTCCAGGCCTGCGCGGAGACGAACACGGTCATCGCGATGCACATCGGCTCGTCCTCCAAGATGCCCTCGACCTCGGCGGACGCACCCCCGGCCGTCGGCTCCACCATCACCTTCGCCAACTGCTGCTTCTCGATGGTCGACTGGCTGATGAGCGGCAAGTTCGAACGCTTCCCGAACCTCAGGATCATGTACGCGGAGGGCCAGATCGGCTGGATCCCGTACATCCTGGAGCGCGCCGACGTGGTCTGGGAGGAGAACAGGGGCTGGGGAGGCGTCGCGGACAAGGTGCTGCGCCCGCCGTCCGAACTCTTCACGGAACACGTCTACGGCTGCTTCTTCGACGACGCGTTCGGCCTGAAGAACCTCGACTCGATCGGGGTCGGCAACGTCCTCTACGAGACCGACTACCCGCACTCGGACTCCACCTGGCCGAAGTCCAAGGAGGTCGGCGAGGGCCAGATGGGCCACCTCGCCCCGGACGTGGTGGACCGGATCGTACGGGGCAACGCGATCGAGCTGCTGGGGCTGACGGGGGAGGGGCTGTGGCCGGGTAAGTAGCGTCGGCGGAACGGGAGACGGGACTCCCGGAGCGGGAGTCGGGGCTCCTACCGCGAGCCGATGCTCGCGAACACGCCCCGCGCGGGGGTGCCGTCCGGCCAGGACCACCCGGCGGTGAGGTGCACGGGGGGCTCGTGCGCGGCCTCGGCCGGTCGCAGGACGCGGTGGAGGCGGATCTCGTTGCCGCCGCGGTCGCCGACTTGAGCACCCTCTCGATCGTGGCCCTGAACGGTGACGGACGGGTCGGGGGCGTCGCTCTCGTTCTGCTGCTGCGGCGCCGCGTCGCCGCGCAGGAGGGCGGCCAACTCGCCCATCAGGGTGGGATCGTGGGCACCGTCATAGATCCACCGGGTACCGAGGACGCCGTGCTCGGAGGTGCCGATCAGTGCCTCGTCCGGGGCGCCGTCCAGTGCCGCACCGCGGTAGGACAGCGGGACCAGATACGCCACAGGCGCGCCTCCCGAGGCGTCCGTGACCACCATGAACTCGATCCCGACCAAGCCCTCGGGGTCGTCCAGTCGGAACCCGCCTGCGTTGGCCAGTTCGGGGGCCGCGGTGTTGCCCTCGAACCACTTCTGCCGGGGCAGCCACTCGGTGAGCAGCTCCAGTTTGGTGGGCTTCATGGTGGTGCGGTGGATGGTGGCCACGCGGGCTTCCTCCCGGGTCGTCTGCACGTCGTCTACGGGGCGTATTCGCTTGCCGCGGGCTCGTCCGGTCGGATAAGAAGCCTGCATGCTGCGAGGTAACAAGGTAGGGCTCAGGGCCCGGCACGACGAAGACATCCCGACCCTGCGGGCCGAACTCTACGACGACGTGGTCAACGCCTCACGGGCCGAGGCCGGGCCCTGGCGCCCGATCACCCCCGGCTACCAGGACCCACGGCTGGTGGTGGACGACAAGCAGGAGGCAACCGCCTCCTTCTCGGTGGTTGAGCTGGCGGGCGGCACCCTGATCGGCGCGGCGAACCTGTGGGGCATCGACAACCACCACCGCGCCGCGCACATCGGCCTCGGACTGCTGCCGGGAGCGCGCGGCAAGGGCTACGGCACGGACGTGGTGGCGACGCTGTGCCACTACGGCTTCGTCGTACGAGGCCTGCGGCGGCTCCAGATCGAGACGCTGGCGGACAACGACGCGATGCTGCGCTCCGCCGAACGCAACGGTTTCGTCCGGGAGGGCGTGCTGCGCTCGTCGGCGTGGGTGATGGGGGAGTTCCTGGACGAGGTGCTGCTCGGCCTCCTCGCGGACGAGTGGAAGAGGCCGGACCCGGTCTAGGCGTTGCTCGCCCTGCGCAACGTGCCTCAGCCGACCAGCAGCTGTTCCTTCAGCTTCCGTACGTCAATGCTGTCGAGGCCGAGGGCCCGCTTCTGGTACGAGGTGAAGGAGCCGTACTTGTCGTTGACCTCGGCGAAGCCGGAGTTCAGGTACTCCGCGCGGACGTCGAGCAGCGGCTTGTAGACGGCGGCGAGGTCGGCGGGCATGGCCGCGAGGGTGGCGGCGTTGGCCTCGGCGCGGTAGGTGTTGGACGCGAGGTAGTCCCGCATGACGGTCTGTTTCGGCACGCCGAGCGCGGTGAGGAGTACGGCGCTGGACCAGCCGGTGCGGTCCTTGCCGGCCGTGCAGTGGTAGAGCGAGCCGACCGCGTCGTCGGCGATGCCCTCGAAGACGGTCGAGTAGGCCGCCTTCGCGGTCTTCCCGCTGACCATCGCCTTTTCGCCCTCGATCATCATTGCTTCGGCCGCGGCGGCGGTCTTGGGAAGCTGGGAGAGGTCCGACGAGCCGCCGATGACGTCGGCGACGACGTACCGGGCACCGGCGGGAACGCGGTCCGGGGCGGAGGTGCGCTCGGAGGCGGTGCGCAAGTCGTAGTCGGTGTCGATGCCGAGCCGCTTGAGCTTGGCCAGGTCGGCGTCGGTGAGCTTGTCCAGCGCGTCGGTACGGTAGACGACGCCCATCCGCACCCACTGGCCGTCGGAGGTACGGTAGCCGCCCGCGTCACGGAAGTTGACGGTGCCGTCGAGCTTGACCAGGCGATCCGCGAGGCGCAGCTCGGCTCCGCGGTCGGGCACCAGGTCGAACCACTGCCGGTCGGGGGTACCGGACAGCCCCCTGACCACCACGGACCCGACGGACCCGCCGAGGGCGACGGTACGACCGTCCGCCCGCACGGCGACGCGCCGCACGCCCGGCGCCTTCCAGGTGATCTTGTACGAGCCGTCGCGCTGGGCGGTGACCTCGGCGGCCGTGAAGGGGATGCGCTCGGAGGCGTGCCGCCCCTCGGAGGGACGGGCGGCCGGAGAGGCGGTGGCGACCGGGGCGGTGAGCCCGGCGAGCACGGCGGCGGCGGTCAGGGAGTAGGCGAGGGCCCTGACGCGAGGTGTCTTCTGCTGCATGAGGGCAGCGTTCGCGCCCGAAAAGAAGCGGACGAGAACGCTCCGAAAACCGCTGATGAAGGGACGGGTGGCGGGCGCCGGGGAGTCGGCGCCTACTGTCCCAGGTTTCCTTCGGGCGCGTCCGGTGCGGGGGCGTCTTCCGGTCCGTCTGCGAACACTTCGTGAGCGGTGGTGGCGGTGATGGCCTGTCCGAACCAGCGCTCAAGGGTGGCGAGGTCGCGGCATGCCGTGATCCGTTCCGTCACGTCTTGCGTGACGGGGATGCCGCGCCCACGCAGAAGCTGGAGGAGGGCCTGGGCCTGGCCCTCGGCCTTGCCCTCAGCCTTGCCTTCGGCCTTGCCCTCTGCTTTGCCCTCGGCCTGGCCGGCTGCCTTGCCTTCGAGGTATTTCTCCTCGACGAGGGTGCCTCGCCCGGGGAAAAAGGTTCCTACGGCCATCAGGTTCCTCCGGGTGGTGCGGGCCGGAGTCTGGGCCTACTGCCCCGGGTTTCCTTCGGGGGCGTTCGGTGCCGGGGCGTCGTCCGGTTCGTCTGCGAACACTTCGTGAGCGGTGGTGGCGGTGATGGCCTGTCCGAACCAGCGCTCAAGGGTGGCGAGGTTGCGGCATGCCGTGATCCGATCCGTCACGTCTTGAGTGACGGGGATGCCGCGCCCGCGCAGGAGCTGGAGGAGGGCCTGGGCCTGGCCCTCGGCTTTGCCCTCAGCCTTGCCTTCGGCCTTGCCCTCAGCCTTGCCTTCGGCCTTGCCCTCTGCTTTGCCTTCGGCTTTGCCCTCGGCCTGGCCGGCTGCCTTGCCTTCGAGGTATTTCTCCTCGACGAGGGTGCCTCGCCCGGGGAAAAAGGTTCCTACGGCCATCAG